>CAVWRU010000001.1:0-91887 GCA_963757555.1 uncultured Alphaproteobacteria bacterium
GTTATGGTCATCGATTTCTGGGCCACCTGGTGCGGCTGGTGCCTCAAGGGGATGCCCGGCGTGGACGAGGTCCGCAAGCAGTACGCCGGCAACGACAAGGTCCGGTTTCTGGCCCTAAGCGTCGACACGCCCGACGTGAGCGATCGACGATCGTCGCGACGCTGCAAGCAGATCAAGGTCGACCCGCCCTGGGCCCGCACGAAGCTCGACGACGCCCACGCCGCTCTACGAGCAGTTTCGGTTCGAGGGCATTCCCGCGATGGTCGTCCTCGGGGCCGCCGGTAGGGTGCAGTATCAGCACGTCGGGATGGACGCCGACATCGAGGAAAATCTGCCGCCGGTGATCGACGCCCTGTTGGCGGGCAAGACCTGGCCCAAAGGCCACCGCGGCGTGGGAGGCGAAGCTCAAGGAATACCAGCAGAAGGTTGCGGCCGGCGAGCGTCGAGGCAGGACCCGACCATCGAAATCCCGCGGGCCAAAATTGCCGAGCGCAGCGAGCCCAAGACCTTCACGCTGCAGGCCGCTGTGGACCGCCGAAGATGTCAAAGGGCCGGGCAACATCCTGGTCGTGGAGCCGCCGGCGCAGCGCCGCGGATGCTCGTCATCGACGAGTGGCACGAGATCGTGGAGCTCGGCGCGCACGGCAAGCCGGGGCCCGCCACAAGGATCTGGTGCCGGACAAGCCGCCGTTCTCGTTCCTGCGCACCGCGGTGGGTAGAGACGGCCAGCGGCTGTTTGCTGCTCGGCGCGATCGGGCAGCCCAATTCCACGTGTTCGACGACCAATGGAAACGCTTTCGCTGAGCTATCCGGAAGAGGGCTCGGCCCAAATTTTCGACGTGCTGCCGGCCGATCTCGACGGCAACGGGCAGCTGGAATTGAACGTCGGTTACTTCGGGCCGGCGGGAGTCCATGGCGTGTCGCTCGACGGCAAGCGGCTGTGGCACAACCGGAATCGAAAATGTCACCGACCTGGCGGTGACCGGGCCCGGACGCCGTCGAGAAAGCGCCGGCTGCTGTGCACCCACAACGGGGGGACCGTGGTGCCGATCCGACTCGGCGGCCAGGCCGATCAGCCGATCCGTTATCCCGGATCATGCCATCACCCACATGCTGTCGGCCGATCTCGACGGCGACGGCAAGGAGGAATATTGCGGCCTGGCCGTCGATGGCTCGGGCAATCGCTCGCTCGTGGGCCTGCAATTGACCGACAAGGGGGGCGAGGTCACCTGGCAGCAGGACCTGCCCTGCGGCGAGCACGAACGCCCGATCGAGCCGCTGGCCACGGCGCATCTCGTGCCGGGCCAGCCGGGCCAGTGGCTGGTGGCGGCGGCCGACGGCTCGGTGCACATCGTCGCCCACGATGGCTCGTGGCACGACCGAGTTCAATTCCGGCGCCGTGCTGACGGGCTGGCCGGCGCGACGCTCGACGGCAAGCCCGTGTTGCTGCTGGCCCATCCCGACAAGCTCGAGGCGATCGCGGTGGAAAAGAAGCCGTGAGATCACTGTCCCTGAGCCGCGAGCGAGACGACGATGGCCAAGAAGACGATCGCCGACGTCGACGTGACGGCAAGACCGTCCTGATGCGGGTCGACTTCAACGTGCCGCTGGACGACGCAGGGGCAGATCACCGACGACCGGCGGATTCGCATGGCGCTGCCGTCGATCGAGTCGGTGCTCGACCGCGGCGGCCGGTTGATGCTGATGAGCCATCTGGGCCGGCCCGAAGGGAACGGCTTTCGAGCCGGCAGTTCAGCCTGCGGCCCGCGCGGCCGGCGGCTCGGCGAACTGCTTGGCCGGCGACCGGTCGACGTTGGCCAGCGCGACATCGTCGGCGACGACGCGCCGAGGCGCAAGGCCGAAGGCACCTGCAAGCCCGGCGAGGTGCTGCTGCTGGAAAACCTCCGCTTCGACAAGCGCGAGCAGAAGGGGGACGCGCGAGTTCGCCGCGCGACCTGGCCGCGCTGGGCGACATCTATTGCAACGACGCGTTCGGCACCTGCCACCGCCACGACGCCTCGATGGTCGCCGTGCCCGAGGCGATGGCCGGCAAGCCCCGGGTGGTCGGCTTTCTGGTGGCCAAGGAGATCCAGTATCTCTCCGACGTGCTGGCCCACCCGCGAGCGGCCGTTCGTGGCGATCCTCGGCGGCGCGAAGGTTTCGGACAAGATCGAGGTGATCCGCAACCTGCTGCGGATCTGCGACCGCGTGCTGATCGGCGGGGCGATGGCCTACACGTTCGAACTGGCCCGCGGCGGCAAGGTCGGCCAGCAGCAAGGTCGAGCCGGACAAGGTCGACCTGGCCAGGGAACTGCTGGCCGCCGGCGGGGCGAAGCTGGTGCTGCCGGTCGACACGCACTGCGGCGACGATTTCAGCCCCGACTGCCGCAAGCAGGTGGTGGCCGCGGGCCAGATTCCCGACGGTTACAGGGCTCGACATCGGGCCCGACACGGCCCGCCGCTATGCCGGAGATTCTCAGCTCGGCCCGGACCATCGTCTGGAACGGGCCGATGGGGGTGTTCGAGATGCCGCCGTTCGACGCGGGCACCAAGGCCGTCGCCCAGGCGATCGCGGACAGCTCGTCGACGAGTGGGTCGCGCGCGAGAAATCGATCGAACGCCAGGTGGTCATCGCGGCGATGGAAGAGGCGATCCAGCGCGCGGCCAGGTCGCGCTATGGCAGCGAGAACGACATCGGCCGAGATCGACCCCAAGACCGGCGAGATCAGTCTCGCGCGCCTGCTCGCAAGTGGTCGAAACGGTCGAGAACGAGGCGACGCAGATCGCGCTCGACGAGGCGCAGCGCGCGCAACCCGGCCGCGCAGGTCGGCGACTTCATCGCCGAGCCGCTGCCGCCCGATCGATTTCGGCCGCATCGCCGCGCAGACCGCCAAGCAGGTGATCGTGCAGAAGGTGCGCGATGCCGAGCGCGAGCGCCAATTCGAGGAATATCAAGGACCGCATCGGCGAGATCGTCAACGGCATCGTCAAGCGCGTCGAGTACGGCAACGTGGTCGTCGATCTCGGCCGCGCCGAAGGCGATCGTGCGCCGCGACGAGACTGCTGCCGCGCGAGAACTTCCGCAACGGCGACCGCATCCGCGCCTATATCTACGACGTGCGCCGCGAGCAGCGCGGCCCGCAGATCTTCCTGTCGCGCACGCATCCCGAGTTCATGGCGCAAGCTGTTCGCGCAGGAAGTGCCGGAGATCTACGACGGCATCATCGAGATCAAGGCGGTGGCGCGCGATCCCGGCAGCCGCGCCAAGATCGCCGTGGTCTCGAAGGACACCTCGATCGATCCGGTCGGCGCCTGCGTCGGCATGCGCGGCAGCCGCGTGCAGGCGGTGGTGAACGAGCTGCAGGGCGAGAAGATCGACATCATTCCGTGGTCGCCCGATCCCGCGACCTTCATCGTCAATGCGCTTGCGCCGGCCGAAGTCACCAAGGTCGTGCTCGACGAGGACGCCGAGCGCATCGAGGTCGTGGTGCCCGACGAGCAGCTTTCGCTCGCCATCGGCCGCCGCGGCCAGAATGTGCGCCTCGCCTCGCAGCTCACCGGCTGGCACATCGACATCATGACCGAGGCCGAGGAATCCGAGCGCCGCCAGGAGGAATTCGACGAGCGCCGAGCGATGTTCATGGAGGCGCTCGACGTCGACGAGGTGATCGCCCAGCTGCTGGCCTCGGAAGGCTTCGCCTCGAGTCGAAGAGGTGGCCTATGTCGAGCTGAACGAGCTCGCCGCGATCGAAGGCTTCGACGAGGACACCGCGGAGGAGATTCAGACGCGCGCCCGCGAATATCTCGAGCAAGCAGCAAGGCCGAGCTGGACGACAAGCGCCGCGAGCTCGGCGTCGAAGACGAAGTCGCCGAGTCGAGGGCGTGACGCCGCCGATGCTGGTGGCGCTCGGCGAGAACGGCGTCAAGACGCTGGAGGATCTCGCCGGCTGCGCCACCGACGATCTGCTCGGCTGGAACGAGCGCAAGGACGAGCGAGACGATCCACCACGAGGGCATCCTCGACGGCTTCGACCTCACCGAGCAGGACGTCGAGGACCTGATCATCGCCGCCCGCGTCAAGGCCGGCTGGATCAGGGAAGCCGATCTCGCGCCGAACCCGAAGCCGAGGGCGATGAGGGAGGGCGAAGAGGGCGCGCAGAGGCGAGGCGAAGACGGCGGCGCCGCGTCATGAACGGCGCGAGCCACCAGAAACTTTCGAGGATGAGTGCCGTTGCGGCAGGACGTTGCCGAGCCACAGATTGAGACGAGCGAGACGGGGGACACCGTCCGGCGCTGCGCGCTCACGCGCGAGCGCCTGCCGAAGGACGAGCCTGATCCGCTTCGTCCTGCGCCCGACGGCGAGATCGTGCCGGACTTCAAGGCCCAGCTTCCAGGCCGCGGCGTCTGGGTGACGGCGGCCCGCGACAGCGATCGCCGAAGCAGCCAGGCGCAACGTCTTTGCCAGGGCGCTCAAGGCGCCGGTCGAGGTTCCGCCGCGGCTTGCCGAGACGGTCGTGCCGCCTGCTTGACGAAGGCGCCCTTGGCGCCTCGCGCTGGCCAACAAGGCCGGCGAAGTGGTGTTCGGCAACGCCAAGGTCGAGGAGGCCATCGCCAAGGCCAAGGTCGCCGCACTCATCCATGCGAGCGACGCGGCCGAGGACGGCTGCCGCAAGCTCGAAGGCAAATTGCGGGCGCGCCGCAAGGGGCGACGATGCCCGGCCCGATGGCCGCCTTTCAGCGCGGATGAATTGGGTTTGGCATCAGGGCGAGAAAATGTGATACATGCAGCCCTGATCCAGGGCGGAGCGGCTCGAACTTTCCTGGCCGGCGCTTCACGCGCGGAGCGCTACCGCAAGGGACAGCGCCGCAGCCTTTGCCCAGCCAAATGGATCGGACACGGACAAGGAATGAGCGAGATCAACGAGACTGAAGACAAGACCGTTCGCGGCGGCCGCAAGATGACGCTCAAGTGCGTCGGACGGTGGAGACCGGCCACGTGCGTCAGAGCTTCAGCCACGGCCGCTCCAAGTCCGTTTTGGTCGAGAAGAAGAAGCGCCGCGCGGTCGGCGCCACGCCTGCGGCTCAGCCGCGCAGAGGAGCCGAAGCCGAAGCGTCGCCACAGCAGCACCCGAGCCGACGCCTGCCAAGCGTGAACGCGACGATGAGCAGCGCCGTCCGGGCGTGGTGCTGCGCGCAGCTCTCCGACGAGGAGAAGGACGCGCCGCCTCAGGGCCTTGAGCCAAGTGCGCGCCAGCGCGAGGCGCAAGAGCGCGAGAAGGCCAAGGAAGACGCGGCGCACCCGTCGTCACCGAGGAGGTCAAGGCCAAGGAGCACGACGAGGCGCTCGAGCGCCAGAAGAAGGAGGAGGCGCGGCACGAGCGCCGAAGCCGAGGCCAGGCGCAAAGGCGAAGAGAGTCGCCCGCAAGCGTCTTGTCGTCAAGGAAGAGGAAGACGAAGACGCCTCGCACCCAGGAGGCGCGCCAGCCAAGAAAGAGACGAGCGGTCAAGCCGCGCGCGGGCGACGAGCGCCGGGTCCGCGGCCGCCTGACCATCACCAACGCGCTCGATGAGGAGCAGCGCCAGCGGAGCCTCGCCTCGCTGAAGCGGCATCGCGAGCGGCAGAAGAAGCAGACCATTGGTCCGCAGGCGCAGCTGAAAATTCAGCGCGAAGTGGTCATTCCTGAAGCGATCACCATCCAGGAGCTTGCCAACCGCATGGCCGAGCGCGGCGTCGACGTCATCAAGGACCTGATGAAAGACGGCGAGATGCATAAGATCACCGACGTGATCGACGCCGATACCGCTCAGCTCATCGCCGAGGAGTTCGGCCATACGCGTGCCGCGTGTCGGAAGCCGATGTGGAAGAAGGTTTCATCGGCGCCGAGGATCTGGCCGAGGACACGCAGCCCCGCGCGCCGGTGGTCACCATCATGGGCCACGTCGATCACGGCAAGACCTCGCTGCTCGACGCCATCCGCGCGACCAACGTGGTGAGCCAGCGAAGCCGGCGGCATCACCCAGCATATCGGCGCCTATCAGGTGGTGACGCCGGCGGGCCAGAAGATCACCTTCCTCGACACGCCGGGCCACGAGGCGTTCACCGCCATGCGCCACAGAGGCGCTCAGGTGACGGATATCGTCGTGCTCGTGGTGGCCGCCGATGACGGCGTCAAGCCGCAGACGGTTGAGGCCATCAATCACGCCAAGGCGGCCGGCGTGCCGCATGATCGTCGCCATCAACAAGATCGACAAGCAAGGCGCCGACCCGCAGCGCGTCCGCACCGAATTGCTGCAGCCACGAGATCGTGGTGGAGAGCCTCGGCGGCGACACGCTCGAGATCGAGGTGTCGGCGCTGAAGAAGACCGGCCTCGACAAGCTGCTCGAGGCCATCGCGCTCCAGGCCGAAGTGCTCGAGCTCACCGCCAATCCGGACCGTCCGGCCGAGGGCGTCGATCGTCGAGGCCAAGCTCGAACGCGGCCGCGGCCCGGTGGGCACCGCGCTCGTCCAGCGCGGCACGCTGCATCTCGGCGATCTGGTGGTGGCGGGGTCGGCCTACGGCCGTGTCCGCGCGCTGATCAACGATCTCGGCGAGCAGGTCAAGGAAGCCGGCCCTTCTGTCCCGGTCGAGGTTCTCGGCTTCGACTCGCGCGCCTGAGGCCGGCGACCAGTTTGCCGTGGTGGAGAACGAGGCGCGCGCCCGGGAGATCACCGATTACCGCTTGCGCGAGCGGCGCAAGCGCTTGGCCGTCGCCGGTCAGCGCGGCTCTCTCGAGCAGATGATGACCCAGCTGAAGGCCGCCGGCACCAAGGAATTCACGCTGCTGGTCAAAGGCGACGTGCAAGGCTCGGTCGAGGCCATCGTCGCGGCGCTCGACAAGCTCGGCACCGACGAGGTCCGCGCTCGCATCATTCACTATGGCGTCGGCGGAATCACCGAATCCGACGTCGGCCTCGCCGCAACGTCAGGCGCGGTCATCCTCGGCTTCAACGTGCGCGCCAACGCGCAGGCCCGCGAGGCGGCCGAGCGCGACGGCGTCGAGATCCGCTACTACGCCGTGATTTACGACCTGGTGGACGAGGTGAAGCAAGCCATGTCAGGCCTGCTCGCGCCGACCCGCCGCGAGACCTTCCTCGGCAATGCCGAGATCCTGGAGGTGTTCACCATCTCCAAGGTCGGCAAGGTGGCCGGTTGCCGCGTCACCGAGGGCAAGGTCGAGCGCGGCGCCCAAGTCCGGCTCATTCGCGACAATGTGGTGGTGCACGAGGGCAAGCTGTCGACGCTCAAGCGCTTCAAGGACGAGGTGAAAGAGGTCGTGGCCGGCCAGGAATGCGGCATGGCGTTCGAAGGCTACCAGGATATGCGCCAGGGCGACGTCATCGAGTGCTTCGAGGTCGAGCACGTCAAGCGCACACTGTAAAGCCGCTTGGCTTTAAGCGACGACCTCAGGCATTGCCATGACCAATCGCGACAAGGGACGCGCCCCAAGCCAGCGCCAATTGAAGGTGGGCGAGCTGATCCGGCACGCGCTCGCCGAGGTCTTCGCCCGCGGCGAGATCGTCGACGACGTGCTCACTCAATATTCGCTCACCGTGTCAGAGGTGCGCATGACGCCGGACCTGAAGCTCGCGACGGTCTATGTGCTGCCGCTCGGCGGCACCGGCGCCGAAGATGTGGTCGCTCATCTCGAGAAGCACAAGCGCTTTCTCCGGGGCGAGCTCGCGCAGCGCGTGAGCCTCAAATTCATGCCCGAGCTCAAATTCAAGATCGACACCTCCTTTGCCGCCTCGAAGCGGATCGACGAGCTGCTCGCCTCGCCCAAAGTCGCGCGCGACCTCGACGGCTGACGAGCCGGAAGACAGAAGCGACATGGCGCGGCGGCGCAAAGGTTCCCCCATTCACGGCTGGCTCGTGTTCGACAAGCCGCAAGGCCTGACCTCGACGCAAGCCGTGTCACGGGTGCGCCATCTCTACGGTGCGCAGAAGGCCGGACACGCCGGCACGCTCGACCCGCTCGCCACCGGCGTGCTCCCCATCGCCTTCGGCGAAGCCACCAAGACCGTGCCGTTTGCGGTCGAGGGCAACAAGCAATACCTCTTCACGGTGCGCTTCGGCGCCGCCACCGACACCGACGATGCGGAGGGCGCCGTCATAGCGACGAGCGAGGTGAGGCCGACACGGCAGGAGATCGAGGCGGCGCTTCCGCGCTTCGTCGGCGAGATCAGCCAGGTGCCGCCGCGCTACTCGGCGCTGAAGGTGGAAGGCGCCAGAGCCTACGACCTCGCCCGCGAGCAGGAGGATTTCGAGCTTGCCCCACGGCCGGCCCTGATCGAAAGCCTGACCATTGTCGGCATGCCCGACCCCGACCATTGCGTCATCGAGGCGCGCTGCGGCAAGGGCACCTACGTGCGGGCCCTTGCCAGGGATCTCGGGGTGGCGCTCGGGACCGCTGCTCATGTCACGGAATTGCGCCGGACAAGGGTTGGTCCCTTCGGCGAAGAAGGCTCGATTTCCCTGGCAAAGCTTGAGGAGTTGGGACATAGTGCCGCCGGCCGCGAAGCGCTTTTGAGCGCATTGCAGCCCGTGGAGACGGCGCTGGACGACATCCCGGCGCTCGCCATCAGCGGGCAGGACGCGGCCAGGCTCAAGAGAGGCCAACCCGTGCTGTTAAGAGGCCGGGATGCTCCAATTCTCAAAGGGCCTGTTTACGCCACGTCGCGAGGTGCACTCGTGGCGGTCGGTGAGGTCAGCCAAGGCGAACTGCGCCCAACCCGGGTCTTCAATCTGCCGGGATAGGCATCGTCAATCTTAAGGAGTTCATCCGATGTCGATCAGCGCTTTGCGCAAGCAAGAGCTTATCAAAGACTATGCGACCAAGCCCGGCGACACCGGGTCTCCGGAAGTGCAAGTGGCGATCCTCACCGAACGGATCACCAATCTTACCGATCATTTCAAGACGCATAACAAGGACAACCATTCACGGCGCGGGCTGTTGAAGATGGTTAGCCAGCGGCGCCGGTTGCTCGACTACGTCAAGGCAGCGGATGAGGATCGGTATCAAAAGCTCATCAACCGCCTGGGCATTCGCCGGTGATGCGAGACGCTCACCGCCGTGCCGGTGGATCTTCAAAACATATCGACCCGAGCCTTCGCCTTCAGGGGGCCTGCCCGGGCGCAACCATTCCCTGTATGTATGAGACATCACCATGCTGCATAAGCACGTCGTAGAAATCGAATGGGCGGGCCGACCGCTCAGGTTAGAAACCGGCCGCATCGCCCGTCAAGCGGACGGCGCCGTTCTCGCCCAATATGGCGGCACATCGGTGCTCGCCACTGCCACGGCCGCCAAGGAGCCCAAGTCGGGCATCGACTTTTTCCCGCTGACCGTGAACTACCAGGAAAAGACCTTCGCCGCGGGCAAGATCCCCGGCGGCTATTTCAAGCGCGAGGGGCGCCCCACCGAAAAGGAGACGCTGACCTCGCGCCTCATCGACCGCCCGATCAGGCCGCTCTTTGCCAGCGGCTTCAGGAACGAGACCCAGGTGATCGCCACCGTGCTCTCGCACGACATGGAGAACGATCCTGACATCGTGGCCATGATCGCCACCTCGGCCGCGCTCACACTCTCGGGCATTCCCTTCTTGGGTCCGATCGGCGCGGCGCGCGTCGGCTATATCGCCGGCAAATATGCCCTCAATCCGATGATCGACGAGATGCGCGAAAGCACCCTCGACCTCGTGGTCGCCGGCACCGCCGACGCCGTGCTCATGGTCGAGTCCGAGGCCAAGGAGCTGCCCGAGGACGTGATGCTCGGCGCCGTGATGTACGGCCAGAAGCACTTCCAGCCGGTGCTCGACGCCGTCGTCAAGCTCGCCGAGCGTGCGGCCAAGGAGCCGTGGGAATTGAAGGTCGACACGAGCGCAGAGGAGCTCGCCGCCAAGGCCAAGGAGGTCGCCGAAGAGGAGTTGCGCGAGGCCTATAAGATCGCCGCCAAGCATGAGCGCCGCGATCGCGTGGCCGAGATCAAGGAGAAGGTGGTCGGCGTGCTCGCGCCGGAAGGCGCCGATGTCGCGGCTATCGGGAAAGCAGGAAGCGCTTTCAAGGAGCTGGAGAAGGACGTGGTCCGCTCGAGCATCCTCTCGACCAAGCACCGCATCGACGGGCGCGATCTCACCACCGTCCGTCCCATCGTTTGCGAGGTTGGCATCCTTCCCCGCACGCACGGCAGCGCGCTGTTCACCAGGGGCGAAACCCAGGCGCTGGTGGTGTCGACGCTCGGCACCGGCGAGGACGAGCAATATATCGATGCGCTCGAGGGCACGTATAAGGAGACCTTCCTGCTGCATTATAATTTCCCACCTTATTCGGTGGGCGAGGTCGGCCGCATGGGCTCGCCGGGACGCCGCGAAATCGGCCACGGCAAGCTCGCCTGGCGGGCGATCCACCCGATTCTTCCGGATCGCGAGACCTTCCCCTACACCATCCGCGTCGTCTCCGAGATCACCGAGTTCGAACGGCTCGTCCTCGATGGCCACGGTGTGCGGCTCTTCGCTCGCCATGATGGATGCGGGCATTCCCTTGCGCCGGCCGGTGGCCGGCATCGCCATGGGACTGATCAAGGAGGACGCCGACTTCGCCGTTCTCTCCGACATTCTCGGCGATGAGGACCATCTCGGCGACATGGACTTCAAGGTGGCCGGCACGTCGGACGGCGTCACCTCGCTGCAGATGGACATCAAGATCACCGGTATCACCGAGGAGATCATGAAGGTCGCGCTCGATCAGGCGCGCGAGGGCCGCATGCATATTCTCGGCGAAATGAACAAGGCGCTGAACGAGGCGCGGCCGGAACTCGGCGAATATGCGCCGCGCATCGAGACGATCCACATCCCGGTCGACAAGATCCGCGAGGTGATCGGCTCTGGCGGCTCGGTGATCCGCGAGATCGTTGCCGAGTCAGGCGCCAAGATCGACATCTCCGACGACGGCACCGTCAAGATCGCCTCGGCCAATGCCGAGTCGATCCGCGCCGCCATCTCCCGCATCAAGGGCATCGCCGCCGAGCCCGAGGTCGGCGAGATCTATCACGGCAAGGTGGTCAAGGTGATGGAGTTCGGCGCCTTCGTGAACTTCTTCGGCGCCAAGGACGGTCTCGTGCACATCTCGCAATTGGTCGAAGGCCGCCCGAAGGCCGTGACCGACGTGGTCAAGGAAGGCGACATGGTGTGGGTGAAGCTGCTCGGCTTCGACGATCGCGGCAAGGTCAGGCTGTCGATGAAGGTGGTGGATCAGTCCACTGGCCGCGCGCTGCAAAAGGCCGAAGCGAGCTAGAACTCGGCAGTCTCCAAATCGATTGCGTCATGGCCGGGCTCGTCCCGGCCATTATTTTTCGGGGCTATTTCTGCTTCTCGCAACGCCAGCCGATGACGAAATATTCGTGGTTGATCTTCTGCCATTCGTCGGCCTTGTCGCCTGCGGTGTGGAGGCAGCTCACCACGTCAGGGGCCGTGGCGCCAGGAACTGGTTTCTCGGAGCATTCCGTCGGCTTGGACAAAAGACAGATCAAAACGACAAGCTGAGCCATCGACAACGATCCTCCAACATATTGATTTAACAAGCTTTACTGCGCGGCCTCGCGCGGCGCCTTCTCGGGCGGCGAATCCGGCTCCTTGTCGCCTTCCATGGTCTTTAGCGCCATCAGGCTCGGCATGGAAATGGTCGAGTAGCCGCAGTCGACGAAATGGATCTCTCCGGTGACCGCCGCGGAAAGATCGGACAGAAGATAGAGGGCCGCACCGCCCACCTCATCCAGCGTCGGAGAACGATGCATCGGCGCATGGCGCTGCTGGAAGTGGAACAGCGTGCGGGCGTCGGAGATGCCGGCGCCGGCGAGCGTCCGCATCGGCCCCGCCGACAGCGCATTCACCCTGATCCCTTGCGGGCCGAAATCCGAAGCGAGATAGCGCACGCTTGCCTCCAGCGCCGCCTTGGCCACGCCCATGACGTTGTAGCAGGGGACCACCCGCGTCGAGCCGCCATAG
The DNA here is from genome assembly GCA_963757555.1 of uncultured Alphaproteobacteria bacterium. Taxonomy (GTDB): domain Bacteria; phylum Pseudomonadota; class Alphaproteobacteria; order Rhizobiales; family Methyloligellaceae; genus Methyloceanibacter. The sequence continues at coordinate 12,042 of CAVWRU010000001.1, forward strand.
GTAAGCGTAAGCAGCGAGCCGCCTTGCGGCATCAGCTGCGAAGCGGTCTTGGCGATCTCGGTGAAGGAGAAGCAGGAGATCACCATCGTGTGCTCGAAATTGGCGCGGGTGGTATCGCAATAGCGACCCTTCAGCTCGTTGCGGTCGGAGAACGCCAGCGCGTGCACGACGAAATCGAGCGATCCCCACTTCTTTCCGATCACGTCGAACACGCGCTTGACGCTGGCCAGATCCCCGACGTCGGCCTCCTCGATGATCGGGGCGCCGATGGATTGGGCGAGCGGCACGGCGCGGCGGCCGAAAGCACCGCCCTGATAGCTGAAGGCAAGCTCGGCACCCTGGCCGTGCAGCACGCGCGCGATGCCCCAGGCAATCGAGCGGTCGTTGGCGACGCCCATCACCAGCCCCCTCTTGCCCTTCATCAACGGTCCGGGCTCTGCGATGTCTCTTGTTGTTGTCATGTCACTTACTCTGGTTAGGGGTGAAGTCTCGGGCCTTCCTTGGCTAGCCGTTAAATCGGCGGAAAACGAGCGTGGCGTTGGTGCCGCCGAAGCCGAAGCTGTTGGACATGACGCAGTCGATGTCGACATTGTCCTGACGCTTGCGCACGATCGGCATGTCGGACACCGCCGGATCGATGGTCTCGATATTGGCGGACTCGCAAATGAAGCCGTTGTTCATCATCAACAGCGAATAAATCGCTTCATGCGCGCCGGCTGCGCCGAGCGAATGGCCGGTGAGCGACTTGGTGGCGCTGATCGGGGGCGCCTTGTCGCCGAACACCTCGCGGATCGCCTCGATCTCCCTGACGTCGCCGATCGGGGTCGAGGTGGCATGCGGGTTGATGTAGTCGATGCCGTCGACGTTGTGCATGGCGAGGCGCATGCAGCGCGCGGCTCCTTCGCCAGAAGGCTGCACCATGTCGTAGCCGTCCGAGGTGGCGCCGTAGCCGACGAGCTCGCCATAGATGCGGGCGCCGCGGGCCTTTGCATGCTCAAGCTCCTCGAGCACCACCACGCCGGCGCCGCCGGCGATGACGAAGCCGTCGCGGGCGACGTCATAGGCGCGGCTTGCCACTTCGGGACGATCGTTGAAGTCGGACGACATGGCGTTCATGGCGTCGAACAGCACCGACAGGGTCCAGTCGAGCTCCTCGCCGCCGCCGGCGAACACGATGTCCTGCTTGCCCCATTGGATCATTTCGCCGCCATTGCCGATGCAATGCGCCGAGGTCGAGCACGCCGACGAGATGGAATAGCTTACTCCCTTGATGTGATAGGGGGTGGAGAGCGTCGCCGAGTTGGTCGAGGACATCGATTTCGGCACCTCGAAGGGACCGACCTTCTTTGGTCCCTTCTCGCGCGTGGTGTCGGCCGCCTGCACGATGGCCCTTGTGGACGGCCCGCCCGAGCCCATGATCAGTCCGGTGCGCTCGTTGGAGACGTCTTTCTCCTCGAGCCCGGCATCGCGGATCGCCTGCTCCATGGCGACGTAGTTCCAGGCGGCACCCGCCCCCATGAAGCGGCGGATCTTGCGATCAATCATCTCCTCCCAATCGAGCTTCGGGGCGCCGTGCACCTGGCAACGGAAGCCAAGCTCGGCGTAGGTGTTGGCCTTGACGATGCCGGACTTCGCCTCGCGCAACGAGGCGAGCACCTCCTGGGCGCTGTTGCCGATCGAGGACACGATGCCCATGCCGGTCACGACCACGCGTCTCATGACTAAGTCCTTAGCCCACGCTTAGGTGCTGGGTGCCGAGCGCGTGACGATCACGCACCGGCAGGAGCGGCTTCGTCCGCCTGGAAGAGGCCGACTCGCAGGTCCTTGGCCGTATAGATCGTGTCGCCGTCGGCTTTCAGCCAGCCGTCGCCGGTGCCGAGGGTGAATTTTCGCCGGATCACCCGCTTCAGCTCGACGATATATTCAAGCTTGCGCATGGTGGGCAGCACCATGCCGGAGAATTTGACCTCACCGACGCTGAGCGCCCGGCCCTTGCCCGGGGCGCCGAGCCAACCGAGGAAGAAGCCGAGCAGCTGCCACAGGGCGTCGAGCCCGAGGCAGCCGGGCATCACCGGATCGCCCTTGAAGTGGCAGGGAAAGAACCAAAGATCGGGCTTCACGTCGAGCTCGGCCACGATACGGCCATAACCGTGCTCGCCGCCCTCCTCCTTGACCTCGGAGATGCGGTCGAACATCAGCATCGGCGGCAGCGGCAATTGCGCGTTGCCGGGGCCGAACAGCTCGCCCCGCGCGCAAGCGAGCAGGTCCTCGTAATCGAAATGTTCGCGACGCTCTGCCATTCTCGATCTTTCCTCACACGAGGGTTTGCCCTCCCGCAGCCGGCCGTTTCCTAACACAGTCGGAACTGCATCACCAGAAACCAGAAGTCGGATGCCGGACGTCGGAAAAGCGCCGGGTTTGACCTCCTCTTGCCGATTTCTGACATCTCTCCTCTCTTTCCCCCGACATTGCGTTGCAGCAGGGGGCGCTTCCCCATATATTGTTGGCCATGACCTTTCCGGCAATGGATATCGCCGAGCGGCTGCGCGCGGCGGGATTGAGGCCGACGCGCCAGCGGGTCGCGCTTGCGCGTCTCCTGTTCGACGGCTGCGACCGTCATGTCACGGCCGAGCTGCTGCACGAGGAAGCGTTGCTTCGCAAAGTCCCGGTCTCGCTCGCCACGGTGTACAACACGCTGCACCAATTCACCGAAGTGGGGCTGCTGCGCGAGGTGGCGGTCGAGGGCGCCAAGACGTATTTCGACACCAATACCTCGAACCACTACCACTTCTTCTGCGAGAATTCGGGCGAGCTCATGGACATCGACACCGCCTCGATCCGCATCGAGGGGCTGCCGCAAGCGCCGGACGGCATGTCCATTTCCCGCGTCGATGTGCTGGTGCGCCTGGTCGCCGACCGCAAGCGTTAACTGGCTCTCATCCTGAGGAGGCCGCGAAGCGGCCCGTGGCGAAGGACTATTTGATCACTTCGCCTTTGTAGACGCCCCACAGCTTGTCCTGCTGCACGAAGCCGGAATAGTCGTCAATCGACAGCTCGCACCATTCCCCGTCGCAGGAGAGGACATTGCCGAGCACGCTCGGCGCAAGCTCGGCCACCGTGCTCGAGCCTGCCGACTTCCTTGAGTAGAGCGGCACGTTTTCCGCCGTCTTGGTCCACGGCGAGATCAGCACGGTGCGCCGCCCGCTGAGCAGGCTGTGCCACACCCAGCCGTCGGCGCCTTCGCTGTCGCGGACCCGCCGCCAATTGTCGGATTCGGCGATGATTTCGACCGGGAGCCCGGCGCGGCTGAACACCCAGACAATGGCCTGATCGGTGCTCGGGCCCTTGCGCACATTGACCCGGTCGGATTTGAGGCTGACGAAACGCGGGATCGGCAGATGGCTCTGGCTGCTTGGGCCGGCGACAGGCGTGGCGTCGCTCTCGGCACGGGTCTCGGCGGCCGCAAATAGAAGCAACGTCAGGGCGAGGCCGGTAGCCACCCCGATCCAATGCCGATGCCTCACGCCAAAGCCCCGCTCATTTTGCGACCATTTGAGTCCTGGTCACGTGGGAGAGGTCCTCCCAGCGAATCGTTCTTCATTTTGATGAGGCAGAAAAGTGAACGGACCGTGGCCTTCGCGTTAACATGACGCTTATCTGGGGGGGCCGCTTCTGTTAGAGAAAGCTGCCCGGCGCCGGTTTTCGGCCGCGATCCGCATGCCCCGCAAGGGAACTCCTCCTTTTGCGGACATCCTAACGGGAAGAATGATGACTGGTGCTGAACGACCGCTAATTATTGTCACACGCAAGCTCCCCGACGTGGTGGAGACCCGCCTGCGCGAGCTGTTCGACGCGCGGCTCAACCTCGACGACAAGCCGCTTTCGCGGGAAGAGCTGATCGAGGCGGTGAAGACCGCCGACGTGCTCGTCCCCACGGTAACCGACCGCATCGATCGTAGCGTATTGAGCCAGGCCGGCCCCCAGCTCAAATTGATCGCTCAGTTCGGCACCGGCATCGACAATATCGATCTGGAAACGGCGCGGAACCGCAGCATTCTCGTCACCAACACGCCGGGCGTGCTCACCGAGGACACCGCCGACATGACCATGGCGCTGATCCTCGCCGTGCCGCGGCGGCTCGCCGAGGGCGCCTCTCTGTTGAAGAGCGGTGACAGCCAGTGGCACGGCTGGTCTCCGACCTGGATGCTCGGCCACCGCATCTACGGCAAGCGGCTCGGCATCGTCGGCATGGGGCGCATCGGCCAGGCGGTCGCCAAGCGGGCGCGCGCCTTCGGCCTGCAGGTCCACTACCACAACCGCCGGCGGGCGACGCCGGACATCGAGAAGGCGCTCGAGGCTACCTATTGGGGCAGCCTCGACCAGATGCTGGCGCGCATGGACATCATTTCCATCAACTGCCCGCACACCCCGGCGACCTATCATCTGCTCTCGGCGCGGCGGCTCGCGCTGATGAAGCCTTCCGCCTATATCGTCAACACCGCACGCGGCGAGGTGATCGACGAGAACGCTCTCGCCCGCATGATCGAGAACGGCGAGCTTGGCGGCGCCGGCCTCGACGTATTCGAACATGAACCCGCCGTGAACCCGAAATTGCTGAAAAGCGACAAGGTCGTGGTGCTGCCCCATATGGGGTCGGCCACGCTCGAAGGCCGCGTCGACATGGGCGAGAAGGTCATCATCAACATCAAGACCTTCCTCGACGGCCACGCGCCGCCGGATCGTGTCCATCCCGCGATGTTCTGATCGGTTGAAGGAAGCCGGAAATCAGAAATCAGAGACCCTCTGATTTCTGACCTCTGACCTCTGATTTCTGGTATCTGATAGGCAGTGCCGAGCCAGAGGAGACTCCTTATGTCCCGATGGACCAGTGCTCTTGCCAGCCTCACAATTCTTGCTTTTTGCCTCCCGGCGATTGCCGCCGATGACGACCTGCCGCGCAATATCGAGTTGAAGCCTGGCGCCGCACCTGCCGAGCCGGCAGGCCAGACCGCCGAGGACGCGAGTTCCGGCACGACGACCCGCCAGATCGTGACCGAGGGTAAGGATGCGGCCCCGCCCGCTCCGGCCGAAGCGGCACCCGCCGAAGCGCCACCCGCTCCCGACAAGGCCGAAGCCCCGCCCCCCACCGGCGCCAGCTCCGGAAGCACCACCGCCTCCGGCGGAGGCCGCTGTTCCGGCGCCGCCGCCCCTACCCCCTCCAGGGCTCAAGCCGGAAGAGGTGATCATCGCGGTGCAGACGGAGCTGAAGCGGGTCGGCTGCGATCCAGGTGCCATCGACGGCGCCTGGGGCGGACGGTCGCGAGAGGCGCGCGCCGCCTTCGGTCACTTCGCCAAGGTCGATGTCGGGAAGCTCGCGCCGACGCCGGACGTCCTCGAGCTGATCAAGGGCAAGGCCGACATCGTCTGCGTCGCCGAGGCGCCCCCTGAGCATCACGCCGTCCCGCCTCCGCATGATGACGGCTATGGCGGCGGCGGCGGCGGGGGTTACTAGGCCTCGCTCCTAAGAATCCCGTCATAGCCGGGCTTGGCCCGGCAATCCATTCCACCGAGGCATTCGCCCGTTGAGGTGTCGCGGCAGGGATACCCAGGTCAAGTCCGTGCATCACGTGTTGGAGTGGAGGCGATCTCGGGGCTTTGCACGTGCTCGGGGCGGAAACCCATGCCGATGAGCCGCCCGGGAAACCGGCGGAGCCAGGGAAATGTGTTGAGCAGCCGCACCACGAAGGGCGCGCGCGGCTGGGTCTGCATCGTGAGAACGTTGCTGATGATGCGGTTCTGCACGAAGATCTGCACCGCCTGCATCATGCGCGTCGGCCATTCGCGCCGTCGCTGCACCTCGGCCAACAGCTCGACCGGGACCGGGCCCCTGCGCAACTGCACCGCGAGAATGTTGGCGGCGGCGACCGCGTCCTGAATGGCGAGATTGATGCCGACACCGCCGACCGGCGACATGGCGTGTGCGGCATCGCCGATGCACAGGAGGCCGGGCTTATACCAGCGCTTCAGCCTGTCGACGCGCACGGTGAGCAGCTTCACGTCGTCCCATGATTTGAGCTCCTCCACCCGATTGGCAAGATCGGGATTGAGCTTGACGATCTCCTCGCGAAAGGCGGCCAGACCGCGGCGGCGAAGCTCGGCGAACCCGCCTTTGGGGATGACGAAGGCGCATTGCCAATAGTCGCCGCGGTCGAGCATGACGAAGAGATGCCCGGCCTGGACGCGCCCGAGGATCGCGCCTTCGTCCTCGGGCCGTTTGGAGACGCGCATCCACAGCGCGTCCATTAGCGCACCGAGATCCTCGACCTCGAGGCCGGCGAGGTCGCGCACCGCGGAGTGGCGGCCGTCGGCGCCGATCACGAGATCTGCCTGCACCTCGAGCGTTCCGTTCAGCACCTTCGCCCGCAGTCCGACAACGGTGCCGTTGTCGTGCAGGAGATCGGTGACTTCGGCCTGCATACGCAGGTGGAAGGTCGGAAACGCCTTCGCCTCATCGGCAAGAAAATCGAGAAAGTCCCATTGCGGCATGAAGGCGATGAAGTGGCAGCGCGTCGGCAGATGCGAGAAGTCGGCAAGCGTCACGCGATCCTCGCCGATCTGACCGACCAGCTCGCGCACTTCCTGGTGTGGGCGCTTGAGGAAGGCATCGAGCAGTCCAAGCTCGGACATGATCTCGAGCGTGGAGGGATGGATGGTGTCGCCGCGAAAATCGCGCAGGAAATCGGCGTGCTTCTCGAGCACCATCACCTCGACGCCGGCGCGGGCGAGCAGATATCCAAGCATCATGCCGGCGGGTCCGCCTCCGGCGATGCAGCATCCGGTGGTGACGGTTTCGGTTGGCATGCCCTAGGCTACAGTCCCTCTCACCCACTCGCGTCCGCCATCGCCCCGCGGTGATGCGACACATCGTGGTAGCGTGGGGCTCGCCCATTGAGCGGATTGTCAGGGTCCCAGGCGTAATTCAGCGTGGTGAAGCGCGCCTGCAAGGCATCGTAGAGAAGCAGCCGGCCGACCAGGGTCGCGCCGATGGAAAGAAGCTCCTTGACCACCTCCACCGCTTGCAGCGTCCCCATCACCCCGGCCACGGCGCCGAGAATGCCGGCCTCCGAGCAAGGGGCGACGGTCCCAGGCGGCGGCGCCTCGGGAAACAGGCAGCGGTAGTTGGGCTTGGGATTGCCGGCGGCGTCGCGCTCGAAGGCGCGGAAGGTAGTGAGATAGCCGTCGAACGGCCCGACCGCCGCCGAGACGAGCGGACGCTTGGCGAAATAGCAGGCGTCGTTGACGAGATAACGCGTGGCGAAATTGTCGGAGCCGTCGGTGACGATGTCGTGGTTGGAGATGATCTCGATGGCGTTCTCTGGCTGGAGCCGCGTCGAATAGAGGCGGGTCTCCACGTTCGGGTTCAACCGTTCGATGCCTCTTGCCGCGCTCCGCGTCTTGTAGACGCCGACGCTCGCCGTATCGTGGACGATTTGGCGGGAAAGATTGTCGAGGCTCACGCGGTCATCGTCGATGATGCCGAGATGGCCCACCCCTGCCGCGGCGAGATAGACCAGGAGCGGCGAGCCGAGGCCGCCGGCGCCGATCACCAGCACTCTCGCCTCTTTCAGGCGCCGCTGTCCTTCGCCGCCGATCTCTTTCAGCACCAGCTGGCGCTTGTAGCGCTCGATTTCGTCAGGGGTGAGCATGACCTCTTATCTATGCCATCCGCTGAGGCGCTGCCACCTGCACCTTCGTCATGCCCCCGCGAAGGCGGGCATCCAGTAGGCACAAGTCTCACAATCTCCTGAGGGCGGTGGTTACTGGATCGCCCGGTCATGCCGGGCGATGACAAGAGTGAGTCCACGCGCGGTCTGAGTTGCGACTATCCCGTCGAGCCGAAGCCGCCCTCGCCTCGCGACGTATCGCCGAGCGTGGAGACAGCCTCCATGCGCACATGCTCGACGCGCGCCACCACGAGCTGGGCGATGCGCATCCCTCGCTGGACGATGAGCGGCTCAGAGCCGAGATTGACCAGCAGCACTTTGACCTCGCCGCGATAGTCAGCGTCGATGGTGCCGGGGCTGTTCAGGACCGTGACGCCAGATTTCAGCGCGAGCCCGGAGCGCGGGCGAAGCTGACCTTCGAAGCCCGGCGGCAGCTCGATCGCGAAGCCGGTGGGGATGAGGGCGCGGGCGCCTGGCGCAAGCTCAACCGGCGCGTCTTGCGCAACACCCGCCAACACATCGAGGCCAGCGGCATGCTCGGAGTGATAGGTGGGAAGCGGCAATCCCTCGCCGTGAGGCAGGCGCAGCAGCCGGACGGTCACGCTCGCGCGGCGCACTTCGCCCGTCATTCGGCGGCCGAGCGCAGAGCCTGCAAGGCTTCCGCTGGCGCGGGCAAGCAGCCTCGCTGCAGTCTCGTCCTTGCTCATCGGCGGCCAATCCTCGACGCCGGCCGGGGTAACGAGGTGGACCTGGGTCTGGTCGGCGCCCATGGCGCCGGTGCCGGGCCACACATCGTTGGCGACGATCCAATCGGCGCCCTTGGCCCGGCGTTTGGCCGTGGCGTTGGCGATCAAATTCTCAGTCTCGGCGGCAAAGCCGATGACAAGGCGCGGACGCTTTTGCCCAAGCCCAGCGACCGCCGCGAGGATGTCGGGGTTCTGGGCAAGCTTGAGCACCGCCTCGCCGCCCTGGTTCTGCTTCTTGAGCTTATGGATCGCTTCATCGGCGGCGCGCCAATCGGCCACGGCAGCGGCGAAAATGGCAATGTCGGCCGGAAGCGCCGCGAGCGCTGCGGAAAACATTTCATGCGCGGTCTCGACTTTCACCACGCGCACGCCCTCGGGATCGGCAAGCGCGACCGGACCGCTGACCAGAGTCACCTCGGCGCCGAGCGCGGCCGCGGCGCGGGCAAGAGCATGGCCCTGCTTGCCTGAGGACCGGTTGGCGATATAGCGCACCGGGTCGATCGGCTCTTGCGTCGGTCCTGAGGTGATGAGCACGCGCCGTCCGGCGAGCGGCCCCGCAGCATTGGCGCCGAGCAGCGTAGCGATGGCGTCGATGATCTCGCCGGGCTCGGCCATGCGCCCCGGCCCATATTCGCCGCATGCCATCTCGCCCTCATCAGGGCCGACAAAGGCGATGCCATCCTCGCGGAGCCGCGCAACGTTTCGCCTGGTGGCTTTGTGCTGCCACATGCGCACATTCATGGCTGGGGCTGCGAGCACCTTCTTGTCGGTGGCGAGTAGCACGGCGGTGGCAAGATCGTCGGCAAGCCCATGCGCCATCTTGGCGAGCAGGTCGGCGGTGGCCGGCGCCACGACGATGAGATCAGCCTCGCGCGACAGCCTGATGTGCCCGATCTCGGCCTCGTCCTTGAGATCGAAGAGGTCGGTGAAGACCTTTTCCTCGGAAAGCACCGAGAGCGAGAGCGGTGTCACGAACTCGGCGCCGCCTTTGGTCAGGATGGCGCGCACCGACGCTCCCCGCTCCCTCAAGCGGCGGACGAGATCGAGGCTCTTATAGGCGGCGATGCCGCCGCCGACGATGAGCAGGATGCGCTTGCCTTGCACTTATCCGTCCTCACTTACGGAAGATGACCAAACCCAACCCCAGGCCGGGCAATGACAAGAAATAGGGTTGCCGGTCAACAACTTCAAAACAGCAACGCCAAAGCAATGACCGCAAGGGCGATGGCGCCGACCCAGATACCAATGCGGCTCGACCGGTTCTTACGGCTTTGCGCTTCGGCCAAACGCTCCACCGTGTGCTCGTCGAGCCGCAGGCCCTCCTCGACAACGGCCGAGAAGGCGTCGGCTGCCCGTTCGGCCTGGCCCAAGAGCTTGGGAATGTCGGTCATGAATTTGCCTACTGACGCAGCACCTTCGGCGGCGGCCTCGAATTGCGCCTCGGGGCCGAACTGGGTCTGCAGCCAGTCTCGCACCACCGGCTCGGCAACCACCCACATGTTCAGCTCGGGATCAAGGCTCCGGCCCACGCCCTCAACCACCACCATGGTCTTTTGCAGCAGAAGCAGCTCCGGCCGGGTCTGCATGTCGAACACTTCGGTATATTGGAACAGCTGGCCGAGAAGCTGCGCCATGGAGATTTCGCTCGCCGGGCGATCCATGATCGGCTCGCCGATGGCGCGCAAAGCCTGGGCGAACTGCGCGACCGAATGCCGGCGCGGGACGTAGCCAGCGTCGAAATGCACCTCGGCCACGCGCCGATAATTGCGTGTGATGAAGCCGTGCAGGATCTCGGCGAGGAAACGCCGCTCCTTCATTCCGAGCCGCCCCATGATGCCGAAATCGACGGCGACGATGCGGCCTTCGTCGTCAATGAACAGATTCCCCGGATGCATGTCGGCGTGGAAGAATCCGTCGCGCATGGCGTGACGCAGGAAGGTCTGCATCAGCCGCGCGCCAAGCGCCTTCAGATCGTGGCCTTGCGCCCGCAAAGTCTCGTGATCGGAGATCGGAACGCCGTCGATCCATTCCAGAGTCAGCACGCGCCGGGCACTTCGGCTCCAATCGACTTGCGGCACGCGGAAGCCTTCGTCGTCCCTAGAGTTCTGCGCCATCTCGGAGATGGCGGCGGCCTCCATGCGCAGATCCATCTCGATGGCGACGGACTTGGCCAGCGTCTCGACCACGGCCTGCGGGCGGAGGCGGCGCGATGGCGGGTGAAAGCGCTCGATCATGCGCGCGGCGAAGAAATAAGAATTGAGGTCCTTGTTGAAGCGCTGCTCGATGCCCGGGCGGAGCACCTTGACGGCGACGGGCTTCAGCGTGCCGTCGGCTTCGCGCACTGCGGCCTTATGCACCTGGGCAATCGACGCGGCTGCCACCGGCGGACCGAACTCGGCGAACAGTCTGTCGATCGGCGCTTCGAGCGCGTCCTCGACCGCCTTTTGCGCTTCCTCTTGCGAGAAGGGCGGCAGGCGATCCTGCAGCGTCGCGAGGTCGGCGGCGAGCTCGCGGCCGATGATGTCGTCGCGGGTGGCGAGAAACTGGCCGAGCTTGATGTAGGACGGCCCGAGCGAGGTGAGCGCGGTGGAGAGCCGAGCCTCATTGCCGGCTTCGTGGCTCGTCCCGTTTGCCTTGTCTTGGCGCAGCGGCGCGGTCAGGCGGCCGAACAAGGCCAGCGGCGGCGGCAGGCGGATCTCGTCGGGGAGCACGCGCGCGCCGGACCAGGCGATGACAGCCCCTGCCCGCGTCAGCCGCACCATATTGGCGATTGCGTTCATTGCATCAAAGCCGCCACGCGGAGTGGATCGCCGCAATCCCGCCGGTCAGGTTGCGGTAGCGGGCCCGCTCCAGCCCCGCAGTTTCGATCATTCCCATGAAGGATTTCTGATCGGGGAAGCGGCGGATGCTTTCCACGAGGTAACGGTAGGAGGCGCCGTCGCCGGCAACAAGGGCGCCGAGCGCCGGGATCGCGTTCATGGAATAGGCGTCATAAAGGGTATCGAGGAGCGGCGTCTCCACGGATGAAAACTCGAGGCAAAGAAAGCGGCCGCCGGGCTTCAGCACGCGGAACGCCTCGGCCAAGGCGGCATCGATATGGGTCAAGTTGCGCATGCCGAAGGCGATGGTATAGGCGTCGAAGCTCTTTGAAGGAAATGGCAGGCTTTCGGCATTCGCCTGCACGAAGGCAAGTCGCATCCCTCTTTCCCATGCGCTCACGTCCGACGTCCATCATTTCGGCGCTGATGTCACAGATCACCGCCCGTGCGCCGCTTCCCGAGGCTTCAAGGAAGCGGGAAGCAATGTCCCCGGTGCCTCCCGCAACGTCGAGAAGAGCGAAGGGTGCGGGACCCTTTGGCGGCGCGAGCCAGCCGATCAGATCGTCTTTCCACAGCCGGTGCAGGCCTCCCGACATCAAATCGTTCATCAGGTCGTAGCGGCGCGCGACCTTGGCAAAGACCTCGTTGACCAGGCCCTGCTTCGCTTCCGCCGAAACCGGTTTGAACCCGAAGCTTGCTTCGGGGTCTTTGCTGCTTTTCAGGTCCGCGGCCATGCGCTGGACAATAGCGCAAGGCCTGAATTCAAGCTATTGTTGCGCCGCAACGGAATTCATTTTGCATTGCGGTAGCATTCATGCCCGAATTGCCTGAAGTCGAGACGGTCCGTCTGGGGCTTGCGCCGGTCCTTGTCGGCAACAGCTTCGCATCCGTCGAGCAGAGGCGCGCGGACCTGCGCTTTCCGCTGCCCAAGCATTTCGCCAAGCGGCTTCAGGGGCGCACGGTCGACGCGCTCGACCGGCGAGCCAAATACCTCCTGGCGCGGCTCGACGATGGCGAGGTGCTGGTCATGCATCTCGGCATGACCGGCCGCTTCAGCATCGATCATCCGCAAAGCTTGAAACCTGGGGCGCCTTTCATTCTTCCTCCCGAGGAGGAGGAACCCCGGCGACAGGACAACAGCGAGGCGAACGGAGCCGACGATGAGCCCGGCGCGTTTGCTCATCGGCAGAAGCGCATCCCCAAACATGAGCACATCGTCTTCCATCTCGCCGACGGAACCGCGATCCGCTACAGCGACACCCGCCGCTTCGGGCTCATGGATCTCATCCCGGGCGAGAAGCTTCCCGCGCACGCGCTGTTCAAGGGCCTCGGCGTCGAGCCCCTAAGCCCAGACTTCACCGCCGAATGGCTTGCAGGCCGGCTCAAGGGCAAGGCGACGTCGATCAAGGCCGCCCTTGTCGATCAGCGGCTCATCGCCGGGCTTGGCAACATCTACGCGTGCGAGGCGCTGTTTCGCGCCGGCATCTCGCCGCTTCGCCTTGCCGGCACGCTCGCCACCAAAACCGGAAAGCCGACGAAAGTGATCGACGCGCCTGGTCAAGGCCATAAAGGCGGTGCTCGGCGAGGCGATCAAGGCCGGAGGCTCCTCGTTGCGCGACTATACGCGCGCCGACGGGCGGCTCGGGCGCTTTCAGCATTCCTTCAAAGTGTACGGTCGGGAGGGGAAGCCCTGTCGCAAGAAAGGCTGCCGCGGCACCGTGCGCCGCATCGTCCAGAGCGGCCGCTCAACCTTCTACTGTCCGAACTGTCAACGATAAGGGAACAGGACGCATCATGTTTGCCAATGAACTGACCAGGGAACGCGACATCAAGGCCTGCAAACGGCTTCGAAACGATCATCGTCACGAGGGAGGGCAAGGTCGGGCTCGTCACACTCAACCGCCCGCACGCGTTGAATGCCCTCAAACGCACAGCTGATCAGGGAGCTCAACCTGCGCGCTCGATGCCTTCGAGACCGACCCAGAGATCGGCTGTATCGTGATCACCGGCAGCGAGAAGGCGTTTGCCGCCGGCGTCGACATCAAGGAAATGCACCAGAAGACCTTCGTCGAGGCCTATGGCAGCGATTTCATCGCGCCCTTCGACCGCATCAGTCAAACCCGCAAGCCGATCATCGCCGCGGTCGCCGGCTATGCGCTTGGCGGCGGCTGCGAGCTCGCCATGTCCTGCGACATCATTCTTGCCGGCGACAACGCGGTGTTCGGCCAGCCCGAGATCAACCTCGGCATCATGCCTGGCGCCGGCGGCACGCAGCGGCTCACCCGCGCCGTCGGCAAGGCCAAGGCCATGGAGCTTTGCCTGACTGGGCGCCGCATGGACGCGGTAGAAGCCGAGCGCTCGGGGCTGGTGAGCCGCATCGTGCCGGTGGCTGAGCTGCATGACGAGGCAATGAAGGTTGCCGACAAGATTGCCAATCTGTCGCAGCACGCGGTGATGATGATCAAGGAAGCGATCAATCGCGGCTTCGCCACCACGCTCGCGGAAGGCACGCGCTTCGAGCGCGGGCAGTTCTATTCGCTGTTCGCCACGGAAGATCAGAAAGAGGGCATGGCGGCCTTCATCGAGAAGCGGCCGCCGGTGTTCAAGAACCGCTAGGCTGCCGCCTTACCACTCAGAGGGAAGTTCATCCGAGGCATCCGCAGGCGCGTCCTCGTCCTTCTCCGGCTGACCGTTCGAGACCACGAGGCGCAGCGTGCTATCCGGCTCAAACTCGGCAGCCGGTGACTCCGCCTGCTGCGCGGTCGCTTCCATGGCGGAAACGATGGCTTCGAGCGTCTCGCGAAGCTTCAAATAATCGAACTTCGCCCAATAGGACTCTTCGCCTGACGGCTGCTTGTTCTCTGCCTCGGCCCAGTCAAGGGCCAAGGTCCGACTCTCGTTACGCGACATGGGGGGCATCCTTCCAACATTCGAATTGAGAAACTGTTGAAAACTCATGCCGTTCCCTTCCTCGCGCGGCTTTCGTTGGTGCTGTGTGGTTTGCGCAACAGCCACATTCGTGATGCCTTGCAAGTGTGTCGCGCATCCCCGAATTTCAAGAACCAAAGTCGTGCTGGCCGGACAAATCCACCCACGATGAGGAGAGTGGTTCTGGGTGTGCTCCGGGATGCGCAAACCTAGACCCGGTAAAACTCGCGGTACCAGTCCACAAAACGCTTCACCCCAACTTCGATCGGGGTCGAGGGCTTGAAGCCGACCGCATCTTTCAGCGCCTCGACATCGGCATAGGTCTCTTCGACGTCTCCGGGCTGCGCCGGCAGCATCTCGAACTCGGCCTTGCGGCCAAGCGCCTGTTCGATCACCGCGATATAGTCGAGCAGCTTTACCGGCGAGTGATTGCCGATGTTGTAGAGCCGGTAGGGCGCCGACGAGGTGGCCGGATCTGGATCCTCGGCCCGCCAGGCCGGGTCAGGGGTGGCGATGGTATCGAGGGTGCGCACCACCCCCTCCACGACATCGTCGATATAGGTGAAGTCGCGCGCGTGATGGCCGTAGTTGAAGACGGGGATGGGCTTGCCTTCGAGAATATTGCGGGTGAACCGAAACAGCGACATGTCCGGCCGCCCCCAGGGGCCATAGACGGTGAAGAAGCGCAAGCCGGTCACGGGAAGGGCGAAGAGATGCGCATAGGAATGCGCCATCAGCTCGTTCGCCTTCTTGGTCGCGCCGTAAAGGCTCACCGGATGATCGACGTTGTCGCTGACGCTGAAGGGCAGCTTGCGGTTTGCGCCATAGACCGAGCTTGAGGAGGCATAGACGAGATGCTCGCACACCGTGGTGGCGACAGCCCTCGAGCATATGCAGGAAGCCTCTGATATTGGCGTCGATATAAGCGTGCGGGTGATTCAGGGCGTAGCGAACGCCTGCTTGGGCCGCGAGATGGATGACGCGCTCAGGCTTCTCGGCGGCGAACACCGCCTCCACGATCTCCCGCTCGGCGAGCTCCGCCTTGATAAAATGGAATCCATTGCGGCCCTCGAGCCGCGCCAGACGTGCCTCTTTGAGTGAGACATCGTAATAGGGACTGATATTGTCGAGCCCCACGACCTCGTCGCCGCGATCGAGCAGCCGGGCCGCCGTGTGGAAACCGATGAAGCCGGCGGCGCCGGTAACCAAGATGCGCATGTGTTGTCCTGTCCCCTCAGCCCGACTTGACCATCGCGAGCGAGGCCACAAGAGCCATCGGCGCTTGGCCTGTCAACCGCGCGAGGGGGGTAATGCCTCCAGTTGACGCTTGCTGGGCCGCTCGCTATAGACCGGGGCTCGCTCTTCCTTGCTCTTCCGCGCTTTCCGGGATCGGCCAGTGCCGAAGGGGCTCAACGTTCAGGACCTGCCAATGGCCAATACCAAATCGGCGAAGAAGGCTGCCCGCCAGACCATCCGCCGCACCAATGCCAACAAGGGGCGCCGCAGCCGCATGCGCGGCTACGCGCGCAAAGTGGAGGAGGCCATCGCCTCCGGCGACAAGGCTGCTGCCGCCGCCGCATTTAAGGAGGCCGAGCCTGTGCTTGCACGCACGGCGCAGAAGGGGCTCGTGCATCGCAGGACGGCCTCGCGCAAGATTTCGCGGCTGGCCAAGCGCGTCAGCGCCATGGCGAGCGCCTGACCAAAAAAAGCACGACTGTTGCAACGGAGTGACTCCCGGCGCCGGTCGCCCCGGCGCGCGAGGCCATGCATGTCAATTCGGTGAAGCTATTTCAACCGTTTGACGGCGGTCCTGTGACCGCGGCCCTTCGCGGCCTCCAACCCCCAGAAAAATTTCCGAGACTGTGACACTTGGATAACCTGTGCGCTACTCCTCGCGCCGAGGCCGCCTCAACCAAGATTCAGCCATGCCGTCAGGGGTTTGGGGGATGCTGCCAATGCTGCGTCGACGTTGGATTCCGGGGGTATTTGCGCCGGTGGCTCGCTTGATCACCACGTGCCCCGTGTGTATAGTCCAATCATCCGAACGGGGCAGTTCCCCTCCTCACAATTGAGCGTAAGGCACCTGGCCGCAGCCAGCGCGCACTCGTCTTGTCTCAATTGTAAGAGTTGTGGGAAAGTTGTAGATAGTTAACGCGTATCCTGTGGGTGGCTTTGTGTACAGGTTCAGCGTAGCCACCACATATAGTGGCTGACACTCCATTTCTTCTTTAAAGTTGCTTGGGATCGAGCGGAGAAGTGTCTTTTGAGCAATTCGGACTCCGATATAGCGGTCGATGAAGTCGACATCGCTGCGACGTGGGAGGGTCTTACCTCGGGGCCCCGCTCACAGCTCGTCGACGTGCGCACGCGCGCCGAGTGGACCTATGTCGGAATTCCGGATCTCGGACCGATCGGCAAACGAGCTGTCCATGTCGAGTGGCAGACGTTTCCCGATCAGACCGTGGACCAGCGCTTCGTCGAGCGCCTCGCCGGCGAACTCAAGGCACTTGGGGTGCAGCCGGATGACGACCTTTATTTTATTTGCCGTTCGGGAAGCCGAAGCCTGGCTGCGGCCAGAGCGATGGCTGAGGCGGGGTACCAGGCTTGCCACAACGTCCTAGCGGGTTTCGAAGGTCCGCTTGACGATTTGCGGCACCGTGGCACCCTTGGTGGATGGAAAGCGTCCGGTCTCCCCTGGCTGCAAGGCTAGTCGGGACGGCCTGTCGCAAGGACGGTCACGAACTGTCCGCGTCGACTTTGTTGACTGCTCATGTGTGAGGCGTGCGGTGCGTAACGGCGCGAACGAGAACAATGGAGCAGAAAGAAAACCGTGGCACAGCAAGAGCAGTTCGCGTCCTCAGGCGATGCTTGGGGGCGGGTCAAAAGCCGGCTACGCGCGGAGTTGGGCGAGGATGTATTCGCCAGCTGGTTTAGGGGGGTCGAGCTTGACCGTCTCGATGAGGGCTGCGTCCACCTCACGGTGGCGACGCGCTTCTTACGCAATTGGCTGAGATCCCATTACTACGATTTCGTGCTGCGACTGCTGCGCTCGGAATGGGCCGATGTCGAGCGCGTCGAATTCCGGGTGAGACAGCCGCTGTTCGGCAACGAGCGCCGAAGGAGCTGTTGCGCCAGACGCCAAGGATCGCCGCTCCGGCGGAAGAAATGCCGCCTTTGCCGATGCCGCTGCGCACCGGATATGGCGGCTTTGAGGGCTCTCCCCTCGATCCGAGGCTGACCTTCACCACCTTCCTCGTTGGCGCCTCGAACCGCTTGGCGCATGCCGCGGCCCAGGAGGTCGCCGGGGCCTTCTCCACGCCGCAGCAGCTGTTCAACCCGCTCTTCGTCCACGGCAGCGTCGGCCTCGGCAAGACGCATCTGCTGCACGCGATCTCCTGGGACGTGAAGCAGCGCAAGCCCGAGGCACAGGTCCTCTATCTCACCGCCGAGCGCTTCATGTCGGGCTTCGTCCAGGCCTTGCGTGCGCGCGACGCTCTCGCCTTCAAGGAGAAGCTGCGCAAGATCGACATTCTGCTCATCGACGACATGGAGTTCCTGCAAGGGCCGACCATCCAGCAGGAGTTCTGCCACACGCTGAATTCGTTGATCGACGGCGGACGGCAGGTAGTGGTGGCCGCCGACCGGGCGCCGACCCAGCTCGACAAGCTCGACATGCGCATGCGCTCGCGGCTTGGCGGCGGTCTCGTCGCCGAGATCGTGGTCATGGACTACGACCTCCGCCACAAGATCCTGTCAAAGCGGGCGCAGGAAGCGTGCTCCGAGACGCGCGGGCTCGCCATCTCCGACACGGTGCTCGCCTTCCTCGCCGAGCGCCTGACCGAGAGCGGTCGGGAGCTCGAGGGCGCCATTCACCGCCTGCGCGCGAGCTACCAGCTCACCGACGAGCAGGTGACCATCGAGATCGCCGAGCAGACCGTGCGCGACCTGATGCGCGGCGCCGAGCCAAGGCGGGTGCGCATCGACGACATCCTGCGCACGGTGTCGAAGCACTATGGGGTGAACCGCGGCGACCTATTGTCGGGCCGGCGCAACCGGTCGATCGTAAGACCGCGCCAGATCGGCATGTATCTAGCCAAGCTCCTGACCTCGCGCTCGTTGCCGGAGATCGGCCGCCGGTTCGGCAACCGCGACCACACCACGGTGCTACACGCGATCCGCAAGATCGAGCAGCTCATGAACGATGACAATCAGCTGCGCGAGGAGATCGAGCTGCTGAAGCGGCTGTTGCGCGACTAGGAGGGTTGGAAT
Organism: uncultured Alphaproteobacteria bacterium; assembly: GCA_963757555.1. GTDB lineage: Bacteria > Pseudomonadota > Alphaproteobacteria > Rhizobiales > Methyloligellaceae > Methyloceanibacter. The sequence goes on from CAVWRU010000001.1 coordinate 30,528, forward strand.
TCAAGGAAAATGGGGCCTTCCGGCCCCTCCTCCCGCTCTTGCAAAATTGCCTCTGTCGGGTCAAGTTGAAGCGGGAGTCTTTAGCTTTCATCGCGCCTTTTCGGGGTTTTGCGCCGGGTCCGTGACGGCTTCGGCCGGAATGCCTGCAACCACCCCGAAGGGGCGCCGGAGTGGTATCGCTTAGCCCATGCAGTTCACCATCGACAAGCCGAGCCTCACCAAGGCGCTCGCCCATGTGGCGAGCGTGGTCGAGCGGCGCAACACCATTCCCATCCTGTCCAACGTTCATCTCGCCACGCGCAACAACGAGCTGAAGCTGACCTCGACCGACCTCGACATGGAGATCGTCGAGACGGTGCCGGCACGCGCCAAGGGCGAAGGCGCCACCACGGTGCCTGCTCACATGTTCCATGACATCGTGCGCAAGCTGCCCGAGGGCACCGACATCGACATCGCGCGGGAAGGCGACCAGGGCCGGCTCACCATCTCTTGCGGCCCGGCGCGCTTTTCGCTGCAAACGCTGCCGGCAGACGACTTTCCGTCGCTGAGCGTCGACGATCTCGGCCATGCCTTCGCCATGCCTGCGGCAGACTTGAAGCGCCTCATCGAGAAGACCCGCTTCGCCATCTCCACCGAGGAGACCCGCTACTATTTGAACGGCATCTATCTCCACGCGGCGGAAAGCGGCGGCAAGCAGGTGCTGCGTGCCGTCGCCACCGACGGGCATCGCTTGGCGCAAGTGGAATTGCCGCTCCCCGCAGGCGCCAAGGACATGCCCGGCGTGATCGTGCCGCGCAAGACCGTGGCCGAGCTCGCCAAGCTCGCCGAGGATGGCGACGGGGACGTGCGCATCGAGCTGTCGCCGTCGAAGATCCGCGTCTCCACGGCGCGCGTGGTGCTGACCTCGAAGCTGATCGACGGCACCTTCCCCGATTATCAGCGCGTGATCCCGCAAGGGAACGACAAGACCATGGAGGTCGACAATCACGCCTTCGCCGAGGCGGTCGACCGCGTCTCGACGCTGTCGAGCGACAAGGGCCGCGGCGGTGAAGCTCTCCATCACCGACGGCAGGCTGACGCTTTCGGTCAACAATCCCGACAGCGGCAGCGCGAGCGAGGAGCTTCCCGTCGAATATGGCTTCGATCCGCTCGAGATCGGCTTCAACGCCCGCTACCTGCTAGACATCGCCGGGCAGCTCGAAGGCGGCACGGCGGAATTCCAGCTCGCCGATCCGGGCTCTCCCACCATGATCCGCGACGGCAAGGACAATTCCGCGCTCTACGTGCTCATGCCGATGCGGGTATGAGGGCGCCCCCTGAGCGGATATCGCGAGCGGGCGGCACGTGAGGCGATGGGCGAAGCCCTGGGCGCCGAGACGCGGCTCTTTGTCGAAGAGCTGAAGCTGACCAATTTCCGTCAATTACGAGCGGGCGGCGGTGAACCTCGATGAGCGCCCCGTGGTGCTCGTCGGCGACAACGGCGCCGGCAAGACCAATCTCCTCGAGGCCATGTCGCTGCTCGGCGCCGGTCAAGGCCTGCGCGGACGCCCCTACGAGGAGCTTGCCCGCAAGGACGGCCCAGGCGGCTGGGCCGTCGCCGCCACGGTGATGTCGCTCGAGGGCGTGGTGGAGATCGGTACTGGCTTCGGGCTCGGTGGCGCGAACGAGGGCACGGGGCGAAGCGTGCGCATCGCCGGCAAGGACCAGGGCGCCGGCGCTCTTGCCCATTACGTGCAGCTCGTCTGGGTGATCCCGGAGATGGACGGGCTATTCACCGGCCCGGCGTCGGAGCGCCGCCGCTTCCTCGACCGGCTGATGCTCGCCATCGATCCCAAGATGAGCGGCCCTCGCGGCTGCTACGACCGCGCCATGCGGCAGCGAAACCGCCTGTTCCAGCTCCGCGAAGGATCGCCCTCGCTCTATGCCGGCCTTGAGGAGCAGATGGCCGAGGCCGGAGTCGCCATCGCCGCGGCGAGGCTCGATGGGGTGGCGAGGCTCTCTGCTCTCATCCAGTCGACGCATGAGGCACGAGGACCAGGACCCTTCCCCTTCGCCGTGCTGACGCTCGAGGGCACGCTCGAACGTGCGCTCATGGAGCGTCCTGCGGTCGAAGTGGAAGACGATTACGTGAGCCTGTTGTCGGAGGCCCGCGAGCGCGACCGGCTTGCCGGCCGGGCCCTTGCAGGACCGCATCTGAGCGACCTAATAGTGGTACACGGCCCCCACAATGCTCCTGCCGGCGACTGCTCCTCGGGCGAGCAAAAGGCGCTCCTGCTCGGCCTCGTGCTCGCCAAGGCGAGGCTGATCCGCGATCTTTCCGGCGCTTCACCCCTCGTCCTCTTCGACGAGGTTGCGGCCCATCTCGACCACGCTCGCCGCGAGGCCCTTTTTGACGAGATTTTGGACCTGAAAGCCCAAGCCTGGATGACCGGAACCGACCGCGAAACCTTCGCGCCGATCGCGTCGCTGGCCCAAATCTTGGCTGTAAATCGGGGTAGAATAAGCGCCTGATCAGGCCACCGGTTTGGCCCGGCCAAGACCACAGAAAGACAATAGAAAATTGACCCGCAAGGATCCCATGAAACGAGCCTCGGAGAAGAAGCAACCGCCGGCCTCAGATTACGGTGCTGAGTCCATCAAGGTGCTGAAAGGCCTCGACGCCGTGCGCAAGCGGCCCGGGCATGTATATCGGCGACACCGACGACGGCTCTGGCCTCCACCACATGGTCTATGAGGTGGTCGACAACGCCATCGACGAGGCTCTGGCCGGCTACTGCGACTGAGATCCAAGTGACCTTGAACGCCGACGGCTCGGCCACCGTGGAAGATAACGGGCGCGGCATTCCGACCGAGATCCACAAAGGCGAAGGCGTGTCGGCGGCGGAAGTGATCATGACCCAGCTCCACGCCGGCGGAAAATTCGACCAGAACTCCTACAAGGTGTCAGGCGGGTTGCATGGCGTCGGCGTATCGGTGGTGAATGCGCTGTCGTCCAGGCTCGACCTCACCATCTGGCGCGCTGGCAAAGAGTACTTCATGCGCTTCGCCGATGGCGTACCCGATGGCGCCGCTCGCCGAGGTCGGGCCCTCGAAGAGAACCGGCACGCGCGTCACCTTCGTGCCGTCGACCAAGACCTTCACCATGGTCGAGTTCGATTACGCCACGCTCGAGCATCGCCTGCGCGAATTGGCGTTCCTGAATTCGGGCGTGCGCATCCTGCTGTCGGATCATCGCGGCGTCGAGCCGAGGAACGAGGAGATGCGCTACGAGGGCGGCCTGCGACGCCTTCGTGCGTATCCTCGACCGTACCAAGCATCCGCTCATCCTGGAGCCCATCGTGGTCGGAGAAGGAGCAGCGACAAGCATCGTGGTCGAGGCGGCGCTGTGGTGGAACGACAGCTATCACGAGAACGTGCTGTGCTTCACCAACAACATCCCCCAGCGCGACGGCGGCACGCATCTTGCCGGCTTGCGCTCGGCGCTGACCCGCACCGTCAACACCTACGCCGCCGAATTCGGGCATCGCCAAGAAGGAGAAGGTCGCGCTGACCGGCGACGACGCGCGCGAAGGCCTGACTTGCGTGCTTTCGGTCAAGGTGCCCGATCCGAAATTCTCATGGCAGACCAAGGACAAGCTCGTCTCCTCCGAAGTGCGCCCGGTGGTCGAAGGCGTGATCGGCGGAGGCTCTGTCGCAGTGGTTCGAGGAGCATCCGGGCGAGGCGCGCGCCGTGGTGCAGAAGGTCGTGGAAGCGGCGGCGGCGCGCGAGGCGGCGCGCAAAGCGCGCGAGCTGACGCGGCGCAAGGGCGCGCTCGACATTTCGTCGCTGCCCGGCAAGCTTGCCGACTGCCAGGAGCGCGATCCCGGCCAAGTCCGAGCTGTTCCTGGTCGAAGGCGATTGCGCCGGCGGCTCGGCCAAGCAGGCGCGCGACCGCGCCTTTCAGGCCGTGCTGCCCTTGCGCGGCAAGATCCTCAATGTCGAGCGCGCGCGCTTCGACAAGATGCTGTCCAGCCAGGAGATCGGCACGCTGATCACCGCGCTCGGCACCGGCATCGGCCGCGACGATTTCGACTTCGCAAGTTCCGCTATCACAAGATCATCATCATGACGGACGCCGACGTGGACGGCGCTCATATCCGCACGCTGCTGCTGACCTTCTTCTACCGGCAGATGCCGCAGCTCATGGAGGCGCGGGAATCTCTACATCGCCCAGCCGCCGCTCTATAAGGTGAAGCGCGGAAGCCAGAGCGCTATCTCAAGGACGAGCGGCGCTCGAAGACTATCTCGTCGGTGAGGGGCTCGAGGATACCGTGCTCGTCTCTGGCGATGGCGCCACGCGCGCCGGCGCCGATTTGCGCGACATCGTCGACACGGCGCGCAGGATCACGGGCATCCTCGAGGGCCTGCATTCGCGCTATCCGCGCTTCATCGTCGAGCAGGCGGCGATCGCCGGCGCGCTCGCGCCCAAGCTGCTGAAGAATGTCAAGCAGGCGCAGGCCGCCGCCTCCTACATCGCCAAGCGCCTCGATGTGCTCGCCGAGGAGACCGAGCGCGGCTGGCATGGCGAGGCCCTGCCCGAAGGCGGCCTGCGCTTCTGGCGCGAGCTGAGAGGCGTCATGGAGTCCCACCTCGTGGATGGGCCGTTCATCGCTTCGGCCGATGCCCTCAAGCTCGACCAGTATGCCGAGCATCTCCAGGAGGTCTACGCCAAGCCCGCCACGCTCAAGCGCAAGGACATTTCGAACGTGGCGCACGGGCCTTCAGACCTGCTCGATGCGGTGATGACGGCAGGGCGCAAGGGCCTCACGCTGCAGCGCTACAAGGGCCTCGGCGAAATGAACCCGGAGCAACTGTGGGAAACCACGCTCGACCTCGAGAGCCGCACCATCCTGCAGGTGAAGGTTGGCGAGCTCGACGAGGCCGACGAGATCTTCTCCAGGCTGATGGGCGACGTGGTCGAGCCGCGCCGCGAGTTCATCCAGGCCAATGCGCTGCAGGTGGCGAATTTGGATGTATAGCCGGACCGTCGGCCGCCCCCTTAACTCTGGGTCAATCTGAAACAACTAGGCTCCAGGCGCCAAGGCTCGCGGGCGATCAGCCGGCCGCGGTCACGGACGTCATTGGGGCCAAGAAATTCATGGCAGCGCGGCGGAAGCCAAAGCCTGCGGCCAAGGCCAAGGCCAAAGAGCGCGTCGAGCCGAATTTCGGCAACGGCCGCAAACGCGCGCCCGCGCGCAAGCCCCGCAAAGCCCCGGGCAAGAGCGCCGACCGCCCTTTTCGGCGCGCGGTGCTCCGCGTCCTGTTTCTTGCCTCGGTCTGGGTCGTTCTGGTGCTCGGGGGGACCTTCCTCTATTTCGTCGCCCGCCTGCCCGACCCCGTTCTTCTCACCCTCGACGACCGGCCGCCAAATCTCACCATCCTCGCCTCGGACGGCGCCGTGCTCGCCGAGCGCGGGCTTCGGCACGGCTATGTGCGGCTCGACCGGCTGCCGCCTTATCTGCCGCAAGCGGTGATCGCCACCGAGGACCGCCGCTTCTACAATCATCTCGGCGTCGATCCGATCGGCCTCGTCCGCGCTGGCATTCGCAATATTGCCGCGGGAACCGTGGTCCAGGGCGGCTCGACCATCACCCAGCAGCTCGCCAAGAACCTGTTCCTGTCGCCCGACCGCACCTTCGCGCGCAAGCTCGAAGAGATGATGTACGCCGTCTGGCTCGAGCGGCGCTTCACCAAGGACGAGATCCTCGAGCTCTATCTGAACCGCGTCTATTTCGGCGGCGGCACCTACGGCGTGGAGGCGGCGGCGCGGCGTTATTTCGGGCGCTCGGCACGGTCGGTCACCTTGACGCAAGCGGCGCTGCTTGCGGGCCTGTTGAAGGCGCCGTCGCGCTACGCGCCGACGCGCAATGTGGAACTGGCCAGCGCCCGTGTCGACGTCGTGCTCGACAACATGGTCGACGCCGGATTTCTCACCAGCGATGAGGCCCATGCGGCTGCGGAGCAACCTTTGGGTCTCAGGGCGTTCGGCGACGAGACGGGATATCCTTACGCTGTCGACTGGGTGGCGGAGACGCTCCCCGACTTCGTCGGCGGCAATGAAGGAGACCTGGTGGTCGAGACCACCATCGACGCGGGGCTTCAGCGCGTCGCCCAGGAGACCCTGCGCCAAACGCTCGACGCGCAAGGAAAGACGCTGGATGTCGGCGAAGGCGCCGTGGTGGTGCTCGATACGAGCGGCGGGATCAAGGCGCTGATCGGCGGCCGCTCCTATCGCGCGAGCCCCTTCGACCGGGCGGTGAAGGCGCTCCGCCAGCCAGGCTCGGCCTTCAAGCCCTTCGTCTACCTTACCGCGCTCGAAAATGGCTATACGCCGGACTCGATCGCCGACGACGCGCCGGTCGCCGTCGACGGCTGGTCGCCGCGCAATCACACCGGCACCTATCGCGGCGCCGTGACCCTCCGCGACAGCTTCGCCCAGTCCATCAACACCGTCGCGGTGAAGCTCGCCGACGAGGTCGGCCGACCCGAGGTGGTGCGCACGGCGCGGCGGCTCGGCATTCACACCGAGCTGCATGACCGTCCCTCGCTCGCGCTCGGCACCGCCGAAGTCACCCCGCTCGAGCTCGTCGCCGCCTATGTGCCCTTCGCCAACGGCGGAGAGGGCATCACCCCGCACATCATCACCCGCGTGCGCAACGGCGACGGCAAGCTGCTCTACGAGTTCAAGGGGGCAAATTTCGGACGGGTCGTGGATCAGCGCTGTGTCGCGGAGATGAACGACATGATGAACGCGACGCTGGTGAGCGGCACCGGCCGCCAGGCGGCGCTTCCCGACCAGATCGCCGGCGGCAAGACCGGGACCAGCCAAAGCTCGCGCGATGCCTGGTTCGTCGGCTACACGGCCCGCTACGTTGCCGGCGTGTGGGTCGGCAATGACGACAACTCGAAGATGCACAATGTCAGCGGCGGCACGTTGCCTGCGCATATCTGGCACGACATCATGGCCTATGCCCATGACGGCAAGGAGCCGCTGGCGCTGCCTGGAACGCGCTCGCCCTGGCTTGAGGAAGCGTCAGCGCCCACGGAGCGAAGCAACGCGCCGCTCTACCGCCGCATGCTCGACCTTCTCTCCGGCGGATAACCCCATCGCTCCAGTGCGCTGATTGCCACAATCGGGTGTCAGCATGTCGCACCAATTCGTGACCACAGGCAGAGTAGCCTTTTACCTGATCAAAGGCTGTGCTTTGGTGAGACTCCCGACCAACCGCAGCCGCGCGGCTTTAGCCAGGACAAGATAATGCGGAAATCACTTTGGACGCTTACCCTGCTCGCGACGCTCGCTGTCGGCGCGGCGACGATCGTGGTCGCCCAGACGCTCTCGGCGACCGATCCTTCTATCTACCCACAGCTCAACCTCTTCGGCGAAGTGCTGGAGCACGTCCGCAACGACTATGTGGAAAAGCCGGACGATACGAAGCTGATCGAAGGCGCGATCAACGGAATGCTTTCGGCGCTCGACCCTCATTCGTCCTATATGAACGCGGCTGAATTCAACGATATGCAAGTGCAGACCCGCGGTGAGTTTGGCGGCCTCGGGCTTGAAGTGTCGATGGAGAACGGCGTCGTCCACGTCGTCTCCTCCATCGAGGACACGCCGGCCGCGCATGCGGGCCTGAAGAGCGGCGATCTCATTACCGCTGTCGACAAGAAGCAGCTTCAGGGTCTCACCTTACAGGAGGCCGTGGAGAAAATGCGCGGGCCGGCGCATTCGCGGATCACCCTGACCGTCGTGCGCAAGGGCGTGGACGCTCCATTCGAGGTGACCATGGTTCGCGACGTCATCCATATCAAGCCGGTGAAATACCACTCTGAGGACGACGTGGGCTATATCCAGATCACGAGCTTCAGCGAACAGACCACCGCCGACCTCGAAGCAGCGGTCAAGCGTCTGAAGAAGGAGATCGGCCCGAAGCTCAAGGGATATATCGTCGACCTCCGCAACAATCCCGGCGGCCTGCTCGATCAAGCGGTGTCGGTCTCCGACGACTTTCTCGACCGCGGCGCCATCGTGATCACCAAGGGGCGCAACCTCGAGGAAACCCAGCGGTCGAATGCCGCGCCTGGCGACATCACCGACGGCAAGAAGCTCGTGGTGCTGATCAACGGCGGCGCGGCGTCCGCCTCGGAGATCGTGGCCGGGGCGCTGCAGGATCACCGCAGGGCGACCATCATCGGCACGCGTTCTTTCGGCAAAGGCTCGGTCCAGACCATCATACCGCTCGGATCGAACGGCGCGCTGCGGTTGACGACGGCCCGCTACTACACGCCGTCTGGGCGCTCGATCCAGGCCAAAGGCATCGAGCCCGACGCGGTGGTCGAAGAGGATCTTCCCGAAGACCTAAGAAAGGCAGACATGAGCGGCGAGAGTGAATCCAGTCTGCGCGGCCATTTGAAGGGCGACGGCGAGGTTGATGGAAAAGAGCAAAGCGGCAGCTCGTCCTATGTGCCTGCGGAAGAGAGCAAAGATCGTCAACTGCAGTTCGGTCTCGATCTCTTGCGCGGCATAAAGTCGGTGAAGACGGACTCCAAGGACAAGGTTTAGGACGACTGACGGCGTCGGGCGCGCTTCACTCGATGGTGCGCTTCGGCGAGTGGCCGTTCGCCGACGGCAGCATGCCTTCGGAGCCGTAGCGGTGCAGGCTCGCGCCGTGCTTGCGCAGCCATGATCTCGCCTCCTCGTGGCGCGGCATGGTGCGCTCGACCAGGCTCCAGAATCGCGGCCCGTGATTCATGTGGCCAAGATGGGCGACCTCGTGCGCCGCGAGATAATCGAGCACGAAGGGCGGTGCAAGCACGAGCCGCCACGAGAAGGAGAGCGCGCCGGTGGTCGAGCACGATCCCCAGCGCGTGGTCTGATCGCGCACGAAGATGCGGCTCGGCGCAAGACCGAGCCGGTCCGCATGCAGGTCGACGCGCGCATTGAGATCGAGATGCGCCTGACGCTTCAGCCAGTCGAGCATGCGCCGCGCCGCGTGCTCAGGCTCGCCGGCGACAAGGAGGCGCGGCAGCCTGCGGATCGGCAGCTTTGCGCCTTGCGGCCAGGCCGGTGCGACCTTGGCGTCGTCGGCGGCTTCCAGCCACACCACGCCGCGCCGCCGCACTGCGCCGGCAAAGCGAACCTGATGGGCGTAGCCGCGCAACGGGACGATGGCGCCGTGCGTGAAAGGCACGGGCTCCGACAGGCCGGCAACGCGTTCCTTCAGCCAATCGAGATGGCGCGACAGAAATTCATCGGCCTCGGCGAAGCTCGAATAGACCGGCATGGTCAGAATGGCGCCGCGGCGCGCTTCGCTCACTTGGAGGCTGAATTGCCGCGCCCGTAGGCTCCGGCGCAACAAGAGGGGGAGTTCGAGCCCCTTTACCTTAACTTCGATGGTTTCGCCGTTACCGGGCCTCAGCCGCTTAAGCATGACACATACGCTCCCTGCGCCGATCGATTTTGCCTCGATTTGGCGAAGCTACAGTAGCACAGGCGTGAAGAAAGACGGTGCCTAAGCTTTAGGACATCCGGCTCAAGGATCGCGCCAAGAGGCCCTTGCGCCGCTGATTGGTGGCAATGAACTCATTGATTTTCGGCACAATTTCTGCGCGAAAGCGAGAGCCGTTGAACACGCCATAGTGACCGGCGCCTGGCTGTAAATGGTGCCGGCGCATCGAGGCCGGAAGGTTCTTGCACAGATTGTGTGCAGCGAAGGTCTGCCCGATTCCCGAGATATCGTCCTTCTCGCCTTCCACCGTCATGAGCGCGACGCGGCGAATGGCCTCAGGGTCGACCCGGCGACCGCGATGGACAATCTCCCCCTTGGGAAGCGCATAGTCGAGAAAGACCGTTTCGATGGTCTGCAAGTAGTATTCGGCGGCGAGATCCATGACGGCAAGAAACTCGTCATAGAACTCGCGATGTTTGTCGGCAGAGTCGCCGTCGCCTCTGATCAGGTTGTGGAACAGATCGCGGTGAGCGGTGACGTGGCGGTCGAAATTCATGCCCATGAAGCCGCTCAACTGAAGAAATCCCGGATAGACGCGCCGCATCATGCCGGGATGTGGCCACGGAACCTGGGTGATGACGTTGCGCTCGAACCACTCGATGGTCCGTCCGTCGGCAAAGCGGTTCACCGCAGTCGGACTCACCCGCGCGTCGATGGGGCCGGCCATCAAAATCATGGAACGAGGCGTTGAGCGATCGCGCATCGCCTCGAGCAGAGACACGGCGGCGAACACCGGCACGGTCGGTTGGCAGACCGCCATTACATGCACATCGCCCTCGAAATGCCTTATGAATTCAATGATGTAGTCGATGTAGTCGTCGAGGTCGAAACGGCCTGCGGCGCGCGGCACGCGGCGGGCGTCGCGCCACTCGGTGACGTAGACCTCGTGGTGGGGAAGCATGTCGCGCACGGTGCCGCGCAGAAGCGTGGGGTAGTGACCGGCCATCGGTGCCACGATCAGCAGCTTGCTTTCCTTGCGGCGCCGCGCGGGCGGAATGCCCCTCTCGAAATAAACGAGGTTACAGAAGGGCTTGGCGATGATGCGGCGCGGCCGCACGGCGACCTCGAGGCCGTCCACGGTGGTGGTGGAGATGTCCCAGGCCGGCTCGCGGTAACGGCGCGTGGTGCGCTCGAACAGCTCCAGCGCCGCGGCGGCCCCGCGGCCGAGCGGCGTGTGATAAGCCGGGTTCAGGGGGTTGCGGAACAGCAGTCGATACGCTTCCGCCGCGGCCCGGGCGGGGCTCAACGCGGCCTGATGGAGCTCGTACAAATGGTAAAGCATGGATCGACCTCCCGCCTCACAAAGGGTGCAGCATTTGATGCTGCATCGCAAACTGAAATGGTGATTTTATGTTGCGGCGCAATGACAAATGGCCGCGCCGCGGCGTCAGGGCGCGCGTCTAGAGCAATTTCCCAAGCTTTTCAGCAACTTCGTCGGCGCTCATGCCGTAGGAAAAGTGCGTCACATAGCGGCCTTCGGGGTCCATGACGTAGACCAGTGCCGAATGATCGACACTATAGTCGCCGGGTGATGCCTTATTCTCAATCTTGGAATAGGCCACGCGATAGGCCTTGGCCACGGCGGCAATCTGGTCAGGCGTCCCGCTCAGGCCCACGAAATTTGGCCCGAAGCTCTTAACATAGTCGGCCATCACCTGTGGCGTGTCGCGCTCGGGGTCAACCGAAATGAAGATGGGAACCACCTTCTTGGCCTTGTCGCCGAGCTGGTCGAGCGCCTGGGCTAGGACCTGAAGCTCCGCCGGGCAGATGTCCGGGCAATGGGTGAAGCCGAAGAAGACCAGCATGTAGCGGCCGCGAAACTCGCGGTCGGTAACGGTCTTGCCGCCGGCGCCGACAAGGGTGAAGGGGCCCCCGATCTGCGCGGTACCAGACGATTGCACCGCCTGGTGCCCGCGCGGGTTGGTGAGGAGCAGAAAGGCCACGCCGGCGAGCGTGCCGATGAGAAAGCCGCCAATGACGAAGGCGATGAGCCGGGCGCGCATCCTACTCACCAAGCTGCAGCAGCGTACCGTTGACCCTCGCGCTTTGCAGGAACCAGCGGAATGCAAGATAGCCCACTGTCAGGTATACGGCATTGAGGCCAAGCGCCCACCACAGCTCGCTCACGTCGAAGACGTGGTGCAGCAGGATCGAGCGCATGCCCTCGAACACATGGGTCGGCGGCAGGGCGAGCGCGATCGGCTTGAGCCAAGCTGGCAACACCGACACCGGGTAGTAGACGCAGGAGAGCGGCAAAAGGATGAAGGCCAGCGACCAGGCAAGCTCCTCGGCGCCGAGGCCGTAGCGCAGGATCACGCCGGCGGAGAGCAGCCCGAGCGACCAGCTGGTGAGAACGAGCACCGCGAAGAAGACGACGAGCGCAAACCCAAGATCGAGCAGGTTGAAGCCGAAAATGAAATAAGCTGCGACGGCGACCGGAATCATGCTGACGGCAAGCCTGGTCACGCTCCATACGCTCAAGGCGGCGACGAGCTCGAAAGGATGAAGCGGGCTCGTCAGCAGATTTCCGAGATTGCGCGACCACATCTCCTCGATGAAGGTGGTGGAGAAGCCGATCTTGGAGCGAAACAGGATATCCCAGAGCAGCACTCCGCCGATCAGCACGCCGGCGGCTTGCACGAGAGCGCTCGAGGTCCCGGCGAGATATTTCTGCAAGAAGCCCCAGGTCAGCATTTGCAAGAACGGCCAATAGATCAGCTCGACCAGCCTGATGCCGGAACTACGCAACAGGTACATATAGCGGCGGACGAGCGAGCCGATGCGGCGAAGCGAAGCGGCAAGACCCGTCGCGGGCAGGAGCATGGCAACGGCGCCGGCCCCTGATGAAGCAGCGCTCATGAGGCTTCCCTCGCTTGCGGCACATCCGCCTTCTCGATGCGGCGGGCCTGGCCGCGCACCACTTCGAGGAACACTTCTTCCAGGGTCTCGCGGCCATAGGTCTCGATCAGGGCCCGCGGCGCTTCGTCCTCGAGGATGCGGCCGGCATCGAGCAGGATGACACGGTCGGCGAGGCGCTCCACCTCCGCCATGTTGTGCGAGGCGAACAGGATGGTGGCGCGGCGGGCTTGCGCATAGTCCCTGAGCTTTCGCCTCACCCAATCTGCAGTGTCGGGATCGAGCGATGCCGTCGGCTCGTCGAGCAGCAGGAGCTCAGGCGCGTTGAGCAAAGCCTTGGCGAGCCCGACCCGCGTCTTCTGCCCTGCCGAGAGCTTGCCGGTGGCGCGATCGAGCAACGCGGTAAACTGGAGATCCTCGGCGAGGTAAGCGATGCGCTCCTCGGCATTGGCGACGCCATAGAGACCGGCATAGACGGTCAGGTTTTGCCGCACGGTGAGCCGCATCGGCAAATCGACATAGGGACTTTGGAAATTGATCCGTTGCGCGGCCTGGTAGCGGTTGCGGCTCATATCGGCGCCGAATACCCTCACCTCGCCGGAAGTCGGCACCACGAGCCCGAGCAGCATGGCAATGGTCGTGGTCTTGCCGGCGCCGTTGCCGCCAAGCAGCGCCACTGTGGTGCGGGGCGCCAGCGCAAAGCTGATGTGGTTCACGGCGGTGACGGCGCCGTAAACCTTGGTCAGGTCCTTGACCGCGACCGGAAGCGTCTCGGACAAGTCCGGCGACGTGGTTACTCTCTCATCCATGGCTAAGCGCCTGCTGCCGCGCTTTGTCCGAATTATGGCCGGGCGGCCCATGCTAAACTTCACCTATGGACGCCCTCGACAATAGTCAAATACCGCCGCGTACAAGGCTGCGTGAGGATTTGCTCCGCCGCGGCGAAAGCCGGTTGCGCCTGCAGACCATCGTGCGCTTGCGCTGGATCGCCGTGGTCGGCCAGAGCGCCACGGTGGTCATCGTCTATTGGCTGATGGGCATCGACCTGCCGATCGGCCTTTGCCTTGCGGTGATCTCGTTGTCGGCCTGGCTCAACGTGGCGCTGCGGCTGCGCTATCCGGCAAGCCAGCGCCTGCAAAACCACTATGCCTTCCTGATGCTGGGCTACGACATCCTCCAGCTCGGCGCGCTGCTTTACTTGACCGGAGGGCTGGAGAATCCATTCGCCTTTTTGCTGATTGCGCCGGTCACGGTGTCCGCCTCAACCTTGCCGCCAAGGGTCACGGTGGCGCTTGGCGGCCTCGCCATTCTGGTGGCGACGCTGCTCGCCGAGGTCCACTTGCCGCTGCCGTGGTTCCACCACTCGAAGTTCCTGCTGCCGCTGCCTTACCTCATGGGCATGTGGGCGGCGGTGGTGTCCGGCATCCTGTTCATCGGCCTTTACTCCTGGCGCACGGCGGAAGAGGCGCGCCGCATGGCCGAGGCGCTTGCGGCAGCCGAGCTCGTTCTCGCGCGCGAGCAGAAACTCTCGGCACTCGACGGCCTCGCCGCCGCCGCCGCGCATGGGCTCGGCACGCCCTTGGCTACCATCGCCGTGGTGGCCAAGGAGCTGCTGCGCGACGCCAAGCTCAGCGATCCGCATTACGAGGATCTCGTGCTGTTACGGGCGCAAGCCGAGCGCTGCCGCACGATCCTGAGCGAGCTTGCCAGCATGGGCGAACAGCAGGACATCATCGTCTCGCGCCTGCCCATCAGTCATCTCATCGAGGAATTGGTGTCGCCGCACCGGCTGGTCGCCGTGCCCATCGAGGTGAAAACCGGTCCCCTGCCAAGCGTGAAGCCTAGCGAACGGGTCTCGCAGGAGCCGGTGATGCAGCGAAATCCCGGCGTTATCTACGGGCTCGGCAATCTCGTGGAGAACGCCATCGATTTCGCCGCGAGCAAGGTCGATGTGAACGCGAGCTGGTCCGACGATGAAGTGCGCATCGAGATCGCCGACGACGGCGCCGGCTTCCCGCCGAATGTGCTCGAGCAGCTCGGCGAGCCGTTCGTCACCACGCGGCCCGGCCATGTCGGCGGCGAGGCAGACGAGCATGTCGGCATGGGCCTCGGTTTCTTCATTGCCAAGACGCTGCTCGAGCGCTCTGGCGCCAGGCTAGAGCTTGCCAACCGGGAGGGCCCCCCGGGCGGGGCGCTGGTCACCGTGATCTGGCCGCGCTCGAGGTTCGAGCAGACCCTGGAAGAGCTGGAATGGCTTTCCGAAGCCGTGACTTGACGCGCGAACCGTACCCCTGTGACGCCTTAGCGCCTTGCGAAAAGGCGAGTGAAGACATAGCTCTCGACAGATCAATGTGATCGTCGGCCAACCCTTACCAAAGCTTTAGGTGTGTTGTGGGCACCTTGGGCAGTATGGTCGCAAGGGCATAGGAGGCTCCGGAATGGAAGCTCAGCAGACTTGGCCAGTCCCGCAGGACAACACCCTTCTCATCGTCGATGACGACCGCGCCTTCCTCGCCAGGCTCGCGCGCGCCATGGAGACCCGCGGCTTCGAGGTCGAGACGGCTCCGAGCGTCGAGGACGGGCTCATTTCACTTCGCCGCAGGCCGCCGGCCTTCGCCGTGGTGGATATGCGTCTCGACGACGGCAGCGGCATCGACGTAATCGCGGCCCTGGCCGATGTGCGCCCGGAGGCGCGCGCCGTGGTGCTGACCGGCTACGGCAATATCGCCACCGCCGTGACCGCGGTGAAGCTCGGCGCCGTCGACTATCTCGCCAAGCCGGCCGATGCCGACGACGTCTATCAGGCACTGATTGCGCCGGGAGACGGCAAGGCGCCGCCACCGGAGAATCCGATGTCTGCCGACCGGGTGCGTTGGGAGCACATCCAGCGCGTCTACGAGCTATGCAACCGCAATGTCTCCGAGACGGCGCGGCGGCTCAACATGCATCGGCGCACGCTCCAGCGTATTCTCGCCAAGCGCGCCCCGAAGTAGGTCACCTTCATCCCTCATGCTGGGGAGCGCATCGAAGATGCGCGTCTCGAAGCTGACTGCCCTTCGAAACGGTCGCTTCGCGATCTCCTCAGGGTGTGGCTGACCTTAAATCTCAAACCCGCAGCCTGGGTCGAGGTGGAGCTGCAGCCTCAGCGCTGCCGCGCGGGCAAAACACAGCATCATAGCTTTGCGCCGCGCCGTGCCCAAGCGCTCCTCCATCGGCTCGCGCACAAGATGGGCGCCGTAGCGATCGGCGAGCATCAGGCCGGCGTCCTCGGGGATGACATGGCAGGGGAAATCCGGCGCAACGGCAAAATAGAGCCGGTCGCAATGAGGACGGTATTCGGTCCATTTGCCGTCGGTCTGAAAGTCGAGCAGGCAGGATTTGATCTCGATGATCCAGATATCGCCCGAGGGGGTGAGCCCAACCACGTCGGCGCGGCGGCCATTGGCAAGCGAAAGCTCGGTCACCACCGAATGGCCGAGTGCGCGCAGCGCCCGGCAGACGCCGCGCCGCAATTCGGCTGCCGCCGCAGATTGGCGGCCGTCGAAGGCCACGACCGGGTCCTGATCGGGCTGGTGATTGCGCATGAGAGAACGATCGGCCGTGAGTTGTCACATTCACAGGTTTGTGCAATGCTTGCCCATTCCGTCATGCGGAACAAGCTGCTAAATCTGACGTTTAGCACTGGACTGTGAGGACTGCTCCGCCTGTCCTGACTGGGCGAATAAGGTTTTCCGTTCCCAAGGAGAGGATCATGAGCGCTCGCGATGCCGTCTTTCTTCATGACACCCGGCAGATGGATTCGGACACGCTTCGCCAGCGCTTGATGACCACGCGCCGCCTCTCCTCGGAACTGGCGCTGCCCTTGAGCGACGAGGACCAGGTCGTTCAGGCCAATGACGACGCAAGTCCCACCAAATGGCATCTCGCTCACACCACCTGGTTCTTCGAAGCCTTCGTGCTCAAATCCTTCCTCGACGGCTATCGGATTTTCGACGAGCGGTTCGAATATTGCTTCAACTCCTATTATGAGAGCGTCGGGGCGCGACAGCCGCGCGGCAAGCGCGGTCTCCTCACCCGCCCAACGGCGGATGAGGTGCGCGACTATCGCGAGCATGTCGACGCCGCTCTTCAGCGTCTGTGCAAGACCGAGCTCCACCCGCGCGCGGCGGAGCTGATCGAGCTCGGCATCAATCACGAGCAGCAGCATCAGGAGCTTTTGCTCACGGATATTTTGAGCCTGTTTGCGAGCGAGCCTTTGAAGCCTGCCTACGTCCGCGCCAATCCGGGCGTCGCCGTGGCCGAGGCGCCACCGCTCGACTGGGTCTCCTTCGCTGGCGGCATTCTTGGCGTGGGCCATGACGGCGACGGCTTCGCCTATGACAATGAAGGGCCGCGTCACGATGAGCTGGTACGCCCCTTCAGGCTCGCCAATCGCTGTATCACCAACTCCGAGTGGATCGCCTTCATCGAGGACGGTGGCTACGGCACGGCGACGCTGTGGCTCGCCGACGGCTGGGCCACGGTCAACGCCCAGGGCTGGACGGCTCCGCTCTATTGGGAGGAGGCTGACGGCGGCTTCATGCAGATGAGCCTGCAAGGCTTGCGGCCGCTCGATCCCTCGGCTCCGGTGAGCCACGTGAGCTATTACGAGGCCGACGCCTTTGCCCGCTTTACCGGGTACCGCCTGCCGTCCGAATTCGAATGGGAGGTGGCGGCAAGCACCGTGCCGGTCAAAGGACGCACGCTCGGCGCCGGTCATCTCCACCCGGTGCGCGCCGACGCCGGCGGCGGCCTCAAGCAGATCTACGGCGATGTGTGGGAATGGACGGGAAGCCCATACCTGCCCTATCCGGGATTCAAGGCGGCACCCGGCGCGGTCGGCGAGTACAACGGCAAATTCATGTGCAACCAGTTCGTGCTCCGCGGCGGCTCGTGCGCCACGCCGGAAGGTCATATCCGCACCACCTACCGCAATTTCTTCTATCCCCATCAGCGCTGGCAGTTCATGGGCTTGCGTTTGGCCAGCGACGCCTGATGGACCAAGACATCCCCCACGCCATCGTCGAGGATCTCGACCGGCCTTCGGCCTCCCCCGCCCCGAGGGTCGATCCAGGGCGCGCCGAATTTGCTGCCGCTGTGCTCGCCGGCTTTGCCCGGAAGCCGCGCAGCGTCCCTTGCCGCTTCTTCTACGACGCTCGCGGCTCGGCGCTGTTCGAGGAGATCACGCAACTCGAGGAATACTATCCGACGCGGGTCGAGACGACGCTCCTCGAAGCCTATGGCGCGGAGATCGCCGAGCGGATGGGCAATTCCCGCGTCCTGGTGGAGTTCGGCTCAGGATCGAGCCGCAAGACGAGCCTGCTGTTGAGCGCGCTCGATCGCGTGTCGGTCTATGTGCCGATCGACGTCGCCGAAGAAAGTCTGGCCGAGGCCGCCGAGTGGCTGTCGGAGCGGCATGACGGCCTCGCCATCAGGCCGCTCATTGCCGATTTCACCAAGACCGGCACGCTCCCCGTGGTGGCGCGGCGGAAGCCCAAGCTCGGCTTCTTCTCGGGCTCGACCATCGGCAATCTCACCCACGACGAGGCCAAAGCCTTTCTCGCCAATGCGGCGCGACTCCTCGGGCAGGACGCGGCGTTCCTCGTCGGCGTCGACCTGAAGAAGGATCCGGCAATCCTGATCCCCGCCTATAACGACCGGCGCGGGGTAACGGCCGCTTTCAATCTCAATCTGCTTGCCCGCATCAATCGCGAGCTCGACGGCGACATCGATCTTGCCTGCTTTGCCCATGATGCCGTCTATGACGAAACCCAAGGCCGCATCGAGATGCATCTCGTGAGCCTGGCGCGCCAGACGGTGCGGGTGTCGGGCCGCGAATTCCGCTTCGCCAAAGGCGAACGCATCCACACCGAGAATTCGCACAAATATTCGATCGAGGATTTCCAGGCGCTCGCGGCGAGCGCCGGCTGGACCCCAGTGCACGCCTGGACCGACGCCGACAGGCTCTTCAGCCTGCATCTCTTGCGGCTCGACTGAGCGCGCGGGGTTCCGATCCTAAGGCTCGCGCGGGACGCCTGGCACGCCGAGAGCGCATTCCAGTGCGGCGCGATCCCAGTTTCCGGCGGTGGCCGCCGCCTCATAGGTGCTCATCAAGAAATCCATCAGCGTCTGCTCGGGATCGGTCGCGGCGCGCACCGCGTCGTAGGGCAGATTGTATTGGCCGAGATCCTTGTTCCAGAAGGCATCAGCCGGACGAATGGAAGCCGTCGAGAAGCCATCCGGCGCCGGCGAGGCATAGCAATAGAAGGCTGGATAGTCGACGCCCTGCCCACCAGGCCAGAAACCGGCGCTCGAGCATTCGTGCGAATAGGCATCGAGCTCGACCGCCGCCGGCATGTTGGGCACGGCACCGCTCGGCGTGAACGGCGGCGCGCGGCGCCCGGAGAAGCGGGTCACCGCCAGATCGAAGCTTCCCCAGAAGAAATGGACCGGGCTGCATTTGCCGATGAAGCCCGTGCGGAATTTGGCGAGCACCCGTTCGGAGGCCACCAGAATGCGCCAGAAGCGCTGGGCAAATTCTTGATCGTAGGAAGCGTGGACATCGTCCTCGCTGAAGCGGATGGCGTCAGGGATCTCGTTCGGCAGCTCATTGATGCGGATCTCGATGCCGAGCTCCGCCAGCGAGCGCATCAGCTCGGTGTAGAAGTCGGCGACGGTGCGCGGGAAAAGCCCGATCTCCCTTTTGCCGCCCTCGCCGGTCGAGACCCGCAGCACATGGTCCAGGAAATCGAAATCGAGCTGGAAGACGCGCTCTCCATAGGGAATGGGAGACGTGGTCAGGCCACGCGTCGATACGTAAAGCACGACGTGCCAGGAATGATTGAGCCAAGGCGTCTGCGTGAGGCGGATCTTGCCAACGATCTGCGTCCACAGATGCAGCGTAGCATAGGTATCCTTCCAGGCCGAGAGGGGCAGCTCCGGCCAGACCTGGCGGCGATCGGTCATGTTGCCGGACATTGGGGCCTCGCGCTTAATTGTCCTTGATCCTGGCCTCGGAGTTCCACTCCTCCACCCAGGGTTCGCCGATTTCAAGGCCACATTGGCCGCTCTCGCGAGATTTCTTCCGCTATGCGGAAGAGTTCTTCCCAAATTGGAGACGTTATCGCTTGATTTGCAAGAATCTATCTAAGGGCGAGGCGCCTATTGCCCAACGCCGAAAAGGAGATCTGCAATGACCCCTGCCACCAACCCCTCCCATACAAAAACGCGCTATCGCACTGCCAAGGCTGGACCCGCGACGATTTTTTATCGCGAGGCGGGCGACCCGCAGCGCCCCAGGCTTCTGCTGCTGCACGGCTTTCCGACCTCATCGCACATGTTCCGCGACCTCATACCGTTGCTCGCCGACCGCTATCATGTGGTGGCCCCGGACCTGCCGGGCTTCGGCTTCACCGTGGCGCCAGACCGGAACGCGTTCGCCTACAGCTTCGACAATCTTGCGAGCGTGATCGGGACCTTCACCGATGCGATCGGACTGAAGCACTTTGCGATCTACGTCTTCGACTATGGGGCCCCCGTCGGATTCCGCCTCGCGGTGGCAAATCCCGATCGGATCACGGCGATCATCTCGCAGAACGGCAACGCCTATGAGGAAGGCTTGAGCGGCGGCTGGTCGCCGATCCAGCGCTATTGGCAGGATCCGACTCCGGCAAACCGGGCGGAACTTCGCTCGTTCCTCACGCTTGAAGCGACCAAATGGCAATACACCCGCGGCGTCAGCGACGCGATGCTGGTCGCGCCTGAGTCCTACACGCTTGACAGCGCGCTTCTCGGCCGTCCCGGCAACGATGAGATCCAACTCGATCTCTTCCTCGACTATGCGAGCAACGTCGCCCTCTATCCCAAATTCCAGGCCTATTTCGCCAAGCACCGGCCGCCTTTGCTTGCGGTCTGGGGCAAGAACGATCCGTTCTTCCTGCCGCGAGGCGCCGAGGCGTTCAAGCGCGACAATCCAAACGCCGAGGTGCATTTCCTCGACACCGGGCATTTCGCGCTTGAGACCCATGTCGCCGAAATCGCAAAAGCGATGCGGGGATTCCTCGAGCGCGCCGTGCCGGCCGGCAGGCGGGACGCCGCATAAGGCGGCCGCATGGCTTGATCTCGCTCCCTGCCGCGCGCATTGTGCGCGCGCTTTACGCGACAGGGAGTGAGGTGCCGTGCCTGATCTCGTTTCCGGCAATGTGGCGATCGGCCAGTCAGGCGGTCCGACTGCGGTGATCAACCAATCGCTGGTTGGCGTCATCGAAGGCCTGAAGAAGGGCCTCTGCGCCACAGGGCAGGTGAAGCGCATCCTCGGCATGCGGCACGGGGTGCGCGGCATCGTCAAGGGCGGCGATCAGGGAGTGGTCGACCTCACCTCCAATCCGCCGGATCGGCTTGAGCGACTAGCCAGCACGCCGTCGGCGGCGCTCGGGTCCACCCGCGACAAGCCCGACGAGGCCTATTGCCAGAGGATCCTCGACGGGGCCCGCGCTCACGACATCCGCTATTTCTTCTATATCGGCGGCAACGACTCGGCCGACACCTGCCGCATCGTGAGCGAGAAGGCGGCGACCGCCGGATACGACCTCCGATGTTTCCACGTGCCGAAGACCATCGACAACGACCTTCTGGAGAACGACCACACGCCGGGGTTTCCCTCCGCCGCACGCTACGTGACGCTCGCGCTAATGGGAGACGCGCTAGACAATGCGAGCCTCGGCGGCATCAAGATCAACGTGATCATGGGGCGGAACGCCGGCTTCCTCACTGCCGCCGCCTCTCTTGCGCGCGGGGCTGCGAGCAACGGCGCCGATCCGGCCGACCGGCCCGCCCCGCATCTCATCTATCTGCCGGAGGTGCCCTTCTCGACCGACGCCTTCCTCGCCGACGTCGAGGCGGTCTACGCCAAGCTCGGGCGTTGCCAGATCGCGGTGAGCGAAGGCATCCGCGACGGGCTTGGCGAGGAGATCGGACCAAAGCTGATGCGCGGGCCGGGCGAGGTCGATGCCCACGGCAATGTGCAGCTGTCAGGCTCTGGCGCGCTCGGCGACGGGCTTGCCGATCTCGTCAAGTCCGGCTTGACCCCCAAGGGCGGCAAGGCGCCGCGCGTGCGCGCCGACACCTTCGGCTATATCCAGCGCTGCTGGCCGCATCCCTCTTCCGTCGACGCCGAGGAGGCGCGCGCCGTCGGCCGCTATGCCGCCGAGCTTGCTGCCAAGGGTGACCGAAGCGCCTCGGTGATCATCCTCCGCACCAGCAATACCCCCGACAGCTACGCGAGCGCCTGCGGGCGTGCCGATCTCTCGGCGGTGGCGCGGCGCAGCCGCCATGTGCCGCCTGAGTTCATCTCGGGCTCCAACGATGTGAGCGCCGCCTTCCACGCCTATTGCCGCCCGCTGGTCGGCGACCTGCCCGTCATGGAGCGGCTCTAGACCCAGGCACTTCGTCATTGCCGGGCTTGACCCGGCAATCCATTCCGGTGGCCCCTCAGCTCGTTGAGCCTCAGCGGAATGGATGCCCGGATCAAGTCCGGGCATGACGTGGAATGGATGGCCAAGCCCTACCCCTCCACCAGGTCGCGCACGAAAGTGGGAAGGGCGAAGGCCGCGACGTGCACGTCGGGGCGCCAGTAGCGCGTGGGAAACGACCCGGCCTTGACGTAGCGCCGCTCGATCTTGCGGCGCTTGTGCTGCCTCAGCCCGGCATCGTCGCTCGCCCAGCCATAGGACATCGGTCCCCCGACATAGGTCGGCGTGGTGGCGAGATAGGCGTAGGCGTCGGCGAACATCTCGCGGAAATAGCCAACGCTTTGCTTGAGCTCTCCCGCCTGCAGGAAGGGAAGGCCGTTCTGGGTGACGAGCACGCCGCCTCGCGCCAGCGCCTTGCGGCACCCGGCGTAGAACTCGCGGGTGAACAGCACGGCGCCGGGGCCGATCGGATCGGTCGAATCGACCATGATCACGTCGAAGCGCTCGTCCGTATCGGCCACGAATTTGGTGCCGTCGGCGATGACGATCCTCGTCCGCGGATTGTCATAGGCACCGCCCGAGACATCCGGGAAGTACTCCCGGCAAAGCTCGATGACGCTGCGATCGATCTCGCACAGCGTCACCTGCTCAAGCTCCGGGTGCTTCAGCGCCTCGCGCAAGACCCCGCCGTCACCGCCGCCGACGATGAGCGCCTTCCGCGCTTTCCCGTGGGCGAACAGCGGCACGTGCGACATCATCTCGTGGTAGACGAACTCGTCCTTCGATGCGAGCTGGATCACCCCGTCGAGCATCATCACCCGCCCGAATTCGGGGGTCTCCAGGATGATCAGCTGCTGATGCTCGGTCTCGCTGTCGAAGAGGACGCGGTCCGCCTTTAGACGGATGCGGAAACCGCGGTGTAACGTCTCTTCGACCCACCGGTCCATCGATTCATCTCCTTGCCGCGCAGATGCTCCTTGACCACCACCTTGCGAGGCGAGAACGCCTCTTTCAATACGTCGATGGCGCGTCGTGGATGGGTCTGGCCGCACATGAAGACATCGAGGGCGGCGTAGCCGTATTCCGGCCAACTGTGGATCGAGATGTGGGATTCGGCCAGCACGGCCACGCCCGACACTCCGCCGTTTGGCGTAAAGTGATGGAGGTGGATGTGCAGGAGCGTGGCTCCAGCGACCTCGACGCAACGTCGAAGCGTAGCTTCGATGTGCTCTAGATCGTCGAGCCGTTCAGCTCGCACCAAGTCGATGATGAGATGGGTGCCAGCGTAGCGAACCCCGTCACGCTCACAGAAAAAATCCTTACGCTCGTCCTCTTGCGGGGAACGGCAACGAGAAAGCTTTTCTTCCGTTTGGGCGGTGCTTGAACCACGATCCAAGTCCATCCCCAATTGGAAGAGGGCGTCATCGGACATGGCGTCCTCCCTCCAACCAGTAGATGTTCCAGTTAAACGACGGCGCTATGTACACCCATGCTGCAGCGATGCAAGAAGTTTTTGGCCCAAAGGCACGTCTGGGCCTAATAAAGTCGTCGGCGAGACTCCCGCAGCGCGCGCGGGAGGTCTGTCACAAATCCCTGAACGGGAGCAATCGAGGCTGATGTCGATGCGCAGCTTGGCTTTATTCGGTCTTTTTGTGCTCTCTCTGCTCGGCGTCGTGGGCGCCGCTTCCGCGAAAGCCGAAGACCTGCCCAAACTAGGCATTCTCCTGCCGCAGACCTCCGTCTCAGGTCTCTCCTCCGGCGCCTATATGGCCGGCCAGATCGAGGTCGCCCACTCCAAGGACATCGTCGGCGCGGGCATCGTTGCAGGCGGCCCGTTTGCCTGCGCCGAGACCGGTTCGAGCCAGCTCTTCCCTTACTGGCCCATTGTGATGTGGCAGAACGCCACGCAGGCGGCGAACGAGTGCATGAAGGTCTCGTGGGGAGCGCCCGACGGCGACAAGCTCGCCAAGCGCGCCAAGGAGCTTGCCGAGGACGGCAAGATCGATTCGCTCGGCGGCCTTGCCGACGACAAGGTCTATCTCTTCTCGGGCAACGAGGATCAGACGGTGCAACGTCCCGTGGTGGAGGCCGCCAAGCGCTTCTTCATCGCCGCCGGCGTGCCGGAGGCGAGCGTCACGCTAGTCGAGAAGGAAGGGGGCCACGCTTTCCTGACCGAGACGGAAGGCACTGCCTGCGGCCTCTCAAAGGAGCCATATGTCAGCGATTGCGATTACGAGCAGTCGAAGGCGATC
Organism: uncultured Alphaproteobacteria bacterium; assembly: GCA_963757555.1. Lineage (GTDB taxonomy): Bacteria > Pseudomonadota > Alphaproteobacteria > Rhizobiales > Methyloligellaceae > Methyloceanibacter. The sequence goes on from CAVWRU010000001.1 coordinate 54,694, forward strand.
CTCGAATGGATCTATGGCGCCCCGCTCGCCGATCCTTTGCCAAGCCCGACCGGCAAGCTCATCACCTTCGACCAATCTCCGTATAACCAGGGCGTCGGCAACGGCCTCGCCGCGGAAGGCGTGGTCTATGTGCCCGATGATTGCGTAACCAATCCCGGCTGCCGGCTGCATATCGTGTTGCATGGCTGCGACCAGGCGCGCGAGACCGTTGGCGACGCCTTCATCAAGGAAAGCGGCTTTGCCGGCTATGCCGACACCAACCGATTCGTCATCCTGTTCCCACAGATCGCCGGAAGCACGGTCAACCCGCACGGCTGCTGGGATTGGTGGGGCTATAGCGACATCGACTATCTCGGCAAGGACGCGCCGCAAATCGAGGCCATCTGGGACATGGCCAAGCGCCTGGCGATGCAGCCTTGAAGGAACAACCCTCGCCCGCGAGCCGCGGCAAGCTCTATCGGCTTGCCAAGCGCCTCTCGCTCGGACGTCTGTTGCGCTATCTCGCTCTTTGGGCGCGCTATTTTTCTCGGCGCGGCCAAAGCGCCCTCTCCGTCCGGCTGCGCAAGCGGCCCGCGACCGCGTTCGCGAGCCAGGCAGCGGCGCTTGCCAAGGCCGACCTCGTAACTGCCAAGCGCATGGCCGTGGCCTCGTGGTTCCCGCTCGACCTGGCCAATGCCAGGCTGCACCGGGCGCTGCTGGCGAGCGTCGGCGAGGCTCGCGCCGATCTCTTCATTACGGAGGACGTGCTCGACTGCATGTGCCAACTCAAGACCGCAGGCGACATCTCCGCCGCGGTCGATCGGCTGGTCGCGAGCGGGGCGCCCCCTCGAACCATCAACACCGCCCTCGACCTCCTGTTGCTCAGGCGGCCGCTCGATCCGTCGGAACTGCCCGTGCTCACCTCGCGCCATCCCCGCCAATCTCTGATTGCCATCCTCTCCGGCGATCAGTACCGGCAGACCGGGCGCAGGACCGTCGCGAGTTGACCGGCACAAGATGCTCTACATCGATGTCTGCAACACGTTGCGCGGAGGACCGGCATTCAGCGCGTCGTGCGGGCGCTTGCCTTCGAACTTGCCGCGAACGACCCGGGCGCGCGACTGATTGCCTACGACCCTGCAGCCGGGCGCTATTTCGCCCTTGGCGATGCGGCGCTGATCCGCTCCGCAAACACCATTGCCGACATCAGCCGTGAAGCACGCGTCTATTTCGACTTCGATGCCTTCGGCCCAGGCGACATTTACTTCGAGCCCGATTCAACCTGGACCGAGCTGCTCAATCGCGGCTCTCTGTTCAGACTGCTCAAGGCCAAGGGCGTGATCGTGGTGGTGCTCAATCACGACATCATCCCGATGCTTTTGCCGGAGATGTGCCAGCCGAACATGCCGGTAGCGTTCGCCGAATACATCGCCGACTACATTCTCTATGCCGACTATGCGCTGACGACTTCCGCAGGCGTCGACCGCGACCTGCGCAAGCTCGCTGAACGCTTTCTCGGCCATTCGTTGACGACGCGCGTCATCAAGCTTGGCGCCGACTTCGAGACCCTTCTTCCGGCTCGCGCCCGATGGCGAGGAAGACATCGTTGCCGCCAAGTTTCCCGAGCTCGGCGGCCTGCGCTATCTGCTTTGCGTGGGGACCATCGATCCGCGCAAGAATCAGGCGCTCCTGCTTTCCGCCTTCGACCGGCTCTCCGCCAAGGATGCGGGCCTCGTCATTGTCGGGCGCAAGGGGTGGAGGGCGGACGATGTGCTTGCTGCGCTTGACCGGCACCACGAGTTCGGCAAGCGCGTGTTCTGGTGCACCGCGCTCGACGACCAGGCCCTGCTTGCGCTCTACCGCCACGCGTATGCGTCGGTCCTTCCGTCGCATTATGAAGGCTATGGCCTGCGGGTGGTCGAGGCCCTGTCGCAGGGATGTGTCACCGTTGCCTCGGATGCCGGCTCATTGCCCGAGGTGGCGGCGGGGCATGCCGTGTTCTTCCGGCGCGGCGACGGCGAGGCGCTCTACGCCATCCTCGAGCGGCTCTATGGCGACCCCGACTACTACGCCGGGCTGAAAGCCTCGGCCAAAAGCTTCCGCCCGACCCCCCCTGGCGCGAGGCGGGCCGAAACGTGGTGGCGGCGCTTGACGACATCGCCTCGGGGGCGTCGCATGATTTCGCCGCGCCGATGCGGCAGATGGTGTTCCTGTCGGTACACCCCGAAAGGCTCGATCTCGCGCTGCAATCGGTCCGCGGCAATCTCGGCTTCATCGACCGCATCGTTGTGCTGACCACGCCAGGGGCCCGCGAGGCGATCGCGGCGGTGGCGGCCAAACATTTCCCGAAAAGCGAGATCCTCACCGACGACAAGGTCGCCGGCGCCACCATTCCTGCCGACCACGCCGCGCGCAACACCTGGCTGCGCAAGCGGCTCTACCTGCAGAAGGTCATCGAGCCGAACTTCCTCGCAGCCGACGAGGACTCTCTCGCGCTCCGCCCACCGCCTACTACCAGGCCGGCGACGTGCACACTGCCTATTCCTTTCAGGACGACATGGGGACCTGGCTTGCCGGATCGCCCACCACGACGAGCTTCGACCGCGGCATGCGCAATACCTGGAAGCTTCTCGCCGAAGCCGCCTACCCGGTCCGCGCCTATGCCAGCCACATGCCGCAGATCGTCAACAAGAGCCTCGCCAACGAAATCTTCGACCGGTTCGTGATCAAGTCCGACGGCCCCTCCTATGATGAATGGTCGCTCTACTTCAACGTCGCGCACCAGCTCTATCCCCGGCATTTCACGACCAAGCCTTATGCGGTGCTTGGCTGGCCAATGCGCCCGGGCGACTGGCTGCCTGAGATCGATCCGGCCGAGCCCGCCTTCGAAAATTATTATCCCAAGAATTACCAATCGGCGGAGCGCGGCATGTTTGTCGGCTTGGAGCCTCTCGGCGATCTCGAGGCCAAGACCCGCCGCACGCGCGAGGCGCTGGCGGCAGCCCGTCATGCAGAGATCGAGGGCGGCGGCGCACTCTCACCCGGCGTGCTTGCGCTGCTCGTCTCGCCAGAGGGGCTGAAAATCATGGGTGCCGGCACGATTCTCGCCGGCAGGCGCAATGTGCGCCGCATTCTGCTCATCAACGGCGCGCCCGATGTCACTTCCGTGACGGGCAAGCTCGATATGTTCGTCACCGAGCCACGCGGCACGCCGGTCAGGGGCGAAAGCGTGCGCCTAGGCGACGTCTCTTGGATTCCGCTCTTGCCTCCCGACAAGCCCGGCCTCTATGCCATTCGCTTCTTTGCCGCGCTCGATGGCGGCGCGCGCCTCGAGGCGCGGGGCCTGTTGACCGTGGTTGCCGACGAGGGACGCCCGTGACCGAGGCGGACGACATCCGATTAAGCGAGGCGCCTTACAGCTCAGCCCTTTACGCCCAGGCCTTGCGCTTGCGCGAGGCGATCCTGCGCAAGCCGCTCGGCCTCGCCCTCAGCCAAGAGGAATTGGCCGACGACGCTCACCGCAGGCATTTCTGCGCCGTGATCAACGGCGCCGTGGTCGGCTCGGTGTCGTTCAAGCTCTTGGGTCCGCATACGCTTCAGCTCAAGCAGATGGCGGTCGAAGACGGCCGGCAGTGCGAAGGCATCGGCTCGCGGCTGCTCGGCTATGCCGAGGCTTGGGCGCGGCGCCACGGCTATGGCATGATCATCCTCAACGCGCGGCTCGGCGCGGAAGAGTTCTACCGGAAGCACGGCTATGCCATAGAGGGCCAGCCGTTCGACGAGAACACCATCCCGCATATCAGAATGACCAAGCGGACCTTAGGAGGGAAACGCATGAGTCTCGAGGTTGGCGACAAGGCGCCGGTTTTCACCCTGCCCGCCGATGGCGGCGGCAAGATCGCGCTCAAAGATCTCAAGGGCAAGAAGGTCGTGCTCTATTTCTATCCCAAGGACGACACCTCCGGCTGCACCGCAGAGGCTTGCGCCTTTCGCGACTCGTTGCCCGATTTCTCCAAGGTGAAGGCGGCGATCATCGGCATCTCGCGCGATTCGGTGGCGAGCCACGACAAGTTCAAGAAGAAATTCGATCTCACCTTCCCGCTCGCCTCCGACGAGGACGGCAAAGTGTGCGAGGCCTATGGCACCTGGGTGGAGAAGAGCATGTACGGGCGGAAATATATGGGCATTGAGCGCTCAACCTTCTTGATCGATGAGAAGGGCGTCATCCGGGGAATCTGGCGCAAAGTGAAGGTGCCGGGCCACGCTGAGGAGGTGCTGAAGGCGGCGGAGGCGCTGAGCTAACCCGCTGACGCTCAACTCCGATGCACGCGCCGCCAGGTGCCGGGGCTGGTGCCGACGGCCTTGGTGAAGGCCGCCGTGAAGTGGCTTTGATCGGCGAAGCCGCAGGCGAGCGCGGTTTCGCTGAGCGAGAGGGGAGAGTTGCGCAACGACTCCTTCGCCTTGTCGATGCGGCGTTGCATCAGCCAACGGTGCGGAGGAACGCCGGTCGAGGTTCGGAAGGCGCGGGTGAAATGGCTGAGCGATAGTCCGCACGCCTCCGCCAGTTCGGCAATGACCACTTCGCCATCCAATTTCGCGCTCAACATTTCCTTGGCGCGGCGCTCCTGCCAAGGAGCGAGACCGCCGCGAGGTGGCCTGCCCGAAGGCCGCATGTCGCCATAGACGTGGGCGGCATGAGCGGCAATCGCCAAAGTAACGTGGTCGACGAAGAGCGTGCTCGCTTGCTCCGGACTCTCGAAGGCAGGCAGCAACGCCAAGGCCAAGTGGCGCACGACGGGATCGGCGGTGCCCTGCTCGGGCCCGGATCTCAAAGTGTCGATGCGCGGGGCATCGGCTTGATCGGCAATCATGTCCAAGGCGGCGCGCGGCACGTAGAAGAATACCGAGTGAAACGGGCGGTCGATCTTAGCGATCGGATCGCTCTTCACATCGTAGATCACGGTGTCACCGCTCGCGTAGGGGCCAGCTTTGGTAGGCTTTCCATTCACCCAGAATTCGTGCCGGGGATATTGGCGCACTTGCAGCGCAACGAGGTAGGCGTCCTCCTCGGGGATCGACATGGTCCGGCCGTGTCCCGGACCATCGCATTTGAGTTGGGTGGCGGCGATCGCGGTCTTGCGCAGATTGCCCGTGACGAGCGCAGGCGCGCGGTTCAGCCCGAAACACTGTCCGAGATCATCGCCGTAGGCGCCGCGAGCAGGCATTGGTCAACTCTGATCCGGGTCGATGCCTATAAACTCAGCTCAAGAGGCTACCACAATCAAGATTAGATGCGGGGCGTTGCAACATTGCGACGGAAACCACTTTGGGCCGGTCGCGGCATTTTGCCCATACGCGACGAAATCCTGCAAAACCCGCACAAATCGCAAAATACGCCGCTAATTTCTGGCGGGAATTATTAAAGTCGCATCTTGCAGGAGGAGTCCCCCATGAACGCGAAGCGAGTCCTTTCCGCCTTGTCATTGGTGCTTGTGCTTTTCGCCGCTACGGGCGCCTTTGCGCAAAGCGATGCCGACCAGGCCACGTTGCCGACGCAGCTGGTCGATGCGCTCAACGCCGTGTTCGGCAAGCAGACCGATAACCGGGCGGTGCATGCCAAGGGGATCGTGCTCGAAGGCAAATTCACCCCGAGCGCAGAAGCCGCTTCCCTGAGCAAGGCGCCGCATCTCCAGGCTGGAACCACCGTGCCGGTCACCGTCCGCTTCTCGGACTTTGCCGGCGTGCCGATGATCCCCGATACCGATCCGAATGCGAGCCCGCGCGGCATGGCGGTGAAATTCCATCTGCCCGACGGCTCGAATTCAGACCTAGTGATGCACTCCTATAACGGCTTTCCCACCGCGACCGCTGCTGAGTTCCGCGATCTCCTGCTCGCGCTCGCAGCGAGCGGCAAGGATGCGCCGAAGCCGACGCCGCTCGAGAAATTCTTCGAGACTCATCCCATCGCCAAGACGTTCCTGACCTCGGAGAAGCCGGCGCCGGTGAGCTTTGCCACGCTCCCTTATTACTCCGTGAACAGCTTCAAATTCACCAACGACAAGGGCGACAGCACGATTGTTCGCTACCAGATGTTGCCGGAAGGCGATACCCAATATCTCACCAAGGATCAGCTTGCCGCGGCCGGCCCCAACTATCTCGCGGAGGAGATCCGGAAACGCCTCGGCGACGGACCGGTGCGCATGAAGCTGCAAGTGCAGATCGCCGAGCCCGGCGACAAGATCGAAGATCCCTCGATCGCCTGGCCGGATAGCCGCAAGACCGTGCAGCTCGGCGAGATCGAGATCGACAAGGTCGACCCCGACAGCGACGCCGCGCAGCGCGCTCTGTTGTACCTCGAGAACGCGGTGCCTGCCGGTATCGAGCCGGCCGACCCCATGATCAATATCCGAGCTCAGGCCTACGCCGTCTCCTTTGCGCGTCGACACGGTACCCCGGCTCAATAGTCAGGGCTGCGTTCCGCAATCGAAGAGGAGGAGCGGACGATGAGACCATCGACTCCCTTGTGGCGAGCGGCAGCCCTTGTCGCCGCCGGCCTTGCCGCCGGTCTCGTCATTTTGCCCTTGGCGAGAGCGGCGGCCGATGACAATGCCGGTCAAGAGATCAAGCCGGTGGCTTCCGAGAAACTGCCCAACGTTCCGGGCAAGAGCATCTCGGCGATCATGGTGAGCTACGCGCCAGGTGGAAAGTCGGGCAAGCACCATCACGCTGGAAGCGTGCTCGTCTATGTGCTGTCGGGAGCGATCCGTTCGGAGAACTCGGCGACCGGGCCGGCCAAGGTCTACCAGGCCGGCGAGAGCTTCTTCGAGCCGCCGGGCAGCGAGCATCTCGTGAGCGAAAATGCGAGCACCACCGAGCCGGCCGGCCTGCTCGCCATTTTCGTCGCCGACGATGGAGCGGAGCTGACGACGTTCGACAAGTGAGAGGCGATGAAGGCGAACCGCATCCATCGCTTCGGTCCTCCGACGAGGTAGATCGGCCGGAGCCGGGCGACGATGAGGTTCTGGTGCGGGTAAAGGCGGCCGGGGTCGGACCCTGGGACACTTGGATCGGGTCTGGAAAAAGCGTTATCTCTCAGCCACTTCCATTGACACTCGGCTCGGACCTGTCCGGCGTCGTGGAGGCCACAGGTCCGGGCGTAACGAGTGTCCAGCGAGGCGAAGAGGTGTTCGGCGTCACCAATGCCGATTTCATCGGCACCAACGCGGAATACGCGCTTGCTTGTGCCGGCATGATCGCGGCGAAGCCGCGCAAGCTCGGGCATATCGAAGCTGCCTCGATGCCTGTCGTCGCCGTGACGGCCTGGCAGATGTTGTTCGAGCGCGCCCACGTCGCTCCCGGGCAGACCGTGCTCGTCCATGGCGGCGCTGGCAATGTGGGTGCCTATGCCGTGCAATTGGCGCGTATGGTGCGCGCGCGGGTGATCGCCACCGCCGCCACCAAGGACATCGACTACGTCTATGGTCTCGATGCCGACGAGGTCATCGACTTTCGTGCCGACCGGTTCGAGGACGGCCTCGAACCCGTCGATGTCGTGATCGACACCGTGGGAGGCGACGTGCAAAGGCGATCGCTCTCCGTGCTGAAGCCAGGCGGAATTCTGGTGTCGGCGGTGTCGGAGCCCGATGCGCGAGAGGCAATGCGGCGCGGGGTGCGTGGGATCTTCCTTCTCGTCAAGGTGACGACCTCCGCGCTCGCCAAGATTGCCGCCATGATCGATGCGGACGAGCTCTCAACCAATGTCGGGGTCGTGCTTCCTCTCGACCAGGCGAGCAAAGCCCACGAGATGATAGAAGGCCTGTGGTCGCGGCCGCGCGGCAAGATCGTGCTGAAGGGTCTCGCATAGCCGCACTCGCATTCGAGGAGAGCATCGATGGTTCAACCATTTCCGCCTGACTTCCGCGCCGAGGAGATCGACACCGGCGGCGCGACCATCCATATCCGCGTTGGCGGCCAGGGCCCCGCCGTCGTCATGCTGCATGGCTTTGCCGACACCGGAGACCTGTGGGCGCCCCTGGCGGCGGCGCTCGAGAAAAATCACAGGGTTGTCGTCCCCGATCTGCGCGGCATGGGGCTCTCCTCTCACCCGGAAAGGCGGCTACGACAAGAAGACGCAAGCCCGCGATGTCGCGCGCGTGCTCGACCGGCTCGATGTGGCGAAGGCCGATCTCGTCACGCACGATATCGGCAACATGGTCGGCTATGCCTTCGCCGCGCAATATCCTGAGCGCGTCAGGTTCTGGGTGGCCATGGATGCTCCCCTTCGAGGTATCGGGCGGTGGGACGAGATCGTGAAGAGCCCGCTGCTCTGGCATTTCAATTTCCGCGGTTCCGACGTCGAGCGCCTGGTGGCGGGACGCGAGCGCATCTATCTCGACCGCTTCTGGAACGAGTTGTCGGCCGATCCGGCGGCGATCGACGAAGCCGCGCGCCGGCACTACGCCGAGCTTTATGCGCTGCCCGGCGCCATGCACTCAGCCTTCGAGCAGTTCGCAGCCTTTCATCAGGACGCGATCGACAACAAGGCCTTCGCCGCCAAGGGCAAGCTCGACATGAAGGTGCTCGCCATCGGCGCCGAGAAATCCTTCGGCACGGCCATGGCGGACGATCTTCGCTTCGTCGCCAACGATGTGACGGGCGCGGTGATCGCAAATTCGGGACACTGGTTAATGGAAGAGCAGCCCGAAGCCACGGTAACCACGATACTCGCTTTCCTCGATCAGTGAGCGAGGGCGTGCCGCTCAGATGTCGCACGGCTCTCCCCTCGCGTGATTACAAGGGCTAAGTTGCTGAGGTGACCGACCAAGCGGAAAAGAAGGTGCTCGTGCTGCAAGGCGGCGGGGCACTCGGCGCTTATCAGGCCGGGGCCTATGCGGCCCTGTGTGAAGCCGGGCACATGCCGAGCTGGGTTGCCGGCATCTCCATCGGCGCCGTAAATTCGGCCATCATCGCCGGCAATCCGCCGGAGAAGCGCGTCGAGCGCTTGCGGGAGTTCTGGGAGCGCGTCTCGAGCCGCCTGCTCGTCTGGCCCGTCGCCAATGACGACAATTCGCGCCGGATCTTCAACGAGACGAGCGCCACGCTTTCGGCGGTCGGCGGCGTGCCCGGATTCTTCGAGCCGCGCGTGCCTCCCGCCGTGTTCCAGCCGCAAGGCACGCCCGAGGCGATCAGCGTCTACGACACCGCGCCGCTCAGGGAGACGCTGCTCGAGCTCGTCGATTTCGACCTCCTCAATTCCGGTGCGGTTCGGCTCAGCATCGGCGCGGTGCAGGTGCTCACCGGCAACATGAAATATTTCGACACCGCCAAGCAGATCCTCGGCCCCGAGCACGTCATGGCGAGCGGCGCGCTGCCTCCCGGATTCCCTCCGGTCGAGATCGCGGGCGAGCCCTACTGGGACGGCGGCCTCGTGTCCAACACGCCTCTCGAATATGTGCTTGAGCGAAGCGGCCCGCGCGACGACATGGTCATCTTCCAGGTCGACCTATTCAGCGCCAGAGGCTGCATGCCGCAAACGCTGTTCGACATCACCCAGCGGGAGAAGGAAATCCGCTATTCGAGCCGCACCAGGCTCAACACCGACATCTTCCGCGAGATGCAGACCATTCGCAGGGCCATCCGCCATTTGCGCGGAATGGTTCCGGAAGAGTTGTGCGGAAACCCCAACTGGCAGCTGCTCGACAGCGTGAGCTGCGACGCCGCGGTCACGATCTTGCTGCTCATTCACCGGCGCGCCGCCTATTGGACAGAGTCGAACGACTACGAGTTCTCGCGCTATTCGATGGACGAGCATTGGCTTGCCGGCGTCGAAGACGTCGAGCGCAGCTTCAACCATCCAGACTGGAAAAATCGCAAGCGGCCGGAGGAAGGTGTCATGGTGCTCGATCTCACCAGCGATCTCGACACCGACGCCAAGGAACGAGCCCTATGAAAATCGCCGACGTGAAAGCCAATGCGTTCGCCATGCCGCTGACCAGCCCCGCCTTTCCTCCGGGGCCCTATCGCTTCATCGACCGCGAATATCTTATCATCACCTACCGCACCGATCGCGAAGCATTGGAGAAGGTGGTGCCTGAGCCGCTCACCTTCGACGAGCCCATCGTCAGATACGAGTTCATCCGCATGCTGGACTCGACCGGCTTCGGCAACTACACCGAGTTCAGGTCAGGTCATTCCGGTGAAGTTCAACGGGCATGAAGGCGGCTACACCCACGCCATGTTCCTGAACGACGGCCCTCCCATCTATGGCGGCCGCGAGCTGTGGGGCTTCCCTAAGAAATACGCTCAGCCTTCGCTCATGGTGGACAAGGACACGTTGATCGGGACCCTCAATTACGGTCCGGGGCGCCTGGACCGGGCCTGCCACGCTCGAGCTCGAGCCGCACGCCCTTGCACCGATCGCCGATCTCCCGGTGCGCGAGGTGATCTCGGCGACGCACATCGTCGCAGACCTGACACTCGGCCTTGGCAAGGTCGTTTTCGACTATCTCAAGAAGTGAGGAACGCTCCATGAAGCTCGACGGCAAGGTTGCCCTTATTACCGGCGCGGCGAGCGGCATCGGCCACGGCATCGCCAGACGCTATGTCGAGGCCGGCGGCCGGGTGGTGATCGCCGATTTGAACGCCGACGGCGCCGCTGCGGCGGCCAAGGAGCTGGGCGACAAGAAGACGGCGATCGGCGTCGCCATGGACGTGAGCAGGGAAGATCAGGTCAATGAAGGCGTGGAGCAGACTGTCAAAGCCTTTGGCCGCATCGACATCCTCGTGTCCAACGCCGGCATCCAGATCGTGCACCCGATCGAGGAATTCCCCTTTTCCGACTGGAAGAAGATGCTCGCCATCCATCTCGATGGCGCCTTCCTCGCCACCAAGGCCTGCGTCAAGCACTTCTATCCCCAGAAATCAGGCGTGCTTCTCTATATGGGATCGGTGCACAGCCACGAGGCGTCGCCGCTGAAGGCGGCTTACGTGGCGGCCAAGCACGGTCTGCTCGGCCTCGCCAGGGTGATGGCCAAGGAAGGCGCTGCGCATAATGTGCGGGCCAATGTTATCTGCCCAGGCTTCGTCAAGACGCCGCTGGTCGAGAAGCAGATCCCGGAGCAGGCCAAGGAGCTCGGCATCAGCGAGGAGCGCGTGATCAAAGAGATCATGCTCGCCGAGACCGTGGACAAGGAATTCACCACCATCGAGGACGTTGCCGACGTCGCCCTGTTCCTCGCCGCCTTCAAGACCAATGCTCTCACCGGCCAGTCGATCTGCATGAGCCACGGCTGGCACATGAGCTAGCCGCTCTCGGCCTCACACGATGCTCTTGGCGTAGAGGTCGGGGCGGCGGTCGCGGAAAAAGCCCCAGTCGGCGCGGTAGCTCTCGATCTCGTCGAGATCGAAGCTGTGCACCAGCACGCCCTCGTCCTTGTCGCCCAAGCTCGCGACCAGCTCGCCGCGGTGATCGGCGATGAAGGAATGGCCGTAGTATTTCTGCCTGACGCCGTCGTTGTCCTCGAGCCCGATGCGGTTGGCGGCGATCGATCGGCACCGCGTTCGACACCGCGTGCCCCTGCATGGCGCGCTGCCACTGCGCGTGCGTGTCGAGGGCCGCGTCATAGGGCTCCGAGCCGATGGCCGTGGGGTAGAACAGGATCTCGGCGCCGGCGAGCACCATGGCGCGCGCCGGCTTCCGGGTACCACTGGTCCCAGCAGATGCCGACGCCGATCGTGCCGGCTTGCGTCTTCCACGCCTTGAAGCCGGTGTCGCCGGGACGGAAGTAGTACTTCTCCTGATAGCCGGGGCCGTCGGGGATGTGGCTTTTGCGGTAGACGCCGAGGATCGCGCCGTCGGCGTCGGCCATCGCCACGCTGTTGTAGTAGCGCGGGCCGTCCTTCTCGAAGAAGGAGATGGGAATGACGACGCCGAGCTCCTCGGCGAGCTTCTGCATGGCGAGCACGCACGGGTGCTCGGCGACGGGGTACGCCGTCTCGAACCACTTCGGGTCCTGCTTGGTGCGGAAATAGATGCCCTGGAACAGCTCGGACGGCAGGACGACCTGCGCGCCGCGCTCGCCGCCTCGCGCACGAAGCCTCGGTCTTGGCGATGTTGGCCGCCATGTCGGAGCCATACGACGTCTGGATGGCCGCGACCGTGATCGTGCGCTTCGTCATCAGAGCGGTTCCTGCTGGGTGATGCAGTGGAACGAGCCGCCGCCCGCGTCGCCCGAGCCGAGCAGCCCGCGCGAGGATACGCCGACACCTTGCGATCGGTAAACACCGCCTGCAGCGCCTCGAGCGCGGCATCTTGCGTCGGCGTGCCGTAGACCGGCACGACCACGACGCCGTTGGCGATGACGAAGTTCATGTGCGAGGCGGGCGCGATCTCGCCCGCGGCGTTGCGATACAACCCGACGCCTGGGATGCGCACGACCTCGAGCCTGCGGCCCCGGCGTCCGTGGCCTTCTCGAGCGTGCGGGCGATCGCCTCGAGCGTCTCCGCATTGGGGTCGTCGGCGCCGGCAGGCGCCTGGCACACGACGCGGCCCGGGCCGACGAAGCGGGCGATGTTGTCGATGTGGCCGTCGGTGTGGTCGTTCTTCAGGCCCTCGTCGATCCAGATGACTGTCTTGGCGCCGAGCCCCTGCGCGCAGCGCCGCCTCGGCGTCGGCCTTCGTCCAGCCGTTGCGGTTGGGATTGAGCAGCGTCTGGCGCGTCGGCAGGATCGTGCCTTCGCCGTCGTGATCGACGGCGCCGCCCTCCAGCACGAAGTCGAAGCGGCGCACCGGCACGCCGGCGAGCGCGGGCAATGTCGTCGCCGACGGTCGCGTCGTCGGGCAGCTCGTACTTGCCGCCCCAGCTGTTGGTCTTGAAGCGCAGGGCGACCGCGCCACCCCGCGTGCGGCGCAAAGATCGGCCCCGTGTCGCGCAGCCAGATGTCGCCGTAGCGCGCCGGCGACGATCTCGGCGGCGCCGCCAAAGGCGGCCCGCGCGGACGCCTCGGCCTCGGGCCCGTTGACCAGCAGCCGCACCGAGTTGCGCATCGGCAAGCGCGCGCACCATCGCCGCCACGTCGCGGCGCGGCGTCTCCAGATCGCCGTTCCATTCGCGCGCGTCGGCGGGCCAGGCCGTCCAGATGGCCTTTTGCGGTGCCCATTCCGCCGGCACGGAAACGGTCTGTTCGGTCACGGAAACTGTCATAGCGCCCTTTATGGATGGCTTCTTTCGCCAATCAAGCGGCAAAAGCACCGAGATAAAGGCGGTTTGTCAGAGGCACCGGGACGCCGGGGGCCACAAGCGGCGTTTGGTGGCGCGAACCCGAGGTGCTAAATTTGCGTTGCAGGGATGTAGCGTAACCATTCATGAGGAGGTCAGTATGTCTAGCAGTTCATTTGGCTCCGGTGGCTCGGCCGTTCCCGGCGGCAATGTTGCAAAACCCCTGGTGATCGCGCTTCTGGCGCTGCTCGCCTCGCGCTATTTCAGCGGAAAGGGCAACGATCAGTCAGCTTCTGCCGATCCTGCACCGACGCCACGGATGCCGCAGGCAGATCCGGCATCGGACGCCTCCCCCGGCAATATTCTCGACGGCCTTGGCGAACTCGTGAAGCAATTCCAGCAAAAGGGCCTCGGCGACACAATCGACAGTTGGGTCAACCGCGGAACGAACCAAGACATCTCCTCGAGGCAGGTGTCAGACGCGCTCGGATCCGACGTGGTCGATCAGTTGGCCCGGCGTACAGGCCTTTCGCGCGACGAGGTCATTTCCGAATTGGCCAAGGTGCTGCCGATCGCGGTCGACAGGCTGACCCCTGACGGGCGCTTGCCGACCCAGAACGAAATTTCGCGGCTGATGGGCTAAAGATGAAGCAGCCGCGATCGGGATCAACGCATTCACAGCAGGGAGGAGAATGAAAATGTCGATTCTAGCCTGGATTATCTTGGGCCTGATCGCGGGCTTCATCGCGAGCAAGATCTATGTCGGCAGCGGTCAGGGTATCCTGATGGATATCGTGCTCGGCATCGTCGGCGCCGTGGTCGGCGGCTTTATCTTCGACAAGCTCGGCTCGACCGGCGTCACCGGGTTCAATATCTGGAGCATGCTGGTGGCGATCATCGGGGCCGTGCTGGTCCTGTGGATCTATCACGCGGTCAGCGGCCGCAGCGCGTAGCCTTTCATGCAAAACGTCGAAGGGACGGTGTTTCTCAGGCGCCGTCCCTTCGATGAATTTCCGCCGTTTTCTTGTTGATTTCAGAGTTTAGGTTACAAAGCGAGTGCCGACAAGCGACGCAGCGGTTACGCCTGCGCCGTGGTCCTGCTTGCCGCGGGGACAGCGCGTCATCATGCAAGCCCTCGAGGTTGGAACGGCGACGTCGAGAAGGCTCTCGCCTTGGCGGCTTTCGGCGCGCAGCATGGACAATTTCGCTTGGTTAGTGCCCTGGACCAAGCAGGGTCTCTACAGTGAGGTCTCGAAGCCGACGAGAATCGGTCACTCCATCCGCCACAAGGTCCATAAGCCTTTGCCCGATACTCAGTCTCAACTCACTGTCGTTCGCGTAATCGCGGAAGGGGTCATCCGCCCTTAGGACGTTCCAAATGGCGGCGAACGCCTGGTCCATCACTGCAAGCGTCTTAGGATCGTAGATGTCAAGTTGGAGATTTCGAGAGGTCATTGCTCCCCCTCCGTTGCAGGCGGGAGCGCGGCATCACTCTCTCAGCCACCGGTGCCTGTGGTCGTGGATACCCTGTGATGGTTGAGTGTGCGCCTTTCAGATGACGGTAGTAAGGACTAAATAAGACACCCAGCGCGCCCGCCGTGGGGAGGTTCGCATCGCCTCAGCAGGCGTTTCCGAAGCGATCCGGCAGTTCCAGCCCTTGATTTGGATCAAGGAACAGCGACACGGATGGGATACTATTTAATTTCAGCCCACATCCTTTTCATCGGTAGTACCCCCCGTCTAGCCGAAGATGTGGGCTGACGCGCCGGTTTTCCCTCCCGGCGCGGCGTGAACCGGTAGCGCTATGGCGTCCAACCGCCTGTAGCGGTTGGGCGCCTTCTTCTAACGCGCGCTTCAGTCATGCGCTGTCACTGAACTGAGTCTGCAGTTGCCGAGTTTATCCATTCTTCAAGATTGAAGGTTTGCAAGGGAGAAACGAAATGATCAGGTTCATCGCCGTTATCTTTACCTTGGCCGTCGCGACATCGGTGCAGGCAATGCCGGTGGCGCCGCTCCATCAGGCGGACGGCATGATCACGCAAGTCCGTGAAGCATGTGGTGCCGGTCGGGTACGAATTAATGGTGTCTGCGTGGCCAGAACCACCAGGCGCCATGTCCGCCGAGAAGTCCGCAGGTGTGCGCGATGGAATGGAGGCGCTTGCGTGCGGTGGTACTGAGACGCCCAGAGGGAATAGGAGCGTCCTCGCCTAGCCCTGTTTTTGTCACCTAAGTAACCTCGGTCAGTTCTAAGTCAAAGGAGGAGAATGTGATGAAAAAGATAAGCGTGATCGGAGCGACTCTATTGGGCGCAGCAGTGCTGTGCACGACGCCTATATCGCTTCATCTAACCCAAGACAAAGACATGTCTTTGTCCGTGGACAAGGCTCAAGCCCGTATCGGACGACCGCTAACACCCGGGAGCATTGCTGGCGTCCACCGCAGATATGAGAGGCGTGCATATCGCAGTGGATATTATGGCCAAGGATCTTATGGCCACGGCGGCTATTACGGCCCGTCGCAGGCTGCAGCGCCTCCTGGTACACCCTGTAGGGCGGCGTCCAAGCTCGAATTCCCGACGGATAGGAAGACCCGCCACGCCTACAGGCGAGAGTGCAAGCAAGCCTGGAAGGCCCAGAAGGCATCAGCACAATAAGATCGAGATTGCAAAGAAAGGGACCCGCTTCGGGTCCCTTTCTCATTTGTTGCAATCCAGGGGGCACCGCCCCGGAATTTCGCTCGCTACAAGAATTCTGGCAGGGTGAACGAAGGGTTCTCTTGGCTCTACGGGGCAATGCGCGGCAAGCCTTCGACAACGACAAACTTCTTGACGGCAACAACCGTGTCATGGCGCCCAACAGACAGAGGTGCCAGCAACGCTTCAATCGCCGCGTCGTCGTCAGGGCGATTGCCGTCAACCTCGAGTACGATCCAACGCGATCCTCTTGAGTTGGCCTTCTGCTCCAAGGCCTCGATGCGTTTTTCGATGCTGCCAGCCATTACGAAACCGCCCGTGGCCTAAAGTGCTCGACCGTGCCGTCAGCTTGCGCTTCCAGGTTGGCAATGCGTTGCTCAAGCGTGGCTGACTCAAGACACGATTTCAGCACGGCAAGCATCTGCACCATGCGGTAGCCGTCCGGCGTGCTGATCTTGCCGCGCTTGGTCGCCCGATAGATGCGACTAATTTCGATGCCGACATTTTGCACCGTGGTTAGCTTCGGGGTTCTTGAGAGTTTGTCAAAAGACATATCGCTTCCTCTTTCAGGCCGCCTTGCTGGCGGGCCAAACGACGCCGTGCCTCTGACACGCCTTTTTCCAAGCGCGCTCAACTTCGCCGTTGGGCTCGATGCGCGCCGTCTCCAACGCCGCGGCAAGTGATTGCTTAGAGCTAAGTTCGACGCGTGGCGCCATGCCATACGCGACTTGCGGGATGACGACAAAGTCGCCGCTGTGCTCACGCCAGAATTGATCGAGACAGACAGAGACATCTTCACCGAAATACATCAACAGGTGGCGACATTCGGTGATGCTGTTGCCGTCCCCTCCGACATAGGTGGTTGTCCCGCCGCGTACATGTCCAAAAAACTCAGCCACGTGATTTCCTTTCCATCTGCTCTCTCAGACGAACATAGTCGCTGACATTTTCACCGCGAGAAGCCAGCGCGTGCAAATCGCTCGGGGGGTTCGCACCACCTCCGCGAGGTGGACGAATTGGCGGAGGCGCTTGTGTGGTTCGGCGCTCTTGTGCCCACTGCTGCTGCTGACCTCGCATCTGCTCGGCGTACCGTTGTTCGACCGCAATCTTGCCCTCGAGCATTCCCAGCACTCGGTCTCGCTGGCGCGACGGCATCGAAGCTATTTCCTGCAAGGCTTCCGGGTTGTCGGCCAACCGCTCCATGATCTGCGGAGCAAACGGGGTTTCGGTTTCAATGACCCATTGAGCGACCTTGTTCTGCGGGTCCATAGCTTGGTGCCATTGTGTGATCTGCTCTTTGCGTTCGGCATTGCTGCCGAAGTGCTGGTCGATGCGCACACGTGCCGCTGCCGTTTTCCGCTCTTGGTCAAGCATCGACTCAACTTGGTCGGCAGGGAGATAACCAGGCGGCGGCGGCGGCGGCGCTTCCGGCTCGCCCTGCTCGTTGAGCTTGATGCCTTGCGCCTCTAGCTCTGCGTCTTTCAGCGCCTTGTGCGCTCGCCGGAACCATTCGGCGTCGCGTCTTTCGTCAAGCTCCTCGCCGCGGTCGAAATAAGCCTCCTGGTCTTCCTTCTCCTGAACGTATTTACTGATGTCCTCTTCTTTTGCCAACTGCGTGAGCGCAGTCTGTCGCCCGCGAGCGATGTTCCCCTCAACGTGGTCAGCGGGAGGAGGCGGTGCCTCTGACGGTGCCGGGACGTCGACCGGAACATCCTGTGGCTCGGTGTCGAAGTCGCTCACAACGGCGTCCTCGCTACAATCGGACTTACGCGGCTTTGCAACTGGGCGAGAGCTGCAACAAAGATTTGCACCGCTCGCGGATCAGGACTTGCCGCGAGTTGGGCTAACACGTGATTGGCTGACGCAAACCAATTCACTGCTTGCGCCGCTTCGCCGCCTTCATCAGGCGCTCATGCTGCTGCAACAGATTGTCCACATCGCGCTGCAAGGCCACCTGCTGATCGAGCAGAGCGTAGTAGTCGGCCTTCAGCTTCTCATGCTCGCCGTAAAGCCGCATCATCGCGATTTTCTTCCGCTAATACCCGGAGCGAGGCTTGTCTCCGCGTTTGGTAGCTTCGACTATTGCCGCCTCCAACGACATCACGCCCTCATCGACCGCAGCCGCCAAACCGCTGTACCGCGCACGCAAGCTCTCAAGCTGCTGCTCTGGCGTTGGTGCTGCTTCGGGCGTCGGCTGGGTTTCAGCTTCCATGCTCACGTGCCCTCTGCGCCAAAGACTTTGAGGTACCGTTTGCGAAACTTCGCGTCGCACCAGTGCTGGGCGAGCTGCATTCTAGCTTCGAGGCTGGTGGTGACGTAGGGCTCGCCACCTTCCGCGGGGCGAACGACAAGCTGCAAGTAGCGCAGCGGGTCGAAGCCTTCCGGCTCTTTCTCCGGTGGCGGACTGACTTCCGTTTTGTGCTCGGCGAGGTCCACGTCGTGCTCCGGCTCTTCGTGAATTTCGATGCCGAGAGCGCTGGCAAGCTCCTCCTGGAGGGGCTTCGGGAGGTTATCGGCAAGCGCCTCCGCAAGGGTGGCGTAGTCCTTTCTGAGCACCTTCCGTCTGGAGCCCAGAAGCGACGTCAAGGCTGCGCCACCAGAACGCGCCTGCCAGGACTGGCCTAGGAGAGCAACAACCCCGACAGGCCGTGGCATTGCGTGACGCCATACTCGTGAGCCAATTGCCATGTGGTACTGAGATACCACATATACGGGACCGACATCAAGGGATGGTGTAAATCGTGGCAAGTGGGACGCCAGATCAACGAAATATTGTGGTCGAGCGTTGATTGAGTGCGGAACTGCGCTAATACGCGAAAGAATGGTATAATGCCGCCCCCGATGCGCCAAGTTGTATACGGGTGCCGAGCTTTCGGTGGAGACGAAGCATGGCTACCGAGGAGAAACTGAAAGAGGACGAACTGAAACAAATAATAAGGAAGAAGCGTGGGGGTAGGTGGATAGAGTATCACGGCCCTACGAAAAGGGACCGCAGACGTGTGGGAGGTTTGGACTTGGACTAATGAGAATAAGAACGATAAGGATGATTGGACCCCTCAAACGCGATTTTGGCTGGAAGATGAAAACGGTACCAAACTTTACTTCGCATATTTTGCAGACCTAGCCGCGCATCTCAATAAACAGACTGAGGCGTTTAAGCTCAAGAGATTTTCCCTCTATGTGGCCGGGATCGGTTTCATTATCGCTCTCGGCACCGTGAGCTATCTGCTTATCGCCGGTCGGTCATCTGAGGCGCTATTCTTTGCGCTTGCGGGAGCGGTTGCCAGTGGAGGGTACCTGTTTTTTGGACGCTGGCAGCCAATACATACTTCCGGGACCTCAGACGGCACGCCAGCGCAGCCCTAGCCGCTGTCCGCCTCTGCGAGACGACACTATCCCCTTGGGTACTACGAGGACGGCTACCCTAAGCTGCCAGCGTGCTTAGAACGCTGAGGCGCCGTAGCGGCCGGGAGTAGGGTCCCGACCGCCACGACTTGACACCGAAACCGCGTTGGAGATTCCGATGCCCGAGAATCCGCTACCACGCCTACAATTTTTGCTGGCATACCCTCCTGCGCTACTACCAAGGAGCCCGCACCGCGGCTCTGTTGCGCCAAAGGCACATTGGCGAGGAGATTGCTTTAGGTCTTGGAACAACCCATTCCCTCCGCCGGTTGTGCTGGCACGCCCTTTCCCCAGCCGCATCGGGGGGGCGGGAAAAATGAAGCCCCGGTCCCCAAAGACACCGGGGCTTCTCCTTTTTGGTGCGCGACTTCGGTCAGGGCCCTTTTTTGCGCTAACCTAGATCAATGACCAATCGCCGCTTTCCCCCGCCATGGAGCATCGAGCGCCTGCCCGGTGGCTTCAAAGTCATCGACGCCAACGGGCAGTCACTCGCCTACTTCTAGGCCCGCGACAAGGATCACGACGCGAACACCGCCGGAGTGCTGACCGTGGACGAGGCAAGGCGGATGGCGAGCAACTTCGCCAAGCTGCCCGAGCTGCTAGGTCGGGGTTAAAGCGTCGGGCTTTCGGTCGGTGCTCTCTTTCGTATAGCCTAGAGCGATGAAGCAGCCGCCACCCGAGAAGGGATAGACCGATATGAGCAATAACGAGCCTATCGCGGCGATTCGCCAATACCTCGATGCCTTCAATTACGGCGACGCAAAGGCGATGGCGGCGAGTTTCGCTGATCCCGGGTCAATCCTCGACGGCATGGCACCACACGTCTGGCAGGGACCAACGGCGGCTGAAGACTGGTATCGAGACGTGTTGATTGAAGGCAAGCATCACGGCGCCTCAGACTATTTCGTGACTGTGAGTGAGCCGTTGCACAACAACGTAACGGGCGACAGCGCCTATATCGTGCTTCCCGCCACCATGACGTTCAAGCTGGGCGACAAGCAGATCACACAGTCCGGCGCGATTTTTACCGTGGCACTACGCAAGCTCGCCGAAGGTTGGCGCATAGCGGCTTGGGCGTGGGCGAAAGGCACGGCCAGTTAACCGACGTTGGACTGAGTGGCTCTGGCGTCGTTTCGGCCAGGCGCCCCCTATGCCGTGGCAGAAACGCCACTAGGGTCCGGGTTTTTGGCGGAAATGGCCGGTTAAGCGTAACTTAAAATTGTCGGATTAGATGCCTACATGCTAGTGCATACTCGATAGGAACCGGCCCCGCCCATTCGTCCTTGATGGAAAGCGCTCGACAGCGCTACGAGTGAGCGGGGTCATTCTATTTTAGGGGGCAGCGATGTCCGGGAAATTCGCTATCCTCGTGGATGGCGGTTTCGTCAAAAAGAAACTCCAGGCGCGCCACCGCCACTTCCCAACCGTGGAAGAAATCGAAACCGAACTCACTCGGATTAAAAATCACGAAGCGCTGCGCGCAAATACTTTGCTCCGAGTTTATTTTTACGACGCCCCGCCTGCAGCTGGCCTACTAACGAACCCGATCGACGGAACGCGAATAAATCTCGCGACGGAAGAACACTCCTCTCAAAATCTTGGCCTTCAGCAGAGCCTGGAGATGCGACCGGATATAGCCTTGCGGCAAGGTGAAACCGCAGTTAGGGGATGGTCCCTCGGTAGAGCCGCCCTAAGAAGTATTACCGATCAGTGCCCACGCGTTCTCACGGCCAGGGATTTGGTTCCCAAGATCGAACAAAAGGGAGTGGATCTCAGAATAGGCTTGGACATCGCACGGCTGTCGCTCTGCAAGCTTGTTGACATCATCGTCGTGGTCACGGGCGATAGTGACATGGTTCCGGCGTTCAAGTTTGCTAGGCGCGAAGGCATTCGAGTTTACCTCGATCATGAACCACGCCGTTAAGCGTGATCTCAAAGCTCACACAGATTTAATCATTTGAGATCGTCCACTCACTGTACCGTCCCCGACCCCTGGGTACTCCGCCGATCACTCCAGGCCCCCACTCTGAAATAGCGGGTGTCGGTGTGGGTAGATGTTTATGGTTTCGAGCCAACGGGTCCCATCCGTTCGATGCCTCCCTCCCCCATGTTCAACCCTGGCCGGGCCAGTAAACTTTGAAGGCATGCCGGTTGGCGGCGGCCGGATGCCATGCCATGCCTGCCAGCGTCAGCAGCTTCAAGGTTCATTGTCGACGGCGACGGTCGTGGCGTTCACCAAGCCACACCACCGCCAGCGGCAAGGCCAGCAGCAGCAGCAGCGGGTAACACCACAACAGCACCAGAAACCAGTCCAAGAGAGAGCCTCGGTTTTTTGCCCGCTTTGAGAGCCGGTTGTTACCTAGTGGTTACCTAAACTGTCGACAGCAGGCTTTGAGGCCTTGGTATCCAGTGTTTGTCCGGTGATAGACAAGCACCGCAGGCAAAGAAAAGGCCTCCAAAACGGAGGCCTTGAGTGCGACTGGTTGACTCAGTCTAGTCGATTTCGCCAGAGGCCAGGATTTGGGTGCTGCGACCGTTGCCTTTCCAAGGTCCCGACCTCGACGCGGTAGCAGTCTTTGCCGGTTTTCTCGTCGTGCCAAAGGTAGGGATAGACGGCGCCTTGCCAGCTTGCGGCCGTCACGCGCAGTCCGCTGTTCCTTGAGCCGCGCCGCGTAGCTTCGCCAGCTTGGCCTTTCAGTGTTCCGTAGAAGTGGGCCATCGCTACGCCACCTCGCCCTTGGAGGCGTAGAAGGCGGCGATGTCTGCAGGGTCATTGCTGGCGCAGAGCGGGCCGCGGTAATACCAAGTGACGCCGGTCACCTTGTCCCACGAGATGCCCTTGTAAGCGCGGGCGATGCGACGTCGGGCCCAGATCGACAGCTTAGGCTTGTCAGCTTTGAGCGGCGTCAATTTGAAACCCAACAAGGCCACGAGGCGCCGAAGCTCCTCGATTTGGCCGGGTGTCGCTTTGCAGTCGAGACAGTCGATCCGATCCTGTAAAATGGTAGCAGCTTGAACCATGAGCTAGGCCCTCTTGGTTTGAGTTAGGGCCAGGGCGGAGGTTGACGCTTCCCCTTGGCCTGCTTTTTGTGTATACCTAAACTCATGATGAAGCAAGATAAAGGTATACCAAAAAAGCGCGGCCGACCGGTTGGCCGCCAGTTCGAGCAGGTGGTTCCCGTGCGGCTCTCGACAGAGACATGCAAGAAGCTCGAGAGGTGGGCAGAGCGGCAAGGCATGTCCCGCTCCGAAGCAGTCCGGATGTTGGTCGAGCGTGGCCTAGCTCGAAGCCGTTAGGACCCAATGAACAACAAGGTCTGTCCCAACTGTAACCAGCCGCCAATAAAGATCGACCACCACGGCGAGGTGCTGATCGGCTGTATTGAGTGCAACTACTGGAGAGACCCCGCCGACAAGAGGTTCATCCTGGAAATGACAGAGGACGACCTTAAAGCTCTGAGAGCGCGTGAACGGCAAAAGCATTCGTCGCACTAGTCTGGATAGTTGCCAGCGCCTCACGCCTCACAGGCTGTCACGCCTCACGGATAGGGCTCCCCGTGGTACTCCGCGTCCTCGCTGATTTTGTCGTGTTCGGCACTGCATCCCTGGTGGGATGCGGTGCATTTCCGTTTGATAGCCAAGGGATGCAGCGTCGCTAACTAGGTGTGGGGAGGCCAGTTAAGCGGCGTCTTTGGACATATTTGAGTGTGCTACGCGGCTTTGGGATTTTTATAGCAATAATTGCCTGTAGCACACTCAGTTTGGGGCTGTTTTGATATTCAACCAAGGCAAATTCCCTAAATAGCAGAATGCCTTAAGCTGCCCTGTAGCAATGTAGCACTCTTGTAGCACTCTTGTAGCACTGCTACGCGTAGCACTGTAGCGTAGCACTCTGTCCCCCTACTAAGGGGGACAGAGTGCTACACCCGCTACTGCTAGATGGACCAAACGAAAGTGTCTCTTTCGGCAATGCGGCCGCGGGCTTTGAGTTGTTCTTTGAGACGTCGGAAGTCGACACGAGGGTTCCTGGCCTCGCTGTCCATTACGCCCCGCCGATAGAGTTCGTCGCGCCAGCGGCCGGTAGGAATAACCAGAACTTGCGCAGGGAGTTTGTAGTCGGGCGGCGGCTTCTCTCCGCCCTCGGCGACTAGGCTGCGCAAGGCCTCGACCGCCAATCGCTGCTTGTCTGTCGGTCTTTGCTTTTGCCCTGGTGTTGTCTTGGGTATGTCGCCTTCGTGCGGGGTAACCACCGGAGCCGTGGTCCAAATCTCGGTTTCCTCATCATAGTGAAGCCTGACACTCAGCAAATCGAAGACGACGCGCTCGCCTTCCGGTCCATCGTTGGCCTTGTCCACTGTGCAGGCGCGAAGCTTGCCGATCTTCTCGACGCGATCAGTCATATCGACCGCCCCCAGCAGCGCACCATGTCCTCGTAGGCGCTGGGTGCCATCGGCGGGGATATGATGCACGGCATTGATGTTGGCGCCGGTCTCCTCTTGCAGGAAGGAAAGCCGGTCAACGAGGGCACCCATGTCCTTTGGCGAGTTTTCGTCGCCACCGGCAAGGACGCGGTTCACCGTCTCAATGGCGATCAGTCCGACCTTAAGCCCCTTCGCGTCCTCGAGCCGCTTGCAGTAGTCGAGCAGAAGTTTGGCGTCTTTGTCATTCGTGCACAGATCGACGCGTCGATTTACTAAGCCAAGCGCCAATCCCGAAACCTCGTGATGTTTCTTGAAAGCTGCATAGCGTCGCTTAACGAGCGCCGCGCGCTCCGCCGCCACATGTAAAACGGCGCATTGCTCGACACGCCTGCCGAACCACGGCATCCCGGCTGCGATGTGAGCGTTCCTGTCCCCGACGATAACGGACTTGCCTGAGCTTGGCGGGCCGAAGGTGCAGTTGATTTCCCCTTCGCCCATAAAGTCTTGGACGCGCCACCTCTTGCCGGGCGAGCTTTCAATGTCGTCAAAGAGGGTAAAGCAAGGATCGGGCTTGGCGGCAGCATCGGCGCCAGGGTCAGGCCCGTTTGCCTTGTCAGGCTCCACGAGCCCCCATAGTTTCTCAGCGGTACCGCCCGCTTCGATCCAATCAAAAACATCCTCACCTTCGCGCAGTCCGGGCAGCGCCAGCACCTTGACGCTTGCGGCTACGCCAGTCAGCGACTTACGAACCATTTCCGCATGGTGTTGTTCGGGCTCGTCATTGTCCGGAAGGATGATGACCTTCGCGTCCTTGAGAAACCGCGCATACTGATCGCGCCACTTCCCAGCGCCGTGGGGACTGCATGTCGCTGGAATGCCAAGCTTGGCGAGCGCGTCGGCGCTCTTTTCACCTTCGACAAGAAAAAGCGGATGATCGTTGGCGACTGCCTCGAGCAAGGCAGGCAGGCGATACAACATCCGCGGGACGTTGCCGAGTTTCCAACACCATCCGCCGTTGCCGTCCGGTCGACGCTGTACAAATTTCTTTGGCGCGTACCGCACGACTTGGAACAGCAAATTGCCATCCTCGTCGGTGTAGTCATATTGCGCAACGACAGTCCGGTCAGGCCCATTAGCCTTGCTGTACGGTGTCGCTACGCTTCTGCCGTTCCAAGCCGGAAGTCCGGCCTTCTCCCGCACGTGGTCCTTGCACGTGAAAATGTTATCGCCGCTGTGGGAATATGCGGCCCAGGTGCCGTCACGGTTCACCTTCACACAGAGGCTTCGATCTTCGGGACGATGACCGGGCCCAGGCGCGAGCACTTGGTTGCCGCTGACGTCCCCGCCGAGACGATGCGCCAACTCCTCGAGGCTCATGTGGATGAGATCGACGCGGTTACTCATCGTCGCGCCCTCCGTCGATTACCGCGAGGGGTCGGTCGATGGGGAGACTGTCGGCGCCCATCTGGCGATAAATTTCGGGCGGCAGTCGCCCAAAATCGGCCAAGACCTGATCAAGGTCATTACCGTCCGCGACGGAAGCAGGCACTCGAGCACTGGCCGCTCGCCGCAAGCCACCAAGTGGCGCACGAGGCGTTGCCGCCTCACGTTTCGCGCCTCGGCAAACGGTCGACTGAGACGCACAAGTTCTTTTCGGTCGAGTGGGTGACTTACTGGCGCGCACTCCTCTGCTGGAGGAGCTTGCGCCAATGGGTCGCGTAGAAACTGTTGCGCCCAGAAGAGCGCAACCAATTGTCGTTTGGGCGGGACGGGCCTTGCGCGAGAGTCGAAGGCGGGCTACTCAAGAACGGCCTGGTTCTATGCAGCCTCTTTGACTTTCTGGCAGCAGCCCCGCGCCCTCCAAGGCTCGGGGCTGATGTCATTTAGGAGATGCCTCCGCGCTCTCGCCGTCGCGCCTCGTGTTGAACTTCGTCGGCTTCTGGCTTTCGGAAGGAAGACTTTCGATATACGCGTCGAGTTGATCGTCATAGCCGAAGAGCAAGTTGTTGACGTTGAACAACGCTGGAAAGTTTGGATCGGTTTTTGATCTGCGCCGCGCAGTCGCCACGCTGCAGCCGAGACGCTTGGCGATGTTCTTGAGGCTGATCAGGTTACGGCGGCGCTGATTGGATGTCTCGGGCATGCTGCCCCTCCATTGGCTGGTGGGCAGAGACCCGAGATTGGGCCGATGCTAACGAACGGCATCTGCCATGAACAAATCAGTTCATGCTTAAAATCAAGTTGTCCGCGACGCTGTGCGATGTCAAGCGGATCGCGTCAGCGGCAGCACTTTCCCCACCGTTCGGCCCGCGATCAGTGCCATGACGTGAGCGCCCCATGCTTCAAGCGCCGCCTTCGCCTCCGGTTGGAAGCTGTGGCGCTGATAAATGCCGACGACGCCGCTACGACTGCCACCAACATGGCCCAGCACTGTCTCAATGGTTTGTAAGCTGACGTCAAGCCGCTGCAAGCCGGTTGCGACCACTCGCCTGAAATCGTGAAGGCGCCACTCTGGAATTTTTGCCGCGGCGTCGATCTTATCCTTCGCCCTCGACCACGCCGTGATGTGCTTGTGTCCGTTTACGGTAAACACATAGTCGCTACCAGCAAGGCGCGGCAAGCTGTCAAGCAATGCCCTTCCCGCCGCCGACAAGGGGATAAGATGCGGCTCGCCGTTCTTGGTGCGATCACCCTTGAGCTTGATGGCGTCTCCCTCAATCTCGTCCCAGCGCAATTGACCGATTTCCTCTCGCCTTGCCCCCGTTAGAACCAGCAGTTGGACAGCGGAGCCAAACGGGTAGCCAAGGATCTCGGCTGCATTCCACACCTCGACAAGCTCGTCGTCGGCTAACGTTCGGTCCCTTTTGATTTCGCTTCCAGGCATGGGCAAGCCAGTGACCGGATTGTGCGCGATGATGTCCCGGCCGACAGCCCAAGTAAAAAGCCGGTGCAACCGCGTCTGTACGCGCCTTGCCATGATCACGGCGCCGCGGTCGACAATGCTGTCGATCAGATCGCGAACGTCACGCCGTCCAATCTCGGCAATAGGACGATTGCCCCAAGCTGGGATCAACTCACGTTCAACGAGGCGTCTCACTGCGAGCGCCGACTTGTTGTCGGCCTGGTCGCGCTGCAACCACTCCTCGGCAACTGCCGCGAAGGCTGTGGCCGGTGCCACCGTTCCCGACGTGCGCCCCGGATCAATCCCCGCGGCCACGTCCTTGCGCAGTCCTCGCCATGCCTCGCGGGCCTCGGCCAGCGTCATGGCGGGATAGATGCCTAGCCCGATCCGATGCAGCTTGCCATGCAACCGATAATGCGCGTTCCAGGCTTTGCGGCCGCCATAGCTGACCCTGAGCGATAGGCCCGGATAGCCCTTGTCGAAGTATTCCACTTGCCCCGACTTTGGCGCTCTGAGGCTCTCGACCGATGCCGCGGTGAGTGACTTTTTGGGCATGTACCCGACCCCGTTTTGGCAACAATAGGTAACATAGGAGGGGTGCTAGGCACTGTCAAGCAATGTCACGCGGTGACCATGTGAGAAGGGATAATCTCTTGCTTTATAATGGGGAAAGGGCGGTGCCGTGAGACGCTGTGTCGGGCTCTGCGAACCCCTCCTCAGTGTTTCTCAGGCACCGCCCCTTCTTCTTTACTCCGGTGGAGCCGGAGGCGGGGTTTCGTCTTTAGTCCGGTGTTGCCGGCGGCGGAGTCTCGTCGCTTGGACCGTCAGGCCCGTCGTCAGGCCGAGGACCGGGGCCGTGCGGCCGGCCGAACGGCCGGTGCATGCCTCCCGGGCCAGCACCAAACCTCGCTTCGATGTCGGCGACTTTGCCGAGCTGCTCGGGCGTGAGCTTGCTTTTCAGCGCTTCGATCGCCTTGGTGAGATCCTCGGCGTGTTTGCCGCGCTCGATGGCGTTGTCGGCCAGACGCTGTACGCGCGCGAACGGTTCGCTCTTGGCTCCAGGCTCAGGCGGCGGTGGCGGCGCCGGCCGCGTTACCGTGGCGATCAGGGCATCGGTGAAGTCGCGCCAGGTATCAAGTTGATTGGCGCGGATGCCGATCTCGGTCTCGGCCGCATTGAGCATCAAGGCAAGACGACCCGGACCGAAGTGCGGGCGAAGCGCCTCGCCAGCATGAAACCTCGGTCCGGGTCCCGGCGGTGGCCCATCGCATCGATCTGGGGGACCGGAATGCGGTGGCGCCGGAGGAGTGGCTTCGGCCATCAGACGATCGCCGCGTTTCAATTCTACCTTGGCAATTTCGGTCATGGCTAACGTCGTTCCACCCGCTGCCGCTTCGTGGGTCTGGCCCCACGCCGGCGTCAGCATGTGGACGCTGGCGAAGGCGAGGACGCGGGCAAATCTCGGAAAGAATTGGTTCATGTTGCACCTCAACATTGGCAGGTCCGCACCCTAGGCGGCGCGCATTGCCGAGGTTGGTCTTGGCGTGTCGGAATGTTGCCGTGCCGACGAAATTTTTTTCGAAGTGTTGCTGAGAGGCGGGGCGAGGAGGCGGCCCGGGATCAAGGGAAATTCGGATCGATGCCGCCGCCGAACAGCGACAACGCGGCAAGCCAGATCAGCAGGAACGGAAGCAGGATCCTTCTCTGCAGGTGATGGAAAAATTCGACCCCGCGCCGCCACCGGGCGGTCTTCTTCTTTCTGCTAGCCATGCCCGATGCCCTTCAACCCCCAGCCGGATTTAGCCGACGATCGTGGCGCGGGCTTGACCCCGACATTTCCGAGCGTTTCCGTTTGGGGCGCTTCGTGTCGAAATATTGCCCGGCGCCCGCCGACCGGAGTTTCGTTACAAATTTGCCCTCGTTGCGGCCGCGCCATGGCGCTAGAAAAGGTTCAATGACCGCGCAACGCATCCTCGTCGCCGACGACGATCCCGAGATTCGCAAGCTTCTCGCCCGTTACATCGAGGGCCAGGGGTTCAGCGTCTTGCTTGCGGCAACTTGTCACGAGCTGCACGAGCGGCTGGCGACCCATCAGGTCGATCTGATCGTGCTCGACGTCATGCTGCCGGACGGATCGGGGCTCGACGTCTGTCGCGACTTAAGAGCGCAGCGCTCGAACGTGCCCATCATCCTGCTGACCGCGCTGAAGGAGGACGTCGACCGCATCATCGGCCTTGAGATCGGCGCCGACGATTATCTCGGCAAGCCGTTCAATCCGCGCGAGCTGATCGCCAGGGTGCGGGCGGTGTTGCGCCGTCATGGCGAGGCGGCAATTCCGGCGAGCGAGGAGAAGGTCTATCGCTTCGAAGGCTTCACCGCCGATCCCCAGACGCGGCGGGTGATCGACCCCCAAGGGACCGACGTGGTGCTGACCGGCGCCGAGTTCGATCTGCTCAAGACCTTTCTCGACCGGCCCGGACGCGTGTTGTCGCGCGATCAGCTGCTCGATCTTACTCGCGGCCGCAACGGCGACGTGTTCGACCGCTCGATCGACGTGCTGGTCAGCCGCCTCCGCCGTAAGCTTGGCGACCGCGCCGCCGCGCCGCTGTTCAAGACCGTGCGCAATGGCGGCTATCAATTGGCGGCGCGGGTCGATCTGCAGGACGGTGCTGTGTGAACACGCTTCGCGCCAAGATCGCCCTCCTCCTGGTCGTGGCCATCGTGTCGGTGGTCGGCATCCTGACCTTCGTCATGCTGTCCTTGCTCGGGCCGCCAACGCCGGAGCGCACCACCGAGCCTCTGGCCGATCAGGTGCAGATGTTCTTGCGCGTCGCCAGGCAGGATCCGGGCGCGCTGACCCTGGTCGCCGAGCGCTCGCCCGGCTACCTCCGCGAGAATGCCACGTCGCGATTGCGCGCCGAGCTCACCTCGCGCGGTCTCGACCTCCCCGTCACCATCTCGCGCAAGGACCGGACTGCGCCGCTCGTGGTCTCGATCCCGGTCGGCAACCAATGGCTGCTCGTGCCGATCTCGGATTTGCCGCCTGAGCGCAAGCCCTGGTACGGGCTGCTCAAATGGCTGGCCTTGATTACCGCCGGTGTCTCGGCTGTTGCCGTGTTTGTTGCCAATCGCATGGTGCAGCCACTCGTGCTTCTGGAGAACGCCGTTGAATCGGTCGGGCCCGATGCGATCCTGCCGCATTTGCCGGAGCGCGGTCCGGCCGAAGTGCGAGCGACGGCAAGGGCGCTCAACTCGCTCTCCTCGCGCCTGAGAAAGGCAATCGAGAGCCGCATGCGTCTGCTCGCTGCCGCGGGTCACGATCTGCGCACGCCGATCACGCGCATGCGGCTGCGCGCCGAGTTCGTCGACGACGACGAGGAGCGCAATCTGTGGCTCAGCGATCTCGATGAGCTCGAGCGCATCGCCGACAGCGCCATCCTTCTGGTGCGCGAGGAGAGCGGCAAGGCCGCGGCGGAGACGCTGTGGCTCGACAGGCTGGTCGCCGACGTCGCCGCCGAGCTGAAGGATCAAAATCTCGATGTGACGGTCACCGAGGTCGAGCCGGTCAGCGTGCGGGCGAGCCGGCTCGGGCTTTCTCGCGCTCTGCGCAACCTCATGATCAATGCCGCCACGCATGGACGGCGGGCCAGCGTCAGGGTCGAGAGCGAGGCCGGCGCCACGGCAAAGGTCATCATCGAGGATGAAGGCCCCGGCATTCCGCCGGAGCTTCTCGGCCAGGTGTTCGAGCCCTTTTTCCGCGTCGATCCGGGGCGGCGGCAGAACATTCCCGGCGCAGGCCTCGGGCTCACCATTGCGCGGGAGATCGTGCAGCGCGCCGGCGGCGACATCAAGATTTCCAACCGCAGCGGCGGAGGCCTCAAGCAGGTCGTTGAGCTGACGCGGGTCGAGGAAGCCGATCTGGCAAAGCTGGAGACATCGGCAAGCGAGACCCAACCGCTCCGGTGGGTGGTTTGACAAATCCATAACCGATGGGTTATGAATTGTGTCATGCCCGCTTCGTCAAACGCCCTGTTCAGCGGCCTCGCCGACCCGACCCGCCGGGCGATCTTCGAGCGCCTCTGTCGCGAAGGAGAGCAGACGGTCGGAGCCCTGACGGCTCGGGCCGGGGTCTCGCAGCCGGCCGTGTCAAAGCATCTTCGCGTTCTGAAGCGGGCCGGGCTGGTGCGCGACCGCCACGAAGGCCGCCAGACGCACTATAGCGCGCAGCTCGGCGCGCTTGCCCCGCTGATCGACTGGACAAGCCAAATGGCTGGCTTCTGGCAAAGCCGATTCGACCACCTCGAAGAGCTGCTGAAGAGGATGGACCAATGACCGATACTGCGACCGAAACGCTCTCCGTCATTGTCGAGCGCGAGATCCCTTATCCGCCGGAAAAGATCTGGCGCGCGCTCACGCAGCCACACCTGATCGAGGAGTGGCTCATGAAGAACGACTTCAAGCCAGCTGTGGGTCACCGGTTCAATCTTCGTGGAGACTGGGGTGGCGTGTTGGACTGCGAGGTCCTCGCGCTGGAGTCGAACAGAACGCTGTCCTACACCTGGAACTTTGCGCACGACGACGCGGCCTACAATCTGAAGAGTGTGGTGACCTTCACGCTTACTCCAACGAGCTCAGGCACCCACCTGCGCATGGAGCAGACGGGCTTCCGGCCGGATCAGAAGCAGGCCTACGGGGGCGCCAAGGCGGGGTGGCAGCAGTTCTTCGCCAAGCTGGAGCAGGTCCTGGCGCGGGCAGATTGAAGTCTGCCGGCTATCAGTTTGAATGAACGCAATGGCTAAAACGACGTCTACGAAGTGGGCCAAAGCCGCGAAGCCGGCGCTGCTTGCAGGCGGCAACCCGCAAGTTCCGAAGGCCGAAGGCGACGCCCCGGTGCAGGCCTACATCGCCGCAATGCCGGGCTGGAAACGCGACATCGGGCGCCGCCTCGATGCGCTCATCGTGCGTACCGTCCCAGGCGCGCGCAAGGCGGTCAAATGGAACTCGCCGTTCTATGGCGGCGAGGACCAGGCCTGGTTCCTCAGCTTTCACTGCTTCACGAACTACGTGAAAGTCGCTTTCTTCCGCGGCGCGTCGCTGCGTCCTGTCCCCCCAGGCGAATCCAAGAGCAAGGACACGCGCTACCTCGACATCCATGAGGACGACCAGCTCGACGAAGCTCAGTTCGCCACTTGGGTGAAGCAAGCGAGCCAATTGCCCGGCCAACGCATGTGAGCGACGGGTGCGAGGTGCGTACGGAGCGCGAGCAGGCACTTTCCACAGCTAACTGCTCCCCGAGGGGCCGAGGACCTGCTTGGCGGTGGCGAGTTCCACGTCCCCGAGGCTGATGAGATTGGTCGAGTTGTCGGGGGTGACGGGGATGTCGCCCGCGTGCGCGGCGGACATGATCAGCCTGCCGTCGCGTGCCCCGAGACCGAAATGCATCTCGGCGCCGACCTGCGAGGTGCCGGCGAACGCCTCCTGCCCCAGGCTAGGCGTTGCCGCAGGGTTGAACCCGGGCGCGGCCTTGCTCCCCTGCACGGCCGTTCGGTAGGCCGCAGCGGCATCGCTGGCGCTGGCGTACTGGTCGAGGGAGACCGTCACCTTCTTCTTTCCGTCGGCGCTCACGAAGACCACCGACCTCGACGCCATCGGCTTCCCGACGCTCGTTTCGTTCGGCCCCGTGCTCGCCTCCTTGGTGATTTCGGGGAAGTATTTGGTCACCACACTCACAGGCACGACCGTGTCGCGCGGCAGCAAGGATGCGGACGGGACGGCGGCATCGCCGCACGCGGCCAATGAAAGGAGCGCAATCGCAGCGACCGAAAGCACGCACCACCGCCCGCAGGCCTCGTTGTCGGTTCATTTTCGCCTCCCACCCGTAGTCATTGCGGCAATCCCGGTAACCGAAGTAAGCGTCATAAATATATAGTGAGGGGTGAGCGACGGCAGCCATGAGGACGGCAACAGCCATGATGAAGAGCAAGCGCGGCTCGAAGAAAGCGCAAGGCGAAGCCTCTCCCTCTCAGCTGATCGATGCGAGAATCGCGGGGCTCCCTGATTGGCGGGGCGAGACCCTCGCTCGGGTCCGAAGTCTCATCAAGCAGGCCGACCCCGAGATGGTCGAGGAATGGAAGTGGAGAGGGGTTCCGGTGTGGGAGCACGCCGGCATCGTCTGCACCGGCGAGACCTATAAGGCTGTCGTGAAGCTGACCTTCGCCAAGGGCGCCTCGCTCAAGGACCCTTCAGGACTGTTCAACGCGAGCCTCGAAGGCAATGTGAGGCGCGCCATCGATTTCCATGAAGGCGACAAGATCGATAAAAAGGCCTTGAAGACGCTCATTCGCGCCGCCGTGGCCCTGAACCGCTCGCCCCGTCCGCTCTCGGAAAAGACCAAGGAGCGCTTGAGGAGCGTCGGAAAAACCGGCTGCAACCAGAGCCCGACAGTCGAGACTAACGATCGTCCGTCGTCTTGCAGCCGTACAAATAGCCAATCATCGCAATCGAAAACAACGCCAACAACGCAGACATACGCCACGCACTCCCCTTCCAGACCGACGCGATCCCAATAACGCCTCAACGCGGGGCAAATTGCCATAGGAACTGGCGCACCCGACAGGATTCGAACCTATGACCTCTGCCTTCGGAGGATTGCGCTTCATCTATCTTAGTTCCATTTTCTGGCATCCTTCGGGTCGTTTCAAGCCGGAACACAACAAAAACACTACGCGATTACGCGGACATTCTGCGGACGCCTGCCGATGCGTTCGGCGACTTCGCGCATGTAGTCAGGATGATGGTGGCCGTAAACGCGCAAGAGCGTTTCGACTGATGTTGCGAAAAAACCCGCCGCCTGCCAGGGGTCGGTACCGGACCTCATGCACCAAGTAATTGCTGTGTGCTTAAGCGTATGGGGGCACACGCCCTTGATGCTTGCTCGCTCACACGCTGCCGCGAATCCTTTCTTGACGTCTCCTATGCGCTCGCCATTCAGGTGCAATACGTAGCCCAAATCAGTCCCGCGTTTCCGGGCTCGCCTAAGATGCGGCAAGAGGCGCGCGGGGATGGGAACCTTGCCTCGCTTCTTCTTCGTGCGCTGGCGGCCCGCAATCTCGAAGTCGATCAACCCTGCATCTAGGTCCACTTGTGGCCAGCGCAGCGATAGGATGGCTTCCTTGCGCCTGCCCGTATAAAGCCCGAGCAGAATGAATAGCGGCATGTAGAGCCGTGCTTGCCGTGTTCTCGCAGCGCGAATCAGGCTGGCAGCTTCCTTGCGGCTCAGCCACCTATCACGCGGTTCAGGGCGATCTGGAAGCTCTACAGCTACTGGACGAGTGATCCTGCCGCATTTGTGCGCGTAGTTGATCGCAGCTCTCAGGACACCCAACTCGCGCCTAACAGTACCTTGTGAGCGGCCGCGCATCTCGACGTAGCGCCCGCACGTCTGTGGCGTCACATCCGCGATCGTGTTGCCTTCGAAGAAGTCGGTCAACGACAACACGGCGTATGCAATGCGCCCTGGGGCGGCGATCTTTGGTCCCCTTTCTTGTAGATAATCGTTCAGCACGTCGGTCACGAGAGCGGCAGAGGGATCACTTGGGCCGCGGCGGCGGCCCCTGCGTTGCAGCCATTCCGCGAAGACGACTTCAGCCTGTTCGCGGTCTGCCGTACCAGTTGAGCGCTCGCGGCTGCGGCCACGTTCGGTCCAGTTGATGTAGAAGCATCGGCGCTTCTGGAGCCAACGAAGACGGGGTCCCTGGTTTCGTCGTGGCATGGCTTGACTTTCTTTGCCTCAAGAAAACGTGTGAATGCGCCCACCGGAATATGTACGCGACAACCAATCCACACATGCTCAATTTGACGCGTCTCGATGAGGTGACGAATCTGTCGCTCCTTCACGCCAATGCGCTCGGCAAGCTGTTTTGGCGTCTCTAGTCGCTCATAGTCGGCGATCATTTTTGTGCCCCATCACCGGATATTAGAAATCCAAGTGTCTGGATCGTGTTGAAACCAACGCTGCTAGTGTGGCGCAGATCAGCTATGTTAAGCCGCCCGTCCTTTGAAACTTTCAGGCGGAACCGCTTTGCTTTCGGATTACGTAAATCAGTCTCGCCATCAGACCAAATTCCTTTGCGCCATCAACGACGATCTCCGCGCATGGCCAGGGCCGATGAACCTAACTTCAAAGTACGTACTCAGCGAAAAACGCTTTCCTGCTTTGGTAGCTTAAAGATCTCTCCCCTTCCGGCGGCCTCGATCAGAGCTGACAAAGCGCCTCGAAAATTCTGCTTGGGAGGTAGCCTCGCCAATGTAGGCAACCCAAATTCGGTGAACGCTTCGGGCCAACCAACTTCAGCTCTCTGTAACGATCCATACGCTTCGCAGTTGCGCACAGCGTCTTTTGCCGACAAGCCAAAGAGAGGCGACGCGGCCAAAGCGATCAGGAGATTAGCCGCGTCGCGCGAGGTTACTTTAGCGGCACTCGTTCCCCGACCGCTCTTTGACCGGAGTCCATTCTCGGCGAGAACGCGGTCATATACGGTGACCGTCGCTCTCGAAACGCCGAGAACGTCTGCCATTGCCTGCACCAACTGACCGGGGGTCGCCATTCCTTCACGCAGCGTGTGGGTTCCAGTGGTCGCGTGAGTAGCGCTTCAGAAGGCTTCGCCCCTCCACGAATGGAAGGCATTCCATCGGGAGCCCGAGCGACTCTTCTGCAACGACCAGCATCGCTGATAGATAGCCGCAAAGAAAATCGCTATCAGGCGGATCGCTCAGATAGCTCTCGATCGACTCCGTGATGTATTTTTGGACTTGCTCATGCTCGAATTCCGCGGTTAGCGCCAGCACCAGACGCGCCTCGGGATCGCTAACCTTTGTCTCGAGCCAGCGTTGGAACGCCCGTAGGTCTTCGAACCATGCAAGACGCTTGCCTACATGAATTTCACCCCTAGTGGCCCACTGAGAGACCTTCTTCTGACGTCTCAGCTCCTCCACGAACTCGCCAGACTCCTCCCACGCCGCGATCCATCGCAGTGCCAGACCAGCGTCAGGCTTGTCAGCGCTCGTTTCGACCCCGTTTGCAAACTCCTCAAACCAGTTCATCGACGACCCCTCGTTTTTGCCTGTCCTCATCCTCAGTTCCATAAGTGTGCCACACAAATGGTACTGTTGTCAAACCATTTGCGTCTTACGCAAATGGTAGACCACTGGGGGTATGACCCCCAGAATGCGGTGACGCGCAAGCAACATTTGAGGTCAGGTGGAAAAGGCGCTGACTGCTAAGCCCGTTGTTGTCTGGAGTTATCCCAAAACCGGACATCCGCTAGTGCCGGCTCAAAGTCCGCTAATGACTGCCGATTTAACCGATCGCCGCAACACACTCTGCGAACTTCTCCGCTGGTGAGTGATACTGCAACGTCTTTCTTGGTCGCTCATTAAGCTCGCGCGCCACGGCGTTCAGCTTGGCCTGGCTGTGCACGGACAGGTCGGTGCCCTTCGGGAAGTACTGGCGCAGAAGACGGTTAGTGTTCTCGTTAGTGCCGCGCTGCCAGGGACTGTGGGGGTCGCAGAAGTACACCTCAAGGTCGGTGGCCAGCGTCAGGCGCTTGTGGTCGGCGAGCTCCTTGCCCCGGTCCCAGGTCAGCGACCTGCGCAGTTCCCGCGGCAGATGCTGCACTTGTCTCACGAGCGCGCCCACGACGCTGGCGGTGTCCTTGTTCGCAACCTTGGCGAGGAGTACGTAGCGGGACCGGCGCTCGACCAGGGTTGCGACATAGCTGTTCCGGGAGCCTGCGATCAGGTCGCCTTCCCAGTGGCCGGGGATGGCGCGGTCCTCCACAGCAGCGGGCCGTTCCCGGATTGAGATCGCGTCCTTGATCTGGCCGAGCCCGTCGCACTTCAAGCTGGCGTGCCGGGAGCGGCGGATCGCGCGGGTCGCCCTCAGATGGGCCAGCAATTCTTTCTTCAGCACGCCGCGCGCCTGGATGAACAGGCTTCGATAGATAGTCTCATGGGACACGCGCCGGTGCTCGTCGTCGGGATGTTCGCGCTTCAGCCAGCCTGCGATTTGCTGCGGCGACCACTTGAGCTCAAGCTTAACCGATACTGTCCGGCAGAGCGCCGGGCGACAAGCGAACTTGCACGGCTTGGGGCGACGTGTGCGATCCCAAGCCGCCCGATCCGATCGCGCAGCCCGATAGCCTGTGCGGCCTCCGTTGTCCCGCACCTCGCGGCTGATCGTCGATGGCGCACGTCGCAACTGACGGGCGATCGTTCGAAGAGACAGCTGCGCCCTCAGCCCTCGGGAGATCTCCTCGCGCTCGGACAGCCTCAACGCCAGACGCGACCGCTTCCGCTCCGGCGGTCGGATCCCGCCGGTCCGGGACAGAAGTGGATAGATCGACGACGAATTGCGATCGAACATCCGCCCGATCGAACTCATCGACTCCCCGCCCTGCCAGCGATCCCAGATCTCCGCCTTCTGCTTCTCCGTGAAATAGATCCGTCCGCGATAGCCCATCCTGAACACTCCATCTTTTCTCAAAGATTGAAGTGTTGCGGCCACCCTTTGAACCCGCC
>CAVWRU010000002.1:0-198530 GCA_963757555.1 uncultured Alphaproteobacteria bacterium
CGCCACCAGTCGCTGAGCGGAGCATCCAGGGACGAGCGGGCGATTTTTGCAAACCGAACCCAATTGCTCCTTCGCCGCGAATGAGGATCGACCATCGGGACTTCCTTTTTGCAGCCTTGGGTTTTTGGGATGGACCTTGAAGCCGAACGCCTCAAACCCAGCCGTCAGAGAGGTTCCGGGTCTAAAGTTTGATTAGTTTTGAAACGTTGCACTGGCGCGCTAAAGTAGGGAACGAGGGGATGTGTAGTCAGGGCTTGATACACATGACTAAACAAGGCAATCGCGAAATGGAATCGCTGGATAGAAAATGCGGGTCATCGCTAAATGGAATCAATAAAAAAATGCGGGCCACGGCCAGAGCGGACGAGCTCTCATGGCACAGAGCTGTCGAGCGGGGTCGGTCGAACCGGGCATGGGAGTGGATCGCCGGAGGGGTGTTCGTGATTGTCATCATTCTCACCGGTTACCGCTTAGTTCAGACACAGCAGCATTTGGATACAATGCAGAGCGAACTTGAGAGCGCTAAGCAGGCAGCAGATCAGGCAAAAGTGCAGGCTACGGCGTTCGCCAAACGGGCCGCCAGTCTTAATTCAGAGCTCGAGAAAGCGAACGCTCAACGCGATGAGCTTCAGACCAAATTGGATCAGGCCACGTCGGGGATCAGATCAGCCCAATCCCAGCTTGAGGACAAACAGTCTCGTCTAGGAGAGATGCAGAGCGAGCTTGAGGACGCTAAGCAGGCGGCAGATCAGGCAAAAGTGCAGGCTACCGAGCTCGCCAAACGGGCCGCCAGTCTCCACTCTCAACTCGAGAATGCGAGCAGTGAGCTTCAGACCAAATTGGATCAGGCCACGTTTGAGATCAAATCAGCCCAATCTCAGCTAAAGGACAAGCAGTCTCGGCTAGGAGGCATGCAGAGCGAGCTTGAGAACGCTAAGCAGGCGGCAGATCAGTCAAGAGCGCAGGCTACGGAGCTCGAGAAACGGGCCGCCAGTCTCAACTCTGAGCTCGAGAAAGCGAACGCTCAACGCAGTGAGCTTCAGACCAAATTAGATCAGGCCACGTCGGAGATCAAATCAGCCCAATCCCAACTCGAGGACAAGCAGTCTGGTCTAGGAGGCATGCAGAGCGAACTTGAGAGCGCTAAGCAGGCGGCAGATCAGGCAAAAGCGCAGAATGCGGAGCTCGCCAAACGGGCCGCCAGTCTCAACTCTGAGCTCGAGAAAGCGAACGCTCAACGCATTGAGCTTCAGACCAAATTAGATCAGGCTACGTCGGAGATCAAATCAGCCCAATCTCAGCTCGAGGACAAGCAGTCTGGTCTAGTAGGCATGCAGAGCGAGCTCGAGAACGCTAAACAGGCGGCAGATCAGGCAAAGGCGCCTACGGAGCTCGCCAAACGGGCCGCCAGTCTCAACTCTCAACTCGAGAAAGCGAACGTTCAACGCAGTGAGCTGCAGACCAAATTGGATCAGGCCACGTCGGAGAACAGGTCAGCCCAATCTCGACCTGAGCTCGAGAAAGCGAACGCGCAACGCAACATGGTCGAACCTAGAATCGCCGGCTGGCAGAGGGATCTCGCCTCTTATGTCGAGGTTGGCGACTTCCTGATGGCACAAGGCAATCTCGCCGAGGCCCTTAAATCGTACCGGGACGCTCTGGCGGTTGCCGACCGCTTGGCCAAGGTCGACCCCGAAAATGCCAGCTGGCAGCGCGATCTCTCGCTGTCTTACAGCAAGGTCGGCGACGTGCTGATGGCGCAAGGCAATCTCGCTGAGGCCCAGAAATCGTACCGGGACAGTCTGGCGGT
Organism: uncultured Alphaproteobacteria bacterium; assembly: GCA_963757555.1. Taxonomy (GTDB): domain Bacteria; phylum Pseudomonadota; class Alphaproteobacteria; order Rhizobiales; family Methyloligellaceae; genus Methyloceanibacter. Next base: position 1,811 of record CAVWRU010000002.1, read on the forward strand.
GGTCGACCGCTTGGCCAAGGTTGACAGAATTGCCGGCTGGCAGAGGGATCTCGCCTCTTATGTCGAGGTTGGTGACTTCCTGATGGCGCAAGGCAATCTCGTCGGGGCGCTGAAATGGTACCGGGACGCTCTGCCGGTTGCCGACCACTTGGCCAAGGTCGACCCCGAAAATGCCAGCTGGCAGCGCGATCTCTCGCTGTCTTACAGCAAGGTCGGGGACGTGCTGATGGCGCAAGGCAATCTCGCCGAGGCCCAGAAATCGTACCGGGACGGTCTAGCTGTTGCCGACCGCTTGGCCGAGTCCCAGGCTGTGTCAGGGTCTGAAGGGGAACCCTCTGCGATTGATACATCTGGGCAACCCCTGACGAGAGTTGACTGCGATAAAGCAGGCATGGCGTGGAATGTTAGTGGGAATGTTTGCGGGTCAGTAGCGGGGGAAGCTACTGCCCAGACTGCACCAAACTCAGACGCACCCGAAACCGTAAGTCAGCCGCTAACAAGAGCTGACTGCGATCAGGCGGGGATGCAGTGGAGCGATAGCGCGAACGTATGCAGGGCCAAATCGGAAGAATCGAAAACTCAGGCGGCATCAGAGGCTCCGCCCGAAGCGCTGACCGATGGCACCGCCAGTCAGCCACTGACACGAATTGACTGCGATAAGGCAACTATGGCGTGGAATGTTAGTGCGAATGTTTGCGGGTCAGTAGCGGGGGAAGCTACTGCCCAGACTGCACCAAACTCAGACGCACCCGAAACCGTAAGTCAGCCGCTAACAAGAGCTGACTGCGATAAGGTGGGGATGCAGTGGAGCGATAGCGCGAACGTATGCAGGGCCAAATCGGAAGAATCGAAAGCTCAGGCGGCATCAGAGGCTCCGCCCGAAGCGCTGACCGATGGCACTGCCAGTCAGCCACTGACACGAATTGACTGCGATAAGGCAACTATGGTGTGGAACGGAAGCGCGAATGTTTGCGGAGAAAAATCGGAAGGAACGGAGGCAGGGGCGGCACCAAAAATAGAAGCTGGCCCGCAAACATTATCGACGGCTGCATCAAACCAACCTCGGACGAGATCCGATTGCGATAAAGCCGGCATGGCGTGGAATAAGCGCGGGAACGTCTGTGGTGCAAAAACCGAAAGATTGAAAGGCCAGGCTGCTTCAGTAGCCGCCCCGAAAGTAGAAAGCCCTTCGAAGGCTGGAAGCGCTAAGCCCAAAACAGCTAAGTCACCAAAAATAGAAGCTGGCCCGCAAACATTATCGACGGCTGCATCAAACAAACCTCTGACGAGATCCGATTGCGATAAAGCCGGCATGGCGTGGAATAAGCGCGGGAACGTCTGTGGCGCAAAAACCGAAGGAATGAAAGGCCAGGCTGCTTCAGTAGCCGCCCCGAAAGCGGAAAGCACTTCGAAGGCTGGAAGCGCTAAGCCCAAAACAGCTAAGGCAGCGAAGAGCCAAGCTCACACTAAACGAAAATACACGCACCGACACATTGCACAGCCCGAGCAGACTTTTGAGCGCCCATTCTGGTTTTTCCGCAATCCGAACCGCCCGGTTGGGGCACAATAATCACCGGAAAGAACGTATGGCTGATCGTGCAAGGCCTTAGCATCGCCCTCTATCTGGTCGGCGTCGTGCTCGCGTGCTTGTCGATTTTCCACGTAACGGAATTCAAGGCTGCGCGTGCATAGCGCTTTGCGCCGACCGACTTACATCCGTGCGACTGCGGTGCTGAGCTATGGAGTTGCGAGAAGGGCAGTCTGAAGCCCCTGCACCGACCTAAGGTCAATCGAGCCCGCGAAATAAAGGAAGCTCACCACCGTCACCGCGGCAAGGCAGCCGGCAATTTTGAGCCGGCTCCGCCATCCAGAGTATGTGATCGCGACCTTCGCCAGCGCGATCTGCGCCTTAGCAAATGTCGACGCGGCTCCCTTGAGCAGCAGCCGCAAGGTGAAGGAGTTGGGCGAACTGATTGACGCGCGCTGGTAGTGGCTCTCCAGAGGCTCGACGAAGAAACGATCTGCCCAATCCGGGCGCGTCCAGAAGAGGTGCCAAGTTGCGGCGAAGATCGACGCCGTCAGCGTTATGCCTTTCGGCCAGGCGCGCTCGCACCGGCGGCAGGGTTTTCCTTTAACGCGGCCAAACTCAAGCCCGTGCAGTGCCGTGGCTTAGGTCGCGGTCGCAAAGCTTAAGACCCGCGGCAAAGCGCGCTGCATCTACCCAAGCGCGTTGCCAAGGCGACTGAAAACCGATTGGCGCATCAGTATCGCGAAAGCCTGAGCTAAGACCGCCGGCTTTCCAGGAAAAGTACTCCCCATAGGCCTCCTCGACCTTGGGCGAGTGCATTAAGATGTTCATCAGGTCTGCCGCCAAATTGCGTGGCGGCGCCATAGCCTAAAAAGAAGACGTGTTCCCCCTAACGAGATGCTTTGTGATTAAGCGAGATTGCTTTGTGCCGAGACTACGCGCGCTCTATACAGTAGGCGTCATCTGTGTCGCGTTCTCTCTCGCCATCGTCCGCCCATCCGCAGGAGATCCGCAATCCGGCATATTTGGCAATGACGATAGAAAAGTGATTGAGCGACTGAGCCCACCCTGGGGTGCCATCGGCCAAATCAACACGACCGGCTACCGGCGCACGCGTTGGTGCACAGGTTCTCTGATCGCCACCAACCTCGTCATCACGGCGGCTCATTGCGTTATGGATCCATGGAGCCGCAAGCCTTTCCCCCTCCATCAAATACATTTTTTGGCGGGCGTCAGAGGATCTAGCTGGCTCGGTCATTCGACCGCCAAATGTCTACATTTTCCCCCTGACTATGAGTACGTTGGTCCAAACAGGAGCCTACCGTCTCAACAGGTTCCTCAACGGGCCTTTTTGCGAGATGTGGTGCTGATCGTGCTGAAGGACGATCTCAATAACATTACTCCATTGGAACTCGATCATGCCGAGGTTCAAAGCTCCGACATTTCGCTCGTGCATGTATCTTATCCCGCTGATCGACGGTACGCGTTGACCGGTCACTTTGGGTGCCATCTGCTGGCGCGAGATCAGAACCTCTGGTTCACCGATTGCGATACCCACGCGGCGAGTTCTGGTGGTCCGGTGTTCATTCAAAGCAACGAAGATCTTAGACTGGCGGCTATAATGGTGGGAGTGGCGGGAACGTCTGGTTCCGTCGCCATCCCAGTTCCGAATTGGATTGACGTCCTTGCAGAGCGCAATTGCCCTTGAGGCCTGTGATTCGAAAGATCGCAATCCGTAACTCGCCCCGTGCCACCACCACAAGGCGCTCAGCGGCTGGATATAATCGCCTATCTCGCAGCTCTACAAAGATTGTGTACTTTGCGGCAGTAAGACGAGACGCCAATGAATTTGCTTCTTATCGCCCAGCTCCTCGCGCTCCTTGCGGTGGCCAACGGTACCCCGGTGATCGCCGCTAAAATCCTGGGAAAGACTTTGGCGATGCCAGTTGACTGTAACGCCGAGTTCCTGGACGGCAGGCCGCTGTTTGGCCCCTCGAAAACGCTCCGCGGCGTCGCACTCTCGATATTGGTCACCTCCGCCTTCGCTCCGCTAATCGGATTGGATTGGAAGGTTGGCGCCTTGGTCGCCGTCGCGGCGATGGCTGGTGATCTCCTCTCAAGCTTTTTAAAGCGACGGTTGGATCTTAGTGCGAGCAGCCAGTTCATTGGCGTTGATCAAATCCCAGAATTTTTGCTTCCTCTCCTCGCCTGCAATGTCGTGCTGCCTTTGGGCATCCTCGATATCGCGGTTGCCACCGCGATCTTCGTAGTGGGGGCGCTTGCGCTTTCGCAGCTGTTGTTCAAGTTAAACATCCGCGATCAGCCCTACTGAAACGGGCTCAACCCGACCTTCGAAAGTGATGAAGAGTGATCTCAGGTGGGCAATTGAAGCGCACCGGCACGACGGAGGAACCGGCACCCACCGAGGTGTAGCCAAACATGTTGAGATATTTCCAGGCCCCGGCGCCCATGTGTCGGGGAAGCTTGGCATCAAGTGTGAGTGGGATGCCGCCTGGCAGGCAAATCTGCCCGCCATGGGTATGGCCGCTGATCAAGGCGGCGAAGCCCACGTGAGCGGCTTGCTTGTAGATTTCGGGGCTGTGCGAAAGCAGGATGGCAAATTCGCTAGGCGGGATACCATCCGCTACCGTCTCGATACTTGCGATCTGATAGAAGTGGGCATCGTCAATGCCGGCGAGGTGGATGCGCTCGCTGCCGCGCTCGAGGACGACATGCTCGTTAAGCAACATCCGAATTCCCATCTCTTCCAAAGCAGAAACCATGGCGGCGGCGTCATGGTTGCCGAGCACCCCATAGAGCGGTCCCCTAAGGGCACGCCGAAGGTGCGCCACTTCTCTCAAGGTGTCATCGAAGGGCCCAGTTAGAGCTCCCCGGAAGTCTCCGGTTACTACGCAGACGTCGTAATGTAGGTTTCTCACGAGGCTCACGATCCGCTGCATCGCCTCCTGGTTCATGTCGGCATGCAGATCGCTGAGGTGCAGCATCCTGTAGCCTTGGAAGCCGAGTGGAAGCCGAGGCGATTTGATGACGTTGTGCCTCACCTCAACCCTCTTGGCGTTCTCAAGGCCGCGCTGGTAGAGGCCTGTCGCCGTGAGCAGCGCGCGGATGAGCAATTGCGGGGAAATTAGCTTCCCAATGCTGAAGGCGCTGAGGCCACGGCCATTTTGTGAAGCCTCGTGCTCTCCTTCGATGCCAAGGCGTTCCCTCGCGTAGAGGTAACCAAGACGTCGATCAAGAGCTATGGCGGCGTCCTCGGCTATCACCTCGGGAATGCTCCCGAACGCGAGCGAAGTCACTGCCGCACGCGCGCTTGGCGCGAGCTGAGCCTTCTCCAGGTTGTCGAATGAAGACGCCATGTGATCACCCCCCAACTCAGCAACGTCTCGGCACACCCACTGCAACCCTTCAACAATTTTGGGTCGTGACCGACGAGGTCGGCGACGGGGCTGGCTAGGACCCTGATGTTCTGCCTCTTACTAAGGCGGAAGTCGAAGCGTTGGGCCGCGCACTGAACTAATCCAGGCTAGTAGCCAACCCTGGCCAAAACAAGTCTAGCAAGAGTGGTACATTTCAAGCACCGTGCCATCGCGAGAGAAAAGTGATTGTTCCTTTCCGACCGCGTCCCCAAAAAGAGAAGCCCCGCGAGGGATCAAGCGAGGCTTCTTTCGCGACCTATTGGGGGCTGGTCGCTAGCGACCCATAGGGGGGCGGGTCGCTTACATTATAATTGCGCGTGTGAGGCGAGATGCTGCCACAACCACTTGTCGCATCAGTCGCTCAGGAAACGAAGATCCCAGAAGAGGTACCCGAGCCGACGCAACACAGGGCCAAGTTAAGGGCCCGACGGTTTTCCCGGGTTATTGCGATTTCTGTGCGTCGCCGTCGTCTCCGCCAAGCAGCGCCACGGCAGCCATAGCTCCACCTACAACAGCTGCGCCCTACAACTTCGGCGGGTTATTGTGTCCCACTTGCTGATATCACATTCGCACCGAGCCCTCTTATGTCCGTCTCGAGAAACGCAAGACGTTAGAGCCGCTCCTTGCGGGCGTTTGCGCGGCCCTTGAGGGCGGCATCCGTGCGTCGGCCCAAAATACACATGGATTGGCCGCCTCCAGAAAGCGGCCTCGAAGGAGGGCACCGCTTGCAGGTTCTCTGTCGCCGCCAGGAACGACGGTGACCTCGATGTCCAGACCCAGCAGGCGCGCGTGAAGGCAGCTTGAAACTTTGATCGATCTCCGCCACCTAGGGTAAGTGATCGCGACCTTTCCCGGCGCGATCGGCGCCGTAGCAAACCTCGACGCGACTCCCTTGAGCAGTACCTGGAAGGAGAGCCCTACTGCTGTCGCATTACGTGCGGGCGAAAGTGCAACCGACTGAAGCCTCACTGCTCGCCCTTTGTGGAGCTTCGGTTTTCTGGATGCTGAGGGTGCCGATTTTGTTTGCTGGAGCCGAGGCCGAAGCCCAAGCCGGTCCGCCTGAGACAGAGTAAGAAAGTGATACCAACCTAGAGTTGTGCAACCTTTTGGAGCGTGAACATAACAAGAACATCACCGCCAGCTAAGCTGTGTAGCTAAAGTCGTTGATTTTACTCAACGCGTTTTCCGCACAACCAGAGGTAAAGACCTTGCACAGAGCCGCTGGCCGACAAATCAACATCGGTGCGAGGTCGCAAGCTTGCGATTCATCCGAGGGTTCGCAATATCGGCCGCGACCCTAATTGCTACGGCGACGCCAGTCCGAGGTGACATCCCCACGATCTTCTTGAAAGGGCGGCTAAAGGCCGGCGGGGAGCCGATCGCGGTCAAAGCATCGCCAGATACTTCGGTGTTCAACAGGTGAAGGTGTCAGCGCTCTAGGTATCGCCAAACCTGCACCGCCCAGCCTCTCGCTAGTGGTAACTCTTTCGCGTCTCCTTCTCCCGAGAATTATCCCTCATGGGAGTCCGCTCCGAGATGCGAAGATCAATCGCCGCTGCAAGGACCGATGGCTGGTATCTGGTATCTAGTGCGTGTTCGGCGTCGGCACTGGAGCAAGCATGATCTTTCGCGCCGAACTCGCAAGCAGCGGAGCGCTGCATCGTCCCCTTCGCCCCGCGGCTGCCGTGGAGCCGGTCCGATGAACATAGTGCCCGCTGGCGACCGCCGCAGTTTTCCCGGCAATGGTGTCCGGGACGCCGAGCGGATCTCAACACCGTTCGGCGCGAGGACCTCGCCGAGGCCGTCACGCCCACGCAAATCCGTCGATCTCAAGTCCGAAGCCGACAAGATGATCGAATTGATTTGCGAGTTGTTCCCGATCTGCCGGAGCATCACCGGAGACGGCCTGCGACAGAGCCTGTTCCGGCTCGGCGAATTGATCCCGCTTTCCACCCACGAGGTGCCGTCAGGCACCCAAGTGTTCGATTGGACGGTGCCGAAGGAATGGAACATCCACGACGCCTACATCAAGGATGGTGAAGGGCGGCGCGTTGTCGACTTTCAGGAAAACAACTTGCACGTGGTCAATTACAGTGGCCCGGTCAAAGCGCGTCTGTCGCTCGGCGAGCTTCGTCCCCATCTTCATTCGCTCCCCCAGCATCCGGACTGGATTCCCTATCGCACCAGCTATTACGCGGAATCCTGGGGCTTCTGCCTGTCGCACCGCCAGCTCGAAAGCCTCGCCGACGCCGAATACGAAGTGATGATCAACTCTTCGCTCAGCGACGGAGCCCTCACTTATGGCGAGTGCATGCTTGCCGGCCAAATCGAGGATGAATTCCTCATCTCGACGCATATCTGTCATCCTTCGATGGCGAACGACAATTTGTCGGGTGTTGCCGTCGCCACGGCGCTCGCGCGCATCCTGGGGCGCACGACCCATCGCTTGACCTATCGCTTCCTGTTTGTGCCGGGCACCATCGGTCCGATAGCCTGGTTATCCCGCAATCAGGACAAGGTGGGGCGGATCAAGCACGGATTGGTTTTGGCCTGCGTCGGTGACCGGGGAAACGTCAACTACAAGCGCAGCCGACGCCATACCGCAGATATAGACAGGGCCGTCGAGCACGTCCTGCGCACCAGGGGAGCGCCCTTCGAGGTTCACGATTTCTCGCCCTACGGCTATGACGAAAGACAGTTCTGTTCGCCGGGGTTCAATCTTCCGGTGGGGAGCTTCCGGCGCACTCCGCACGGCGAATATCCGGAATATCACACCTCCGCCGACGACTTGAATTTTGTCTCGCCGGCGCACCTTGCCGATACGCTGGGCGCGTTGCTCAAGGTGATAGATCTCCTGGAGAGAGACACCAAGTTCTTCAACCTAAGTCCCATGGGGGAACCTCAGTTGGGGAAGAGGGGGCTTTTGCCTACCGCGAGCGAGAGGGAGCAGATGGCGCTTCTCTGGATGCTCAATCTCTCTGACGGCGAGAGCAGCGTTCTCGATATTGCCGAGCGCTCAGGTCTGGCCTTCGACGAGCTCTATCGGGCGTCCGAGAGCCTCGTCAGTTGTGGCTTGCTGAAAAACTCTGCGCAAGGTGATGGATAGCGCCGGTCAATCCGAGCGCATCAGGTCGGCCATTCTGACCAGTTCGGCCAGCGACTTTGCGTGGAGCTTGCGCATGGCTTTGGCGCGGTGGACCTTCACCGTCACTTCGCTCAGTCCCAATTCGGCGGCGATTTGCTTGTTGAGCCCTCCGGCCGCTACCCGCGTGACCACGTCTTTCTCACGGGGGCTGAGCGACTCGAAGCGTTCTCTTAGGCCCGAGCTCGATTGCTCCTTTTTGCGCCGCGTCCCATCCTGCTCCAGGGAAGCGTCGACGGCGTCGAGAACCTCCTGATTGCGGAACGGCTTGGTGAGGAAATCGTGGGCGCCCGCTTTCATCGCGGCGACGGCCATGTGGATGTCTCCGTGCGCCGTGAGGAACACGATCGGCACGTGTACCTCGGCCCTCGCCAACTCCTCTTGAAGCTTGAGGCCGCTCATTCCGGGCAGCCTTACATCGAGCACGAGGCAGCACGGCGTGTCCGGAATCGGGGCGTTGAGAAAGGCAGTGGCCGAGGCGAAGAGCTGGACCTTGAGCCCGACCAACTCAAAGAGCGCCTTCAGGACGGTGCGCACCGAAGCGTCGTCGTCGATGACGAAGACCGTCGAATCGCTGCGCAGATGCTCCTTCATGGCCATTTGGTGGCCCCGGACGGTGGTCGATGCATCTCGCTATGATCTTCCCGGCTCTAATATCCTGACCGCAATGGGCTCGCTAAGTCTCGCCTTCGATCACCCAAATACGTTCGAGGTATCGAGCTGGACGCATCGTCAATCTTCCCTCATCAACACGGCTGGCTCGGCGACTTCAATGTGCTGTTCCTCGTGTAGAAAGGGAACACTTAAGAGATTGCATATCCCCGGCTACACGCATAGCGGGAAGCCTGGAAGCCACCAAAGTACGATAGGCAGAATTTCCTATATGGGCCGTGCGCCATGGCCAGAGATGACGTTGGTGAGAGCAGAGGCAGCTTAGCATTTGCCCCCCTGGTCGGGCGGTCTAGCATGTGATCCAGCTGGTTCAAAGTTGTTTCAGCTTTAAGCGACTTTTCATGAATTACGCTTTGCAATCAATTTGCTGTGAACTGCGACATACCAGCCCACGCTTCGCCAAGCAGGGCAACGGAACGGCTCATTTGGGGATACCACCATCGGGTAGTCTATACGATGGTGTCGCGCCGGTAACCTAAGAGCCAAAGTGACAGGGTCCTAACATTTAAGTCTAATTGGAGAGAGTTGTACTTGTGGAGTAAGGACCAATGAGTAACGCTACCCCCCTCGTCGTAACTCATCCATGCGCTCTCGTCCGCGACGGACTGCGTCAAATACTGGCCAAATCCCCCTTTCGACCCCTCCACATTCTCCCTGCACTCGACAAAGACGCCGAAAATGATCTGGCGTCGGCAGGGACGTGCATCTGGCTCGCAGGGGTCAATGAATACGGACCGACCACTAATGAGTTAGTGCGGAAAGTGGTCGCGACAAATCCGGACGTAAGGGTTGTCATTCTCACCGCGTCGCACACTGCGGCTGACATCCTTCCCGCCTTTCAAGCGGGCGCCAGCGCCTTCCTCAGGCAAGACATTCCCAGCAAGCAGCTCATCAAATCCTTGGAGCTGGTCGCGCTTGGCCAATCGGTCATGCATCCTCACTTTCAGCAAATGGCCCGCACCTCTCCTGCAACTCCAACGGAGATCGGTGAGCTTGCTCAAGAGGCTAGCGGCTCCTCTGACGGCAACGGCGCGACAAGCATTCAGCTGTTCCCGCCCAGGCTTACCGATATGCGGTCTCTCGCTGCAGTCGCGGGAAGCGAGCAGGGGATGAATGGCAACGACGTGGTCAGAAGCCTGTCGCGTCGCGAGCTTGTGATCTTGCGCACGCTGACCGAAGGCGCGTCGAACAAGATCATCGCCCGCAAGCTGGTGATCACCGAGTTGACGGTGAAGGTGCACATGAAAGCCATTCTGCGGAAGCTGAGGCTGCAGAACAGGACCCAGGCTGCCATTTGGGCACGCACGCATCTTGGTGCAGTGCTCGAAGGTGCCGCCGCTTAAGGGCCCCGGCACGCGAGGATCACGCCTCGACTGCCGCGACCGCACATTCGTCGATTGCCACCGACTTGATCAAGGCGAACACGCGATCGCCGGGGCGAAGCTTAAGCTCATCGACCGCCTTGCGCGTCGCCAGCGCAAAGACATGGCCGTGTCCGTCGAGGTCGACGGACACGCCGGCGAGGGGGCCATCCCCGGTTTCGATGACGGTAACGGTGCCGGCGAGCGCGGTTCGCACGCTGAGGTTTTGCGCCCGCGTCTTGGACAGGGTGATGTCGGTGGCCTTGACGACAATCCGCACCTCGCGGCCGATCGGCCCGGCGCGGCCGGTGAGCCAGATCGTTCCGGCGGGGTGCGAAATCTCCGTGAGATCATAGGCGGTATCGACCGCGGCGAGCGTACCGCTCACCACCGACGAACGGGCAAAGCGGCTCAACCCGGTACCGCTCAGGCCTGCGCCTAAGATATCTTCGACCGAGCCCGCCGCCACCACGTGCCCGTTCTCCAGCACCACGACGCGCGATGCGAGCCGAGCCACCTCATCGACTGCGTGCGACACATACACGATCGGAATGCGCATCTCGTCGCGCAGCAACTCGATCAAGGGCAGGATTTCGAGCTTGCGCTCGGTGTCGAGCGAGGCGAGCGGTTCGTCCATCAGCAGAATTTCGGGTGAGGCGAGCAGAGCCCGCCCCATGGCGACCCGCTGCTTTTCACCGCCGGACAGCCGCGCCGGCTTGCGCTCGAGCAGATGGCCGACCCCGAGCGTCTCGACCACCTGATCGAACGGCACGGCACGCGCCGCCTTCGGCGCAAACCAGCGCCCGAAAAGCAGGTTTTGCCTGACGCTGAGATGCGGGAAGAGTTGAGCGTCCTGGAACACGAGCCCGATCCGGCGCCGGTAGGCAGGGACAAAGATCCCGGCCTCAGTGTCCGCCAGGATGCGGCCGTCGAGCACGATGGAGCCGCGATCAGGCCGGCCAAGGCCGGCGATCAGATTGATTGTGGTCGATTTGCCCGAGCCTGACCGGCCGAACAAGGCCGTGATACCGGCGTCGTTCTCGAAGGCGACCTCAAGATTGAAGTCGCCGAGCGTCTGCGCAACATCCACTCTGATCATGCCAAACCAGCCATGCGCCTGAGACTTAGAGCTATACGCCGAACATAGCACAGCCGCCCCTTCGCGAAGCCGTTCAGGGTAAGAACGAGGCGTCAGAACTGGGTGGTGAGGCGCGTGAGCCAGGCTGGCGAAGCATCGACCAGGATGGTCTCGAGCTGCTTGTCTAGGCCGGTTGCCACGATAAGTCCGATTGCGACGAGCAGGCCGCCGAGCAACGCCTTGCCGCCCTTGCCAACTTCCATCAGCCGTCCGCGCCAGCGCGACAAGGCTTCGCGCGACAGGAGCCCAAGGGCGATGAGCGGCAGCGCCGCACCCACACCGAAGGCAATCATGGTGAGAGCCACCTGGCCGAGATTCTCGCCTTTGGCTGCGAGGATGGAGGCGGCGCCGAGCGTCGGCCCGACGCAAGGACTCCATACCGCGCCAAGCAGAACGCCGAGCAGGAACTGACCGCCAAGGCCATGCGCAGCGAAGCCTCCGAATTGTTCCTCGACCCAGTTGCTGACGGGGCCGCCGGCTGCGGCGACTTGAGCGCCGAGTCTGGCACCAGAAGCAGCGTGCCGACGGCAATGAGCAGCACCGCCGACACCATGCGAAACACGCCCGTGTCGAGGCCTGAAATCCGATGGTAACCACGAACAGCCCGATGACGACGAAGGAGATCGCAAGTCCGGCGGCCAGCGCGAATGGTGCGAGGCGACGCTCGGTCGCGGCGGTTCCGAGCACGATCGGCAGCAGCGGCAGCACGCAAGGCGACAGGACCGACAACGCTCCTGCCAGAAAGGCCAGCCCGAGAGTGCCGAGGCTCACGGCAAGCGCCTAGAGCGTGCTTTTCAAGAGCGCCGCGATCGAGCCCTTATTGGTATCGCCGACCGATCTCGCTGTTTCCTTGGAGCCTTTGAAGGCGATGAGCGTGCTTTGCGATTGCGCCTTGAGTGCGCGCACGTCGTCAGGCTGACTGTCGAAATCGATCTTCAGGACGATGAGATCTTTGTACTCGGGGGCGCCCGTAAGTTCTTCGAGGATCGGCTTTTGCGCCCGGCAGGTTGGGCACCAGGGGTGCTGAGATGTCGACGAGAATGGATTTCCCGTCCTTCTGCGCCGCGCTCAAGGCTTCGGCGGTGAACGGCTTCCAATCGGCGGCGATGGCGGGAAGAGAACCGAGCAGGACGCCGGCGAGAAGGCCGGCGGCGAGGAGAACACGATGAGCGATCATCAGCTTGCGAACCTCCGGATTTTGGCTGGTTCGCATATTGCAGCGCGTGGAGGCTTTGCGGCTAATCACTATGGCTTGACGCGACCGTGAATGGCCGGAGGCGCCGCTTAGACTTTAGGCCAATGCCTCGGGCACGCTATAAGCCTTGATCCATGTGTCTATCGTTCAACGCCGTCACCGTACTTTGCGCGCTTCTGATCGAGGCCGGGTTCGGCTATCCCGTCTCCCTCCTCGATCGCGTCGGCCATCCGGTCATGTGGATGGGCGCAGTGCTTGAGCGTCTGGACTCGAGCCTCAATGTGGCGAGCATGCCTGAGGCGAAACGGCGTCTCAATGGCTGGATGTCGCTTGGCTCTGCTCCTTGCGGCGAACGTGCTCCCAGCCATTGCTTTGCAATATGTCGTGCTGCAGCTGCCTGCTCCACTCACCTTTGTCGTGCTCGCTTGTCTTGCCAGCACGCTTCTCGCCCAGCGCGGTCTCTATGAGCACGTCGCTGCCGTGGCCGACGCGCTTGATGCTAGCGGGCTCGAAGCCGGTCGCAAGGCCGTGGCCAAGATCGTCGGCCGCGATCCCGCCACGCTCGATGAGGCCGGCGTCGCCCGCTCGGCCATCGAAAGCCTCGCCGAGAATTTCTCCGACGGCGTGGTGGCGCCGAGTTTCTGGGGCGTGCTTCGCGGTCTGCCCGGCATCGTGCGCTTACAAGGCGGTCAACACCGCCGACAGCATGATCGGCCATCGCACGCCGCGCCACGCCGACTTTGGTTTTGCGTCCGCCAAGGTCGACGACACTGTCAATCTTCCGGCCTCGCGTCTTGCTGCCCTGTGGATCGCGCTTGCGGCTCGGTTTCATGAAGAGGCTGACGCCGGCCGCGCCCTGGCGACAGTGCGGCGGGATGCCGCCCACCATCGCTCGCCCAATGCCGGATGGCCCGAAGCCGCCATGGCCGGCGCGCTTGAACCTCAAACTCTCCGGCCCGCGCGTCTATCATGGCGCGCCGACCGCGGATGAATGGATCGGCGAGGGGCGGAGCGAGGCGACCTCCGACGACATTCGCCGTGCGCTTGCGTTGTACAAGACCGCCTGCACGTTGCAGATCGCTGCACTGGGCGTGATCGCATTCCTTATCTCGCTGATCTGAGCAACTGATCGATATCGATATGCGCTTCGAGATGTTCGGCGAGCGCATCGAGCGTTGTTTCGACCTCCCCGTCGTAGCTGTGACGCGAAGGCGTCCCTCCGAGCCGCGCGATCCAGGCCGCGCGCTGGCGGTCGTCGGCAAAGAGCCCATGCACATAAGTCCCGGCGACGCGCCCGTCGGCCGAGACGGCGCCGTCGCTGCGGCCGTCCTCGATGCGATAAGCGGCCGTGCGGTATCCGGACCGCTGCTCACGCCCACATGCATCTCGTAGCCTCTGACCTCTGCGCCGTCGGCGACCGTTTCGCCTGGACTTCGACCAGGACCTTGTCGCCCTCCAGCGCCGTCTCGACGTCGAGCAGGCCGAGGCCCGGCGACCGTCGCGGGCGGCTCCCTCGATGCCGTTCGGGTCGGCGATCCGTGCGCCCCAGCATCTGGTAGCCGCCGCAGATGCCGAGCACGTGGCCGCCGCGCCGCACGATGAGCCGCGAGGTCGATGTCCCAGCCCTGCCTCGCGCAGCGCGGCGAGGTCGGCGATGGTGGCCTTCGAGCCCGGCAGGATGACCAGCGCGGCGTCGCCGGGCATCGGCTCGCCGCGCTCGCACGAAGACGAGATCGACGTCGGGCTCCGGCCGCAGCGGATCGAGATCGTCGAAGTTGGCGATGCGCGGTAGGCAGAGGCACGGCGATCGCTGCATCGTGCCGTTCCGCGCCGGAGGACGCCGCGTCGCCGAGCCCGCAGGCGTCCTCCGCCGGCAGGCGCTGCGCGCCCTCGAAGAACGGCACCAGCCCCAGCGCCGCGCCAGCCGGTGCGCGCGGCGATCTTCCGCCATGCCGTCGGCGAACAGCGAGGGATCGCCGCGGAAGCGGTTGACGATGAAGCCCGCGATCATCGCCGCATCGTCCGGATCGATCACGGCCTTGGTGCCGACCAGGCTGGCGATCACGCCGCCGCGGTCGATGTCGCCGATCAGCACGACCGGCACGTCGGCGGCGCGCGCGAAGCCCATGTTGGCGATGTCGCCTGCGCGCAGGTTGATCTCCGACGCGCTGCCCGCGCCCTTCGACCAGCACGAGGTCGGCTTCGCGCTGCCAGCTGTCCGAAGCTTTCGAGCACGGCGGGCAGCAGCTTCGGCTTCAGCACCTGGTATCTCGCGCGCCGTCGCATTGCCGAAGACCTTGCCCTGCACGACGACCTGCGCGCCGATCTCGCTCTGCGGCTTCAGCAGCACCGGGTTCATGTGCACGCGACGGTCGCCACGCGGCGCGGCGCGCGCCTGCAGCGCCTGGGCGCGGCCGATCTCGCCGCCGTCGGCGGTCACCGCGGCGTTGTTCGACATGTTCTGCGGCTTGAACGGGCGCACGCGGAGGCCGCGCCGCGTGAAGGCGCGCGCCAAGCCCGGCCACGAGCAGCGACTTGCCGACGTCGGAGCCCGTGCCCTGCAACATGAGGGCGCGGGCGGCCATCAGAACTCGATGCCCTGCTTGCGCCTTCACGCCGGCGGCGAAGTGGTGCTTCACCAGCGTCATCTCGGTGACGAGGTCGGCCGCCTCGATCAGCTCCGCGCTTGGCGTTGCGGCCGGTGACCACGACATGCTGGTCGGGCCGCCGTGCCTTCAGCGTCGCCACCACCTCGTCGATGTCGAGATGGTCGTAGCGCAGCGCGATGTTGAGCTCGTCGAGCACGATCAGCCGGATCGCCGGATCGGCCATCAGCGTCCTGCGCCTTGGCCCAGGCGCGGCCGCCGCTGCGATGTCGCGCGTTGCGGTCCTGCGTCTCCCAGGTGAAGCCCTCGCCCAGCGTGTGCCATTCGACCAGGTCGCCGAAGCCGCTCGAGCGCGCCGCGCTCGCCGGTCTGCCAGGCGCCCTTGCCGAACTGCACGACGCCGCAGCGCAGGCCGCGGCCGACGGCAGCGCAGCAGCAGGCCGAAGGCCGCCGTCGATTTGCCCTTGCCCTTGCCGGTATGGACGATCAGCAGGCCCTTCTCGATGGTCTTGGCCGCGACCTCGGCGTCCTGCGCCGCCTTGCGGTTGGCCATCTTGGCGCGATGGCGCTCTTGCTCGTCCTGTTTTCCAGCGCCGGTCATGGCAAGACTTCAACGGCATGGCGAGCCCGGCCACCATGAACAGGACAGTATGCGCGATCGCCGCCAGGTTCTGATTGATCAGCCCGGCCTGGTCCCGGTAGGCGCGGCCAAGCGCCGTCTCGGGCACAAGCCCGGTGCCGACTTCGTTCGACACCACGATGGTCGGCGCCTTGCGCCCATCGAGGCTCTCGATCAGCCGCGTCACCGCGGCGTCGACATCGCGGGCGCCGAGCATCAAATTGGAGATCCAAAGCGTGATGCAGTCGATCACGAGCGGCGCTTGCGACGGCGCCTCTGCCACGGCGCGCGGCAGCTCGATCGGCTCCTCGATCGTGGACCAGCCGTCTCCGCGCGAGGCCTTGTGCTTGGCGATGCGCTCCCGCATCTCGTCGTCCAGCGCCTCGGCGGTGGCGAGATAGAACCAGGGCGGCGGCGTTGCCATGGCGAGGACCTGGGCGTGACGGCTTTTGCCGGAGCGGGCACCGCCGAGCACAAGCGTCAAGCGCGCGTGCCGGATGTATCCGCTTGGGGTGAGACTATGGCCGTCCTCGGTGCCACACCGCAACCGCGGCTAAGCAACCGTTCGGCCAACCGCCGAACAAGATCCCGAGCCCCCAGGTGACCGTTGCATGGCGAGTGAGGCCATGCAGAATTTCCGGAGATGCTCGCTGGGAAATCCGCCGGGACCTCATTGATGTCCGGCAGTACGATCTGCGCGACCACGATGATGCCGATGAACAGGCCGGCGCCGATCAACGTCGCGTTGAGTGTGCCGTAGCCTTGATCGAGGCGTCTGCCGGGAGCGACGGCGAAGACCATTGCCCCGAGCGAGATCGCATCATGAGGGGCAGAGACCCGTCGATCAGGCAAGGGTGACGGGCTCGCCCATCTGCCGGCGGATGGCCGGGTATTCAGGCTCGGCGAAGTCCAGAACAGGCGCGAGTGAACGCCGCCAAGGCGAGCAACAGCGCGAGCACGCGCGGACTGAAATCGCCGATGCGGCCGTAGAGAAATGCGAAGGCGAGAGCGAACAGGCCGCCATGGCGGAGCGTAAACCGTCACGGCGGTGAGAAGACCGGCTGTGCTCTGAACCTTGCGGCTCGAAGCTCTTCGTCTCTTGATCGTGTGGCGCGCGGCCGCCGATTGCTCGCTGCTCGTGCGCGTGGCGCCGTCATGCTCGTGCCTGGGGGTGCCTCGGCCGCCTCGGCATGCTCGAAAACTTGGCCTCGAAGGCGATGGCGCGGTCGTCACTTGCTGGCGCGACCGAAATCATAGCCGACGCCGAAGCAAAGTAGCCCGGCGATGGCCGCGATCATCCGACGGATGATTACGGCACTGACCATGATGTCCCTCTCCGCCGGGCTAGTGGCAAGGAAAGCCAATGGAAGTGGCGATCGTCGTGCTCGTATTGTGCACAGGACACGATATGGGAAATCGAAGTCGCACCCGCTTCGATGCTGAGAAATGCCGATCATGCGCCACCATGAAGCAGGGGAAAATCAGCCACGGCATCGATGTCCGCGGCACTATTGATGGCGCCCGCTTGCTTGGTCGATAAGGATCGTCATGATCTCTCCCTCTGCCCTCCACCCGAGGGCGGTTCAAGGTTGCCCGTCGCCGGCCGGTGTACTGGCTTGCAGGTCAAGGCCGTCCCTTCTGCCTTCCCGAAGCAAAGGTCCAGTGGCATCGATCGAAGGGCAGCTCTCCGCTTACAGTTGCGGGGGCTGCCGCGGCTTCCGAACTCTCGTCTCTCACCGCGTTACCTCTTGCGTCCCGCCGAATGTGCGGAAACCGACGACGGGGAGAACTATAGAGACTGCCCTTGCGCTGCCGCAAGCCCGTTTCCGGGCCAGGCGCGTCTCCGTTGACAACACTCCCCGGCCAGCCCTTTAGTGAGGGGCGAAAATGACGGTCTCCTCGAAGATGAGGAGTGAAAAGGGAATGCGGTGACGGGTTTTCGCCCGAATTCCGCAGCTGCCCCCGCAACTGTAGGCGGAAAGCTTGCCGTAATTGGCCACTGGGGTGACCCCTGGGAAGGCGGCGGCGAGCGAACGATCCGCGAGCCAGGAGACCTGCCGTCGACTGTTTGACCCAGGATGCCGGGCGGGGTGCCCTGGCAGCTTGGCGGCCGGGCGACCGGCCAGGCGCAAGAATGTTGCGCCGCTTCAGATGGCGCTTGCACCCGAGGATGGCTTGTACGGTGTCTGACGGGGTCCGTGTGCCGCACAACAATCGCCCGCATCTTTATGTCTGCGTGTCGTGCCGCTGCCGCGGCGCCGACGCCCTGCCCGAAGGCGAGCCGACCGATGGCCGCCGCCTGTTCGAGGCAGTGAAGACGCTCGCCGACCGCATGGGTGAAGACGCGCCGGTCCATATCGTGCCCACGCTCTGTTTTGCCAATTGCGAGCGCGGCTGCAGCGTCGGCATCGCCGCGCCCGGCAAATGGTCTTACGTGATGGGCGAGCTCGGCCCGGAGCGCGCCGCCGATCTCCTCACCTACGCCGCGGCCTACGCCAAAGCGAGGACGGGCGTGGTGCTGCCGTCGGGGCGCCCGGCCTCCCTGCAGTCGAGCGTCATCGCCCGCTTTCCCGCCGCCTTTGAGCCAATAAAGGACGCCGCCGAATGACCGACGCCCGCCGCATCCCTGCGACCATCATCACCGGATTTCTCGGCGCCGGGAAAACCACGCTCGTCCGCCATCTGCTCGCGACCGCGAAGGGCCGGCGGCTCGCCATCATCGTCAACGAGTTCGGCAGCGTCGGAGTCGACGGCGAGGTGCTGAAGAGCTGCGGCATCGAAAGCTGCCCAGAGGAGAATATCGTCGAGCTCTCTAATGGATGCATCTGCTGCACCGTGGCTGAGGACTTCATCCCGACCATGCAGGCGTTGATCGACCGCGCCGCGCCGCCCGAGCACATTCTGATCGAGACGTCGGGGCTCGCGCTGCCGAAGCCTCTGGTCAAGGCCTTCGACTGGCCTTCGATTCGCTCGCGCCTCACCGTTGACGGCGTCATCGCCGTGGTCGATGCGCCCGCCGTTGCCGAAGGCCGCTTCGCCGACGACCCCGATGCCGTCGCCCGCCAGCGCGAAGAGGATCCGTCTGTCGATCACGACAATCCTCTAGCCGAAGTCTATGAGGACCAGCTCATGGCCGCCGACCTGATCGTGCTGAACAAGACCGATCTCATCGATGCGTCGGCCTGGGAGCGGTTGAAGCGTGACGTCGCCGCCATCGTGCCGCGTGCGGTCAAGGTGGTCGCGGCGCAAGAGGGCAGGGTCGACGCCGATGTGTTGCTCGGGCTCGGCGCCGCCGCCGAGGACGATCTCGCCCAGCGCCCCTCCCATCACGACGCGCTCGACGGCGCGCATGAGCATGACGATTTCGAGAGCTTCGTCGTCTCGGTTCCCGAGATCGGCGACCCGTCACGCCTGCTCGCCCGGTTGAAATCTGTTGCCGAAACCCATGACGTTCTCCGCATCAAGGGCTTCTTGGCGGTGGCCGGTAAGCCCATGCGCCTTGCCGTGCAAGGCGTCGGCGCGCGCTTCCGCTCGAGCTTCGACCGGCCTTGGCCGAATGGCGGTGTGCGGCAAGGCCACATCGTGGTGATCGGCGAGCGCGGGCTCGATCGCGCCGCTATCGAATCCGGCATTCTGGGCTAGGCCAATGCATCTCCTGGTGCGCGAAACGAGAGGCTTGGACGAGGCGGAAGACGCCGTCGATCTCGCTCAATCGCCCGCCGATCTCGTGTTCCTGTCCTTCTCCGACAGCGACCTCGGCGCGCTCGCAGCGGCCTGGACGGCAAAAGGGGAGGATGCGCCCTCATTGCGCCTCGCCAATCTCGCCAAGCTGCGGCACCCCATGTCGGTCGATCTCTATGTCGAGCAGGTGATTGCTGGCGCAAGCTGCGTGGTCGTGCGATTGCTCGGCGGCCTCGACTATTGGCGCTACGGTGCAGAGGAAATCGCCCACGCCGCCCGTGCGCTTGACATTCCTCTGGCGCTTCTCCCCGGCGACGGACGTGAGGACCCGCGTCTCGCCGAGCTTTCCACCGTCGACGGAGCGATGCTCGCTCGGCTCGATGGATTCTTCACCGCCGGCGGACCCGAGAACCTTCGCCGCGCGCTCGATCTGATGGCGTGTCTTGCGGGGCTCGCTTCCGACCATGGTCTCGCCGCCGAGCCTGTCCGCATGCATGGCGAGTATCGGCTCGATGTGCCGGAGGTGTCGGGCCGCCCGCTCGTGGTGATCGTGTTCTATCGCGCCTATCTACTCGCCGCCGATCTCGCTCCCATCGAAGCTCTGGCGCATGCTTTCGACCGCGAGGGTCTGAACGTCCGCGCACTTTATGTCGGCAGCCTGAAGGATCGCGACACCGGCCACTTTGTGGCGTCGCGTTTGCGCGATTGGGCCCCCCACGTCGTCCTCAACGCCACGGCCTTCTCTGCCCGCCTCGATGACGCGCCGTCGCCTTTGGAGGCAGCCGGCGCGCCGATCCTGCAACTCGTATTCGCCCGCTCGGCCAGGGAGGCATGGGAGAACTCCCCGCGCGGTCTCTCCCAGTCCGACCTAGCCATGCAGGTGGTGCTGCCGGAGCTCGACGGGCGTCTGCTCACCACCGCGATCTCCTTCAAGGCCGAGCAGTGCGAGGTCGCAGGCCTCGAGTTCGCGCGCGTAGCGCACCAGCCTGCGGAAGAAGGCATCGCCGCCGCCGCGCGCAGCGCGTCATTGTGGGCGCGGCTCGCCACCACTCCGCGGGCTGAACGCAAACTCGCGCTGGTGCTTTCCGACTATCCCGGCGCCGCGGGGCAAGCCGCCCACGCCGTGGGCCTCGACGCCATCGAGAGCACCGCCGACATCTTGCAGCTTCTGAAGCAGGAAGGTTTCGCTGTCGGCGACGCGCTCCCCGGCAACGCAAGCATCGTCGCCGCGCTTTGCGACACCGAGCCTTTGCCATTCCTCTCGCTCGCCGAGTACCGGCGCCTGTTCTCCGGCCTCGATCCGCAGGCCCGCGCCAAAATCGTCGCGGCGTGGGGGGCGCCTGAAGACGACCCCTCCATTCGCGATGGTCATTTCACCCTGCGCTTTGCGCGCTATGGGAAATTTGTCGCCGCGATCCAGCCCGACCGCGGTAACGCGCTAGACCGCAAGGCGAGCTATCACGATCCAGACCTGCCGCCGCGCCACGCTTACGCCGCCTTCTATCTCTGGCTGCGCGAGACGGAGCGCATCCATGCCATGGTCCATCTCGGCACGCACGGCACGCTCGAATGGCTGCCCGGCAAGGCGATGGCGCTGTCTTCATCGTGCCTGCCCGCGGCGCTGATCGGCGGGCTCCCCACGATCTATCCCTTCATCGTCAACAATCCCGGTGAGGCCGCCGCCGCCAAGCGCAGGCTCGGCGCTGTCACCATCGGCCATCTCACGCCGCCGCTGAAATCTCGTCCGCCACGGCAACGACACCTTGGAGCTTGAGCGGCTGATCGACGAATACGCCGCCGCCGACGGCCTCGACCGCCGCCGCACGGCGCTGCTCCGCGAAGAGATTCTAGATCGCGCCGCGGCAGCAGGTCTGCTCGCCGAGAGCGGCGCCCACCGCGCCTCGACCAAGGAGGACCAGCTCGCCCGCCTCGACGCATATCTCTGTGATGTCAAGGACTTGCAGATCAGGGATGGGCTTCATGTTTATGGCCGGGCGCCCGATCAGCATCGCCGCGAAGAGTTCCTCGCCGCGCTGACGCAGTCCAACCCGCAAATGCCCACCGCTACGCTCGCCGCGCGTTTCGACCAGGCCGCGACGCGAGAGCGCGAGGCGCTCATCGCCGCGCTCGACGGCAAGTTTGTGGCTCCAGGGCCTTCAGGTGCGCCGACGCGCGGCCGCGCCGACGTTCTCCCCACCGGGCGCAATCTCTACGCCATCGATCCGCGTGCGGTGCCGACGCGCTCGGCTGTCGTGCTCGCCGAGAAAGCCGCGAAGGAACTGCTTCGCCGTCATTTGCAGGATCACGGCGATTGGCCGCGGGCGCTGGTCATGGATGTGTGGGGCAGCGCCACCATGCGCACCGGCGGCGAGGACCTGGCGCTCGCGCTTCTGCTCATGGGCGCGCGGCCGGTGTGGGATCAGGGATCGGCGCGCGTCAGCGGTATTGAGATTTTGCCAATCGCCGAGCTCGACCATCCGCGCGTCGATGTCACCTTGCGCATCTCAGGCCTGTTCCGCGATGCCTTCGAGGCGCAGATCGCGCTGTTCGACGAGGCGGTGCGCGCCATCGCCGCGCGCTACGAGCCTGATGACTGGAATCCGCTTGCCGCTGCCGCGCGCGGACTTAAAGGGGAAGACTTCCGCCGCGCCACCGCCCGTATCTACGGCGCAGCGCTCGGCGACTACGGAGCCGGCGTCACCGAGCGCGTGGAGCGGGGTGCTTGGGACCAGCGCGCCGATCTCGGCCTCGATTATCTCGCCGCATCGGCCACCGCTTACGGCAAAGGCCTTGACGGCGCGGCCGACAGCGACGGCTTCGCCGCGCGCGTGAAATCCGCCGACGCCTTCCTGCATCAGCAGGATCACGCCGAGATCGATCTGCTCGATAGTCTTGACTACGCCGCCTATGAAGGCGGGTTCGCCGCCGCCGCCGACCGCCTCGGCAGCACGCCGGCGCTCTATCACACCGACATCTCTCGCCCCGACGCGCCGAAGGTCCGCACCCTCGTTGAGGAGATCGCGCGCATCGTGCGCGGCCGTGCCGCCAACCCGGTGTGGATCGAAGGCATGATGCGCCACGGCTATCGCGGCGCCGCCGAGGTCACGCGCAGTGTCGAAGGCCTGTTCGCCTTCGCCGCCACGCTGCCGACGCGTCTCGATCGTCAATTCGATGTTCTCTACGACGCGACCCTCGGCAACGAGACCGTCGATGGCTTTCTGTGCCGGGAGAACCCGCAAGCGCGCGAGGCCATGGCCGCGCGTTTCGATGAGGCTATCCGCCGCGATCTGTGGCGCCCGCGCCGCAACAGCGTCGCGCGCCTGCGTGAGGCGTCATGACCGCGGCGCCCGCAATAAAGGGCTGGTGCCCGACGCTGCTCTCGCCGATGCAATCGGGCGACGGCTGGCTCGCGCGCGTGAAGCCGAGCTGCGGCAAGCTGAGCGCCGAAGCTGCGCGCCTCATCGCCGAGGCCGCACGACGCCACGGCAACGGCCATATCGACCTCACTGCGCGCGCCAATTTGCAGATCAGGGGACTCACGCCTCGCTCGGCTGTAGCATTCGCCGAGATCATCATCGGTGCCGGTCTTGCCAGCGCGGGCCCATCGCTCGAAGCCATCCGCAACATCATGGCGAATCCGCTTGGACCGGACGATCCCTCTGCCGCCTTCGACTCTCATGCGCTGGCGCGCGACATCGAAGCCATGCTCGCGTGCGAGCCTGCGCTTTGCGCGCTGCCCTCCAAATTCGGCATCCTCGTCGATGGCGGAGTCATGCTGCCGCTTGCGGATGTCACTGCCGACATCATGGTCCGCGCGCATGGTGGCGCGCTCGCCGTGCAGATCGACGGTGGGAAGCTCGCTGCACCTGGCGCGCCATCGACGGTGGCGGACTTTATCAAAGCTTTGGCGCTCGCCTTCCTTCGCCTGTCGGCGGAACGGAGCGACCAGCCGCGCCGCATGCGGCCGCTGGTAATGGCCGTTGGCGAAGGGGCAATCTTCGCCGAAGCCGGGCTGACGACTGCCTACGCGTCAGGACTTAAAGACGAAACCAGATCGCCCATCGGACTGATATCATTGGGAGATCAGGCAAAAGCAGCCTTCGGCGTGGGCCTGCCTTTCGGCCGCATCGAAGCCGAGGCGCTGACACATCTTGCCGATTTCGCCGAGCGCTTCGGCGACGCGACTTTGCGCACCTCACCGTGGCGCGCGCTGCTGCTGCCGGGCATCGCCGCCTCCGCAGCAACACGGCTGGCGACCGAAGTCGAGGCGCTCGGCCTCATCGCCGATCCCGCCGATCCGCGCCTCGCCATCTTTGCCTGTGTCGGCGCGCCATCGTGCCAAAGCGCGAGCGTCGATGCGCGCGGCGATGCTGCTCGACTCGCTGCGATCGTGGCAGCGGCACCGGGGCAAACGCTGCATGTGTCCGGCTGCGGCAAATCTTGCGCCCATCGCGGCAGCGCGTCGCTCACTTTGGTCGGCCGCGATGGGCGCTACGATCTCGTCCGCAATGGCAGCGCCGCCGGCCGTCCGAGCCTGACGGGTCTTGCCATCGAGCAGGTCGTTGCATTGCTTGAGGCCGTCAAAGGGCGGCGCCCATGAGTGCCGAATACGAATATGCCCGCGACGGCGCCGAGATCTACCGGCGTTCCTTCGCCATCATCCGCAGCGAAGCCGATCTCGCCCGCTTCAGCAAAGACGAAGCGCGTGTCGCCGTGCGTGTCATCCATGCCTGCGGCATGGTCGAGATCGCCCGTGACCTTGTCTTCTCGCCGAGCTTCGTTACCGCTGCGCGTGGCGCGCTGCTGCAAGGCAAGCCCGTCTTCTGCGACTCCAAGATGGTGGCGAACGGCATCACCCGCGCGCGGCTGCCCTGCTCACAACGAGATTATCTGCACCCTCGATTCCCCCGGCATCGCCGAGCGCGCCGCAGAACTCGGCACCACTCGTTCCGCCGCCGCGCTCGATCTTTGGCTCGGCCGCCTCGGCGGATCGCTCGTCGCCGTCGGCAATGCGCCGACCGCGCTGTTCCGGCTCTTGGAGATGATTGATCAAGGCGCGCCGAAGCCGGCGGCGGTCATCGGCATGCCGGTCGGCTTCGTCGGCGCCGCCGAGTCGAAGGAGGCACTCGCGCGGCAAAGCGAAATTCCGTTCCTTATCGTCAGGGGGCGCAAGGGCGGCAGCGCCATGGCGGTCGCCGCCGTCAACGCTCTCGCCAGCGAGGCCGAGACATGAGCGCACGCGGCACTCTTTACGGCGTCGGCGTCGGCCCCGGCGACCCTGAGCTGATGTCGCTGAAAGCGGCGCGCATCCTCAAGTCCGCGCCGGTCATCGCCTATTTCGCCAAGAAGGGCAGCATCGGCAATGCGCGGCGCATCGTCGATGGCGAGCTCAATCCGAACGCCGAGCTCATCCGCCTCGATTATCCCTTCACCACGGAGCTCCGCGAGACCGACCCCCGCTATCGCGCCGCGCTTGCCGCCTTCTACGACGCGAGCGCCGCGACGCTCGCCGCGAGGCTCGACGCCGGCCAGGACGTTGCGGTGATCTGCGCCGGCGATCCCTTCTTCTACGGCTCTTACGCGCATCTGCATGAGCGCCTCGCCGAGACTCATCGTTGCGAGGTCATTCCCGGCATCACCGCCATGAGCGGATGCTGGACGCGCGCCTCCATGCCCATGACCTGCGGCGACGAGATGCTGGCCGTGCTGTCAGGCACCATGGATGCCGACGCGCTCGCGGAGCGCCTCTCCGCGTGCGACGCGGCGGTGATCATGAAGGTCGGTCGCAACCTCGCCAAGATCAGGGAGGCGCTCGCCCGCACCGGCAAGCTCGATCGCGCCGTCTATGTCGAGCGCGGCACGATGCCCGAGGAGCGCATCCTCCGCCTCGCCGACAAGCCCGACGACGAGGCGCCTATTTCGGCATCGTGCTCGTGCCGGGGATGAGGAAGCCGCTATGACCGGGCGCCTCGCCATTGTCGGCCTCGGTCCCGGCGCGGCGGAGCTGGTCACGCCGCTTGCCGCCGACACGCTTGCTGCCGCCACCGACCTTGTCGGTTACGGCCCCTATCTTGCCAGCGTTGCCCGAGCGCGCCGGTCAGCGCCGCCACCCTTCCGACAACCGCGAGGAATTGGCCCGCGCGCGCCAGGCGCTTGAGCTTGCCGCATCGGGCAAGTCGGTCGCCGTCGTGTCCTCCGGCGATCCTGGCGTGTTCGCCATGGCAAGCGCGGTATTCGAGGCGATCGAAACCGGCAAGTCGGCGTGGCGCGAGCATCGAGGTGACCGTGGTGCCCGGGGTGTCGGCCATGCTCGCTGCCGCCGCGCGCGCCGGCGCCCCGCTCGGGCATGATTTCTGCGCGATCTCGCTCTCCGACAATCTGAAGCCTTGGGATCTCGTGCTGAAGCGGCTCGAGGCCGCAGCGTCAGGCGACTTTGTTATCGTGCTCTACAATCCGGCATCGAAGGCTCGGCCCTGGCAGCTCGGCGAAGCCTTCCGCGTGATCGCCCACCATCGCGCGGGTTCGACACCGGTGATCTTCGCCCATGCCGTGAGCCGGGAGGACGAGCGCATTGAGATCACGACGCTTGCCGCCGCCGAGGCCGCAAAAGCCGACATGCGCACACTCATTATAATAGGGTCGAGCGCGACGAAGCTCGTTGCCGACGGCAAAGGTCGGCGTGTTGTTTACACGCCCCGTCACGCGGAGCTGGTCTCGTCATGAGCACGCTCAAGCCAGAGAAGGGCGTCGGCGACGGTCTCGACCGAGGGAGCCTCAGGCAGCTCCGGACGCTCGACCATGATCACCGGAAGGGACAGCGCCCGTGCAGCATCGAGCTTGGCGACAGCGCCCGCGCCGCCCGAGTTCTTGGTGACGATCACGTCGATGGCATGCGCTTCGAGCAGGGTGCGCTCGTCTTCGAGCCTGAATGGCCCGCGCGCAGTGACCAACTCGACCCGCGGCGGCAAATCCTCGGGCGCGGGCGCCTCGATGCTGCGCACAATGTAGAAGTGCTGCGGCGCCTCCATGAAAGGCGCAAGCTCCATGCGGCCGGTGGTGAGAAACACGCGCCGGGGCTCGTCCCCGAGCGCCGCGGCCGCCGCTTCGAGGCTCTCCACCATGATCCAGCGGTCGCCCTCACGCCGAACCCAGGGCGGGCGGCGAATGGCGAGCAGCTCCACGCCCGCCGCTCGCGCGGCCTCCACCGCATTCGTCTTCATCTGCACGGCGAAGGGGTGGGTGGCGTCGATGAGAATATCGAAGCGCTCTTCGGCGAGCACGCGGGCAAGACCCTTGGCGCCACCGAACCCGCCGGTGCGCAGCCTGCCGGGCAGCTGCGCCGGCTCGACGGTCCTGCCGGCGAGAGACAGAGTGACGTCAAAGCGGGAATCGCCGTCGAGCGCGCGGGCAAGTCCAGCAGCCTCGCCGCTGCCGCCGAGAATGAGAAGCTTCAACGGTGTCATGCCGCTGACGAGGTCGCATTGTGAGCGGGCAGGGTCAACAGGCGCGATGGCTGGCCATCGTGGGGATTGGCGAGGACGGCGCCGAGGGGCTCAGCTCCGCGGCGCGCGCGCTCATCGCCAACGCCAAGCTGGTGGTGGGCGGCAAGCGTCACCTTGCCCTTGCCAATGGCCTGCCGAGCGGTGAGAGCATGGCCTGGCCGAGCCCCATCGCCGAATCCATCCCGGCCATTCTTGCCCATCGCGGCGAGCCTGTCGCCGTTCTCGCCTCCGGCGATCCTTACTGCTTCGGCGTCGGGTCGATGCTGTCCGGATATGTGCCGCCGGACGAGACGATTTGCGTTCCGGCGCCATCGTCGCTGTCGCTCGCTTGCGCCAAACTCGGCTGGGCACTCGATGACGTGGCCACGGTTTCTCTGTGCGGCAGGCCGATCGAGACCCTGGCGGAGTCGCTCCAGCCCAAGCGCCGCGTGCTCGTGCTTTCCGCCGATGCAACGACGCCCGCCGCAGTCGCGCGCTATCTCAGCGCTCGCGGCTTCGAGACTTCGACGCTGCATGTGCTGGAGGCTCTGGGCGGGCCGCACGAGCGCAGGCGGGCCACGACCGCCGAGCGCTTCGGTTTCAACGACATCAAGGCGCTGAATTTGATCGCCATCCAAGTTGAGGCAAGCGCAAGCGCCAAGATCATTTCCCTCGCGTCAGGTCTCCCTGACGAGATGTTCGAGCATGATGGTCAGATCACCAAGCGCGAGATCAGGGCGGTAACGCTTTCCTCGCTCGCCCCACGCGCCGGCGAATTGCTGTGGGATGTCGGCTGCGGCTCCGGCTCCATCTCCATCGAATGGCTACTGCGTCATCCTGCCAACAGAGCCATCGGCATCGAGCGCGATCCGATCCGCGCCGCGCGTGCTGCGCGCAACGCCGCCGAGCTTGGCGTGCCGCGTCTCGAGGTCGTGACCGGCGAAGCTGGCACTGAGCTCAATAAGCTGCCGCCGCCTGATGCGATGTTTATCGGCGGGGGAGGGGGTACCGCCGTCATCGAGAAAGCCTTCGCGGTGCTCAAGTCTGGAGGCCGTATCGTCGCCAACGCCGTGACCCTCGACACCGAGCGGGCCGTGCTCGCCGCGCAGAGCAAGCTCGGCGGGACGCTGACCCGTCTTTCCGTGGAGCGCCTCGACGTAATTGGCGGCAAGCAGGCCTTCCGCCCGGCGATGACCGTGACCCAATGGAGCGTGACGAAGAGATGACAGTGCATTTCATCGGCGCCGGTCCCGGCGCGCCGGATCTGCTCACGCTTCGTGGCGCCGACCTCGTCGAGCGCTGCCCGGTCTGCCTCTATGCCGGCTCGCTGGTGAACCAAGAGATTCTTGCGCTCTGCCCGGAAGGGGCGCGTATCGTCGATACGGCGCCGATGAGCCTCGATGAGATTGTCGCGGAGTTCGAGACGGCGCATCGCGCCGGTAACGACGTGGCGCGGCTCCATTCCGGCGATCTTTCGGTGTGGAGCGCCGTCGGCGAGCAGCTTCGCCGTCTCGATGGGCTCGCCATCCCTTACACACTGACCCCTGGCGTTCCGGCCTTCGCCGCCGCGGCTGCGGCGCTCAAGCGCGAGCTGACTCTGCCAGAGGTGGCGCAA
Source organism: uncultured Alphaproteobacteria bacterium (assembly GCA_963757555.1). GTDB lineage: Bacteria > Pseudomonadota > Alphaproteobacteria > Rhizobiales > Methyloligellaceae > Methyloceanibacter. Next base: position 30,286 of record CAVWRU010000002.1, read on the forward strand.
TCCCTCGTGCTGACGCGCACCAGCGGGCGGGCCTCGGTCATGCCGCCACGCGAAACGCTTCCCGCTTTCGCCGCGACCGGAGCCACCATGGTGCTGCACCTTTCTATCCAGGCGTTGCCGCGCGTGGTCGAGGAACTCACGCCGTTCTACGGCGCGGATTGCCCGGCTGCCGTGGTGGTGCGTGCGAGCTTGCCCGACGAGCGCATCGTCAAGGCGACGCTCGGCACGCTTCTCGCTGAAGTCGCCAACGACCAGCCTGAGCGCACCGCGCTGATCCTGGTCGGTCGAGTGCTCGGCGCCGAGGAGTTTCGCGACAGCGCGCTCTACGACGCCAACTATCGGCGCCGCTACCGCTTGGGAGGCGCGGCATGAACTGGCTTCGCTGGAACGTTCTTCACCAGAGATTTTCCCACAAGCTTTCCCTCGCGGTCGAAGATCACGACGTCGAGTGCCGTGTCGGCTCCGGCCAGCACTTGCGCCGCGACGGACCAGGCACGCTCCGCCACTTCATCGCCAAGGCGAATGCCGTCGCTCGCGGCAAGGGCGAACGCCTCGGGCGTGGTGTTGGCGCCGACGATGCGGAGCGCCAGCTCCTCAGATCCGCCGCGGTCCCGCGCCACCTCTGCCAGCGCGCCGAGCTCGACGCGTCCCCGCGCGGAATGGAGATCGAGCATGCCTTGCGCAAGCTTGGTGATCTTGGCGATGCCGCCGGCGATGGTCACCCGCGCCACGGGGTGGGTGCGCAGATATTTCAGCGTGCCGCCGACGAAATCGCCCATGTCGAGCAGCGCGCCCTCGGGCAGATCGTAGAGCGACTTGACCGCTGCCTCGGATGTCCGCCCGGTGGCGCCGGCGACGTGGGTGATGCCGGTCGCGCGCGCCACATCGATGCCACCATGGATCGAGGCGATCCATGCCGCGCAGGAATAAGGCACCACCACGCCGGTGGTGCCGAGGATCGACAGCCCGCCGACAATGCCGAGCCGGGAATTGAGCGTCTTCGCCGCCATCTCTTCGCCATGCGGGATGGAGATTTCGATCTCGACATCGCCGGTGCGACCGCATGCGCTCGCCACCTCCGCGATCGCCGCCAGCATCATCTTGCGCGGCACCAGATTGATCGCGGGCTCTCCCGGCGGCACGGGGAGCCCCGGCAGCGTCACGGTGCCGACGCCTGGTCCGGCCTTGAAGCTTACGCCGGTTCCGGCAGCGGCTTCCCGCACCGTGGCGAGCACCAGCGCGCCATGGGTCACGTCGGGATCGTCGCCCGCGTCCTTGATCACGCCCGCGGTCGCGCTCCCTTCGCCCAGCCGATTGACGGCAACCGCGAAGGCGACGTTTTGACCGCCGGGCAGCGTGATCTCGACCGGATCGGGAAATTCACCCGTGGCCAGCGCCGCGAAGGCAGCCTTGGCTGCGGCCGTGGCGCAAGCGCCGGTCGTCCAGCCTCGCCGCAAGGGGCGTGCGTCTTCAGCGTCCATGGCAAAGGCAATAGAGCTTTGGCGCGGGCCTGTCACCGCGATGGATACCAGCCATGATCGACCGCCTGCGCAGCGCCATTGCCGGATTTCCGCGGCTCGACCCTGGTCACGTCTGGCTTGCCGGCGCGGGCCCCGGCGACCCTGGCCTGCTCACGCTGCATGCGCTCGCCGGCCTCGCCGAGGCCGACGTCGTAGTGCACGACGCGCTGGTCGATGAGCGCGTGCTCGCGCTCGCCCATCCCGGCGCCGTCCGTGAATTTGCCGGCAAGCGCGGCGGCAAGCCGTCACCGTCGCAGGCCAACATCACCGATCGGCTCATTGCCCTTGCCCGCGCCAATCTCCGGGTCCTGCGCCTCAAGGGCGGCGATCCGTGCGTGTTCGGGCGGGGCGGCGAAGAGGCTCTGGCGCTCGCCGCCGCCGGCGTGCCCTTCCGCATCATTCCCGGCGTCACCTCGGGGCTCGCGGCGCTGACCGTGGCGTCGATCCCGGCGACGCTGCGCGGGGTGAGCCAGGCGCTCATCCTCGTCACCGGCCATTGCGGCGAGGACGAAGACGCCGTCGATTGGGCGGCGCTGGCGCGCACGGGCCAGCCGATCGTGCTCTATATGGGCTTGAGCAATCTCGAGCACATCGCGGCCGCGCTCATGCAGGCTGGACTCGATCCGGGCGAGCCCGTGGCGGTGATCGCCTCGGCGACACTGCCCGAAGAGCGCATTCTGATCTCAGAGCTTCATCGTGTCGCCGCCGAGACGCGCGACCTCGCCTTCGCAGCGCCCGCCATCATCGCCATCGGCGCCATCGTCAAGGTCAGGGCGAAGCTTCTCGACCTTGCGGCCCGCGTGCCGGAGATGGTGGCGTGATGCAGCCGAAAACAAAAGCGATCCTCGTCGCTGCGCCGCGCTCCGGCGCCGGCAAGACCACGGTGACGCTTGCCCTCATCGCCGCCTTTCGCCGCCGCGGCCTGGCCGTCCGCGCCGCCAAATGCGGGCCTGACTACATCGATCCCGCCTTCCTTGCGGCCGCAGCCGGAGCGCCCTGCCTCAATCTCGATAGCTGGGCCATGGGACCGGGGCTGCTTGACAGCGTTGCCTTTGAAGCTGCGGCCGGCTCCGATCTCCTCATCGTCGAGTCGGCGATGGGGCTGTTCGACGGCGCTGCCGGGCATGCGGTCGGCGAGGGGGCCGCCGCCGAGCTTGCCACTCACCTCCGCCTTCCGGTTCTGCTCGTGCTCGACGTCGCGGGACAGGCGCAATCCGCTGCCGCCACGGTGCTCGGCTTTGCCAGCTTCGACCCGCGCGTCAGCATCGCCGGCATCGTCTTGAACCACGTCGGCAGCGATCGCCATCGCATCGTCATCGAGCGCGCCATCGCCACGCTCGATATTCCCGTGGTGGGCGCCATCCCGCGCGACGCGGCGATCCATCTTCCCGAGCGTCACCTAGGATTGGTGCAGGCGCTCGAGCATGACGATCTCGAGCTGCGCCTTCATCGCCTCGCCGACCTCGCCGAGCGCCATTGCGATCTTGCCCGCATTCGGAACCTCACCTCTGCTCTCCGAGTCGGCGATCGGCCGGTCGCCGCCTTGCCGCCCCCCGGTCAGCGCATCGCGCTTGCCTCCGACGCAGCCTTCGCCTTCATCTATCCGCATTTATTGAGCGGCTGGCGGCGTGCGGGCGCCGAGATCGTTCCCTTCTCGCCGCTGGCTGACGAGCCTCCGCCCCAGGAGTGCGACTCGTGCTGGCTCCCCGGCGGCTATCCCGAGCTGCATGCCGCCACTCTCGCCAACGCCGGGCGTTTCAAGGCCGGGCTCGAGCGCTTTGCCGCAAGCCGGCCGGTGCACGGCGAATGCGGCGGGTACATGGTTCTGGGGCAGGGGCTTGTCGATGCCGACGGCGTGCGCCAGGCCATGACCGGGCTGCTCACCCATGCGACGAGCTTTGCCAGGCGACGACTGCAACTGGGCTACCGCGCGGCGACGCTTTTGCAAGATTGCGTGCTTGGCCCCGCCGGCACGCGCCTGCGCGGGCATGAATTCCATTACGCCACGCTCGGCGAACCTGGCACCGATCAACCGCTGGCCGAGCTGTTCGATGCCGAAGGCAAGGCGCTTGGACCTTCCGGCGGGCGGCGCGGTCAGGTGACCGGCGCCTTCTTCCATGCCATTGCCGTCGAGGAACATCTCGCGGCCCACGCCCGGCAGAAATTGGCAAAGCTTGCATGAGCGGCATCGCCAGTCTCGCCAACCTGCGCGCGCTTCTCGCTGAACTCCCCGCTGGCGATGATGGCGCCGCCGCGGCGATTGCCAAGCGCCAGTCCCGTCTCACCAAGCCGCAAGGAAGCCTCGGGCGTCTCGAGGAACTAGTTGGCTGGCTCGGGCGCTGGCAGGGACGCGAGACTCCGCGCCTCGATGAGGTTTCGGTGCTGGTCTTTGCCGGCAATCATGGCGTGGTGGCCCACGGCATCTCAGCCTATCCAGCCTCGGTGACGGCGCAGATGGTGGCGAATTTCGAGCGCGGCGGCGCAGCCATCAACCAGATCTGCAAGTCCGTCGGCGCGAGCTTGCGCGTTATCGCGCTCAACCTCGACGCTCCCACCGCCGATTTCACGGAACAGCAGGCCATGACCGAGGCCGAGTTCGTCGCGGCGGTTGCAGCCGGCCATGAGGCTGTGGCGGCAAGCGCCGACCTTCTCTGTCTCGGCGAGATGGGGATCGGCAACACGACGGCGGCGTCGGCGCTCGCCGCGGCGCTGTTCGGAGGAGGCGGAGAGCGTTGGGCCGGGCGCGGCACCGGTCTTGACAATTCCGGGCTCGCGCGCAAGCGCGAAGCGATCGATGCCGGGCTCGCGCGCCATCGAACCCACCACGCCGATCAGCTTGCCGCGAGCATGATCTTTGGTGGCCGCGAGCTTGGTGCGATCCTTGGCGCCACGCTCGCCGCTCGCCGACGCCGCATTCCCGTTCTGCTCGACGGCTTTGTCGCGACGGCGGCAGCGGCGCCGCTCGCGCGCCTCAAGTCTGGCGCGCTTGACCATGCCCAGGTGGCGCATTGCTCCGCCGAGGCCGGGCATGCCGATCTTTGTCGCGAGCTCGGCATGCGGCCGATCCTCGACCTCGACATGCGGCTCGGCGAAGCCTCCGGCGCGGCGCTGTCCGTCTCGGTGCTCAGGGCCGCGCTTGCCTGTCACCTCGGCATGGCCACCTTCGCTGAGGCCGGCGTCGATGAACGCGACTGATTGGCTCCGCGACAGGCTCGCCGAGCTCAGCGCCGCTTTGGCGCTGCTCACCCGTCTCCCCGTGCATCGCCTGAAGCTGCCGCGCGTGACAGTGCGGTCCGAAGCCGTATGGGCCTATCCCGTTGCCGGCGCCGTGGTCGGCGCCATCGGCGGCGCCGTCTATTGGTTCGCTCATCTCCTGTCCTGCCCGCCAGCGCTCGCGGCGCCCTTGGCGCTTCTCGCCATGATCTTCGCCAGCGGGGCGTTGCACGAGGACGGGCTTGCCGATTTCGCCGACGGCCTCGCCGGCGACACCAAGGAGCGGCGCCTCGCCATCATGCGCGATCATCAGATCGGCACCTATGGCGTCATCGCTCTCGTCCTTTCGCTTGGCCTGCGCGCCACCGCGGTCGCTCTCATCGCCGAGCCGCGTGCGGTGATGGCGGCCCTGATTGCCGCCGGCGCTGCCAGCCGTCTGACCGCGGTGCTGATCATGACGGCGCTCGCGCCGGCGCGACGCGATGGCCTGTCCGCGTCTGTCGGCAGTCCCACCCCGGGGCTCGCCGCGATCGCGCTCGGCGTGACCTTTATCATCGCCTGGCTGCTGCTGCCCTTCCGGGTTGCGCTCCTCTTGATCTTAGCTGCGAGCCTCAGCGCCATGGTCATCGGCCGCGTGGCGCTGATCCGTCTTGGCGGCCAGACCGGTGACGTGCTCGGCGCCGGCAGCCAGCTTGGCGAGTGCCTGGCCTTGATCCTCTTGATCCTCTTGGTCATCGCCTAAAGTCTTGACCAGCATCAAATCGCCCGATCCCGACTTGCGCTTCTATGGCTCGAGCACTTTGACAAGCTGACCGCCGCTAGGAGATTTGTATGCAGCGACTACTGCTGGGAATGCTGAGCGCGAGCCTCGTTCTCGCCACCGCAACGGTGGCGCTGAGTGAAGAGCCCGCCGATCCGCAAGCGGGATTCGAATATGCACAAAACTATTGCGCGACATGCCACGCACTCTCCGAGGAGAAGTCGCCTCTGCCGCAGGCGCCGCGATTCAGGAACGTGGCCGACCAGCCGGGTATCACCGCGACGGCGTTGCAGGTGTGGATGCAAACCTCCCACCCCACCATGCCGAACATCGTCGTGGCGCCGAACGACATGCGCAACGTGATCGCTTATATCCTCAGCCTCAAGGGCCGGGAGGGAGCGACTCCTTGAGCATGAAGCTTGTCAGGATGGCGCGTTAGCGCCTTGCCGGTCAGCGACCGGTCAGAACCCCGTAGAGAAAGCCTGCGCCGAGCGCGACGGCGACGGCGGCAAACGGATTGCGACGGACGGCATCGGCGACCTCTTTAAGCGCCGCGCTCGCGCTGTCCTGTAGGCCCTCGATCTGATGGCCTCCGAGGCGCTTGACGTCGCCGGTCAAGCCGTGAAGGTCCTTGCGCAGCTCAGCCAAATCCTTGGCAATCCGATCCATGTCCTCGCCGAGGCTCTGCCGGGCGGCCATTTCGGCGTCATTGGGCGCCATATCGTCCTCCCTTTTTGCTAAATGAGGCTAGCCTAAAGCCCTTTTCGAACTTAAACATGACACAGCACGTCGTAGCCAGAGGCTTCAAGTGAGTGTTCAGTCCGAAGCCAGCAATTTTCAACGACTGAGAGGGCTGGTTTTCAATTCTCGATCTCCTGCGGCGTCCTATTTGCTTGCCGCCGCGGCGGTTGGCCTTTTGCTTTTACTGCGGATCGGGCTCGGTCCATGGCTGCACCCCCACGGCGCGTTTCTCCTCTTCATCCCCGCCATTCTGCTCGCAGCCGGCACTGGCGGAGTGGGCCCGGGCCTGGTTGCAACCGCGCTCAGCCTGATCTCGGGGATTTTCGTCGGCGGCGTGGAGAACCTGACCAGGCCGGAGATCGTGGAAGCCGCGATCTTCGCGGCAGTCGGCATTGGCATTTCCTGGTTCGGCGAGCAGTACCACCGCACTCGTCTCCATGATCAGGAGACCGCCCGAAATTTGCGGTCGCGCGAGGCGCATCTCAGATCGGTCCTCGATACCGTCCCTGACGCGACGGTGGTGATCGACGATAGCGGCATCATCCAGTCGTTCAATGCCGCCGCCGAGCGCCTGTTTGGCCATCGTGAGGCTGCGGTTGTCGGCGAGAATGTGAGGATGCTCATGCCGACCCCGTTTCGTGAGGAGCATGACGGCTATATCTCTCGTTATCTCGCGACCGGCGAGAAGCGCATCATCGGCATCGACCGCGTCGTTACCGGCCAACGCAAGGACGGCTCGACCTTTCCCATGAAGCTCGAGGTCGGGGAGGTACGCACCGGAGACCAGCGATACTTTACCGGCTTCATCCGCGACTTGACCGAACGCCAGGCGACCGTGCGGCAGCTCGAGGAGCTGCAGTCGGAATTGGCGCGCCTCTCCAGGCTGACCGCCATGGGCGAAATGGCGTCGACGCTTGCGCACGAAATCAACCAGCCTCTTTCGGCCATCGCCAACTATCTGCAAGGATGCAGCCGCTTGCTCGAGGGCATCGACCATCCGAACACGCAGAAGATTCACGATGCTCTGGCCGAGACCACGCACCAGACCTTGCGCGCAGGCCAGATCATCCGCCGCTTGCGCGAGTTCGTGGCGCGCGGCGAGATGGAGCGGCGGCCGGAGAGCGTAAACAGGCTGGTGGAGGAAGCGAGCGCCTTGGCCCTTGTCGGCGCCAAGGAGCAAGGTGTTAAGGCGGTCTTCCGCTTCGACACGCGGGCAGGCAGCGTCCTCGTGGAGAAGGTGCAGATTCAGCAAGTTCTCCTTAATCTGATCCGCAATGCGATCGAGGCCATGCAAGGCTGCGCGCGAAAGGAGCTCGTGGTTGAAACGGCCCTGTTGGACCAAGGCATGGTCGAGGTCAGGGTCGCCGACACTGGAAGCGGCCTTGACGAGGAGATCGTTCCGCGCCTGTTTCAGCCTTTCGTCACCACCAAGCCAACGGGGATGGGCGTCGGTCTCTCCATCTCCAAGCGCATCGTCGAGGCTCATGGCGGAGAGATGTGGGCTGAGCCAAATCCTGGCGGCGGGACGCTGTTCCGCTTCACGCTTGAGACTTCGAGCGACACGAGGCGCGGCGATGCCGGGTAGTTTCGTGGTGCATATCGTTGACGACGACGATGCGGTACGCCAATCGCTTGCCTTTCTGCTGAGCACTGCCGGCATTCCGGTCCGTGTCTACGAGTTGGCGACGTCCTTTCTCGACGGTCTGGCCTCGCTTCAGGCCGGCTGCCTGATCACCGACGTGCGCATGCCCGACATGACCGGCATCGAGCTCTTGCAGCGATTGCAAGCCAAGGACATCAAGCTGCCGGTCATCGTCATCACCGGCCACGGCGACATTCCGCTTGCCGTCGAGGCGATGAAATCGGGCGCCATCGATTTCATCGAGAAGCCGTTTGCCGAAGAGGCGATCCTGCGCGCGGTGCGCGCCGCCGAGGATCGCGCCAAGAAGCTTGGGCAGAGATCGGATGAGGAAACTCAGGCCGCGGCGCGCCTCGCATCGCTCTCCGAGCGGGAGCGCCAGGTGCTTGACGGGCTGGTGGCTGGGAACGCCAACAAGACCATCGCCCACGACCTCGGCATCAGTCCTCGCACCGTCGAGGTCTATCGCGCCAACCTGATGACGAAAATGCAGGCGAAGAGCCTCTCCGAGCTCATCCGCATGACGCTTGCGGTTCGCCCTGCGGACTGATCGGCGCTCAACAATTCCAGGCCTTCCCCGCGGAAACTGCTTTGACACAGCTCAAAGCCGGCTGCGGCACGTTTGCGTACCCTCCTTCAGGTTGCGGCAGCGTTCATTTGGGTTGGGGGCCGCGCGAGAGCGAGGACAGCGATTTTGGCAGAGGCGGGCACCGTCCTTATTGCCGTCAGGGACTCGGTCCTGGCCGATTCCTTGCGCTTTTCCTTGGAGCTTGAAGGCTACGAGGCGAAGCTCTGCGAGCCTTCGCTCTATCCTCCGGCCGACGGCGAGCTGAGAACCTGTCTCCTCCTCGACCAGGATGTCTTCACCGCGATCTGCGGGAGGGGAGGCACCGGCGTCTTGACGCGCTTCGGCGTGCCGACGGTTCTCATGGTGAATCAGCGCACCCAGCGCCTCATGGACCATGCCCATGCGGCGGGCGTCACCGCCGTGGTCGAAAAGCCGTTGCTTGGCGGCATTCTCTTCGAGGCGATACGATCGGCACTGGACGGAAACGCAGGCTAAGCGGAAATTGCCGCTTCAATCATCAAGAATAGGCAGAGCCGGAACGCATGCTATCTTACAAGGAGATGGACAACCTCGCCGCCGTCGAGATCGAGCTTTCCGAGCGGGTGTCGGCCGAGGAATTCGACGAGACGGCGAAAAAGCTCGAAGCCTTCATCGCCCGCCATGGCCGCGTGAGCGTGCTCGAGATCGTCGTTCACTTCGAGGGCATGGACGTGAAGGCGCTGTGGCACGATCTGAAATTCAGCCTCCGTCATTTGAACGACTTCAGCCGCTGCGCCATCGTCTCGGACGCCAAGTTTCTGTCGCTCTGGTCCACCATCGCCGAGCCGTTCCTCGACTGCGAGGTGGCCTATTTCAAGCCCGACGAGATCGAGGCCGCGCGAGACTGGCTGCTTTGGCCCGAAGGCGCCGCCGACGTCATCTAGCGCGGCTGCGAACCCGCGAATTTTTCCGCCTACGTAGTTTCCCGTAGGGGAGCGGCACGAATTTCGGCGTCTCCACGAGAGGGTTACTTATGCATCAGACAACGATTTCCCAGGGAGGACACGATGCTGATGCAAGTCGCTCACGCCACCCCGCTCGCGGCCCAACCGGACATCGCCCTTCCTCTTCGCGGTAAGCGGGCCGACGGAAGCTCCGGCCTTGGCGCCCTCGGCGTCGCCATGAGCTTTGGCCGCAACATGGAAGTCTATGCCGAAGGCGAGCCCGCCGGTAAGGTCTACAAAGTCGTCTCCGGCGTGGTGAGGATCAGCAAGCTGCTTTCCGACGGACGCCGGCAGATCAGCGCTTTTCATGCCGCCGGCGACATGTTCGGCTTCGAGGTCGACGATCTGCACCACGCTTCGGCCGAAGCGGTGACACCGGTGAAAGTCATCGCCTATAGATGGCAAAGCCTGTTGACCGCCGGCTGCGGCTCAGCCAGCCTCGTGCGCGACCTTCTCAATCTGACCATGATCGGTCTTTGCCATACCCAGGAGCACCTGCTTCTGCTCGGCCGCAAGAATGCGCTTGAGCGCGTGGCGGCATTTCTCTTGGATATCGCCAAGCGCACCAAGGCTGACGACGTGGTGGAGCTCGCCATGGCGCGGCACGACATCGCCGACTATCTCGGGCTCACGCTCGAGACCGTCTCACGCATGTTTGCCGAATTGAAGGAGCGTGGCGTCATTAGGCTGGAGGGCGCGAGGCGCGTCCATTTGCTCGACAGACACCGGCTTGCCGCTTTGAGCGCGTAACGGTACGAAGCGCGCGCCAAGAGGGAGGAGACCGCCGTGCTCCGTTATGTCCTTGCCATCGTCACGCTGCTTCTGTCGGCGCCATTTGCCTTTGCCGGGATGACCTCGCAACCTGATCCGAAGCTCGGCAAGGCCTTGGCCGAGAAGCTTTGCACCAATTGTCATCTCATCGGCAGCGACACCCAGCAGGAGCACGCCAACGCCGATGTCCCGAGCTTCCCGGAGATCGCAAACCTCGAAGGGCAGACGGCAGGCGCGATTACCGCGCGCATCATGATACCCAAGCATCCTATGCCCACGATTCCGCTCACCAAGGCCGAGCTGGCCGATCTTGCCGCATATATTCTCAGCTTGCGGGATGCGGCCAAGCCGTAAACTGTGAGGCTCCGTTCTGCGTTGTGCGCTGAGGGCACCACGCGGAACGGCAAGAATAAGGAGCGGCATGCATGCCCGAAAAATCCAGGCCCGAAGATCGCGCCTTGCGGGCATTCCTCATCCATCTCGGCATCTTCGTAGCCGTGGTGGGGGCTCTCGCCGCGCTCAATCTCCATCGCAACCCCAACCATCTCTGGTTCATCTGGGTGCTGTTGGGCTGGGGTATCGGCGTTGCCGCGCACGGTCTTGTGATCCTCCTCAGGCGAACCAAGCGGCGGGAAGCGATCTTCCGCGACGCGAAAAAGCGGGGCTTCGTTGTTCATCTCTTCGCCTATGTTGCGGTGAATGTGCTCCTGATCGCCGTCAATCTCCTCCGCAGTCCGGGATATTATTGGTTCCTCATTCCGCTGATCGGCTGGGGCCTGCTGCTCGCGGGCCACGCCTATCTCGCCTTCAATCGCCGCCGCCGAAGCGCTTCGCGCGGTGCCGCTCGAACCGGAGCAAAGTCATGAAGAAGCCAACGCTTTGGTACGTCATCGCCGATGGCGGGCGCGCCAGGTTCGTCGAGCGCGACGAGGATGGGGCCTTCCGCACGCTGTCGAGCTTCGTCTCGACCGAGCTGCACAAGAGCGCGCATGAGCTCGGCCGCGACCGCCCGGCGCGGGTGCAGGAGAGCGCAAGCCCAACCCGTCACGCGGTCGAGCCCCGCCGCGACCTGCACGAGGCGGCCAAGGACGACTTCATTCGCACCGTTGCGGCCGAGCTTTCTGCCAAGCTCAAGGCCGGGAATTTCGACGAGCTTGTCCTGGTGGCGCCGCCCGGCGTCATTGCCGAGCTCAAGGACTCTTTGACCAAGCCGACAGCCAATCTGGTGGTCAGGGAGCTGCACAAGGATCTGACCAAGGTCCCTGACCACGAGCTGACCAGCCACCTCGCGCCGTAACTACGCCATTGCCTCCAGCGGCAATGTGAGCCGCACCTTGCGCAAGGCGAGATCCTCCGGATCGGCCGTGATCTCGAAACCAAGCTCGCGGCACATTCTGAGCATGCGTTCATTGGCGGCAAGCACGTCGCCATGCAGGTCACGCAGGCCTTCGCTCTCGGCGTAGCGGATGAGGTGATGCATCAGCGCCCAGCCGAGGCCGCGCCCCTTGAGGTCGCTGCGCACGATCACCGCATATTCGGCGCTCAAATAATCCGGGTCGGCGGCGAGCCTCGCCACGCCCAACATCTCGACCTGATCCACGGTCAAGGCGACGAAGGCCATGGCGCGCGCGTAGTCGATCTGCGTGAAGCGCGCGTTGGTCTTGTGCGAGAACTCCTTGCGCGGGGCGAGGAAGCGAAAGCGGATGTCCTCCGGCGACAGCCTGGTTTGGAAGGCGGCGAGCAGAGGCTCGTCGGCGGGGCGGATCGGCCTGATCAGCGCCGAGATTCCCTGCGGTGTCTCGACCGCGGCCTCCCATTGATTTGGATAGGGCCTGATGGCGAGCCGGGGATTTGGGCCGGGCATATCGATTTGGGCATGGTCGATGCTGATGCGGGCGTCGAGCGCGATGACCCCGGTCTCATCGGCGAGCAGCGGATTGACGTCGAGCTCGCGCAACGCCGGAATATCCACGACGAGCTGCGACAGACGCACCAACGCATCGGCGATTGCTTCGAGATCGGCGGGCGGCCGGTCGCGAAATCCCTTCAGCAGATTGTAGATGCGCGTCTGCCGCATGAGGTCGCGGGCAAGCTCGACGTCGAGCGGCGGCAGCGCCACGGCGCTGTCCCTGACCACTTCGGTCGCAACCCCTCCGGCGCCGAACAGGATCACCGGGCCGAACAGCCGGTCCTCGGAAACGCCGAGCAGGAGCTCATGCGCATTCGGCCGCACGATCATGGGCTGCACCGTGAAGCCTTCGATCCGCGCGTCGGGCCGGCTCGTCGCCACGCGCCTCTCGATGTCCTCGGCCGCCGCCCGCGCATCGGCTGCGGAGTTGAGCCCGAGGCGCACGCCGCCGACGTCGGACTTGTGCGAAATGTCCTCAGACAGAACCTTGACGGCGAGTGCCGGCGCTTCGCCGAGGAGCTCTTGCGCGGTCACCTCGACCTCCCGCGGCGTCGCCGCCACGCGCGTGGACACAGTCGGAATGCCATAGGCTCGGAGCACGGCCTTGGCCTCGGGCTCGGTGAGCAGCGCGCGCCCTTCTTTCGCCGCCGTGGCCATCGCGGCACGTGCCGCCTCGCTGTCGATGTCGGAGAGATCGGCTTCGCGCGGCGGCGTGCGCATCAGCGCCTCTTGCGCTCGCGCATATTGCCAAAGGTAGCCGAAGCCCTTGATCGCATCGTGCGGGAACTCGTAGGAGGGGATGCTCGCCGCCTGGAACTTTGCCTTGGCGTCTGCGGCGGCATCGGCGCCGAGCCAGTTGGTGAGGATCGGCGGCACGCCGGAATTATGCTTGTGCCGCTCGATTGCGCCGATCACAGCCTCGGCCGCGTCGGTCGAAGACGTGAGCGCCGTGGGGCAGTTCATCACCAGGATGGCGTTGGCGTGCGCGTCTTCAAGCACCGCCTCCATGGTCGCGGCGTAGCGCTCGGCCGTGGCGTCGCCGATGATGTCGATGGGGTTGGCGCGCGACCAGGTCGCCGGGAGGATGGCGTCGAGCCTGGCGAGAAGTTCGGGGTTGAGCTTGGCGAGCGCTCCTCCGGTTTGCACGAGATCGTCGACGGCAAGCACTCCGGCACCGCCGCCATTGGTCACGATCAAAATGTCATTGGCGGCGACCGGATTCAGGCAGGTCAAGGTCTCCGCCGCCGTGAACAGATCTTCGATGTCCTCGACGCGCACGAGCCCGGCGCGGCGGAAGGCCGCCGCCACCGCAGCGTCGCTTCCAGCGAGCGCGCCGGTATGCGTCGCTGCGGCCTTGGCCGAGGCGGCGCTCCGCCCCGACTTGATCACCACCACCGGCTTGGCGCGGGCGGCCGACCGGCTCGCCGACATGAACTTGCGCGCCGAGGGAATCGTTTCGAGGTAGAGCAGGATGGCGCTGGTGGAAATGTCGGCGGCGAGAAAATCGAGCAGGTCGCCGACGTCGACATCGGCCATCTCGCCCATCGATACGACATAGGAGAAACCGATGCCGTGCGATATCGCCCAGTCGAGCACGCCTCCGACCAGGGCGCCGGATTGCGACAGGAAGGCGAGCTTTCCTAGCGCGGGATCGGCCATGCCGAAATTGGCGTTGACCCCGAGGGCCGGCACCCAGATCCCTAAGCAGTTCGGCCCGATGATGCGCAGGCAAGTCGGCCGCGCCGCATCGAGCATGGCTTGCTTGAGGTCGCGGTCGAGGCCGGCGGTCATCACGACCGCCCCCCGCGTGCCCTTTTCTCCGAGCGCGGCGATAAGAGAAGGGATGGTCTTTGGTGGCGTGGCAATGGCGGCGAGGTCCGGCGTCTCCGGCAACGCATCGATATTGGCGAAGCAGTCTCGCCCGGCAATGCGCCGGTGCTTTGGGTTGACGAGATAGACGGGCCCCGCAAAGCCGCCGTGAAGCACATTCTCGGTGAGTTTCTCGCCCACCGAGCCCGCTTCGTCGCTCGCCCCGATCACTGCGATCGAGCACGGGCGCAAGGCATATTCAAGATTGCGGATGCTCACGGAACGCGTGCTCCCGGCGCCCGTTGCAGGGCGCTTCTCACTCCAATGGCTGCACCATCATCACTTTAAACATCCGCAGCGCATCGTCATGCTCCTTGATGGAGACGTATTCTCCGGGGAGAAACCGGTAATGCGAGGATTAGAGCTGAAACGTTTCAGCCCGATGACGCACCGCAGTAGAACGAGCGCGCGCCAGCCTTGAGGAAAATCAACCTGATCGAGATTGCCAAGGCCGGTGGCAAATGACCGCGGCGTCGGCAACGTCGCTCAAGCGCGTCAGAGACCTGGCGACACATCAGGACCGGGCTGCGCGGCCGCCGTCGCTCCTTAGATCGGTTCAGAGCGCGCATGCCACGCCCGGCGCGGGGAGTGGCACGCGCTAAAGCAAATCTGGACTGGAGGGCGACGCGGAACGAGCGCCGCAAGCAAGCTTTCGCTACTTGCCGCTATCCATGTCCTTGGTGGTCGCCTCGTTCGCGGCCTTGATCGCGCCGGCGGCGCAACCCTTCTTGAACTCCTCGGCCGAGATCTTGCCGTCGGCGTCGCTGTCGACCATGGTGAAGTCGATCACGTAGGGAACGGCTTGATCCTTGGTGATGGTGTCGCCGTTCGGCGATGCCATGCTCCAAGCCGCGTCGCATTTGGCGTCGTCCAAAGCGTCGGCGGCAAACGCGCTTCCGGCGAAGCCGCAAACGAGCAAGGCTGCGCTCAGCAGAATCGAAGTTTTCATCGACTAACCTCCTGTTGTTTCCCCGCACCAAACCAGGGCACCTCAGGAATGAAGATTGCCCTAACGCAGACCGTCTTCCGCGGTCCTGACTGAGTTAACCATAGGCAGCGCGTGTGATGCCTTGATGTAAGGCAACGTAGGGCGCGATTCCCGGGAAGTGGCGACAACTCCCTGAAGATGAAACCGGGCTGATCGGCGGATTGTTCCGGGCCCTCGAGGCGCGTCTCTGCTGAAGGACTCGATCGTAGGCTGTGGGGTGCGGCCTTGACCGCACCCCACCCTCGACGGCGAGCAGCGCCTGAAAATCGTAGCTCAAGTTCAAGGAGACAACCTGAGAGCTACGTCTTTCGCCGGGCGAGATCGATCTGAACCAAGCGCCCGAGTCCGGCTTTGGAGCCTCCGGAAACGGGTCCTCGATCAAGCTGGAGCTAGCCTACTCCCACCTCTCGGCCATGCCTCCCAATCTTGGCCGGGAACATTTGGCAATTGTTTTGCCAACCTTGACCTTGCAATTTGTCCCCTTCCGTCATGCAGTGGCGATCTTGCGGGACGCGCTCCGGCCGAGGCCCGCAAAACTGCGAATTTTGGCAGCCCCGTTGACCGGGCGCTACAAGCAGCAAGCGGCAACCGCTTGCGCCCACGAGATGCGGCGGGATTGGCTTCCCTATCCCTCTGTCTGGAGACTGAATTAGGTGCTGCAAAAACTCTGGTACGATCGGCCAGTCCGCACCCAACTTCTTGTCGCGGTCGGGTTGATCAACCTTCTCGCCGTCTTCGTGGCGGTGGCGATCTCGATCCTCGACACCCGAACGGCGACGCGCGTCGAAATCGAGGCGTCGCTGGAACTCGCCCAGCGCTTCGTAAGCGCCACCCTCAAGGATCTCGCCGCGCAAGGAGAGCTAGACCAGCTCGGAGAGCGCCTGCCGCTTGAGCTCAAGCATCTGCGCCACGTCCGCATCAATTTCATGGACTCCGCGGGTCAGCTCACCATGGTTTCGCCCTCGGACGACAGCGCCGAGCCTCGGGCGCCGAGCTGGTTCGCCGCCCTCATTCGTCCGCGGCTGGTCGGACGCGCGGTGAGGGTGGTTGCCGTCGACGGCGCCAATCCGGTGGTGATCGTAGGCGAGCCTGCCGACGAGATCGCCGAGGCCTGGAGGGACTTCTATTCGCTCGCCATCGTCTGGCTTTCCATCGATGTGCTGATTCTCGTGGTGCTCTACGTCGTCCTCGGTCGCGTGCTCAACCCATTGCGAAGCCTGTCTCGCGGCATGGCGCGGCTTGAGGACGGTGATTACGCGACGCGCCTGCCGACGCCGAAGGTCAAGGAACTCGCCGTCCTCACCAACCGCTTCAACACGCTGGCCGGTGCGCTCGATGTCGCGCGCGAGGAAAACAGCGGTCTCTACCGGCAGCTGATCTCGGTGCAGGAGGAAGAACGGCGGGAGATCGCCAACGAGCTGCATGACGAAGCAGGCCCTTGCCTCTTCGGCATTACCGCGAACGCATCCTCGATTCAAAACATCGTCGATCAATTGCCCAATCCGCGCGCCCACGAGATCAAGCACCGGGTCGGCGAGATTCTCGGCATTGTCGAGCGGCTGAAGCTGATGAACCGCGCGCTGCTCAAGAAGCTCAGGCCTGGCTCGCACGGCCGCGTCGGCTTGGCCGAGCTGATCAATGAGTTGATCGCCGGCTTCGAACGCCGTCACCCGGGCACGCATATTCTCTATTCCGCCGGCCGGCTTGCCAAATCCTACGGGGAGCCCATCGACCTCACGCTTTATCGCTGCATCCAGGAGGGCATCACCAACGCCATTCGCCATGGCTGGGCGAGCAATCTCACGGTCGACCTCGTCGAGGAAAGCGGGCATCGCCGCAACGGGGCGAAACGACAGCAGGCCGTGCTCCGCTTGACCATCACCGACGACGGCAAGGGCCTCACGCCGGCAACGCCGAAAGGCTTCGGCCTTACCACCATGACCGAGAGGGTGGAGTCGCTGGGCGGCACCTGCGTGATCGAGGGCGCGGGCGGCAAGGGCACCACCATTCACATCGAAATTCCGGTGCAACGCGAAAAAACCGAACGCGCGCGAGCGCTCGAACTTGTCGGAGGCATATCGTGACCCGCGTGCTCGTCATCGACGATCATCCCATCGTGCTGCAAGGCTGCCGGCAGCTGCTTGAGGACGCCGGCGTCGACAATATCGTGCAGGCGCAGAGTTCTGGCTGACGGATTTCGTCTTTACCGAGTGCAGCGGCCGGACGTGATCATCGTCGATCTCACCATGCGCACCGGCGGGCTTGGCGGGCTCTCCTTCATTCGCCGGCTTCGCCTGCACGATCAGCGTACGCCGGTTCTGGTGTTCACCATGCACAGCGATCCGGTCATCGTCAGCCGCGCGCTGGAGGTTGGCGCCACCGGTTACGTGCTCAAGGACACTTCATCCGACGAGGTGCTGAAAGCGTTTCAGAAAGTGCGTGAGGGCAGGCCTTATCTCAGTCACGACCTCGCTTCGGAGGTTGCCTTCATGGAAGCGCGGGGCACGACCAACCCGCTGAAGCGCATGACGGTGCGCGAGCTGCAGACGCTCGCGCTCGTGGCCGAAGGCAAGCCCTATGGCGTGATCGCCGAGCATCTGCACGTGAGCTACAAGACCGTCGCCAACACTTGCACTCAGCTCAAAGCCAAGCTCGGCGTGCGCACCTTGCCGGAGCTGATGCGCATTGCCATCCAGCATCTTCCCTCGGCGGCGGCGCGTCCTCCAAAATAACTGGCTCTGCGGGGCGTCATTTGCTGCACGCAGCTCCGTTGCGTCATTTGCGTTCCGAATCGGGAATTGCAAATTCATTCCGTGTGCCGAAATGGTCAGGACGCGCGCCGGGCACGGAATTGAGGCACTCTCACGCGCCGTGATGGATAAATTTTTGGCCGCACTTTCGTCGTGCACTGCACAATTTTGATCGTTCCTTGAGCATCATTGCGCGGCACGATCTATGCGAGGAAGCAATGCTTGGCAGATTTAGCTGGCACGAGAAATTTTCACTTGCAAAGCGGACACATTTGGCAAATATGGGCGGGCAGCTTGGCAACGAGCGCGCCGCCATAAAATACCCCCGCGACGCTCTCGACGTTGGGCTTTGATTCCTCGTGAGGTGTCACTAGCGTGAATGTGGTCGTTAGAGAACCCGCTACTGCGGCGGGCGCGAGGCGCGTTCAATTGCTTCGGCGCTTTAGGGCAGCCTCTCACATCCACTCTGACAATTGGCAAACTCGCAAGGGTTTCAGGCTCCTTGGCAGCTCGCTGCTGAGGGCAAACTACCACTACTAAAACAACTCAGCTTAATCGGTGAACTGAGTAAGCTAGGGAGAGGAGAAGGAAATGAACTACCTCAAGTGTAGTCTCGTAACCGGCGCGCTCATCGCCTTGATGATGGGTGTGTCGGGTGCGGCTATGGCGAATTCCGACGAGGAGCAGCTCAAGAGAATGGCTGATCCGGACCAATGGCCGGCTCCTGGTCGTGACTTTGGCCTGACCCGGCACAGCGCGTTGTCCGATATCAATACCGGCAACGTGAATAAGCTTCAGATGATCTGGTTGCAGGGCACCAACGCGCTCCGTGGCCATGAGGGTCAGCCCCTGGTCATCAAGGACGTTGGCGGCAAGACCATGCTGTTCATGGTCAGCGGCTGCCCGGCCATGTCGAACTGCAACGTGGTTCAGGGTCTCGATCTGACCGATCCTGACAACCCGAAGCAGGTTTGGAACTACGTGAAGAAGACCGACCGTGACGAATTGGCTGTGCCGCGCGCTTGCTGCGACACCGTCAATCGTGGCGGTTCCTATGCCGACGGCAAGTTCGTGTTCGGCACCCTCGATGGCTTCGTTATCGCCCTCGACGCTCAGACCGGGCAGGAAACCTGGGTGGTCAAGCATGCTTGGCCAGAGCACGGTGAGACCATCACCCCCGCTCCATTGATCGCCGACGACAAGGTGATCATCGGCTTCGGCGGTGACGAGTTTGCTGCTCGCGGTCGTGTGACCGCTTACAGCCTTGCCGATGGCTCGAAGGTTTGGGAATGCCAGAGCACGGGTTCCGATGCGGATGTGTGCCTGACCCCCGACACCAACAAAGCCAACCCGCAATACGGCCAAGCTGGCTCCGATCTCGGTATCAAGACCTTCCCGGGAGAGGACTACAAGATTGGCGGTGGCGCAGCTTGGGGTTGGTACAGCTACGACCCAGAGACCAAGGTGGTGTACTACTCGACCGGCAACCCCGGCCTGTGGAGCCCCGCCTATCGTTGCCCCGACAAGAACTCATGAAGAGTGCAATGCCGGCGACTTTGACAACAAGTGGTCGATGACCATCTTCGCCCGCAACGTCAAGGACGGCACTGCGGTTTGGGCCTATCAGATGACTCCCTTCGATCAGTGGGACTATGACGGCATCAACGAGAACATGTTGACCGACATGACCATCGACGGGAAGAAGGTGAAGGCTCTCACCCACTTCGATCGTAACGGCTTTGCTTATGTGCTCGATCGCACTGACGGCACGCTGCTCCGCGCCACGAAATACGTGACCGTGGACTGGGCCGAGAAGATCGACATGAAGACCGGCCGTCCGATCAAAGTGCGCGAGCATTCTCCGCTCGAGCGTGGCCGCAACGTCGAATCTTGCCCGTCAGCCATGGGCGGCAAAGACCAGCAGCCGGGTTCGGTCGATCCGAAGGAAGGCAACGTCTTCTACATGCCCACCAACAACTGGTGCATGGAGCTGGAGCCCCAGGAGCGCACGCACACGAATCAGGGCACGGTTTACGTGTTCGCCAACGTGTACATGTATCCTGAGAAACCCGGCACCACCGGCAAGATCAAGAAGTACGACGTCGTAGCCGGCAAGACCTTGTGGGAGATTCCGGATCCGTACCCGAACTGGGGCGGCACCATGGTCACCGATGGCGGCCTGATGTTCTACGGCAGCCTCGGCGGTGACTTCCGTGCTGTTGATCGGAAGTCCGGCAAGATCCTGTGGAGCCGCAAGCTTGGTTCCGGCATCATCGGCAACCCGGCGACTTGGAAAGTCAGCGGCAAGCAATACGTTGGTGTCTACAGCGGCATCGGCGGCTGGATTGGCCTGCCCGTGACTGCTGGTCTTGACCTCAGCGACAAGTTCGGCGCGATCGGCGCTACGGCGATGACCAAGGCCGCTGGCCTGAACTTCATCCCGCAGGGCGGCGAGCTGAACGTCTTCAGGGTCATGGAATAACCTGACTCTCTAGACTGAACATTAAAAGGACGCCCGGTGCCCTTGCGGCATCGGGCGTCTTTTTCCTATATAGAGGGACGAGCTTCACGATCCCCCTCGCGGCTGGAATGGAGGAGACTACCGTCCTACCCGTTCGCCGCGACAAGCAAGCGAAGTAACGCCCGTGTCCCCTATGACCCTTCGTATTCTCACGGCGGCGGCCGTATGTGTCGCCAGCCTCGGCCTCGTCGCAGCTCCGGTTGCCGCGGAGCAAAGTCCCGCGAAAAAGCCCATCAGTCGCGATCTCAGCAAAGAGTTCGACGATCTCACCCCGAGCGAGAAGATCTCGATCCGTGCCGCCGCCAAGGCCGCCTACAAGGCGAAGCGCATCGACAAGATCGTCGTCTGCGCCGATCCCGGCAACTTGCCCTTCTCCGACATCAAGCAAGAGGGCCTCGAAAACAAGATCGCCAATGTCGTCGGCGAGGCCATGGGCGCCAAGGTGACCTTCTATTGGCGCCCGATGCTCGAACGCGCGCTCAATCGCCAGACCTTCGACGCGGGCATGTGCGACGTCATGATCACCGTGCCGGCCAATTATGGATCACAGCTCACGACCACGCCGGTCTATCGCACCACCTACGTGCTCGCCTATCGCAACGACCGGGGATTCAATTTCAAGAACTTCGACGATCCCAAGCTCAAGGATCTGAAGATTGGCGTGTTCCAGACGTCAGGCGTGCGCGAGGCGCTGGTGAAACACGGCATCAACAATCTGAAGCTTCACGTCGTGACCCACGACGCCGACCTCAAGCCGGAAAATCAGCCTTATTATCAGGTGCAGCAAGTCGTTGACGGCGATCTCGACGTCGCGGCCGTTTGGGGCCCATTCGCCGGCTGGATCAAGTCGAAGGGCGAGCCGATCACCATCCAGCCCGTGAATCTTTGGGAAGACACCATCCCGCTTGAGTTCGACCTTGCCATGGGCGTGCGCAAGACCGACGTGCTGTTGAAATACGCCCTTGAATTCGCCATGGAGGACAAGAAGGCCGAGATCGAGAAGATCTTGCGGGACTACGGCGTCCCGCTCGTGCAATGCAGCCGCTGCCTGATCGCGGGCGATCTCCCGGCGCACGGATATTACAACACGGTCTCCCAGCAGGACTTCAAGGCCCGCCCCGATCTCGCCTCGCCTGATCAGGTCGTGACCCAAAAGAAGCTTGAGGGGTGGCTCGCCGCCGGCGCCGACATCACCCAGGAGCTGAGCGACGCGATCATTGCCAACGACGCTTCTCGCGTGAAGTTCCTGGTGAGCAAGGGCGCCGACGTCAACAAGCTCGACAACCAGGGCGCCACGCCGCTCACCAGTGCCGCTCGCCAGCGCCATCCGGAAATGGTCGAGTTGCTCGTCGGCCTCGGCGCCGATGTCAACGAGCCGAACAGCGACGGCATGACCCCGCTGATCACCGCCGTGTTGCGCGACGATGTGTCGACGGTCAAGGCTCTGCTCGCCAAGGGCGCCGATATCGAAAAGCCCGGGCCTGAAGGTTTCCGGCCGCTCGCGGATGCCATCTCCGAGGACAAATACGAGACGGCGAAGGCTCTGATTGAGGCTGGCGCCAACGTCAACACGCCGGCCGGGCCGGACGGTCTTACGCCGCTCATGGTTGCCGTGGCGCAGAGCGAGCCGGCCGACGGCGCGGTCTTTCTGCCGTCGAGCACGCGACCGATCGATATCGCCAAGGGTCTTTTGGAGCGTGGCGCCGACGTGAACGCCAAATCGAAGTCGGGCATCACCCCGCTGATGGTAGCGGCGACGCACAATAACCCGCCGATGATCGGGCTTCTCATCGAAGCCGGCGCCGACGCCAACGCCAAGAACAATCAAGGCAAGACCGCCGCCGATGTGGCCGAGCTGAACAAGAACCTGGAGGCCGCCCAAGCCATCAGGGTGCTCGCCACCGCCAAATCGGCGAGTGCTCCGGAGGCTGAGGGCAGCAAGTCCGGAACCTCAAGCCAATGATCTCGGCTCGCTTTCGGCCGGATTGCTCATCGATTGCACAAGCCGCGGCCATCGCCGCGGCTTTGTATTTCTGGGTGAACCAGAAGACCGGCAAGCTTCAGGTCGACAACGTCAAGATCCACAAGGTGCCGCTGCAGGAAGACGGCATCTGGACGGAAGTGCCGCGCTACACTTTCGACAGCGAGACCTTCGACATCACCAATTGACGGACAGCCTTGGCCGTGCTTACCAACGAAGTCCGCTTGGCTGGCAACCTGCCCGCGACAGTGTTTGATTTCAAGCACAGGTTGCGGGGCGGTTGCTTGCTCCCCGTCGTGACGTCTCCATCCGCGATCCGGCTGGGCAATAGACTTTGGTTTCGTCGAGGTCAGGAAGAGCAGGGTCTCAGGCTCATGGTTTCAGGGCTGAGAAGGAGCCTAAGGGGCGGGGCGGCCGCGCTGATCTGGCGCAACTCTCGTTTCACGTTTTCGTTATATTCGTCCCCGTGGGCGTTAGTGTCGCACCAGGCGGGTTTCGGCCGCGTGTGGCCGGCTCGCCTCCTGCATTGATTCTCGCCAAGCTCCACGTCGAAAAACTCAACTAAAACTAGGGTAAGGAATCAAACTGTGCGCAAGATCATCGTCGGACTGTTAGCGTTTGGGTTTGCTGGTGTCGGGGTGGGGCTGTGGGCCTGCCATGCGGCCGATGAGGCGGCCCCGCCAGCCGGAGATCAATCGGCCCCTGCCGCGGCGCCCGAGGGCAAAGCGGAAGCCGAGACCTGCTGCAAGGCAGGCGACAAGACACCGCCGACTGAGCTGGTGAAGCAAGTTCCCCCGGGACAACTGCATAGTCCTTATCAAGACTACGCCAAGCTTGCCAAGGACGAGGACCTCGTCAAAGACTTCCGGCTGCCGGGGTGCAACGAGTGTCATGGCGGCAACGGCGGCGGCGGGATGTGCCCGGCCTTGAGCCAAGGCGTCTGGTTCTGGGGCAACACCGATGACGTGCTGTTCAGGCTGGTGACGTTGGGCTCGGCAGAGCTGGAAAAATCTGGCTTCAACCGCATCACCTACGGGACCGTGCACGCACCGATGCCGCCGATGGGTTTCGCCGTGAAGACCTCGGACGACCTTTGGAAAATCATCGCCTTCATTCGTTCGATCAATCCTCCTCATACCAATCCTCCCGAGAAAGTGGTCCCTGGAAGATTGCGTGCCGAGGGCGAGGCCGCTCCTCCGCACTAGCGACGTCGAGCACGAGGCGCGCAGGCCGGAGGCCTGCCGCCTTCGATCGCCCTTATGGTTAAGGCCCTGGCGCGAGGCTGAGGAGACGGATCTCCGGGCCCGGAGGAGCCGCGCACTCGCTCCAATCGAGGAGGGTGGACCAAGCATGGTTCCAATGGCTATCCTCGCCGGACCTTTGTGACGTCGAAGTCAAAAAAACCAAAGCAACCAGGGTAAGGAAACGAATCGTGCACAAGATCATCGTTGGATTATTGGCCGTAGGGGTCGTCAGCTTCGGCCTCGGAGATTGGAAATCGCTCGCGGCGGATGAGACCTCGGTCGCATCGCCGACTCCTCCGGCCGATGCGCCTCCTCTTACCAACGGGCCTGCACCGGCCGCAGGTGGCGGCGCTGCCGAGGGTGCCACGGCTGGCGGCCCGATGCTTGGACCCGCCACGCCGCCGAGTGAGCTCGTGGCCAGCACCCCGAAAGGACAGTTGAAGAATCCGTATAACGACAACATCGCCGCCATTGCCGAGGAAGGTCACCACAGATACCTGTCCGCCGGCTGCAATGGCTGCCATGGCGGCGGTGGCGGCGGTGGCATGTGCCCGCCTCTCACCAACGACACCTGGGTGTACGGCGCCGGCGACGATACGCTGTTCCGCTTGGTCACGCTGGGCTCCGACGGCCTGCAGAAGGACGGGTATGCCCGCGTCAAGCATGAGGTCGTGGTCGGCCCGATGCCGCCCTTCGGCAGCATCATCAAGACCAGCGACGATTTGTGGAAAATCATCGCCTTCATCCGCTCGGCGAATCCGTCCTCGCTGAAACATGTGGGCGACCCTTACAAGGCCGCGGAATAGTCCACGTCCGGGCAAAAACTGAAATTGGTCACTTCGATTGTCTGGCCGCGAGGCTGCTATGTCAGCTTGGCGGCCAGAAGCCACCATCTTGGGGCGATGCATCTCATGCCCCGCGCCACGCAATTCGCAAAGGTTGCCAGGGTTTAACTTGGCAAAAAGATTGCCATGTTGTTCGGTGCAGATTGCCATGCATCCATATCTCTGGGAGATACACTTCAAAATCGGCCTTGCTTCGCTTCCTCAGGTTTGAAATGACCTGGCAAGCTTGGGCCGCAAAAAGTGACTTCGGGAGAAATGCCTAGGAGTTGAAAGTGTCGGTTGGTCCTTTGTTGCGTTACGCCAGAAATGGCTTGGCGATATCTCTCCTGACAATCATGGCCTTGAGCGGCGCGTCCCTCGCCGAGGATGCGCCTGCGCCTGCTGCTGCACCCTCGCCGGCCGCGGCCGCGCCCGCCGCCACGCCGCCGGCGGCCCCGGCGAAGAGCGGCGACGCCACGGAGGCTCCGGCCCCCGTCGTCATTCCGGTTTACTATCTCGGCAAGAAATATCAGGAGCCTTTGCCGCTCTCCTACGCCGAGCGGCCGATCTTCGACAAAGGCATCCAGGGCGCCCGCATGTATGCCAAGCAGGCCAACCAATCCGGCGCCTTTGTCGGCATGGGCTTCAAACTCGTCGAGGCCATCGTTCCTGAGAATGGCGACGTCGTCGCCAAGGCCAAGGAGATCCTCAAGAACGGCGACGCGTTGATCGTCGCCGACCT
Organism: uncultured Alphaproteobacteria bacterium; assembly: GCA_963757555.1. Classification (GTDB taxonomy): domain Bacteria; phylum Pseudomonadota; class Alphaproteobacteria; order Rhizobiales; family Methyloligellaceae; genus Methyloceanibacter. Next base: position 55,309 of record CAVWRU010000002.1, read on the forward strand.
CGAGCCCAAGGATCTGCTCGCCGTCGCCGATCTGCCCGAGGCCAAGAACTCGGTGATCATGAATATCCGCTCGAGCGCCGAGGCGTTGCGCCAGGAGGAGTGCCGTCCGAATGTGTTCCACATCATTCCGGACTGGGCCATGCGTGCCGATGCGCTCGGGCAATATCTGATCGTGAAGAAGTGGCCGCGCTGGTTGGTGATCCGAGGCGATCCCCGCCGACAAGGACTATCTCGCCATGATGCGAGCGCACCGCCAAACGCTATGGCGGCAAGATCGTGCAGGAGGTCGTTTATCCCTACCCGCCGGGCTCGCGCAATCTCGACTCTGGCTATCAGCAGGTCCAGGCTCAAATCCCCATGGTGACGGAGCAAACCCCGGACCATGACGTGGTCTGGGTGGTCGATACCGACGAATTCTTCGGCGACTACTTCCCCTATCGCACCTACAAGCCCGATCTCGTGGTGGGGACCCAAGGGCTGCAGGCGATCGCCTGGGACAAGTCCTATACCGAATACGGGTCGATGACGTTCCAGGACGACCTCCGCAAGCTCGCCAAGCGCGATGCCACCGAGCGCGACTACACCGCCTGGCTCGGCGTGCGCGCCTTGACCGACGCCGCCATGCGAGCCGGAAAGACCTCGGTGCCTGATATCAAGGCCTTCATCCTGTCGAATGACTTCAATCTCGAAGGCCACAAGGGCATCGCCCTGAACTTCCGCCCCTGGGACCATCAGATGCGCCAGCCGATCATCCTCGGAGGCGGCACGCGCACCATCGTCTCGAAATCGCCGCAGGAAGGCTTCCTGCATGAGAAGAACCTCACCGACACGCTCGGCTACGACGAGCCCGAGACCCAGTGCAAATTCAACTGAGCACTAGACCGAAGGTAACACCCCTATGAATCGCCCCCTTGTCTTGTTCGCGTTCGCCGCTGCGATGCTTGTCTTTGCCGAACCCTGCTTCGCTGGAAAAATCTTCGTCAGCAATGAGAAGGACAACACGATCACGGTGCTCGACTCCGACACCTATAAGCTGATCAAGACAATCCCGGTGGGCAGGCGACCGCGCGGCGTCATCTTCAGCCCCGACTTCAAGGAGCTGTTCGTCGCGGCCGGCGACGGCGACGTCATGGACGTGATCGACACCGATAAGCTGGAGAAGACCCGCGAGCTCGAATCCGGGCCAGACCCCGAGCTGATGGCCGTCGATTCAAAGGGCCAAAATATCTACATCGCCAACGAGGACGATTCGCTCGTCACCATCATGGACATCAAGAGCGGCGACGTCATCGGCGAGGTTCCGGTCGGCGTGGAGCCGGAAGGCATGACCGTGAGCCCTGGCGACAAATACACCGTCGCCACGTCGGAAAGCACCAGCATGGCGCACGTCATCGACAACGATAAGAAGAAGCTGATCGCCAACGTGCTGGTCGACAGCCGGCCGCGCGAAGCGAAATTCAGCCCCGACGGCAAGGAGCTTTGGGTCTCCTCAGAGGTCGGCGGGTCGATCTCGGTGATCGATCCGACGACCTGGAAGGTGGTCAAGAAGATCACCTTCGAGGTGCCGGGCGTCAGGCCCGAGCTGCTGCAGCCGGTCGGCATGGATTTCACCAAGGACGGAAAATCGGTGTTCGTCGCGCTCGGGCCGGCCAACCGCGTCGGCGTCATCGACGCGGCGACCAAGGAGGTCAAGGACTACATCCTGGTCGGACAGCGCCCCTGGCACGGTGAGTTCAGCCCTGACGGCAAGAAGTATTTTGTTGCCAACGGGCTGACCAACGACATCACCATCATCGACGTCGACAGCCTCAAGGCCGAGAAATCCGTGCCCGTCGGGCGCCTGCCCTGGGGCGTGGCCGTGATGCCCTGATCGAAAGGTTCAAGCGCCGTCGGCGCGGTTCCGCCGCTGCACCCGCCTGACGAACGCCTCCGAGGCGAGGATGGCGCCGAGCGAGATCGCTATCGAGATCAGCGTCAGCCTGAGGGCGCCCGCCTCTCCGCCGGGGACTTGCGTGAAAGTGTAGATCAAGGTCGGCAGCGTCTGCGTCTCGCCCGGAATGTTGGAGACGAAGGTGATGGTGGCGCCGAACTCGCCCATGGCTCGGGCGAAGCAGAGGATGGCGCCGGCCACCACGCCTGGCAGGATCAGCGGCAGCGTCACGGTGAAGAACACGAGGAGCGGATTGGCGCCGAGCGTGGCCGCCGCCTTCTCGAGCCTGCGGTCGACCGCCTCGACCGAAAGCTGAATAGCGCGCACCATGAGGGGAAATCCCATGATGGCGCAGGCGAGCGCCGCCCCGGTCCAGCGAAACGCAAGCACGATGCCGAGCTCTCCGCAAGAAAGCGGCCGATCGGTCCTTGCCGGCCGAACAACAGCAGCAACACATAGCCGGTGACCACCGGCGGCAGCACTAGCGGCAACAGCACCAAGGCATTGAGCAGGGGGCGGCCGAAGAAGCGCGTCCGCGTGAGCAGCATGGCGATGGCGATGCCGAAGGGGAGGCTCGCCGCCGTGGCGAGCGCCGCCACGCGCAAGGAGAGATTGATCGCGTCGAGCTCTTCGTGTGTCAGGGTGAGCACAAGGGCGCAATCCGGAAAATCGCAAGGCCGGTCGGGGAGGCAGGCCTAGTAGTTCAATAGCACCTTGAAGCCCTGCGCCTCAAACACGCTCTGCGCCGCGGCCGTCTTGAGATAGGCGAGGAAGGCAGGTGCCTCCTTGTTGGTCGACGAGGAGGTGATGGCGATGGGATAGAGGATCGGCGCGTGCGTGTTCTCGGCGAATGCGTCGAGCACCTTGACGTTGGGGTCTGCCTTGGCGTCGGTGGCGTAGACGATGCCGAGCGGCGCCTCGCCGCGCGATACGAGCGCAAGCGCCGCCCGCACATTCTCGGCCTGCGCTATCTTTCCCTTCACCGCATCCCACACGCCCAGCTTCTCGAGCGCCGCCTTGCCGTATTTCCCGGCCGGCACCGACGCGGTATTGGCCATGGCGAGCCGCCCGTCGCCGAGGAGCGAGGCGAGCGAAAAGCCAGATCCGATCGTGGCGGTGAGCTTCGAGTCCTTCGGCGCGATCAGCACCAGCGTGTTGCCGATGAGGTCGAAACGGGTGTCGGGCTTGATCAGGCTGAGCTTGGCGAGATAGTCCATCCAGTCCTCGTCAGCCGAGGCGAAGATGTCGGCCGGCGCGCCGTGCTCGATCTGCTTGGCGAGCGCCGAGGAAGCCGCAAAGGAAATCGTGGCCTGCGTGCCGCTCTCCTTCTTCCATTCGGCATTGACCGCATCGAACGCGTCCTTGAGGCTCGCCGCGGCGAACACCACCGGGCCCTTGTCTTCCGCGCTCGCCTTGCAGGGGAGAAGGCTCGCGCCGATCGCCAAGGCAACGACCAACGCACGAAGCATCTCTCTTCGCGTCGCAAATCTCATGATGTGCACCTGATTAGGTTCCCTGGAAACTCGATCCGGCGTCGAGGCTCGCCTTGGTCATGTGGCCTGCGGCCTTGAGCTTGTCGAGCGCCTCGCGCACCGGCGGGTCGATACCTTCGCCGCCGGCGTCCATATAGGCGAAGATCGCCTCGCGCATGCGCGGGTCCCAGAACTTCTTGATGTGGTTGGCGATCCCCGGCACCATTTCGTCGGCGCGCTGCGACTCGAAAAACTTGCCGATCTGGTTCGCCATGTAGACGAGGCGGTCGGGTTGCATGGCTCTGCGGCCTACTCGGCCGCGATCAGGGGCTCGGCGATGCGCCGCGCCTGGCGCGACAGCTCCTCATATTCCTCCTGCCACTCCGACGGCCCGTTCGACGGCATGACCTGCACCGCTGTCACCTTGTATTCCGGGCAGTTGGTGGCCCAGTCGGAGAACTCCGTGGTCACCACATTCACCTGCGTATTGGGATGGTGGAAGGTGGTGTAGACCACGCCCGGCGCCACGCGCTCCGTGATCTTGGCACGAAGCGTCGTCTCGCCGGCTCGGCTCGTGAGCTTGATCCAGTCGCCGTCGCGGACGCCCCGGTTCTCGGCGTCGAAGGGATGGATCTCGAGCACGTCCTCCTCGTGCCACACCACGTTGGCGGTACGCCTGGTCTGGGCGCCGACATTGTACTGGCTGAGGATGCGCCCGGTGGTGAGCAGGAGCGGGTAGCGCGGGCCAGTCTTCTCGTCGGTCGCCACATATTCGGTGATCACGAACTTGCCCTTGCCGCGTACGAAGCCGTCGACATGCATGATCGGCGTGCCGTCGGGGGCCTTGGCGTTGCACGGCCACTGCACCGAGCCGAGCTCGTCGAGCTTCTTGTACGACACGTCGGCGAAGGTCGGCGTGAGGGCCGCGATCTCGTCCATGATCTCGGACGGGTGCTTGTAATGCATCGGATAGCCGAGCGCGTTGGAAAGCAGCTCGGTGATCTGCCAATCCTCGTAGCCGTTCAGCGGCTGCATGACCTTGCGCACCATCTGGATGCGCCGCTCGGCGTTGGTGAAGGTGCCGTTCTTCTCGAGGAACGTGGAGCCGGGCAGGAACACATGGGCGTAGTTGGTGGTCTCGACCAGGAACAGGTCCTGCACCACCACGCATTCCATGGCGGCGAGGCCGGCGGACATATGCTGGGTGTTGGGATCGGACTGAAGAATGTCCTCGCCCTGGATGTAGATGCCCTTGAACGAACCGTCGAGCGCGGCGTCGATCATGTTGGGGATGCGCAAGCCTGGCTCCTCGTCAAGAGGCCTGCCCCACAGCGCTTCGAACGCGTCACGCGTGGCGTCCTCGGAGATGTGGCGGTAGCCCGGCAGCTCGTGCGGGAACGAGCCCATATCGCAGGAGCCCTGAACATTGTTTTGCCCGCGCAGCGGATTCACGCCGACGCCCTCGCGGCCGATATTGCCGGTGGCCATGGCGAGATTGGCAATGGCAATCACCGTGGTCGAGCCTTGGCTATGCTCGGTGACGCCAAGTCCGTAATAGATCGCGCCGTTGCCGCCGGTGGCGTAGAGCCTGGCAGCGCCGCGGATCGACTCGGCGGGAACGCCGGTGAACTTCTCCACTTCCTCCGGGCTATGCCGCTTGTCGGCAACGAACGCCGCCCAATCCTGGAACTCGTCCCAGTCGCAGCGCTCGCGCACGAATTTCTCGTTCACCAGCCCCTCGGTGACGATGACGTGGGCGAGGGATGTCACCACCGCAACGTTGGTGCCCGGCTTGAGCGGCAGATGATAGTCGGCTTCGATATGCGGCGTGCGCACGAGGTCGATGCGGCGAGGATCGACGATGATTAGCTTGGCGCCCTGGCGCAGCCGCTTCTTCATGCGGGAGGCGAATACCGGGTGGCCGTCGGTCGGGTTGGCGCCGATGATCATGATCACGTCGGACTGCTCGACCGAGTCGAAATCCTGGGTGCCGGCCGAGGTGCCGTAGGTGGTCTTCAGGCCGTAGCCGGTCGGCGAATGGCAGACCCGCGCACAGGTGTCGACATTATTGTTGCCGAAGGCCGCGCGCACCAGCTTCTGCACCAGGAAGGTCTCCTCGTTGGTGCAACGTGACGAGGTGATGCCGCCGACCGAGCCGCGCCCATATTTCTCCTGGATGCGCTTGAACTCGGAAGCCGCGTAGCCGACCGCCTCCTCCCACGACACCTCGCGCCACGGGTCGGTGATCTTCGACCTGATCATCGGCTTCAGCACGCGGTCCTTGTGCGTGGTGTAGCCATAGGCGAAGCGGCCCTTGACGCAGGAATGTCCGCGATTGGCCTTGCCGTCCTTGTAGGGGAGCATGCGCACCACCTCCTCGCCGCGCATCTCGGCCTTGAAGGTGCAACCCACGCCGCAATAGGCGCACGTGGTGACCACGGAATGCTCAGGCGTCCCGATCTCGATCACCGACTTCTCGTTCAGGGTCGCGGTGGGGCAGGCCTGCACGCAAGCGCCGCACGATACGCACTCGGACTGGAGGAAGGGCTCGGCCATGCTCGGCGACACCACCGAGTCGAAGCCGCGGCCGGCGATGGTCAGAGCGAAGGTCCCTTGCACCTCCTCGCAGGCGCGCACGCAACGCGAGCAGACGATGCATTTTGAGGGCTCGTAGGTGAAATAGGGGTTGGACGAATCGATGCCGGGATTGGGGTGCTTCTGGCCGTCATAGCCGTAGCGCACCTCGCGCAAACCGACGGCGCCGGCCATGTCCTGCAGCTCGCAGTCGCCATTGGCCGAGCAGGTCAGGCAATCGAGCGGGTGCTCTGAGATGTAGAGCTCCATCACGCCCTTGCGCAGGCGCTTCAGCCGCTCGGTCTGGGTCATCACCGCGATGCCCTCCGCGACCGGCGTGGTGCAGGAGGCCGGCGTGCCGGCGCGGCCCTGGACCTCGACCAGGCAAAGCCGGCAGGAGCCGAAGGCCTCGACCATGTCTGTGGCGCAAAGCTTCGGGATCTGCGTACCGGTCTCCATCGCCGCGCGCATGATCGAGGTGCCTTCCGGCACGGTGACCGCAACGCCGTCGATGGTGAGCGTCACCATCTTCTCGGATTTGGAGCGAGGGGTTCCGAAGTCGATTTCGTGGATCAGCGACATTGCGAGGTCCTCATTCAGCAGCTTCAAGGCGCTTCGGTGAAGCGCCGAAATCTTCGGGGAAATGGGTTAACGCGCTCATGACGGGGTAGGGCGTGAAGCCGCCGAGCGCGCACAGCGAGCCGAACTTCATGGTGTTGCACAGATCTTTGAGCACGGTGATGTTCTCGGCGCGATCCTCGCCGGCCATGATCTTGTCGACCAGCTCGACGCCGCGCGCCGAGCCGATGCGGCAGGGCGTGCACTTGCCGCAGGATTCGATGGCGCAAAACTCCATGGCGAAACGGGCTTGCTTCGCCATGTTCACGGTGTCGTCGAACACCACGATGCCGCCGTGGCCGATCAGCCCGTCGGCGGCGGTGAAGGCTTCGTAGTCGAAGGGGGTGTCGAAGAGGGCCCTGGGGAAATAGGCGCCGAGCGGTCCGCCGACCTGCACCGCGCGCACCGGGCGCCCGGTCCGCGTGCCGCCGCCGATATCGTCGACAAGCTCGCCCAAGCTCATGCCGAAGGCGGTCTCGAACAAGCCGCCATGCTTGATGTTGCCGGCAAGCTGGATCGGCATGGTGCCGCGCGAGCGCCCCATGCCGAAATCGCGGTAATGGGTCGGCGCCCTCGCTCATGATGATCGGCACGCGAGGCAAGCGACAGCACATTGTTGATGACGGTCGGCTTGCCGAACAGGCCGACGTGAGCGGGAAGCGGGGGCTTGGCCCGGACCTCGCCGCGCTTGCCCTCCAGGCTCTCCAGAAGCGAGGTCTCCTCGCCGCAGACATAGGCTCCGGCGCCGACCCGCACCTCCATGTCGTAATCATGCTTGGAGCCGGCGACGCCGCGGCCGAGCATGCCGCCTTGGCGCGCCTCTCTGATGGCGATCTCCATGGCCTCGATGGCGTGGGGATATTCGGAGCGGATATAGACGTAGCCGTAGGTGGCGCCGACCGCGATGCCGGCGATGGTCATGCCCTCGATCAGCACGAACGGATCGCCTTCCATGATCATGCGGTCGGCGAAGGTGCCTGAATCGCCTTCGTCGGCGTTGCACACGATGTATTTCTGCTGGGCCGGCGTCTGCAACACGGTCCGCCATTTGATGCCGGTTGGGAAGCCGGCGCCGCCGCGGCCGCGCAAGCCCGAATTGACCACCTCCTCGACGATCGGCTCAGGGCCGACGGCAATGGCCTTTGCCAGTCCCTGATAGCCGCCATGGGCCTTGTAGTCCTCGAGCGAGCGCGGATCGACGATGCCGCAATTCTTGAAGGTGAGCCGCGTCTGGCGCTTGAAGAACGGGATGTCCTCGATGAGGCCGAGATAGAGCGCGTGCCGGCCGCCTTCGAGCATGCCGGCATCGAGCAAGCCGTCGATATCGGAAGGCTTCGCTGGCCCGTAGCCGATGCGGCCCTCTGGCCGTTCCACTTCGATGGTCGGCTCGAGCCAGTACATGCCACGCGAGCCCGTTCGCACGATCTCGATATCGAGCCCGCGCGTCTCCGCGGCCTTGAACAGAGCCCGGGCCACCTCGTCGGCGCCGACGCACAGCGCCCCCGAATCCCGCGAGATGAAGACCCGCGCGCTCATGCCTGCGCCTCTTTCAGAAGAGCGTCGAGCTTCGCCTCGTCGAGCATGCCGACCACATGATCGTGGTCGAGCAGCGCGGCGGGGGAGCTATGGCAGAGCCCGAGGCAATAGACCGGCTCGAGGGTCACGCGGCCATCCAACGTGGTTTCACCGAACTTCACGCCGAGCTTTTCTTCGGCGTGCGCGGCTAGCGCGTCGCCGCCAGCGGCCTGGCACGATTCGGCGCGGCAGAGCTTGAGCACCCGGCGGCCGGGGGGCTCGTTGCGGAAGTCGTGATAGAAGGTCACCGTGCCGTAGATCTCGGCGCGGGAAAGATTGAGCGCTTCGGCCACCATGGGAATGGCGGCTTCCGGCACGCAGCCGAAAGCGTGTTGCAGCGCGTGCAAAATTGGCAGCGCCGCGCCATCCTGGTCCTTATGCGCTGCGATGATGGTGCTCGCGCGCTCGGCATTCCATGGCTCGTATGTCGGCATGCGCAGGCAGCATCCCTTGGATGATAAAAACCGAGGCCGCCCCGTTCCCCAGCGGAGGGCCTTGATCCTGGTGCAAAGATATTATGCCGCCCCTTGCATCGCAAGCGCGTGACGCCAGATTTCCCTTTGATTACAAAGTTCTATCGGGCGATCAGGATTTCGTATCGCGCCTGGTGCGGGGCGTCGGCGGATTGTCGCTGCCCAAAATTGGGGCAAGCTGCTTGGCCTCGCTCACCAGTGCATTGATGAGCGGCGTCAAGGGATTGCGGTGCGGGACGACGAGCCCGATCGAATGTGTCACCTCGGGTTTGACGATGGGAATGGCCCGCACCGTGTCGGTCAGACCGAGCACCGAGGCAAGCTTGGCAGGCATGACGCTCGCCCAGCGACCCGTGCGCACATGGGCGAAGAGCACGAGGATCGAATTGGATTCGAGCGTCGGGGCCACCTCGGCGCCGGCCTCGCGCAGCAGGCTCTCGATGATTTGCCGGTTCTGCATGTCTGGGGTCAGCAGGCAGAGCGGCACCTTGCCGACCTCGGCCCAGGTGACGCTGTCGCGATCGCCGAGGGGCGAATCCGAGGAGATCAGCAGCCGGTAGGCCTCGCTATAGAGAGGCACGGTCTGCACGCGGCCGAGAGGCTCGTTGTCGAGATAGGTCAGGCCGGCATCCACCTCGATATTCTCCAAGCAATCCAAGCACCTCGATGGAATTGCGCGACCAGATGGTGAAGCTCACATCGGGATGCTTGGCGCGGTAGGGCGTGGTGAGCAGCTCGACCATGGCGAGCGCCGTGGGAATGGCGGCGATGCGAATATGGCCGGCAAGGCCGCGCTTCAACGCATCGATCTCCTGATGCATGGCGCGCGTATCGCCGACGATGCGGCGCGCCCAGTCGAGCACGCGCTCGCCTTCAGGGGTGAATCCCTGGAAGCGTGAGCCGCGCTGGACCAGCAACACCCCGAAGGAATCCTCAAGCCGCTGATGCCGGCCGACAGCGTCGGCTGGCTCACGCCGCAGGCCTCGGCGGCATGACCGAAATGACGCTCGCGGGCGAGCGCGATGATGAATTCAAGCTTCTCGATCATGTCGTGGGCCCCGGTCCCGGCTCCCGCCCCAAGCTCCGCAATGTGCAATGATAGCCTCATCGCGCGGCGAGCGCACCGGGCTGAAAGCACTACCCGCGCCTGCGCGCAACCTTGAAGGGCGATCGGACGTTAGTCCTCCGAACCAGAGAAATTCTTTCACCAAGACCGTAGCTCAGGCTTCTCAGGAGCCTTTTCCGGTGAGAGAGTACTTCGACATTGGAGGAAACGTGATGTTGCGGAAGCTATCTCTAATAACTGCCCTTGTGGCTGCCCTGATGCTGCCGGGCGCGGCGATTGCCAAGCATGGTGGTCATGGCGGTGGTCATGGCGGCGGCCATCACGGCAATTTTCATCGCGGAGGCGGCCATCATGCCGGTGGCCATTACCGGGGCGGTCATCGTGGCAGCGTCCACTACCGCGGCCACCCTGGTCACGCTTATCACCGCCATGGCGGTCACCCGGCGCATGTATATCATAACCGCAACATTCATCATGGCCATTGGAACCGTGGCATCTACCGGCATGGATATGGCTGGGGCCGGTGGTGGCATGGCAGTTGGTGGGCCTATGGCGTGGGCTCGTGCTGGCGGCTCGTGCCGGGCGGCTGGGTCTGGGTCTGCTACTAGGCTGGCGTCCGAGCTACCTGCCGGGTAGAGCAACGCATCGCCGTGCCAATGATTGGCGGAATGGTCTCCTCACGCTGCTGACCCTGATCGTCAGTCCGGCGGCCTATGGTCAAAGGCGTCGGCATCGGCGGGCACGATCCGAATGCGCGAGAGCGGCGATTGTGACTGCGGCCAAGTTGCAATGACAGGTCCGACATAAATCATTTCCGGACATTGCCGAGATCGATCGTGAAGCCGGCTCTGTGCCAACAAGAGACATTGTTGGTGGTATCAAAACAGCACGCGGGCGGCCCCATCCCAAATTTGCTGACTTAGCGGAGACGGGCGGCTCTTGCGAGCCGCCCCCGGCAAAGGTCGTTCTGTTACTTGCTCGGGCCCTTGGCCGCCGCCTCCGCCTCGGCCATCTTCTTCTCCATCTCCGCTTTGACCGCGTCGAGGTTGAAGCTCGCGCCCCGCTGCATCGGCGGGTAATCGAGGAAGGTCTGGATTTCCTTGCCCATCACCTGCTGGACGAACACGAAGCGCCAGAACTGGTACTTGAACCAATCGAAGTATTGCTGCGCGCCGTCTTTCGTCCCGTTGTTGGGCCAGCCCGTGCGCTCGAACGGATCGAGGCGCAGGTTGGTGATGTAAGGCACGTCAGGATGGGTCTTTTCGCCCAGCCAGCCATGCGGGCTGGTCGATGAAGCGGAACTTGTAGTCGTCAATGCGCACCGCGCCGACCGTGCTTTCGCCGAGGTAGAAGATCTCGTGACGCGCGGACGGGCCTTTGCCGGTGATGGCGGCCATCTGGTTGTAGCCATCGAGATGGTTCTTGTAGGTCCGGTCGCCGATCGTCTTGCCCTTCAGCAATTCGTCGGTGATGTTCGGATTGCCGGCGGCGGCCACGAAGGTCGGCAACCAGTCCATGCCGGAGAAGATGCCGTTCTGCACGGAGTCCGCCGGCACATGGCCGGGCCAGCGCAGGATCGCCGGCACGCGGAAGCCGCCCTCGAGGACCGTTCCTTTGGACTGCGCGAACGGCGTCTGACCGCCATCGGGCCAGGTGAAGACTTCGGTGCCGTTGTCGGTGGTGAAGACGACGATGGTGTTGTCGTCCTCGCCCATGTCCTTGAGCTTCTTCATCACCAGGCCGACATCGTCATCGAGCTGGGCCATGCCGGCTTCCTCTTCCGACCAGCCATTCTCCGCGTTGCGCATCGCTTCGTACTTCGGGGAGAGGTGCGTGACGATGTGCATGCGCGTCGGGTTGAGCCAGACGAAGAACGGCTTGCCGTCCTTCTTGGCCTTGTCCATGAACTTGATGGCGAGGTCGCGGATCTCGTCGTCCACCGTCTCCATGCGCTTGGGATAGAGCGTGCCGGCGTCCTCGATCTTCTGCTTGCCGATCTTGCCCCAGCGCGGCATCTCGGTCGGGTCGTCCATGTCGGTGGCCCAGCTATGGACCATGTTGCGCGGGCCGACGACATTCAACAGGTTCTGCGGATAGTTGGGATGCGCCGGGTCTTCCATCGCATCGAGGTGATACAGATAGCCGAAGAATTCGTCGAAGCCGTGGACGGTGGGCAGGAACTCGTTCTGGTCGCCAAGGTGGTTCTTGCCGAACTGGCCGGTGGCGTAGCCCATCGATTTCAAGCACCGTGGCAATGGTCACCGCCTCGGCCGGCAGGCCGATCTGACGCGCCGGCCTGGCCGACCGTGGTCATGCCGGTGCGGATCGGCAGCTCGCCGGTGATGAAGTTCGCGCGACCCGCCGTGCAGCTCGCCTCGGCGTAGTAGTCGGTGAACAGCATGCCTTCCTTGGCGATCTTGTCGAGGTTCGGCGTCCGGCCGGCCATCATGCCGCGGTGGTAGGCGCCGATGTTCCACATGCCGATGTCGTCGCCCATGATGACGACGATGTTCGGCTTTTGCTGCTGTTGGGCGGTTGCTGGCGCGCTCACCACGATTGCGGTAGCGAGCAGTGCGAGCACACCAGCCCAGCCGTTCCTAATGGTTTTCATCATTACACTCCTGTTGGCGGCCCAAAATAGGGTCAGCGGCCTATTCATTGCGTGGTTAGAGCGCGTGTGGCCCGATTTGGCGTAGGCGCAATGTCGGTCCCATGATTACGCAAATAAGGACCATCCAGCATCACGCCCACGAGCGTGGAAGCGCAGACAACGTCGGCGCCATTTTAGTGGCCGAGTGCTGCTCTCCTGCGATCCACTTCGGCTTGGGTGACTTGACCCATTCGGACCAACGCCGCGATACATGCGTTGTTCAGCTTGTCGCCATGCCGTCGCATACAGTTTTCCAGGCCCCTGGTCTCGAGACCCCACTGGCTGCGAAACCGGCGATAATCATCCGCACAATGCCGCGCGTCACTGTGCCGGGCCTGCGCTACGCAGACCGTGCCAACAATCACAGCAAAGGCAAGAGGTACTGCGCGACAACCCATCATGAACACACCCTCCTTTGGACCTACTCATGCCATCAGACAGGCAATCGTGTCCTTTGAAGGCAAGGGGTTGGCCGCCCTCTCTTAGGGTGTGACGCCATCGCTTGCAGGAAGTCTGGCGGCGTTGTGCTTGATAGGCATCAACCCAGATGGACCTCGGCCGCCCTACTCGTAAGTCGTGGTAATGCAGAAGAGTAGGCGATGACGCTCTGGCCCCCTGCGCGGGCTCAAAAATTGACTTTTGGTCATGCCTGGAATTGAGAGCTAATATGCACTGATCCAGACACCAAAGAACCATACGGAGTGGTCGATAAATCTCAGCCTTGTTGCGCAAATACACCGCATCACCGTTTTTTGGCACGGCTTGATCGAGCGAAGCGCTTGACTAACTGGATCGCCCTAATTTAGGGAAGAATCCGTGCTTGAAGAAGTTGCCTTTTCTCCCATTGGGCGGAAGTCGGCGGACAGACTGCTTCAGGGGAACGGGGGCTATCGTTGATTATCATCAACGCCGATTTGTCGAAACGTGTGTCACACGCGCTCGGCTCGCTCTTTTTTGTAGCAACCCTTTGCTTGTTCTCTACCGACTTAAAAGCGGCCGATCTGCCGAGCGGTGATGGCTATGCCTATGTGGCGCCGGTGGCAGTGGCACCTTCCGGCTGGCAATTCCGCTTCACACCTTATGCGTGGGCGCCGAGCGTTGGTGGCGATGCCACCGTTCGCGGTCATACAGTCGACATCGACGCTTCGTTTTGGGACATCTTCGATTCTGGCAGTTCCAAAGTTGAATTGGATTCACTCGCTGCGTTGATGGGCTACCTGGAGGCGCAAAAGGGTCCCTGGGGCATTTACGGCGATGTCGTTTGGGGAAAATTCGATTTTTCAGGTGGCGCCGTTACTCAGCGCAATCCCATTGCCAATTTGACTTTGTCGGCCCGCGCTAACGCCGGCTTGAATTATGAGACGACGATGGCCGAAAGCGGACTCACCTATGAGGTCGCAAAATGGGGTGGATCATATTCATCCACGGCCGTCGATGTGCTAGCCGGCGCTCGATATTGGAACCAACAGCTCGATCTCTCACTCGCAGTCGATGGCTCGGTCGACCTTGGCAATCTCGGCCTCAAGAGGTCTGGATCGGTCGCAGTGGCGCGATCCGGCACGCTTGAATGGGTCGATCCATTCGTTGGATTGCGCGTGCGCCATCAGTTGGCGCCAGGAAAGGAACTTGAGTTCCTTGGCGATGTCGGCGGGTTTGGTGTCGGCAGCGATTTTACGTGGCAGCTCTTTGGCGGCTATAGCTTCGATTTCTCGGTCTGGCAGACCGAGCTGCATGGTTTGGTGGGCTATCGCGCCTTGGCCGTCGACTACAGTCAGGACGGCCCGACCAAGAACAACCTCGACCTTATCTTGCACGGGCCCGTCGTTGGATTGAGCTTCCGCTGGTAGCTGGATGATCCTGCAAAAGGGCACCACACCGATGAAGCGGAGCCCGTAATGTTCGATTTTATTCCTGACGCAGAACGCCTATCCCAGATCTTCTCACAAGCGATTGCCCCCACGTTTTTCCTCGTTTGTTTCGCTCATGGCTTCCAGGCTGTCAGATGTCATGGTGCGGATGCAGACTTTGAACGCAATATCCGAAGACGACGAACCGCGCGTTCCCCTTAAGTCCGATATTGAGCGCCCGAAGCGCCGAGCTCGCTTCTTGAACAACGGTATTCTTGCTGCTTTGCGCGGTGGCCTATGTGCAACTCTGCTGCTCGCCCTCCTGTTTGTGAGCGAATTCTTTGGACTAAAATACGCCTATGGCGCTGGCTTGCTTTTCGTGATTTCCACATTTTTTCTGGGTTTTGCATTGTTCCGCTTCGCGCAAGAATCACGGATCAGCGTCGGTGACGTCGATGAATACCGATGAAGTGGGAAATGCGCGTCTGAGTGCTGCTTCCTATCGAGCCCTCCACACCCACATAATATGAAAGCTGCACGCGCGAGCAAGGAGCCTTGCCCGATGATCTGGACGACAGCAGCGCCAGCCGTCACAACGGCGTTCCTGAGTTCACTCGTCGAAGCTGTCGAGGCACTGACGATTGTGCTCGCGGTCGCCTCGGTTCGCGGTTGGCGCCCGGCAGCGATCGGCGCCTTTGCCGGTCTTGCGCTTCTCGTGATCATCGTGCTTGCGCTGGGGCCACTCCTTGATCGGGTTCCGCTGCACCTACTCCAGCTCGTCATCGGCGTCCTGTTATTGCTGTTTGGCATGCGCTGGCTGCGTAAAGCGATCTTGCGAGCTGCGGGCGTTATTGCATTGCACGATGAGGCGATTGCCTTCGCCGCCGAAACGGAAGAGCTGCGCGATCAGGCGCGCAAGCACGAAACGAGACTCGATTGGCTAGCCGGGCTTGCGAGTTTCAAGGCGGTGGTGCTCGAAGGACTGGAGGTGGTGTTCATCGTCATCGCCGTTGGGGCAGGACGAGGTCTTCTTGGTGCTGCGAGCCTTGGCGCTCTCGCCGCCTGCTTGGTCGTGGTCGCGGTCGGCTTTGTCATACACCGTCCGCTCGCGCGGGTTCCTGAAAACACGCTCAAGTTTGTCGTCGGGAGTCATGCTTTCAGCTTTTGGAATATTTTGGACCGGAGAGGGAATCGGAGTTCCGTGGCCTGGCGAGGATCTTGCTATTCTGGCGTTTGCGGCCCTGTTCCTCATGTGCGCGCTTATCGCTGTCGCTCTCGCTCGTCGCTCTAGGTTGGAGGCGTTGCCATGACCATGCTGGTCACGGCCTTCCGGATGTTGGTGGGATTGTTCGTCGATGACGGCTCCTTGGCCTTGGCAATCCTTGTGATCGTCCTGCTCTCCGGGATCTTGATAACCTTGATGCCGAATATGCCGCTCGCGGCCGGCGCCATGCTTCTGGTCGGGTGCCTTGGCGTGCTTTTTGTCAATGTCATGAATGCGGCGCGGCGATAATTCTTGCCCGGAAACTTGGCGCCGTCATGGTCCTATGTCCCGCGCCATCGTGCATGCCGTGATCGACGGCATCGCCATGGGTGAGGCAATGCACGATGTTGCCGCCATGACCGAAGGTGGCAGGGGGCGCACCCTGCAAGCTCGCCACCGATCAAAAAACGCGTTACCAACCACGACATTGTCGCTAACCTGTTGGTTTCCAGCTTCGTTTGGTCGAGGGAAGGAGCGCGAGACCGCACATGGGCCAGGCGCTTCTGGAGATTCTGGCGCGCAGCGCCGCTCGACAGGCCTACCGCCTGCTGCGCATTTCCGCGCCGCTGCTTAGGCCGATCTACCAGCATATGCGGCTCGAACAGCGCGCCCGCGCGGTGACGGCGCTGGTGCGCTTCGGCTGGAATGGTGCCGACGTGGCGCCTCCGCTTGTCAAGGAATTGGAGATCGTTGCCACCGAGCGTTTGCAACCTGGTGTCGCCTGCATCGGGCATCCGGCGGCCGAGTCCGGCGTCGGCGAAGCCTTGCACGCCACGGCGCGTGCGCTCGAAACGGCGGGTGTGCCTTTTACGCTGTTCGGCCTCGACGCCTACACCACGGCGCGGCTTCAGGACCGCAGCATGGCGAAGCACGAGAGCCGGCGGCTCGACAGCAAGGCGAATCTCGTGTGCGACGGTCTGATCGGCGCCGATATCGCGGCCCGCGCGCTGGGGGAAGCCGCGTTCGCCGGCGCACCAACATCCTCCGCCCGTTCTGGGAGCTCTCCAAGGTTCCGCTGCGCTTTGCCGGGAGCCTGTCGCGGTTTCAGGAAATTTGGGCGCCCTCTGAATTCGTGCGTGCCGCCTTCGCCGAAGCGGTCGAGGCTCCCGTGCTGCGCATCCCGGTTCCGGTTGAGCTCGGCGAGATCGCGCCGGTCAAGCGCTCGAGCTACGGGCTTCCGGAAGGGGCGACGCTGTTCCTGTTCGCCTTCGATCCCTGCTCCTTCTTCGTGCGCAAGAATCCGCTCGCCGTGGTGGAAGCGTTCCGCCAGGCCTTCGGGCGCCGCCGCGACGACGTCGGCCTCGTGATCAAGACGCTCGATGCCGGTCCCCATGCCGGCGTGCTGAAACCTCTGAAAGCTGCGATTGGCGGCGATCCCCGGATTCATCTCATCGAAGGAACCGTGAGCCGGGCCGAGATGAACGGCCTGCTTGCAGCGACCGACGTGTTCGTCTCGCTGCATCGCTCCGAAGGGTTCGGCTTTGGCCTCGCCGAAGCCATGTTGCTCGGCAAGCCGGTAATCGGCACCGACTATTCCGGCAATACCGACTTCCTAACGGGCGAGACTGGATACCTCGTCCCCTACGAGCTCGTGCCCGTGGGCGCCGGCGAATATCCTGATCACGAAGGCCAGGTCTGGGCTGAGCCCGATATCGGCGTGGCGGCCAGGCACATGGCGTCCATCGTCTACGATCCCGCCTCCGCCGAGGCCCGCGCGTTTACCGGACAGGCCTACATCAAGACTCACCACAGCCTTGCGGCGGTCGGCAAAGTGATGCGTGACCGCTTGGCTACGCTCGGCCTTCTGGCCTGACTCTCTTCGTCATTGCCCGGCTTGACCGTGCAATCCAGTAACCCGCGGCTGATGAGAAATTGCGAAGTGCCCCGGTTGCTGGATGCCCGCCTGCGCGGGCTTGACAAAGCAAGGTCACGGGTGGTCGGGCCTTCGGTGGCTCGCTAGATAAAATGAAAGCGGATGCGGTCCCTGCCGCAAGCGTCGCCACCTGGCGCTCGAGCCGCGCGAACGGCGCCGGATCGCAATAGGGATGCTGCATCGGATCGCGCAGCGCCCCTGCGTGTCGGCGGCGACCGGGACTTGCGCCACCGTCCGTGCCAGCGAAGCCGTGTCGATTGCCGCATCCCCACGGATGAAGCCGATGGCGGTCGCGAGCGTCCGCTCCTGCTGCTCGATCAGATCTTCATAGGCAAGGCTCATCGCGTTCGAGCGCGGAACCGCCACCCATTTCCGGAAGAAATTGATGAAATAAACCGTCTCCCGCTCGGCAAAGGCGATGAAGCTCTCTTTGCTCTGCTCGCTCGTGCCGCGCGTCACGGCAAGGTCGTAGTTGGATTGCAGGCGCGGGATCGGCGACCGGTATTGAATCAGATATTTGCCGTTGAGCCGGGTTGAATCGCGAAAGCCAAAATCGTGGCTCTTCTGCATGAAATAGCGGTTGGTCTTGGCCGCATCATGCGGGCGCGTGCAGGGAATGCGGTGACAGCAGTCCGGACGGTAGAAGTCGCAATAATGAAGCTACGGCCCGAAATAACGGGTCAAGCAGTCGGTCAGGAAACGATGCCCGCTCCTCGGCATCGACTTCGAGAAGACGAAGCTGACATCGCCCGCCTGGAACAGGGACATGAGCCGCGACTGCGCGTCTCTGATCCGGCCTTCGATCGCCCAGGGATATTCGTAATATTCGACCCGTCTTCTGAGCAGCGCGTTCAGATCGATCACTCGGATGCTCCCCGACGCCGGCGAAGCTGCAATCTGTCAGCGAAAGGCCGGGCGAACCGGCCACAGAATTAACGCAAAGAAAGAAGACGTGGATGGCCGGACAAGCACGGCCATGACCAATGATGCCTGCCAAGGAGTACCATGCCTGCAAGCCATATTGGTTAGAGAAATCGGGGAACCCGCCAGGCGCGCGGGCCGGCTATTTGAACTCGACCTTGAGCACCTTGTAGGACTTGCCGCCGCCCGGCGTCGACACCTCGACGATGTTGTTCTTGCGCTTGCCGAGCAGCGCCCTGGCGAGGGGAGAGGTGATCGAGATCTTGCCCTTCTTCACGTCGGCCTCGACCTCGCCCACGACCCGGTACTTCACCTTGTCGTCGGTATCCTCGTCGATCAGGGTGACGGTCGCTCCAAACATGACCTGGTCGCCCTTGAGCTTTGACACATCGATGATGTCGGCTCGGGAGAGCTTGTCTTCGAGGTCGGCCATGCGCGCCTCGGTGATGCCTTGCTGCTCCTTGGCGGCGTGGTATTCGGCGTTCTCGGAAAGGTCCCCATGCGTGCGCGCATCGGCGATTGCCTTGATGATGCGCGGGCGCTCGACGGTCTTGAGATGCTTGATCTCAGCCTCGAGCGCAGCATAGCCTTCCGCGGTCATCGGCACCTTTTCCATCATCAGTCCTAAACTCCTCTGGGCTCAGCCGGATACTGTCCAGGAATTGCCCAGTCTAAGTCAAGATTTCGGGTGAAATGCCTACGAACAGTGCGGTTACGCCGTTTTCAGGCCCGCATAGCTTTGCAGGGGCGCCACGGTGAGGTTGCCGGCCCTGAGGGCCTTGATCGCCTCGGTTACGGCAAGAGCGCCAGCCACGGTTGTATAATAGGGGACATGGTAGAGCAAGGCCGACCGCCTGATGGAGAAGGAATCGGCGAGTGCCTTGGCGCCTTCCGTGGTGTTGAACACGATATCGACCTCTCCATTGTTGATGGCGTCGACGATGTGCGGCCGGCCCTCCAGCACCTTGTTAACCTTTTCGCATTCGATGCCGTGAGCGTCGAGATGGCGCTTGGTGCCGCGGGTGGCGATGATGCGGAAGCCCATGGCGGCGAGCTCGCGGATCGGCGGCACGATCTTGTCCTTGTCTGAATCCTTGACCGAAACGAACACGGTGCCGGTCAACGGCAGCTTGGAGCCGCCGCCGAGCTGGCTCTTTGCGAAGGCGACCGCGTAGTCGCGGTCGATGCCCATCACCTCGCCGGTCGAACGCATCTCCGGCCCGAGCACGGTATCGACGCCCGGGAAGCGGGCGAAGGGGAATACCGCCTCCTTCACCGCGATATGGTTGAGAACCGGCTGCTTCAAGCCGAACGAGGCAAGCGGCTTGCCGGCCATCACCTGTGAGGCGATGCCGGCAATGGGCAGGCCGATCACCTTGGCGACGAAGGGCACGGTGCGCGACGCCCGCGGGTTCACCTCGAGCACGTAGATCTCGTCGTTCTGAATGGCGAACTGCACATTCATCAGCCCGACCACGTTCAGCGCCCTGGCAAGCTCCTTGGTTTGCCGCTCGAGCTCGGCCACGATGGCTGGCTTCAGCGAATGCGGCGGCAGCGAGCAGGCGGAGTCGCCGGAATGGACGCCGGCCTCCTCGATATGCTCCATCACCCCGCAGATGAAGACGTCCTTGCCGTCGGCGATAGCGTCGACGTCGACCTCGATCGCGTCGCGCAAATAAGTGTCGAGCAGCACCGGGCTCTTGCCCGACACTACCACGGCTTCGGAGATGTAGCGGGCGAGCTGGGCATCGTCGTGCACGATCTCCATGGCCCTGCCGCCGAGCACATAGGACGGCCGGATGACCAGAGGGAAGCCGAGCGCGCCGGCGATGGCGACCGCTTCGTTCGGCGAGCGGGCAATGCCGCTTCTCGGCTGGCGCAGGCCGAGCCGGTCGATCAGCGACTTGAACCGGTCGCGGTCTTCGGCGAGGTCGATGGCGTCGGGCGAGGTGCCGAGGATCGGCACCCGCGCGTTTTCGAGCGCCAGGGCAAGCTTCAGCGGCGTCTGGCCGCCGAACTGCACGATCACGCCCTTGACCTTGCCGTTGGTCTCCTCTTTCCGCACGATCTCGAGCACGTCCTCCTCGGTGAGCGGCTCGAAATAAAGCCGATCGGAGGTGTCGTAGTCGGTCGACACCGTCTCTGGATTGCAATTGACCATGATGGTCTCGTAGCCGACGGCCGACAGCGAGAAGGCCGCGTGGCAGCAGCAATAGTCGAACTCGATGCCCTGGCCGATGCGGTTCGGTCCGCCGCCGAGAATGATGATCTTCTCCTTGGCGGAAGGCCGCGCCTCGCATTGCGGCGGTCCGGCGAACCCCGACTCGTAGGTCGAGTACATATAGGCCGTGGGCGAGGCGAACTCCGCGGCGCAGGTGTCGATGCGCTTGTAGACCGGGTGCACGTCCAGCGCGCGGCGCCGCTCCGCCACGTCGCTCGCCTCGATGCCGGCAAGCTTGCCGAGCCGCTCGTCGGAAAAACCGAAAGCCTTCAGCATGCGGAGTTGCGCGGCGCTTTGCGGCAGCCCGTGCTGGCGCACGCGCGCTTCCATGTCGACAATGTCCTTGATCTGGCGAATGAACCAGGGATCGATGTTGCACGCCTCGTAGATCTGCTCCTCGTCGAAGCCGAGCCGGAGCGCCTGGGCCACCTTGAGGATGCGGTCGGGGGAGGGGGTGCCGAGCCCGCCGCGGATCGCATTCTTGTCGTCGCCGAGGCCGAGACCTTCAAACTTGAGGTCATCGAGGCCGGTCAGGCCCGTCTCCATCGAGCGGAGCGCCTTTTGCAGCGACTCATGGAACGTTCGGCCGATGGCCATGGCCTCGCCGACCGACTTCATCGAGGTGGTGAGCACCGGCTTGGCCCCGGGAAACTTCTCGAAGGCGAAGCGCGGGATCTTGGTCACCACATAGTCGATGGTCGGCTCGAAAGAGGCAGGCGTCGCCCCTCCGGTGATGTCGTTGGCAAGCTCGTCGAGCGTGTAGCCGACAGCGAGCTTGGCCGCGATCTTGGCGATGGGGAATCCCGTCGCCTTCGAGGCAAGCGCTGAGGAGCGCGACACCCGCGGGTTCATCTCGATGATCACGAGCCGCCCGTCCGCCGGGTTCACCGCGAACTGCACATTGGAGCCGCCGGTCTCGACCCCGATCTCGCGCAGCACCGCGATCGAGGCGTTGCGCATGATCTGATATTCCTTGTCGGTCAGGGTCAGCGCCGGCGCCACGGTGATCGAATCCCCCGTGTGCACGCCCATCGGATCGATGTTCTCGATCGAGCAGACGATGATGCAGTTGTCGTCCTTGTCGCGGACGACCTCCATCTCGTACTCCTTCCAGCCGAGCACCGATTCCTCGATCAGCACCTCGCAGGTCGGCGACGCGTCGAGACCGCGCTCCACGATCTCGAGGAACTCCTCGCGGTTGAAGGCGACGCCGCCGCCGGTGCCGCCGAGCGTGAATGACGGGCGGATGATGGCGGGGAGGCCGATGTCGGACAGGGCCTCCAGCGCCTCGATCAGTCCCTTCTCGACATAACGCCGCCGCCGCGCCCCTTCGGCTTGCGCCCAGGAATGCTCGAAGGCGGCGAGCGCACCCGACCGCTCTTCCACATTGGCGATGGCCTCGATGCGCTTGATCTCGCTCTTGTATTTCTCGCGGTCGGCGCGCTTCAGCGTGGCGGCGTCGGCGAGCCGCGAGCGCGGCGTCTCGAGCCCGATCTTGGTCATCGCCTCGCGGAACAACTCGCGGTCCTCGGCCTTGTCGATGACCTCGGCGCGGGCGCCGATCATCTCCACGCCGTATTGGTCGAGCACGCCGGAGCGCTCGAGGCTGAGCGCGGTGTTGAGCGCCGTCTGCCCGCCCATGGTGGGCAGGATGGCGTCGGGGCGCTCCTTCTCGATGATCTTGGCGACGAAGTCCGGCGTGATCGGCTCGACATAGGTCGCGTCGGCGACGTCCGGGTCGGTCATGATCGTGGCCGGGTTCGAATTCACCAGCACGATCCGATAGCCCTCTTCTTTTAGGGCCTTGCAGGCTTGGGTGCCGGAGTAATCGAACTCGCAGGCCTGGCCGATGACGATCGGGCCGGCGCCGATGACCAGGATCGACTTTATGTCTGTTCTCTTGGGCATGTGGGGGCGGCCTAGCCTTTGCCCTTGTTCTCTTCCATCAGCGCGACGAAGCGAGTGAAGAGGTAGTGGCTGTCTTGCGGCCCAGGCGACGCTTCGGGATGGTACTGCACCGAGAACACCGGCCTGTCCTTCACCTTCAGACCGCAATTCGAGCCGTCGAACAGCGACACGTGAGTCTCTTCGACATTCGCCGGCAGGCTGTCGCGGTCGACGGCGAAGCCGTGATTCATCGAGGTGATCTCCACCTTGCCGGTGGTGAAGTCCTTCACCGGATGGTTGGCGCCGTGATGACCCTGATGCATCTTGCGCGTGGTGGCGCCGAGCGCGAGCCCCAGCATCTGATGGCCGAGGCAGATGCCGAACACCGGCAGGCCTGAATCGATGAGCTTCCTGATCTCGGGCACCGCATAGACTCCGGTCGCCGCCGGATCGCCTGGGCCGTTCGACAGGAACACGCCGTCAGGCTTGCGCGCGAGCACCTCTTCCGCGGTCGCGGTTGCCGGCAGCACCGTGAGCTTGCATCCGGCGGTGGCAAGCTCGCGCAGGATGTTGCGCTTCAAGCCATAGTCGATGGCGACGACATGGAAGCGGGGGGCGGTCGCCTGCCCATAGCCTTCGTCCCACCGCCACTCGGTCTCATCCCAGCCATAGCTCTGGCCGCTCGTCACATCCTTGGCGAGGTCGAGCCCGACCATGCCGGGGAAAGCGGCCACCTCGCGCTTCAGCGCGGCAAGATCGAATTTGCCGTCGGGCGCGTGCGCGATCACCGCGTTCGGCATGCCCTTCTCGCGGATCAGCGC
Source organism: uncultured Alphaproteobacteria bacterium (assembly GCA_963757555.1). Lineage (GTDB taxonomy): Bacteria > Pseudomonadota > Alphaproteobacteria > Rhizobiales > Methyloligellaceae > Methyloceanibacter. The sequence goes on from CAVWRU010000002.1 coordinate 78,501, forward strand.
CGTGAGCGCGCGCGTGTCGACCCCGGTGATGGCGATGATGCCGCGGGCTTTGAGCCAATCGTCGAAGTCTTGGCCTGTGCGGTAATTCGAGGCGCGCGTGATCGGGGCTCTCAGCACACAGCCGCGCACGCCTGACGCCGCCGCCAGGCTCGCCGTCTCGATGTCCTCGGTGTTGGTGCCGACATTGCCGATATGCGGGAAGGTGAAGGTGATGATCTGCCCGGCATAGGACGGGTCGGTGAGGATCTCCTGATAGCCGGTCATGGCGGTGTTGAAGCACACCTCGCCGACGGCGATGCCGGCAGCGCCGGCGCCGTTGCCTTCGATCACGGTGCCGTCGGCAAGCACGAGCAGCGCGGTGGCGCGCTCGTCGCCCCAAGGGTCGGTCGCCCGCGCGCGTGGGTTCAGGGCCTCTCCGGCCGGCATGTCGGGATTATCGTTCATCGGCTTTCGTTGTGCCGCCAAAGGCGAGCGGCAGGGCTTGAAGTCGGTGCTCGTCCTGTCGGCGTCAAGACCGACACTTCTGCCACGCATCCAACGAGCCCAACTCTTAAGTTACGCAGTCTTTGCGGTCAAGCTGGGCCTTCAAATATTTTCATGTGAAAGCAAAGAGTTATCGTAGCGAAATCGCTTGCCTCATTTCAGGCACTCAATTACTTTCGAAACTTCTTCCTCGATTCATCTCTTGCTTCCCCATGCGCGAGACCATCACCGCCGCACTGAAACTCGCGACCAAGGCCCAGGACAAGCGCCGCGTCTCGACGCTGCGGCTGGTGTCTGCCGCCATCAAGGATCGCGACATCGCCGCGCGCACGGCGGGCAAGGGCGAGGCGACCGATACCGAGCTGCTCGAGCTCTTCGCCAAGATGATCAAGCAGCGGGAGGAGTCGGAGAAGATCTATCGGGACGCCGGACGCGCCGAGCTCGCGCAGCAGGAGGCCGAGGAGATCGCCATCATCCGCGAGTTCCTCCCCAAGCAGCCCTCCGACGCCGATACGCAGAAGGCGATCGCCGACGCGATCGCCGAGGCTGGCGCCGCGAGCGTCAAGGACATGGGCAAGGTCATGGCGGCGCTGAAAGCCCGCTACGCAGGGCAAATGGATTTCGCCAAGGCGAGCGCGCTCGTGAAGGCAAAGCTCGGGTCGTAGCCATCACTTTTGTGTCATTGCCCGGCGCGACGGCGCAATCCCGTAACTGAGTGAAATCTAATCGCCGTGAGGATTCGGTGCGCGTTCGCGGGGCACACCAGCGACGGCGACGCCCGTTCTGCACAAATCTTTTGCAAAAGTGCCGTCTTCACGTTGCACAAAGCGTCATCTCCAGTCCGTCGCGACCGCGTCGGCATCATCATCTCAAATTCAAATCGCGCCTTCGGAAAAATCCCGCGGCCTTTTGTCTTGCACTGCAACACAGTTTCGTCACCGCACTGCAATATCGACGGTGCAATGCAGCACGGAACTGATTCGTGCTCGATTCAAAAGGAGGCCTATCAATGGTCCAAGTCACTCGTTCCAAGTTTCTCGCCGCGGTTTGCGCCCTGGCCGCCCTTGCGGCCTTGAGCGCGTCGGCTTCCGCCGAGGAGTACATGACCAATTTCGGTCCAGTCGGACCGAATGAGCCGATCCTTGCCGACATCGGCGGGCGGCGTGTCATCGCTTTCTTCGTGCCCGAGCGCGGCTCGTGCGCGGTGAACACCATCATGTGGAAGGACGCAGGCGCCGATGCGCCTTACACGTCGTCTCGCGTCAGGCTGAGCCTGCGCCCAGGCGAGATGATCCGGTTCGACGGCGAGAAGCTGTCGATGAACCTGCTCTGCGGCGCCGACGCCTCGACCCTTGCGCTCGTGGCCCCGCCGGAGCTCATCCTCACCGGCGCAACGTCGTCCAAATAGCCTCGACGCAGCGTCGAAAAATTCAACCAGGTGGAGCGGTTGCTCCACCCGGTTTTGTTTTCCACAGCGTGTCGCTGGACACACCGACCCCCGTTCCCTATTTGTTCAAGCAGTGAATAGTGGTGACGGACCGCAAAAGCTTGTGGTCCTGGCCCATTGGCACAGGCCCACTGCTTGCGATGAAGTTCTCCGATTCGTTTCTCGATGAGATCCGTGCGCGGCTGCCGGTCTCGGCCGTCGTGTCGCGCCGCGTGCCCCTGAAGCGGGCGGGGCGCGAATGGAAGGGGCTGTCGCCTTTCAATCAGGAGAAGACCCCGTCCTTCACCGTCAACGACCAAAAGGGCTTCTATCACTGCTTCTCGTCAGGCAAGCACGGCGACATTTTCGGCTTCGTCATGGAGACCGAAGGCTTGAGCTTCCCCGAAGCGGTGGAGAAGCTCGCTGGCGACGCGGGGCTGCCGCTGCCGAAGCCCGATCCGCAATTTGAGCGCGCCAACAGGGAGCGCCTGGGCCTTTACGATGCACTCGAAGCGGCCACCGTCTATTTCGAAGATCAGCTCCAGAAACGGGACGGCCGCGAGGCGCTCGACTACGCCGAACGGCGCGGGCTGACCCCTGCAACCATCAAAGAGTTCCGCATCGGCTTCGCACCGAACGCGAAGGACGCGCTGAAAGGGACTCTCATCAAACGCGGATTCGGCGAGGCGCAGCTCCTCGACGCCGGTCTCCTGGTGAAGCCTGACGACGGGCGCGCGCCCTACGATCGGTTTCGCCACCGGCTCACCATCCCCATCATCAATGCGCGCGGCCGCATCATCGCCTTCGGCGCCCGCGCGCTCGACGCGGCAACCGAGCCGAAATATCTGAACTCACCCGAGACCAAGCTGTTCGACAAGGGCTCGACCGTGTTCAATTTCGCCCGCGCGCGGGGGCCTGCCTTCGACCGGGGCGAGCTCGTCGTGGTCGAAGGCTATATGGACGTGATCGCGCTGCATCAGGCTGGGTTCGCCAATGTCGTCGCCACGCTCGGCACCGCCTTCACCGAGCGCCAGATGGATCAGCTTTGGCTGCTCGCGCCCGAGCCGATCATCTGTTTCGACGGAGACCGGGCGGGCGAGGCCGCGGCGGCGCGCGCCATCGACCGCATGCTCCCGGTCTTGCGCGAAGGTCATTCCTTCCGCTTCGCCTTCCTGCCGCAAGGCTCCGACCCCGACGATCTCGTGCGCAACCAAGGCGCCGGCGCTCTCTCGCGCTGTCTTTCCGAGGCGCGGCCCTTGATCGATATTCTGTGGCAGCGCGAATGCGCCGGCCACAATCTCGAGACGCCTGAGCGACGTGCCGCGCTCGAGGAGCGGCTTGAGCAACTCCTTGCCACCATCGCCAACACGCGGGTGCGCGACCACTACCGCCGGGACGTCAAGTCGAGGCTCTTTGCGCTGTGGCGCGACATCGGCAAGCACAGCGGGACCCAGTCGAACGCATCGCCGCCGACGTCCTCAGGCAAGAGCGGGCCGAAGCCGCTCCCTTCCGCCCACGGCTTTGCCATCACCATCATTCTCGCGCTCGCCCATCATCCTTCGCTGCTCGATCGTTTCGCCGAAGAGGTGGCCCATGTCGACATCAGGCAGAGGCAGCTCGCCGAGCTTCTTCGCTTCCTCACCGACGCGATTTTCCAAAACCAAGGCATCGAGCGCGTGCAGCTTGCCGAGCTGATGCGCGGAAGCCGGCATGCCAAGCTGTTCGATACGATCGAGCGGTCGAGCGCCTTCAAGCGCATCGCCTTCCTGCAGCCCGAGACCCCCGCGGCCGAGGTCGAGGAGCATTTCGCCGAGCTCCTCTATCGATGGACCACGCTCAAGAGCCTCGACAAGGAGGTGCAGGAGGCGGCCCTCGATCTCGCCGATCTCTCGGAATCCGACTTTGAGCACTTTGCCGAGTTGCAGAGGCAGGTGGCCAATGCCGGCCTCCGTCACGCCTCGGACGACGCCGGCGACCGTGACAGCGCCAAGCGGTTCCAGGAGACCATCGCCAGGCTGAAAGGCGAGAATATCGGGGGCCAGCGGGGGCGCCGCCCTGACCGGCGCCCCGATCAGCGCTAGGACCCCTGACCGGCACCGTTATTGCATTGAGAACTTGGCGTGAACTTCGAGGGGCGCGCATGACTAGAAATTGTGCTTTTAAAAGGCTTTGCGGCCTTGACAGGGGCCCCTCGTCTCGCCAATTCAGTCGCAGGAACTTGATCGGCCGGAGGCGCCGCCAGGGGTCCTTGGAAAGGGGCTTGAGCGCTTCCCTCAGCTGTTGGGCGTTAAGCCAATCGCCGGCCGATACTGCGTTCGCTCTGGGGGCAATCTCGCCTCGAGCACTCGTAGCGGGCTCATCCCCGCCAATGACATTCGGTCCGGAACGTTGAGTTCCAATCCTTCTGCCCCGGAATGGGCGAGCTTGATTGGGGAGAACGAAGTCGGCCAAGGCTTGAGCAGTCAGTCTTAGCGATGCTGGCGCCGGGCCTGAGGGCTGGTCATGTTTAATTGTCGATTAACGGTGATCACCGCTAATCGCTGCACATATTCGGCAACGATGGCGCCGGCGCCGGGAACGCATCCCGCCCGCGCCCTGGAGTAGATGAATGGCAACCAAGACCGCTGAGGCAGAGGACCAGGAGCAGCCGCAGGCCGAGACTCCGGACGGTCCGGTGCTCGATATGTCCGATGCCGCGGTCAAGAAGCTGATCAAGACGGCGAAGGCCCGCGGCTACGTCACCTACGACGAGCTGAACGAGGTGCTTCCTTCCGAGGAAGTCTCTTCCGAGCAGATCGAGGACACGATGTCCATGCTCTCCGACATGGGCATCAACGTCATCGACACCGACGAGGCGGAGGAGCCGGAGGAGGGCGCCAACCCGAGGCCGCGCCGCGCGCCGATCGCCACGGTCACGCCCATCGCGGTCAAGGCCGAGGCCAAGGCGGAGCCGGCCGAGCGCACCGACGATCCGGTGCGCATGTATCTGCGCGAGATGGGCTCGGTCGAGCTTCTCTCCCGCGAGGGCGAGATCGCCATCGCCAAGCGCATCGAGGCCGGCCGCGAGGCGATGATCGCCGGCCTGTGCGAAAGCCCGCTCACCTTCCAGGCCATCATCATCTGGCGCGACGAGCTGAACGAAGGCAAGATTCTGCTCCGCGACATCATCGATCTCGAAGCCACGTATCAGGGTCCCGACGCCAAGCCCGCGCCGTCGCAGCCTCTGCCCGAAGGCATGAACGGCGGCGAGGCTCCGCCCACGGCGCCAACGGGCAGCACGCGCAACCCGCGCAGGCGCCGGCCCGCGACGACGAGGACGGCGAGCGCGTCGCCCAGGAAGAATTCGACGACGACGAGGACGATCTCGAGAATTCGCTTTCGCTCGCCGCCATGGAGGCCGAGCTCAAGCCCAAGGTGCTCGAGACCTTCGACCTCATCGCCACCAACTACAAGAAGCTCCGCAAGCTGCAGGACCAGGAGGTCGAGCGCGCGCTCCGCAACGACACGCTCTCGCGCGGCCAGGAGAAGCGCTACAAGGTGCTCAAGGACGAGATCGTCGCCGAGATCAAGTCGCTGTCGCTCAATGCCAACCGCATCGAGCCCTGGTCGAGACCCTCTACGACATCAACAAGAGCTGCTCGGCTACGAGGGCCGCCTGCTTGCGCCTCGCCGAGAGCTACGGCGTCAAGCGCGAGGACTTCCTCGACGAATATCAGACGAACGAGCTCGATCCCAATTGGCTGCGCCGCGTCGGCCGCCTGAAGAAGAAGGGCTGGGCCGATTTCGTGCACGACGAGCGCGGGCTGATCAAGGAGATCCGCACCGAGATTCACAAGCTCGCCGCCGAGACCGGTCTGCAGATCTCGGAATTCCGCCGCATCGTGCACATCGTGCAGAAGGGCGAGCGCGAGGCGCGCCAGGCCAAGAAGGAGATGGTCGAGGCCAATCTGCGCCTCGTGATCTCCATCGCCAAGAAATACACCAACCGCGGGCTGCAATTCCTCGATCTCATCCAGGAAGGCAATATCGGCCTGATGAAGGCGGTCGATAAGTTCGAGTATCGCCGCGGCTACAAATTCTCCACCTATGCCACCTGGTGGATCAGGCAGGCGATCACCCGCTCGATCGCCGATCAGGCGCGCACCATCCGCATTCCCGTGCACATGATCGAGACCATCAACAAGCTCGTGCGCACGTCGCGCCAGATGCTGCACGAGATCGGCCGCGAGCCGACGCCCGAGGAGCTTGCCGAGAAGCTCGCCATGCCGCTCGAGAAGGTGCGCAAGGTTCTCAAGATCGCCAAGGAGCCGATCAGCCTCGAGACCCCGATCGGCGATGAGGAGGATTCCTATCTCGGCGATTTCATCGAGGACAAGAACGCGGTCCTGCCGATCGACGCCGCCATCCAGTCGAATCTGCGCGAGACCACCACGCGCGTGCTTGCCTCGCTCACGCCGCGCGAGGAGCGCGTGTTGCGCATGCGCTTCGGCATCGGCATGAACACCGACCACACTCTGGAAGAGGTCGGCCAGCAGTTCTAGCGTCACCCGCGAACGCATCCGCCAGATCGAAGCCAAGGCGCTGCGCAAGCTGAAGCATCCGTCGCGTTCACGGAAGCTTAGGTCGTTCCTGGATAACTAGCGCCGGGCGGCAAGCGGGAACCTTGCCCGGTCCCCGGCCGTTTCGCCAACGGAACTCCACAACACGGAGGGAAACCACGATGCGTCTCTTGGCTCCCGCGGCAGCACTTCTTGTTGCCGCGATCATCGTCCCGATGAGCGCCGATGCCGGCCCGGTCAGGGCCGTCGCCGCAGGCACCACGACCGCCGTCGTCGTCACCGGCAGGACTGCGGTGAGGGGAACTGTCGTCGTCGGCAAGACGGCGGCCAGAGGCACGGCAGTCGTCGGCAGAACCGCCGTTAGAGGCACCGCGGCCGCCGGCCGCGGACTTGCACGCGGCACCGTCTGCGTCGCGACCCTCTTCCACCGCTGCCGCGGGTATTACTAGGCCCAGGCTTTTCGTGGCCGCACCGTTTCATCCTCGTCATGGCCGGACTAAGCCGCTCGTCGCCGGCCCGAGCGCCGGGGAACATTCCGCGCCGGGCGCAAGTTGATCTTGCATGCTTCACCAATTGGTCACGCGGGCTTGCTCGCCCTGCCTGAAAGGATCATCGAGATGACGACTGTGAACGAAGCCTTGAAGAAAGCCGCCAACTCCAGCGCCGGCCGGCAGGCCTCCGAGACCGCCAAGGAGATCGGCGAAGAGGTGAGCGATTTCGCTTCCGACGTCACGCGCAAGGCCGGCAAGCAATACGCCCGCGCCCGCGACGCTGCGGTCGACGCCTATGAGGAGGCGCACGAGTTGAGCGTGAAGAATCCGCACATCTCGCTCGCGCTGGCCGCGGCCTTCGGCTTCCTGCTCGGCGCCTTCCTGGTCAGCCGTCGCTAACCCTGGTCACCCGAGGCTCTCGCTGGCTCCGTAAGCTCGACCTAGTGCCGCGCGGCCACGGCATAATCGCGAAGCACGTCCGCTTCCACTTGCAGCTCGCCAAGCCGGTGCTTGAGAACATCGCCGATGCTGATGATCCCCACCAGTCGGTCGCCGTCCTTGACAGGCACATGGCGGATGCGGCGCCGCGTCATCAGCTTCATCACGTCGGTGACGCTGTCCTCGGGTGAGCAGACGATGACGGCCTTTGTCATGAGCTCGGAGATGCGCATCGTCGGCAGCCTGTCTACGTAGGTCGCGAGGCCATAGGCGAGATCACGCTCGGAGACGATGCCGTCGATGGACTTCCCGTCGGCGCTCACGACCAGGGCACCAATCTGCTCGGCGCGCAGGTGCCCCGAGAGCAGAAGCGCCGTTTCGTGAGGCGGCACGGTCTTTACGGCCGAGCCTTTGATTCGCAAGATGTCAGCAACCTTCATGATCTGCTCCATGTCGACGAGAAGCCCCAAGTGCCCCGTGCAAGCTCGATTCGGCCTGACGCCGCATGGAGCATATAAGGCCCCTCACTGACTAAACGTGGGCGGGCAGCCGCGTGCAAAGGTCGCATCGCGGCTTCCGCTTAATAGCACGGCGGACCTGCTTAGAGCTGACTTGGAACTTCCGCTTATGACCCGAAGCGGACATTTAGACGTGACGCTTCCACGCAGACGTTTTTGATGGAGATCAAGGCTCCTAACATCATTGCGTCGTTGGGTTTCTCGCGCCGCATAATTTTTGCTAACGACTGGAGAGTCCAAAGGAGGAAGTAACATGCAGTCAACCTGGAAGAGGGCTGCAAAGGCGCAGCTGATCGGCTCAGGGGTTGGCCACTGCACTAATGTTGGTGGCAGGGATGGCCGCACCCTCGATGGCGCAGGCGGCCTTCAGCGAGGATTTGGGGATCATCAAGGCGTGCGGCAGCGACGTCTGGAGTTTTTGCTCGGACGTGCTGCCCGATGTCGGACGCGTCAAGAGCTGTGTGCAGAACAAGATGGGCCAGCTTTCCAAAGGTTGCCTCGATAAGCTCCTCGACGCGATGGCCGGCGCGCAATTCAAGATCTGCAAGGATCAGACTTATGCGCTTTGCGCCGCGGCGTGCTGTAATGTGTTTGACGGCGTCGCCTACTGTCAGTGCGACGTCAAGCACGGCGACAGCATCAGCCTGCCGTTCCCGATGGGCAAGGACGAGGACGTCTGCTCGATCAACGCCGCAGGCGCCAACAACAAATACATGGTCAGCACCTACAGCCTGCCTGAGTTGATCGCTTCTCCGCAGGGAGGTGGCGCGGTCTACACCTGCCAGGGCGAGGAGGGCGGCGCCTACGCTCAGTGCGACGGTGGACTGTGCTTCAGAAGCACCGAGGAGACGACGTTCCCGGGCTTCGACAAACCGGTGCCGAAAGGACAGATCATCTGTTCCTGCCCAGTCACCAAGTCCACTGGCGCCAACGCCCAAAGCTATCAAATCCTTGGGCCCTATCCATGCGACAAGTCCTTCTTCAAATATTGCAAAGCCGCCACCGCGAATAGCAAAACGGGTTCAACGATCTATGTCGGCGCTCCCGCAGGCACTGCTGCGGCTCTGGCGGTTCAACTCAACGGCAAGGTCCCGCCCCTCAACGACTGCGGGGCCGAATAGATGGACATGGAGGGCCTGTTCTATTCCGACGGGGCGGTCTCAAGGACATGAAAAAGGTGCTCATTGTCGCGGCTGCCGGCGAAGCCGCTACCGGACTGGCACTGTTGATTGTACCGTCGCTCGTCGGACAGCTGTTGTTGGGCGAGGACCTCACCGGCGTAGCCATACCAGTAGCGCGCGTGGCCGGCATCGCATTGATCGGGTTAGGGGTCGCGTGCTGGCCCGGGCCACCGCTAGTCGGCATGTTGACTTACAGCGCATTGGTCGCGCTTTATCTCTCCTACCTAGGTTTCGCAGGCATTTTTCTCTGGCCAGCTGTCGTCGTGCACGCGGTCCTGACGGCACTTTTGGCTTGGGCTCTGCAAGGTAGAAAAACTGTCCGTGCCAGCGACGGTTGATGGCATCACCCAGGAAGGATGGCCTGCACTTTCGACAAGGCCGGACGAGCCCATGATTGATGTCTGTTATTGGCACCTAGCGGACATGTCGGCGTGCTCTCCGTCGTTGGCAAATTCCCCATCAGCCCCAGGCGCGGTCGGCGTCCTCGTAGCAGGCGTGCGGCGAGGCGGAGCGCAGCAGAGGATAGTCGGTGTAGCCCTGCTCGCCGCCGCCATAGAAGGTCTCGCGATTGGCGGGATTGAGCGCCGCGTCGAGATAGAGCCGCGTCACGAGGTCGGGATTGCCGATGAACGGCTTGCCGAAGGCGACGAGGTCGGCGCGGCCTTGTTCGATCGCCTCACTGGCGCGGGCCCGGTCGAAGCCGTTGTTGGCAATGACGAGCCCACCGAAGCGGCGCTTGATCTGAAGATAGTCGAAGGGCGGGACGGGCGCGCCGCCGGTGTCGCCTTCGATGACATGGAGGTAGGCGAGGCCTTTGCCCGAAAGTGCCGAGGCCACGTGGTCGAACAAATTTTGCGGGTCGCTGTCGCCGATGTCGTTCTGTCCGTTCTGCGGGGAGATGCGCGCGCCCGTGCGCTCGGCGCCGGCCACCGCTGTCACCGCGTCGATCACCTCGAGCAGGAACCGCGTGCGGTTCTCGATGGAGCCGCCATATTGGTCGGTGCGCTTGTTGCTGCCGTCGCGCAGGAACTGATCGATCAGATAGCCGTTCGCGCCATGCACCTCAACGCCGTCGAAGCCCGCAGCAAGAGCGTTCCGCGCCCCTTGTGCGTATTGTTCGACGATGCCGGGAATCTCGGAGGTCTCGAGCGCGCGGGGCGTGGGGATCGGCTGGAAGCCCTCGGCGGTATAGGCCTGCCCGTTCGGCTTGATGGGCCGAGGGCGCGACCGGCAATTTGCCGCCAGGCTGGAAGGATTGGTGCGAGATGCGCCCGACATGCCAAAGTTGCAGCACCATGCGTCCGCCGGCGACATGCACCGCGCCGGTCACGCATTGCCAGCCTCTCATCTGCTCGGCGCTGTGGATGCCCGGCGTCGAGATATAGCCCTGGCCCTCGGGCGCGACTTGCGTGGCCTCGGAGATGATGAGCCCCGCGCTTGCGCGCTGCGCATAGTAAAGTGCGTTCAGCTGGGTCGGCACGTTGCCGGCGGCGGCGCGGCTTCGCGTCAAAGGCGCCATGACGATGCGGTTGGGGCAGTTGAGCGGTCCGACCGCTACAGGGGTGAAGAGATCGGGGGTGGTCTTGGTGGGGCGGTCTTGCATGGGGAAGTCTCCGTAGGGGCAGGGGGAGGATTTGTGACGATCTTGCCGCGGGGAAACGCGCCTGTCCACGCGAGCGGCGACCCGAATCCGGTCAAAGGGACACACCCCTTGGCCGTCGCCGAATCGTCATATTCCGCGTTAGATAGGACCCATGGCAGTGACGAAGGCCAAGACCGACCATTGGCTCGGGATTTTCTCGGGGCTCGAGCGCCGCGGGGAGCCGCTCGCACCGCGCTGGCGGTTCGTTCGCCGGCTCGCCATCAATGTCGGCATCGCGCTCGGGGTGGTGCTCGTGTCGCTGTTTGCGGGCATGCTCGGCTATCACCATTTCGAGCAGCTCGACTGGACCGAGTCCTTCGGTCACGCCGCCATGATCCTTGGTGGCATGGGGCCCTATGGCCCACCCAAGCATCAAAGCAGCGAGCTGTTTGAAGGCGTCTACGCGCTCTATTCAGGGCTGCTGCTGGTCGGCGTCACCGGCCTCATCCTCGCCCCGGTGTTCCACCGGGTGATGCATCAATTGCACCTGCCAGACGAGACGGATCCGGACCCGCACTCAAAAAGCAAAGCGGTAGCGCATCAAAAGTCCGGCGCGCCGATGCGCAAGTCTCGACCGAAAGCGGAGCGCGGTAGTGCCCAAGCGCTCAAGTAGCGCGCAGCGCGGTAGCGCATAGATCAGCGCTCAAGTAGCGCAGCGCGGTAGCGCATAGATCAGCGCTCAAGTAGCGCGCAGCGCGGTAGCGCATAGGTCAAGCGCATCACCACAAATTCTTGGTGTTGATGTCCTTCGAGCCTTTGGGCAGCGAGATCAGAAGACCGTCGCGCCCAAGGATCGTGTTGCCTGGCCCGCGCGCTTCCGCAACGCCGCGCATGAACATCTTCCGCATCAGCGCATTCCTGAGCGGCGGCACCTCATGGGTGAACACGAGGAGCGGCACTTGGGCTTCCTTGGCGATGCCGGCAGCCTCCGCCGGCGAGGTGTGATAGGCGATGATCTGCCGCGCCATGGTGCCGGCGCGGCTGTTGCCCGATTGATCAAGCGCTTTCGCCAGCATCTCGACCAGCTCGCGGTCGAGCGCTTCATGCACCAGCACGTCGGCGCTCTTCGAAAACCGCACCATGTTCTCGACGCGCGCCGTGTCGCCGCTCACGACCGCGGCGCGTCCGCCATACTCGATCCGGTAGCCGTAGGCAGGCTCCACCGGATCGTGATTGACGAGGAATGCCGAGATCTTGAGCCCGTCGCGATCGTAGACGGTGACGGCCTCTTCCGGTCCCGGCCTCGCGATGTCATGGCCGATCATGCGCGCGGCCTCCGTCGGCACGAGCTCGTGGCCTTGCGCGATGCGGAACTCGGCGTCGGCGTTGTAGGCTTGAGCGAATCCCTTGACCACGTCCTCCGTCCCCGAGGTGCCGAAGGTCTCGCCCTCCTCGTCGGTGGTGCGCTCGCTCGGCTCAGGCGCCGGCGGACCAAACACCTGAAGCGGCACGCTGCGGTCCCCGAGCCAGCTCTGCGTGGCGAGCTCGCCGAGGCCGCCGATATGGTCTGAATGAAGGTGGGTGAGGAGCACGGTATCGACCTTGGCGCCCGGCACGTTGGCGGCGGCGAGCCGCGACCAGGCGCCTGGCCCCGCGTCGATCACCACCACATGGCCTCCGGCGATCACCGCGGCGCAGGCATTGGCCCGCGTCATGTCGGGCATGGGTGAGCCGGTGCCGCACAAGAGGATATGCAGGCTGTCGTCGGTGAGGAACGGGACGTGCGCGCCCTTGGCGATCTGCCGCGTCATGCCGTCCTGCACCAGGCGGTCCTGCACCGCCGGCACGAACCAGACGAGCGCGAACGCGCCCGCCAGGACGGCGAACACAGCACCAAGCACGATCGCAACCCGCTTCATCATGTTGCTCCCTTGAATTTGCGCGCCGGACTGTATCTCAATCCTCATCGTCATGCCCGGACTTGATCCGGGCATCCATGCCGTGTCTTCTCCGCGAATTGAACCGTCAGGGAATGGATTGCCGGGTCAAGCCCGGCAATGACGAAACCAGGAAGCGCCCTCAAATTTGCCATGCAATATCCCGATAAGAGGCGGCATCATGGACAGTTTCGATCCCACCAGGCTCCCCGACGTCCCGGACATCCCGGCTTCCATCATCGAATTGGGCATTGCCGATCAGCCTCTGACCACGCTGGTCGAGGCCGCCATGCAGCGGCTGATCTCGGCCGGCGTCCCCATCGACCGCATGAATGTGGGCTTCCGCATCCTGCACCCGCTGTTCGACGGCATGAGCATCACCTGGACGCGCGAGGGGGGCGCCGAGGTGTTCTACGCCGCGCTCGTCGACAGGACGGCTCGGAGTTCCGCGTGAGCCCGTTCTACCTCATGCTCTCGAACGGCGCCCGCGAATGGCGGCTGCGCCTCGACCACGATCCCGCCGCGCTCAACTTCCCGCTTCTGGTGCAGCTGAAGGAGAAGGGCTTCACCGATTATCTCGCGCTGATCGTGGCCTTCGGCGGCGCCGAGCTCCACCCGCAATCGCTCGACGGCCTCGCCACCTCGTGGTCGACGCGCGCGGCCTCAAGGCTTCAGCGAGGCTGACGTCGCCGCAATGCGCGGCCTGCTTGCCCCGCTCGCCCTCGTGTTCAGGCTCGCCATCAAGGACCAGATCACCAAGGCCGCGCTCAACACCTTTCACGGGCCCCTCGTCGGCGGCCGCATCCTCTCCGGCACCATCAAGCGCGGCGACGGCGAGCGGCTCGCCGCGGCGCTGTGGTACAGCGATCTCCGCAACTCCACCGGACTTGCCGATCAGCTCCCGGTAGACGCCTTTCTCGACCTGCTCAACGCCTATTTCGATTGCGCCGCGGGCGCCGTCATGGCGCAAGGCGGCCAGGTGCTCGACATCATCGGCGACGCCATCCTTGCTTTCTTCCCCGCCGACGACAACGGCGGGACGGAGGCCTGCGCCCAGGCGCTCGAGGCGGCGTCCGCCGCGCGCGACCGGCTCGCCGAGCTGAAGCGCGAGGGCGGCGGCAAGGCGCGCGCCATCGAGTTCGGCATCGGGGTTCATTTCGGCGACGTGGTGTTCGGCAATGCCGGCACGCCCGAGCGGCTCAAATTCGGCGTGCTCGGCCGCGCGGTGAACGAGGTCGCGCGCACCGCCGACATGACGAAGTCGCTGAAGCGCCCGGTGGTGGTGAGTGACGAGGTGGCGCGGCGCGCTTCATTGCCGCTCGCCGATCTCGGCCTGCACGAGCTCCGCGGCATCCCGGTCGCCCGCCGCCTGTGGGCGATGGACGTGAGCTCATAGCGCGAAGCGAGGTGGACGCGGTCGCAACTCAAATGGGGCGCCATAACGGTTTCCTGCACCGAGCTTGCTTTATCTCTAGGCAGGGCGCATGGTTTCGGCACTGGCACGCCGGACCCAGGCGCTGACGGTGAAGACTAGCGCGCCTGATCACGTGCGCGCCCCCTTTCCCGGACATCTCAGCACGCCGAGCGCTACCTGCGCTCGAGGCCCGCGGCTTCCCAGCCTGCAAATATCGCGCTTTCGGCCTAACCCCAAGAGGTCAGCTCATGAACGACACCCGCAATCCCCAAACTGCCGCCGCCGAGGCCCGCGCCAATTATCGCGAAGTAACGGCAAGGCTCGGCGCGCTCGGCTTCGACACGTCCATCCCCGAGAGCGTTCGCGCTCTCGCCGAGAACACCGTGGACCAGACGCGCGCGGCCTGTGACCGCTCCACCGATGCCTTCGAAGCCTCGGTCGCGACCTTCGAGAAATCCTTCGACGCCGCCGGCCAAGGCGCCGCCGCCTTCAACCGCAAGATCATCGACATCGCCCGGCGCAATCTCAATTCGGGCTTCGACCTCGCCAAGAGCCTGGCCGGCGCCAAGAACCTTGCCGACGTGGTCGAGCTGCATGCCGCCTATTGGCGCAAGCAGATCGGCACGCTGACGGAGCAGGCCGAGGAGGTGCGCGAGCTTTCGAGCAAGGTGACGGCCGATGCGACCGAGGCTCTCAAGGCGCATATGGCGAACGGCGCAAGGGCGCGGAACTAATCCCGCGCTCAATTTCCTCTCATCGTCATGCCCGGACTTGATCCGGGCATCCATGCCGTGACCTCTCTGCGCGTTGAGGTTCAGGGAATGGATTGCCGGGTCAAGCCCGGGGCAATGACGAAACTCTTATTCCCTCCCCTTGACGGGGAGGGAGCCGCGCTGCAAGCGCGGCGGGTGGGGTGATTTTTCAATGCGCACTACCGCTTCGCCGCTTGAGCGCGAAGTCCCCACCCCAGCGCCTTCGGCGCCGGACCTCCCCGCGAGGGGGAGGTATGAAGCAGAAGCGAAAAATCAGAATTCTAGCTTACGGCTTCTTCTGGCCGCCGCCTTGGCCCGGCTTGGCGCGCTGATCGAAGGAGAGGGGAGAGGGCGCCGGCGCGGCCTTCTTCTTGTCCTGCTTCGGCTTCTTCTTCTCTTTGTTGCTCCGCATTTGGCCTTTGGCCATGTCGTGCTCCTTGAGAGGGCTGGCGAATTGCGCTGAAAATCGCTTGCGCGATGCCGCCAATACTATCTCCGCACCAATCCCGCGACAAAAAAAGAAGCCGCCCGAAGGCGGCTCACGCATTTGGGCCGGCTCGCGCCTGAACCCCACATCCACGCCTCGTCGCCTTCAAAGCAGAGGCTTTTGTCGCGGACGGAAATGAAGCCGAGGCTGAACCAGCCTCGGGGAGTGCCCTTGATGACTAGGCGCCGGCGCCGATCTGGCGGCCCTTGAGCAGGGCGTCGACTTCACGCTGGGCCTGCGCCTTCTCGAGGCCGTACTTGGCCGCGACCTGGCTTACGAGGTCGGCCTTGCCCTTGAGCGCGGAGACCTCCTGCTCGGAGAAATGGCTCCACTTGGCGATGATGTCCTTCGAGACCATCAATTTGGTCTGCTCGGGGGTGTTGGATGTTGCAGTGTTGGTTGAGGATGAATGTTCCATGTTTTGCTCCTGGATCGGATGAAGTAAATCCTGAATGATCATCATTCAAAATCATTGTAGTTATATGGAGCCTGTCGGATATAAAAACAAGAGCGCAAATAAATATTACGCAGAATGGCAGAAATATTTCAGAATGACTTATTTAAAGCGTAATTCTTCTGGAGAAATATCACTCACAACCTCCGAATCCGAGTAATGAGCGAAGGCCGGCGCGTGAGCCAGGTCCGGCCATGGCCGTTCAGCTTGGGAAGGCGCGAACGAGAAGCCGGGCCCCGCGAAAAGCGCCCGGCGCGTAGCGGCCGCGTCTAGCGCAGGCCGGTGAGGTTCAGAACCACGAAGGTTCCGTAGATCAGGATCGCCGCGGAGATGGCCATCACGGCGAGCCAGGCCGCGCTCGGCAGGCGCCGCGGGGTGTCGTTGTCATTGGCGGTACGCATGAAGCTCCTGTTTCTCACCCCTTGAGGATGAAATCTGGTTGCTGTCCGGCCGGAACAGCGGGCGACGGACGCCGGAAATCCAAGACTCACCCTGCGCCTATTCGCCCCCCGGGTCGAGGCAATTCCCTGCGCTCAAGCGGCGCAGCCAGCGAACGGCTTTCCTTAGGCACGGCGACGAGAGGAAGCACGGGCCCTTTCGGCGGTTGCAAGCTGGTGGATCGGCGTACTATCAGAGGTTGCGAACGATTTGGGCAGCCCGAATGTACATCTCCGAAGACACCCTGGACGATTTTCGGTATTCCATGGACATGGGATCGGGTGAGCAAGTGTCCCAAAGCTTTCCGCCAGTGGTTGGCCGCGAACGAAGCTGCGCTGCGCGCGGACGGCGTTTCACGGCGATTTGGAAATCACCGAAGATACGAGAGCCTGAGCGCCACTTCCGCGAACGGGACTGCGGCAGCGGTGCAATCCTATGTGGATTGGGTAGGACCGGCGCGGTCCCACTGGGCCTTGATTCAGAAAGCCCATACAGAGGTCGGCCAAGACCCCTTTGCGACGTTTGATTATCTCTATCAGTCTATGTCCGCAGTTAGGAGGTTCGGTCGATTGGCCAAGTTTGACTACCTTACGATGCTCGGCAAACTTGGATTGGCACCGATCGAGCCCCCATCAGCATACCTCAATGGAGCTACCGGTCCGCTTGGAGGTGCTCAAAAGAATTAGGGCTTGCTTTGGCGACAGGAAGCGGGTTGCGCCACTTGCTCGACAACCTTCTGGAGTTCCGAGCGACAACGACTGCGACTTCGCATTCGGCGCAAATCCTCTTGAGTTCGGGCAGGAATGACTTTGGATACTTTCTTCGCGTCAATTTGCGAATTGTAGGAAGCGCCGCCGCGAGTTTTTTTGGTTGCCAGGGCGCGCACCCTATCTCCGCACTCTTCAATTCGGCATATCGAAGCCAAGCCAGCACCGCGCCTGGTTGGGAATTCGAACGTCGCTGATGCCCGAAATGCGACCACAGACAACAGGCTATGATACCTTGATCGCCACTCGCTGACATTCTTCACATCGAAAAAACGCAAGCACGCCGTCAATGCCTGCTCTCGATCAGCGCTTGGTTCTATCCACCCAAACTTGACCATATCCTTACGGGGGAACTCGCTTAGCCATAGATTAGCGGCCTCAAGGTTTCCTTTATCCCGGTAAATCCTCGATCGATCCAGCAGCACGTAAGTCAGCCAAACGACGCGTTAGCTGTTTCGCTCCCTCTGCGCCCAACACTTTTGTCGCGCTGTCTTCGTTTTCACAGATGTCGCGAAGGCGCTTAGTCTCAAAAGCGAGCTCCAATTAGGGCACCTAAGAATTTGATTCTGGGAGTTTAGCAAGATCATCATTCTAGTAAAAGTTGTATATATACTGGCTTTGGCGTTGTCACTCGGTCAGCGGCAAAGACGGGCTCAATTGCTGGAGTCCTTGCATCTTCCCCCACCGCAGCCCCTAATGCACAGGCCATGTTCTTTAACTGGATGAAATTCTCCCTCGATGCCGCGCGCCTCGGCTACGAGATGCAGACGGTGATGGCCTTACGCATGCTGAAGCTCGCGCGCGGCGGGGCTGCCGCCACCACCGAGGCGCAGCGCATGATGACGGAGAAGGGCGTGGCCTTCGCCGAGGCCGCCGCGACGCTCGCCACCGGCGGCTCGATGAACAAGGTCGTCCGCCGCGTGCGCTCCCGCGTCAACCAGAACAAGCGCCGCCTCTCGCGCTAGCGCTCAAGTAGCGCAGCGGTAGCGCATCAAATCAAAGTCTCGCTGATCTGAAACTTCGGACCTCCCCGCGAGGGGGAGGTGTGAAGAAGGCTGTCGCGGCCACATAAAATCGATCCCCGGCTTCTCCGCGTCAGACCGGCGCCATCTCTTCCACATAGCGGCCTTCGCTCTGCTCGGAGGTTTCGCCCACAGCGGAGGGTGGTGTTGCCATGGCGGCGGCGCGGCTGCCAAGGAACTCCGCGACCCAATGAGCGGCCGCAAACTGCGGTGGAGTCAGTTCGATGTCCGGCTTTCTCAACTCCGACGGATCGGCATTCGCCGCCGGACTTAGGATACGCGTGAGCGTGAACATGTGTGGTCTCGCTTTCAGTCTCGGGAGCACTAGACGGCCTTGAGCTTGAAGGCGAGCCTAGTTCGCCGCGCGAATTGAGACTGTGGGATTTGCCACGCAGGCTCGCCGGTTCTCTTTCCGCGCAAGCTGACCCGCGCGCATTCTTTATCCCCGCGGGTCCTGGCTCCCTTAAGATGCGCGAAGCTCTTTCCCGCGAGGGATGCGTGACCTAGGCCGTCTCTGTCATGTGGGGCTGGGCTTGCGGCGCCTGAGGAGAACCGCGGAACGGGCGTGCGACCTCATCTGAGAAAGAGTGGTCTCGCGTTTCGCGGCCGGGGTAACGGACCACCTCAGGGGCTCGTCTGCCCCCCGCCTGGGTTGGAAAGCCCAGGTCCATCTCTGCCGGGCGCTATACGCGTCCCGCGGAAGAGGCGGTAAGCGGGGAAGGGGCTTGAACATATCGCCGCGCGCGGGGCGCCGAGAGGCTGCCTTCGCTTAAGCCGGACGCGGCCGCTTGGCGCTCCGCGCTTCCCTTATCCTGCGTTCAAGCAGCGCAGCGATAGCGCATTGAAGCATCCCTCGCGCACGCTGTGCGGCGAGAAATTTTCTGCTGCGTCCCCCTCACCCGGCGCGCCGCTGACGCGTCGAGCCACCCTCTCCCACGAGGGGAGAGGGGAAGGAAGGGACCCGCATCGTCAAATCCCTCGCCCCTTGTGGGAGAGGGCTTTCCGCCGCGACCTGCGCGCTGCGCTCAAATCGCGAAGCGGTAGCGCATCAGATATGCGCGCAAGTCGCATGGCGGGAAGGGTGAGGGGTGAACAAGAGTGATTGCGCAATTCACGCCGCGGCGGAGCCGGCCGGCGGTTGCGGATAGACGGGGCCGGGATGAAGGAAGGTCATGGTGATATAGGCGCCGATGAAAGAGCCTGCCGCCGCGAACACCACATAGAACCAATGATGGGTGTAGTTGATGACGGCGAACGAGCCGAGCAGGTACCAGATGCTGCTCCACGAGGCCGCGGGCAGGCGCTTCCGCCTCACCACCGCGTTGGTAAACATGACGTAGACGGCGTCGGTGCAGGCGGTGGCGAGGACGACGGCGGCGGCGATCAGCGGATCGAAGGCGAGGCTTGGCAGGCTTGGCATGGCGGCGGTCCTTGGGCTTGTGGCGGAGTCCTCACCCTGAGGAGGGCCGAAGGCCCGTCTCGAAGGGTGAGCTTAGGCTACTCGTAGCGGAGCGCGTCGATGGGGTTCATCAGCGAGGCGCGGCGGGCGGGATAATAGCCGAAGAAGATGCCGACCAGCGCCGCGGCGGCAAGGGCGATGAGCACGAGCGCCGGCGACAGCGCGATCGGCCAGGCGCCCCACACCGAGAGCGCGATGGCGGCGCCTCCGCCTATGGCGAGCCCGATCAGTCCGCCGGTGAGGCAGAGCGTCACCGCCTCGATGAGGAACTGGGTGAGGATGTCGCGCCGGCGGGCGCCGACCGCCATGCGCAGCCCGATCTCCTTGGTGCGCTCGGTGACCGACACCAGCATGATGTTCATGATGCCGATGCCGCCGACGATCAGCGAGATGGCGGCGGTGGCGCCGAGCAGCAAACTCAGGATGTTCTGCGTCTCGGTCCTGGTGCGGATGAACTCGGCCATGTTGCGCACCTGGAAGTCGTCTGGCGCGCCCGTGCGCACGTGGCGGCGCATGCGGAGCAGGGTCTCGATATCGCTCTGCGCGTCGTTCATCTCCTCGGCCGAGGCGACCTCGACCATGATGCGCTTGAGGTTGTCCGGCACGGTCTTCTCCGCCCCGAACAGGCGGCGGCGCGCGGTCGAGACCGGCACGATTGCCGTGTCGTCCTGGTCGGTGCCGAAGCCGGACTGGCCCTTCGGCGCGAGCAGGCCGACCACGGTGAAGGGCACGTTCATCACCCGCACCTGCTGGCCGATGACGGGGCCCTCGCCGAACAGCTCGCGCGCCGTGGTGGCGCCGAGGATAATCACCTTGGCGCCGGACCGCTGCTCGGCGTCGCTGAAGTTGCGGCCCTCGGTGAGGTCCCAGTCGCGCACCTCGAGGAAGTCGGCGCTCACCCCGTCGATCGAGGTGGTCCAATTGGTGTTGCCGAACACGATCGGCGCCGAGCCCGAGACGATGCCGGTCGCAGCGGCGATGTCGGGGATCTTGTCCTTGATGGTGGCGAGGTCGGATTCGGAGAGCGCGAGCGCGGTGCCTTCGCCGGCGCGGCGTCCGCCTGAGGTGTAGGAGCCGGGCTGAATCACCAGCAGATTGGTGCCGAGCGACTTGATCCTGTCCTCGATGGCCTGTCCGGCGCCGCTCGCCACCGACACCATGACGATCACCGAGGCGACGCCGATGATCACCCCGAGCATGGCGAGGAAGCTCCGCAGCGCATTCAGCCTGAGCGCCGCAAGTGCGGCCTTGAAGGCGGCGAACGGGCTCATTCCGTATCCTCGACCATGAGGCCGTCGCGGAAGGTGATGCGGCGGTGGGCGCGGGCGGCGATGTCGCGCTCATGGGTGACCAGGATCACGGTGATGCCGCTCTCGTTCAGCGCCTCGAACAGCGCGATGATCTCGTCCGTGGTGCGGCTGTCGAGCGCGCCGGTCGGCTCATCGGCGAGCAGGATATGCGGGTCGTTGACGAGCGCGCGGGCGATGGCCACGCGCTGCTGCTGTCCGCCGGAAAGCTCCGACGGCTGGTGCCGCTCGCGCTCGGCAAGACCGACGCGCGCCAGGCACTCGCGCGCCTTCTCGCGCGCGTCCCGTTTTCCGGCGCGGTGCGAGTAGAGGATCGGCAGGGCGACATTGTCGAGCGCGGTCGTGCGTGCCAGCAGATTGAAGGTCTGGAACACGAAGCCGATCTTCTCGTTGCGGTACTGGGCGAGCGCGTCGGAGCTCAGACCGGAGAGCTCGCGGCCCTCGATCTTGAGCGAGCCCGAGGTCGGCGTGTCGAGCGCTCCGATCAGGTTCATGAAGGTCGACTTGCCCGAGCCCGAATGTCCGGTGACGGCGAGATACTCGCCGCGCGCCACCTCGACATTGATGCCTTGCAGCGCGCCGATGACGCTGTCGCCCATGCGGTAGGTCTTGGCCAGATCGCGCGCCACGATCTGGGGGGCAGGGGAAGCCGGCGCCTCGGTCATGGCGTGATCTCGCGGGCGCGCAGCACGACGTGAGCTCCCGGCGCGAGCCCGTCGGTCACCTCGGTGAGGTTGGCATCGGAAAGGCCTAGCCGCACCTGATGCGGCACCAGGCGCCCACCGTCATAGGTCCACACCGTTGCTGAGCGCGGGCTGCTCGGCCGCCCGCGCTGCAGCTCCTCGAATTTCTTGTAGCGATCCGGCGTAAGCACGGTGCGCAGCACCTTGGCCACACGCATGCGTGCCTGCTCGCGGGCGTCTTCCTGGCTTGGCCCGGCGCCTCGAGGCCCTGCGCTTCGGAGCGCTGCGAACTCGGCCTCGACGCCTGAGCGCACCTTGCCTACTTCTTCCGGGGTGAGCTCGAGGTCGACCTTCAGCCTGTCGAGCAGCCTGCCAGTCCGATCGCCAGCACTCGCGGTTTGCGTTGCGCCGGTTGCCGTCGCGTCGCTGATCAGCGCCTCGGCCGGCCCGCGCGGCTGGAAGCGCAGCGCATCGTTGGGCACCACGACCACGCCGGGGTGTTCGCCGGTGACGATCTCGACATTGGCGGTCATGCCGGGCAGGAGGCGGCCGAGCGGATTGTCGGCGCCGATGATCACGGTATAGGTGACGACGTTCTGCAAGGAGACCGGTGCGAGCCTGATCTGCTCGACCTTTCCCTCGAAGGTCGCGTCGGGATAGGCGTCGACGGTGAAGCTCACCGGGTTGCCGCTGGTCACCTGGCCGATATCGGCCTCATCGACCTGAGCCTGGATCTGCACCTGGTTGAGATCCTGGGCGATGGTGAAAAGCTTCGGCGCCTGCAGGCTCGCGGCGACGGTTTGCCCGACCTCCACGATCTTGTCGATCACCACGCCGTCGATGGGCGATCGGATGTAGGTGCGGTCGAGATCGATGCGGGCGCTGTCGAGCGTCGCCTCATGTTGTGTCAGCGTGGCCTTGGCGTTCTCGACATTGGCCTTGGCGACGGCGAGGTCCGCCACCGCGCTTTGCTCGGCGGCGATCGCGGTGTCGAGGGCCGCCTGCGACGTGGCGCCCTTGGTGACCAGCTCCTTGGCGCGGCTGAGATCGAGCTCGGCCTTGTGCAGATTGGCCTCGGCGCGCCCGATGCCGGCTTGTTGCAGGTCGACACTGGCCTTGGCCACGGCGACCGCTGCTTCCTCCTCGCGCACGCGCGTCTCGAAGCTCGACGGCTCGATGCGGGCGAGCACCTCTCCGTGTTTCACCTCGCTCGAGAAGTCGACATTCACCGCGCCGATATTGCCGGAAAGCTGCGAGCCGATATCGACGGTGACGAGGGCGCTGACCGTGCCGGAGGTCGAGACCACGCGGCGGACGTCGCCGCGCTTGACGTCCGCGGTCTGGATGTCGAGCCGCCCGGGTCCCTGCTGATGCCAATAGTAATAGGCGCCAGCGCCGGCCGCGGCGGCCACCACGAGAATGAGCAACCAGCCTGTTCTCATGCATTTCCCCTGGCCCAGGCGATAGCACGAACCCGGGGAAGCTAAGCGTTACAAAAAGGCAATCCTTGGGACGAGAAACAAAATGAAACAAAAGTGCTCCCGCTTGGGATGCGGGCCTAAAGACCGAAGGGATAGGTCTCGTCGGGACCGTGGGCGTGCACCGGGCGCGCCGCCACGGCTTGCGTTTCCGCAAACCAGATCCAGGCATCGAATTGAAGCGACAGCGCGGCCTGGAAGTAGTGGGAGAGCAGCTCCGTCTCGGGACGGTAGATGACGCCGATGGCGCGCTAGAGCAGCGGCTCGGCAAGCTCCGCCCGGACGGACTCCTTTTGACCGGGACCGGTCTCGAGCAGGAAGGCGGCGAGGCCGGTGTCGCGCGAGCGGCCCTCGTAGGAGTCGTCGCGGGCAGGACGCACGCGCTTGATTTCCATCGGTCCATCCCAATCCGACGCCGCAGCGACGGTGCCGCGATCGGTGCCGAAGCCGATTAGCGCCGCATCCTCGCCGAAGCGCTGGCGCGCGAGCTGCCCGATATTGTGCTCGCCGCGCACCTGTCCCATCTCGGTGAAGGCCGCGTTGCCGATATGGGAGTTGTGCGCCCACACCACGGCCTTGGCCTCCGGCCCGCGCTCGGCAAGCAACCGCTCCAGCGTGTCGAACATATGCTGGTCGCGCAAATTCCACGACGCAGCGTCGCCGTAATAGATGGCGCGGTAATATTGCTCGGCCCCGGCGACGATGCGCGCATTCTGCTCGGCGTCGAAAAATGCCTCGCCATCCTTGGAAAGATAATCGAGCCTTTTGCGCAAGAGGTCGGTCAGCGCATCGGCGACTGGCTTCTCGCAGACGGCGTAGCCGCGGGAGATCGCCATGCGGCCGTAACGGGCGGGCTCGGCGCGCCACGGAACGAGGCAGCCGTAACGCTCGCGCGCAACCCTCGCAGCTTGGGGATCGACCTTGTCGAGATAGTGCAAGACTGCCTCAATTGAGGCGCCGAGGCTGTAGATATCGAGCCCGTAGAAGCCAGCCCTGCGATCGGGATCGGCGAAGGCGGCGTTGATTTCCTTCAAGCGGTCGAGGAATTCCGCCACCTGGCCATTGCGCCACATCCAGCTCGGGAAGCGGGTGAAGGTCGATTTCGGCAGCACCGGCCGGGGCAGGCCGCGCACATAGGCGTCGTAGACCGCGGCATCGGGCCAGTCGGCCTCCACCGCCACGATGTTGAAGCGGTGGCGGTCGACCAGCATCTCGGTGATGCGCGCCCGTGCCTGATAGAACTCGGCGGTGCCGTGGGTCGCCTCGACGAGCAGGACGACGCGCCGGTCGCTGAACCGCTCGACGAGATCGCAAAGCTCGTGCAGATCGCCGAACGGTTCGGCAATTTCCGCCATGAGCCGGCTCACACGATTGTGGATGGTGAGCGCGCGCTGCGCCGGGAGAAGCATCCCGGCGGCGAAGCCCGACGGCTCGGCGTCGACCGGAGTTTCCCTGCCGCGCTCGCTCTCGGGCGCCGCCCAGCCTTGCTCTCCGATGAGGGGCACGAAGGCCACAGCGCCGAAATCCTCTTCCTCGAATCTGGTCTCGCTCGCGCGGCGAACGCGCATCAAAGTCTGAAAGCCGAACTCCCCAACCGGAATGATCAGCCTGCCGCCGATGGCGAGCTGCTGCCTCAACGCTTCGGGAACATGCGGACCGCCGGCGGAGACGATGATGGCCTGGAAGGACGCCTCCTCGGGCAATCCCTTGGTGCCGTCGGCGATGACGATCTCGGCGTTGGCGTAGCCCAACCGCTTCAGCCTGGCGCGGGCGAGCTTGGCAAGCTCCTCGTGGCGCTCGATTGCGAACACCTTGTTGGCCATGCGGCTCATCACCGCCGCGGCATAGCCGGAGCCGGCGCCGACCTCGAGCACCGTGTCGCCTGGCTTGATCTCGGCGAGCTCGATCATGCGGGCGACGATATAGGGCTGCGAGATGGTCTGCCCGGCCTCGATCGGCAGCGCCGAATCCTCGTAGGAGAACTCCTGGAGGTGCTCCGCAACGAAGGCCTCGCGCGGCACGGCGCCCATGGCGGCGAGGAGCAGGGGATCCTCGATTCCCCGCGCGCGAAGATGGCGCTCGACCATCACCGCCCGCTCGTGGGCATAGGCGCTGTCCAGGACCTCCGCGCGTTTTACGGTCATGATGACAAAACTACCGGCCGGGCGCCTCGTTCGGCCTTGATTTGGATCAGTTTGCGGCGCTCGGGCGCTCGCCTATTCAAGCTCGAAGGTGACGCTGACGCGCGCCTCGATCGTCGTGGTCCCGGCCTCGATGGGAACGGCCTTGGTGGCCATCGCCATAGGGGCGGGCGATGCCGCGCGGCCGACAATGATGCCCTGGTCCTCGCTGATGGTGAGAACCTTTCCGAGCTTGGCGCCGGCTGCTTCGGCATAGAGCTTGGCGTTGGCGATGGCCTTACGCATGGCGAGCTTGCGCGCTTCATCCTTGAGCGCCTCCGGCTCGGCCACGCCGAACTCGATGGAATTCACGTCGTTGGCGCCGAGGGTCACTACTTTGTCGAGGATCTGGCCAAGCTTGCCGATGTCACGCACGGTGAGCTGGACCGAGTTCGTCACCTGATAGCCGACGACGTTCGGCGACCGCCCGTCCTTGCGCTCCTCGTAAAGCGGCTGCACGGTAAAATTGGCGGTCTGGATGTCCTTGGGATCGAGGCCCTCGGCCTTGAGCGCGGCGATCACCCCCGTCATGGCGGCGCTGTTCTTGGCGAGCGCCTCCTTTGCCGTCGGCGCCTGGCTCGTGACGCCGGTCGAGATATCGACCTTGTCGGGCGTGGTGCGAACCGCGCCGGTGGCGGCGAGCGAGATCGTGCGCTTCGGCGCCTCGTCGGCGCTGAGCGTCGCGACGGGCAGCGCGGTGACAATAAGAAGGGCGAGTGAGGCAGTCTTGCCGATGAAATTCATGGGGCTCCTCTTGAGGATTGGCCGCGAGGCGAGCCGCCAAGCGTCGGCCGCGCTTGCAACCAGCACGTTCGCGCGCCGATAGAACTCTGCTAATGAGGCGGAATCGCGCTTCTACGGCAAGCGCCGGGGCCCGTAGCTCAACTGGTTAGAGCCGGCGGCTCATAAGCACCTGGGGCCTACCTAACCCTACTTCTCCCAACACCTCACAAACAGCCTGTTCCCCCGCAAAGCCTTGCGCAGAGCCACTCTCCGTGCTTAATGGGGTAGGGCGGTGTCGGCCCCGGTAGGCTAGACCCCCCGTTAGACCCCCGTGGAGGGCACAGTGACCATTACTTCACCGACTACCCTTACCGATGCGCTCGTGCGCGACCGACTGAAGCACAAGCCAGGTAAGCGCTACGAGATCATGGATGACAAAGTCAGTTCGCTGGTGGTGCGCGTGTCGCCTACCAACAAGTCATACATGTTCTATGCGAAGCTCCCCGGCGGCAACCATCACGTCCGCCGCGCCATCGGCAGGGTTGACAAACTTTCGATAAAGCAGGCACGCGACATTGCGCGGCGCTGGCACGAGCTGGTTGCTCGCGGAGTTGACCCCAAGGACGACCTTCGTCGCCAGCACGAGGAGGAGGCAGCCCGGCGCCGCGAGGAGGTGCGCAAACGTGCCGACACCTTCGCCGGCGTTGCCGAGGAATTCATCGCGCTTCATCTCGCTGGGAAGCGGCATGCCAGAAAGGACGAGGCCGTCATCAGGCGCTGGGTGTTGCCCGAGTGGAGTGATCGGCCAATCTCTGACATTAAGAGGCGCGACGTGGTGGCGCTCATTGAGAAGATTGCGGCGACCGGCAAGCGCCGCATGGCTCATCTGGCGTTCGGCCTGGTCAGAAAGTTGTTCGCTTGGACGGTGGCCCGCGACGCCTATGGGCTTGAAAACTCACCTTGTTATGGCATCCGCGCCGAGGACCATGCCGGCAAGAAAAAGATCCGCACCCACACCCTCAGCGACCCCGAGTTGATCGCCCTGTGGCGCGCTTGCGACAAGATGCAAGCGCAGGGCAATCCACATGGCGCATTAACCGAATTCATCATGCTCACCGGCACCCGGCGCAGCGAGCCGGGCGAGGCGAGCTGGTCCGAATTTTCGTGCCTCGATGACCCGAGCTGGGCGATCTTTACGGTGCCCGAGGGCCGCTATAAGCAGGAGGTAGAGCACCACGTGCCCCTTAGTGCTGCCGCGGTCGCGGTACTGAGGTCCATCCCGCGCCCCGATAAGCGCGACAGGCGCGGCGACTTCGTGTTCACCACGACGCGCGGCGCGAGGCCTGTCGGAGATTTTAGCTCCGCCAAGGCGACGCTCGACGCTCTGATGGCGGAGGAGCTAGGCGCTGCGCCGCGACCATGGACGCTACATGATCTGCGCCGCACCTTCCGCACCGGATTAGCAAAACTTAAGGTTCCCCACGAAATTGCTGAGCGCGCCATCGGTCATGCCGCGCGCGACCCGCTCGACAGGGTCTATATTCAGCATGGCTACGAACAAGAGATTCGCGAGGCAATGACTTTGTGGGCTGATCACCTCGCGGCGCTGATGCGACCGAAGCCGGGCGGCAAGGTGGTCGCGCTTAGGAAGCGTTGGGCATGACTAAACGCGCGTTCAACTCGCTAATGGCTTACATCGAGGCTAGGCAGGGTCGCCCCGAATGGCTGCTCGAGTTGCTGCTCGACGCGGGCTTTGATGAACTTGCCGAAGACATCAAGAACGGTGAGACCAAGATACCCGTAGGCAAGAAGGGAGACTGGGAACTGCTTTTCGCCACCATAGAGTTTCGCAAGCTTGATAAGAGCACGGATTGGGAAGCCGTTGCCGCGCAGGAAGGCACAAGACGCGGCCGCACGACGAATGAGGTGCGCAACTCAACAATGGACGAGATAGCTATCAAACATGATGTCCTTCCCATTAAATTACGCTCGTTCATGGAACAAGAAGGCGGCCACTATCGCCGCTTGAAAGAGCACTTGCCTGAAGATTTGTTCCCAAAAATCAAGCGCAAATAAAAAAACGGCGGACCCCCGTGAGAGTCCGCCGCAAAAAAGTCTTAGCTCTGTTGATCGTCGGCGTGGTGCGACCAGCGCGGACCGCGAAACTGTCGCTGACCGCCACCAGAACGTGACGCCGATCGATTGCCGAAGAAGGACGGGCTCTGCTTGACCCGGATGCAAAGCGTCACGGCCGCCGCCCACATCACTTCGACCCGCACCTCATCGGTGCGTCGCTGCAGCGCCTCGATGATATCCAGCGCTTGCCCCAGCGTCGCGTGATACATCACCGCACGATCAGTCAGGACCTCATAATCGTCGGTGGTAGCACGGCGACCGACGAGATTATCGACCGCGACCTGGATGCGGGCGCGCTGGTCGGGAGCACGACTCGCTCCCTCGCGGCGGAGGGAACGCTCCTCGCCGGCACGCTCCTCGCCGGCACCTTCCTCGCCGGCACGCTCCTCGCCGGCACGCTCCTCGTCGGCACGCTCCTCGTCGGCACGCTCCTCGTCGGCACGCTCCTCGTCGGCACGCTCCTCGGCGACTTCGGTCATATTGGTCTTCTTAGACATCTCTAGTCTCCTATGTTGCTGAGCCACTTCACTGGCTCTGTCTCCTGTCTCGGTCATTCCCACAGCACCGTCACCGACGGTCCTCCCGTCGGCTTGAGACCGACGGTTCGGCCGTCGGTGCGCGCTGCGCCGAGCAGTGTTTTTCTTGGTCGTGGCAGGGCGGGTTGTCAGCCTTTCCGAAGCCAGGAGAACCCGAAGCATGGCGAAGACAGACGCCGCGAAGAGGAAGAGCGCCCCCCCGTTGCGCTTCCTCGACCGCGCCGATCTGAGGAAGCGCGGCATCAAATATCACCGCAGCTGGCTGAACGATCTTATGGAGGCCGGCAAGTTTCCCCGATGCGTAAGGCTCAATGACAGCAAGTTTGCCCGCCGGATGTGGGTCGAAGCCGAAATCGAGAAATGGCAGCGACAGAAGATGGCCGAGCGCTTCGCCAAGAGCGGCGAGGCCGCGTGATGGGTCGCAAAGGAGAGCCCGAGCACCGCGCTGACTACGAACAATCATACGAGCGCCTCCGCCGCCACAAGGCTGAGAGCGAGCGTCGGCGCCGGCAGCGCCGGCGGCGCGAAGCCGAGGCGACGAAGAGCAAGCAGAAGGAGAACGAGGTGAAATGAAACGGACAAAGGTGAGGCCCCGGCCGGTGGCAATCGGCAAGGGCCTCGGGAAATCTGGTCGTGCTGGACAGCGGACCGAGACCCAAAGCAAACCACACCAAAAAAACCGACACAATGGTGAACCACCGAGGCTGCGCGACGGTCGGTATATGCAGGAATTCACCTTCCACGATATTCTCCATTTTCCGTTCGAAGTGCTGGCGCATCCCGCCATCCTTCGAATGGTTATGCGGGCGGAGAGCGGTGAATGTGACTGCATCCTGTGCGGCGTACCGCTGGATGTTGGCCGTCTGTCGTTGGTCTGCATCGGCCCCAAGCAGAATGGTCAAGCGCTCGCCTGCGGCTGCTGTGCTAAATGCCTATGCTCTCTCGGTATCGAAGCAGCTGGCCGGGCGATAGGCCAAGTCCTAGACGAGTGCTACGGCGGCGGTGGTCCGCTCGATGTGCATGTCGGAACAGAGAGCGTGCAGTGATGACTCGCCTCGCCAAGAGCGCCGGCGCGGTCGTCGCCACCATGACGCCGAGAGCCCACTCACCTCGCCGACGCTGCGCGGGAGTTCCGTGACAATCATCATTGGGTGCCGCTGCGCTTGAAGGGCAAGACCCCGTACGACAAGCAGTGGCAAAAGCACACGCTGGCAGACGCAATCCCGAAATTCCTCGACACCGACAACATCGGCATTCTTCTAGGAGAGCCGAGCGGCAATCTGGTTCGGCTTGATGCGGACTTCCCAGCGATCCCCGCCGTGACCGCCATCTTGTTTCCGGAGCCCACACTAACCTTCGGCCGCGCCTCGTCGCCGCGAGGCGGACGGCTAGTCACCTGTATTACCAAGACCAAGAACTTCGTTCTGCCGAACGTGATGGAGAACCATCCGAGGCTGCCGTTACACGACGGCAAGCCGGGCCGAGTGGTGTTTCAAATCATGAGCACCGGAAGCCAGGCCATGGTGCCGCCGTCCATTCATCCAGACAGCAAGGAAAAGCTGGATTGGGAGACGGAACTATTCGAGCCCATGATCATCGACGAGCCAGAGTTGCGGCGGCGTGCCGGCATCGAGGCGTTCCTAATGGCGGTCCGGCAGTTCTGGCCTGCTCGCGGTACGCGCAACGAGGCCGCAATGGCACTTGCCCGCGTGCTGTTGGAGGCGCTGTCAACACATCACCCTGATGATGCTGAGCGCTGTGCGATCGTCGATGATCTGGTGATGGCGACGGCCATGGCTGGCGGCGATGGTGACAAGTCTCGCACAGGCAAGGCGCGCGCCGCAGCAACGCTGGAAAAGATGACGGCCGGAGAAGAGACGACCGGGATGACGCGATTGGTCGAGCGGCTCGAGTTGCCGGCAGATGTGGCGAAGACATTTTGGAAATGGCTCGGCGGGGCAGGGGCCGTTGTCGTGTGCGACGAACGGTTCCTCGATCTAACCAAGAATGGCGCGCCGCGAGCGACGCTGCTTAACACCAAGATCGCGCTGGGACTCTTCGGAGTTGAGTGTCGGTACGACATGTTCTCGCTTCGTTATGAGGTGTGCGGTCATGTCCTCAGTGAATTTTCAGGAGAGGTGAAAGACCCCGCCATCCACGAATTGCGCTCCATCATTCGCGACCAGTTCGAATTTGAGCCCAGCAAACATTCGGTGCTGGATGCAATACAAACGCTAGCGAATCAACACCGCCATCATCCAGTGCGTGATTATCTCGACAGTCTGGTGTGGGATGGCGTGCCGCGCATCGGCAACTGGCTCGTCACCTATTGCGGCGCCGATAACGATGAATTCAACCGCACGGTCGGCGAGATCGCGCTCTTAGCCTGCGTGCGTCGCGTGCGCCAGCCGGGCTGCAAGTTTGATGAAATGTTGGTGCTAGAGAGTCCCGAAGGCTGGGACAAGTCTAGCGTCATTCAGGCGCTCGCTGTTAGGCCCGAATGGTTCACCGACCAAATGGATTTGCGATTGAGGGGACGCGAGACAATCGAGCAGAGCAGCGGCAAGTGGCTATGCGAGATCGCTGAGCTACAGGGAATGCGCAAAGCCGAGATCGAGCACGTCAAAGCATGGTTATCGCGGGCCGCCGATCGAGGCCGCATGGCCTATGCCCTTACCGTGACCGAGGCACTACGCCAATTCGTTCCCTTGGGGACGGTAAATTCAGCGTCTTATCTGCGAAGCCAAGAAGGCAATCGCCGTTTTTGGCCGGTGGCGGCGCAACGCTGCGATTTGGAAGTGATCAAGCGCGATCGTGATCAGCTATGGGCGGAAGCAACAAAGCGAGAGGCCGAAGGCGCCAGTATCAGGTTGCCGGAGCATTTGTGGTCGGTGGCAGCACAGAAGCAAAGCGAGCGCACCATCGAGAACCCATTGCTGGCTCCGCTTGCAAGCCTGCTGGGCGATCTCAAAGGTAAAGTGACGACCGAGCAATTATGGTGGGGGCTCGGTATTCCGATCGGGCGGCAAACGGCTCTGTTTTCTGATCTAGGCAACGCAATGCGAGACCTGGGTTGGGAACGCAATACATTCCGCCTTACAGGGAGCGGGACGCTCCGCGGCTACACCAAAGGCAAAGAGCCGCGCAGACCGATCACATGCTTTCCGCCGGACCGCCAGGCGGGCTTGCCAGGCTCGGCACGGTATGACGACCCAGAAGGCGAGGCCGAGGAGCGCCAGCGGCGCGCCGAGAAGGGGCTACCCGAGTTCTGAGACAACGCGCGCCCGGCACCGCCACCCCCGCCACCCCCTACCGCCACCCTTTTGGTGGCGCCCGAGAGGCCCCGGAGGACGGGCATTTTGGGGATCCGCCACCCCCGCCACCCTCTTTTTTTGTCTAGGAGAGGAGGAGCAAAAAGGAGGGCGGAGCGGTGGTCTCTCTGACCAACGAGAAAAGCCCAAAAGGTTCGGAGTGGGGTGGCGGGGGTGGCGGTCTGCCAGAAACGCCCGGAGGACGCAGGCTCTCGGGTGAGAGTTCCCCGCCGGACGTGGGGGTGGCGTGGGGGTGGCGGTTGGTCGTTCGCTGGGAATATTGGGTGCCTCCCCTCCCTATTAGTGGCTCTGGTCGTGCGACCGGCGCTATTGTGCCGTCGGTTCTATGGGTTTTTAATGTAGGTAGACGGCCGTCTCGGCGACCATCAGCCTAGCTACGCTGGGCTGGAAATTAACGTGGGGGCTAGGCGTGATACCGCGGAGAAGCTGGTGCTAAGCCCTACCAAGCCATTCAGCAGGGCAGCCCATACCCTCGACCCGCTGCGTCTGCCTGGAGCGCCACGAGGTATGACGACCTCCGCAAGGCGCTGGCGCGATCTTACACGGGCCTATGCCCGTCAGCTCGGTGACCGCGTCGGCGATGAGAGCGTGCGATCCTGCTCGGCGCGTTGATCAGCCACACGCTGATGCTTGGAGGCTCCAGGCGGCCGTCGCGCGCGGCGAGCCGGTGGACCCAATCACCTGATCCAGGGAACCCAGACGGTGATGCGCCTGCTGGCGGAACTTGGCATCAAGCCGCCGCCTGCCGAGCCCGCTCCGCAAGGCGTGGCTGCCTATCTTCGCGCCACGGAGCCCGCGCCGTGAAGCCGCTCGTTCCGCTGCGCCAAGCCCTTGACGACCCGAACCTGCTCGGCAACGCGCTCCAAGGTTCCTCTTGGCTCACCTGGCGCGCCTTGCTCATCGCCGCGATGGGCGAGCCCATCTTCGACGACGAACTCGCCGCGTTCCGCGCCGTCACTGGCAGGGAACAGTCGCCGACCGCGCGCTGCGACGAACTCATCGGCATCGTGGGCCGACGCGGCGGCAAGAGCCGTGCCGTTGCCGTGCTCGCCACTTACCTCGCGACCTTGTGCGACTATTCCGATGTGCTGGTGCCAGGCGAGCAAGGCCTGCTGCTGTGCGTCGCACCGGATATGCGCCAAGCGGCAATCGTCCACACTTACATTGAGGGCAGCCTGCTCACCGCGCCAGTGCTGCGCCTGCTGCTTGCCAACTCGTCGCGCTCTACTCTCAAACTCACCAACGGCATTGACATTGAGGTGCGCGCCGCCAACTGGCGCCGCTTGCGTGGCGTGACCTGTATAGCGGCCATTGCCGACGAGAGTTGCTTTTGGCACAGCGACGAGAGTTCCGCCAACCGCGACACCGAAATCCTCCACGCCATTCGCCCGGCGCTGGCCACCACCCACGGCCTGCTAGCCATCATCAGCACCCCTTACGCGAGAAGAGGCGCAACTTTTGAAGCCTTCTCTCGTGACTACGGCGCCAAGGGCGACCCCGCCATTCTGGTCGCCACCGGCGCCAGCAAAACCTTCAACCCGTCGCTGTCCGACCAAGTCATCGCCCGCGCCTACGAGCGCGACCAGGTTGCTGCTGCTGCTGCCGAGTTTGGCGGCGAGTGGCGCACCGATATTGCCGCCTTCCTCACCCGCGAGGCGGTTGTTGCTTGCGTAGATAAAGGCGTCACCGAGCGCCCCTACTGTCGCGACTTTCGCCACTACGCTTTCGTTGACCCCTCCGGCGGCAGCAACGACAGTTTCGCGCTGGTCATCTCACACCAGGACGCCGACCGGCCAATGCTGGACTTGGTCACAGTCCGACCAAGGTCCCATTACGAGGCGATATCTCGTTCTCCACTCGTCAGAGGGGCACTGGCTGTGACGAAGAGGCTAAGGATCCGTTTCGGGGAATGTCTGCTTTACCCCCAAACGCGGACGTGCGGCTAGCCCGCTCAAAGAGTCCGCTAAGTGCCAGTTGCGGACATTCACTGCGACCTAAAATGTCGTCGAGTATCTCGGCTAGTTTACTCCAGGCTTCCGCTTGAATTCTTTTTTGCCGCGTGCGCTTTTCCAGCCGAACGTACCCTGTCCGATCTCAATTGTGCCGAGCAGGCCGTCACGATCGCGGACTTTGAATGTGGCTGCAGCGCCGGCTTTGGCAATATCCCAAGCTTTTAGGGAGATATTGACTGCATACCTCGGCGCAGTCTTCCTACGCTTCGTAGCCATGAGCGCCCTCGGCTCAGACCGGGTCTGAACTTATCATAGGACCTCGATTGACAACGTCCAGTGCCCCTTCGGCCAACTGGTCGGCTTCGTGCGAGGAGCGGCCTTGCCAACGCGAAGTGATCGCCGCGAGTTATTGAAAATCTTAGCCTGCGTTTAGTAATATTCGGTTGTCGCAGTGCGGAAGCGCTCAAGCATTCTTACCAGGTCTGCCAGTCTCTTTGCGCGCATTTTCCGCATGGCATTGGCGCGATGTACCTTCACTGTAACTTCGCTTAACCCCAGCTCGGCAGCTATTTGTTTGTTCAGCTCTCCATCTGCGACCTTTGCGATGACTTCGCGCTGACGGGCAGTTAGTGACTTCAAATTGCTCGCGTAAGGTTGAGTGTAATTGGTGCGTTTCGCGGCGGATCGTATCCTGTTCCAAAGCCATGAAAACCGCATCAAGAAGGTCTTGGCTGCGGAAGGGCTTGG
Organism: uncultured Alphaproteobacteria bacterium; assembly: GCA_963757555.1. Taxonomy (GTDB): domain Bacteria; phylum Pseudomonadota; class Alphaproteobacteria; order Rhizobiales; family Methyloligellaceae; genus Methyloceanibacter. The sequence goes on from CAVWRU010000002.1 coordinate 112,983, forward strand.
TCAGAAAGTCGACTGCTCCAGCTTTGATCGCGCGCACGGCCATTGGGATGTCTCCATGGCCGGTGACGAAAATGATCGGCACGTGAATGTGAGCTCTCGCCAGTTCCTCTTGAAATTTGAAACCACTCGTTTCGGGCAGCCTCACATCGAGCACCAAGCAGCTCGTATCGTCAGGAATTCCATCTTCCAGGAAAGCACGCCCCGATGTGTAGGATTTGACTTCTAGTCCGACGGGTTCGAAGAGCTCCCTTAGGGCTGTCCGGACTGATGCGTCATCGTCAATCACGACGACGACCCCGTTTCTGGTTATCCGGTTTCAAGGGAAGCTAATGGACAAGATGCGGCTACAATATTTCAGCACAGGCGACCGTGGGAACAGCGTCCGATAGTGGGAGGGCGCGAAGTGCGGCGGGTATCCTTCAATTCGCCAAAGACGGCTCAGTTTCCCCACGAACAACGCCAGGGCATGCATCAGCATCGTCCAGCGCGCCACTCATCTTCTGGTACCATGTCCTTAACGAGGTCGGGCTCGGCGTGCTCAGTATCGGCCAGGCCGTAATAGGCGCGAAGCGCCGATACCTTCACGGTGTTAACACCGAAATACCTAGCGATCCGGTCGTCGGATATGCCGAGATCGATCAGGCTAGCGAGTTCCCAAGAGCTGATGGGCCATGGGCTATAGCCATGTGACTTTGGGAAGGTATCTGCGTAGTGGGGCCTGTCCGAACGGCTCTTGGTCATCTCTTTCACAATCGCGCCGGGGGAAACCCAATGCTTGTTGGCGGCCTCTCGTTGTCGCGAAGCGGTATGTTCCTAGGCCAATCGGCCGTGGCTACGAATGATCAGGCGTCCACGATTTTCTCACATTGCGCCCCAACTTCCTACGTTTCTGTTGTCAGGGCGTCCGGATCGCATGCTTGAGCGTCTAGCGGGCCCCCAATGCCAGCTGATGCACTATCTGACGCGTTAAGAACGGTACGTTTGACCGGCGCCGCCTTCTTTACCGTCATGGCCAAGGCACCGTGGGTTGCCGAGAGCCGGGGCCGGAGATGATCCTCCCGAAGATCCTCCCTGGTGCCACGCACCTAATTGCTTATCATGTGGTCACTGAAGGCCGGTGCTTTGCTAGTACCATCGGCGGCGAGCCGACCGTGGTCGAAGCGGGTGAAGTCATCGTCTTCACCAAAGGCGATCCGCATGTGATGTCTAGCGGGCGGGCATGCGCGGAGATCCATTCACCCCGGGCGTCGTCGACACCGCCAGCAGCAGGCAATTGCCGTTCTTGATCAACTATGGGGGTACGGGCCCTGCGACCAAACTCGTCTGCGGCTTCCTGGCCTGCGATGCTCAACCTTTCAATCCGCTTCTCAAAACTTGCCTCCCGTGGTCAAGGCTGGAGACCCAAAGGATGGGGATACAGGTTGGTTCAGCCAGTTCATCCGTTTCGCAATGCTGGAATCGGCACAAAAGCGTGTCGGCGGCGAAAGCGTCCTGGCAAAACTGAGCGAGCTAATGTTCATAGAGGTCATCCGACGGCATCTTGAGGTCATGCCGCCGGAACAGACCGGGTGGCTTGCCGGTCTGCGCGATCCTTTCATCGGAAAGGCCTTGTCTTTGCTGCATGGAGGATCGGCGCAAGACTGGACCATAGAGGAATTGGCGAAGCAGGTCGGCGTGTCGCGCTCGCTCCTGGCCGAACGCTTCACCGACTTAGTTGGCATTCCGCCGATGCAGTATCTTGCCAAATGGCGGATGCAGATCGCATCGGAGCTTCTGACTAACGGCAGCGCCAAAGTAGCCGCCGTCGCGGTGGAAATCGGCGACGCATCCGAGGCGGCCTTTAGCCGCGCTTTCAAGAAGATGGTGGGGATGTCACCCTCGGCATGGCGTCGGCGTCATGATTGGGGTCGCACCGATGTTGCCTCGGATCTCACTTCACGAACCCGGGAAGTTGAAATCATTAAGTCGCGGCCTCCGGGGTAGACCTCAAAGCGACGTTGATTGTAAGTACAGCGCGCCGAGCTGATTATGTCTATGTATTCTTGTTGAACGTCGACAGGTCCGAATGTCCGCTTTGGGTCATAAGCAGACATCGCGTCTCGTCCGCGTCGTGTCCGTTATTCCCCCCAAAGTGGGCATTCATCAGGGGGGGGTTTGCACGTCGGCTTTGTGCCATGTGTGGACGGCTCCCTATTGGCAAGGGTTTTTTTGAGAATGATGCACGGCTGGTCGGTGCTGCCATGTGTCCGGCCTGTTGATGCGGCGCTTTCCATGGGCCGCTGGCCATAATGCTCTCCGCGAGATCAGGTCCCGGTCAAAAACACGCAGTCAAAAGCTGCTGTGGCACAAGTGGGGTGTCCCGATCTCCCGATCGACCGGCTAGGTGCATTATCCTCGCATTGCCCTTTCCAACTTCGTCGGCGCGCGTAGAGCGCGCATCTCTCAAATTGCCTGCGGAGCAGGCTCTCTGTAGCGTGTGCCGCTGACCATCAGCGCCCAGGCAATGCGGGCGATCTTGTTGGCCAAGGCGATCGCGGCAATCTTAGTCGGCCGCCGGGCCATCAGCTCGGCGAGCCAGGCCCGCCGCGTATACCCGACCTGCTTGGCTCGTCGGATCACCGATAAGGCACCAACCACGAGCAGCGAGCGCAGATAGCGGTTGCCTGCTTTGGAGATGCTTCCCAGCCGCGCCTTGCCGCCTGTCGAGTTCTGCTTGGGCACTAGCCCAATCCATGCCGGCACGTCGCGCGCCGAGCCGAAGGCATGCGGATCGGGGATGCTGGCGACGAGGGCCGTCGCAATCAGCGGGCCAACGCCGGGGATGGTCTCAAGGCGACGGCTCAGCTCATTGGAGCGGTGCCAAGCAAGGATGCGCCGGTCAGCCTCAAGGATCTGCCGCTTGACCAGCACGAGCTGAGCCCGCAACGCTTGCAGACATTCCCGTGCGACAGGAGGCACCCGCCCATCAGACCCTTCGTCGATGAGCCGCAGCAGCCTCTCCACGCCGTTGCGGCCAATGCCGGCAACAATGCCGAACTCGGCCATGTGAGCCCGGATCGCATTGATCAAGGTCGTACGCTGGCGCACGAACAGTTGCCGCGTCCGATGCAGCATCAGCACCGACTGCTGCTCCTCCGTCTTGACTTCAACAAAGCGCATGGTCGGGCGCGTCACCGCCTCACAGATCGCCTCCGCGTCCGCCGCATCGTTCTTGTTCCGCTTCACGTAAGGCTTCACATACCTGGCAGGCATCAGCCGGACTTCATGTCCAAACTTCGCGATCTCCCGCGCCCAGTGATGCGAGGTAGCGCAGGCTTCAATGCCGACAAGGCACGCAGCTTGCTTCTCAAAGAACGGCAACACCTGGCTGCGCCTCAGCTGCCGGCGCACAACAATGCGGCCCGACGCATCAACCCCATGGATCTGAAAGACGTTCTTCGCGAGATCAAGCCCGATTGTGGTAACTTCGTTCATGGACGGCTCCCTCTTGGCGGTTCCTCAACAGCAACCCCAATTTGGCACCTAGATGCCGGTGGCGGGAGCCGTCCACAGCATCACGAACGGACATTGGGTTGATATGCCCGGTCACCGGCGCGTGCGCCTGTGGCGCGTTCGATTCTCGCGCCTATATTCGAGCAGTTCCGACACGCCGAACAGCAGCAGCATGAAGCCGCAAATCACTTCCAGCGAGGCAAGCAAGCGGGCAAGGTTCGAATGCGGAACTATGTCGCCATAACCGACCGTGCTGATACTGACGATAGAGAAATAGATCGACTCAGAGAAGCTCAAAGGGCGCGGGGCGCCGCTGACATAGAAATGCGCGTCAGAGGTGAATTGTGAAACGATGCAATAGGCCGACGCGAACAGGATGACGAGGAACGAGTAGAAGGTGAGGAAGGCGAAGGCCGGGATCGCCAGCCGCGATATACGGAAGAAGAACTCCTCGAATAGAAGACCGGCATCGACGAGCAAGATCGCCACGTCGCGGCTGACGGTGAACACGATCAGCCCGATCAGCACCATAGCGCCGAGCAGCACCCCGGCGTTTTTGGTGGCGGGCTCGGCCACATGGGAAAGCAGGAGCAGCGTTCCGCCCACAATGAAGGTAGGAAAGAGCCAGAGGAAAGCGCCCAGCATGCGCCGCTCGCTGCGAATCGCCGGATGGTCAACCACAGCGCGTACCTGATCGCGCCTTCGCCAGCATCCGGCCACGAAGGCGAAGATCGGGAGTGTGAAGGCAATGCTGAGTAGCGCAGCATCCACGCCCCGAAAGACCTCCTCCACGAAGAGGGAGAAGATGGCGGCGTAGACCGCGACCAGATTGGCAAAGGCGAAGGAGAAGAGGGGGTTCACTGGGAAGAGCACTTGGAGCGCCGCGACGGCGAAGCCCGCCGACATCATGATAGCAAAGAACAGCGGACTAGAGATACCGGCGATGGCCACCGCGACGATAAAAAGGAAGGCGAGGGAAAGTGCTCCTCGTGTCAGCTGCGGCAGAAAGCGCCGTGTATCTCTCATGACCCAGCCCGCGATTCCGCCGAATGTACGCACGCCACTAACTTCAAATTGCCAGGGAGAAAGTTGTTCCTAGCTCGCCGGCGCGCGACGATAGGCGTCACGGAGAAACTCGACGAGCGCCTTAAGTGACCCGACATCAATTTCGACGTTAAATAAATCCGTTTTGATGGGTGACGCGAATATTCTCGAGACTCGCTTCGGGGGTCCGCAATGACCAAAGCCGCCATACAGGCTGGTTGCTGTCGCTTCGTACCAAGGCGCCTACTTCTATTGCTCGTGGCCGTGGACGTAATGCTCGAGCTGTTCGATGATGAATTTCTGATCATCGATCACACTTTTCACCATGTCGCCAATCGACACGATGCCGACTACTCGATTATGTTCGAGCACTGGAAGATGGCGCACGGCTTGCGCAGTCATGACGGCCATGCATTCCTCCACTGAGTGCTCAGGTCGTACAAACGCGACCCGGGTCGACATTATGTCTCGAACCAAGGTTCCCGGAGAGGTCCTGCCCTTTAAGGCAATCTCGCGCGAATAATGCCGTTCGGTGATGATGCCAACCAGCTTATCACGCTCCAGCACGACCAATGACCCTATGTCGTTTTCGGCCATCCGTTTGAGGGCATCGAACACCGAAGCATCGGGGTGGATGGTGTGAACATCGCGGCCCTTCTTTTCGAGCACATGCTTCACTGTCGTCATCGGACATCGGCCTGCTGGCAATGTTGAAAATTCTACCCATCTCTTTTTAAACCGCCTTGATTTCCCTCAATAAGTGAACCCCGAAGAAAGTTCGCGATGTGGCTAATTCCGCGCATGCCATGTCAGCCCAGCGGAGGCAGCATAGGCTCTAAGCACCATGCCATGACATTGAGCCCGACGATTTTTGCACTGCCAAGTAGATATGGAGACAGCAGCAACAACGCTGTCGCTTGACTCAGTATAACCAATTGCGGCCGCCGGCCGCAGTTGCGGTTGCAGTGAACCACGGCTTGATCTTGTCCATAGCGATCTTCTGCTTTGGAATGAGGACGATCCGCCGAAGCTAGGGGCCCCATAAAATCGTCAATCGTTGTGCCAATCGTTGTAGTGGCCCGGTCCTCCTGTCGCCAGGCGAAGGAGCCGTGAGAAGCGAGCCACCTAGCTTGGGGTCATTACAAAGCTAGCTTAGCAAAAGCTAAGTTTGCGTGCAGAGGAGTGGTTGTCCCCTGCCGTGATGCCGGTACGGGGCAGCGGGACGTGGGCGGGGTTGACGCGCGGGATGTCCGCTTTGGGTCATGAGCAGACATCACGCTACCTCCGCGTAATGTCCGATCTACCCCCGACAGCAGACATTCGTCCGTGCACGCTGGGATGTCCGCTAAGTGCCAGGAAGAGACATCCGCCTGCGTAAGGTCAAGGGCGGCATGACCGGAGTGTTGGCAAGCCCTGCCACGTATCAGAGCCTCAACCCGGTCAAGCCGCTCGTGAAGGTGAATCGCCGCGCCCACACGGGCTCACGCCGCATCCGTCCGCCTCGCTGATCGCACTCTCAGGTCAACAAACCGTTGCGAACGAAGGCAACATCGCTCGAACGCGAATATTCCACATAATCGGTGTAGAGCAGATTGATGATCTGGTTTTGGTCGTTCATCCAATTGATGGGCTGGCCTTTGTCGTTCGTCTGCCCGATATCGGCCAAGCTATCCACCAGGGCCGCGTTCGCGGGCCGCGAGGCGCGCCAGACGCCCGTCGTGGGGGTGAGCGTCCAAGACAGCAGAAACAGATCGCAGGGTACCTCCAACTCGACCAGGCATTTGCCGTTGAAGGCCTCGAACTTTGGCAACTGTCCGCGCGGCAAGGAGGAGACGTGCTCCATCCCATTGCAGTTCACTTTACCCTCGATGCTGGCGGTGCTGCCCGCCATCGTGCCGAAGTCAGTGGTGTTTGAGTATATGTCGAATACGGTGAGATCTCCCTTGCCGGGCTTGCACGCTTGCCAATCGCGGTAGCGCCAGATCCCGCTCCCGCTCGGAATCTCGTAGTCGCCGTCGCAGACAACGATGACCGTTCCGTGGTCGTTGCGGAGAAAGTCGGAAAGCGGAGTGTCGGCCAGCGGCGGCTGTGTTGCGGACCAGAGAAGGTCGCCGAGCTTGTCCTGGATCAGCTTGCAGAACTCGGTAAACACCTCCTGGTTAAATCGGTCGTAAGCGGAGAATTTCAGGATAACTAGTTCGCGGTGCCCGTCGTCGAAGAATCTCCTGACGTCGGAGAGCACGTCGCTCAGCAGGGGGCCGTTGACGGTATGGTAGAGACGGAATTCGTCGCCAACTGTATATCTTGGCCGCAGATCGAAATACCGTACGCCGTAGGAAAGCTGGCCATAGACGTCGAGATCCTGGGTCTTGCCGAGGATCAACGCCGAGCAATCGTTCTTCGCACAGTTAGCCGTGTAGGCGCCAAAGACCGCCGCAGAGAAAGCCACCACGGGCCACATGAAAAATAGGGCGGCAATGCCGCCGGCGCCAGCGACCGCGCCCATACCGGCGACCCCCAAAGCGTCCTTGGTGCTGCCGAGATACATGCCGGCGTCATGCGACGCGGGCAGCACGAGTTGCTTCAGCGTCTTGCCGCCGAGCTTGTCAAGATTGTCACGCATCCAGCTGGCGCGGTTGAAGACAATAGAGGCGTTAGCATAGAGAGCACCAGCGATTCCCGAGGAGTGCACCTGCACGGCGCTCCGGCCGTTACAGGCGATCTGCGGGAGCACGCCATCGTCGTAGGGCCAGCTCAGGCCCTCACGGCCGGTGGTGCGGCTCAACGCCTCGCCGAACCCCTTGCCGAACCAGAACCAGTCCAGCCACTTGATCTCACTGCCTTCCAAGCGCCCGATGCGTTGCCAGAGCGTCTGCGCGAGACCCTCCGACTGATGCACTTCATAGACTATGTTGTCATCGGTCAGTGAGACGGATGGACTAACCCCGCTATCGTATTGCGCGTGACCGTACCAGTTGATCCCGTTGCCCTGCACCCTCCCAATCCAGTACCACAGCTTCCCGTTCCCGGAATCGTGGACTTCGACCACAAGGCCGCTGCTGTTGATCGCGACCGAAGGGTGGTTGCCGCTGTCGCGCTTGAGCCTGTCATGTCCAGTCCAGCGCAGCGTGGTGCCATCGAGTTGGCCGACCCACCACCATAAAGCCGAAGGCACCAGCGCCGACTGGTGAACCTCGACAACAACGCCCTTCCGGTTGACCGCGACGGTGGGATCATAGCCGTGGTCATACCAACCATGCTTATCAAAGTTGATCGACTCGCCCTTTAGTTGTCCGGTCCAGTACCACAGGTCGTTATTATTGGCATCGTGCACTTCCACCATGGCGCCTGCATCGCTCAGCGCGATGCTCGGGCGGTGACCCTTATCCCTGGCAACGTTGTTGGGTTGCCAGTGCAGCGACGCTCCTTCGACCTTGCCCAGCCGCCACCATAGAGTGTCTTTCGCCCCTTCGGACTTGTGAACCTCGACAACCGTGCCGTTACCGTTCATCGCACAGGCAGGACTCGCTCGTGATCGTAGGGGCTCGCGCTAATGCCAAAGAACACACTCTTCACGTCATCGCTCGGCGGGTCTCGCAGCGCCGACTGTTCGGCAGATGCGGGTGACCAGCGGAGACCAGTTGCGGCAAGCATTGCACCGCCCCCCAACATGACACTGCGTCGGGATAAGGGCGCAAGCGTAGGATCGCAAGGTTCGCTCATGGGATTCCCTTCTCCGCTCGTTCCGCTGGAGTGCGTAGCCAACACCGCTATCGTTCACGCGGTTCATCTGGGGACGTACTTAGAAGATAGGTTACATCATGATTGCCATGTTTGTTGTTGATTTGTGTCAAGCGGAGCCGTCTCTCTGAATGTCCGCTTCGGGTCATCAGCAGACCTGAAAGCGTGCATCTGCGGGTGTCCGCTTCATCCTCAAGAGCGGACATGCTCATCGTCGGCATCAATGTCCGCAAGGTGCCAGAAGCGGACATCACACCGGAGTTCGTGATATCGTCGCGCCATCGGGGATCCAGCGTCGGGGGTGCGCGATGAAAATCACGCTCGATATTTCCAAGCTGGTGGAAGAGGGCAGTCTGGTCCCGAGGCCGAGAAGCTTAAAGGCTCTCGCCTCGCATGACACCGGCTCGCTCGGCATCAATATCCTGATCGGCTTTGCCGTGGTGGCGATTGCGGCCGGCGCGGTCGCGCTGGTGCCGACGCCGCTGACGGCGGTGGGCTTAGGCCTTGCGCTGACGGCCGCCGGTCTCGCCATCGTCGTTCAATCGCGCGCAGCAATGGACCGTGCTCGGGCAGATCGGCCTGGTGATCGGCGCGCTGATGTTCTGCGGCGGCGTAGCTCGCCTACGGCGATGGCTCGCTCGCTTCAATGCTGATCGTCACGGGGCGTGGCGCTGGCGTTGATCGCCATTGCCGCGCGCTCAAGCCTGCTGATCGCGCTGGCGGTGCTTTCGGCGTCGGCCTGTCTTGGCGCCCGCACCGGCTACAGCCATGCCGTGTATTCGCTGGCGATCTTCGAGCCGACCTTGACGGTTGTGCTGTTCGCCGCCTTGGCGCTTGCGGCTTACCTCTATTCGAAGCGCTTGCCCGCCGACTACGAACGCCTCGCGCTGATGGCGGCGCGAACGTCGATTGTGCTGGTCAATTTCGGCTTCTGGATCGGTTCATTGTGGGGCGATCCACTCGTGCTGTTGCGCGGCATGAATGGTGTGAGCGTGCAAACTCGGCTCCAGCAACATTGTCATTCCGGCGACCGCCTTCAGCATCGGCTGGGCATTGGCCTTGATTGCCGTCGGCGTGTGGGCGACGCGCTTGTCAACCGGCGCTGGGTCGTCAACGTCGCCGCCGTCTTCGGCGCCATCCATTTCTACACGCAATGGTTCGAGCGACTGGGCGCGACGCCGTTGTCGGTGCTGCTCGGCGGCGTGTTGATGTTGGCGAGCGCCTTCGCGCTCTGGATGTTTAACCGACGCGTCGTGGATGCCTAAGGCGGCTGGCGATTCCCAGCAATTTGAGGCGTCTAGTGGCCGCCACCGCGCCACCGACAAGTCCGATAAATTCCGCCGCCTGATGCCGGCGGATGCAACCGATGTCCACTTCTCTAATCGGCCGTTTGGGGTCAAGCGCTTTCAGACTATCCACCAATTCAGTGTCGACGCCGCTCGCGGGCTCGTGCTTCTCTTCGGAATCGGCACCAAGGCCCTTCCATCATGGGATTCGAAGACGAGGTGGAACAATCTTTGGGGCGGCTTTGCCGTTAGAACAACGGTAGGTCCAAGCGGACATACGATCTCACCTCATCCGTCGTCCCGCGAGGGACATCATTCCACCGCTCAGTGGAACTCGAGTTTCCTCCTATCGCATTTGATCCCGCACCGCTCTCATGCCGCTGCGACTTCCCTCGTCCAGCGGAACTCGGTTCCGTCAACCCATATGCGGTGCATGATCACGGCCAATCGACGCGCCAAGGCCACAATCGCCTTTTTCAGCCCACGGTGCCTGGCGATCTTCCTCGCCCAGGCCTTGAGCCAGGACCATTTTGCCGAACGCACCAGCATGATATGGGCCGCTTCGTAGAGCATCATTCGCATCATCTCATCTCCGCACCGTGATATTCCGCCAGTTCGGTTGCTCTCGCCCGATTGATGCTTAGAGGGCGTCAGTCCAAACACCGCCCCGACCGCCTTGGAGTTTCTGAAGCGGGATGGCACGTCGACGGTGGCGAGATAGGTCAGTGCCACCACAGGGCCGACACCAGGGACTGTCATTAGGCGCCGGCACACGGCATCATTCCGGACGATGGCCAGCAAACGGCGGTGCAGGATGCCGATCTGCTCGCGAAGCACCCGCCGGACAATGAGTAGCGGTTCGACCAGAACGACCAAATCGGGAGTGTTATCAACGAGCTGTTTGATCCGCACCTCGAATTTCACCGTCCCCACCACCCCCACCTTGAGACCGAAGTTGCGCAAGGTGGCGCGCAGATCGTTCTCAATGGCGATGGCCTTCGACTGCAGCAGCTTGCGGTGAGTCAATAACATGCGCAGTTTCTGGCTACGCAATGTCTTCACATGCACCGGACGATAAAGCCCCGCCCGCATCATCTGCGCGATGCCGCGCGCGTCGTTACGATCGGTCTTGTTGATCTGTGCCTTCAGCACCGCCCTCATGTGCCGCGTCTCAACGCAGATCACTGGCAAGCCCGCTTCGGCAAGAGCGCTGAACAGCCATTGCGACAGCGGTCCAGCCTCCAGCCCGATCCGCTTGAAGCAGTAGGCGGGGTTCGTCAGCACCGCCAGCAGAGCGTCGGGTCTGCTCGCAACCTTCACTTCCCGCACAATCCTGCCCCCTTCGTCCACAATGCACAGGCTCGACTCCTTGACCGACACATCCAATCCAGCAAAATGCTCCATGCTGCGCTTCTCCTTCTGATGCTTGAGGCCGCAAACGTGGACCTCGTTTCACCATCAGTCTGAAGCGCAGCACCCCAAATCTTCAGCTATCCACAACTACGCCGGCCGATTACCCCATCTTTGGGTCATTAACGGACATCGGAGCGGCGATGGAGTTCGTCCGCTTTGTGCAAGAAGCAGACATGCGCTTCTCGTCCTCAAGCTTTCACAATCAAACCCGATACATTCAGAGGTGATGCGGCCACTTGGCGCATTGATCGAGATTAATTAGGACTGCTGCCTCAACGCCTGCTGGGTGCCAAGGGCGCTCGTTTGCTTTCAAGCCTGTCCGAATATGGAGATTTTCAATGCATAGAAATTTGAACGTCTTGGCCGCGCTTGTGACGGGCCTCGGAGCGCTACTCCATGCAGGGGCGTCTGGCGCGCAGGAAAACCCAGTCACGGCCATCGACATCGCACTGGAGCCAGACGCAACGATGGTGCAGCACGCGGAGGCCGCGAACGGTCGTTTGCTCAAGGTCTTCCCGAAAGGCTTCTCTCTAGATGCGACGCATCATCCACACATCTCGATCTTGCAGCGGTACGTCCGCACGGCGGACCTCGATAAAGTCTACGCGGCGGCAGGCAAGGTTCTGGCCGACGAGAAGGTCACCAGCTGGAAGCTGAAGGCATTCAAGTTACTTCGTACAGCTATGACAAAGACGGCAAGCCGATCTTGACCAAGGACCCGAAGCTCCTCCTCAACGACAATGACGCCGGTAAGCCGCAGGGCATTCACTTGATGATCGGGCGTCGTCCTGTTGCCGCGTTTGGCAACTCTCCCGGCGATCAGCAGATGCTGGAATACACCGGTGCCGGTAACGGTGCGCGGCTCGAAATGCTCGTCCTCCACGATGATCCGACGCGCGAATATGCCTATGGGCCAGCCGAGGGCCTTCCCGACACCAAGGTAGGCACGTTCACCCAAGAGCTGTTCGATGAGGCCAAGAAGGACGGGTGGACCGTGATCAGCATAAAGAACGACTGGAAACGCATCTTCGGCTTTGACAGCGCTCCCTGAATGTCCGCTTTTGACGGCGGGTTCAAAGGGTGGCCGCAACACTTCAATCTTTGAGAAAAGATGGAGTGTTCAGGATGGGCTATCGCGGACGGATCTATTTCACGGAGAAGCAGAAGGCGGAGATCTGGGATCGCTGGCAGGGCGGGGAGTCGATGAGTTCGATCGGGCGGATGTTCGATCGCAATTCGTCGTCGATCTATCCACTTCTGTCCCGGACCGGCGGGATCCGACCGCCGGAGCGGAAGCGGTCGCGTCTGGCGTTGAGGTTGTCCGAGCGCGAGGAGATCTCCCGAGGGCTGAGGGCGCAGCTGTCTCTTCGAACGATCGCCCGTCAGTTGCGACGTGCGCCATCGACGATCAGCCGCGAGGTGCGGGACAATGGAGGCCGCACAGGCTATCGGGCTGCGCGATCGGATCGGGCGGCTTGGGATCGCACACGTCGCCCCAAGCCGTGCAAGTTCGCTTGTCGCCCGGCGCTCTGCCGGACAGTATCGGTTAAGCTTGAGCTCAAGTGGTCGCCGCAGCAAATCGCAGGCTGGCTGAAGCGCGAACATCCCGACGACGAGCACCGCCGCGTGTCCCATGAGACTATCTATCGAAGCCTGTTCATCCAGACGCGCGGCGTGCTGAAGAAAGAACTGCTGGCCCATCTGAGGGCGACCCGCGCGATTCGCCGCTCCCGGCACGCCAGCTTGAAGTGCGACGGGCTCGGCCAGATCAAGGACGCGATCTCAATCCGGGAACGGCCCGCTGCTGTGGAGGACCGCGCCATCCCCGGCCACTGGGAAGGCGACCTGATCGCAGGCTCCCGGAACAGCTATGTCGCAACCCTGGTCGAGCGCCGGTCCCGCTACGTACTCCTCGCCAAGGTTGCGAACAAGGACACCGCCAGCGTCGTGGCCGCGCTCGTGAGACAAGTGCAGCATCTGCCGCGGGAACTGCGCAGGTCGCTGACCTGGGACCGGGGCAAGGAGCTCGCCGACCACAAGCGCTTGGCGCTGGCTACCGACCTTGAGGTGTACTTCTGCGACCCCCACAGTCCCTGGCAGCGCGGCACTAACGAGAACACTAACCGTCTTCTGCGCCAGGACTTCCCGAAAGGCACCGACCTGTCCGTGCACAGCCAGGCCAAGCTGAACGCCGTGGCGCGCGAGCTTAACGAGCGACCAAGAAAGACGTTGCAGTATCACTCACCAGCGGAGAAGTTCGCAGAGTGTGTTGCGGCGATCAGTTGAATCGGCAGTACATTAGCAGACATCGCGTCACACCCGCGTCATGTCCGATCTTCCCCTCAAAGCAGACATTCGTCAGCGGGAGTGGCGCGTCCGCTTAGCCACAAGCAGACCTCGCGACGCTCGATAAGCATCAGCTTTCGCATTACCCACCCGAGGCTGCTCAGCATGTAGAATGGAATAGACCACCGACCGCGATGTTTTCGCGGAGCTCGTTAAAACGCTCCACAGCAGCCTCGGTCGGCAAGACTTCGACTTGGATGTCGTTCTTGGACAAGACCTCGAGAGTTTCGGGACAGACTTGCAGTCGCTCCCAAACCCCTTTTGAGAGTACAACGGTCCTTGCACCGTGCTCGATCAATTCTTGAACGTCGGCGGGCTGAATGCCGGGAACATGACGTGTACCCGTCTCACGCCAATCCCATTCCCGTGCGCCGCCGGGAAAAATCTTAGCATCCTTAAAGGGCGGATGGCCCTCGACCTCTATGCGGCCCCATGAAAGAAGCGAGATCCGCGGGGAATCGGGTTTTGCCTGACGCATGTCTTCAACCGATAAGACTTTAGCCATTCAGCGCAGAACGCCAAGCTGGCAACGCCTAGCTGAGCATTGATCCCATGTCTCAACAGTTTGCTACAGCGCTTTATACGGCCTCGACCTGGGTCGTCCCCTTAATCATCGCCATTACGTTCCATGAAGCGTCGCATGGGTATGTTGCGCGGTTGTGCGGCGATGATACGGCTTGGCGCCTAGGCCGCGTGAGTTTCAATCCACTAAAGCATATCGACCCTTTTGGAACCATACTGCTGCCGGCACTACTGCTCCTGATGCGTTCACCATTTCTTTTCGGCTACGCCAAGCCTGTGCCAGTCAACTTCCAGGCGCTGCACAACGTCCGCCGTGACTCCATTTTGGTCGCCGCTGCGGGCCCAGCAATGAATTTCGTATTGGCAATACTGGCGGCGCTCGCGCTTCACCTCCTCGCCTATCTGCCTGATACCGCTCGCCCTTGGGTCGCTGAGAACCTCAAGAACGCGCTGATCATCAACGTGCTGCTTGCTATTTTAACCTGCTGCCCCTGCTGCCTCTCGATGGTGGACGGATTCTGATCGGCTTGCTTCCAGACGTGTTTTCAACTCCGTTGCGACGGTTGGAACCCTATGGTCTGATGATTCTGATCGGGCTCATATTTGTTTTGCCGTTGCTTGGAGCGCAGCTCGGCATCGACCTCAATATTGTTTGGCGGCTCGTCCAGCGTTCGACCGGCATCATAATCGATGCAATCCTGAGGCTGACCGGCAACACATGACCAGCTCGTCCGGCCAGCACGGGTTGCAGATCGGCCTCGATCTTGGAGGGTCCAAGATTGAGGGTATCCTCCTGGGCCCCGGGGCGAGGGAGTGGGCGCGCTATCGCGTAGCCACGCCACGCGACGACTACGCGGCTACTATCGCGGCCATTGTCGATCTCGCAGCCAGGCTCATGCGGGGCATCACGGCTGATGCCACGATCGGCATTGCCGTCCCAGGGTCTATCTCGCCCCTTACTGGTCTGTTACAGAATGCCAATTCGACCTGGCTGAACGGCCGTCCCTTTGACCGCGACCTTGCAGCCGCGCTTTCTACACCTGTGCGGCTCGCCAACGACGCCAATTGCTTCGCCTTGTCCGAAGCAATCGATGGGGCCGGAGAGCATGCGCGCACCGTATTCGGGGTTATTCTGGGAACAGGATGCGGCGGGGGCCTCGTCATCAATGGAAGGCTGCTCGACGGACCGCGCGGCATTGGTGGAGAATGGGGCCACAACCCCCTCCCGTGGGCCACGTCGGACGAATACCCCGGACCCGACTGCTGGTGCGGCCGCAAAGGGTGCTTGGAAACGTGGGTTTCGGGCCCCGGCATGGCTGCCGATCATGCCAGGGTAACGGGCGAGAAACTTACGGCGGTAGAGGTCGCCGCGCGCGCCGGCGCTGGAAATGGTGCGGCGAGCGCCACCCTCTCCCGGCACGCCGACCGGGTGGCGCGAGGCCTGGCGCACGTCGTCAACATAGTTGATCCCGATGTTTTGGTGCTCGGCGGAGGGCTGTCTCAGCTGCCCCATCTCTACGAGCAGCTACCGCCGCTGATGGCCCCGCATATATTCGCTGACCAAGCCTCGGTCGTTATCAAGGCGCCCAGGTGGGGTGATGCCAGCGGTGCTAGGGGCGCCGCCCGCTTGTGGGATTTACCCATCAGCCAACAATAAGATCGTGAGCACCATGTCGAGGACTCTGCTTGGCCAATCGTGAATTAGACATTCTTGGGGACGCCTTACGCGAACATGTCAACGCTCTCGCCGTCGACATTGGTCCTCGCAATCCCTCGATTCCCGACAGCCTAGTGCGAGCCGCAAATTACATTCACTCGGTCTTTGAGGAAGCTGGTCTCACTGTATGTGAACAGGATTACGACTACTATGACCAGCGGGTAACGAATTTGCTTGGCACGGTTCCGGCGAGCGCTGGGGCTTCTGCCTATTACGTTGTTGGCGCTCACTACGACACCGTCCCGAGCACGCCGGGCGCAGATGACAATGCCAGTGCGGTCGCGGTCCTGCTGGAGCTCGCCCGACGCCTGCGCCAAGCCAGACTGAAGGCGCCTGTTCTCTTCGCGGCCTTCACACTTGAGGAACCGCCAGCCTATTTGACGGGTCATCAAGGCAGCCGGATCTTCGTTCGCAACTGCCAGAGCAGGGGTGACTGCGTCCTCGGGGCGATTATCTTAGAGATGGTCGGCTATACGGCACCGCTGCAGCATTATCCGTTTCTCCCCCGTTGGCCCGGCTATCCTGGCCAAGGCGATTTTATTGGCATCATCGGAAATTGGCGCTCGCTCCATTTAGGTCGTGCGGTTCTGAGAGGGTTCCGCAAGAACAAGGGTTTGCCAGCTGAGTTGCTTTTCCTGCCCTTCGATGGACGGATCTTGCCGGAGACGCGCTTGAGTGACCACGCCTCCTTCTGGGATGCAGCATTGCCGGCGCTGATGGTCACGGACACTGCCTTCTTTCGGAATCCGAACTATCACCTTCCCAGCGACACGATCGATACTCTTGATTTTACGTTCATGGCTGAACTCGTCAGAAGCCTCGAACTCGCGCTGCTTGAGCTCCCGCCCGCCCTGACCAAGTCATAAATAGTCTTTCCCTTGCTCTTGAAGCGTGTCTATGACGACAAGGACGTGCAGGAGTGGATTGTTAAGTCCTCAGGGCTCGACTGGACCATTGTGCGGCCAGGTCTTCTGAAAAACAGCCCTGCAACCGGTCGTTATCGCGTCCTGACGGCGTCAAAGGACTGGCGATTCGGCGCGATCAGCCGTGCCGATGTCGCGGACTTCCTCGTGCGGCAGGTCGATGACCGTACCCTGATCGGCACCACGCCGCTTCTCATCAGCTGAGCCAGCCGGCGCATCCACACCAAGAGCTTAGCGTCTGCTATGGGTCATGAGCCGACATCGCGTCTCGTCCGTGTCGCGCCCGCTTTGCCCCCAAAAGCAGACATTCATCAGCGGGGTTTGCACGTCCGCTTAGTGCCATGTGTGGACGGCTCCCTATTGGCAAGGGTTTTTTTGAGAATGATGCACGGCTGGTCGGTGCTGCCATGTGTCCGGCCTGTTGATGCGGCGCTTTCCATGGGCCGCTGGCCATAATGCTCTCCGCGAGATCAGGTCCCGGTCAAAAACACGCAGTCAAAAGCTGCTGTGGCACAAGTGGGGTGTCCCGATCTCCCGATCGACCGGCTAGGTGCATTATCCTCGCATTGCCCTTTCCAACTTCGTCGGCGCGCGTAGAGCGCGCATCTCTCAAATTGCCTGCGGAGCAGGCTCTCTGTAGCGTGTGCCGCTGACCATCAGCGCCCAGGCAATGCGGGCGATCTTGTTGGCCAAGGCGATCGCGGCAATCTTAGTCGGCCGCCGGGCCATCAGCTCGGCGAGCCAGGCCCGCCGCGTATACCCGACCTGCTTGGCTCGTCGGATCACCGATAAGGCACCAACCACGAGCAGCGAGCGCAGATAGCGGTTGCCTGCTTTGGAGATGCTTCCCAGCCGCGCCTTGCCGCCTGTCGAGTTCTGCTTGGGCACTAGCCCAATCCATGCCGGCACGTCGCGCGCCGAGCCGAAGGCATGCGGATCGGGGATGCTGGCGACGAGGGCCGTCGCAATCAGCGGGCCAACGCCGGGGATGGTCTCAAGGCGACGGCTCAGCTCATTGGAGCGGTGCCAAGCAAGGATGCGCCGGTCAGCCTCAAGGATCTGCCGCTTGACCAGCACGAGCTGAGCCCGCAACGCTTGCAGACATTCCCGTGCGACAGGAGGCACCCGCCCATCAGACCCTTCGTCGATGAGCCGCAGCAGCCTCTCCACGCCGTTGCGGCCAATGCCGGCAACAATGCCGAACTCGGCCATGTGAGCCCGGATCGCATTGATCAAGGTCGTACGCTGGCGCACGAACAGTTGCCGCGTCCGATGCAGCATCAGCACCGACTGCTGCTCCTCCGTCTTGACTTCAACAAAGCGCATGGTCGGGCGCGTCACCGCCTCACAGATCGCCTCCGCGTCCGCCGCATCGTTCTTGTTCCGCTTCACGTAAGGCTTCACATACCTGGCAGGCATCAGCCGGACTTCATGTCCAAACTTCGCGATCTCCCGCGCCCAGTGATGCGAGGTAGCGCAGGCTTCAATGCCGACAAGGCACGCAGCTTGCTTCTCAAAGAACGGCAACACCTGGCTGCGCCTCAGCTGCCGGCGCACAACAATGCGGCCCGACGCATCAACCCCATGGATCTGAAAGACGTTCTTCGCGAGATCAAGCCCGATTGTGGTAACTTCGTTCATGGACGGCTCCCTCTTGGCGGTTCCTCAACAGCAACCCCAATTTGGCACCTAGATGCCGGTGGCGGGAGCCATCCCCACAGCATCAATAACGGAAATCCGGCAGGTGACGATTGTCGACTAATTCGCTTGCCGACGATGGATGCGGTACGTCTCGAGCACCCAGCGCAATGTCGGCCGCTCGCTCCAGCGGCGGACATCCGCAGCCAAAGCCTCCGGCGCTCGCATGTTATGGTACGTCGGCATCTCCTTCGGTCGGGCAAAGGCGGCAAGCACGCTCGCCACGGTCAGATCTGCGCGGCTGAAGCGCTCGCCGGCAAGATAGGCGCGGCCGTCGGCAAGCTTCGCGTCGAGCCAGTCGAGCTCGGCGTCGATCTTGGCGCGGCTCTCCGCCGCGGCTCCATGCCCGAGGTCATAACCACGCATCATGATGCTTACCGCCACTGGCCACATGATATGCCCAGCCAGCCGGTGCCAGCCCGAGGCTCGCTCGAACATTCCCGGCTTCACGAAGTGCGCATAGTTTGGCAGCATCTCGGCGAAGGCCAGACGCCGAACATGCACAGCGGTAATTTCGTTGCTGCGCCGTTCGATTTGCTTGGGTCTCACCTGCACTGTTGCTTGGAACGAGGCTTCGTGCGTGATCCTCGGCCCGCCGCTCCGCCCAATCGATGATGGCGCTGCTCCCCTGGATGACCGTAGTGCCCTCCAAGAGGATCGGGAGCGCGTTCGTCTTGGCCCCGCAGCGCTTCGCAAGGATTTGGTGGAGACCCGGAGGCCAGCCGATTTCACGATAACGGATGCGATGCCAGTCGAGCGCCCATCGCGCTTTCTCGCAATAAGGGGAGATGCCGAACGTCATAAAGCGTACTCCGTTTCTGCCATGTGACCCTCCCTTGATATCGCCGTCCGGCTAAGCGGGTTTGCTCCCTCCCTCTCTTCCCTTCGGCGTGTAGCGGAGATAAGTGCGGAGCTCGGTTGCGACCGCGTCGAGCACGCCCGGGTCTGCCGTCAGCCTTCCGGTCAGCAGCGCACCCTGCACGCTCGAAAAGATCTGTAGCGCGACATCGCGCGGGGCCTGCTCGCCGATCTCGAACGCGCCCAACGCTGCGCCCTCGCGCACAACTCCTTCTAGCCAATCGAGATGCATCTTGGTGAAGGCGTGGAGCGCCCGCTGCACGGCGGGCGACACGGCGATGGTCGGTAGTCAACACACAGCTATCGGAGGAAGTCATGCAGACCCTGATGAAAACCCTCGTTATCGCCTCGACCCTTCTCGCCGGTACGGTTGCCGCAATGGCGGGCTCTGACGGCGCCTGCCACTGGGGATACCCGGACAGCCTCAAGAGCAGCGTGGCTCCCGTTCAGCCCTTTGGCGGGGAAAGCGGCATCCCGGCTCAGTATCGCTAGCAGGTGAGCAAGCTCGGAGCGGGGAGCCCGATGGCCGCGACAGGCGTCCCCATCGGGCTCCCCTGTCGTCTTAAGGGAGAAACTGCCATGAGCATCTCGCCCGTCTTTCTCTTTCTTTTACTTGCCGCCGCGACGCTCGTGCCGCTGGCAAAGGCTTCGCCGCGCGACTTCAAGCTCTGCTCCGCCACGGTCCAGACCTGCGATTGCCAGCGGCAGCTGGAAGCTGCGTCCCGGTCTGCCAAATCGAGCCCCTCATCAACTGCCCCAGTAGCACGACCGTACGCTTCTGATCTCCCCCTCTATGAATGTCCGGGTTGGGTCACTAGAGCCATTTCTGATCAGGTTGCGTCGTATCCTGTCGCAGCAAAGTAGTTTGCACATTCTTGCGGGGTGAAGCAGTCGAGGAGATTGCCAATCCTGTCCCACAGGCCGTCGACGGTTCGCTCTGCGGCGCTGCTGTTCAGCAGCGCTTTCAGCTTGGCGAAGGCGTTCTCGATAGGATTGAAGTCTGGGCCCTTATGGCTCGACAGATTGTCCATGATCACGATGTCGCCCGGGCAGAGTGGGGCACCAGCACCTGCGCGACATAGGCTTGGAAGGCATCGCGGTTGATCGGGCCGTCGAGCACCATCGGTGCGGCGATGCCGGTGAGGCGAAGGCCGGCGACGAAGGTTGTGGTCTTCCAATGGCCCTGCGGGATGCCGGCGCGCAGCCGTTCGCCCTTGGGCGCCCGGCCATGCAGGCGTGCCATGTTGGTGGACGCCCATGTCTCGTCGATGAAGATGAGACGCTCCGGATCGAGCTCGATTTGACCGTCGAACCAGTCCTGGCGCCGCTTCAGGATGTTCGGCCGGTCCTGCTCGGCGGCGTGCGCAGTCTTTTTTTGCGCGTGATCCCGCGCCGCTTGAAGAAGCGCCACAGCGTGCTGAGGCCAGCCCCAATGCCCGTCTCGGTAAGCCCGGCCTGAAGCTCGGCAAGGGTCATGTCCGGCTTCTCGTCGACCAGCGAGAGGATCAATGCGGCGTGGGCCTCGATGTGCCCCGAGCGGCGATCCCCGCCCAACGGCTTGGGGCCAAAATCACCCTCTCGGCGCCGCCGGTCATTCCAGCGGATCGCACTCGATGCGCTTACCCCAAAACGGTCTGCCGCCTTACGGCACGACATCCCGCCAGCAACAGCCGCAACAACCCGTTCGCGAAGATCAATCGACAGAGCTCTGGCCATGCATGCTGGCCTCCCTCACCAGCATGCAGTTAAAATAAACCTCTGCTCATAGGGGAACACTCTCAATTCAGCTCGTTCGGAAACCGCTCTAGATCATCCCTAGGATGATCGCTACAACGAGCGCGAATGATGCCAAAGCCCAGATGGCAGTCACGGTACCGGTAAACTCCATTGTATCGGGGTTCGTCACGTCGCGGTAATTTTTGCGCCTTTGCCCGGCAGCGGCTTGGTGATTGGAAGTAGCATTCATCATAGTGCCTATTGGTACATCGCAGTCATGCGCGCCGGACTAGCGGATATGTATCGCTCTCGTACAGATGGCGAATTCCGTTCGCATCGAACCTCTCCTCGGCGACTTCAAGATAGGCACCGCGAAGAAGATCCGGTGCGAGCTCCTCAACCGCAAAACGGATGGCTTCGGCGGCGGAGGTAAACCGCTTGTAGCCCACGGACCCGCCCCTAGTGAATTTCCGACGTACTAGGGGAAACAGCTCCGCTTCCGTCCTGTAATCAAATCCCGCCATCGCTCTGGACCTTCTGCTTGTACTAAGCATATGGCCCTTGACTGAGGGTATTACAAGCGTAGCGCGCTAAATCGTCATATTTGCGCGCAAAGGTTGCACGCTCCGCTCTGACCTAAGCAGAGCTAGAAAGTCCGCTTTGAAGTCATTAGCCGACATAACGACCCGCCACGACACTCATGCTTTTGACTGCCACTGCACTCGCTGGTGTGGCCATCGCTTCACTCCAATAAGAGAACAAAAGATGAACTACGGTCAAGGTGCTAGCCACGTGCAAACTCTGGTAAACCGATACGCTAAGTTGCACGAGAAGTTGCAAAAAGGGCGAAGGCGCAATGCGCACCCTCAATGTTCGTCTCCTCCGGAAAGGCCACACGATTGAAAATGCATTCACGGATAATTTTGCACCGGGTGCCGAGCGCGCTCTTCTCGAGAGACCTTGGAATGAAGTCGAGGGGGCTAGGCTGTTCGTTGCCAGATTACAAGAACGCTCCTGGTTGGCGAACCTTCCTTCAAGCGGGCAGTACAGACATCCCGGCACGCCTTTCTTCCAGCGGCGCGGGCGCGGTTATCTTTATGCCCGTTGACGACCGCATCGCCGCGGTGTGTTTCGGCCACGTCCATATTGCGCTGAATGGCGACGCGTTCGAACGTCAATTCGGGCTGAGGGTAACGTTGAATACGGTGCCGCGTACGAAGCTGCGGACGCTCGATCTCGCTACTCCCGATGCGGTGACTTTCCAGAAGCGGGTGCAGGCCAGTAAGGATAGCGATCTTCACGAATTTGGAGTGGACATGCTGCGTGATTTGGCGCGGGTCGCGGGAGGCACGTCCAACGACGCTAACTTCGCGCGATTTGTTGCAGGGAAGGATAGCCTTTCGATCACGTGCGAAGTTGAGGCTAATACTCTTCACGAGAAGTGTGCCCAGATCCTCGCGGCCTACGAGAAAACAGACTACCGAACGGAGTTCGCGTGGGTCGACAACATGCGGCTTGTCATCGAAAAGGATAAAATCAAAAAGCTCGACAAAGCAGTGTTTGAAGCGCTTGAGAAGCTACGCGCTGAAAAAAACGCCGCCCTCCATATGTCTCCTCCAGAAATTGTAAACTACGTCGAGGGCAGTGAGCTTCACTACAATGGTTTTGGCAGTCACGGGCGGGTTTTTCACAGCCTGTCTGTTGAGGATTACGTCGCTGAGCTCGATCGATGCGAATTCGATGGCGATATGGCCGACATCAAGGAAAAGCATCGCGTAAAGGCAAAGGGCGATAACGAGGAGGAGTTTTCGGAGAAGTGGAAGGTTTACGATTGCTTCGTTTTCGAAACCTCGCTCGGTTCCGGGAATGCAGAACAGCACTATGTGCTATTCGCAGGCGATTGGTACGAAGTTGAGAAGGGGTTCAAAAAATCAGTCGAAGCATTTTTCAATTCCATTCCCCAGGTCGAGGTTATTGGCAAGACAGTATGCCTAAATGAGCGGGATTTGATAGCGGACCTCGTAGCAACTCGTAACGATTTGCTCAAGCTCGACCAAACAAAGATCAACCCAGATGGCGTCAAATACGCCAACTTGGAGCCATGCGATTTCTTCTCGGACAAGAAGCAGTTCATACATCTCAAAGACGGCCATTCGTCCGGCCCGATCAGCCATCTTTGGTCACAGGGCGCGGTTAGTGTAGAAGCGTTTGTTAGCGATCCTGGATTTCGGAAGAAACTTCGGGCGAAGGTAAAATCACTTGGACCTGGATTTAAGTCCTACCTTCCCAAAGCCACGCAGAGAGTTGCGCGCGATGATTACAGCGTAGTTTACGGCATTATGCGCAAGCCCTATTCCGACGGGTCACTTGGTCTCCCGTTCTTCAGCAAGGTTATCCTTCAAGCGGTAGCTGAGAGGATCGGACAGTTCGGCATCCCGGTCGCGATCGAGTTGATTGAAAAGCCTGGAACTGATGAAGCGCGAGAAGATTCGGAAGACGAGAACGAGGGTTGAATTCCGATGCGCAGAGTAGGAGGCCGGCAGCCGGCGGCCGTCTCTCGGCTATTGCTCTGACCGAGACTTTAGCGTCGGCGGTCTGAGGGTATCCGGGTCTGACGCTAGCGCCGCGGCGCGCGATGTGGTCTCCTCGGCCCGCTCCTGGCTCCGGAGAGGCTGGCTAGACCCTGGGTTAGACCCCAAGTTTCCCTTTCGACAGTGCTGACACTCTCGGAGATCCCCGGAGACCGCCGTTTCCGGCCATCGGGCCCGTAGCTCAACTGGTTAGAGCCGGCGGCTCATAACCGTCTGGTTGGAGGTTCGAGCCCTCCCGGGCCCACCATTAAAACTCGCGGGCGCCGGCTTGGCCGGCGCCCTTTCATCCCTAGGACTTATTCTTCTTGAGCCACTGAAGGAAGCCGCCCTTCTTCGGCGCAGCCTCTTTCTTGTGGTGATCCTTGTGCACCACTGTCTTCTTAACGCCGTGTTTTGTCTTCACCGTCTTGACGATCTTTTTCCCGCCCTGCTTGACCTCTTTTGTAACTTCCCTCTTATGGCGAGCGACAAACGCTCCGCAAACATTGCGGTCGTCATTCCACTTCATGCCGGCGGCGTCGCAGTCGGCGCGGGTGAGCGGTTGAGCGACGGCGCCCGAACCGCAGACATTCGCCCCGTCGTTCCACTCCATGCCGGCAGCGTCGCAGTCGGCGCGGGTGAGCGGCTGGGACTCGGCAACGGGTCCTTCGGCGGCAGGTGCGGCGGCCTCGGGTGCGGCGGCCTCGGGCGCGGCGGCGGCTTCCGCGGCGCCGCACACATTCGTATCGTCGTTCCACTTCATGCTGGCGGCATCGCAGTCGGCGCGCGTGAGCGGCTGAGGCGTGTCATCGGCAGCAAATACATATCCGCCGCAACCAACGGCGAACGTCAAGGCAAGTGCGATTACAGGCGATCTCATAGCTATTCCCCCCCAGCGATGATAGTTATTTGACAATACCTCAGTCCATTTTGCTCTTACAGCACTCCTTTTGTGGCGCCGGACAGAGCCAAGCGCTACGAAGTGTCGCCTAGAGTTGGCTTGGGCTTGCCGGGGCCGTTCCAGAGGGGGATCGAGCCGGTGGGAGCGATCATGCTACAGTTTGTGTCATGGCCGGTTTGCTCAACGAGGGGAAGGGGTGGTACGCGGCCCTGGGGGCCGCCGCCGTTGCCGGCCTCATGCTGCTTTCGAGTTTCGCCCGCGCCGCCGAACTAACGCTTGAAGTGGCCGTCGGCGGGGAAACGCGCAGTTTCACTCGAGGGGATCTGCTGGCAAGGCCGGACGCCGCCACCATCGAAGTGGCTGCCGATGACCTATCGCGCCGTGCCCGTAGCCTCGCTGCTCGCGGGCCTCGGCTTTCCGCCCGGCAGCGTGATCGAGGCAGTCGCGATCGACGGTTTCGTCGCGCAGATCCCCCTCGACCTTATGCTCAACACCGATCCCGACAAGGCCGTCGGCTGGGTCGCGATCGAGCCCGCCGATCATCCTTGGCCCAAGATCCCCGGCAGGGCCTATACCGCCGGCCCGTTCTACATCGTATGGACCGGCGCAGGGGTCGGCAACGTGCGCAGCGAGTACTGGGCGTACCAGGCCGCCAAACTCGTAAGCCAAGCCTCGCCTGTCGAGCGCTGGCCTCAACTCGCGGTCGATGCAAACCTGCCTGCGACCGATCCGATCCGCGCCGGCCAGACCTTGTACCTCGCCCAATGCCTGCCCTGTCACAAGCTGAGTGGCGGCGGCGCAGCCGATCTCGGCCCCGATCTCAACCTGCCCATGAATCCGACGGAATACATGACGCCGGATGGCCTGCACGCTCTCATCCGCGATCCGAAATCGGTCCGCAGCTGGCCGGCGATGAAGATGAAGGGATTGCCGCCTGACTTGCTGAGCGACAACGAGATCGATCTCATCATCGCCTATCTCAAGCACATGGCGGGGCGCAAGGTTGCGCCGGATCAGAACCCGTAATCGAGCAGCGCGATCTCCGGCGCGTACCAATCGCGCACCAACGCCTCGGTATGCGGGGAGTAATAGCTCCGATAATCCTTCCGCTCAGCCTTGTTGGGCGTGACGTTGGACTTCGGCACCTCGAGCCTCCGCCCGACACCCGCCGTATGGAGCGCCCTGGCGAGATCGGCGTCGAGACTTTCGTAGCGACCGAGGAAATCGACGGCGAGCGCGCCGCCCTCCATGTAGATCTCGTGATTGTCCACGTAGGCGCGCCGGCGGCTTGCCATGAAGCTCTCGAAGCTCGGCGGGCTCGCCTTCGACTTGGTCTTGTAGAAGTACCAGGAGACCTGCCGGTCCCATGGGTTGCGGTCGAAGGCGAATTTGAAATAGCTCCGCCAAATCTCGTCGCCCACATAAGCGTGCACCAGAGACGCCGGCATATGCTCGTAGAAGCCAACGCTTGAATGATAGTAGCGCTCAGGGCGCCCGAGCAGCCTTCGCCAAAGTGGACGCTTCGGCTTCAACGGATGCTCGATGCGATAGTTCTGCGGCGCTCTGCCCTTGCGGTCTCCCTCGCTCTCCTCGCGATAGGGCGTGATCACGCAATCGGGCCCGCACAGCTCCGACAGCGCCGCCTCGATCGCGGTGCCGGCGGTCTTCTTGGTCTTCAAAAAGATGAATTTATGCTGGTGCGAGATGATCATGGCGCCGGGACCTGACGCTCAGAACTGATAAGCGAGCAAGGCGATTTCGCGGGCATACCAGTTGGCGACTGTCGCGGGTCTCATCGTCATAATAGTCGCGATAGGGCAAGTCGTTCTGGCGGAAAGTAGCCTTGGCGTACGGCAGCTCGGTGGCAAGGCACAAGCCCACGCGCTCGAGCGCGAGCCTCAAGTCGTTGCCCAGCGTCTCGTGGCGGCCGATGAAATCCACCGCCACGTCGCCGTCGATCGAATAGATGTTGTAATTGTCGATGCGGGCGCGAGCGTCCTCGTGCATGAAGCAGGCAAAGGCCGGCGGCTGGCTCTCGTTCCGGTATCGATGATGATAGAACGAGACTTGCCGATCCCACGGATTGCGGTCGAAGGCAAATTTGAAATAACTGAGCCAGACTTTGTTCCCGATCAGCGCGCGCGCCTCCGCCGCCGGCATGTGATTGTAGAAGCCGTAGTCGGCGGCGGTGAATTTGAACCAGCGCCGCTTGAACAGCGGCCGGGCGCTCTCCCACCAGCTATGCAGCCGCCAATTCTGCGCGCACCTGCCGCGCCCCCTTCTCGCCTCGTCGATCTCGGTCAAGGGCGTGATGACGTCGTTGGGTCCACATATATCGGTGAGCGCAAGCTCGATGCTGGTGCCGGCGGTTTTCTTCGTCTTGAGGAAGATGAACTTATGCTCGTGGCTGACGATCATGAAGTCGCGACCGGGGTGATGAAGAGTTCCATCACTTCGATCCCCGCTGCTCGAGCCACAGCGCGAGGTCTTCCAGGATGGCGCCGAAGTGGATCTCCGGCACCTGCAGCGCCATGGCGATGTCCTTCAGTCTCTTGCGCTCCTCGGCGGCGATGCGGCCGTCGGCGATGAGCGTGAGATAGGCGGCGCGGATGATCTCTTCCTTGGTCCCGCGGTCGAGCACGGGAGCCGCCGCGGTCAGCTCGGCGAGCAGGCCGTCCCTGTTTGTCGCTTCCGCCCTCTCGGCGATTTCTTGCCGCGTGATCGGCCTCTGCGCCTGGTCTTGATAGACCTGCTGCATGAGGCTGACCTCCTTGTCGTCGAGGGCGCCGGCATCGGCCGACGCCACGGCGATCATCGCCTTCAAGATAAGATCGGCCCGTAAGTTCGCCGCCCGCTCCGGCATGATGCGCTCCACCCCCTTGAGGCGCCGATTGTGCCGGGGTGCGTCCGGTTTGCCAAGCGCGCTCGCGGGGCATCGAGAGCGCGAAATCGGATTTCAATTGGGATGGATTTGGCTTTATGACCGGCGACGCCCTATTCATTCCGCAACCGGCCAAGCCAGTGACGCCTCTCAAGGTCATCTTTCTCGCCGATACCAGGCCAGGTCATTACCATCTGGCCGAGGGCGTCATCGCCGCCGTGAAGCGGTTGCGGCCGGTCGAGGTTACCCGCGTTCCCGTGGAGAGGCGCTGGATCGTGCCGACGCGGTGGCTCCGCCGGCGCATCAGCGCCAAGAGTTTCTTCCCGCCGCGCATGCTGCGCATGGCCTACCGCATCGACGCCGAGGCTCTGCCCAAGGCCGATCTCGTCGTCTCCGCCGGCGGCGAGACGCAGATGCCGAATATCTGCGTGACGCGTTATCTCGACGTCCCCAATATCTTTTGCGGCTCGCTGCTGCGCGGGCTCGAGCCTGAGAATTTCAGCCTGGTGATTACGTCCTACGACCGCGATGCATCGAGCCCGAAGCATATGGTGGTGCTCAAGCCGTCGGCCATCGATCCCGATGGGCTCGGGCGGCCTCTCAAGGTGCCGCGCTACGGACCTGAGCATCTCCCGCGCCTTGCCGGCCTGCTCATCGGCGGCAATGCCGGGCCGTTCCGCTACCGGCGCGGCGAATGGGAACGGCTGCTCGACTTTGCCCGTGCAGTCTCCAAAGCCTGGGGCACGCGCTGGATGGTCTCGACCTCGCGGCGCACGCCCGATCATGTCGCCGACATGATTGCAAAGCTCGCCACGGACGAGGGCGTGATAGCGCGCTTCATCGACTACCGCAGCGCCGGTCCCGGCACCTTGCCGGAGATCTTCGGCAAGGCCGAAGTGATCGTCTGCACCGAGGATTCCAGCACCATGGTGTCGGAGGCCGTCTCTGCCCGACTGCCGGTGGTTGGCGTGGCGCCGGAAGCGCATCTCTTCACCGACGAGGAATCGGCATACCGCGAATTCCTCGTGCGCAACGATTGGTGCCGCGTGCTGCCCATCGCATCGCTCACGCCTGAGACCTTTGCCGCAGCGCTCTCCGAGATCGAGCCGATCAATGAAAACCCGCTCGATGCTCTCGCCGCCAAGCTGAAGGAACGCCTGCCCGCCTTGTTCTAGCCGTTGAGTTCGGCGCCGCAATTCGCTAGAAGCTCATTCAAATTTCCAGCACCGAACCCACGCGACCCTCGGGAGACCCATGGCCAGCCCGCAATATGTCTATGTCATGAACCGCCTGTCCAAGACCTATCCGGGCGGCAAGCAGGTGCTGAAGGACATCACGCTCGCCTTCCTGCCCGGCGCCAAGATCGGCGTGGTCGGCTTGAACGGCGCCGGAAAGTCGACGCTGCTGCGCGTCATGGCAGGCGAAGAGAAGGAATTCCTCGGTGAAGCCTGGGCGGCCGACGGCGTGAGCGTGGGCTTTCTGCCGCAGGAGCCCCAGCTTGACCCAAGCAAGGGCGTCACCGGCAACGTGATGGAGGGCGTGGCGGAGAAGAAGGCGAAACTCGACCGCTACAACGAGCTCGCCATGAACTATTCCGACGAGACCGCCGACGAGATGGCGAAGCTTCAGGACGAGATCGACGCCCAAGGCTTGTGGGATCTGGATGCGCAGGTCGAGCAAGCCATGGACGCGCTGCGCTGCCCTCCCGGCGAAGCCAAGGTCGACACGCTCTCAGGCGGCGAGAAGCGGCGCGTGGCGCTCTGCCGCTTGCTGCTCTTGAGGCCCGACATCCTCCTGCTCGACGAGCCGACCAACCATCTTGATGCCGAGAGCGTGGCTTGGCTCGAGCATCATCTGCGCGACTATCCCGGCACCGTGGTCATGGTGACCCACGACCGCTATTTCCTCGACAACATCACCGAGTGGACGCTCGAGCTCGATCGCGGCCAGGGCATTCCCTATCACGGCAGTTATTCCTCCTGGCTCGAGCAGAAGCACAAGCGGCTGGAGGTCGAAGGCAAGCAGGACGCGGCGAAGGAGCGGACGCTCGCCCGCGAGCTCGACTGGATCAGGGCAAGCCCCAAGGCGCGACAGGCAAAATCCAAAGCGCGCATCAAGGCCTATGACGAGCTTCTCGCCGCCTCGGCATCCGACAAGGCCGGCAAGGCGCAGATCACGATTCCGCCGGGGCCGCGGCTCGGCGACATCGTCATCGAGGCAAGCGACATCGGCAAGGGATTCGGCGACAGGCTCCTGATCGACGATCTCTCCTTCAAGTTGCCGCCGGGCGGCATCGTCGGCGTGATCGGGCCGAACGGCGCCGGCAAGACCACGCTGTTCCGCATGATCGTGGGGCAAGATAACCCTGACAACGGCGCGATCCGCGTCGGCGACACTGTCAAGCTCGGCTATGTCGACCAGTCCCGCGATACGCTCGACGGCAAGAAGACGGTGTTCGAGGAAATCTCCGGCGGCAACGACGTGATCAAGCTTGGGACCCGCGAGGTTCCGTCGCGGGCTTACGTCGGCTGGTTCAACTTCAAGGGTCCAGACCAGCAGAAGAAGGTGGGTCAGCTCTCGGGCGGAGAGCGCAATCGCGTTCACTTGGCCAAGATGCTGAAATCGGGCGCGAACCTGATCCTGCTCGACGAGCCGACCAACGACCTCGACGTCGAGACCTTGTCCTCGCTCGAAGCGGCGCTCGAGGACTTCCCCGGCTGCGCCGTGATCATCAGCCACGACCGCTTCTTCCTCGACCGCATCGCCACCCACATCCTGTCCTTCGAAGGCGATAGCCACGTGGAGTGGTTCGAGGGCAACTTCGAATCCTACGAGGAGGACAAGAAGCGCCGCCTCGGCGAGGACGCAGTCGTCCCGAAGCGCATTAAGTATAAGAAGTTCGCGCGCAGGTAGACGCTTTTACAGACCACAACCTTCCGCTATTGTGGCCGCGGGAGGAGCGTAGCGTGGCGCAACCCCAATAAGAGCGGCGACGTCATCGAAAACAGGATCAAGACCCTGTCAACGCCAAGGCGAAGACCGGTGTTGACCTCGCCGCGAAGCTGAGATCTGACGCCGACGACCCCGACGAAGTGCGCAAGGCGCTCGACGACGCCGCCGGCATGAGCCGCAATTTCTGGCTCGCCTTTCTCTCCTTTGGGACTTACCTCGCGATTTCTGTGAGCTCGGTGACCCACCGAGATTTGTTTCTCGAAACACCGATCAAGCTGCCACTCCTCAACGTCGAGCTGCCGCTGGTCGCGTTCTTTTGGGTGGCGCCGCTGCTGTTTCTGATTTTCCACGCCTATTTGTTGCTGAACCTCAGGCTTCTGGTCGACAACGTCCTCCGCTTCAATCAGATGCTCGAAGCGGCGAAGCTTACGCCGGAAGAGCAAGATTCGTTTCGCCTGCTTCTCAGCAACTTTCCGTTCGTGCAGCTGCTGGCGGGAACCCGGGACAGCAAAAGAGGGCCGGTCGGCTTGGTGCTGGCGGTTATCGTTTGGATCACCATCGTCTTCGCGCCGGTCGTCCTCCTGGTCCTGATCCAGCTTAAGTTCCTGCCGTATCACAATGCTGTCGTTACCTGGGTTCATCGCGGCGTCATTACCGTCGACGTTTTGCTTCTCTGGTTTTTTTGGGGGAGCATAATGCGGGCGGCAAATAGGGGCCGCTTACGCAGCATCGCAGCATTTTCAGTCAACGTCACCCTGACGATTGTCGTCATTCTGTTCGCCACTCTGATCGCAACCTTCCCGGGCGAGTGGTTGGTGGATGAGAACCCTCTGGCCACAGCGAGGATATTCAAGGCTAAATCAACCTACGAGCTGCTCTTCTTCGGAGAAGTCAATGAGCTGAAGGGCACACGCAGCAGTGTTTGGGACAACACGTTAGTGTTGCCGGACCAGGACTTCGTCGAAGACACAACCCTTGACAAGGTGGACACGACGATACCGTTGCGGGGGCGCAATTTGCGTGGCGCGGTGTTAATCAGAACTGATCTGCGCAGGGCAGATTTCACCGGAGCGAATCTCGATGACGCTCAGCTGACCGGCAGCAGGTTGGATCAGGCCAAGTTTGGCTGCGCCAAGCGGGGGACCAAGGTGATCGAGAACGCGGCCACCTGCGGCGCGTCGCTCCAGGGCGCGCAATTGGCGTGGGCGCGATTGAGGGGAGCCAATTTCAATAGTGCGAATTTGCAGGGGGCCGACTTCGAGGGAGCCCAACTTCAAATCGCGTCGCTCGAGGGAGCAGATCTACGGGGTGCCTTTCTGAAACGCGCCCAGCTTTTGGGCGCCTCCCTGAAAGAGGCGCAACTCCAGGGGGCCTTTCTCGATCTTGCGCACATGCAAGGCGCGCTACTCGATAACGCGAATTTCGAAAGAGCCAGCCTTTTCGAGGCTGTCGTCTGGCATACAACTCGTCCGAAAGCACAGCCACTCGAGTTGGCAAACCGTGCTTGCTTGGTGTCGCGCCAATCCTATTTGGATTATTTGGCCAAATCCGAAGCGCCTCTGGACAAGCCTGCCGCCGACAGCCTCATCAGAGACGCCTCGGCTGATGCATCCGAGGCCCTCTCAAGGCAGCTTCAAGCGAAACTGCGTCCTTTGCTTGATCCAACCTCGCCTGGTTTTGCAGGAACAGGTGACAATCATGACTTCTGGAAATCAGGGTCGCAGGAGGCGGGACAGGCTGACGATCAATACGGAGACTACCTGGCTTCAATGGTATGTGCCCCGAACGAATCGGTATCGGTTCTCCGAGGTGTCATTATAAGCGGGCGCATCGCGGCAATGGGATCACATGCGCAATCACTATTTTTCAATCTGGAAGCGTGCCCGCCCGCAGCGCACCTTAGCGGCCTCGATCGGGACATGTTGATTGGGGACGTCAAGCAGCCGTCGCAAAGCAAGTCGCCGTGCTACGACTACAAGCCACCAAAAGGCGCGGCCTCGGCGAGCACGCCATGACGCCGAGGTGCATCAACTCGAAGACGCCGTTCTACCGAAGCGCATCAAGCACAAGAAGTTCGCTCGCGGCTGACGACAGGGTCGGGATTCCCGTCGCGTTCTCGATCGCGTCCCAGGTCTCCTTGCCGACGATGCCGTCAACGGTAAGCTTCTTGTCGCCCTGAAAGCGCATCACAGCGAGCTCGGTCGCGGCGCCGAAATCCTGATCGATGGCAAGGGAAACTTGAGCTTGCGCAGCATGGTCTGCAGATCGCCGACCGCTTCGCCGGTGGAACCGCGCCGCAAGACCGGTTGTGGATCAGACACGGCGCCGGTCAGTTGGATGCCCTCGATGCGGGCAAGCGCCTCCTTGGCCTTGCGAATGTAGTTGCTCCGATCCTCAAGACCGTTGAGTCCACCATTGATCTTTCTCGTCGTGGCGCGGATATCGTCGCGGTCGCAGTCGGCGTTGATCTTGTGCCGCTTCCAATATTCGCAGGCGATCTTCAGCGACAGCGCCGGCTCCGCGGCCATGGTCGGATTGTTCTCAAGATCGATGCCGAGCGATTTGCCGTATTCGGCATAGTTTGCGCGGCCGGTGAGCTGTAGCAGGCCGCGTCCTTTGTAGCGGCGGCCGTCGCCCTTCTTGACATTGCCGAGATCCTCGCGGCCCTCATAGGCGGCTCCGCTGGCAAATTCCTCCGTGGTGCGAAACCCGGCGGACTCGTGACAGGTTTGTCCGAGAAAGTGGGCGATGCGCAGTCGCGTATTGATCTCATAGGCTTCAAGTGTGGCCTGCAGAACCTGGCCGACGCCTTTGACGATTTCGGCCTGCCTCGCCGCCATCTTGCCGCTGAAGCGCGGGGCAATCTCGAGCATTATGGTTCCGTCTACCTGAATCATGGGATGTCTCCTCGATGAGCTTCCGCACCCGAATCTAAAGGCGGAGTTGCACGCGAGGATTAGTCTCGACCCCAGACCCGAGCAGGTCTGTGCGTTTCCCCACAGAGCAAGTCGCTGACAATTCGGAGGCTTGGCGAGGACGCCGTTCTGCCGAAACGCATCGGGTACAAGGAGTTCGCGCGCGGCTAGGTGAAGCTACGGCCCTGTCGTATAGCCGATGGCGCTGTAGAATTTTCTGCCGTAGTCGGCGATCTGCGGCGCCTTGTCGAGCCGGTTGATGATCCGCCGCGCGTTGATCCAGTTTTCCATGGCCTTGTTGAAATAGTCCGCAAACTTCCTGCTGGTGAAGAAGCCCGTCTCCATCCCAGCAAAAAGAATCTTGCCGGCGATGGGAGGGTTCAACGCCAGGTCTGGACTGCCCTCCAAGTCAGATCCGACGAGCCGTCCCGCCTTGCGGTAGGCAGTTATCCAGAATGGCGTCGAGCCCGCTCACCTGCGAGGCGGAAAGTCTGCCGCCAAACAATCTCGATCGAACCTGGTCGAAAAAGAATGTGCGATTGATGGTCACCTCTGCTCCTCCACCGCTAGAACTGGGCGCAAGGCTACAACCGGCCCGGCAGGTGCGGATAAATTACATCTTATACGTGTATATGACGAGGGCGCTCAACGCCTCCGGGGCGCGCATAGCCAGCGGTCTTGCCAAGCTCCCGGCAAACGTATAAACATATCTCTATGTCAGGTGACGATGCTCAAGGCGGTTTTGGAAGCCTGTCGCGCGCCCAGGCTCTGAGCGGGCTGCGCGCTGCGGGAGAGGCGACGCGCTTGCGCATCCTGGCGCTGCTTGCCGGGAGCGAGCTCAACGTCAAGGACCTGACCCAGATCCTCGGACAAAGCCAGCCGCGCATCAGCCGGCATTTGAAGCTGATGGCCGAGGCCGGCCTGATTACCCGCTTTCGCGAGGGGAGCTGGGTGTTCTTCCGCCTCGCCGATGCCGGCAGCGAAGCGGCACTCGCTTCGGCCATCGTGGCGAGCCTCGACCCTGCCGATCCCACCTTTGCCCGCGACCTTGCGCGCGCCTCCGCCGTCAAGAAGGCAAGGGAGGATGCGGCGCAGAGTTACTTCCGCGAGCACGCCGGGGAGTGGGATAGGATCCGCGCGCTGCACGTCGCCGAAAGCCAAGTCGAGGCCGCCGTGGACGAGGCGCTCGGGCCTGGACCCTTCACGCTGCTCGTCGATCTCGGCACCGGCACCGGGCGCATGCTCGAGCTGTTCGCAGCCCGCGCCAGCCGCGCGTTGGGTTTCGATTTGAGCCGCGACATGCTTGGCTATGCGCGCATGAAGCTGGAGCGCGCCGGGCTCTCCCATGCCCAGGCCCGCCATGGCGATCTTTACAACGTGCCGCTTCCCGACGGCGCCGCCGATGCCGTTATCCTGCACCAGGTGTTGCACTTCCTGGACGATCCCGCTCCGGCGATCGCCGAGGCCGCGCGGCTGCTGAGGCCCGGCGGCAAACTGCTGGTGGTCGACTTCGCGCCGCACGAGCTT
This sequence comes from uncultured Alphaproteobacteria bacterium, assembly GCA_963757555.1. Classification (GTDB taxonomy): domain Bacteria; phylum Pseudomonadota; class Alphaproteobacteria; order Rhizobiales; family Methyloligellaceae; genus Methyloceanibacter. The sequence goes on from CAVWRU010000002.1 coordinate 147,485, forward strand.
GAGTTCCTGCGCGAGCAGTCAGCGCATCGCCGGCTCGGCTTTGCTCGCGAGCAGATGAGCCGCTGGTTGAAGCAAGCCGGACTTGCGCTTGAAACGACTCGGGATCTCTCTCCAGGGGAGGGCAACAGGCCTGAAAAGCTCACCGTCTCGCTCTGGCTCGGGCTGAAGCCGGCGGTCGCCCGCGACAAGAAGAAACGCCGATCGGTGGAGTTCGCCGCGTGATGTTGAACCACCCGGACCGCAAGAGCCGCTTCCTCGGCCACGGCGACATCGACGTGTCGTTCGAGTTCTTTCCGCCGCGCACGGCAGCCATGGAGGAGACCCTGTGGCGCTCGATTCGCCGGCTCGAACCTCTCAATCCGACCTTTATCTCTGTGACCTATGGCGCTGGCGGCTCCACGCGCGAGCGCACCCACGCCACCATTGCCCGGGTGCTGAAGGAAACGCACCTCAACCCGGCGGCGCATCTCACGTGCGTTGATGCGACGCGCGAGGAGGTCGACGCCGTGATCCGCGATTATTGGGATATCGGCGTACGCCATCTCGTGGCGCTGCGCGGCGACCCGGCAGGCGGTGTCGACGCCCGCTACGTGCCGACGCCCGGTGGCTACATCAATGCCGCGGATCTCACGGCAGGCATCAAGAGAATCGCGCCGTTCGAGGTGTCGGTGGCCTGCTATCCCGAGAAGCACCCCGAGTCGCCGACCGTCGACGCCGACATCGACATGCTGTGGGCGAAGATCGACGCCGGCGCCACGCGCGCCATCACCCAGTTCTTTTTCGATAACGAAGTGTTCTTCCGCTATCTCGACCGCGTGCGCGATCGCGGCATCACGATCCCGATCGTGCCCGGCATCATCCCCATCCATAATTTCAAGCAGGTTGCGGGGTTTGCGGAGAAATCGGGAACGGGCGTGCCTGACTGGATCGGCCACCGGTTTGAAGGCCTGGAGGAGGATCAGGAGACGCGCTACCTCGTGGCCGCGGCGGTCGCCGCCGAGCAGGTCATGGGGCTGGTCGACCGAGGCATCACCGAATTTCACTTCTACACGCTGAACCGCGCCGACCTCGTCTACGCCATCTGCCATCTCTTGGGCTTGCGCCCGCACCCGACTGTCGTATCCAAGGCTGAGGCCGCGCAATGACCCGTGAAGAACGCATTGCTGCTCTGAAAGAGGCAGCCAAGGAACGCATCCTGATCCTCGATGGCGCCATGGGCACCATGATCCAGCGCTACAAGCTGGACGAGGCTGGCTATCGCGGCACGCGCTTCAAGAAACACAGCCATGATCTCAAGGGCAACAACGACCTGCTTGTGCTCACCCAGCCCAAGATCATCAGCGAGATTCACAACGCTTATCTGGAAGCCGGCGCCGACATCGTCGAGACCAACACCTTCAACGCCCAGGCCATCTCGCAGAGCGACTATGGGCTGGAAGATGTCGCCTATGAGCTCAACGTCGCCGCGGCAAAGCTCGCCCGCGACGCCGCCGACGCCTGGACCAAGAAGACGCCGGACAAGCCGCGCTTCGTCGCCGGCGCCATCGGCCCCACCAACCGCACCGCGTCGATCTCTCCCGACGTGAACAATCCCGGCTTCCGCAATGTGAGCTTCGATGCCCTGGTCGAGGCCTATTCGACGCAAGCTCGCGGTCTGTCGAAGGTGGGGTTGACGCTATTCTTATCGAGACCATCTTCGACACGCTGAACGCCAAGGCGGCAGGCTTTGCCGTCGAGCAGGTGTTCGACGCGATGGGCGTCGAGCTTCCGATCATGCTGTCGGACACCATCACCGATCTCTCCGGCCGCAATCTCTCGGGCCAGACGCCGGAGGCCTTCTGGTATTCGCTCAAGCACCTGCGGCCGTTCTCGGTGGGACTCAATTGCTCCTTCGGCGCGGAACAGCTCAGGCCCTCAGTGGACGAGATCTCCCATGTGGCCGACACGCTGGTGAGCGTCTATCCCAACGCCGGGCTGCCCAACGAGATGGGCGAATATGACGAGACGCCGAAGCACATGGCCGGGCTGCTCGAGGAATGGGCGCGCGACGGTCTGATCAACATCGTCGGCGGCTGCTGCGGCACCACGCCTGACCACATCCGCGCCATCGCCGCTGCTGTGGCAAAGTACAAGCCGCGCCACGTGCCTGACGTCGAGCACAAGATGCGCCTCTCCGGCCTCGAGCCCTTCGTGCATGGGTGAGTTGAAGTGACAAACGGCGCGCAAGATTTCGTCATGGTCGGCGAGCGGACCAACGTCACCGGCTCGGCCAAATTCCGCAAGCTGATCGAGGCCAACGACTATGCGGCCGCGCTCGAAGTCGCGCGCCAGCAGGTCGAGAGCGGCGCCAACATGCTCGACGTCAACATGGACGAGGGCATGCTCAACTCCGAAGCCGCCATGGCGACCTTCCTCAATCTGCTCGCCGCCGAGCCCGACATCTCGCGCGTGCCGATCATGATCGACTCATCGAAATGGTCGGTCATCGAGGCCGGGCTCAAATGCGTGCAAGGCAAGTCGGTGGTGAATTCGATCAGCTTGAAAGAGGGCGAGGAGCCGTTCCTCGACCACGCCAAGAAGGTCCGCCGCTACGGCGCCGCCGTGGTGGTGATGGCCTTCGACGAGCAGGGCCAGGCCGAGACAGCGACGCGCAAATTCGAGATCTGCAAGCGCGCCTATGAGCTTTTGACCGAGAAGGTCGGCTTCCCGCCGGAAGACATCATCTTCGATCCCAACATCTTCGCCGTCGCCACCGGCATCGAGGAGCACAGCAATTACGCGCGCGCCTATATCGAGGCGACGCGGCGCATCAAGGCCGAGCTGCCTTACGTCCATATCTCCGGCGGCGTTTCCAATCTCTCCTTCGCCTTCCGCGGCAACGACCGCGTGCGCGAGGCGATGCATTCGGTGTTCCTGTATCACGCTATCAAAGCCGGCATGGACATGGGCATCGTCAATGCCGGCCAGCTCGCGCTTTACGACGATATCGATCCGGAGCTGCGCGAGCTCGTCGAGGACGTGATCCTCAATCGCCGCGCCGACGCCACCGACCGCCTGCTGGAGGCGGCGGAGAAATATCGCGGGGAGGGGGCGCAGAAGCGCGAGGTCGATCTCGCCTGGCGCGAGAAGCCGGTGGAGGAGCGCCTGGTCCATGCGCTGGTGCATGGCATCGGCACCTACATCGATGAGGACACCGAGGAGGCACGCGCCAAATCCGAGCGTCCCCTGCACGTCATCGAAGGCCCGCTGATGGCCGGCATGAACGTGGTCGGCGACCTGTTCGGCTCGGGCAAGATGTTCCTGCCGCAGGTGGTGAAGTCGGCCCGGGTGATGAAGCAGGCCGTCGCCTATCTCATGCCCTTCATGGAGAAAGAGAAGGAGGAGCTGGGCCTGGCCCAGGGCGAGCCGGCAGGTCGCATCGTCATGGCGACCGTGAAGGGCGATGTGCACGACATCGGCAAGAACATCGTCGGCGTCGTGCTCCAATGCAACAATTACGAGGTCATCGATCTCGGCGTCATGGTGCCGGCGCAGAAGATCCTCGACACCGCGAAGGAGCGGAAGGCGGACATCATCGGCCTCTCAGGCCTGATCACGCCGTCGCTCGACGAGATGTGCCATGTCGCGGCGGAAATGGAGCGGGAAGGCTTCGATCTGCCGCTTCTGATCGGAGGCGCCACCACGAGCCGCGTGCATACGGCGGTGAAGATCAGCCCGAACTATCACCGCAGCCAGGCAATCTATGTGACCGACGCAAGCCGCGCCGTCGGCGTGGTGTCGAGCCTGATGTCGCCCGAGGAGAGGCCCAAGGCGATCGCACGGGTGCGCGAGGAATATGCGCGCATGGCGGAGTCGCATGCACGGGGCCGGGCGGAGAAGGCGCGCACGTCGATCGCCGATGCCCGCGCCAATCGGCTCAAGCTCGATTGGCAGGGTTACGCGCCGCCGAAGCCGACCTTCCTCGGCACGCGCAGCTTCCGCGCCTACGACTTGGCCGAACTTGCCCGCTACATCGATTGGACGCCGTTCTTTCAGGCCTGGGAGCTGAAAGGCCAGTACCCGCGCATCCTTAAGGACGACAAATATGGCGAGGCCGCGCGCCACCTCTTCGACGACGCGCAAGCCATGTTGAAGCAGCTGATCGAGGAAAAGTGGCTGGTGGCCAACGGCGTCGTCGGCTTCTGGCCGGCCAACAGTGACGGCGACGACATCGAGCTTTACACCGACGACTCGCGCAGCAACGTGCTCGCCACGCTGCACACGCTGCGTCAGCAGATGGCGCGGGACAACGACAGGGCCAATTTCGCGCTCGCCGATTTCGTCGCGCCGAAAGACTCGGGGCTCGCCGACTATATCGGCGGCTTTGCAGTCACCGCCGGCATCGGCGAAGAGGACGTCGCGCGCAGATTCGAACGCGCCAATGACGATTATTCCAAGATCATGGTCAAGGCGCTGGCCGATCGCCTGGCCGAGGCATTTGCCGAGGCGCTGCACGAGAAGGTGCGTCGCGAGCTCTGGGCCTACGCGCCGAACGAGAAGCTCTCCAACGAGCAATTGATCGCCGAAGACTATGCCGGCATCCGTCCCGCGCCGGGCTATCCGGCTCAGCCGGACCACACCGAGAAGCGCACTCTGTTCAAGCTGCTCAACGCCGAAGCGGCGACCGGGCTCAAGCTCACCGAAGTCTTGCGCCATGTGGCCGGCGGCTGCGGTCTCAGGACTTTATTTCGCGCACCCCGAGAGCCGCTATTTCGGTGTGGGCAAGATCGGCCGCGACCAGGTGGAAGATTACGCCGCACGCAAAGGCTGGCCGGTTGAGGAGGCCGAGCGATGGCTCGGACCAATCCTCAACTACGACCCGAAGCGGATCGCCGACGCGGCCGAATGATATTGAATAGGGAGTTAGATCATCCCGAGGATGATCGCAGCGACGAACCCAAACGACACCAAAGCCAGAATGGCCGTCACGGTACCGGTAAGCTCCATGGGAAGCCTCCTTTCCGATCGATGCGGTCCTTGGCTCTAAGGGGGCGATTTTACGGTTTCTTCTTGGCGCCCGCTAGGGCTCTTTTTAACCCGCAGCGAAACCCCTGTTTTTGTCAGCTGGCGGAGAACGCGGCCCTGCCGGATTCGGTTCCCTCCTGTCGTAAAAATTCACAAATGAAAGCGAACCCTTGCCGGCCGCGGGCGGCAGCATGGTAAGTTGACCGGGCCAAGGTCATTTCGGAGGAAACAGAATGAGGTTTGTCGGTACCGCCGCCCTTGGGGCGCTCGTTTTGCTCTGCGCGGGTCCAGCGCACGCGCTCACCATCTCCAATGTTGATCCGAAACCTCACAAGATAACCGTCACCGCCGGCGGCTCATCCAACGAGCTGACTGTCGAGTCCGAGAAGCAGGTCGACGCGCCCTGCAGCGGCGGCTGCAAGGTGAAGCTCGAGAACGGCGATATCTATGAATTGAAAGGCGACGAGACCGTGTCGATCGATGAGGGCGCGTTGTTCGTCGATCATTCGCCGGACGCCGACATCAAGGACATTCCCGACATCGATCCGGATGCCCCGCCGAAGGGCGGCGCAGCGCAATAGCGGAAGCGTTAAGCTGGAATCGCGACCGGAAACTTGCGCAACAAAATCTCGTCATAGCTGTCGGCGACGAGGCCAGGCAGCGTTGCCGCGCGGTTGAAGCCATGACGCTCGTAGAAGCTGAGGCCCCGCGCATTGAAGGATGAGGCGCATACCCAGAGATTGCGCGCCCGATGCATCAACGCCGTCGAATTCGAACCAGGACATGATGCTCGAGCCGATCCCTTGATCTTGCGCTTGCGGCAGCAGTGCGAGCAGCTCGAGGTAAGGTCCCTTGAGCCAAGGGTGGCGCACCGAGACCACGCCGGCTTCTTTGTCGTTCACGCTGACCACGTAACGGGACACGCCTGCGTCGGAACTCGCGAGTAATGTGGCGAGCGTCTCGGCCGGATAATTCATCACCGACCAAGGCTCCATGGCCGCGATGTCCGCAGCCAAGCTTGCGCACGAGCTGAGCTTGAGCGGCAGAAGCTGCACGCCGCCGTCCGTAACCCGCCCAAGCTCAATTGGGGGCGCTGAAAATGGACAAGAGGTCATGGTTGCCGCGCCGGGGCGTAGACCGGGCGATGCGCGTCGTGTCGCCAGGGTTGTTTTGATAGCAGCCTTTGGCGATGATCGGCTTGCCGGCTTCAATCAGCTCGCTCACCGTGACGAAGCTGTAGCCTTGCTCTTTTAGCTTCGGGAGGACCATGGCGAGAGCCTGGGCTGTGTTGTGGCCGCGCCCGTTGGCATGCGCCACGATGATGGCGCCCGGATGGACCTTGGTCAGGATGCGATTGGCGATGGTCTTGGCCGACACGAGCGGATCCGGATCTCCGGTGACGAGGTCCCACTGCACGGTCAGGAGTCCAGCGTCTGCCGCCGCGGCAACAGCCTTGTCATTGCAGCGGCCATAGGGAAAGCGAAGCACGGTGAGCCGCGCCGGCGGCTCCGGAGGAGAAGCGCCGACGAGGCACTGGCGGGAAGTAAGTGCGGTCTTGGCGTGCGTATAAGCCGCCTCGGTGAGGTTGATCTCCTCGCCGAGCGTGGCGGCATCCACGTGCGAAAGATCGAGATGCCGCAAGCCATGACTCCCGACTTCGAATAAGGGATCGGCGATCAGCTGCTGCGCACGCTCGGGGTGGGTCTCCATCCATTTGCCGCCGGCGAAGAAGGTCGCCTTGACTCCCTGCGCACGCAGGCGGTCGACGATGCGGCCGTCATAGCCGGAGACATAGCCGTTCTCCTCGCAAAGATCGAAGGTGAGTGCGATCAGCTTCTTGTCCGGCGGCAGCTCGACGCCGCGGATCGACCCGCGGAGCGCGGGCGGGACCGGCGTTGCCGGCGCGAGCGTCACTTGCTTGAGCGGGGCAAGGTCGAGCGACTTGTGGTTATACACGTCCTTCAGCTCGGCTTCGGTGCCGGCGAGCGCCTGCGGCGTCCAGCATTGCTGCGGCGCTTGCGTGTCTTCCGCCAAAGCCGGCGCTCTGCCCGCAAGCGATAAGATCAGAACGAGAGCAATACGGGCCCGACTTATCAGGCACCCTCACCACGGCGTCGGCCAGCTAGACCATGCGGATGTGGCGGGTCAATGACCCGAAGGTCCGCCTCTTCCTCCCTCGAAAATTTATGCATCCTCGTCGTCCTAACCTGGATTTCGCGCGTTTAACTTTCACGGAGTCCGAACATAAAGGGAGGATGCCATGTTTAAAGTGCTTCCAATTGCCGCCCTTCTTGCAGTCCTGAGCCTTTCACCCGCTTACGCCGCGGGGGAGTGCACCGAGGCCCACATGAAGAAAATGGACGAGACGATCGCCAAGATGACCGACGAGGCCGCCAAGAAGGAGGCGACCATGCATCTCGACCTGTCGAAGGCCGAGATGAAGAAGGGCAACGAGGCCGGGTGCATGGCGCACATGCAGGAGGCCCACAAGGCCATGGGGCTGTAGCTCCTATCGTCGCTGGATGCCGCGTCATTCGAGATTCGCGCTGTTAGTCATTCGGGAAGGCACGGCTGACGGTGCCGGGCGCGGTCGTGATAAATCATGGGGGCTTATAAGGAGTTTGCCCCCATGACCAAGGTCCATGACGAGGTGCTGGCAGCGAACGAGGCCTACGCCGCGGCGTTCGGCGACAAAGGCAAGCTGCCTCTGCCGCCGGCCCGGCGCTTCGCCATCCTGACCTGCATGGATGCCCGGCTCGACCCCGCCAAATTCGCAGGCCTCACGGAGGGGGATGCCCATGTGATCCGCAACGCCGGCGGGCGCGCGAGCGACGATGCCATACGCTCGCTTGTCATCTCTCACAAACTGCTCGGCACGGCGGAGTGGTTCGTCGTCCACCACACCGATTGCGGCATGGAGCTGTTCACCGATGAGGTGATGCGCTCGCTGCTCAGGCAGAGCCTCGACACGGCGAAACTCGACGCCGATGGCTGGCATGATGTCGGTCGCGGGCCGGGGTCCGCCGAAGCCGATTTCATCGATTGGCTGACCATCAAGAATCAGGCTGAAAGCGTGACGAGCGACGTGCGCCGCATCAGAGCCCATCCGCTAGTTCCGCCTTCGGTGCCAATCTACGGTCACGTCTACGACGTGAAGAACGGTCGGCTTATCGCGGTGCCGGAGGCAACCAAGGCCGGCCAAGCCGCATAACGAAGAAGCAGACGGCGTTGGTTTGTCCCACGTCGCTCAATTTCAGGAGGAAACCCCATGAGCAAGATCAGAACCCTAGCATTGTCCGTTTTTGTGGTGGGAGCGGTCATCGCCATGACCACGCTTGCCAGCTTCGCCGTCAGCGAGTTTGAAGGCGTGTGGGCCGTGAAAGACACGAGCGGGACGCCGTTTGACATCACCCTCACGGCCGACGGCAACGCCACCAGCACGCAAGAGAAGGCGATGACCGGGACCTGGAAGGAGGAGGGCGGGGCCGCTGTGATCAGCTGGACGACGGGCTGGACCACGAAGATCACCAAAGAGGGCGATCATTATGTGAAGACCGCCTTCGGCAAGGGCGTGCCGCTCGACGGGCCGCCGACCAACACCTCAGACGCGATGAAGAAATAGCGAGACGAAAGGGGCGCGGCATCATTGACGCGCCCCCTATCTCGCGATCAAAGCAGGGCCTCGGCTGGCTGCGTCAATCCGGAGCGGCGGCGGCCTTTGCCAGGTTCTCGGCCCGTTCGATGCCGGTGGGGTAATAGGCTCCGGTCGGCTGGGTGCCGAAGCTCAACATCACCTCGCGCGCGGCTTCGATCGCCTCAGGCTCATGCGTCGCCTTGAGCATCTTGACCGCGCAAGTGTCGGCATCGAGCTCCATCTGCTTCAGCGCCGGGCGGATGTAGTAGAAGGGCTGCGGCCCGAGCTGACCAACTCCTTCATAGAAACGCCGGACATGGCCAAGCGTATGGTGACAGCATTCATGCGCCATCAGGAAATGACCGTAAGCCGGGTTCTGGTAAAGTGTCGTTGCGTTCACCACGATCAAGGGCCGTCCCCTCGCATCCATCATGGACATCCCCTGCGCCGGAAAATCAGGCAAGAGAGTCGTTGTGATGTCGCAATAGGGATTGTCGATGCTCGGCAGCCGCGACTTTTGCGTCGGATCGCTGGCGGCGTTGAGAGCGCCGCACCACAGTCCTAGCCCCACATAGATTGCCCCCGCCAGGATCGAGAGCCGAATGGTGAACAACCTCCAGTCTGAGACTTTGCCGCTAAGTGTAACGCTGGTAACGGTTTTGCACCAAAGCTCTTTTTCTGATCTTTGCGCGGCCTAACGCGAACGTGATGGGCGAGGAGACGAGGGCTCATGAGGTTGGACGGTCAGGGTAGAATTCCCGGCGCGGGGGTGTGTCCGTGACCCGTGCCCGCGTGCTGCTCGTCGTGCTTCTCGCCTGGGCGCTCGTGATGATCGTCCCCGATGTGCTGCGTGTTGTGCAGCCCCTGGCCTCGTTCGGCTTTGCTGCCAACAATGACGGCGTGATCTACGACGTCATCGGCCCTTTTGACGAGAAGGAGCAGTCGCCTGCATGGAACGCGGGCATCCGCGACGGCGACCGGCTCGCCATGAAGGAGCTATATTGCTTCCCATACCACGCCGCCACTTGCCGCAATGCGCTGATGGTGCTCGGAGGGCATCAATACGTGTTGCCCGGGCGCGCGGCGACTCTTTCCATCAAGGCGACGGACGACCGGCCGGCACGGCAAGTGACCCTGGTTGCGAGGCAGGCCCCGTCCAATCCCTTCGAGCGTTTTGTCATTCTGCTCGATCAGGTCGCCGGCATTTTGGTCGTGGTCGCCGCTGCGTGGCTGGTCTGGACGCGTCCATCCGCCATGAGCTGGGGCTTCTTCCTCTACGTGATGTGGTTCAACCCTGGGCAGATCTATGCCTTCTACGCACTCCTGCAGCACCATCCCTCGCTCTTGCTGGCGCAAAACCTCGCGAGCGCCGTCGCCGAGGCTGCCGGCTACGCCGGACTTATTCTGTTTGTCCTGCGCGCACCCGATAACGAGCCCGATCGCAAGTGGCGCTGGCTCGAACGTGCATTGCCCGCAATCGGCGTCTTTCTCGCGGTGCTGCTGATCCTGACCTCCTATGGCACTCTCACCGGCTCTCGCACCGAGTTTGGAACCCGCTTCTCTATCCTAATTGGCTTCATCGTCGCGATCTCCGCTGTCGCCATTCTGCTCGAGCGGACGCGGCGGAAGCCGCCGGAGGATTACCAGCGCCTGCGTTGGGTGATCTGGGGATGCGTGATCGGGCTTCCCGCCTTCCTTCTCGCCGATCTCGCCTCGACCACCACGATCTTCGACACCAGCTGGGGAGACTTCACCCCATCCGACGACATTGTCGGCCTGCTCTACCTCATCAACGGCATTTTGTGCTGGTTCGTATTCGAGGCCGTCCGGCGCGAGCGCGTGGTGAGCGTGGCGATCCCGCTTCGGCGGGCGACTATTCTTGGCCTCACTCTCAGCATCCCGGCGCTGCTGATGCATCACGAGGTCGAATATATGCAGCAGCATCTCGCCATTCCGAACTGGGCGTGGATCGTGATCGGTGCCGGCGCGCTCTATCTCATCAGTCGCCTGCATGAAGGCGCGACCCACTTGACCGACCGCTACTTCAACCGCGATCTGGATAAGGCCGAGCAAATCGTCGCCGCGGCGATCCTCAAGGCGAAAAGTCCGCAGGAGGTCGACCGGCTGCTGGCCGAGAAGCCCTTTCGCCAGCTAAAGCTGAGCTCCGCAGCATCCTTCCGGAGAAACGGCACCGAGTTCAGGCGCGATACCGAGGGGCATGGCTGGGACGAAAAGGCGACAAGGTCGCTTTCGTCCGATGCGGCAATGCTCGCGCCTTTGCCGAAGGGAATTCCGTTCACCGTGAGCGACGAGGACAATAGCGAACCGGGCCTGCCCTTGGGATTTAAACGTCCGATCCTCGCCGTTCCGGCCGCAAACCCCCTCCGTTGCTTTGCCCTCACGCTGTATGGCCCGCACGCCTCCGGCGCCGACTTTGATTCCTATGAACGTGCCATGCTGAAGCGGATTGCCGAGCATGCCGCTGCCGTCTATGCCGAGCTTGAGAACAACGATTTGAGGCACAAAGTCTCGGCGCTTGAGCAGAAGCTTTCGCGAACGGCCTCCGGCACCGAGAATCGCCGCAAGCGCAGCCCCCGAGCCTGAAGGGTCTTATTTCCCTTGGTCTAGCCCCTTCGAGACGGCGCTCGTTTTCTGTATTGTCTTCCCTGTCGCCGCATCAAGACGGCCGATCACGAGAAAAAGGGAGGCGCGGAGTGGTTGGCAAACGTGAGAACTGGGATGGCGAGCCTGACCGGCTCAATCCACTGAGGTTCGGGCTGCTGCTGCTTTTCGTCGGCGGGATCGTCGCGCTGATCTGGTGGGCCTATGCCACCGGTCACATCAAGCATGTTGAGACCGTGCCGCCGCCGATCACGGCTCCTACAGCGCAAAATTAGATCGGAATCCGGGTTTGCCGGATTTGAAAGCAAGGATCGGAGTGCCGGCGGCCGTGGAGCGGCGTATCTCGGAGCCGACACACTCGATCCTCAAGGACTTTGACCATGACCCTCAGCCTCGAGAAGGCTAAAGCCGCCGCATCCCGCGATGACGCAATGTGGGCCGCCGTGGTCGCGCGTGACGCGTCCTTCGCCGGACAGTTCTACATTGCGGTGAAAACCACCGGCATTTATTGCCGCCCCGGTTGTCCTGCGCGTCTCCCCAAGCGCACCAATGTGCGATTCTTCGACACGCGGCACGAGGCGGAGCGGGCAGACTTCCGCCCTTGCAAACGCTGCAAGCCAGACCAGCCTGGGCTCGACGAGGTGCATGCGGCGAAGGTGGCGCAAGCCTGCCGGCTGATCGAGACGGCGGAAGAGGCGCCGAAGCTCGATACGCTCGCCGAGACCGTGGGCCTGAGTCCTTATCACTTCCACCGCATCTTCAAGCAGGCAGTCGGCGTGACGCCGAAGGCCTATGCCATCGCCCAGCGCAACAAGCGCGTGCGCGCGGAGCTCGGGTCGAGCGACACGATTACCGCAGCGATCTACGACGCAGGCTTCAATTCCAATGGCCGTTTCTACGCAAATGCTTCTGAGGTCCTCGGCATGGCGCCTACCGACTTTCGCAAGGGTGGCGCCGGGCAGGACATCCGGTTCGCAATTGTCGCGTGCTGGCTCGGTCTGGTCCTCATAGCCGCGAGCAAGAAAGGCGTCTGCGCCATTCTGTTTGGCGACGATCCGGAGGCGTTGCGGCACGATCTGCAAAAGCAGTTCCCGCGCGCTCGCCTGATTGACGGCGACAAGGACTTCGAACGGCTCACTGCCAAGGTCGTGGCCTTCGTCGAAAATCCCGCCAAAGGTCTCGATCTGCCTTTGGACATCAGAGGCACCGCCTTTCAGCACCGCGTGTGGGAGTCGCTGCGCTGCATCCCGGTCGGCTCGACAGCAAGCTACGCCGAGATCGCCGAGAAGATCGGCACGCCGAAGGCGGTCCGCGCTGTGGCGCAGGCTTGCGCCACGAACCGCATCGCCGTGGCCATTCCTTGCCACCGCGTGGTGCGCAGCGACGGCGCTCTCTCGGGCTACCGGGGAGGGGTCGAGCGCAAGCGCGCGCTTCTCGCCAAGGAAGCCAAGACCAGATTCAAGTTGCAACCGTAGTCATTGCCGTCGCCGGCAGCCGAACTACGAGGCTGCCTCGCGCTCCATCGCCAGCTCGGCCTGCAGGCTTTCGACATCTCGGAAGATCGTGACCGCGGCGAGGGTGCGGCCGTTTCGCCTGAAGCGCACAAGGCAGTCCTTGCCGGCGATGTCGCCTTCGATCGCAAGCTCGTCCCATTTCTCGGCATGGCCGACATAGTTGATCGGGATGTCGTAATGCTGGCTCCAGAAGAAGGGAACTGACTCAAATCTCTCGCGGTGACCGAGCATATTAAGCGCCGCTGTCTGGCCTTGGCGCTCGGCAACCACCCAATGCTCGACGCGTATCGTCTCGCCGAGATGGGGATCGGGCCAGCGCGCGATATCGCCTGCGGCAAAAATCGTCGGCTCACTGGTCTCGAGATAGGCGTTCACGGTCACGCCGCGATCGACGGCAAGCCCGGCAGCTTCGGCGAGCGCGATCCGCGGGCGCACTCCGATGCCGGCGACCACGAGATCTGCCTCAAGCGTGCCGCCGCTCTTCAGCGCCACGTGGGTGCCTTCTATGGCGGTCGCCGTGTCCTCGAGGTGGAACACCACGTCGTGCTCCTCGTGCAGCGCGCGGATGAAGTCGCCAATTTGCGGTCCGAGAACCCGCTCCATCGGACGCTTGTCCGGCGCCACCACATAGACCTCCAACCCGCGCGTGCGGAGCGAGGCTGCGACCTCGAGCCCGATGAAGCTCGCACCCATGACCACCGCCCGGCGCGCCGTCTTGATATTCTCGATGATCGCCTTGCAGTCGCCGAACGAGCGCAGCGTGTGCACGTGCGGCTGGTCTGCACCTGGGATCGACAGCCGGACCGGCTCGGCGCCCGTTGCCAGCAGCAAGCGGTCGTAGGCGACGGTGCTCCCATCGGCGAGCTTGACCTTCCGCCCCGGCACATCGATGCCGGTGACCTTCGTCTTGAGCCGCAGGTCGATACCGCTCTCGGCATAGAAGCTGTCCGGCCGCAGCGGGACCCAGTCCTCCGCGGCATTGCCTGCAAGGTAGTCCTTGGAAAGGTTCGGCCGGTCGACGGGAGGCGCATCGTCGTCGCTCAGCATGACGATGCCACCCTGATAGTCCAAACGCCGGAGCATTTCTGCGGCCGCAAAACCCGCGGCGCCGCCGCCGACGATCACGATGCGGTCCGGAGCTCCACCCGCCGGCTTTCCGCGTCGTCCAGGCTTTGGTTGCGGCAGCTTCTCGCGCACGAAGATCTTGCCGTCGCGTTGCTCAACCCTCCAGCACGCCACGGGACTTAAGGCCGGAGCGCGCAGGGCCTCGCCCGGTACGCAGGTCGAAGCAGGCGTGGTGCCATGGGCAGCGGACGGTATCGCCAACCACGAGCCCGTCTCCCAAGGGTCCGTTGTAATGAGTGCACTGCGCCCCGACTGCCAACACGTCATTCCCGCGGCGGACGAGCAGGATGGGTTCACCGCCGGCATGGCCGACGAGCTTGCCGTCGTCGGCAAAGTCAGCGAGGGCGACGCCCTCGGCGAGATCGGGGCCGCTAGGCTCGGCCACAGTTTCTGCCATGCGCTTCTCCTTTGCCGAGGAGTTTATACCGATCCCGCTAAGCGCGACGCACGCAGGCACGCGCTAGTCGACAAAGAGGCCAAAAGAGCGCCAGGAATCTCAGGCGGGCTAGTGCCTAGCTGACTACCGAGAGCAGCATGGTACTGCGTTACGCCAGCTAAGAACTTTCGTCGGCTCGGACAGGATTGTCGAAGTCAGGGCATCCAAGCGCTCTCGAGATCAAGAGGCTTCGACTTAAACAACTTGAATAAAACTACTATACAAGGTAAATTCAAAGGCAAAGAATTAGCAGACTACAATATTTCATCGTATGCTTTCGGCGAGGATTTTGTCGAGCTTGGTTTTTTTTATTCCGGAATTCACAGAAACAATAAACGTTGATCAGGTTTTTTCTGGTGACAGAAAATACGCGCTTTGGGAAGCGTCACTAAAAAAGGGGGTCATTTGTACAAAGGCAGCTCCCGACGATAGCATCAAAATCGACTGGCGGGGTTGCGCATTTACTAGGACAACGACCACGCATAAGCAGACGATTGAGTATTGCACTTTCGAAGAATATCCATCGGATCAAATCAAACAGGATGTGACGTGCATAGATGTAGCTCATGAGGTTGGTAGGAAAAAGGATGTTCTAGCGACGCGATACGTTTATTATGGAGGCGATCTCGGGTATGGAGGTGGCGAAGGGGGCTACCTTTGCGAGATACAGAACGCAGATCCCACAGACGTTGAAAATAAATTTGTCCAATTTGTTGAATTAGAGATCGGCGCATCTGGAAAATACGCAATGCACGTGTCATTGGATTCTCCTACTGTGAAGAATTGGAGTGCAGAGAGCATAAATGTTAAAGATGAAAAAGAGGGAGTTTTTAAACGAATCTATCTCAATGGCACCTTTGGAAAAATCAATAATTACGACGGCGAGCCGCCTCACGGCTTAGGGTTTGAGGTCGCGTCTAACTTTATGATCAGCTTCCAAGCTTCCGATAACATCATAGATTATCGCGAGCCCAATAACGCAATGGGCAACCGCCTCAGGAATGCCTTGCAAGGAAAAGTCGCGGCATTCGCGAAAAAAATTAGTCAATCCGCAAAGTGCAAAGTTGACGAATAAGATTTGCGTGGGACTGCGGTCTACCTATCAAAGGGGCCGACTGTCTTTGATCGCGTGTCAGCCCTTGCCCTTGGTGCGCGTGTTGCCGTGTGGGGCGTTGCGCTCGAGAAACTCGATCATCAGCCCGGCCACGTCCACTCCGCTTGCTTTCTCCAGGCCTTCGATGCCTGGCGATGAATTGAGTTCCACCACGAGCGGCCCGTCCTTGGAGCGGAGCATGTCGACGCCGCACACGTTGAGGCCAAGCGTGCGCGCCGCCCGCACCGCCATCTCCCGCTCCTCGGGCGTGATGCGCACTTTCTCGCCCAAGCCGCCGCGATGCAGATTGGAGCGGAACTCGCCGGGCGGCCCCTGCCGCTTCATCGCCGCCACCACGCGGTCGCCGATGACCAGCGCACGGATGTCGGTCGAGTCGGCCTCCTTGATAAATTGCTGCACCAGGATGTTGACCTTCGCCCCCTGAAACGCCTCGATCACCGACTTTGCCGACTTGACCGTCTCGCCGAGCACCACGCCGATCCCTTGGGTGCCTTCGAGCAGCTTGATCACCACCGGCGCGCCGCCGACGAGGTCGATCACGTCCTCGGCCTGCTTCGGATCGTTGGTATAGGCGGTCACCGGCATGTTGATGCCGCGGCGGGCGAGCAGTTGCAGGCAGCGGAGCTTGTCGCGGCTTCGCCCGATGGCCACCGATTCGTTCAAGGGATAGACACCCATCACCTCGAATTGGCGCAGCACGGCAAGGCCGTAAAAGGTGATCGAGGCGCCGATGCGCGGGATCACTGCGTCGAAATCCTCAAGCCGCCGTTTGCGGTAATAGAGCATCGGCCGGCGCGACGTTATGTTGATGGAGACGCGCAGCGTGTTCAGCACCTCAATGTCATGGCCGCGGGCGCGCGCCGCCTCACAGATGCGCCGATGGCTATAGAGATGCGGATTGCGCGCGAGCAGCGCGATCTTCATGGGCCTTCTCGTGCTTTGGGGGTAAGGGTTTAGGGCAGCGCCTTGCTTGGCTCAAGCGCCACCCACGCGAGCCACTGGCGAAGCCGCGGCGGCCGGTGACCGGCAAGGAATGACCGGCCGGGTTCGATCAAGGCGCGGCCTTCGAGCGCCGTGCGTCCGAGCAGCATGCGGAAACCCATCTGGTCACGGTTGGCGAGCGCAATCTCGATCGGCCAGGCGCGGTCGCCGAGCATCAGGCGCGTCTCGATAATGTAGCGGCGGTCCACCGAACCCCCGGAATTGCGCACGGCCCGCTCGTCGATCGCGGGTGCCTCGCATTTGATCTTCACAGAGCTCGAACGCTGGATGGGGTGCACCTCGAAGCGCACCCAGAGCGCCCCGGCACGGCGGAAAGGCTCGATGGCAAAGGCATGCAGAGCACTAGTCCGGGCGCCGGTATCGATCTTGGCCTTGATGGCGGCGACGCCGAGATCGGTCAGCCGCACCCATTCGCGCCAGCCTACCCGCAATTTGTCGCCCGCGTTTCCGCGCCGGTCCGTCATGCCGTCGACGAGCTCATCTGCACCGAGGCACTTTAAGGCGCTGGAGGCTCCTCTGCCAATGGGTTCGCTTGCTTCTGCGGGGCTGCCGGCTTCACTATGTCGGGCTCCGGGCCGTGGGCGCACGAGGGGAAGCCATGGGCAAGAACCAGCACGTGGTGATGCATGACAATCGCTGGGCGGTGAAGGAGGAGGGCGCGAGCGCGCCCGTCGCCGTGTTCAGAACTCAAGGTCAGGCCTGGGAAAAGGCCAAGGCCATTGCGCGTAGGGAGCGGTCGGAAGCCGTGCTCCACGGCAAGGATGGCCGCATCCGCGAACGCAACACCTACGGCCACGATCCGCGGGACGTTAAGGGCTGAAGATCAGAACGATGTAGACCACGAAGAGCAGGAGATGCACCGCGCCTTGCAGCACGTTGGTGCGGCCGCCGCCGAACGTGAACGAACTGATGAAGAGGGTCAAGACCAGCAGCACCGTGCCAACGCGGTCGAGGCCGAGATGCATCGCCCGGCCGGTGTAGAGCCCGACTGCGATCACTGCCGGGATGGTCAGCCCGATGGTGGCGAGCGCGGAGCCGAGACACACATTGACCGCGCGCTGCAATTGATTTTCGAGCGCGGCATGAAGCGCGGTGAGACCCTCCGGAGACAGCACGAGGATTGCGACCAGAATGCCGCCGAGCGGCGGCGGCGCACCGAGCTCCTCGATGCCGAAATCGACGATGACGGCGAGGAATTCCGACAGCACCACTACGGGCCCGAGCGTCAGCAGCAGCATCATCACGTGATAGGCGAGCGACCCCTCTGCGCGCGCGTGGTGCACCGCATAGGACGCCTTGGCGTGGTTGCCGTTCTCCGGCTCGGCGAAGAAGGCGCGATGGCGCATGGTCTGGATGGCGAGAAAGATCGCATAGAACGCGACCGTGATGGCTCCGAACAGGCCGGCTTGGAACGGTGACAGGTTGGGATCGGGTTCGGTCTTGGTGAAGCTCGGCAGGATCAGAGCGAACACCGCAAGCGATGCGATGACCACAAGGAAGGCTCTCGCCCCTTCGAGATTGTACTCCTGCTCCCAATAACGCATCGCCCCCAGCAGCAACGCGGTGCCGACGAGGCCGTTCAGCACGATCATGAGGGTAGCGAACATGGCGTCGCGGGCAAGCGTCGGGTTGTTCGCACCATGGAGGATGATCGAGGCCATGATCACGACCTCGATGGCGCTCACCGACAGCGTCAGCACCAGCGTGCCGTAGGGCTCGCCGAGGTGCCAGGCCACGGCATCGGCCTGGCGCACCACGCCGAAGGCGCACCACATGATCACTGCGAACAACCAAATGAACACCAGGAGCGTGGGGATGTCGCTCTTGAGGTCGCCGAACAGCGGCTGCTCGAAGGCGTAGACGAGAGCCAAGCTGACGAACCCCGCAATTGTAGGCGCGACAGGGGCCAGCTGGTGCCAAGACAGGCGCGATTTTCCGCTACCGGACTCGATCGTCTCGCGCTGATTCATTGCTCCCTCTTGGCCTCCTTGGCGGCGTTGTCAGAACACCGCCCAAGGGCAGTCGTGAGGCGAGCCTAACGCAGGCGTCGATTCGCCGCGAGCGCGTGCCTCAGCAACGAGCACGACCAAGGTCGCGCCATTGCCGTCAAGAGGGAGGTTATGGCGGCGTTAGGTGCTTTCATGTAAAAGCCCCTCACATGGACTCAGACGAGCAGCGCTGGCACCGTCCGCGCTCCTATCATCACGGCAATCTGAAGGAGGTCTTGCTCGAGGCGGCGCGGAAGCTGATCGAGCAATACGGACCGGCAGGCTTCAGCCTTACCGAGGCGGCGCGGCTCGCTGGCGTGAGCCCCGCGGCGCCGTACCGGCATTTCCGCGACCGCGAGGCGCTGCTTGCCGAAGTCGCCCGCAACGGTTTCGACCGCTTCGCCGCCAAGCTCGACATGGCGTGGAACAACGGCATTCCGACTCCGCTCTCGGCCTTCGAGAATCTCGGCCGCGCCTATCTCGCCTTCGCGCGCGAGGAGCCGGCGAGCTACGCCGTGATGTTCGAGGCTGGACTGGGCGTGCGCGACAACGATCAGCTGAAAGTGTCGGCAGATCGCGCCTTCGATGTGTTGCAGCGTGCCGCGAGCGCGCTCTGCCGGGTGCTTCCACCTGACAAGAGACCGCCGGTGCGACTGATGAGTCTTCACATCTGGGCGCTCGCCCACGGCGTCGCCGCTCTCTTCGTCGAAGCACGCCCTGGCGTGGCGAAGCTACCGCTGCCGCCTGAGGAGATTCTCGAATCGGCCATGCTCGTCTATCTCCGCGGCTTGGGAATTCTGCCGCCGGAAGGTCCGGGGGTGACGCCAAACCCTTGAGACTGGCGCCTGCCGATCACATTTTGTGTCCTCTCTTGACTCTAGACAGGCCCGCCCCACCTATGTGAATGTGAATAACATTCACACCGAGGAAGGTTCGCAGGAAATGCAACAGCTAGTGACGACCTTGGACGATTACGGGAAGCCGGCGTGGATCATCGCCGTCATTCTCGGCTTCATCATCTGGTGGCCCATTGGGCTCGGTGTTTTGGCCTATCTCATCTGGAGTGGACGCATGGGTTGCGGAAACAAAATGCAATGGAAGCAGCACTTTATGCAGGAGGCGAAGCGCTTCGGCGGCGGCTTCGGCGGCA
The DNA here is from genome assembly GCA_963757555.1 of uncultured Alphaproteobacteria bacterium. Lineage (GTDB taxonomy): Bacteria > Pseudomonadota > Alphaproteobacteria > Rhizobiales > Methyloligellaceae > Methyloceanibacter. The sequence goes on from CAVWRU010000002.1 coordinate 167,074, forward strand.
TAGGCCCGCTGCGCTCGACCGGCAACGCGGCCTTCGACGCCTATCGCGAGGAGACCTTGCGGCGGCTGGAGGAGGAGGCTGAAGAGTTCCAGACCTTCCTGGATCGTCTGCGCAAGGCGCGGGACAAGGCAGAGTTCGATCAGTTCATGGCCGAGCGTGGGGCAAGCGGTCCGCGGCCGGCAACGACGTAAGTTCGCGTAAAGTAAGAGGCAACGCGTAAGCGAGGGCGCGGGAGCAATCCCGCGCCCTTTGCTATGCATAGCCCTCGAGCACGCTGCCTGCGCCGAACCAGCGCAAGATGAGCGGAAACACGAGCGGATTGAACATGAGCTTGATGGTCAGGCGGCGCTGCCACGGTCTTGAGCGTTTCGACGGAATGAAGATCTTGGCGAACAGCGCGGCATCGCGCTGGCGCGCATCCACCGCTGGCTTCAGCAGCGCCTGATAGGCGGCAAAGGCCGCAGTGTAGTCGCTCCCGTGACGGGCAAGTTCGCGAGACAAGACGTAAGCTCCGGCCATGGCCATGTGCGAGCCCTGGCCTGCGAGCAGCGTGAGACAGCCGCAGGCATCGCCGAGCAGCGCCACGCGCCCCTGATACCAGCGCGGCATTACGATTTGCGTCATCGAGTCTAAGAAGATCGGTGCTGCGGCGCGGTAGTTCTCGAGAACCTGCTCGAGAATCCAGCCGGCGCCCTTGAATTCCTCACGAACGAAATCGAGACGCTGCTCCCGCGCGATGTCGACCTCGCCATGACGGAAGACGTATGTCGCGTCCACGCGCCTCTCGTCGAGCGGGTAGAAGGCGCCACTCCGATCCGTTTCCTCGTGCAGCTTTAGCGCGCGGTCGAGAGCGAGATCGTGATCCTCGAGATGAAAGGCCGCGACATAGGCGCCGAGGAAACGATCGAATTCGTGCTCGCCGCCGAAAACCAGCGTTCTCACCCGCGAATGGACTCCGTCGGCCCCGAACACGAGATCGAACTCTTCTTCGGCGCCGTCATCGAAAGTGACGCGAACCGCGTCATTGTCCTGGCGGAGGGCGGTGACCGCGCGGCCGAAGTGCACGGGCACGCCGACATCCTGCGCGCGCTCATAAAGGATCCCCTCGAGGTCGGCCCGGCGCAGATAGACATAGTTGCCGCCGAGCGCGCGGCTCACGACCGTTATTGGCAGGGTATCGAAAGGCTTGCCCCGATCGTCGACGAATTGCATCTCATCGATCGGATAGCGGATGGCCGTGAGCTTGGGCACGAGCCCCATGCGCTCCGCCACGTCCCAACCCGAACCGAAGAAGTCCATCATGTAGCCTTCGGTCCGGAGCGCCGGCTCGCGCTCAACGACCACCGGTGCGAAGCCCGCCTCCTTGAGCAGTATTCCGAGGGTAAGTCCGGCAATGCCTCCGCCGGAAATGAGTGCTCTCATGTGACTAAATTTAGGGGTCAGATCTTCTTTCCGTAACCGCCGCCGGTTGGAGTCTTGATGATGATGGCCTCGCCGGGCGCGAGCACAGTTTGAGCGCAGGCGTCCAGGGGTTCAAGCCGCCCGTCGATACGCCGAACGAAATTGGCCCCAGGCTCACCGGGTTCGCCGCCATCGAGACCGAAGGGCCGCATGTGGCGAAATCCCGAGAGGATGGCGCATTCCATGCGCTCAAGAAATCTGATGACGCGAAGCGTCCCGTCGCCGGCGCGCCATTTTCCCTCGCCGCCCGAGCCGCGTCTGATCTCGAAGCGCTCGAGCAGCACAGGATAGCGGAGCTCCAGCACCTCGGGATCGGTGAGCCGCGAATTTGTCATGTGTGTTTGCACCGCCGCCACCCCAGCGAAGCCGGGACCCGCCGGCGCGCCGGAGCAGATCGTCTCGTAATATTGGGTACGCGCATTGCCGAAGGTAAGGTTGTTCATGGTGCCTTGCGCCGAGCCGAGAACGCCCAGCGCGCCATAGAGGCAGTTCACGATGGTCTGGCTGGTCTCGACATTGCCGGCAGCGACCGCCGCGGGGTAGCGAGGGCTGAGCATCGAACCGTCCGGAACAACGATCTCGATGTGTCGAAGACACCCTGCATTGAGCGGGATGTCATCGTCCACCAGCGTGCGGAAGACATAGAGCACACAAGCCCGCGTAATCGGCTCTGGCGCATTGAAGGTGTCGGGCTGTTGTCCGCTCGTTCCGGTGAAATCCACCATGGCTTTGCCACGCGCGCGGTCGGCGTCGATCGCCACTTTAATGCGCGCGCCGGTGTCGGTCTCGACCTCAAAGCACGATGGCTTGAGCGTCTCGATCACCCGCGCCACGCTTGCCGCGGCGTTGTCCTGCACGTGGCCCATATAGGCCTGCACCACAGCGAGCCCATATTGCGCGACCATCTTGCCGAGCTCTTCCACCCCCTTAGCGTTGGCCGCGGCTTGCGCCTTCAGATCGGCGATGTTTTGCGCCGGGTCGCGGGCGGGGTAGGGGCCTTGGGTGAGAAGCCCGAGGACCGCGTCTTCGCGGAAGCGTCCGGCCTCGACCAGCTTGAACGGGTCGATATAGACGCCTTCCTCCTCGATGCGCGTGGCCTTGGGGCTCATCGAGCCAGGGGCAATGCCGCCGATGTCGGCGTGGTGCCCGCGCGCCGCGACGAAGAACAGGATCTTGGCGTCACCTGCGGCGAACACCGGCGTCACCACGGTGATGTCGGGAAGATGCGTGCCGCCATTATATGGCGCGTTGATCATCCACACGTCGCCGGGCGCGAGGCGGCCGCCGACTTCGCGCCGCACCGTCTCGACGCTGCGGTCCATCGAGCCGAGGTGCACCGGGATATGCGGGGCATTGGCCACGAGGCGCCCTTCGCCATCGAAGATGGCGCAAGAGAAGTCGAGCCGCTCCTTGATGTTGACCGAGCGCGCCGTGTTCTGCAGCGCGTAGCCCATCTGTTCGGCGATCGCGGTAAAGCGCTTGTTGAAGACTTCGAGCAGTACGGGATCGACGCTGGTGCCGAGCGCTGAGCGCATTTGCCGCGTGCTTGCGCGCGTGAGCAGCAAATGATTTTTCGCGGTGACCTCGGCCTGCCAGTGCGGTTCGACCACCACCGTTTGATGCGGCTCGATGATGAGAGCGGGGCCTGGAAGGCAGTGTCTGGGCTCGAGGCGGCCACGCAGAAACACCGGCGCCTCGCGCCAATCGCCGCCAGTGAAAAGCCTCGTCATGGTTTGTGGCTCCGGCAGCTCGTCCACCGAAAGCGGCTGGTCGGGCTCGTGCGGATGGCCTCCGCCGCCGAGCGCCTCCACTTCGATTACCTCAATCTCGATAGGCTTGCCGGGGCTGATGAAGCCGAAGCGCTGCCGGTGCATCACCTCGAACGCGCTCTTGAGTTCGGTGAGCGTACCGAGCGGCACCGGTAACGAGCTGTCGGTGCCGAGATAGCGCAAATGAAGCTGAATGCCGATGCGCATGCCTTCCCGCGCGACGCCTTGGCCAGCCAGCTCCTCGGTTGCGTCCTCGGTAAGCGGCGCGGCCAGGTTTTCCGCCGCGGCCAGGCCCTCGGCGTCGAGCAGGCGCAGCACGGCGCGGCTCCGCGTTGCTTTCAGGGAAGCCAAACCCATGCCGTAGGCCGAAAGCAAGCCAGACAAAGGATGGATGAGCACGCGCCCGATGCCGAGCGCGTCGGCGACAAGGCAGGCATGCTGGCCACCCGCGCCGCCGAAAGAGTTCAGCACGTAATCGGTGACGTCGTAGCCACGTTGCACCGAGATGGCCTGGATCGCGTTCGCCATGTTCTCGACCGCGATGCGGATGAACCCATCGGCGACTTCGGCCGGCTCCCGGCCGTCGCTGATCTCCGCGGCAAGCTCGGCGAAGCGCGTCCGCACGATCTCGGCGTCGAGAGGTTGATCTTGTTGTGGCCCGAAGATCTTGGGGAAGTAATCGGGCAGGAGCTTCCCCACCATCACATTGGCGTCGGTGACGGTAAGCGGCCCGCCGCGGCGATAGCAGGCAGGCCCCGGATTGGCGCCGGCGGAATCCGGACCGACGCGGAAGCGGGCGCCGTCATAAAAGAGGATCGATCCACCTCCGGCAGCCACGGTGTGGATCAACATCATCGGGGCCCGAACGCGCACGCCGGCGACCTCGCTTTCGAAGGTGCGCTCGTAGACGCCGTCGAAATGGCAGACGTCGGTGGAGGTGCCGCCCATGTCGAAGCCGATGACGCGGCCGAAGCCCGCGATGCGCGCGGTCTCGACCGCGCCAACCACGCCGCCCGCCGGTCCTGACAGGATGGCATCCTTGCCCTTGAACAAATGCGCGGAGGTCAGCCCGCCCGAGGACTGCATGAACAGGAGCTTGGTGTTGCCCGCCTCCGACGAAAGCGCGGCGGCGACGCGATCGACATAGCGGCAGAGGAGGGGGGAGAGATAGGCGTCGACCACGGTGGTGTCGCCGCGCCCGACGAATTTCACCAGCGGGCTCACCTCGTGGCTCACCGAGATCTGCGCAAAGCCCGCTTCGTGGGCGAGGCGCGCGGCCTCGCGCTCATGGTCAGGATGCGCGTAAGCATGCATGAACACGATGGCGATCGCGTCGATTCCGTCGGCCCGCGCGGCCTCGAGCGCCGCGCGGGTGGCGGCGAGGTCGAGCGGCGTCTCGACGTTGCCGTCGGCACGGATGCGCTCTGGTGTCTCGGCAACGCTCGCATAGAGCATCGAAGGCTTCTCGATCTTGCGTGCAAAGATCTTGGGCCGCGCCTGATAGCCGATCTCGATCGCATCGAGGAAACCTTCGCTCACCAGCAGCAGCACGCGATCGCCCTTGCGCTCGAGCAGCGCATTGGTGGCGACCGTGGTGCCCATCTTGACGCTTTGGATGAGCTCGGTCGGCAGCGCGTCCCCGCGGGCGACGCCAAGCAGATCGGCGATGCCGGCGGTCGCCGCGTCGGCATAGGCTTCAGGATTCTCGGAAAGGAGCTTGTGGGTGATGAGCCGCCCGTCGGGGCCGCGCGCGACGATGTCGGTGAAAGTGCCGCCGCGGTCGATGCAGAACTGCCAAGTGCCGCTGACTGTCATCCGAGCCGCATCAGCCCAGCGGCGTAGCGCTTCCAGCGCTTGACATAGACGTCGGCCGCCCGCGCCGTCATCGCCTTCGTTTTGTCATCGGCCTCGCGCACGAGCTTCGCCGGCGCGCCAACGATCACGGAATTGTCGGGGAACTCCTTGCCTTCGATGATGAGCGCGCCGGCGCCGACCAGAGAATTGGCGCCGATCTTGGCGCCGTTCAAAATAATGGCGCCCATGCCGATCAGGCTCGCATCGCCGATGCTGCAGCCGTGCAGGATGACGTTATGGCCGATGACGCAATCGCGGCCGATGGCAAGGGGAAACCCGGGGTCGGTATGCAGCGTGGAATTGTCCTGGATCTGCGAGCGCGCGCCGATCTCGATCCACTCATTGTCGCCACGGAGCACCGAGCCCCACCAGATGCTGACGTCGGAATGAATCCGTACGCGCCCGATCACCGCGGCGCTCTCGGCGACCCAGTAGAGGCCGTCGGCCGGAAGCTCCGGTGCCTCTCCGTCGAGCGCGTAGATGGCCATGATTGCTCCTTCTGCTCCTGCCGGACGTGTGGATAACCTCCATCCGCACTGTTGTCATGCCCGCGAAGGCTTGCATCCAGTAAACACAAATACTGCAAAGGAGCACTGGATCGCCCGCTCAGGCCGGGCGATGAGGGGGTCAGGGGGAGGGGGAATGGGCGAAAGCACCCAAAGAGAGGGGAAAACGCCGACTACCGCGGAGCGGCAGACACGCACGGAGTTCGAAATGTCTGGCGAGCGTTCTCGATCGCACGTTCGGCCTCACGGCCGCCGGCACCAGCGTGTCCACCGAGCTTCGCGCCGGCCTCGCCACCTTCCTCACCATGGCCTACATCATGTTCGTGAACCCGGCGATCCTGCAGCAGGTCGGCATGGATCATGGTGCCGTATTCGTGGCGACATGTCTCGCCGCGGCGGTGAGCACCGCCATCATGGGGCTCTACGCCAACTATCCTATCGCGCTCGCCCCCGGCATGGGACTCAACGCGTATTTCGCCTTCACCATGGTGCCCGAGCTCGGAGGCAATTGGCAACTCGCGCTCGGCATCGTGTTTCTCTCCGGCGCGCTGTTCTTGCTGATCTCGCTCACACGTTTGCGCGAGTGGCTGATCAACGCCATTCCCCTGACGCTGAAGCTCGGCATCGCCGCCGGCATCGGCTTGTTCCTCGCCTTGATCGGCTTGCAGAATGCCGGCCTCGTCGCGGGCGATGCCACGACTTTGGTCAAGCTCGGCGATCTGTCTGAAGCCAAGGCGCTGCTTGCCATTGGCGGCTTCTGCCATCGCCGGGCTCGCTGCACTCGGCGCTGTGCTCGGCACCTCAACCACCACCGCCTATATCGAGAGCGCCGCCGGCGTGGAGGAGGGCGGCCGCACCGGCCTCACCTCCATCGCTGTCGCGGCGCTGTTCCTGGCGAGCCTGTTCTTGGCGCCGCTCGCCCGGACCGTGCCGCCTTATGCCACGGCGCCGGCGCTGCTGTTCGTCGCCTGCCTGATGGCGACGAGCCTTGGCGCCATTCCCTGGGACGAGCCGACCGAATACATCCCGGCGCTCACCATCGCGCTCATGATCCCCTTGAGCTATTCCATCGCCACCGGCATCGGGCTCGGCTTCATCGCCTATGTGGCGCTGAAACTGCTTTCCGGCCGCCTCCGTGAGATCAATGCCGCGTCGGCGGTGATCGCCGGCGCCTTCCTGCTCAAGCTGATCTTTGCTTAGCGTCTTGCGCGCACCCGGCCAACGCGAGATCAGCTGGCAAGGGGTCCTTTCATTTCCTTGAGCGCGTCACGAATGCGGCGCCAATCCGCGGCCTCTTGTCTGTCGCCGCGCTTCTCGCATTCGACCACCCTTTGGGCGGCGATCAACTGGGCTTTGTCGCCATGCTCCCTCAGGAGCCTGCTCGCATAGTCGTGCACCTCTGTGATCTGCATGGGGGTCCTCCTTTTGCCATGCTTAGGTCCTCTCGCAGCGCGAACGAGCAACGGAACGGGGAAGCCTTCAGTTTCGCCGCATGGGACCAGCCCTTTTTTCGCGTCTTGGCCCTCTCATAGTACACTTTCCAGCGGCGACTGGAGAGGAGAGGTCAGATGCCGAAGTATATTTTGCTCGCCAACTTCACCGATCAGGGCATACGCAACATCAGGGGCACGATCAGCCGGGCCGAGGCCTTCCAAGCAATGGCCGAGAAAAGCGGCGTTGCCATGAAGGAGCTGTGCTGGACTCTCGGCCGGCATGACGTCCTGGCTGTTTTCGAGGCGCCCGACGATGAAAGTGCCACCGCGCTTGCGTTGAGCGCCGCCTCGCTCGGCAATGTGCGGTGCGAGACGCTGCGCGCCTTCTCGTTCGAGGAGATGAGAAACATCCTCGGCAAGATGGTTTGAGGCGAGGTCGCGGCCGGCGGGCTGACCTTGAGGCGGTCACAGTCGCCCGCTAGGCTGTCGTCCAAATGGGGGGAACGTAATGCGACGCTTCACGACAAGTCTTTTTGCCGGACTGGTCCTGATCATAGGTACCGGTGGGGCTTCCGCCGGATCGTTTGGCAAGCCTCACGCGCCCTCGCTCGTAGTGCCGATCTGGAGCCTCACCGGCGAGTGCTATCCCATCGACTTCAACGGCATCGATATTCAATGGTACGCCGGCCGGGGCGTCTACCAGCTCACCGTTACCGGCGTGAAGCCCTTCATGAATATGGACGTCTCGCTGAGCCACGAAGCCTATAACGGGCGTCCGGCCTATTGGCGCACGGTCGTTATCGGCTGTGTCAAAAATGGCCTCCTGATGCCGCTCGCCTCGCCCTATTACATCACCATGAATCTCGACCAGTTCGTTGGCTCGAGAGGCGTCGAGATCGTCGGCGCCTCGCGCAAGGTCCGGCGCGACGTCCCCAGATCCTGAACATGGCCCGTGATGAGCAGCGGCCTAACGCCGCGTCTCGAGACACGAGGCCCCTTGTCCCCTACGCCTCCCGTCGGCTATTAGGTCGCCCATGGATACGGAAGCCAGCCCTCGTCCCCGCCACGGCGGAGACCATCCCATCTCTATTTTCATCACCTCGCTCAGCGCCGCGATCGTGGTCGCTGGCGGTTTCGGCATCATCATCGAGGCGTTCATTGTCGCCGGTGCCGACCTTTTCGATCTCGGCAGCACTTTCGTGCTCGTGGGCAGCGTCATCACCGGGCTGATCAGCCTTTGGCTGTTTGTTTGGTGCTTTGCCCGCTCCATTCATGTCGAACGGCGCCTTGCGGCCGGACTTGAGATCGATGAGCCAAAGCTTTCGATCCTGGCTAATTTCCGCGATTCCGGGCCTGTTCCGTCGAGGTCCTGACCGGGCGGGGAAGTCTGCCCGCCGAGGCTATTATCCGCATGCGGTACCAAGCAAAAATCCTTATGCTCTAACCGGTAGTTGGTGGGGGGTCGGCAATGTCGATTTGGGGAAAATTGGCCGGCGCCGCGGCGGGGCTCGCAATCGGCGGTCCCATCGGCGCTCTGCTCGGCGGCGTCGCCGGGCATTATGTCATCGATCGCGATCAGGAACAGGACGGCCCGGCCGAGAACCAGGTGGCCTTCACCGTGGGCGTGATCGCACTCGGCGCCAAAATGGCGAAGGCTGACGGCGTCGTCACCATGGACGAGGTCAACGCCTTCAAGGAAGTCTTCAAGGTGCCGGAAGGGGAGATGAAGAACGTCGCTCGCGTCTTCAATCTCGCCAAGCAGGACGTCGCCGGCTACGAGGCATATGCCGAGCAGCTCGCCACCATGTTCAAGGGCAACCGCAAGCTGCTCGAGGACGTGCTCGAAGGCCTGTTCCACATCGCCAAGGCAGATGAAGTTCTGCATCCACGCGAGGAGCAGTTCCTGCACCAGGTCGCCAAGCGCTTCGGTATCAGCGATACCGAGTTCGCCTATATCAAGGCGCGCCACGTCACCGCAGCCAAGCGCAATCCCTACGAGGTCTTGGGCATCGACCCGTCGATCAGCAACGAGGCCTTGAAGAGCCAGTACCGCAAGCTCGTGGCCGACAATCATCCCGACAAGCTGATGGCCCGCGGCGTGCCCAAGGAATTCGTCGCCATCGCCACCGAGAAGATCGCAGTGATCAACGAGGCCTATGGCGAGATCGCCAAGGAGCGCGGAATCTAGGTTCCTGCCGAGGCCTGCGCGCCGGACCCTCATCCTGAGGAGGCCGCGGAAGCGGCCGTCTCGAAGAATGTGGCCTCATGCCTCGAGACGCGCCCTTGCAGCCGCTCCTCGGCATGAGGAATAAGAGGACATGACCGCCGCCCCCGACAGCCAGCTCGCCACGCTGTGGTGTCCGTCGCCGAACCGCGAGCCGCGGCGGAACGGCCGCGTCGCCGACATGCTCGTGCTGCATTACACCGGCATGGAATCTTCCGACGCGGCGCTCGACTGGCTCACCCGGGAGGAGTCGAAGGTCTCCTGCCATTATCTCGTCGACGAGGACGGACGCATCGCCCAGATGGTGCGCGAGTCCGAACGAGCCTGGCACGCCGGGCAAAGCCTGTGGGCCGGTGAGACCGATCTCAATTCCTGCTCGATCGGCATCGAGATTCACAATCCCGGTCACGACTTCGAATATCGCGACTTCCCCGAAGTGCAAATGCAGTCGGTTCAAAGCCTATGCCTCGATATTTTGAGCCGTCATCCCATCCGGCCTGAGAGGGTGGTGGCCCATTCCGATATCGCGCCGGGCCGCAAGCGCGACCCCGGCGAGAAATTCGACTGGGCGCGACTCGCGCGCGCCGGCGTCGGGCTCTGGGTCGCGCCTGCGCCTATCGGCGACGACCAGGGCCTCGGTCCCGGCGATGAAGCTCCCGAGGTGCTGAAGCTCCAGCAGGATCTTGCCGCCTTTGGTTATGGCGTGGAGCTCACCAGCACCTATGGCACCGGGCTTGAGAAAGTGGTCGAGGCTTTCCAGCGTCACTTCCGGCAAGCGCGCACCAACGGCCGCGCCGACTCCTCGACGCGCGACACGCTTGCCCGCCTTCTCGCCGCGCTCAACAGTGCGCCGGTGGCTTGAGAAGCGGTCAGTGCTTGCTGGAATAATAGGCTTCCGCCTTGTCGAGATTGCCCTTCAGATCCAGCATGAAGACCTTCTTGGCATTCTCGTTGCCGAAGCAATAGGTCTTGCCGTCGATCATCGCGTTGACCGAGCAATCCGTCTTCACGTTCATGCCGAGCGCCAGACCCTCAGCGCACAGATTGTCGTACTCGCCGGTACCAGCTGACGCCACAGTGGCAGCGCCGAGCAGAACGGTGCCCGCGATAGCCGAGATGATAGTTTTTGCCATGATGACTCCGTGTCTCTGAGGGTAGGCCTCTAGGCTGGCGGTCGAGTACGCGTCGGTGACATTCCTATAACCTTGCGAACCGGCAAGCAAAGCATGGCACGATCACGAAGACGCGACTGGACTGAGGGTGGCTTCGGTTACATACCCAAGGCAGACAATCCGCCAAGAAAAGGGCCTTCAAGGCAGGCCTCTTGGTCAACGCAAAAAATCTTTTAAGGAGAAACGCCATGACTAGGGCCCCCATTCTATCCGCCGTGGCGGCAGCGTTGCTGCTCGGCCTCGCCGCGGCGGGTTCCGTAGCCGCGGAGGACGCCGCGAGCCCCACTGAGCCATCCGCGACGCCGGCAATGACGCCGGCGCCATCCGCCACGTCAGAGCCGGCCAAGGGCGAATTCGACAATTCTTGTGCCATGGGTCTTGCCGAAGGAAAAACGGTGACGACCGACTGCTCGGTGAATTGGACCGCGCCGGATGGCAAGGTCTATTGCTTCTCGTCCGAAGGCTCGAAAGCGGCCTTCCTCAAGAACTCGGAAGAGAACATCCAGAAGGCGAAGGAATTCTTCGTCGCGAAGAATCTTCCTGAGAGCAGCGCCGCTCCGGCTGCGCAAGCAGAGGAGACTGGCGGCCCGATCAAGCCGACCAAGAAATTCACCGAGGATGACGTCAATGCTGCGGTGAAGAAGGTGATCGAGGAACGGACCAAGGACGGCGCCTTCGTGTTCCGCGACCCCAAGCTCGACCAGGACCTCCATCTCATTTTCGACGAGATCAAGATCGTGCGCGGCATGGAAGGCTATGGCTGGTTCCCGAACGTGATTTTTCACGACAAGGACGAGCCGAAGAAACAATACGCCATCGACTTCTGGTTCAAGCCCGAGGGTCAGGACCTCAAATTGATGGACATCCGCGTGCAGAAGGGCCCGAAGCAGGAGGGCGAGAACTGGGTCATGATCACGCGCTCGCCGCAGGCCTGGTGGTGGTTGCCGGCAGGCGAGCACCCTGGCGACATGGAGGTGACCCGTGCCTGGCAGGTGATGAGCGCCATCCATGGCTACATCGCCACCCACAAGGACAAGGACGGCAACCTCGAGATCAAGGACGACAAGACCGGCGAGACGCTGCCGCTTGAGTTCGTCGAGATCCACCAGCCGGTCCGCCACCTCAAGAAGGAAGGCGAATATTTCGCCTGTACCGACTTTCGCAAGCCCGGCAGCAAGGATGAGTATTACGACATCGATTTCTGGGTAAACCAGAAGACCGGCAAGCTTCAGGTCGACAACGTCAAGATCCACAAGGTTCCGGTCCAGGAAGACGGCGTGTGGACGGAAGTGCCGCGCTATACGTTCGACGGCATGGACATCGAAGAGACCAACTGATCGTCAGCACGAGACGGAGCGGTTCGCAATGGAACGCTCCGTCTCGAATTTGTCGTTCCCGGCGAACTAGGCGGCGAAGCCGCCATCCACATTAAGCGATGTGCCGGTGATATAAGCCGCGGCAGGACTGGCGAGAAACGCTACGGCGGCAGCCACTTCCTCAGGCTTGCCGTAGCGGCCGAGCGCGGTTCCCGACTTGAGCAAGTCGGCAACGGGGCCATCCTTGGGAGCCATATCGGTGTCGATCGGTCCCGGCTGCACATTGTTCACGGTGATGCCCTTTGGACCGAGGTCACGCGCCCAACCACGCGTATAGGCGGCAACCGCGGCCTTCGTCGCCGAATAATCTGAGAAGCCGGGCACGGGAGACATCTCTCCCGCAACCGAGCCGATGGTGATGATGCGCCCGCCTTCGCGCATGTAATTGACCGCGGCCCGCACGGCGGCGCTCACGCCGCCGACATTCACAGCGAACAGGCGCTCGAACGCGGCACGGTCGGCAGAATCGTCATTGACGGCGCCGCCTGCGAATACGCCGGCGTTGTTGACGAGAATGTCGAGGCGGCCGAACTGCTCAGCGACTTTCTTGACGAGAGCCTCGACTTGCTTGGCGTCGGCCTGGTCTGCCTTGAACGCCTCAGCGCGCACGCCCTTGCTCTCGAGTTCCTTGGCCACTGCCGTCGCCTTGTCGGCCGAGACGGCATAACTGATGGCGACGTCGGCGCCCTGGTCGGCAAGCTCCTTGGCGATGGCCGCGCCGATGCCGCGCGATCCGCCGGTGACGAGGGCGACTTTGCCGGCGAGCGGCCTTGACGCAGCAGTTTGGAAATCCTTGGAGGCGAGTGGCTTGGACATGATCAACTCCTTTAAAGGTTATGTAGCGAGTACTACATATCTAGGAGCTGGACGCCGCCTGTCAAGGGACTTATATAGCGGTCAGTAAAAAAAGAAGGAGATTGGGCTGTGGCAATGGGACGCCCCCGTGCCTTCGATATGGACCAGGCTCTGGACCAGGCGCTGCATGTGTTCTGGCAGAAGGGTTATGAGGGCGCATCGATCTGCGATCTGACCGAGGCCATGGGCATCAATCCGCCAAGCCTCTACGCTGCCTTCGGCAACAAGGAGACCTTGTTCCGCAAGGCGCTCGATCGCTACGAGTCTTTGCGCGATCAGATCATGGAAGAGGCGTTCGCCGCGCCCACCGCGCGCGAAGCAGTGACGCGTCTGCTCGAGGGCACCGCCGACCGCCTGAGCGACAGGCGCAGCCCGACCGGCTGCCTCCTGGTGCAGGGGGCGCTCGCTGGCGGCGAGGAGTGCGCGGCGGTCAAGCGCGATCTTGCCTCACGCCGCACCGCCGGCGAGATCCTCATCCGCGAGCGCCTGAAGCGCGCCAAGCGGGAAAGGGATCTGCCGGCTGACGCCGATCCGGCGGCGCTTGCCCGATACGTGACTACGATCATGCAAGGCATGGCGGTGCAGGCGGCGGGCGGTGCCGGCCGCAAGGAGTTGCGCGCCATCGCCGACATGGCGTTAAGGGCTTGGCCTGCATGATCTCCGCGCCAGCTTGACGCCAAGCGCACAAAGCCCCTTATTACCCTCGTCAGCAGGCCGGATGGCCGCTCTGTCAGTTGCCAGCGTATCGGCAGGCAGGGAGGAAAGTCCGGGCTCCTTGGAAGCACGGTGCCGGATAACCTCCGGCGGGGGCGACCCCAGGGATAGTGCCACAGAAAGCAAACCGCCTTCGGGCTTTGACCCGGGGGTAAGGGTGAAAGGGTGCGGTAAGAGCGCACCGCGGTCCTGGCAACAGGAGCGGCACGGCAAACCCCACCGGGAGCAAGACCGAATAGGGGCGGCGCGGCGGGTCAAACCGCCAGTCTCGTTTCCAGATGAGCCGCCCGGGTTGGTCGCACGAGGCGCTTGGCGACAGGCGCCCGAGATGAATGGTCATCGCCGCGCTCCCATGCAGAGCGCGGTACAGAACCCGGCTTATAGGCTTGGTGACATGCTTATGGCTGGCGCGTGGAGAGGTCCTCCACGCGCCAGTCTCCAATCTTTTCCAGCACACGACATTAGAAATGTACCGGCGCGTGGGAGAGGGCTCGCCACGCGCCGGTTTTTGTCGAGACCTACGCTTCTACCTGGCGGCCTCGACGCCTTGCGGCATTTTCTTGCTGCGCGATCACCGACGCGGCGGCGCGCTGGAAGCCCTCGAAGGAAGACCGTTCAGCCGAGATCAGGCAACGAAGCGATCAGCGTTCATCACCTTGTTCCAGGCCGCCACGAAGTCACGCGCGAACGTCTGCTTCGCATCGTCCTGGGCATAGACTTCGGCAAAGGCGCGCAACTGCGAGTGTGAACCGAAGATCAGGTCGACACGCGTGGCGGTCCATTTGACTTTACCCGTCTTGCGGTCGCGCCCCTCGAACGCGTCCTCGGCCTCCGATACCGCCTTCCACTCCGTGCCCATGTCGAGCAGGTTCACGAAGAAGTCGTTGGTCAGCGTCTCCGGACGCTTGGTGAAGACGCCGCGCTTGGACCCGCCGGCATTCGCACCGAGAACGCGCAGGCCCCCGACGAGAACCGTCATCTCGGGCCCGGTCAGCGTGAGCAATTGCGCCCGATCCACCAAGGCCTCCTCGGGCATCATGAACTGCTCGCCGCTGAGATAGTTGCGGAAGCCGTCAGCACGCGGTTCGAGCGCGGCGAAGGACTCGACGTCGGTCTGCGCCTGCGAGGCGTCCATGCGCCCCGGCGCGAAGGGCACTTTCACGTCGATGCCGGCATCGTTCGCGGCCTTCTCGATCGCCGCGCAGCCGCCAAGAACGATCAGGTCGGCGAGCGACACCTTCTTCTCGCCGGGCTGCGCGGCGTTGAACTCCTTCTGGATCGCTTCAAGTTTCTGAAGGACCGTCGCCAGCTGAGCCGGCTGGTTGACCTCCCAGCCCTTCTGGGGAGCCAGGCGAATGCGCGCACCGTTCGCTCCGCCACGCTTGTCGGAGCCGCGAAACGTCGACGCCGACGCCCAGGCCGTCGAGACGAGTTGCGACACCGATAGGCCGGAGGCGAGAATCTTCGCCTTCAGATCGGCGATGTCCTTGTCGATGACCAGTTCATGGTTCACCGCCGGGATCGGGTCTTGCCAGATCAGCTCTTCCTTCGGCACCAACGGGCCGAGGTAACGCATGATCGGACCCATGTCGCGGTGGGTAAGCTTGAACCAGGCGCGGGCAAACGCGTCGGCGAACTCATCCGGATGCTCGTAGAAGCGGCGCGAGATCTTCTCGTAGGCCGGGTCGAGCCGCAGCGACAGGTCTGTGGTCAGCATGGTCGGCACATGCTTCTTCGACGTGTCGTGCGCGTCCGGAATGGTGGCTTCCGCGCCTTTCGCCTGCCACTGATAGGCGCCGGCCGGGCTCTTCTCCAGCTCCCATTCGTACTTGAACAGGTTGTCGAAGAAGTGGTTGCTCCACTTCGTCGGCGTCTGCGTCCACGTGACTTCCGGGCCGCCGGTAATGGTGTCGGCGCCGATGCCCGTGCCATGCGTGCTCTTCCAGCCGAGGCCTTGATCCTCGATCAAGGCGGCTTCCGGCTCCGGGCCGAGGAATGACGGATCGCCGGCGCCGTGAGTTTTGCCGAAGGTGTGCCCGCCGGCGATCAGTGCGACGGTCTCCTCGTCGTTCATCGCCATGCGGAAGAACGTCTCGCGGATGTCCTTGGCCGCCGCGACCGGGTCCGGCTTGCCGTTCGGCCCTTCCGGGTTGACGTAGATCAAGCCCATCTGCACAGCGCCCAGCGGATTGTGAAGCTGACGCTCGCCGCTATAGCGCTCGTCGCCGAGCCACGTGCCTTCCGGACCCCAGTAGAGCTCTTCGGGCTCCCACACGTCTTCGCGCCCGCCGGCGAAGCCGAAGGTCTTGAAGCCCATCGACTCCAGGGCGACGTTGCCCGTGAGAATCATCAGGTCGGCCAAGGAAATCTTCCGGCCGTATTTCTGCTTGATCGGCCACAGGAGCCGGCGCGCCTTGTCAAGGTTGGCGTTGTCCGGCCAGCTATTGAGCGGCGCGAAGCGCTGCTGGCCTGCCCCGGCGCCGCCGCGGCCGTCGGTAATGCGGTAGGTCCCCGCGCTGTGCCACGCCATGCGGATGAACAGTCCACCATAGTGGCCGAAGTCGGCCGGCCACCAGTCCTGCGAATCCGTCATCAAGGCACGCAGGTCCTCGATCACGGCATTCAGGTCGAGGCTCTTGAACTCCTCGGCATAGTCGAAGTCCTCGCCCATCGGATTCGACAAATTGGAGTTGTGATGGAGAACCTGGATGTCCAGCTGCTCCGGCCACCAGTCGCGGTTCCTCGGTCCGCGGGTGCCGCCCGTGAATGGGCACTTGCCCGTGCTCTCGTCAGTCTTTGCGTCCATGTTTTCCTCTCTACAAAGCCGCGCGTCTTTGTCCGCATCCGCGCAAAATCGCAAGGGCGGGCGTTCCCGCCGCCCGCGTTGGACATAACGCAAGTTCCGGGCCGGAGCTTGCGTGCCGAGCGTCATCAGGGCAAATCGGATTTGCCTATCGCCGCGATAAGGAAAACTTATTCAGCCGCCGGTGTCCCGAGGAATTGGCGGATTTGCAGCATGGTCGCTTCCGGCTGCTCTTCCTGCGGCATGTGTCCGCATTCGTCAATGATACGCAACGTGGCGTTCGGCATCGCGCGCCTGAGCTTCAGTCCGATCTCGACCGGCACGATGCGGTCGTGGTCGCACCACAGAATGAGCGTGGGCAGGGCGATGGTCGAATAGCGGGCCGAGATTTGCTCCGCGTCGTCGGGCATGATTTGCCGCGCGCTATAGATCAAGGCGTGCTTGCCGGCGGCGGTCTTCATCGGATCGGCATAGGCTTTGACTTCGTCGGCGCCGATCTTGCTGTTGTCGAAGTAGGCAATCCGCAGCGCCATCTGGACCTGCGCGGTGGGAGGCGCCATGCGCACCCCGAGCTGCGACACCACCGGGGTGTCGAGCAGCTTGAAGAATACCGGGATGGCTTGCGGGTAGGCGATGGTGTCGAGCAGCACCAGCTTGGCGATTCGCCCGTGCAGGCGCGTGTCGGCCTCGAGCGCGAGCAGGAGCGCGATGCCGCCGCCAAAGGAGTGCCCGACGATCGTGAGGTTGTGGAGGTCGCGATCGAGAATGAGCTGGGCGAGAAGCTCGGCCTGATCGCTCGCCGCATAGCGCTCATCGAACGGCTTGTCGGAACGGCCAAAGCCCTTGAGGTCAACGGTGATGACCTTGTGGTCGCGGGCAAGGTCGGGCGCCACATGCCGCCAGGTGAAGCTGTTGGTGCCGAAGCCGTGAATCAGCAGCACCGGCGGACCTTCGCCGCGCTCGACGGTATAGAGGTGAACCGGCGCATCCGGCGGTCCAAGCCTGGCAAAAGGCCCGTCGATCACGTCGCCGGCGGCAAGCCCGCTTGCGCTCGCGGCAAGCATCATCGCCGCCAGGCCGAAACTGGCTGAAGATCGCCGGGTAAGCTTGATCGCCGACGCCAAGCTTTTGATTCGCATTCCCCCGTGGTGCCGCTTGAGGCACTCCCTGATGCGAACGCCAACGCGCGCCGCGTCAAAGGCGCGGAGCCACCCCGTTCGTTCATCCTTTGTAAACCGCTTCGCCCAGCTCCGCCAATTCAAAGGCGTGCCGCACGAGGCCGCGGCGCCGCGCGTCGTTGCCCACAGGAATACCATCTGCGTTAAGTTTATTCCCATGAGATTCCTTGACCACCCACAATATCCCATGCTATCCCATGATTTGCCCGTTCGGTGAGTGGTGGGAGAGGCAGGCAGCGCTCCTTACGAGGCCACGGGGGGACCCGCGCCGCCTCTCCCACGATCTTCGATCGCAGGGCAACGGTCTCGCACCTAAGCGCTCGCTTCAGTCTTCAAGTCAGGTGCCCAGAGGGGGAGATGGACCAGTTTGTCTCGGCTTTCACAAATAAGATCGACACGAAGGGCCGAGTCTCCGTTCCGGCATCTTTCCGCACAGTCCTCGCCAAGGACGGCCTTGACGGCATTTATTGCTATCCGTCGCTCGATGCGCCTGCGCTCGACGCAGGAGGCCAGCGGCTGGTCGACAAGATCAACGGCCTTGTCGAGGGTCTGGCGCCCTATTCGGACGAGCGCGACCAGCTCGCCACCGCTCTGTTCGGCACCAGCGAGATCCTTTCTATCGATCAGGACGGGCGCACCATTCTGCCGGAGCGGCTCAGGGAGCACGCCGGCATCACTACGCACATCACTTTTGTCGGCCTCGGCGAGAAGTTCCAGATGTGGGAACCAGGCCGATTTGAAGCCCATTTGGCGGAAGCGCGCCAAAAGGTCCGCGATCTCCGCAAATTGCTCGGCGCGGGGCGCCGCGGAAGCGGCGGGCCAGAGGGAGCACGGGAATGATGGCGGGTCGCGGCGTGGATTTGACCGCCGCCGGCGGACCGGCCCGCCACATTCCCGTGATGCTCTCCGAAGTCATTGAGGCGCTCGACCCCCGCGACGGCAAACACTTCATCGATGGGACATTCGGGGCCGGCGGCTACAGCCGCGGGCTCCTGGAGAGGGCGCAGTGCAGCGTGCTCGCCATCGATCGCGATCCGGACGCCATTCGAATTCGCCAAGAGCCTTGAGTCGGACTTTCCCGGGCGCCTGAAATTCGTGCTCGGCCGCTATGCCGAGATGCACGAAATCGCCGAGCGCGAAGGCCTTTCCGCGATAGACGGCGTGGCGCTCGATCTCGGCGTCTCGTCCATGCAACTCGATGAGCCCGAGCGCGGCTTCTCCTTCAGCCAGGACGGTCCCCTCGACATGCGCATGGGCGCGGAGGGCTCAACCGCAAGCGACCTCGTTAATGCGCTCCCCGAGCGCGATCTTGCCGCCATCATCTTTACCCTCGGCGAGGAGAAGCGGGCCCGCTCAATCGCCCGGGCCATCGTGGCGTGCCGGGCGGAAGCGCCGATCACCAGGACCGGCGAGCTTGCCGACATCGTCGCCCGCGTGCTTGGCCGCAGGCATGACGAGACCAAGCATCCGGCGACGCGGACGTTCCAGGCGCTTCGCCTCTATCTCAACGAGGAGCTGCTCGAGCTTGCCCGCGGCTTGAGCGCCGCGGAGCACCTGATCACGCCGAGGGGCCGGCTCGCCGTCGTTACCTTCCATTCGCTCGAAGACCAAATCGCCAAGCGCTTCTTTGCGGCCCGCAGCCTGCCCGCCCCGCGGGCCTCCCGTCATTTGCCCGAGCAAGGCGGAGCAAATTTTTTACCAAGCTTCCGACTTCTTAACCGTCGTCCGTTATCACCATCAAAGGACGAGATTAGGCTGAACCCCCGTGCTCGCTCTGCGCGCCTTAGGGCTGGCGAACGCACGGACGCTCCGCCGCATGTTCTCGACCTCGCAGCTTTGGGGGTGCCGCGCATCGCGCTTCCTGCCTAAGGCAGGTCTCGGGGGTCTAAGTTAGTCATGTTGCGTTTCATTAATATCTGCCTCGTGCTCGCGCTCGTCGCGCTCGCTTACGTGATCTACGAGGGGAAGTACCAGGCCCGGGCGCTCGACGAAGACATCGCCGGCCTGCACACGGACATCGAAACCGAACGCGATGCCGTCGCGGTTCTTCGCGCCGAATGGAGCCTTCTCAATCGGCCCGAGCGCATCGAACGCCTGGCTGAAAAGCATCTGAAGCTCGGCCCGGCGCGTCCCG
The DNA here is from genome assembly GCA_963757555.1 of uncultured Alphaproteobacteria bacterium. Classification (GTDB taxonomy): domain Bacteria; phylum Pseudomonadota; class Alphaproteobacteria; order Rhizobiales; family Methyloligellaceae; genus Methyloceanibacter. The sequence continues at coordinate 186,553 of CAVWRU010000002.1, forward strand.
AACAGCTCGTTACCCTCGACACGGTCTCCGATCGCGACTTCGAGCGCGTTCGCACCGAGGCGGCGGATGATGCATTGCCGGCGGCAACGGGTCCGTCGACCAAGGTTCAATCCGTGCCGATGCCCGGAGTGGCCGCTGGCCCAGCCGCTCGCGCCGATATCGATGACGACCTGCCGGCGCCCACCAAGACGGTCACGGTCAAGACCGTTCCGATCAAGGGCAATCCCTCCGCCAAGGCGGCCTCGACTACTCCGGTCGTCATTCCCCCGCCGGTGACGGTTTCGCCTCCCGGGGAATAGGTCGAGGTTTGACCCGCGATCTCCATATGGGCGCCGCAGCCTCGCCGGCCGAACGGGCCACCTTGGCGAAGAGCCGCTTTCGCTATCGCCTGGCCTGCCTCGCCTTTGCGCTCGGCTTCCTCGCCATTGCGGCGAGGCTCGTGAGTCTCGGCTTTGCCGCCGTGGAGCCGGCGACGGGCGGCATCCACGATATCTCCACCACGGTGCACCGGCCCGATATTCTCGACCGCAACGGCCGGCTGCTTGCCACCGACATCAAGGGCGCCACCCTCTATGCCGATCCCGCCAAGGTCATCGACCGCGACGAACTCGTCGAGCAGGTGGCGAGCGTGCTACCCGATGTCGACACGGCGGAGCTCCGCGAGAAGCTCAAGCAAGGGAAGAGATTCGTCGCCATCAGGCGCGAGCTGACGCCGCAGCAGCAGGCCGAGATCTACGAGCTCGGCCAACCAGGCCTCGGCTTTATCGAGGAATATCGTCGCGTCTATCCGGTGGGCGCCACTGCCTGCCACGTCGTCGGCTACGTCAATGTCGACAATAAGGGTCTCGCCGGCGTCGAGAAGTTCATCGACGACAATCCGCAGCTCGCCATGTCCGCTCCCGAGAACGCCGTGGGAGGGGAGGCCGTCACCCTGTCACTTGATCTCGGCGTGCAGCACGTCGTGCGCGAGGAACTCGAGAACGCCATGGCCACCTTTCGCGCCAAGGCCGCTGCCAGCGTGGTCATCGACGTCGCGAGCGGCGAGGTCATCGCCATGGTCTCGCTGCCTGACTACGACCCCAATCACCGCGAGCAGGCCCTCGACAAGGATCGCCTGAACCGGTTGACCTCCGGCGTCTATGAGATGGGCTCGGTGTTCAAGGTGCTCACCGTCGCCGGCGCGCTCGATGCCGGCAGCTCAACTTTGCGCTCAAGCTATGACGCGAGCCAGCCGCTGCATGTCGGCGGCTTCACCATCAGCGATTTCCACGGCAAGGGTCGCAGGCTGACCGTGCCCGAGATCTTCATCTATTCGTCGAATATCGGCGCGGCGAAGATGGCGCTTGACCTCGGCATCGAGCGCCACCGCGCCTTCCTCGACAAGCTCGGCCTGTTGAGCCGCCTCAACACTGAGATTGGCGAGAGCGCGGCACCGATCATTCCCTCGCCATGGGCGAAGCTGAACACCATCACCATCGCCTACGGGCATGGACTCTCGGTCACGCCGTTACAGCTTGCCGCGGCGACGCTGCCTCTGGTCAATGGCGGCTTCGCCGTGACGCCGACCTTCCTGCCGCGCGCGCGCGCGACCGAAACTGAGAGCCCGAGGGTGGTCAAAGCCTCGACCAGTCAGGCCATGCTTCAGCTCATGCGCCTCAACGTGTTGAAGGGCACCGGCAAGCGCGCCAACGCCGAAGGCTACCGGGTGGGCGGCAAGACCGGCACCGCCGAGAAGGTAGTGGGACGTCATTACCAAGGCTCGACCCTTCTCACCTCTTTCCTTTCTGTGTTTCCTACCGATGCGCCTCAATACCTCGTGCTGGTGATGCTCGACGAGCCGCAGCGCGTGGCGGAGACCCATAACGAAGCGACCGCGGGTATGAATGCGGCTCCCACCGTCGGCAAGATCGTGGAGCGTATTGCGCCCATTCTCGGCGTGGCGCCGAAGCTTCCCGGCGATCAGTCCAAGTTTGACGCAAAGGTGCTCGCCTCCTATTAGGATTGCGACAGTTTCGAGCCTTTGCGGAGCCGGCTGCAGGGCAGGCAGAGCCGATCGGCGCTCCCGTTTGCGGATGTCAGGCGATGACTCTTGGTGAGTTGATGGGGCCCGAGGCTCCGCTTCCAGCCCCTTGGCTGAAGGTCCCGATCATGGGACTGACCGCCGACAGCCGCGCCGTGAAGCCAGGTTACCTCTTCGCCGCGCTGCCCGGATCGCGCACCGACGGCGCGCGCTATATCGCCGAGGCCGTGGCGCGCGGCGCGGCGGCGATCCTGATGCCGCAGGGCGGCGGGGCGGCACTCAACGGCACTCCCGTCGTCGAGGATTCAGACCCACGCCGCCGGCTGGCGCTGATCGCCGCGCGGTTCTTCGGCGTCCAACCTGAGACTACTGTCGCCGTCACCGGCACCAACGGCAAGACTTCGGTCGCCTCCTTCGTCCGCCAGCTCTGGGAGCAGATGGGCTTCTGCGCCGCGAGCCTTGGCACGGTCGGCGTCGTCGGGCCGTCAGGCACGCAAATCCTCGCCCACACCACGCCAGACCCTGTCGAGCTTCACCGCATCCTCGCCGAATTCGCCAAGTCAGGCGTGACCCATCTTGCGCTTGAAGCCTCGAGCCACGGGCTCGAGCAGCACCGCGTCGATGGCGTGCGGCTCGCCGCCGGCGCCTTCACCAACATCACCCGCGATCATCTCGACCATCATCCGAGCTTCGAGGCCTATTTTGATGAGAAGCTGCGCCTGTTCGGCGAATTGTTGCCGCCGGGTGCCGGCGCTGTGATCGACGTTGACAGCAAGGCGGGCGAGCAGGTGGCGGCGCTCGCCAAGTCGCGCGGACTCTCGGTCATTTCAGTTGGGCGCGGGGGCGAAACGCTGCGGCTATTGTCAGCCGAGGAGGACGGCTTGGGCCAGCGCCTCACGGTCGCACATGCAGGGGGGACGGAAGCCTTCCGCCTGCCGCTCGTCGGCGACTTTCAGGCCTCCAATGCTCTTGTCGCCGCAGGCCTTTGCATGGCGACGGGAACAAGCGCGGCACGTGTGTTGCCGCTGCTCGTAAACTTGCGCGGCGCGCGCGGGCGCCTCGATCTCGCCGGCACCACCAAGACCGGCGCTCCGATCTTCATCGACTACGCTCATACCCCTGACGCTCTCGCCAAGGCGCTCGACGCGCTTCGGCCTTATGTGCGCAATAGATTGCTCGTGGTGTTCGGCTGCGGCGGCGATCGCGACAAGGGCAAACGCCCCGAAATGGGCGCGGTCGCAGTGGATAAGGCCGACATTGCCATCGTGACCGACGACAATCCGCGGAGCGAAGAACCTGAGCAGATTCGAAGCGAGATCTTGGCGGCGGCACCCGGCGCCATCGAAGTTCCCGGCCGCGCCATCGCCGTGACGGAGGCCATTGCCGAACTGGAGCAGGGGGATGTCTTGTTGATTGCCGGCAAGGGCCACGAGACGGGACAGATTATCAAGGGCACTGTCATTCCTTATTCTGATCACGAGGCGGTCGACGCTGCGCTAAAGAGGGAGACGAACCGTGCCTAAGCCGCTGTGGACAGTGGGAGAGATGGTCAAGGCCGTGCGCGGCAAGTGCCCGCTGCCGGCGGGCACGGCTGTGAGCGGCGTCTCCATTGACAGCCGGAGCCTCGCGCCGGACGAGGCCTTCGTCGCGCTCCGCGGGCTCAGTCGTGATGGACACGCCTTTGTCGAGGCGGCACTTGCGCAAGGCGCCTCCCGCGCCATCGTCGAGCATGACTTCAAGGCTCCGCGCGGCGAGAAGCGGCTGCTCCGCGTCGCCGACACCTTGCAAGCCCTGAACGATCTCGGCACCGCCGCACGCGCTCGCGCCAAGGACACCGTGGTGATCGCGGTCACAGGCAGTGTCGGCAAGACCGGCACCAAGGAGGCACTGAAGCTTGCGCTGATGCCGTCAGGCCTGGTGCACGTCTCGTTGAAGTCGCACAACAACCATTGGGGCGTGCCGCTATCGCTCGCCAATATGCGGCAGGATACGAACTTCGGCGTGTTCGAGGCGGGCATGAACCATGCCGGCGAGCTCAAGGCGCTGACCCAGCTGATCCGGCCGCACATCGCCATCATCACCACCGTGGCGCCGGTGCATCTCGGCTTCTTCCGCTCGGTCGAAGCCATTGCCGACGCCAAGGCCGAAATCCTCGAAGAACTGGTCCCAGGCGGCGCCGCCATCCTCAATCGCGACAATCCTCATTTCGAGCGCCTGCGGCGCCACGCTTTGCAGCGGAAAGCGCGGGTGGTCAGCTTCGGCGAAACACGCGGCGCCGACGCGCGGAGCGTGAGCGTAGAGCTTGGGCCCGAGGGCTCCGAGGTGAAGGCCGACATCCTGGGCGAACCCATCAGCTATCGTATCGGCGCCCCTGGCATTCACTTCGTGCAGAACTCGCTTGCCGTGCTTGCCGCGGCGAAGCTCGCCAATGCCGATCTCAAGGCCGCCGCCCGTGCGCTCGCGGGCTGGCGCGCCCAGGCCGGGCGCGGCGAACGCATCGTCATCGGCGGCAAGGGCGGACGCGTCGCCATCATCGACGAAAGCTACAACGCCAATCCGGCCTCGATGCGGGCGGCGCTCGCTACTCTTGGGCTCACGCCGAGGGACGAATTCAAGCGCAGGGTCGCCGTTCTTGGCGACATGCTCGAGCTTGGCGGCCTCGGCCCCAAGCTTCACCAGGAGCTGGTGGAGGACATCGACGCGGCGGATGTGGACCTCGTCTATGCCTGCGGTGAGATGATGCGCGGTCTTTACGAGGCGCTGCCCGCTAAGCGCCGAGGCGCCTATGCCAAGACCTCAGAGCAGCTTGCGCCCCTTCTGACAAAGGGGGTGGGGGCTGGCGACGTGGTGATGATCAAGGGGTCTTTTGGCAGCCGCATGTCCCCTCTGGTCGAAGCCCTGCAACGGCATTTTGGGGCGACCGGCGCCGCCGCACAGGCCTGATGCCCGGGAATCCTTGGTTTTTCCTTAGCAAATTGCGGCAAAACTGAGCTTCCGGCGCGAATTCCCGATTCCCTCCGCGCCGCTTTCGCCCTAAACGAGCCGCTAGGGGGAAGACCATGCTCTATTGGTTGACCGAGCTCACGGGCGAACTCAGCGTCTTCAATATCTTTCGTTACATCACGTTCCGCACCGGCGGAGCCTTGATCACGGCGCTGCTGTTCGTGTTCCTGTTCGGGCCGGCGATCATCAGGTCCCTGCGCATCCGCCAGGGCAAGGGCCAGCCGATCCGCGCCGACGGACCCGAGCGGCACCTGCTGCAGAAGCAGGGCACCCCGACCATGGGCGGTCTCATGATCTTGTCGGGAGTCACCGTCGCCACGCTGCTCTGGGGCAACCTGCATAACCCTTATGTCTGGGTCGTGCTCATCGTCACGCTCGTCTATGGCGCCGTCGGACTCTATGACGATTTTCTCAAGGTGACGCGGCAGTCGGTGGAAGGCTCGCGCGGGCGCGTGCGGCTCCTCATCGAGACGGTAATTGCGCTCGTTGCCACTTGGGTCATTGCCTCTGTCGGTCAGGCGCCTCTCTCCACGGCGCTTGCCATCCCCTTCCTCAAGAACGTGCTGATCGACCTTGGCTGGCTGTTCGTTCCCTTCGGCGCTTTTATCATTGTCGGCGCCGGCAACGCGGTGAACCTGACCGATGGGCTGGACGGCCTCGCCATCGTGCCGGTGATGATCGCCGCCGCCACCTTCGGTTTCATCTCGTACTTCGTCGGCAATGCACTCTTTGCCGAATACCTGCAGATCCATTTCGTACAAGGAACCGGCGAGCTTGCCGTGATCTGCGGCGCGCTGGTCGGCGCCGGCCTCGGCTTCCTTTGGTTCAATGCGCCGCCCGCCCAGATCTTCATGGGGGATACCGGCTCGCTCGCCCTCGGCGGCGCGCTCGGCACCATCGCCGTCGCCACCAAGCATGAATTGGTGCTGGCCATCGTCGGCGGCCTGTTCGTGCTCGAGGCGATTTCGGTTATCGTGCAGGTGGCGTCGTTCCGGCTGTTTGGCAAGCGCGTGTTCCGCATGGCCCCGCTCCATCACCACTACGAGCAGAAGGGTTGGGCGGAATCCACCGTGGTCATCCGCTTCTGGATTATTGCCGTGGTGCTGGCGCTGCTTGGCCTCGCCACCCTGAAATTGCGGTAGATTCAGCAAAATGATTCCCGTGACGATCTTTGCCGGCCGCGATGTCGCGGTATTTGGGCTGGGCTTGAGCGGCATCGCCGCCGCCCACGCCCTGACCGCCGGCGGCGCGCGGGTGCTCGCCTGGGATGACACCGAGGCGGCGCGCGACCGCGCTGCGGCGCAAGGGGTAAGCCTTTGCGACCTCCCCGGCGCCGATTGGAGCGGGATCGCGGCGCTCGTGCTCGCTCCCGGCATATCCTTGACCCATCCCGAACCCCATTGGGGCGTGAAGACGGCGACGGCCGCAGGCGTCGAAGTCATCGGCGATACCGAGCTTTTCTTCCGCGAGAAGGCCCGGCAGGAGTTCGGCGCCAAGGTCGTGGTCATCACCGGCACCAACGGCAAATCCACCACCACCGCGCTCACCGCGCATCTCTTGCAAGTCGGAGGCAGGCCCGTCGCCCTTGGCGGCAATATCGGCCACGCTGTGCTCGACCTTCCGACGCTCGTCGACGGTCTGATCTACGTCCTCGAACTGTCGACCTTTCAGATCGACCTTACGCCGTCGCTCGCGCCGGACGCCGCGGCGCTGCTCAACATCACCCCTGATCATCTCGATCGCCACGGCACCTTGGAAAACTACGCCGCAATCAAATCCCGCGTCTTTGCCAAGCTGCCGCCGGACGGGACGGCTGTCATCGGCGTCGACGACGACTATTGCCGCGCCATTGCCGACGCGCTCCCAGGGCCTTACGCGATCAAACGTATCGCCATAGGCCACCCAGTCGAGACCGGCGTGTGGGTGAAGGATGGACTCCTGACCGAGGTTGACAATGGCGTGGAGCGCGGGCGCGTCGGCCTCGACGGCATCGGGTCCTTGCGTGGCGCCCACAACTGGCAGAACGCGGCGACGGCCTATGCGCTGGCGCGTTCGGCAGGTCTCGACGCTTCAACCATCGCCAAGGGATTGGGGACATTTGCGGGCCTTGCCCACCGCATGGAGCAGGTGGCGCGGCTTGGCCCTGTACTCTTTGTCAACGACTCTAAGGCTACCAATGTCGATGCCGCCGCCAAGGCGCTTGCGAGCTTCACCGACATCTATTGGATCCTTGGCGGCAGACCCAAGTCAGGAGGACTTGCCGGGTTGGAGCCGTTCTTTCCCAGAATCGCCCGCGCCTATCTGATTGGCGAGGCGGCTGACGGATTCGCCGCCGAGTTCGGCGCCGAGGTCGATCACGTGCAATGCGGGACGCTCGACCGTGCCGTCGAAGCCGCCGCTGCCGACGCGAGACGCTCTCGCAGTCCGGAACCGGTGGTGCTGCTGTCACCGGCTTGCGCCTCCTACGACCAGTTCGCCAATTTCGAGGCGCGCGGGCAGAGCTTCCGCGACATCGTCATGCGTCTTGAGGGCATAAATCCCGTGCAGCCGCAGCAGGGCAGGGCGGCATGAGGCTCACCCGCGCCGACAAGAGCGTGCTCTCCGACTGGTGGTTCACCGTCGACCGCCTCATGTTCTTTGGCCTGCTCCTGCTGATCGTCGGCGCCGGGCTCGTGCTGTCGCTCGCCGCCAGCCCGCCCATCGCCGCCAAAACAATCTCGAGCCGTTTTACTTCGTCGCGCGTCAGGCGGCGCTTCTCCTGCCGGCGGTCGCCATCATGTTTGCGGCTTCGACACTCACGCCGAAACAGGTCCGCCGCGCGAGCCTCATCATATTCGTCGTCGGCATTGCGCTGCATGGTCGCCACCATGTTCATCGGTCCCGAGATCAAGGGCGCCAGGCGCTGGCTGCAGATCGGCTTTGTCTCGATCCAGCCCTCCGAATTCGTCAAGCCCGCTTTCGTGGTGCTGACGGCCTGGCTGTTCAATGAGAGCCAGAAGCGCAACGACGTCCCCGGGCTCCAGCTTGCGCTCGGGCTCTACGGCGTGTTCGCGCTCCTTCTCGTGCTGCAGCCTGATTTCGGGCAGACGCTACTCGTCAGCCTCGTCTGGCGCGCACTCTTCTTCATGGCCGGCATCAATCTGTTCTGGATCGGGGCGCTCGCGCAGCCGGGCTTGCCGGCATCGCCTCGGCCTATTTTCTCGTGCCGCACGTGGCCTCGCGCATCGACCGCTTCCTCAATCCCGCCTCCGGCGACACCTATCAGGTCGACAAGGCCTTCGACTCCTTCCTGCATGGCGGCTGGTTCGGGCGCGGCCCAGGCGAGGGCACGGTGAAGGACGTCCTTCCCGACTCTCACACCGACTACATCTTCGCCGTGGCCGCCGAGGAATACGGCCTGATCGCCTGCCTGATCTTGCTTGCGGTGTTTGCCTTCATCGTATTGCGCGGCCTGTCCAAGGCGGCACAGGAGCCGGACGGTTTCATTCGCCACGCCATAGCTGGGCTCGATGATGCTGTTCGGCCTGCAGGCCCTCATCAATATGGCGGTCAATGTCGGCCTGTTGCCGGCCAAGGGCATGACGCTGCCGTTCATCTCCTATGGCGGCTCCTCGCTGCTCGCCATGGCGCTGACCATGGGCTTTGCTGCTCGGGCTCACGCGGCGAAGGCCGACAGCGGGCGCCTGCCGCGAAGCGCCGCGAGCGAGGCCGGAGTCGGAACCGATACGAGCGCGTCGGAGCAGGTGGCTTGAGCGACCGGCCGATCCTGCTCGCCGCTGGCGGCACGGGCGGCCATCTCTTCCCTGCCGCCGCGCTCGCCGCAGGAGCTTCAGCGCCGCGGCTATGCCGTCGAGCTCGCCACCGACATGCGCGGCGAGCAATATGGCGGCGACTTTCCGGCGCGCGCCCTCCACCGCATGCCCGTCCGCTACCCTCACCAGCAACTCGCCGATTGCCGTGGCGCAAGCACCTTCACCCGCCTCGGCATCGGCTATGCCGGCGGCGCTTCGCATGCTGTTGCGCGATGCGGCCGCAGGCCGTCGATCGGCTTTGGCGGCTATCCCACGCTGCCGCCGATCATCGCCGCGCGCACGCTGCGGCATTCCGACCGCCATTCACGAGCAGAACGCGGTGATGGGCCGCGCCAACCGCCTGCTGTCGCGCTTCGTCGACAAGCATCGCGCTCTCCTTCATGCCGACGCAAGCTGCTTGGCCGGAAGCGCAAGCCAAAGCGAGGCTGACCGGCAACCCGGTGCGCGATGCCGTGCTCGAAGCTCTCGCAACGTCCCCTATTCGGCACCGGACGCTTCGATCGCGCTCTGCTGCTGGTCTTCGGCGGCAGCCAGGGCGCGCGATTCTTCTCCGAGGGCGTTGCCGCCGGCGCTTGCGCGCCTGCCGGCCGAGATGCGCAGCCGCCTGACCATCGTGCAGCAGGCGCGCGCGGAAGATCTGGCCGGCGTTGCGCGAGGCCTATGCCGACGCCAGGCATCGCCGCGATGTCGCGCCCTTCTTCCGCGATCTGCCCGAGCGCATCGCCACCGCTCAGCTTGTCATTGCCCGGGCCGGGGCCTCGACCGTGGCCGAGCTGACGGCCATCGGCCGCCCCTGCCTGCTCGTCCCGCTGCCCATGCCCTTGACAACGATCAGCTCGAAAATGCAACACGGCTGCGGGAGGTTGGCGGTGGCTGGTGCGTGCGCCAGTCAGAGCTTTCCACCGAGCGGTTGGCTCAGCTGCTGCAAGACCTGCTGTCGTCGCCCGAGCGTCTGGTGGATGCCGCGGAAAAGGCGCATGCCATGGCCACGGTCGACGCCGTGAAGCGGCTCGCCGATCTCGTGGACGAGCTCGTGAAGTCCAAGGAGTAGGCGTTCGTCATGCACATGCCCGATCCGAAAAAGACCGGCCTCGTGCATATCGTGGGCATCGGCGGCATCGGCATGAGCGCCATCGCCGAGGTGATGCATACCCGCGGCTACACGGTTCAGGGCAGCGACCTCAAGGACAGCGCCAATCTCGATCGCTTGCGCGCCCGCAAGCATCCGCTGCCTGATCGGTCACGACCCGGCCAATATCGACGGCGCCTGCCACGCTCGTGATCTCGACGCGCGGTGAAAGCGGGCAATCCTGAATTCGAGGCGGCGCAAGGAACACGGCATTCCCATCATCCGCCGCGCCGAGATGCTGGCCGAGCTGATGCGCCCATGCGCCACGGTCTCCATCACCGGCACCCATGGCAAGACCACCACCACCTCGCTGATCGCCGACTTTGTTCAAAGGCGGCGGTCTCGACCCAACGGTGATCGCCGGCGGCATTATCAATGACTGGGGCACCAACGCGCGCATCGGCAAGGGCGAGTGGATGGTGGTCGAGGCGGACGAGTCTGACGGGACCTTCCTGAGGCTTCCGACCCAGATCGGCGTCGTCACCAATATCGATCCCGAGCATATGGACTATTGGGAGACGGTGACGCGATGCATCAGGGCTTCCAGCAATTCATCGAGGCCATTCCCTACTATGGGCTCGCGGTGGCTTGCATCGATCATCCCGTGGTGCGCGAGCTTCTCGCGAAGCTCGGCGGCGCCGCCAACGGGCGCCGCACGCTCACCTATGGCGTGGCACGCGACGCCGATATCAGGCTCGCCAATGTCAGGCCGACGCGCGGCAGGATCGTATTCGATGCGAGCTCGGCTCGGGCGTCGCCGGCGGCGCGCGCATGCTCGAGGATCTGATGCTTCCGGCTCTCGGCCATGACAACGCGCTCGAACGCGCTTGCCGCGCATTGCCGCCGCGGCGGAAGCCGGCATCCGCGACGAGGCCATCCGCGCGGGCCTTGCCGGCTTCTACGGGCGTCAAGCGGCGCTTCACTCATGTCGGCGAGTGGAAGGGCGTCGCAGATCTATCGACGACTACGCGCATCATCCCATCGAGATCGCCGCGGTGCTGCGGGCTGCGCGCTGGCCGGCAACGGCCGGGTGATCGCCGTGATCCAGCCGCACCGCTATACGCGGCTGCAAGACTTGTTCAACGAATTCTGCCGCCTGCCTCGACGATGCCGATATAGCGCTGGTGACGCCGGTCTATTCGGCGGGCGAGGTGCCGATCCCCGGCATCGACCGCGATGGTGCGCCTCGGGCCTGCGCCGCGCGCGGTCATCCGAACGTGCTCGACCGTCGATGGCGAGGAGGGGCTCGCCGAGACCGTCGCCGCGGTCGCGCAGCCGGGCGAACTCGTGGCCGTGGCTTGGCGCCGGCACCATCACCGACTGGATCAACGCGCTGCCGAAGAGGCTTGCGCGATCACCGGAGCGCGGGCATGAGACGACGCGGAGACGCGTCGAGAGCGGCCTTGACTGCTGACCTTGCCGAGCGCTGGCCGAGCTGCGCGGCAAGCTCAAAGGCCGGCGCCATGCGTCGCCGATATGACGTGGTTCCGCGTCGGCGGTCCGGCGCGAAGTCCTCTTCACGCCCGCGACGAGGCCGACCTCGCTTATTTCCTCGCGAACACGCCGTCGGACATGCCCGTCACCATGATCGGTCTCGGCTCCAATCTGCTCGTGCGCGACGGCGGATCTGGCGGCGTGGTGATCCGTCTGGGCCGCGGGTTCGGCGCATCACGGTCGAGGAGGCTCGCGGCTGCGCGCCGGCGCCGCCGTGCCCGACGTGAAAGTTGCCCGCGCTGCCGCCGATGCGGGCATCGCCGGTCTTTCCTTCTATCGCGGCATTCCCGGCTGCGTCGGCGGCGCGCTGCGCATGAATGGCGGCGCGCACGGACGCGAGACCTAGGAAGTGGTGATCGAGGCGCGCGCCGTGGATCGCGAAGGCCAAGTGCGCGTTCTGCCGGTAGCCGAGCTGCATTACGCCTATCGCCATTGTGGCGCGCCGGAGGGTCCGATCTTCACGCAAGCCTTGTTCCAGGGCGAGCCTGGCGATCCTGCAGCGATCCTTGCCGAGATGGAC
>CAVWRU010000003.1:0-268677 GCA_963757555.1 uncultured Alphaproteobacteria bacterium
GGTCGTCAGCTCAATACTGCAGCCGGCGCGGACGGCATCGCGTCGAAGATCTCGCCCCTAAGCCGACGCCCGGCTCGCTTCTTGTTCACTCCGCCCCACTGTTTGAAGAAGAACGCGACTCCGAAACGCCGGCAGAGATCCTCAATCTCTTCGACCCATGCCTCCTGCACGGGCCTGGCACGAGGGCCGCTTTCCCCACCGACGATAGCCCATTGGAAGTCACATAAATCAGCCTTCGCTACGGAGCCGAGCAAGGGCTCGAAAGAGACGAAACGCACCGCGGCCCGAGCAGCACGCATCTCGTCTAGGCGGTAGAGATAGTCTTCATTTTCGACACTCGTGCCTAGCCATACGTTGGGCAATAGCGGGAGGTCTGCCGTTAACTTGGCCATGCGCCGGGGTCGCTTGGTCAGGATTTGAAATGTGTGACATGGGCAAACCCGCATCACCTCCCAGACCTTTGCGATGAAGTCGGGAGGTACATCCTCGTGAAATAGATCGCTCATCGAGTTCACGAACACGCGGCGCGGTTTGCTCCAGCGCGACGGGATGTCAAGAACGCTCTGATCGCAACGGATGCGCCCGTTCCACACGTCGCGTCCACCGCTCCGGCGAGTCAGCCCACGATACTTGGGGTGACCCATCGCGTCGAGCCTGGCCGCCATTCGCATCGCGTAGCAGTTCGTGCAGCCTGGAGAGACGATCGCGCACCCGGCAACAGGGTTCCACGTTGCATCTGTCCACTCGATTGAGGTATCAGCCATTTCCCCTTCTCCTAGCGCATTAAATCACACTTGGGCCGAAGAGGAATCCCTGGTCGGACAGGCAGGTGCCACGGGAGGTCAGGTCTTCGATGGTCTCGCGGTAACTCAACCCCGTGACGCACTGAACCCCTTCACACTCCGAAGCAGACTCGCTAGACGCTTGGAATCGACGATCCTCTCCTAGCTTCTGGATCGTGCTGAACGCGCTCGGGCACTTCTGCCGCGAGCTGGTGCCGGCCTCTCATATCTTCTCCTCATCAGCCCCCACGTAAATTATTGACTTCCAGCGGAGAGCACGCCCATCGACCTCGCCCTCGTCGACCGCCCCATTGCCAAAAGCGCGCTCCATCTCCTCTTTAAGACCTGCAGGCTCATCCTTTGACCGTCGTCCGCTTCGCCAGCACGTCCTGAAACTTCCTGATCCTAGCGAACCTGGTAAAATGCGACTGAGGCACCATCTGAAAGAAGCCTTCCTGCGCAACGTGACAATGGCCTTCAACAGGTATCACGCCGCTAGCCACGAGGCGCTCTTCCTCTTTTTGGATTAGGGCAACAAGCGTTCTTCCTCGCGAGGTCAAAGGTGCGACGAAGTGGGGCTGCATTTCGCGGTCTACCCAATCGATGAGGCAGTCCGCGTAGTCGATCTGAGCAAGATTCTGCACCAGCAGAAATTTCACGAAGCCGAAAGCAAACTCCTGCTCTGGAGCTCCCATCCCCATTCCAATTTCGCTACCTTGCACATCGAGGTTAAATTCGACCGCGTTACAGACGACATCCATTCCGTAATAGATACTGCGGCAGATGTTCGTGAGACCATGAACGAAAAGGTCGAAATAACTTAGCGGAAATGTCCCTTCATTCGATACCGTCGTCAACAGCCGCTTAAGCACATCCTCGATCGCTGGAATGAAAAGCTGATCCAATACACCCGCATTCTCGAAGAAGAGCTGCGGGGTTTGTCGACTGAAGGAGATTCGTCGTGGGGACTTCGATAAAACCGCGCTCCTCACGTGTAGGCACCCGCAACGCCTGGCGTACGTCGATCCAGTAGCTGTCACCACCTTCAGGATTATGCAGGACGAGCAGCACGGGGAGGGGAAAGTGCTCCCAATAATTTCGGTGCCTTTCTTCTGGATAGAATTTCCAGCCTGCTGCCGATGGATTCTGAAAGAAGGAAGGGCCAGCCTTCACCTGCGCGGCGATTGTACGGCCAGTGGCAAATCCTTCTGGAGTAACAAACTCAAGCTGGCCGTCGATGCCGACATCTCCCGTTCCAGTCTCACGCCAAATCTGTCCGTTCGCCGCGGCGTAGGCTTGCAGTGCGGAGATACCGCGCCGTTCCTGCATGTAGCTGTTGCCTGCCTTTGGCAGTTCCATGTTCTTGATCCTCTGCGCATCAGATAATTCACTAGCGAAGGGGGAGAAGTCCGCTTAGTGCGAGAACCGCGCTGTTGGATGTCCGCCTTGGGGTTAACTCCAGACACTCTTGGGGTGCGTGAGGCTTGATCGTGACTTTCCTACCCAGTTGGTCGGTGCGCCATTTTGCGGTTCGCGCACCCCAGGAGTCGAAGTCTTCTAACGTCCGGGCTTAGGTCTCTAAGAAGTTGACCTTGCCTTTGATCAGTACCCGCTTCGCCAGAGCCTCGATGTCTGGCCAATGGTGCTCGATGAGCTTGCGTGTCTCGCCGATCATTTCATTGACTAGAGCTGCGGCGCGCTCGCCATTGCGGTCAGTAGCCAGCAGAGCAAGGTTCGTTGCTTTGACCCGGTCGTCGGCATCACCCCACGCCCGTGAGCCAATTCGCGTGCTCTCAGCAAGGCTTGCTGCAATGAGCACCTTCAAGGCGTGCTTGATCTTATCGTCGTGCCCTCGGGCCAGAGGGTCTTCGCAACAGACGTGTCCCAGTCTGTCGCCGTCAGGGATGATGGTGACGTAGAGGCACTTGTAGCCCAGCTTCATCGAGATCACGGCGTGGCCGGCTTCGTGATAGGCGATTGCTTCGCTATTAGGGGTCACTAATTCCGCCTCCATCGAAGCGCGCCGAAGCACTCGCCTATCCCCAAATCGAAATCTCTTGTCTAACCCGGACTTACTCAGCCTAGCACATCGACGATGCACTGATCGAGGATGGCCTGTTTCACAAGGTATTTTTGCGACAAGCGATCATAGGTGCGCCATCGCATCCATGCAGGCTTGGGAGGCAAGTCCCAGTGGCGCGGATCAAGGTCTCCAATCAAGCGTGACTTGACCTTCTCTCTCGCGGTGAGAGCGCGGTCGAATTTTGACTCGAATTGTGTGGAGTAGGCCGCCTGCTTCCCCCACGCTTGACGGCTACAGAAGCGGTCTGCACCGGGTGGTAGCCAGACGACCGAACAATTCCCGCCCGTCACTGGACACTTGAAATACCACTGCTGCCCGCCGAAATGTCGAGGCTGCGCGACCAACTTGAGGCGCTGGTCGAGTTCACCCAAAACGATTCTGAGGGAACCCCGGTCTTCGCCTTCCCTCTTGATGGTGATCCACCCTTTTGCGACCTCGCCGTAAAAATTGGAGGTCCATCGAATCTCAATCGGCCACGGAATTTTTCCAGGTGGCCCCTCACGTAGGAGTTTGTTTAGGTCAATCCACAATCCATCTTGAAGGCGTACTCGTTGTCTTGGTCTAGCCATTCCCCATCTTCCCCGCTACGCTCGATTATCGCGCTCTATTGAATCCTTCCAGCGCTTTCGAGCAGCCGGATCAATGTTCCCCGTGTTGTTGGAGCGTTTGAGAGGCTACCGAGTGGTGCGCTAGGGCCGATAGAAGGTCTTCGCCCAATCGGCGGCCGGTGATAGTCCTTCCCGCTCGCGCACCGCGCCTGTGTGCGTACTTGCTGCCTAACCCAATGTTGAGGTCGGCACACCGGCTGCTCAGGAGAGCAAGCCAGAAGGATTGCAAAAGAGACGCCAAACCTTTTGCACCACGGGCCTGATCACCTGTTCCGGCTCGCCGCGCTCTAGCTGCTCATAAATCTCTTCGCACTCCTCAAGGTCAATGTACCCTCGGAGATGGAGGATGTTGGGAATTTCCCACTCGTCCCAGAGCCCGAGGAAACACATAAGTAGATCGACATCGGTCTCCTTACCGAGTGGTGTGCTGCGAGATGAACTGTCCGAAAGTTGCAACAGAAAACCATGCTCATGCAGAAGCCTGTCGACCGCATTGCACGACTCCCGATCCACGAGCCAATCGCCTTCGCCAAATAACCTGCTATCCATTGCCGCGTGCACCGCGGCCAACGCTTCGCCTTTGCTGGTCATAGCTACCCCCTGCTTATCTGATGATATTGTTGAGACCGTTTGGCACTTCGTGCAGCCGAGCCAATGTTCTCCGTGGTGCCGCACCGCTTGCCAAAGATGAGGCCCTGTGCGCGGCGATCTTTCTTCCTGATGCCGAAGCGCTTCCAAATCTTTGGGCCACCACCCTTGATGAGGTATTTGCCATCAGGGTTTTCGTGAACCCTCAAATCGATGACATGCTCATGCAAAAGGCCCCTACCGTGCAGCTCGACTAAGCGAGAGATCGCGTTCTCAACCTGAAGGAGCTTCTTGCCCGTGCGATACAGCGCCGGCAGGTGAAAGAGCAGGTGGCAATGAACGACATCGGACTGTCCTCCTGCTAGGCGCTCGCGTGCCCATATGCCCGCGAACTCAACACCGTGCCGCTCAAGCCACTTGTCCAGCCCCTCACGCACCTTCGCAAACAGCTTGCCGTCAGGATCATCGGTGACCTCCGTGAGGCTCCAATGAATGGTGAGATGCGCCACCAGCGGAAGGCCGATCATTTTA
Source organism: uncultured Alphaproteobacteria bacterium (assembly GCA_963757555.1). GTDB lineage: Bacteria > Pseudomonadota > Alphaproteobacteria > Rhizobiales > Methyloligellaceae > Methyloceanibacter. The sequence continues at coordinate 4,593 of CAVWRU010000003.1, forward strand.
GCGAACCCGACTGCCTCCATGATGTTGGTGGCCTGACGCGTTGTGATGTATTTGCTCGCGCGAAGTGCCAGCTTGGGCTTTTTTGCTGCTTCACGCCGGTCTGCTGCTGGCAAAGCCAACCGAGCTGATCCTGCATTAGGCATTAGACTGCCGCCTCTCTAGCTTCGTCGCGGAGGTTGAACGGAATGCGCTGGTGATCGATTGAGTTCTGCGAAGGCGGCGAGCAGACGTGACCAATCTCGTTGATCACGGCAGACTGCGCATAGAGCGTCATCGCTTCGGCGTTGCCGACAGCGGTCTGACCCTCGGAGTAGCCATCGCCCTGAAGGCGAGCAAGCAAGGAGAACGTGACGCTGTCGCCCTTGTCCTTGCGGGTTTCGGTCTTGACCTGGATGATGCTGTTTTGATCCTCGCCCATAAGCGGGGCAATCGGCGTGGTGTCACGCGCTGACATTGAGAGCATCTTGCTCCAGCTCCTCACTGCCAACAAACTAGGGAAGAGTGGGGATACAGTTGCGACGCGTGTGATCATCAGCCTAACAAGCCTCCAATGTGTGAGAGACCAAGGACTTTGACTGCTCGTCAACTTGAGCAGGAGACGTTCCACGAACGTCCAAGTTCGTGCGTTGACTTCGGCGGTCCCAATCAGGGTGCCAATCAGGTAGCGAGTTGAGCTGCGAGAGAGCCTCGGCGTCGACGTCGCTGCAGTATTCGCGAATGCAACGCAGCAGCGTGTCTTTCATCCTGCAGAAGGAGCGGTCCCGCCAGCCTGGGTTCTTTGTCCTCTGGTTGCCCTTTTTCCGCTGCAACTTCCATTGTAGCGGGCCACCCACGACCCTCCAGTGCGCGTTGAGCTGGGCTATGAGGCGATGGGAGGGGTGCGCTGGGCGTTTGGAGCCGTTCTGGCATTCACGATGCCCCGCCGATGTTGCAAGCGGCTCGCGCACCCCTTCTTGGAACGTCGTCGTTACGTCAGAGAGAAGGAGTGACTCCGCTCCCCGCGTTGTTTGGTGACGCAGGCCGTCGCCGCCCGAACGGGCAGTGAACACATTACGCGGACATTCTGCGGACGCGCACCCCTGGTCAGGGTCCGAAGACGACGGGAAATCATTGCGGAGATTGGCGCACCCGACAGGATTCGAACCTGTGACCTCTGCCTTCGGAGGGCGGTCCGAGGGGTTCCGTGAACTCCTTGGGTCCTAAGAGGTTCGCAGGAACGTCGCCTTGTAGCCCTTGAATTTCCTGGCTTTTCTCTTGACATGGCAAGACACCGCCCCCACATAAGTGGACACGAGAAACACAATGTTCTGTGGACATGGTGAGGACACGGCGACGAGACGCCTACGGAAAAAAAATGAAGCGCAAGAAGCTGGAAATCATCAAATCGGATACGGCTATCAAGCAGCTCACGGTCCCCGAGAAGGGCAATCGGCGCTATCCCGTCCAGGGTAGCCCCGGCCTCTACGTGACTGTAAGCGCTGGCGGCGCGAAGGCGTTCACTCTGCGATACCGCGTCAAGGCTACCGGCATCCAGAAGCTCTTCACCATCGGCAGCGCGCCCGACTGGAAACTGCCCGCCGCCAAGGCCGAGGCCAAACGGCTTCGCCGCGAGATCGACGGCGGTGCCGATCCGAAGGGCGAGTTGGACGCGGTGCGCGCGCTGCCGACCGTCGGTGAGCTGCTTGATGCCTATCTCGCGAGCGACGACTTCAAGAACAAAGCTGACACCACGCGCGCCGTCGACGCTGGCCGCATCAAACGACATTTGCGACCCCTACTCGGCCACCGTCGCGTCGATGCGTTGGAGCTTGACGACATCAAAAAAACCGCCGCCGACATCGCGAACGGCAAGACCGCCACCGTCGCGAAGACTAAGCCACGCGGGCTCGCACGTGTGCGAGGCGGTGCTGGCACGGCGAATGAAGCAATCAAACTCCTCCGCGCGATCTTTTCGTGGGCGGTCGCAAAGGGTCTGACCGAGCATCACTCGGCTTTGCACTACAAAATCGCGCCGGCAGGCGAACGCGAGACCATCCTCAGCGGCACGGACGACTACCGGCGCATGTTTGATACACTGGATCAGATGGAGAGCGCGGAACGCATCCGGCCCGCAGCCGCCGACAGCATCCGGCTAATCGCCCTGACCGGCGCTCGCCGTGGCGAAGTCGTCAATCTCCGCTGGGCTCATGTCGAGCTGGCCAAGGCCCGCATCGTCATACCGTCATCGGCGCACAAGACTGGGAAAGCCACCGGGAAGTCGCGCGTCATCGGCTTGCCGGCGGTTGCGCAGGCGATCATCGCTCGCCAACCGAAAGGCGGCCCCGACGATTTGGTGTTCGAGAGCACGAAACGGGACGCCGCGCTTTCCCTCTCGAAGCTATGGCGGGTTGTGCGCAAGGAGGCTGGGCTCCCTACTGACATCGGCTTGCACGGCTTACGCCACTCGACTGCATCGCACCTCGCCATGGGCGGCGCGTCAGCGCCGGAGATCATGGCGGTGCTCGGTCACCGCCAATTGTCCACCGTCACGCGGTACATCAAATTTGCCGAAGAGGCCCGCAACAAGCTCGCGGAGCGGGCGGCGGCGACGGCGATCGCCGGGATGACAAACGGCGACGGCAAAGCGGAGGTCGTGTCAATCGAGCGAGGACGCCGATAGCAAACGGATACCGACTTGCGGTGCAAACCGTTGACAGGACTGTTTCTCGAAACATAAAGTGACATCGTGGCCGGTGTGTCCAACGGGAATGTTGGCACCGTGCGTTGAGGGGCTCGAAATCCCTCCCTTCTGCCGAAGTTGCAGACGCCACGTGCTAGGAAGTGGGAGAGGCTGAGTGGGCGATGTGAGCGCCACACTCTCTCGAAGCTACCAGCTCTAATTCGACTGCCAATTCACCGACCCCGCGCGAGTTGCGTGGGGTCTATTGGTTTCGATTTAGGGCTTCCGGTCACTCATCGCCACCGTTAGCCCCGCGAAAAGCAACGGAGCAACGGTAAAAATGAGCGACGTAAAATCTTTCGATCTTCTGCGTGATTATGCGCCACTCGACGAGGTCGCACGCGATCTCGGAGTATGTGTTCGCACGCTCAGGCGCAGGATCAACCAGCCTGACGGCTGGCCATATCTGCTTTGGGGAGGCCGCGTCATGCTGCACATCCCCACGGTGCGAGAGCGGATCGCGGCAGAAGTCAAAGTGAAAAATCCGACGCGGCGCAAAGCGCGGTCTCACAGGGAGGGCCGAGATGCTCGCGCCGCCACCGCCTGACATGCAAAGGCCGCCGCCCTGTAGGGGCGACGGCCTGGGAAGTGTTGTCAACAGCCACGCTGACGCTACGGTTTGTAAGAAACCTCTCCAAAGTCGTCAAGGAACTTGCAACGGGTGCGGCAAAAACTTCATCGCACTCCGTATCGACGCGCGCTTTTGCTGCAATGCCTGCCGGCAGCGCGCTCATCGGCGTCGGCATAGCCGTAACGGTGTCCAAACACCCAGCGCAACAAGCGGAGCCCGGTGGATCACCCAGGCAGCGTGGCGTGGCGGGTATCGGAACGCGCAACGGTGGACCGAAGCGCAGCGCGCCGCGATGGGCGCTCACAAACTTTTTTTGGTGGCTGACAGCCTCGAACTGCTCACCGCGACCGGCCATGTCGGACCGCACGAGCACGCGCAGCTTGACGCAATCGCCGCCGCCATCGGTGCTGGGATCGAGCCATCGCTCGAATTGCGCGCCCTACTTGACGGACTTGCCCGCCGCGTCCGCGACCTCCGATTTCGTCGATTGGAGGCAGACCAATGACCATCTCCCTGGCTGAGAAGATTAGGATCGCTACCGCCTTGTGCGCGGATGCACGACTGTCTCACGCCCAGTTCCGTGTCGCTGCCGCGTTGCTGTTCGACTTCCACAACACCAAAACTGGGGAGTGCTTCCCGAGTTATCCGCAACTCGCCGCAGCAAGTCGAACGTCTGAGACCACCGCGAAGCGCACGACCGAAAAGCTCAAGGCGATGGGCGTTGTCGACTTCGAGCGGACCAGTGGTGGCCGGAACAAGAGAAACCGATACTCGCTCAAAACGGTGTCACCAGCGGACGGTTTAGACGACGAAACCGTATCGCCAGCGGACGGTTTCGAGAGTGAAAAGGGTCCGCTGGTGCACGAAAAGGGTCCGCTGGGGACCGATAAAGGGTCCGCAATAGCGGACCCGCATAAAACACATGAAGTGAACACAGGAATTAACACGGGAGAGCGGGCGCGAGAGCCGACACGCGCGCACTCTTACGCGATCGCGAAGGGTTCACGCCTTCCCGAGGACTGGCGAACCGACGAGCAAGACCTCGCCTACGCGCGATCGCTCGGCATGGCCGAGCCGATGATCCTTCGCGAGGCCGAGAAGTTCCGAAACCACTGGCTCAGCACCTCGGGCGTCAAGAGCGACTGGCGCGCAACGTGGCGCAACTGGTGCATCCGCGCTCACGAAACGAGAACCACAAGGCGCACCGCTGTTGCCGGTGCGGCGCGTGGACAAGCTCCTTGCCGCAGTCGAAGAGCTGTTGGACATCAATCGGGCGGTGAGCGCCGGATCGGCATCGCTACCGGCGACTTTCGACGCCACCATGCGCCAGCTCACCGCGATGATGCAGTACGCTACCGCCGCCCACGCCGTTGACTGCTTGACCGTGCTCCATGGGCTATACGGCGCACGCGGCGACGCCGAGGTGGTGTCGACCGTCGGTGTTGAGCTGATCGAAGCCGAGCAACCGTGCATCGGCGCGTTGTACGCGACAACGCTCGCAATGCTGCGTCCGACATCCGGTAAGGAGGCGACGATCGACAGCGCGGAAATCAAACCGGAGGCTCGGCGCTTTCTGCCGACGATGCCTGAGTTCATCCTGGAATTACAAAAGCAAGATGAGCTTTGGCGTCGCCGTGAGCAAATCCTGCTCGCGCTGCCTGAGTGGGTCGAGCGCGTAGCGCGGCAACCCAATATGCGAGGGCTCGATCTCGATGATGACATACCGTTTTAGGAACCAGGGGGATGCGCGCGCGTCAAGCGCGCGTTCCTTTTGGCTACACCAAAAAGTTTGCGGCAAACCCTTTCTTGAGCCAACCCAAGGACAGAGAGAAAACCGGGAACACGGATAGGAGCCAACACCGCCCCACGCGATCGCGAAGGGGGGATGTCCCAGCGCCCGCCAGGGCGCGCAGGGGGCGTGACGGGGGGCTGCACGCAGGACCTGCTTGCCGCGTTACGGATGAGCGCCGAATTTGGAAAATTGACCTACAAAAATCCCACCTTTAGGCGACCCGGGACGCAAGGATTTAAGCGGGTTTTTGAGGTTTGAATTGCCTTCACAAGGCAAGGGTCCTTGGCGGCAACTCGTTGACGTTCCGCGAAATATTGGCCATCTCTAGGACCCATGTCCTTGTGGTGTCCACAATGGGCAATGGAAATCAGCGCTGCCGAGGCCGAAAAATGGACCACGTTTCGACCGCCAATCGCCTGCTCAGAGCCAGGGCCACTAACTCGATCTTCGCGTTCCCCGGCAATGGCAGGACTGCCGAGGCGCGCAGGTTCAAGGACGTGCTGGGCGGCCTGCTTCGGGACCTCGGCAAGAGCGAAGCCGACCTCAGCGACACCATGAAAGTGCAGTTGCGCAACACCGCCTTGCTGACGGTCCAAGTCGAGCAGTTGCACGAGCGGGTGATGGCCGGCGAGCCCGCCGACGTGATCGACTTGCTGGTCCGGCAGCAAGGCTTGTTGAACCGGATGCACTGGATGCTTGGCCTCAGCCGGCGCAAAAGAAACACGCTCACGCCGGAAGACGCCGCCGATCCGGTTCATTCGCCCACCCTCAAAGACATGGGCCTCGCCAAGCCGCGCTCTAATCGCCGCACCAACACCGCGACCGCTGGCGAGGTGCAACGCTACATCGCCGCCAAGGAGACAGCATGAACCCGCTGATCTCCATGCGCGAGGCTCTGGCCGACGAGCAACTACTCGGCAAGACACTCGTCGGCGAGAGCTGGTCGCTCTGGCGAACGATGCTCATGGCCTTGATGGGCGAGCCGCTTGCGCCCGAGGAGCTTGACGCCTTCTCAGCCGTAACCGGACGCAAGGCGTCGCCGGCGGCTCCTGTCGAGGAAGCGGCCCTGATCGTCGGACGCCGAGGCGGCAAGGATCGTGCACTCAGCGTCCTCAACGCTTACCTCGCCGGCTGCTGCGACCACACCGACGTGCTCACTGCTGGCGAGCGTGGCGTGGTGCTCTGCATCGCGCCCGATCTCAGGCAGGCGCATGTGCAGTTGAACTACATCGAAGGCGTTTTTGAAACCTCGCCGGTGCTGTCCAAACTCGTGACCGGGCGCGCGGGAGATGTCCTAAGTCTCTCGACCAAGATCGACATCGAGTGTCGTGGCGCAAACTATCGGCGGCTGCGCGGCATGACCGCCATTAGCGTGACCGCGTCCGAGGTCGCATTTTTCTACACCGACGAGCACTCATCAAACGCTGATGCGGAAATCTTGGCGGCAACACGTCCGGCGCTGAGCACGACCGGCGGTCCGCTGGTGCTGATCTCGTCGCCCTACCGAACCTCGGGCGAGCTTTACGAAATCTGGAAACGCCATTATGGGCCGGAAGGTGATCCGGCCATCCTCGTGGCGCTTGGCGGCTCTAGGGTATTCAATCCCAAGCTCAGCCAAAAGGTCATCGACCGCGCGCTGGAACGCGACCCGGCCAAGGCATCCGCCGACTACCTTTGCCAATGGAGAAGCGATCTCGAAAGCCTGCTCACCCGTGAAGCGATCGCGGCGGTTACCGAGCCCGGCTTCTTCGAGCGTCCGCCGCTCGACAAGGTCCAATACTTCGCCTTCGCCGACATGGCTTCTGGTTCCGGCAGCGACAGCGCCACGCTCGGCATCGCGCACCTCGAAGGCAAGGTTGCGGTGCTCGACTGCGTCAGGGAGCGTCGCCCGCGTTTCAGCCCCGAGGCTGTGATCGCCGAGTTCGCCGACACCATAAGCAGCTACCGGATCGGCACCGTGACATCCGATCGTTGGGCACCCGGCTTCACCAAGGAAGCCTTTGCTAGGCACGGCATTACGCACGTGCCATCAGCCAAGACGGCATCGGAGCTTTACGTCGAGTTTCTGCCTCGGTGCAATTCCGGCGAGGTTTCCCTACTTGATCATCAGCGCTTGATCGCTCAACTGATCGACCTCGAACGGCGCACCTCCGCAGCCGGCAAGGATAACATCACCCACCCGGAAGGGCGGCACGACGACATCGCTTGTTGCGCCGCTGGGGCGCTGTGGCTTGCGGCTGGCAGCGCTGCGCAGCCCGTGACCTTCGCCGTTCCGATCATTTTCGGGAGCGGGATGCCAGCCGCAAATCCTTCTTACCAAGGCCCGGTCGACATCGGCGGGAGGTTCCCCGGATGAAAACTCACCACAGCCCCGCAGAGCCAGTCAGGAGCGGTGCTAACACTACTCAGACACACCCAACCACCCAGGCGGAGCAAAATGCCGCCTCCAGCTTTTGAAATGGCTGACGCCACGGCGTCACCTAACCCTGAGATTGCCGCTCGCGCTGTTTCAACTCAGCAGGGCGGCGAGTGAGACAACAAGGAGTAAGAACAGGATGACCACCACCACCGGACAGGCGAAGCAGGTTGTCGCAGACCTACGCGACAAGCTCGCCGCCTTGGAGGATCGCAAGCTCGACCTCGAAGCCGAGCGCGACATGATCGCCTTTGATGCCCACACCGGCAACGACAAGGCCCGCGCCAAGCTCACCAAGATCAACGGCGAATTGGTCGCGATCAACACCGAGATCGCCGGCGTGCACGCCGCGATCCGCGAAGGCGAGGCGCGAGTGCTCCAAGCGCAGGGCATTGCCCGTGAAGAGATTGCTCGGCAGAACGCCGAGGCCGCGCTTAAGCGCGGGCGTGCCGCCATGGACGCCATGCGCGTCGCCGATCAGAGCCTGCGTTCCGCCTTCGGTGCACTGACCAATGCAGCGGACGCAGTAAACGAGCTGCACCGTCTCGGTTGCCCACCGAGCCCAGCGTTGTTTGCAGTGAACGTGAAGCGCGCAATCATCGCCGCCGCTCAGGGCTCACGGTTCCCGATCGGCGATCACATGAGCCCAGCGGCCAGGACCTCGTTGACCGAGTTGGCGGACGGTTGGAGCAAGAGCATCGAGAATTGGGCGAGCCAACGGCTCGCCGCCAAACAGGCCAAGGCCGCCTGACCACAACCCCCCAAAGAATGGAGTTCTGAAAATGAGCACCCTAGAACGACAAGTTGATCGCGGCTGGTCCGCTCTCGCCGAGAGTGTCGCCTCAATCGTCGAAGACCCGACCGTGGACAAAGCCGACGCGCTCGCCGAGACCATGGGTCAGGCGGAAGAGTATTTCCTCGCGCTGACTAAGTCGGCAGTCGACGAAGCAACCGGCGTCGAGCAGATCAACAAGAGCGTCGGAAGCGGAAGCTACGACAAGCTCATGGCGCTCGCCACCGAGCTGCGCAAGGCCGAGCCGAAGCTAAGTCAGGCGCAGGCATTTGCGAAGGTCTACACGAGTAACCCCAGGCTCGCTCGACAGGAGCGTGAAGAGCGTCGCGGCACCGTGACCAAGTCAGCCGCCGACAGGCTGGCGGGGCGCGCGGCGGCAGTGCGGAAACTGCATCCGAACACGAGCGCCGAAGACGCGATCGCGATGGTGAAAGCACGCAATCCCGAGCTGGTCGACGCCTTCCAGCACGATCGTGCGGTCGAGGCGACCGATCCATTCGACATCCAAAAGGGCGGCACCTCAGTTGTCGCCAACCGCGTGCACGCCCGAGCGGCTGCGCTTGTGCGGCAGTTTCCGAATATGACGGTCGACGAAGCGATCGACAGGGTCTTGCGGAGCAATCCTGAGATGGCAGCGTCGCTGTAACGAGATCGGCTGCGTGGCCCAACTCCTACACGCATCCGGTAAACCGGGGCGGCGTGTCCTAAATGGTGTCTCCGCGTCGCCCCTCCCCCGCTCGCCCATGGGTTCTCGGGTGAGCGGTCAGGCTGCCGCTTCCTTGTCAGTTTCGTCAGCCTTTTGACGTGGAGGCCAGCATTGGGTCCCTGGGGCTCCCGGCTGGCCTCCCTTTTTTTGGAGAGCGAGATATGAAAAAGAGATTGCTCACGGTGTTTGGCTGAGCGGCAAGCCCAGCACCGAGAAGTAGCCGCACCTATGTCGACGGAGAGTTCAATATCTTTTGGAGGTCTGCCAGCCTCGTAGCCGGGTCTTGGTCTGATAGGGGCGGGCTGTCCCTCAAGAATTTGAGCCCCTCGCTTGCCCTATGAGCAGGCTCGTAGGGATCTGGCAGCTTGGAGAAGGCCAGCGTCATGGGAGTTTCTTCGCGGCCAAGCTCCTTCAAAAGTCGGATCGCGAGTGCGACCGTAAGGTGGGTTGTCTCGGGGGAATGAGCGTCGAGCATCCCTTCTGGGTCGTAATCGGCGTGCTTGAGGAAGTTGGGGACCTCGGCAAACTTAGTGTGGTCAATGATCGCGTTCACCATTTCCATCACGTCAGGCCGTTCACTGCACAGGTCGCGCAGGATGCCATAGGCAGCATACGCGAGGGTGTGGACCGCGAGGCTGTCTAGGTCTCGGAGCCGGAGCCAGATTGCGCAGTCGAGCTGGCGCTGGGCTGCATCCAATTTGGTAATGCGCATATGTTGGTCTCTACCGGGTTCGCTGGCAGGTTACATAGGCACGTGCGGAGCCAAAAATGAAGAAGCCCCGGTGGGGGGCAAACCGGGGCTTCTTCGGGATCTCTACGCCGCGACGGTGTAGAGACCCTTCTTGGTGTCGCACTTCACGGTGTTGATGCTCTTGCCCTCGCGGAAGGCGTTCCAGGCGTAGATGCTACGCTTGGTAGAAGTTCGCCGGTTTCAGCTCCAATTTCCTCTTGTCCTCAGCAATCGACTTGAGGAAACCATCCAGAACAGTAGTGGGGTGGTTCTCGTCGAATTCCACACCGCCCCTGGCGACCTCCTTCCAGAACTTGCGTGCTTCGGCCTCGTTCTTCTCGAAGGTGCCGTACATTGCCGCCACGATGGTCTGGCGTTTCAGCTCAGGCGTCTTGATGGTGAAGATGCCTCGCCAACCCACCTGATGAAGGAGTGAAGCGCGTTCTTACCGAAGAGCGTGTAAACGTCGTCACCCTTCGGTGCTGGCAACCCTTCGACGTTCTTGTCGTACCAAGCCACACCCTCGACGGCTAACTTGGCAGCACCGCGAGCAACATCAGCGAGGTCTGTGTGGAGGCCCTGGTAGGCTCCCGACACATCCATAGGGGTGCGCCCGCTCTTCCGGGCATCGAATTGCCGGAACAGGAGCGGCAAGCCCTCCATGGTGTCCACCTTGTAGGTGTCAATGTGGACTTTCAGATCTTGTGGAAACTGACCATTCAACTCAGCGAGCACCGCAGAAGAGTGTTGGCCGTTTACCCGGTACTGCTTGTCGCCGACCTCCGCGACCGCCCAATTGAAGGCGATCAACTGACGGGCCTCTGCCTTCTCGCGGAGCATCTTCGCCCTCGCGGGGTCGAACATGCGCTCCGTTGGTGAAGGCAACATAGCCTTAAATCTCTCTGCCAATTCAGGCGTGAGAGGCTTCGTTTCGCTGTTAACTAATTTAAACATTCTAAGCTCCAATGGGACTGTTGCGGTGCATCGCCTTTGCCGTGTCCCAGGATGCGGCGCGGCGATCACTCGGCCCATTCGTTGAGGAGACGCTCAAGCCTCGCGGCCAGCATGGCGACTTCGGCTGGTACCATCGTTGCCATGTTCTTTTTGCCCTCGGCCTTGAGACCCTCAACGATGGGTCTGAGTTTCTCGGTCAGCTCCTCCACGCTGACCGTTTTGTCCTTCTCAAAAATTCGGTAGTGGGTTTCCTTGCCGACCTTTTTGGTCTCGACCTTGGCTCGGTGCTGGTGGCTGGTCTGTATGTTGTGAATTACCCTTGCGACGTCGGCCTTAGCTATTCCGGCGCGGTCAGCGACTTCTTTGGCTGACCGCCATTTGGCGTCCTTGCACTTCTGAATGACGCGGACCGACGTGTTGCCGGGAAGTTTTTTCCGCCTCGGCTCTTGCCCTGTGACCTGCGACACGGCGCGGAAGCTTGTCCTATTCATCGTCATCACTGGTTCCTGTCGGCAAGAGGTATTGGCGGGCCCCGTTACGAATAAATCAGCTTTGTTGTAACGAAGTATGGTGCTATGTTAGTTACGGGTCAACATAACGTATCCGTAACGAAAGCTACGCAGATGAACTTGGAAGGTCTGAGTGTCCCTGTGCTCATTCCCGCAGAAGGCTTTAGGTGGATCTGTCGCGACAACAATGATCATTGGCGAGCGGCAGAGCCACCAGCCGATTGGAGCGAGGCGGATTACTCAGCGGTCTCGCTCCTAGAAGATGAGCCTCCGGAGCCTGAACTCAGTACCCGCTTTTATCTGGCTGCCAGCGTGGATGAAATCCTGCGAGCCCACTCCGAACAAAAAACCAACCTCGGGCACTTAGTCACCGAGCCTGACCTTTATCTCCAGTTCGCCTCGGAAAAAGGAGAGCCCCAGAGGTTGAAGGAACTCGTCAACAAATTTGGACTACTCGACGGATCACTCGAAGGAAAATCCCAGTCACTCACCGTCAAGCGTTCTAAAAGTGTCGATTTGGAGGAGGCCTTCTCGTTCCATCACACTCCGGGCGACTTGCTGCACTTTCGCGCGGACCGTGCGGACGAATGGCTTAAAATCTTTGCGCTGGTCCGCTCAATGATCGACGAATGGACGAAATTGCGTGAGGCCCGTGATTTCGTCAGCATGCGCAGTGTCCTAAAGGATGGCTACAACTACGCTTTGAGCGGCAGCCTCACTTATCAGCTGAACCTCAATGACCAAACCGGCGAAGCTCAAAGCCGCATCATTTGCTCATCGCTTAGGAATTACATCGATGTCCAATGGGGCATGTCGATCGCAGCCAACGTCCTCCACCGTCATTGCGCGGAGTGTCCCAACTGGTTCTCCGTCCATCCGAGCACATCCCGGCCAGAAAAACTCTATTGCTCGAATGCTTGCCGGATGCGGGCCTATCGCAAGCGCAAGGGGACGGCCTAGGCCCGGCTCCTGAGTGCCTCGATGTCATGCTCAAGCAATAGCATCGGCAGCGTGGCGTCTCCGGCCTACCTCAGCGATTGCACTCGATGCAGCCGATGAAGCCGCTCGCCGTAATAGTCGATCTCGATGAGAGGTTGCTTGCAGCACGGGCAGCGCTTCAACACGAAACTCATGGCCCACGTTTAAAGCAGCGGTCGTGCCGACAGTCGACGCAATCGACCGGGCAGGCATGGGCCGATCCGGCGACCGTAGGCGGTCCTGGGGCGGCGACCTCGGCGGCGGTGGCGCGAGCGGCGACAGTGGCCGTGGATAGATGACGCGCCCAAGCCGGTGTCGCTCGTCACCGACCCTGAGACTTGCCTGTGAACACACCCAACCTATTCGGTAGGGCCGATCAAGACCGTGCTAAGCACGAACCTTAAAACTAGGAAGGAGAACCGAGAATGGACGTTGATAAGGCAAAAGACGAAAAGGCCCGACGGGCCGCTAGGCGCGCTGGTCTGATGGCACAGAAGTCCCGCCGCGCCGTCGGAATCAACAATCAGGGCGGGTTCATGCTTGTCGAGTTCGTATCGGAACTTCTGCGTGGCCGGCACCAATTACGACATGGACGCGGACGACGTAATCGAGTGGTGCAAAGAAGCGTAAATGATGAAGTGGCTCGATGAGATTGCTCGCGCCGCCCATGCCGATGCTATGGGCCTGGACTACTTCGACCTTCATTGCGTCGATTGCGGAATGAACACCGCGCCCGCAATTTGGACTGGAGTGTATGAGTGTGTTTCGGCAGTTCCGGGGACGTGGGAGATGTACTGGGTCAAAGATAAAGTCTGGGCCGCCGCTGGCATGAGGGAGCTGGATGGCTCTTTATGCGTGCGCTGCCTTGAGAACCGATTAGGCCGACGCCTACGCCCCAAAGACTTTGATCACAGCAGGGGTGAGAATAATTCCAGCACAAGCAATACACCGCTTCTGAAATCGAGGCGCGGATACTGACTATTCAGGGAAAGCCCGTGAGGTTCCAACCGTGCGAGTTATGCTGATGGAAACCACCCACCGGAACCTGAAAGGAAGGACGCTTGCTGACATCTCGGGTTTCATGTCTTTACCTTTGCCTTTTTGTAACACAAATATCCCCGCTCGCCCTCAGATCAGCGGGCGATGGCAATTGGGACAGGACCTCATCAACGGTCGCTCATCGGATACAATTTGTAATGTTTCGCCATCACGCAGCAACGATGATGCAAGAGACTTCACTCCTCAGTCCTGATACTCCCTCGGTAAGGCCCCGCAGGTACTTCCCCTGTGGGGCCTCTGTGCGTTCCGCAGCGAAACGATAGCGCGCGACCTCGCGTAACGCTGAACAAAAATTCTAAGCGCGCCTCGCTCTGATCGCTTCCAGGTCATCGTCGAGCAACTGCATCGGCAACGTGGCATCTCCTGGCCGACCCCACTGATTGCACTCAATGCAGCCGATCAGGCGCTCGCCGTAGTAGTCGATCTCGATCAACGGGCGATCGCAGTAGGGGCAATGCTTGTCCATACCATCGCGCCGCTACGCTGGCGAAGCTCGGAGGCGTAGCTCGGCTAGCGACTGACTAATAACGAGCCACGCCCCTTGCAATGCAAGCGCTGCCATCAGCGTGGCAACTGTGATGTCAGGCCAGCCCGTTCCGGTGCCAAAGACGCCCAGCGCGGCGAGAAGCACAGCAAGGTTGCCCAGCACGTCATTCCGGGTGCAGACCCATGCCGAACGCATATTGGCATCGCCGGAGCGGTAAGCCCACAGGAGGCCAAACGACGCGGCATTGGCGATCAGTGCAACGGTGCCGACGCCGGTCATTGTGAAGGCGTTCGGCAACGTACTATGGGCCACGTGCCACATGACCGTACCGACCACCCATAGGCCGAACGCTCCCATCGTTGCACCCTTAACCAGCGCGGCGGTTGCGCGATAGCGGAGTGCCATACCTACAACGAGCAAGCTGATCATGTAGTTTGCAGTGTCGCCGAGAAAGTCGAGCGCGTCGGCTTGCAGCGAAGCTGAGCCAGCAGCGAGACCAGCAATGACCTCAATCGCAAACATCGCGCCATTGATGCCGAGCACGGCCCAAAGAACTCGCCGGTAGCTTTCGTTTCCGCGATGGGGATCAGCGGCTGGACCGCTACACGAAGCGCTCATGGCATCACGATCTTGCGGGCTTTTTGCATGTGTTGTGGACACGGCGTGGACACATTCGACAATTGCACCGCTTGGTTCACAAGGCTGTATATAAACCAGTGTTATTATTGATATTTTGGCGCACCCGACAGGACTCGAACCTGTGACCTCTGCCTTCGGAGGGCAACGCTCTATCCAACTGAGCTACGGGTGCTTGTGGCGCGACCCTAGCGCAAAGCCGTCTCGTTAAGCAACGAAGGCGGCGATAGAAAGCAAAGATCAGAAACCGGAAACCGGAAAACAGCGGCCACCGGCCCTTGGTTTCTCGCGTCTGGCTTCCGACATTCGATTGGCGTAGGTATGCCTGCGAATGCCTGGAAGGCAGGGTCCATACATGGAAAAGAAGAAGGTTCTCATCCTCGGCGGCGGCTTCGGCGGCGTCTTTGCCGCCAAGGAGCTCGCGCGCCGCGGCGCCGACCGGTTCGACGTCGAGCTGATCAACAACAACAACTATTTCGTGTTCCAGCCGCTGCTGCCCGAGGTCGCCGCCGCCACGATCCACTCTTCCGACGCGGTGGCGCCGTTGCGCTTGTTGCTGCGCGGCACCCAGATCCGCCAGGCCGACGTCATGGGCATCGACTTCGCCAAGAAGACGGTGACCGTGGTGCAGGGCTTCCGCCGTGTCCCCGTCGATCTCCCTTACGACGAGGTGATCATTGCGCTCGGCATGAGCGTGGACCTGAACCGCTTCCCCGGGCTGCCCGAGCACGCGCTCACCATGAAGAACATCTCCGATGCGCATCGGCTGCGCACCCACGTCATCAGCTGCCTGGAAATGGCCGACGTGGCGAAGGAGCCGGAGCTGAAGCGCGAGCTGCTCACCTTCGTGGTGGTGGGCGCCGGCTTCACCGGGGTCGAGACCGTGGCCGAAATCAACGCCCTGATCCACCGCGCGCTAAAATATTACCCCAACATCAAGCATGACGAGATCCGGGTCCACCTCATCGAGTACGCCGACCGCATCCTCCCCACCTTCCCCGCCGACCTCGCCGAATACGCGACGCTACGGCTGCAGCTTCAGGGCATCGAGGTCATGACCGGCGTCGGCACCAAGTCGGCGACATCGACCGGGGTGGAGCTGACCGACGGCAGCCTGATCGCGACGCGCACCATCGTCGCCACCATCGGCAACGGCCCGCATCGGCTGGTGGAATCGCTCGATCTCGACATGCAGTGGGGACGCGTCAAGACCGACCGCTTCATGCGCGTGTCGGGCCATGACGGCATTTGGGCGGTGGGCGACGCGGCGCTCATTCCGCTGGTCGAGCAGCCTGCCGAGGACCCGCTGCATTATGCTCCGCAGACCGCGCAATTCGCCGTGCGCGAAGGCCGCCAGCTCGCCGACAATCTCATCGCCAAAACCAAGGCCGAGGAGCTCAAGCCTTTCGCCTATACGTCGAAGGGATCGCTTGCCTCGCTCGGCATGAGCAAGGCCGTGGCCGAGGTCTATGGCATCAAGCTCTCGGGCTTTCTCGCCTGGCTGCTTTGGCGCGGCTTCTATCTCTCCTTCCTGCCCGGATTCGCTACCAAGGTGCGCGTGCTGGTGAACTGGATCCTGAACGTGTTCACGCCGCCGAACATCGTGCTGGTGCAGTCGTCGATGCCGAGCACGCGCTACATCCACTACCGCAAGGGCGACAAGGTGCTCGAGCCCGGCATGCTGATCGACGGCTTCTATACCGTGGTCAAGGGCTCGCTCAGGCTCACCATCGACAACGCCGAGACCGGCGAGCATTTCGAGAAGGTGTTCGGGCCCGGCGAGCATTTCGGCGAGCGGGTGCTGGTCAAATCGTCGCTCCGCACCGGGCTCGTGGTGGCGCTCGAGGATTCCGTGGTGCTGTGGATCTCGCAGAAGGACTTCGTGCGGCTCGTCCGCGCCTTCCCGGTCATGGAGAGCTACTTCAAGGACTATATCGAGAGGACCTTCGGCGGCTCCGACATGGTCTTCGCCGCCGGCAGCGCCGAGCGCTCCCACGAGCTCGAAATCCACGCATTAGTCACCCACCCTCGCCACGATTTGGCTCGACCTCCCGAGCAGTTGTCAGCCCTAGCTTGCCAACGCCAGTCGACTGGGTTGCGCGCATAAGCCACTCGACTGTCACGTGTAGTATGGTATTATACACTCTATAGTAGCATACCCGGAGGCGCCCGTGGATCAGGGTGGGGCGGTCGAATGTGGGGTCGATACGAGTTGCTATATAAAGGCGACTATAGCCACGATTAACGCGGTCACCCTCGACATCGACTTCTGGTCTCAGATTCAAATCGCAACATTCCTCGCGACTGTGTTCTTTGGGGTGCTGGCGACAGTCATGATCGCGCTCCAAGGGGACGAGAACAGATATTGGACCAGGCCTGTCGGCATCATCGCGACAGCCCTCGTCACCGGCATCGCGTCGCTGACCACGGCACTCCACGTCCCCGACAACATCGACAAGCCGATCGACATTCGCCGTCAATTTACTGCGCTGGTGAACAACTTCGAGTATGACATCCAGCGAAAATCCGGCGATGAGGCTGACGAAGTCCGCAAGAAATTCGCCGACGAATACAGTCTCCTCAACAGCGAACGCCTCAAGCTCAAAGGTTCGGCGGGCCGGCTGATCATAGGGCAAACACCCACACAGCCGCCCTCCATCGCAACCAAACAATAGATACCGTCGGCCGGTGCTGACGGCAGCCCCGCCAATCCCTATATTTCCTCCATCATGACAATGGCTGACAGCAAGCAAACGGCCGCCGCGAGGCCGGTGGCAAAGGGCGACCACGTCTACCTGATCGACGGCTCGGGCTATATCTTCCGCGCCTATCACGCCCTGCCCCCGCTCACCCGCCCCTCGGACGGGCTGCCCGTGGGCGCGGTGCACGGCTTCTGCGGCATGCTGTGGAAGCTGCTGCGCGAGGCTGGCGAGCTCTCGCCCGCCGACCCATTTCGCGGTGATCTTCGACCTCTCCGAGCACACGTTTCGGAACGAGCTCTATGCCGATTACAAGGCACATCGCCCGGACATGCCGGAGGACCTCGTCCCGCAATTCCCGCTGATCCGCGATGCGGTGAAGGCGTTCAACGTCGCCTGCCTCGAGCAGAGAGGCTACGAGGCCGACGACCTCATCGCCACTTACGCCCGCGAGGCGGCGGAAGCCGGCGCCGACGTCACCATCGTCTCCTCCGACAAGGACCTGATGCAGCTCGTGCGGCCCGGCGTGCGCATGTACGACACCATGAAGAACAAGGTGATCGGCGAGGAAGAGGTGCTGGAGCGCTTCGGCGTGCCGCCGTCGAAGGTCATCGAGGTGCAGGCGCTGATCGGCGACTCCACCGACAACGTGCCCGGCGTGCCCGGTATCGGGGTGAAAACCGCGGCGCTGCTCATCGGCGAATATGGCGACCTCGAAACCCTGCTCGCCCGCGCCGAGGAGATCAAGCAGCCGAAGCGGCGCGAAAGCCTGATCGACTTCGCCGACCAGGCGCGGCTGTCGCGGACGCTCGTGATTCTCGACACCAACGTGCCGGTGGAGGTGCCGCTCGCCGAGACTTCTGGTGCGCCAGCCCGAGGCGGATACGCTGCTGAGCTTCCTGCGCAAGCTCGAATTCAGCACCTTGCTCCGCCGCATCGCCGACGGTCTCGGCGTGGAGGCGCCCGCCGGCGCGGCGCCGGCGCCGGCGACACAGCGGCGCAAGAAGGATGACTATGACCACCCGCTGCGGCGCGGCCCGAGCGGAGGCTTCGTCACGGAGCGCACCGAGCCGATCTATCCGGCGAAGGAGGGTTCGCCTTTGCACCTCACCGAAGAGCGCGCCGCGAGACTGGCCGCCCTTCCCTTCGACCGCAGCAAATACGAGACGGTGGTCCATCCGGAACGTCTTGCCGCCTTGCTCGACGAAGCGCGCGATCAGGGCCACGTCGCCTTCCGGGCCAAGGTCACGTCCGCCGATCCGATGCAGGGCGAGCTTGTGGGCGTGGCGCTCGCCCTTCGCCCCGGGCAAGCGGCCTACGTTCCGCTTGCCCATCGCGCGGCCGACGAGCTCGACCTCGGCGGTGAAGAGGGCCCGCGGATCCAGTTGCGCGAGGCGCTCGATCTGCTGAAGCCGCTGCTGGAAGACCCGGCCGTGCTCAAGATCGTGCAGAACGCCAAGTTCGACATGGTGGTGCTCGCCCGCTACGGCATCTCGCTCACCGGCTTCGACGATCCCTGCCTGATGTCCTACGCGCTCGACGCCGGCCGCGCCGAGCATCTGCCGGAGCAGCTTGCAAGCACGCTCCTCAGCTACACCTGCCTCACCCACAAGGAGATCGTGGGGACAGGACGCGCAGCCGTCACCTTCGACCGCGTGGCCGTGGCCCGCGCCACCGAGTTTGCCGGCGAGGAAGCCGATATCGGCCTCAGGCTTTGGCTGGTGCTGAAGCCGCGGCTCGCCGCCGAGCACGTCACCACCGTCTACGAGACCTTGGAGCGGCCGATCGCGCCGGTGCTGGCGCTGATGGAGCGGACCGGCATCAGGGTGGAACGCGCGAGCCTGGCCACGCTTTCAGGCAGCTTCGCGCAAAGCCTGGCGCGGCTCGAGGACGAGATCAGGGAGCTTGCCGGCGAGGACTTCAACATCGGCTCGCCGAAGCAGCTCGGCGAGATCCTGTTCGACAAGATGAGTCTCGCCGGCGGCCGGCGCACCAAGACCGGCGCCTGGAGCACGGACGCCGCCGCGCTGGAGGAGCTTGCCGCCGAGGGGCACGAGCTGCCGCGCAAGGTTCTCGACTGGCGGCTGCTCGCCAAGCTCAAGAGCACCTATACCGACGCGCTCCCCACCTACATCCATCCGGAGACCGGCCGCGTGCACACCTCCTATGCGCTCGCCGCCACCACCACGGGGCGGCTGTCGTCGCTCGAGCCGAATTTGCAGAACATTCCGGTGCGCACCAGCGAAGGCCGCGCCATCCGCAAGGCCTTCGTGCCCGACAAGGGCAAGCGGCTGATCTCCGCCGATTACAGCCAGATCGAGCTTCGCGTGCTCGCCCACATGGCCGACACGCCGACGTTGCGCCAGGCATTCGCCGACGGGCTCGACATTCACGCCATGACCGCCTCCGAAATGTTCGGCGTGCCGATCGAGAACATGGATCCGGCGATCAGGCGCCGCGCCAAGGCGATCAATTTCGGCATCGTCTACGGCATCTCCTCGGTCGGGCTCGCCGCCCAGCTCGGCATCGGCAGGAGCGAGGCCGGCGCCTATATCAAGACCTATTTCGAGCGCTTCCCCGGCATCCGCGACTACATGGTGGCGACCAAGGCCGAGGTGCGCCGCCAGGGCTACGTGAAGACCCTGTTCGGGCGGAAGGTGCATTATCCAGAGATCAACACTAAGAACCCGTCACTCCGCGGCAATTTCGAGCGCGCCGCCATCAACGCGCCGATCCAGGGGTCGGCCGCCGACATCATCCGCCGCGCCATGATCCGCATGGTGCCGGCGCTCGCCGAAGCGGGCCTTAACGCCCGCATGCTGCTGCAGGTGCATGACGAGCTCGTGTTCGAGGCGCCTGAGGAGGAGGTCGACAAGACCATGGAGGTGGCGCAAGCCGTGATGGAGAAGGCGCCGGAGCCGGTGCTGAAGCTGAAGGTGCCGCTGAAGGTCGACGCCCGCGCCGGCGACAACTGGGAAGCCGCGCATTAGCTTATTCCTGAGACGTGGGCGGCGTTGGGACGCCCCAGGCTTCTTCGATACCTGACCGAATGGCATGGGCCAGCCGGTAGCACGCAGTCTTCAACGCAGTCTCGTTTGCCTCGGGCGCGGCTTTGAGCTGCTCGAGGGCCGTGCCGAATTTGCTCATGGCCGTCTCGACCACTTCATGCTCAACCATGGACAGTTCGCTCCAATAGAGCGCCCAATAGCGGCGCTCGCTCGCCTGCCACTCTTCCGACGCGGGATCGAGTGATACGAGCTTACCTGCGATCTGGGCAGTCTCGAAATAGAGATCGAGCTGCTTGACCAGGAACGGCCGCTGCGCCTCGATTAGCCGTGCTTGACCGTCGTGCGCCGCCTGCCTGGCGGGGCTTCCTGCGCCTCGTGTTGGTGATCGAAATAGGCATAAGGACCCCACAAGGCTCCGCCGACCGCGGTGACAATGGGCAATAAGCCCGTCACCAGACTGACCGAAGCGTGAGGCTCCCCGGCGGCCGATTCCATTGGCAAGGTTCCGAGACATTGATCCAAAGGCCGACGGGTATCTTACACTAACTCGTCATCGCCGGGCTTGACCCGGCAATCCATTCCGCTGACGCTTCAACTTGCTGATACCTAACGGCATGGATGCCCGGATTAAGTCCGGGCATGACGAGGTGTAGAAAAGGAGAACCCGACCATGGGCAAATGCGCGCAATGCGGCAACGATTACGACCGGAGCTTCGAGGTCACCATGGGCGGGCGCACGCTCGTGTTCAACTCCTTCGAATGCGCCATCGCCGCGCTCGCTCCCGTCTGCCCGCATTGCGGCGTGCGCATCGTCGGCCACGGCGTGCAGCACAACGACACCATCTATTGCTGCGTTCACTGCGCCAAGCATGAGGGCGTCAAGGGCCTCGTCGATCGCGATTGAGCTTTGTTGCTTAACCTCTCTTGAATCGTCATGCCAGGACTTGATCCGGGCATCCATTCCGTGAGCTACCAGTTGAACTGGCGGTAGAGATCGAACCAGTTTGGATTGTCTTTTTCGATTAATTCGATCTTCCAGCGGCGTGGCCACGACTTGATGGCTTTCTCACGTCTTATTGCGGTCTCCGCAGTCGCGTGCTCCTCGACGTACACGACACGCTTGACACCATACCGCGTGGTGAAGCCGGGAACGACAAACTCACGATGCTCCCATGCGCGGCGCGGCAGATTACTTGTCACGCCGGTATAGAGCGTGCCGTCTTTCCGACTCGCGAGAATATAAACATAGAACTTCCGCACGCATCGGAGAGGTAACGGAATGGACCCCCGGGTCAAGCCCGGGGGTGACGACGTTTTGTCAAAAGAGCCATACCCGGCTTCCCACATCGCGGGACTACCGGCTCACCTTCAATGCTGGACCGGCTTCACCACGGCGATGACGTTGGTCTGCACCACGCCCTCCACCTTGGGCAATTCTTCCAGCACCACCTTGGTGCCGTCCTCGGGCGCCGAGCAGTCGAGCTGCGCCACGAGCTTGTCGTAGGACAGCACCACCACATTGGCGAATTTGCAGTTGGCGAGGCTGAGCCCCTTGATGTGATCGGCCACGTCTGGGGCGCTCGCGGCGCGGATCAGCTCGATGAAGAGATAGATGTTCACCATGGGTGGCTCCTCGCTTGCTGCCGGTTCGTGGTCTCGCCGCAGCATAGGCGCCCAGCACATCTTCGTCATTGCCGGGCTTGTAGGGGCAATTCATTCATAAAGGGCGCCAAAGCGAACCCCGTTCCGCGGCAAAATGTGGTAGGGGCTCGGCTGAGGTCCCGGGGTAGTCCCGGCATTGGATTGGTTTGGTTTGGAGGAAGCGGATGATCCGACTTGCAAAATGGTTGCTGCCGGCTGTTGGACTTCTTCTCGCCCTACCGGCGCTCGCGCTGCCGGCGCCGCTGTCGGAACAGGAGCTGACCGACAAGAGCGACCTCGTCGCCACGGTCCGCGTGCTCTCAGTGAGCTGCACCGCCGTCACCAAGGACGACCAAACCGGCGAGGATGTGCGGAGCTACCTCGCCAATGTCAGGCTGCTCGATGTCAAGAAGGGCGACGCCAAGCCCGGAGACGAGGTGCTGGTGACCTGGCGGTCGGTGCCCAAGGGCATCGTCGGGCCGTGGACTGTCAACTATTACCCTGGCGAAGTGGTGCTCACCCATCTCATCAAGAAGAGCGGCGGTGTGAGCTACGGCTCGACCTGGTGGAACGCCAAGGGCGAGGATGTGAAGGCGCCGGAGAACACCGAGCTTCCCGAGTCGATCGACCAGACCTTCAACGCGCCGCAGGAGCCTGCGGACCCGCACCCGTTGTAGTCCCCTCGTCATGCCGGGCTTGACCCGGCAATCCAATGGCGAGCAGCCAAGGGCCGCTCCGGCATCCTACTGGATGACCGCTTTCGCGGGCATGAAAGCTACTCGGCCGGCGCTTTTGCCCGCGCCGGGGCGACGCCGACCTGATCGAGCCACATGTCGAACACGGTCCGGCTCGCCTTCTCCATCCCGGGGCCGAGGCGCTGAGTGTCGGCGCGGAGCTGATTGACGTCGACGCCGGCGGTGGTGAGCTCGAGCGTGTGCCCGATCAGCCAGCGCTCCATGCCTCTGGTGTGCTGCTCGATATGAAACTGCAGGGCGAGCACCTTGCCGTTGTTGGTGCTGAAGGCCTGATGCGGCGTGATTGCGGTCTCGGCGAGCCAGGTGGCGCCGCGCGGCAGGTCGAACGTGTCGCCGTGCCAGTGCAGCACCCTGAACTTGTTCTCCGCGAGCGCCGCGAGCGGCGATTTGCGCCCGTCCGGCGTCAAGCCGAGCAGGCCCCAGCCGATCTCCTTCTCGCGGTTGGGATAAACGCGGACGCCGAGAGCTGCGGCGAGGAGCTGCGAGCCGAGGCAGATGCCGATGATCGGCTTGCCGCGGGCGAGCGCCGCCTCGATCACCGCGAACTCCTCCTTCAGGAACGGATAGCGGTCGACCTCGTAGACGCCGATGGGAGCGCCGAGCACCACGAGAAGATCGGCGTCCTTGGCCGGAGAGAGGTCGTCGACGCCGGCCTGCAGATAGCGGAGCGGAAGGCCGCGCGCGGAGATCGCGTCTTCCAACGTGCCGGCATCCTCGAAGGAAACGTGACTGATGGCGATGGCGGTTTTCATGCTTGCCCTCATAACGCGTGAAAGTCCCGTCGCGTGGCTTTATCTTGCGCCGGGAAGCCGAAACTTATTGACGATTAGCGACGCCCGTTTGGCAGTTTACGACAGGGGCTGGAGATCGCCCACCCGTTATCGCTCAAACCACGATGGCCACGCCGCCGCGGCGCGGGTCGCCCGCGCCCTCAATGCCGCCATCGCCGAAGCGCCGGGCAGCATGCACGCCGCCGAAGAACAAATTCCTCTCGGGCCAAGCATGCGCCTTGTCTTCGAGCGCGCGGAAGACGCTCTCCACGGCCTCCGGCAGGCCCGGCTCGAAACTCAGCGTCCCGCATTTCTCAAGATGCAGCCGCGGCGCCTCGACCGCGGCCTCGAGGCTCATGCCATGGTCGAGCAGATTGACGGCCACCTGCAGGATGGCGGTGCGGATGCGGTTCGAACCGCCGGTGCCGAGCGCAATGACGGTGCCGTCGGGCTCGAGGATGATTGTCGGCGCCATCATCGAGGAGAGGCGCGTGGCCTCGCGCCACGTTCCCAAGCCTTGCGGCGTCAGATCCTCCTCGCCGAGCATGTTGTTCAGCATGAAGCCGAAATTGCCGACGATGGAACCGTTGCCCTCGCCGTTTGAGAGGCTCGCCGATGCGGCATTGCCGTCGCGGTCGATGGCGCTGATATGGGTGGTGCCGCGATTGGCGACCGGGTGACGCGCCGCCGCGCGCCTCCTCTTGGCCAGCACGCCGCCGGCAAGCTTCGCGGCAAGCCCCTCCCCGTGCGCGGCGCGCGCCTCGTTGGTCGCGGCCATCGCCTCTTTCAGCGCGAAGGCATCGAGCGCGCGGCCTTCGTCGACAAGAGCCTGAATATAGCCGAGGCCGAAGGCGATCAGCGCGCCGCTTGCCGCCGGCGGCGGATTGAGCGCGACGGTCGCGTCGCCGTGCTGCCAAAGGATCGGCTTCCGGCGCACGACCTGATAGTCGGCAAGATCCTCTTGGGTGAGATAGCCGCCGCCATCGCGCTGCTGCCTGACGATGGCATGGCCGACGTCGCCATCCACGAACAGCCGCGCGCCGTCCTCGGCGAGCCATTCGATGCACTCGCCAAGATCGGGGTTGCGGAAGGTCGCGCCGGCCTTCAGCAGCGTGCCGTCGGGAGCAAAGACCTTCGCCACGCCCGGCGTGGCGAAGAGGATCGGAGCAATGACGGTGAGCAGATAAGCCTGAAAGGCGGTGAGCGGGAAACCTTCGCGCGCGGCGCGTACCGCGGGCTCGGCCAGGCGCTTCATCGGCAACCGGCAAAGCTCCTGGTGCATGGCGAAGAGGCCTGGCACCACGCCGGGGGTCGCGCTCGAGCCCAAGCCGATATGGAACTCCTGCTTGGCCGGGCCGAAATCGGCATGGATCGGATAGAAGTCGATCTCGCTCGCTGGGCGCCGCTTGCGCGGGGTCTCGGCGAAGAAATCGAACAGCGTAACCACGTCGCTTCCCGCCCGCCGCGCCATGAGAAAGCCGCCGCCGCCTGGCGAGGCAAACACCGCTTCGGCGACAAAGGTCATCAACAGGCCGGCGACGCAAGCGTCGAAGGCGTTGCCGCCGTCTTGCAAAATTTCCGCGGCAGCCCTCGCGGTCAGCTCATGACCGGCGGCAACGACGCTCTTCTTGGCTTTCATGAAACCCGTCACTGCCGGGCTAGACCCGGCAATCCATTCTATTTGCGCATCGCACGCATAGGCCTAACGGCATGGATGCCCGGATCAAGTCCGGGCATGACGAATGGTAGCGACTACCCAGCCGCTTCTCCAGCGCCGCAAGCTCATCGCTCAGCGCTTGCGGCAGCTTGGCGCCGAAGGTGGCGAAGTGCTCCTTGATCAGCGGCAGCTCGGCCTTCCAGCCTTCCTTGTCGACGGAGGTCAGCTCCTTCATGTCGTTGGGAGCAACCTTGACGCCCTTGACGTCGATCGAGCCCTCTGCCGGCAGCTTGCCGATCGGCGTATCGACGGCCTTGGCCTTGCCGTCGCAGCGCTCGAAGATCCACTTCAGCACGCGGGAGTTCTCGGCGTAGCCCGGCCACATGAACTTGCCGTCGCCGTTCTTGCGGAACCAGTTCACGTAGAAGATCTTCGGCATCTTGGCGCCGCCCTTCTCGCCCATCTTCAGCCAATGGGCGAAGTAGTCGCCCATGTGGTAGCCGCAGAAGGGCAGCATGGCCATGGGATCGCGGCGGAGATCGCCGATCTTGCCGGCGGCCGCCGCCGTCTTCTCCGAGGCCATGATCGAGCCGAGGAACGTGCCGTGCAGCCAGTTCAGCGCCTCGGTGACGAGCGGCACCACGGTGGCGCGGCGGCCGCCGAACAGGATGGCGTCGATCGGCACGCCCTTGGGGTCCTCCCACTCCGGCGCGATCACCGGGCACTGGCTGGCGGGCGCGGTGAAGCGCGCGTTGGGGTGGGCGGCCGGGCGGCCCGACTCCGGCGTCCAGTTGCGGCGCATCCAGTCGACCGTGTGCTCCGGCGTGTCGCCCATCTGCTCCCACCACACGTCGCCGTCGTCGGTCAGCGCGACGTTGGAATAGATGCAGTTGGCGTTGAGCGTCTTCATGGCGTTGGCGTTGCTCTCGTCCGAGGTGCCGGGCGCCACGCCGAAGAAGCCGGTCTCCGGGTTGATGGCGTAGAGGCGCCCGTCGTCGCCGAACTTCATCCAGCAGATGTCGTCGCCGATGGTCTCCGCCTTCCAGCCGGGGATGGTCGGATTCAGCATGGCGAGGTTGGTCTTGCCGCAGGCCGACGGGAAGGCCGCGGCGATGAACTTCGACTTGCCCTCGGGGTTGGTCAGCTTGAGGATCAGCATGTGCTCGGCCATCCAGCCCTCGTCGCGGGCCTTCACGGACGCGATGCGCAGCGCGTGGCATTTCTTGCCGAGCAGCGCATTGCCGCCGTAGCCGGAGCCGTACGACCAGATCTCGCGCGTCTCGGGGAAGTGGGAGATGTACTTGGTCTTGTTGCACGGCCACGGCACGTCGGCGGTGGCGGGTGTGGACAGCGGATAGCCGACCGTGTGCATGCCGCGCACGAAGTCCTCGCTGTGGCCGAGCGCGTTCCACACCTTGTCGCCGACGCGCGTCATGATGTGCATGTTGGCGACGGCGTAGGCGCTGTCGGTCACCATGACGCCGATGCCGGCGATGGGCGAGCCGATCGGGCCCATGGAATAGGGCAGCACGTACATGGTGCGCCCGGCCATGGCGCCGTCGTAGAGCTTGGTCAGCGTCGCCTTCATCTCGGCCGGGTCGAACCAGTTGTTGGTCGGGCCGGCGTCGTCCTTAGACTTCGAGCAGATGTAGGTCTGGTCCTCGACGCGGGCGACGTCGAGCGGGTCGGAGCGCACGAGGATGGAGTTCGGCCGCTTCTCTGGGTCGAGCCAGAGGGCGGTGCCGCCGTCGACCAGCGACTTCAGGAGAGCCTGGTACTCCTCCTTCGAGCCGTCGCACCAGACGACCTGCTCCGGCTTGAACAGGGCCTTGGCCTCCTCGACGAACGCCAGCACCTTGGGGTTGGTCGTCTTGGCGCCTCCAGGCACAATCTTCGACTGAACGCTCATGCGGCGGGATCCTCTGGCTGGTGCATTGCGGGTCTTGGGGCAAGTCTGCGCCCTTGCTAGCACCGATCTTGCAAAGCTTTCAAGGCAAGGGGTGCTCCAAGATCAGCAATTCCCCCTTGCCCGGCTTGGACCTGACGGTCCAAGCCATCCTCTCCCACGAGAGGAGAGGCAGAAAAGCGTCCCCACACCAGCATCCCCTCGCCCCTTGTGGGAGAGGGCTTTCTGCCGCGATCTTGCGCGAGCGCAGCTCTGCGCATAATCGCATGGCGGAAAGGGGGAGGGGTGAAAACGAGAAGCCTAATCTGGCTCGCGCGCTTCGTCAGCGAGACGCACGAGCTCTTTCCGCGCCTCTCCCGGCGTCGAGATCAGCGTTGAAAAGCGAATCCGCCGGGCATCGCGGGCGTCATCCTCGCAAATCAGATCGCAGCCTTCCGGATCGATGCCGCTCATGCTCCAGAATCCCTCGGGAGCGCCGGCGAGCCGCGTGGCATAGAGGCGGAGCGCATCGGCGTGATACTCGTTCATGTGCTGGATGATGCCGGGCTCGGCGGCGAGCAGATCGCCCGCGCCTTTGATTTCGACCAGGAGCTCGGCCGGGGAAAGATCGACGATGCGGCCGAAGCCGCCGATATAGTGGGCCCCTTCCACACGAAGCCGCCAGAACGCGAAGTCGGGAAATCCGGCATAGAACGCCGCATCCGGATGGCGGGCGAGGAATTTCCGCTTCGCCGCCTCGTCATCGCTCTTCTCGGCAATGCCGAACAAAGTAACGCGCGCGCCCTGCAAGGGGTCGTCCGCGGCGCCGGTGCCGTCGAACAGGATCGAGGCGCGAGGATCCTGGGTCAGGTTCCGGGTATGCTGGGCGAGCCCCGAGATCAGAAAAATCGGAGCCCCGGAGGCCTCGGTCGCCACGGTAATCAACGAGGCATAAGGATAGCCGTTGGCTGCGGCAATCGAGGCCAGCGAAGCCTTTAGCGCGCGCCTGACCAAGCCCCTGGCATCGGCTGCCAATTCGGCCTTGGAGGGCATGTCACCTTGCGTCTTATTTACTTGCGCCATAAGGATATTTGCTGCATTGCACTATTAACGGGCCGCACGAGCCGCCCCCATGCTGCCATAATTTGTGTCAGCCTGAACCCCCCGATTCCCCTGACTGCAAGGTGCCACCTCAATGCCAACCATCGCACTTGTCGACGACGATCGTAACATTCTGACCTCCTTGCGTATGGTGCTCGAGGCGGAAGGCTACAAGACCCAGACCTATAACGACGGTGCCTCCGCCCTTGACGGCCTGTCGGAAAATCCGCCGGACCTTGCCATCCTCGACATCAAGATGCCGCGCATGGACGGCATGGAGCTGCTGCGCCGCCTGCGCCAGCGCACCGAGCTTCCCGTCATTTTCCTGACCTCAAAGGACGAGGAGATCGACGAGCTGTTCGGGTTGAAGATGGGCGCCGACGACTTCATCCGCAAACCCTTCCCCCAACGCCTTCTCGTCGAGCGGGTCAAGGCCGTGCTTCGCCGCGCCCAGCCGCGCGACGGTTCGGCGCCCGTCGAGGACAAGTCGAAGGTGCTCGAGCGCGGCAAGCTCAAGATGGACCCTGAGCGGCACACTTGCGTGTGGGACAACCGCCCTGTGACCCTGACCGTCACCGAGTTCCTGATCTTGCAGGCGCTCGCCGCGAGGCCAGGCGTGGTAAAGAGCCGCGACGCTCTGATGGATGCGGCCTACGATGATCAGGTCTATGTCGACGACCGGACCATCGACAGCCACATCAAGCGTTTGCGCAAGAAGTTCAAGGCCGTAGATACGAGCTTCGACGTGATCGAAACCCTCTATGGCGTGGGGTATCGCTTCAAAGAGTAGCGGGTCAGGAGATCCATGACCGCCGAGGCCGACAGGTCCTGGCAGGAAGCCGAGGCGTTAAGGTACCGGGAGCGCCTGCGCCGCGGCCTCAAAGCAACCTACGTCCGCCTGCGCCGCGCCGCGCGCTGGCTGTGGCAGCGTCTGCCCTTCCGCCACGGCTTCTCGAGCCTCACCCGCCGCATCGTCATCCTCAACCTGATTGGCTTGGCGATCCTCGTCTCCGGCATCCTCTATCTCAATCAGTTCCGCGCCGGACTGATCGACGCCAAGGTGCAGAGCCTGCTCACCCAGGGAGAGATCATCGCGGGCGCGCTGGCCGCTTCGGCGGGGGCCGATACCGACCAGGTCCAAATCGATCCGGAAAAGCTCTTGGAGAGCGAGCCTGGAACAGCGAACAGCGGCGGCGACGACGACAGTCTCGGATTCACCATCGACCCCGAACGTGCCGCTCCGATCTTGCGCCGCCTGGTCAAGCCGACCGGCAGCCGCGCCCGCATCTATGGCCGCGACGGCGCGCTGATCCTCGACTCGGACACGTTCTATTCGCGCGGCGAGGTTCTCCGCTACGACCTGCCCCCGCCTGATGCCGAGAAGCCCGATGCGCTCACCGCCTTCTGGCAGGCGATGAAGACGCGCATGCGGCAATACGATCTGCCGCTCTACAGCGAGATCGGCGGCGACAACGGCAAGGCTTACCCCGAAGTGGCCTCGGCGCTCACCGGCACCTCGGTGCCGATCGTGCGCGTCAACGACAAGGGCGAGCTCGTGGTGTCCGTGGCGGTGCCGGTGCAGCGCCTGCGCGCCGTCCTCGGCGTGCTGCTGTTGTCCACGCGGGGCGGCGACATCGACAATATCGTCGCTGCCGAGCGCTGGGGCATCGTGCGCGTGTCGTTGTTCGCCGCGGCGGTCACCGTGGTCTTGTCGATGATCCTCGCCAACACCATCGCTGGCCCGGTGCAGAGGCTTGCCTCGGCGGCGGAGCGCGTGCGCCACAGCGTGAAGGCGCGCGCGGAGATCCCCGACTTCACAGACCGCACCGACGAGATCGGCCATCTCTCCGGCGCACTGCGCGACATGACCCAGGCGCTCTACAAGCGCATCGATGCCATCGAGAGCTTCGCCGCCGACGTGTCGCATGAGCTCAAGAATCCGCTGACCTCGTTGCGCAGCGCCACCGAGACCTTGCCGCTCGCCAAGACTCCCGACGCCAAGGAGCGGCTGATGGAGATCATCCAGCACGACGTGAGGCGCCTCGACCGGCTGATCAGCGATATTTCCGACGCTTCCAGGCTCGACGCCGAGCTCGCCCGCGAGGACGCAAATCCTGTGGACACCGCCGAGCTGCTGCGCACCACCGTATCGCTGTTCAACGACATTCATCGCGACGATACGCCCGAAGTGGTGCTCGACATCGCCTATAGCGGCGGTGCCCGCCCCTATCGCTGCATCGGCCATGACAGCCGCTTGAGCCAGGTGATCGTCAACCTGCTGGATAATGCCATCTCCTTCTCGCCGCCCGGCGGTCGCGTGTCGGTCAAGGCGAAGCGCGTCGGCCACGAGATTCAGATCGCCATCGAGGACGAGGGCCCAGGCGTTCCGCAGGAGAATCTGGAGCGGATCTTCGAGCGCTTCTATACCGACCGGCCGCAGGAGAGCTTCGGCCAGAATTCGGGGCTCGGCCTCAATATTTCGCGGCAGATCGTGGTTGCCCATGGCGGGCGGCTGTGGGCTGAGAACCGGACGGATGATGGCGACGGGGCAAGAAGCGTCGGCGCCGCCGAAAGCAAGAGCGGAGGCGCCCGCTTCGTGATCCGTCTTCCTGCGGCTTAGCGACCATCCAAGAGGCATTTCGTGAGTGAAAGCCGAGAGCTCGTGCATGGCACCTGCGTGGCGCTCGGCCCGCACGGCGCCTTGTTGCGCGGGGGCTCGGGCAGCGGCAAATCGGACCTTGCGCTACGCTTCCTCGCACTTGCTCCCGAGCATGACCTTGAGCCGCGGCTCGTGGCCGACGATCAGGTGTGGCTCGAGGCGCGGGGCGACGGCAGCCTGTTCGCCTCGGCGCCTGAAACGATCGCCGGCAAGATCGAAGTGAGAGGACTTGGCATTCTCGAGCTGCCCCATCGCGAGAAAGCCCGGCTCAGCCTGGTGGCCGATCTCGTTCCTGCCGAGGAGGTCCCACGCATGCCGCCCGATCCATGCGAGCGAATCACCCTCGCCGGGGTTGCGCTTCCGGTTGTAAAACTTGCTCCTTTCGAGCTTTCCGCGCCGCTGAAGCTGAAATTGGCGCTTCTTTCGGCAGTGTCACAATCGCCTCATCAACAAGCATAGGTTCGGGCTTGCGCCTGGTCGCCGTCGCGACAAAGATAGCGGCCTTTAACCGGGCGGACCAACTCTGCGGGGCAACATGATCGGTGTCGTCATCGTTACACATGGCAGGCTCGCCCATGAATTCCGTGCGGCGCTCGAGCATGTGGTCGGACCTCAGGAGCAGCTCGAGACCATTTCCATCGGACCTGACGACGACCTCGACGAGCGTCGCGCCGACATGCTGGCCGCGCTCGCCAGAGTCGACACTGGCGGCGGCGTGGTGGTGCTTACCGACATGTTCGGCGGCACGCCCTCCAATCTCGCCATCTCGGCCATGGAGCGGGCCAATGTCGAAGTGATCGCCGGCGTCAATCTGCCCATGCTGGTCAAGCTCGCCAGCGTCCGCGGCGAATGCGCACTTGAGGAAGCGGTCAATCAGGCGCAGGAAGCTGGGCGGAAATATATCAGCGTGGCGAGCCAGATCCTCGCCGCCAACTGAACTGAGCACGAGCGACGATGGACGCACCCTCGGCGAAACTGCGCGGCGACAAGGCGAAAGGCAACGGCCTCTACTTCGCCGAAGTGACCATCCCCAACAAGAAGGGATTGCACGCGCGCGCCTCGGCGCAATTCGTGCGCTGCGCTTCCGGCTTCAAGGCCGAGATCCGCGTCACGCGCGAAGGCCACACAGTGGGCGGAACCTCGATCATGGGGCTGATGATGCTCGCCGCAGGGCAAGGCCATTCGATCCTGATCGAAGCGGAAGGGGCCGATGCCCGCGCCGCCATGGAGGCGTTGATCGCGCTCGTCGAGTTCAGGCTTCGGCGAGGACGATTGATCCCTGCTTTCGGCGAGCCGGAACGTCACTTCGCAGAGGCTGTATCGTAAGCGGGAGACCGCACCTCGTCGTGTTTCACCCGCATCGGGCGCCCTTCGCGGGCGCTGTAGAAATTGCCGATCACCAGGACGTCCATCTGCGTTCGCAGATAACAGTAACCGCGTCTCTTGGCGTTTCGACGATGGGCTCATGAAGGTTGAAGCTGGTGTTCAAGATCACCGGCACTCCGGTGAGCCCGGCAAATTCCTCGATGACCGCGTAGAGAAGAGGGTTCGTGCCTCGGCCGACAGTTTGAAGACGCGCCGTTCCGTCGAAATGAACCGCAGCCGGGATGAGTTGTGCTTTGGCGGCGCGGACCTTGGGCGCCATGGTCATGAAGGGATCGAGCTGGTCGATCTCAAAGAACTCGGCTGCGCGCTCTTCGAGGATCATCGGAGCAAACGGACGAAACCAGGCACGCTGCTTGACGCGAGAATTGAGGCGATCCTTCATGGCCGCATGCCGCGGGTCGGCGAGGATCGAGCGATGCCCTAAGGCACGCGGGCCGATCTCGGAGCGGCCCTGGAACCAGCCGACGATTTTTCCCGCGGCAAGATCGCGCGCCACCTGTTGGATCAGCTTCGGCTCGGGCAATTGCTCATGCGCGAGGCCGGCCTGCCGGAAGACGCCAGCGATTTCAGCGTCGCCGTAGCCAAGTCCGTGAAAGGCGTGGGTCAGTCGATGGAGGCGCGGTTTCCCAAGCGTCTGGTGAGCGCGAAGGCGAGGTCGCGGTGACGGTCAGCGAGAGGCTCGCCCTCGTTGCGTCGCGGACCAAAGGCCTCGATAAATCGCTGCGTGAAGGGCCGGTTGAGTCCGTGCGTGTGGTAACTGATGAAGTCTCGGTTGATGCAGAATTTTCCCTGCGGCTCTAGGCGAACGAGCTCGCGAAATTTTTCCGCATAGGTTTTGCCGCCGGTCGCGGCGAGCGCCATTACCGTTCCTTCTTCGAGTTGAACCCGAGATGCTCGGTGACGGCGGTGTAGAGCATGCCGAGGGAATCGAAGATATGATTTTGCGCAACGCGCTCAAGGCGATTTCCGGCGCCGATATAGACCGATTGCGCTGTTTCATCGCCGTAACCATCCATCACCAGAATGGTGGCTTCCTCGAAGGGAGAGACGAAAAAGGCGGCGGCGTGCGCATCGTGGTGGCGCACTTGCACGATCTTCGGCAGCCTCTGTTTGACGCCGAAATGCCACAGCAAGCCCCATCGCAGGCCATTCGGCATCGTGACGATGAGCGTGGACTGGGTCGGCCGCGCGCTCGGCGGCACGAGATTGAGGCTCGCTGGAAAGCCCTCGCCAACGGCACCGAACATCATCCGCCACAGCGATCTCATGTGCCATGGCGTGGTGATCGCATCGATGTCCGCAAGGCCTAAGCCTCGGTCATCAAACGCCGCCTTCAGCGAGCGGAAGGGAAATTTCCTTGTGTACTTCTCACGGTTGAACCGCTCCTCCTCCAAAACCAAGGTCGGAACGCCGTCGTCGAGGAGCGCCAAGCCGGAGTCTATGGGTTCGCGTTACGAGTCCGAGGATGCGCACCAGGTTCCAACGCGCAACCGCGGACTTGGTTCGGCGGGCGTGGCAGGTCTCTGGCAGTTGGGTGGGCGCAACACGTCCTTGAGCAAACTCACAGCGCGGGATCTAGCTTTTCCGCGGCGTGCCGGCGAAGGACACCCGCAATGGTTGCCAGCAGCCTCGATGCTGATTAGCCTTCGGCGTCCCCGTACCGAGGGCTCGTTGTGTCACGTTACTTTCCTCGCGCCCCGACCTGGTGAGGTTTGAGAATGAGGACGTTTCGAGCGCACTGGCTGGTGTTGATCGTCGGCCTGGCCATGGTGGCGGCGCCGGCGCGAAGCGACGCGGCCACAGGCCCCGAGATCGACGCCGACGTCAATGCCGCGCTGACGAGCTTTGAGCGCCAAGTCGTCGGCGCCCGGGAGCTCGCCAACAAGGCTGCGGGAATTCTGGTGTTCCCCTCGGTGGTCAAGGCGGGCATCGGACTTGGCGGCGAATACGGCGAGGGGCTGCTGATCATCAACGGGCGCCCCGGCGGATATTACAATCTGATCTCGGCCTCGTTCGGCTTTCAGCTCGGCGTGCAGACCCGCCGCGTCATCATCATGTTCATGACCGATCGTGCGCTGGCCAGCTTCCAGAACACCTATGGTTGGAAAGTGGGCGTCGATGGATCGGTGGCCATCGTGACCATCGGCGCCGGAGGCGCGATCGACACCGAGAACCTCACGAGCCCGGTTATCGGCTTCATCCTCGATCCGGCCGGCCTCATGTACAATCTGACTTTGGAAGGCTCGAAGATCAGCCGCATCACGCGCTGAGTCCGCCGGCGCCCTTTCAGGCAAGGGGCCCGCGCCGCATGGCACGAGCCCCTGCTTGCCGCCCGGCTAGGGCGTGAGCCTGCCGAACCCATGCTCCCTGATCCACTCTTTCACCCCCTCCTTGACCTCGGGGCCGATGTCGTAGACCGGCGGGTTGTTGGAAAGGAAACCGATCTTGAACTGCGGCGGGTATTTCATCAGTTCCTTCATGTACCAGCCCGCGGTTTCGCCGATCGGAACCGCCATCGGGATATGGCGGATGCCGATGCTCACGTCCTCCTGCGGATTGGTATAGAGATTGAACACGATGGCTCCGCCGGTGTCGGTAAAGATCGAGCCGCTGAACCCGCCGATATATCCCTTTTGCACCACGCCGTCCTCGATCTCGCCCGTGGCCACGCCCTTGAACTCGTCGACGCGCACCGCCGAGTAATATTGGTTCAGGGTGTAGATCCTGCTCCGGCGCGCCGACAACCCGTCGTCGGCGATCAGGAACGATGCCTGGTCGACGCCGTCGATATAGGTCGTCTTGGGAAACAGCTCGGCAAGCTTGGCGCCGGGAACGCCGGCGAGATCGAGCGCCGTCGGCAGGATGTCGGCGAGATCGAACAATCCGTCAGACTTGCGCGGTGAGATCATCCCCTTCCAATAGACGAAGGTCGGCACCCGCACGCCGCCCTCCCAGCTCGATCCCTTGCAGCCGCGGAACGGGGTGCGCCCATGCGGTGGGATCTCGCATTCAGGACAGTTGTCTGAGGTGAAGATGATCATGCGTGTTCTCGAGCTCGCCGATCTCGGTGAGCTTGTCGACCAGCTTGCCGAGCACGTCGTCCATCTGCACCATGCAGTCGCTGTACACGGTGCGCGCCATCGACTTGCCGGCCCATTCGTCCGACGGATAGTTGTCGAAGTGGCAGCCGCGGGTGGCGTGGTAGAGATAGAAGGGCTGCTTCGATCCCTTCATCTTGTCGAGGAAGGCGAGGCTCGTATCCAGCCAGTGCTGGTCGAGCTGTTTGATGTAGTCGAGCTCGATCAGCTTGCCGTTCTCGCATTTTGTCTTGTCGGCCGGCGTGCAATGCACCTCGTAGTGATCGAACACATCGTTCTCGAGCATCTTGAAGCGCTCGGGCGACAACGCGACCTCCGGATTGAAATAGATGTCGCGCCACTCGGTGTACATGTCGGACACGCCGAGGAAGCCGACATAGTCGTCGTAGCCGACATTCTGCGGCAGCGAGCCCTGGTTCTCGCCCATATGCCATTTACCTACGCCTTGGGTGATGTATCCCTGGTTCTTGAGCAGGGCGGGCATGGTGATGGCGCCGTCCAGGCCGCCAGGCTCGCCATACATCGGTGGTCGCAGGATGCCGTGATGCAGCGGGTTCTGCCCGGTGTGGATGGTGGCCCGCGTCGGCGAGCAGGACGGCGTCGAATAGGCCGAGGTGAGCAGCAGCCCTTCATCGGCAAGCTTGTCCATGACCGGGGTGGCGTTGCCGACAGCGACACCGCCACCATTGAAGCCAGGGTCTCCCCAGCCGACGTCATCGAGCAGGAAGATCAGGATATTGGGCTTCTTGCCAGTCTTCGCGGCCAGCGCCGCGAGCTTGTCTTGCGCGGCCTTGTCCTGCTCTGGGTGCTGGATCACCGGATACATGTTGTCGGCCGGCTTCACGTCTTCCAGATGGAGGTATTGCTCCGGATGGCTGAAACCGGGCGCGGTGGTGGGGCCGGTCGCCGTCCCGCGGATGTCGTCCCGCGGATGTTCTCGGCGAGCGCCGGACTTGCGAGCGAGACCACGAGCAGGCTCGCACTAGCGGCAAGCGAGCCTAACCAAAGTGACGCCTTCACCCTGTCAGGAAGACGGGTGGGAATGGAATTCATCGGACTTCTCCGTTTTGCTGCCTAAACCGCCCCGCGGTTGAAGTTTAACCCAGGCAGCGCTGCGGAGAGAGATTGATCGAGTTTTGGGTGACCAATGGGTTGCCGGGCGACGGCAAATCAGTTCGCCAATTCGCATTTATCCTTTTCGGCGTTCCACTTGCAGCCAATGGTGGTGTCGCCATTGCAGATGTCCTTGCCGTCATGCGCGGCGCAGGCATCCTGGTGAGGAGGCGGCCCCTCATAGCAACCGCGATGCTGAAAGTCCCAATGGCAGTTCGGGTCTGCGGCGCAAATCGCCGAATTGCCGGTCATGCAATGCTCCGCGGCGAGGGCGCTGGCGGTGGTGGCGCTCATCGCCAAGAGCGCCGCAATCAATGTGACCGTCAAGCGCCGCATGTCTTGAGTCGGATGTCGCATCAGCATGTTCCAGGGCCTTGGCATGTTCGGTGGTTCTCTTATCACCTGCCGGGTGCTCATCGAACAATATTTTGGCTTGCCTGGCCCGGCCGAGCACCGGCGCTGGTGCTGAGCGAGGGCATCGCCGATACCTGCACAGTGCTTGCATCTGCCAAAGGCACGAGCGCCCAGCCGAGGCTGGGCACTCTTGCCTGCGGACGAGGATCTACGCCCTCTGGATCATTCCCTTGCACTGCGAGGTGTCGGAATTCAGAGCCTTCTCGGCGGCTTGAGGCGTGCCGTAGCCGCTCTGATCGCCAAGAACCTTCAACCCGCTGATGCCATAAGGGCTCGGCTTGGTGTCGATGACCGAGCAATTGCCGACGGTGTCGACGACAGCGAAATGCTCGGCGGCAAACGCAGGCGTCGCCAAAGCGACAAGAAACAGGCTTGCTGCGATGTAACGTTTCATGGGTGTTCTCCTTCTGGGCCCACTCCCGGCGGAAAACCTCTCCCTTCGTACAGGTAGGCACTCCACCTCGGGAAATAAGTGCAGCACTTTGTCGCCCGCATCGCTCGATCAGCCTTTGGGTCTCTTCCCTCCGTCCTCGCCGCCACCGACAATGCCCTGTGGCGAGCGCTTTCAGGCCTCTTCGTTCAGGGTTTCTTAAAAATTTAGCGCTTCGATTTGATGGGGGTCACCCGCGATTTCGCTAGGGGGATAGATGCGCGCGTCGTGCTCGTCGGCCGAGGTCGTCAAAGGATGGCGGCGCAATGAGGTGCGGGTCGCCTTTCTCATCGGAATTGCGCTGTTTTCGGCGCCGTGGGGGTTCGCGGCCGCATGCCGCCGAACCGAATTCCCGCCAGGTCAAAGCCTATTCCTTGGAGGCGGTGCGCATTGCCGTTCAGAACCGCTTTTCTGCCGGGCTCTCGGCAACAAGCGGGACGCGCAAGCAAGAGCAAGCGGTCCTCCTCGACTATTACACGGCTGCGGACGACCGCCTTCTCTGGGTCGACGGCAGCGGTCTTAATCGTCGTGCCAGGGATGTGATCGAGGAGATCGCCAAGGCCGACAATTACGGTTTGCGCGCGTCCGACTATCAGCTTCCGGCGCTCGGCAGCGAGAGCCTCGATGCCGACCGGCTCGCCGATGCCGAGATCAAGATCAGCTTGGCCGTGATGCGCTACGCCCGCGACGCGCGCGGAGGCCGCATCGATCCGCCGCGCTTGAGCGCAAATCTCGATCCGACTCTTGCCTTGCCGAACCCCGCGGAGGTAATCGAATTCGATCGCCATCCGTTCGGATCCCGCCGCCTATCTGCGGAGCTTCCAGCCGCAGCAGCCTCAGTTCGAAAGCCTGCGCCAGGCCCTCATTGCCGCCAGGGGCGGCGATGCCGGGGCCAATGTCAGGATCCCGGACGGGCCCATGCTGCAACTCGGCGTCGAGCACGAGCAGGTGGCGCTGCTGAGAAAGCGGCTGCAGGTTCCGACCGAGAATAAGGCGTACGAGAAACTGTTCGATGCCGCGGTGAGCGACGCGGTGAAGCGCTTCAAGGCGGCTCATGGCGCGGTACCGGACGGCATTGTCGGCCCTGAGATGAGGCGCCTGCTCAATCAGCCGCCACAACGGGCGGCTGACCCGGACCGGGTGCAGCTCATCCTGCTCAACATGGAGCGCTGGCGCTGGCTGCCCAACGACCTCGGGCCATCCTATGTGATGGTCAATTTGCCGGAGTTCGTGTTGCGCCTGATGCAGGACGGCAAGAGCGTGCAGGCTGCCCGCGTCGTTGTCGGCGAGCCCGACTATCAGACTCCGGTGTCGTCGAGCGAGATCGAGGAGATCGTGTTCAATCCTTCTTGGACGGTGCCCGACGCTATCAAGACCGGCGAGCTCCTCCCCCATATCCTGGACGATGCCTCAGGCGGCGCCTCGGTGCTCGAGGCCAACAACCTTCATGTCAGCGCCGGCGGCAGGGAGATCGACCCCTCCGGCATCGACTGGGCCCACGCCGATATCCACAGTCTCAGCATCTATCAACCGCCCGGACCGGACAATTCGCTCGGCAGGGTCAAGTTCGTGTTCGCCGGCATGCATGAC
The DNA here is from genome assembly GCA_963757555.1 of uncultured Alphaproteobacteria bacterium. Classification (GTDB taxonomy): domain Bacteria; phylum Pseudomonadota; class Alphaproteobacteria; order Rhizobiales; family Methyloligellaceae; genus Methyloceanibacter. The sequence goes on from CAVWRU010000003.1 coordinate 43,149, forward strand.
ATCTGCATGCACGACACGCCGCACAAGGCGATGTTCGCCGAGCCTGATCGTGCCGAGAGCTTCGGCACTGTGCGCGTACAGGGCGCCGATCAGCTCGCGCTCGCGCTGCTGAAGCAGGATCAAGGCTGGACGGCGGCGCGCGTCACCTCGGCGATCCAGAGCGGTTATGATCAGCACGTCGCGCTGAAGCAGCCGATGCCCGCCTACCTCACCTATTTCACCCTGTGGGTGAACGACGACGGATCTGTCTCGACATTCAGGGACATCTACGGCCACGACACCCGCATGGCGGCGGCTCTCTCCAAGAGCGAGCAGATCGCCGAGCGCGCCGCGGACGACGGGGATGCCGTCGCGGCCCGCGCGCCGCCGGCCACGCCGAAGCGAAACCGTGGCAACTTGGGCAACGCCATCGCCGAAAGCCTGTCCGGGTTCCTGAACAACTGACGGCCTTTTCAGGCCCGGCCAGCCAGGCGCACTTTCCCACCAGGAATGACGTTGGTTAACGCGCATCGCCAACCCCATTCCCCGCGGCGATAACGGGCCCGGTGAGCCCCGCGCGCAGAAACTTTTTCGTTGTGGCAAAACCCACAGCGCAATTCCGAGAGGCGGCGATAATGCGCATAGCTCAAGCGAGCCTTGAGCCGCCACTCTCGGAAGGAGATCTACAATGTGCCCGTTCACTCGAATATTGTTGTTAAGCTTCGCTGCAGCAGGCGCACTTCTCGCCTTCACCGCAGCCAGCCCGTCTGCTCGCGCCGACGAATTGCCCCAGAGCTTGGGGCCGGTAGGACCGTACCAGACGATTCTCACGACGTTCGGCAACAAGCGCGCCATAGCGTTCTACGAGCCGGACAACGGCCGCTGCGCTCTCAACGCGGTGGTTTATGAAAAAAGCGACGCCTATACCGGCATGACCACGGCGGCGCGCGTTCGGGTCAGCCTGAGCCCGCGCGAGATTATTCATATCGACAGCACCGACAACAAGACGCTCGACCTCCAGTGCGGAGACCAGGCCAAGACGCTCAGGATCGTCGACCCTAAGACGTTCATTGCCGCCGAGGCTGGGCAGTAACCACGCCATCCATCGGGACGTCCGCAATGCCAACCATGAAAGCCCCTCAGGCTCGGACTGAGGGGCGCTTTTTTATCATCGGCGGAGCTGCGTCACTCGCAAACGGTACCCTGAAATTACAAGCTGATTGCCGTCGAGACGCCATGAGGGCGTGCTGATGCCGCATTTTTGGCGCTATGCTGGAGAGACCCATGGGGGAGCGATGCTGCAGCGGAACATCATGATCGCCATGCTGGTGTTGTTGGCGACGCCGGCGGCTGCGGAGTGGCGTATCCCTTGTCTCTCAGCCCTGTTCGGCTCGGGCTGTTCGGTCACCTTCGTATCGCCGGAATATGCCGCACGTCCGGTGCAGCCGCTCAATCCGGAAGCAGCACTGGCTGAGGTCAACGCCTTTCGTACCAAGAACGGGCGGCAGCCGGTCGTCCTCGATGCGCGTCTTTCCCGCGCCGCCGCCATGCAATCTCAGGATCAGGCGAAGCGAAGTTCGATCGGTCATTACGGATCGGACGGATCGAAGCCCAAGGATCGCGCCGCGCGCGCCGGCTATCATGCCAAGATCGCGGCGGAGAACGTCGCGGCCGGGCAGAAATCCTTCAGCGACGTCCTGCGGGGTTGGGAGGAAAGTTCCGGCCACCGCAGCAATCTGCTGCGACCGGACGTGAGCGCCGCCGGCGTGGCGATGGCCAAGAGTGAAGGCGGCCGAGCCTATTGGACTCTCGTCCTCGGCGCCGAATAAGTCATAGACGGAGCTTAACCTCTGGACAGGGCGAAAGCCTTGGGTCCATCGTCGCAGTTACGCCGGGAGATTGAGACCGGAGGCGAGGTGAACGAATGACCGGGCAGGACAACAAACTCATCGTGGCATTTCGACAAGACAAGCTCATGGCGGACGAGACGGTCGAAGCCAATCTCGAGGGCTGGCTCGACAAGATAACGAGCCAGGGCGGCCTGATCCAACATCGTGGTCAGTTCGTGGTGACGAACAAACGAGCCTGCTTCTATTCGAAGGCTCCGTTTGAGGAGGTGTTCGAGACGATGCCGCTCTCGAAAATAACCTCGGTCGAGACCTCAGCGCTGATGGGCTACCGTGTGCTCCGTCTCCACACGGCGCATGACGACCTCGAATTCAAGACCCGTGAGCCGAAGGCGCTCTTCGACCACGTCCTCGCGCATCTCGAACGCATTCGTTACCAGCCGGCCGGCGGCTCCGCGGCAGCGACGGCATCAGCTGGATCGGTAACGGACCAAATCAAGAAACTCGGTGAGCTGCGCGATGCCGGACTGTTGACCGACGACGAGTTCAACGCCAAGAAAGCCGAGCTTCTTTCGCGGATATGAGAGCCGGAGGCGGATGCGGAAACCGCGCTCGGCGATGTCTTCGTCCGTGCTCCCCGGAAACCGCGCCACCGAGCCATCACTCGTAATAGGCGTAGAGCTTCTTCGCGGGCTCGAGGATTTCCCAAGTGCCGGTGAAGCCTGCAGGGGACACGAAGGCGTCGCCTGCCCTAAAGGTTTGCTGCGAGCCGTCATCGCCGGTCACTACGATGACGCCGGCCAGAAGATGGCAGAACTCGCTCTCGGTGAAGACGACCCGCCATTTTCCAGGCTGGGCTTCCCATATACCGGAATTGAAGCGGCCGTCGGCGCTCTTGAACAAATTGATCGCCGCCTGGGCCGGATCGCCGGCGACGATGCGGTCGGCTTGCGGGCGGTAGCGCTGCGGCTCGGGAAGCGGGTCTTGGAAGCTGACCATTTTCGGTATCGGTCGCGCCGATCCGCCGGTCGTTTCGTGCCTGTCGGTCATTTCTCTATCCTCCCGTGATCCTTCCCATGCCGCCGCGCGGTTCTTCGCGCGGGCGTATGGACGTTCCACCGATCATACCGCGCGTTCTAGCTTATGACCGGCCCGAGTGGCATCGATGGATTGCAGGTCGCGGCGCTTGCTGCGGCGTCAAGCCGACCATGGCGGCAAGCGCCCGGCCCCGCGTGGCAGCGGACGGCCCGGAGCATCTTCAGTCGACCAAGAAAACGCGCCCATGTCCGCTTCCTGTCCCATCCTGGCAAATAACTGATTGTCAGCTTCCCGGAGCCGTCGGGTCACTTCCCGCCCCATGTTCATCTGGATCAGCGTGAACTGCTTGAGATCCTGCTCGTAGACCTGGTGGAGGTCGGTCGCCGAAAGGCGAATTGCAGTGCAATCTTCGATTGCGCGGATCGAGGCGCTGCGCGGACACAGGTCGATCACCGCCATCTCCCCGAAGCAATCGCCCGCCTTCAGGGTGCGAAGCAGGTACTCCTCTCCACGCCAGGATTTCAGCACGGCGACTTTTCCAGCCTCGAGGACGAACATCAAATCGGCTTGGTCATGCTCGCGGAAAAAGTACTCGGTCGCCGGCACCGAAACGACCGGGCACAAGCCGAGCAAGAATTGGAGGATGTCGGCCCGGATACCGCCGAAAACGGGCATGCGCTGGAGAAGCTCGATCCGCCCTTCGTGCATGGCGGCACTCCGGAGTTGCCGTCATTATGAGCTTCGGGGGAGTGCTCCGCAAGGAAGACCGGCAGATGGACCCCGACCGCGGCAAGATCCATCAGTTGACAATCCCCCCGCTCCGCGCCCTCGGACCCCCGGCCACGTTGCCGCGCGCCAAGATCAGCTCGCCCTCAACTTCTCGTAAGCCGTCTTCCTACCAGCATCGCGTTCTTTATCTGGATGGATCCCGACCGACACCCTTGATCAACTCGCCAATAAAGGCGCCGTAACCCCCCTACTAAAAAACAACAGGCCGAAGGCAACCCAGACCAGGACGATCGGCACCGATTTCAGCAGCAGGTCCGGGGTCAGGAACCTTGGAAAGAGGAAGTCAGCAAGCGGATCGAGAATGCGGGAGGGTGCGAACATGCCCGACACTGCGCAGACCAAGGACAGAATAAGACTTGCTGCCAGCAAGACCAGCGTGACGGTCCGAGCCCAGACTGCGCGCGGCCAAGCGAAAGCGAGCGCAAGACAGCAAAGAGGTAACATCGGTACGAGATGACGTGGGCCGGTCGACCAGCCGCCGTCCCAGTAGTAATAGCTCGCGTTGATCCAAAGGAATGAGCAGAGCACCGCGAGTATCGCCGCCGCCGCGATGCGGGTGCTCGGCTCGCGCCACATGACATACAAACCGACCGGGACCAGCATTAGAATTGGAGAAAGTGGCAGCAAGCCGCGATAGAAGCCGAACAAGAGTTCCCCGACGACAGCGAGTTTGGGCCAGGTGATGCCGAAGAACCCTTCCTGCATGCCCTCGAAGCCGACGACCCGTGAATACCCGAACGTGAACGGCGAACCGAAGGCAAGCTCGTTGTAGATGAGCAATGGCAGAAGCCCGACAACTCCGCCAAGCGCCAGGCTGCATGCCGTCCTTAAAAAGGTGGCGGCGCCCAGGCGCGCGGCCAGAGCCAGGATGAGCACCGCGCCGAGAAGGCACGCAGGTGCGGCGGTCAGGTCGACGACGATCGTATAGCCCAACAGCATCCCCACCCCGAGGCCGAACAGGATGGACGGAGGCCGGGACTGACCGGCACTGTCGCTTGCGAACGCGTGAGTGATGGCTGCCGCGAGAAATATGAGCAGGCTGCCCGAAACCGAATGAGCGAAGAAGGTGGTCGACCAGCCCAAGAAGGGTGTGGCAAAGGCGAGCGCGCCCGCGGCGAAGAGCGCTCCGGTGCGCGTCGCCCCAAGGCCGATAGCAGTGAGAAACAGCGCGGCGGTGGCGAACGCCGAGATGAGCCCGTTAACTGTGATGCTCGCGATTTTGGCAAAGCGCGCGAAGTCCTCGGGCTCGTCAGACGTGTGGCCCGTCGCTTTCATGACAAGCGCAGCAGCGGCCACGGCGGGAATTGCCAGAAATGAGAGGCCAGGCGTCTTGTCAGAATAAAAATGGCCTTCGGCAAACGCCTTGTCGCCGGTACCTTCGGCAAAGTTGTCGATGTTGAGCTGCTGGGACTCCACGATCGATAATGTTAGGGCCAGACGGCTGACCACTTGCCAATTGGCCGGCGACTGTGGCGCGAGCCAGGCAAACGCCGCGAATGAGAGCAGGAACATGCCAATAACCGTTGCCGTGTTCCCGCAACGGTTCGCGTGGTCAACGCGTATCGCCGGACGCGGCAGTGTTCGGCCTGAAATCAAAAGAGAAATGACGTAACCGGCGCGCAACCGTATCCGTCGGTGCAATCGAGAGCCGATACAATACGGTATCCGAAGCGAACCCGTTTCCCCCATAGGGCCCCCCATGTACGCTGAACTATCATCACGGGTGATTAAGTCTTAACCGAGCCTGAACAAGGGCGTCAATAAGCATAAGAGTTTGCGGGATGGCGCAATGCGTAGGCTCCACCAAAATCGCTCCGCCAAAATCACTCCGCTGCTTCTGAACAGGCCATCACCTCTCGTAGCTGGCCAGTGTCCACGTCGAAGACGAAACCTCGCACCGGGATATCCTCAGCAATCCACGGATGCGACCTGATCATTTTGATTTGCTCCTTGGTGTGCTGTTCCGGGTCCTTGAAGGCAAAGAAGCGCATCGGGGCGGGTGTTGCGTCTCCAGTCAGCTTGGAGAATTTGGCGTTTAACTCTGCATCGGTAAAGGTCGTAAACCCGCAACCAGTATGATTTAGGAGCATGATCTCTTTGCTGCCGAGCACCCGCGTCGATACAAGCAGCTCCGCCAGAACATCCTCGGTAACGGCAGGCCCTCCAGTTCGGATCACGTCAATGTCGGCGTGCTTCAATCCGAGAATCCCGGGAAGGTCGGAGAGCCGAGGATCCATGCAAGTCACGACCGCAAGTTTCGGCTTGGGTGGCCCCGCCCCCCACTTCGGGTCATACGTCTTGGCATACAGTTCGTTCGCTTTCAGCGCTTGGTCGATAACGCTCATGACTGTCTCCCATTTTGGTTGCCACACCTACAGGATCAAACCAGAAAGGGACGACTCAGGGCACAAGAGCGCGCGATTTGCCGCATCGTGATGGCTTCATCTTCGAAGCTGTCGGCCTTCGAAGACCAGGCGGTCAGGCCTTGGTCGCGGCCGCAATGTCCGCTAATGATGCTGTGGACATCGGGTAATCGCGGCGGCGAGCTTGAACTCGTCGATAGTGCCGCGGTCCGGGCGCTGGTGCCCGGTGGTTTCCACCATCGGAGGCGGATCATGACTCACTTTGTTGTTTGGACGTATCTCAGAAGATGACGGCGACGCGATTAGAGAACGGCTCCTCCACCGGCACATGCGTGCCAAGGATGTGGGGTGCGTTTAACGCTCCCACAATTCGGAGGCGCCAATCATGCAAACGGTCACCACCATCGGTCTCGACATCGCCAAGTCCGGTTTTTCAGGTGCACGGCATCGACGCGGAAGGCCAGGTGCTCATCCGCCGTCAACTGAAGCGCCGCTATGTCCTGGCGTTCTTCGAGAAGCTCCACCCTGCCTCGTGGGTATTGAGGCCTGCGCCACCTCGCATCATTGGTCGCGCGAGCTCAAGGCACTAGGCCATACGGTGCGTCTGATGCCGCCGGCCTATGTGAAGCCCTACGTCAAGCGACAGAAGAACGATGCCGCCGACGCCGAGGCCATCTGTGAAGCGGTGACCAGGACCAACATGCGGTTTGTCGAGACCAAGACGCCCGAGCAGCAGGGCTGCCTGATGCTCCATCGCACGCGCCATCTCTTCATCCGCCAGCAGACCTCGGTGATCAACGCCATCCGCGCTCACATGGCCGAGCTCGGTATCGTAACCCCGGTGGGACGGAAGGGTGTTGAACAACTCCTTGCTATCGTCACGGATGCCAGCGACCAGCGCGTGCCTGAGGTTGCCCGAGCGTGCCTCGCTGCCCTTGGCGCGCAGCTCCGGATGTTGAAGGCGCAGATCCTCGAGTTCGACCGCCGCATCCTGGCTTGGCATCGATCCAACGAGATGAGCAGGCGGCTCGACGCCATTCCTGGCATTGGCCCGGCGCTGGCCACGGCTTTGGTGGCAAGCGTCGCCGACGCCGAGGCCTTCCGCTCGGGGCGGAACTTCTCAGCCTGGATCGGGCTCGTGCCGAAGCAGCACTCGAGCGGGGGCAAGGACAAACTCGGCAGTATCAGCAAGCAAGGCGATCGCTATTTGCGCAGCCTGTTCACCGCCGGCGCACTTGCCGTGATCCGTTATGCCAAGATCCATGGCACAAAGCATCGACCTTGGCTTACGGCATTGCTGGCGCGGCGACCAACTAAGGTCGCCGCCATCGCACTTGCCAACAAGATCGCCAGAATGGCTTGGGCCATGATGGCTAGGGGTGAACGCTACAAAGAACCCGTCGCACTTGCGGCGTGATGAGATCGCGCCGGAACATCTGGCGTGATGTGAAGGTTGGGGAGGACGAACAGCACGTAATGCAGAGCCGGTCGATCCGGCGATCGGGACAACCCATTAGTGCCAGTGCATCACTTGGAATGCGGGCTAATAACCGGGACCCGATCCGCGGAGGGCATTATGGCCAGCGGTCATGCGAACCGCGCTAACAGGCCGAACACATGGCTGCACCGACCAGCGACGTGACGTGAAGTTTTGACTTGCCAACCTGGAGCCGTTCTCTAATCGCGCCTCCCTCGTCAACGGCTTTTATCCTCAGCTGCCGCCCCCGGGGTCATGGTTCTCTCCGCGGTCGGTGATTCCGCCGCAACATCTGGTCCGAAGCATAGGCGCTGCAAGGTCCACAACGGGCTCGGACGATGTCCTTCCCAACGGCTACCCGCGCAGTCGCCTGTCCCTTCGCCCCTTTGGGCAACCCGCTATCTCCGATCAAATATTGCCGGTGTGCTCTTCAACGAGTTCATGTCGCGTCGGTGGGCGACGCCCAACGGAACGGTTCGCCCGAGCGCCAGATGCTGTGGAGGATCACCGTCAGCTTCCGAGCTAACGCGACGCGTGCCTTACCCGAACCTGACCGGCGGGCGATCGCCAGCGCCCATTCCTTGAGTCTTGAGCCTCGCTTGACGCGCGTGAGGATGACGACCGCCGCTTCGTACATCAGCGTTCGCGCCAGCGCGTCGCCGCGTCTTGATATCCTGCCACTGCGGTCAATCTCGCCCGACTGATATTTGCGCGGCGTCAAACCCATATGGGCGCCCACGGCGCGTGACCTCGCGAAGCGGGCAGGATCCTCGACCGTGCTACACATAGGCTAGAACCGACAACGCACCGATGCCTGGCACGCCCATCAGCAGGCGGCATGTGGGACTCTGCTTGATGAGCAGTCGGACTGCCTTGTCAAAGCTGGCGATCTGTTCGCGTAGCTGTCGCCAGGCGTTGAGCATTGGCCCAACGATCGGGGCAATATCCGGTCGGTCGGCAAGCATGGTCTCGACACGCCGGTCGAAGCGCATTCCGCGCATCGTACCGGGTAACATGCCGAAGGTCTTCAGCACGCCCCGTATATGGTTCGACAGCCGTGTCGTCTGCCCACAAGTTGAGCACGCGCACCGAGCAGTGCACGAGCTCGGTGAGAGTCAAACGACTTCACATGGACCGCCCGATACCAGCCTGTGCGCATGATCTGAGCCAACCCCTCGGCGTCGCTCTGATCGGTCTTGTTGATTTGCATCTTCAGCGCAGCGCGCGCGTGCCGCGCATCAAGGCATGCGACATCAAACCCGCGACCCCGCAGCTCGTGCACAAGCCAGGGAGTCATCGGACCCGTCTCAACTGGGTTGGAAAGCCCAGGTCCATCTCTGCCGGGCGCTATACGCGTCCCGCGGAAGAGGCGGTAAGCGGGGGAAGGGGCTTGAACATATCGCCGCCAGCGGGGCGCCGAGAGGCTGCCCATTAGATCAGGACGCGGCTGCTTGGCGCCCCGCATCCCTCGCTTCTCGTCATGAACTCGCGCTGATGCAGCGGCGAGACGCTTTGGCTTGTCCGCCACGTCGTCATTGCCGGGCTTGACCCGGCAATCCATTCCACTGGCGCTTGGACGTGTTGAGGCACTGGCGGAATGGATGCCCGGATCAAGTCCGAGCATGACGAAGCGACAAAGGGAAGAGATCCCGGTCTTGACTCCGGGCCTCTCAGGCAAGATATAAGGAGTTCTTTATGTCCTTATCACAGCGGATGCGGAGCAGTACGGGCATGAACTATCACGTCAAGGATATCGGTCTCGCCTCCTGGGGCCGCAAGGAAATCGACATCGCCGAGACCGAGATGCCTGGGCTGATGGCGGTGCGCGAGGAATATGCCGCGCGCAAGCCGCTCAAGGGCGCGCGTATCGCAGGCTCGCTGCACATGACCATCCAGACCGCGGTGCTGATCGAGACGCTGAAGGCGCTCGGCGCCGACCTCCGCTGGGCCTCCTGCAACATCTATTCGACGCAGGACCACGCCGCCGCCGCGGTCGCCGCCGCCGGCGTGCCCGTGTTCGCCTATAAGGGCGAAAGCCTGGAAGACTATTGGGAGTACACCAACAGCATCTTCGAATGGGGCGACGGCGGCACGCCCAACATGATCCTCGACGATGGCGGCGACGCCACTCTTCTCATCCATCTCGGCGTACGCGCGGAGAACGGCGACACCGCCTTCCTCGACAAGCCGGGCAACGAGGAGGAGGAGGTCCTGTTCGCCGTCGATCAAGGAGCGGCTCAGCCGCGAGCCAGGCTGGTACTCGAAGATTGCCGCCAATATTCGCGGCGTCACCGAGGAAACCACCACCGGCGTGCACCGGCTTTACGAGATGCAGAAGAAGGGCACGCTGCTGTTTCCCGCGATCAACGTCAACGACAGCGTCACCAAGTCGAAATTCGACAATCTCTATGGCTGCCGCGAAAGCCTGGTCGACGGCATCCGCCGCGGCACCGACGTGATGATGGCGGGCAAGGTGGCGATGGTCGCTGGCTTCGGCGACGTCGGCAAGGGCTCGGCTGCCTCGTTGCGCAATGCCGGTTGCCGGGTGCTCGTGGCCGAGGTCGACCCGATCTGCGCGCTGCAGGCGGCAATGGAGGGCTATGAGGTCACCACCATGGAAGACGCCTCCCCGCGAGCCGACATCTTCGTCACCGCCACCGGAAACAAGGACGTGATCACTATCGACCACATGCGGGCGATGAAGGATCGCGCCATCGTCTGCAATATCGGCCACTTCGATTCCGAGATCCAGGTGGCGGCGTTGCGCAACATGAAATGGGAGAATGTAAAGCCGCAGGTGGACGAAATCGAGTTTCCCGACGGCAAGCGCATCATCCTTTTGTCGGAGGGGAGGCTCGTCAACCTCGGCAACGCCATGGGGCATCCGAGCTTCGTGATGAGCGCCTCGTTCACCAATCAGACGCTGGCGCAGATCGAGCTCTGGAGCAATCCGAGGGCCTATAAGAACGAGGTCTACACGCTGCCGAAACAGCTCGACGAGAAGGTGGCGCGGCTCCATCTCGGCAAGGTCGGCGCCCAGCTGACCAAGCTCACGCCCGAGCAAGCCGACTATATCGGCGTGCCGGCGGAAGGCCCCTACAAGCCCGACTACTACCGCTATTGAGGCGGCGCGCGTCAAAACTGAAACAGTTTTGCCACGGGACCGTCATCGTCGTGGCAAGGTTGGCGCTGAACATGCGAGCTGCAGTGGGCAAGAGTTGCCGATGTGAGTAAGCTAGTGTGATTTGCCTTAAAGGCTCGCAGGGGCACGCGCGCCGTCGCCCGCTTAAGTCTGTGGCAGCGTTCAAGCACAATGGAGCGCGGGGGCCATGGGCGAAGAGTGGGGGGCAAGAGGAACCATGCGCACGAGGGGCGAGGCTGCACCGTTTCTGAGGTGGCCGCGAGCGTTGCTCTGCCCCCTGTTGCTGTCTGCTGCGCTGCTGCCCTCACCGGCCTATGCGGTCGAGGCCCTCGTGCCGTTGAGCAGCGCCTACGACATGCGCATGCTGCTCACCCTCGGCATCACCCTTGGCATCATCGCCTTCTCGATCGGCAGCGCGCTTGCCTGCCTCAGGGCGACGCAGGCCGCGCTTCGGGCTCGTGACGCTTCGAACCTCGAGGCCGAGCGCTACCGGGCAAGCGAGAGCATGCTAGAGACCATCCTTTCGGCCGAGCCTCAGGTGCTGTTGACCTGGACGGCGGAGGCCGGCCCCCGCGTGCATGCGGCGAGCCTGCCGCACGGGCTTGGCGTGCCAATCGAGCCGAACCGCCTGCTGCGCTTCGCCGAGTGGCTCGACGAGGCGTCGACCGCCGAGCTCACCGGGGCCATGCAGGCTTTGGCCGATCGCGGCGAGGCCTTCAACCTCATGCTGCGCACGGAGCGGCAGAAGCATGTCGAGGTCGACGGCCGCGCGGCCGGCGGCATGATCACACTGAAGGTGCGTGACCTTGCCGGCCAGCGTCTTGAGCTTGCCGGTCTCGGCGAACAGCACCGCAAGCTCGATACCGAAGTGGCGTCGCTGCGCGCCTTGCTCGACGCCCAGACCAATGCCGGCGACCGCCGCGACGCCAAAGGCAGAGCCTCGGTCGAGACGCGCTTCCGCAGCTTCGATCGCCTCGCCACGGCCTTCGCCGTGTTCGACGCCGATCAGCGGCTTGCCCATTTCAACCAGGCCTATGTCGAGCTCTGGCAGCTCGACCCGGGTCTGCTTGCCGCACGCCCGCGCGATGGCGAGATCCTCGACCGCTTGCGCCAATCGCGGCATCTCCCAGAGAAGGCCGACTACCGGGAATGGAAAAAGAGCTGGTTGTCGGCCTACGGCACCAACTCGCAGCGGGAAGATCAATGGCATTTGCCCGACGGGCGCACGCTGCATGTGGTCGCCGACAGCGCGGCGGAGGGCGGCGTCACCTATCTCTATGAGAACGTCACCGAGAGGCTCGCCCTGGAGAGCCGCTACAACGCCCTGATCCAGGTGCAGCGCGAGACGCTCGACACCTTGCGCGACGGCGTGGCGGTGTTCGCGGCCAATGGGCGGCTTCGGCTGCACAACCGCGCCTTCGGCACGATCTGGCGCTTGAGCCCGGCGCTGCTCGGCAGCGAGCCGCATATCGACGACGTCATTTTCGCCTGCCGGCCTCTCTATGACGAGCCGCAGGAATGGGAGCGCACCAAGTCCGCGGTGACGGCCATCTTCGCCGAGCGCGTGCCTTATGAGAACCAGTTCGATCGGCCGGACGGTACGGTCATCGCCTGGGCCGCGCTGCCGCTTCCCGACGGCGGTACGCTTTTGACCTATAGCGACGTCACCGATTTAAAGCGCGTGGAGCGTGCCCTGATCGAGCGCAACGAGGCGCTGGAAACCGCGAGCAGAGTGAAGAGCGCCTTCGTCAGCCATGTGTCATACGAGATGCGCACGCCGCTCACCAACATTATCGGCTTCACCGAGCTGCTGGCGAGCCCGAGCACGGGCGCCCTCGCCGTCAAGCAGCGGGAATATCTGAGCGACATCCGCGCCTCCGGGCAGACGCTGCTCGCCATCATCGACGACATCCTCGACCTTGCCACCATCGACGCAGGCACCTTCGAGCTCAAGCTCACACCGGTCAAGGTGCAGGGCGTGATCGATGCCGCGGTTCTTGGACTTCGCGAGCGGCTGAAGCAGAACCGCGTCGAGCTCGACATCAGGATCGAGCCAGGCATCGACGAATTCGTCGCCGACGGCCCGCGCGTGACCCAGATCCTGTATAATCTCCTGGCCAACGCCATCGGCTTCTCGAGCCAAGGGAGCAAGATCGTGCTGTCCTGCCGCCGCGAAGATGACAAGCTGTCCTTCACCGTCGAGGATGAAGGCTGTGGCATTCCGGCCGAGTTTCAGTCGGCCGCGTTCGAACGCTTCGAGAGCCGCGCCAACGGGTCCGGTCATCGCGGCGCCGGGCTCGGCCTCTCCATCGTCAAGAGCCTGGTCGAGCTGCATGGCGGCGACGTGGTGCTCTCCTCCACGCCTGGGCGGGGCACGCTGATCAGCGCGCGATTGCCGCTCGCCCAGCAGGCGGCAGCCGAGCCCGCGCCGCGTCGCTACGGATCAAGCCGCGCCGGATGAGCGCAATCTGGAGTCTCGACGCCGTCGACCTCGTCGAGCTCGACCGTCTCGCCCAGCGGCTTGCCCTTGTGCTCAAGCCGGGGGACGTGATTGCGGTGTCAGGGCCGCTTGGCGCCGGCAAGACGAGCTTCGCCAGGCTCCTGCTCATGCGCCTCGGCGTTGCCGGCGAAGTGCCGAGCCCGACCTTCTCGCTGGTGCAAGCCTATGCGAGCCCGCGCTTCACCGTGCACCACTGCGATTTCTATCGGCTTGAACCGCGCGAGCTTGCCGAGCTCGGCCTCGACGACGTGCTTGCAAGCTCGGTGACCATCGTCGAATGGCCCGAGCGCGCAGGTGATTGGCTTCCCGCCGACCGTCTGGACATTGCCATGGACGAGACTGCCGAGCCCTATCAACGCCGCGTGGAGCTGATCGGCCAGGGCAGCTGGGGCCCGCGGCTCGAGCGCCTGAAGGCGCTCTCCGACTTCATCGACACGACGCCTTACGCGGGGGCCGCGGCCGAATATCTGCAAGGCGACGCCTCGACGCGCTCCTATGCGCGGCTGGCGCTGCCAGACCGCAGCGCCATCTTGATGAATGCGCCGCGCCAGCCCGACGGGCCGCCGATCCGAGATGGGAAGCCCTATAGCGCGCTCGTGCATCTCGCCGAGGACGTCACGCCCTTCGTTGCCGTCGCGAACGAGCTCAGGCGGCGTGGGCTTGCCGCGCCGGCCATCTATGCCTTCGACCTCGATCAAGGCTTCCTGCTGATCGAAGACCTCGGCGATAGGGTGTTCGGCGCCGAGATCGCGCAACGCACAAGGATGGCCGATCTCTACACGCCGGCCGTCGACGTGCTTGTAGCCATCGCCGGCGAGCCCCCTCCGCCATTGTTGGAGATCGAAGCTCATGCGCCCTACCGGCTGCCTCCCTATGACGCAGAGGCACTGCTCACCGAGGCCCTGCTTCTCACCGATTGGTTCTGGCCGGCGCTGCATGAGCAGCCTACCCCGGAAGGGGTACGCGCGGCCTATGCCGACCTTTGGCGCCCCCTTCTCGAGCAGGCCGCGGCTTCCGATAACACATTGATCTTGCGCGATTATCACTCGCCAAATCTGATGTGGCTGCCAGGGCGTGGGGGCCAGCAGCAGGTCGGCATCCTCGACTTCCAGGACGCCCTTCTCGGCCCTGCGGCCTACGATCTCGTGTCTCTGTTGCAGGATGCCCGGCTCGATGTTCCCGAAGAGCTTGAAGCGGAGCTATTGGCTCGCTACTGTGCCGCCCGAAGCGCGAGCGATCGGCAGTTTTCGAGCGATCAGTTCAGCGTGCTCTACGCAACGCTCGGCGCCCAACGCAACTCGAAGATCCTCGGCATATTTGCGCGGTTGGCGAAACGTGACGGCAAGCGCGGTTATCTCGCTCACATCCCCCGGGTCGCCCGCTATCTTGAGCGCAATCTCGCGCACCCGGCGCTCGCTTCGCTCCGCGCCTGGTACGCGCGTGAGCTGCCGCCCTTGGACCGGATTCCCCCGCTCTCGCTGTGAAGGCACCCTCAATGGCGCATGCTGAGACGGCGATGGTGCTCGCCGCCGGCTTGGGCGAGCGCATGCGGCCGCTGACCTTGCGCATGCCGAAGCCGCTCGTGCCGCTCGCCGGGCGTCCGCTCATCGACCACGTGCTCGACAGGCTCGCCGCCGCAGGCGTCGATACCGCGGTGGTCAACGTGCACTATCTGCCGGACCTGCTCGAGGAAAGCCTTCGCCGCCGCAAGGGAACCAAGCCCGCGATCCTCGTCTCCGATGAGCGCAACGTGCTGCTCGATACGGGTGGCGGCGTGAAGCGGGCTCTGCCGATGCTCGGAGCCGGGCCCTTCTTCATCCACAACGCCGACACGGTGTGGAGCGAGGGCGCCAGCCCGGCGCTGTCGCGCATACTGAAATTGTGGAATGCGGAAGCCATGGACTGCCTGCTGCTGCTCGCTCCGCTTTCGTCGAGCATCGGCTATGGCGGCAAGGGCGATTTCACCATGACGCCGGACGGGCGGCTGACGCGCAGAGGCGAGCGGCAGGTCGTGCCCTTCGCCTTCGCCGGCGTGTCGCTCTGCGACGCCAGGCTGTTTGCTGACGCGCCCGATGGAAAGTTCTCGCTGAACCTGTTGTGGGACCAGGCGCTGGCCAAGGGGCGACTCTACGGCATGCGGCTCGACGGGCACTGGATGCATGTCGGCACGCCCGAGGCTTTGGCCGAGGCCGAGTCCTGGTTCGAGCACGAAGGTGCCTGACTTGGGCGAAACACGCCCGCGGCTCTTCACCATCCCGCCCTCGGCGCCATTCCTCTGGACCCTGGCACGAGCGATCCTCAATGGCGACTTGCCGACGCCAGGGGGCGCCAAACCTGATCCGCTTAAGCTGCCGCAGGCTGTCATCTATCTGCCTACGCGGCGCGCCGTCAGGACGCTGCGCGACGCCTTTCTCGACGCCGCCGGGGGGCAGGCGGCGCTGCTGCCCTCCATCCGCGCGCTCGGCGATCCCGACGAGGATGCCGCCATCATCTTCGGCGCCGAGGGCGCCGCCGATGAAGGATTTGCAGGCTCCGGCGGGGCGCGGGCGATCGGGCCGCTCGAGCGGCGCCTTGCTTTGATGCGGCTCGTGCTTCATTGGAGCAAGGCGTTGCACGAAAGTGGCAAGGCCAGCCGGGACCGGATGGTGCCGCCGGTGGCGACTCCGGCGCAGGCCTCCTATCTCGCCGCCGACCTCGGCAACCTCATGGACTTCATCGAGAGCGAGGAGGTCGACCTCTCGGCGCTGAAGGGCCTCGTGCCGGAGGAGTACGCAGAACATTGGGAGAGAACGGTCGACTTCCTCAAGATCGTCACCGAATATTGGCCGGCACATCTCCGCGAGAACGGACTCGTCTCGCCCACCGCGCGCCGCAACGCGCTCATGGCTTTCGAGGCGGCAAGGCTCGTGACCACCCCGCCGAGCGGGCCGGTGATCGCAGCAGGATCGACCGGAACGGTGCCGGCCACGGCGCGACTGCTAAAGGTCATCGCCTCGCTGCCGAACGGCGCCGTGGTGCTGCCCGGGCTCGACATGTCGCTCGACGAGGAAAGCTGGGCGAGCCTCGCGAAGCATCCGGAGCATCCGCAAACCGGCATGGCCGAGCTGCTCAACAAGCTTGGCGCGACGCGCGACGATGTCCGGTACGTGCAGGGCAGCCAACCCAATGTCGAGCGGCGCGCGCGGCTTAAGTTCGTGAGCGAAGTGCTGCGCCCGGCAGGCGACACGGATCGCTGGCAGACCTTCCTCAAAACAGAGGATACGAGCCTCCCCACCGCGCTTGCAGGTCTGCAAACGCTTGAAACGCCGACGGCGCATGACGAGGCTGAAGCCATCGCGCTCATCCTCCGCTCGACCATCGAGACGCCGGGCAAGACCGCTGCGCTGATCACGCCTGACCGCACGCTTGCTCGTCGCGTGGCGGCCCGGCTCAAATCCTACGATCTCATCATCGACGATTTTGCCGGCGTGCCGGTCGCGCGTACCTTGCCTGGCGCGTTTCTCGACCTTGTCGTCGGCGCGGCGGAAAGCGGCTTCGCCGCGCCCGAGCTCATGGCCCTGCTCAAGCATCCGCTGACGCTTGTCGGTCGCGCGCCCGGCGACATCAGAAGAGCGGCGCGCGCGCTCGAACGGGCCGCCTTCCGCGACATTTATATCGGCCAGGGTCTCGACGGCGCCGCCGATGCGGTGGACGCCGCGCGTAAGGAAGGGCGCCGGCGCGTTGCCGTCACCGAGACTGAGCAGGAGGAGGCGCTGCGGCTTGTCGAGGACCTCAAGGGCGCCTTTTCGCCGCTTGCAGCCTTGTATCATGACCCCTCGCCTCATGCTGCCTCGCGTCTTGCCGAAGCCCATGGCACGGTCGCCGAGGCGCTCGCCCGCGACCGCACCGGCGGCTCGTCACATCTCTGGCAGGGCGAGGCCGGCGAGGCGATGTCGGTGCTGCTCGCCGAACTAATCGCCGAGGGCGACAGGATCGCGCTCAAGGCCGTGGACTACGCGCCCTTCTATCGCAGCCTGCTCGCGGGCCGGGTGGCGCGCCCGCGCCGACCGGCACATCCCAGGCTCTTCATCTGGGGGCCGCTCGAAGCCCGCCTGCAGCAGCCCGACGTGATGGTCCTCGGCAGCCTCAATGAGGGCGTCTGGCCTAGGCCGCAGGAGGCAAGCCCCTGGCTCAGCCGCCCCATGGCGGAGGCGCTCGGACTGCCGCCTCCGGAGCGCCGCATCGGCCTCTCCGCTCACGACTTCGCGCAGGCGCTCGGCGCACCCACCATCTATCTCTCACGCGCCGTTAAGGTCGACGGCGTGCCGACCGTGCCGTCGCGCTGGCTGCAGCGGTTCACGGCTCTGGTAGATGCAGCAAAGGCCACGCCCAGCATTGCCCCGGTGCAGCCCTTTGCCCAATGGGCGCGAGCCCGCGATGCGGCGCCTTACTTCGCGCCGGCCGATCCGCCGAGGCCCTGCCCTCCGGTCGAGGCGCGGCCGCGCAAGCTCAGCGTCACCCGTATCGAGAATTTGCTGGCCAATCCTTATGAGATCTTCGCCCGCTATATCTTGAATCTCAAGGCGCTGAAGCCGCTCGGCGAGGCTCCCGACGACGCCATGCGCGGCCAGATCGTGCATCATGCCTTGCACGAATTCACGAAGCGACATCCCGACATCCTGCCGGACGATATTGCGGCTGAGCTGGTCGCGAGCGCCGATACGTTTCTTGCCGCTCTTGGCGGCTCGCCGCGCGTCGAGGCGTTCTGGCGCCCGGGGCTCGCACGTTTCGCCCAGTGGTTTGCGGAGACCGAACCGGCGCGCCGCAAGGGCGTGGTCGAGGTCACGACGGAGGTCGACGGTGAACTGAGCCTCGCCGTCGAACGCGGCTTCCGTCTCAGGGCGCGCGTCGATCGCATCGATCTTTGCGAGGACGGCACCGTCGTCATCTACGACTACAAGACCGGCAGAGTCCCGAGCCAAAAGCACGTCGACGAACTGTTCGCGCCGCAGCTTCCTCTGGAGGCGGCGATCGTGGCCGGCGACGGTTTCGTCCCGCTCGGGTCCCGCGCAGTCCGTGGCATGCACTATATCAGGGCGTTGGGGCGAGGCGACGGCGGCGAACAGCAACCGGCAGCAAAGGCCGATCCGGGGGATCTCGCCGAAAAGGCGCTCGCCGATCTCGTCAAGCTGATCGAGCGCTTCGACCGCGCCGATATGCCCTATGAGGCCAAGCGCCGGCCAGGCACCGCCTTCACCCGCATCTACGACTATGACGACTACGCCCACCTCGCGCGCCTCGCCGAGTGGGAGACTTTGGGTCTCGATGAGGATATCTGGTGAGCGCGAGCCCCCATCCCCTTTGCCACGCGGCGGACGCGAACCAGGCGCGCGCCTCAGACCCTTCCGCGTCGGCCTGGGTGTCGGCGAATGCCGGCACGGGCAAGACCGAGGTCCTGGTCAGACGCGTGCTGCGCCTGTTGCTGGCGGGCTCGGAGCCTCAGCGCATCCTCTGTCTGACCTACACCAAGATGGCGGCGGCAGAGATGCAGAACCGGCTGCTCAAGGAGCTCGCTTCGTGGGCGACGCTGGCAGACGGGAAATTGCGCGAGAGGCTTGCAGCTATTCTCGGCCGCGCGGCTGACGAAGCTGAGGTCAGAACAGCGCGGCGGCTTTTCGCGCAAACGCTCGAGGCCAAGGGGGGGCTCAAGATCTACACCATTCACGGCTTCTGCGAGCGGCTGTTGCAGCGCTTTCCGCTCGAGGCTGAGGTGGCGCCGAATTTCGCCGTGCTCGATGAAACGGAGGCCGCGCGGCTCAAGGGCACCGCTTTCGATACCACGATGGCGCGTGCCGCAGCCGAGCGGGACGCTCCCCTGGGGCAGGCGCTGGCCAAGATCGTGGCCGTGACGGTCGAGGACTATTTCCGCAAGATCATTGACACGATACTCGGCAAGCGCCCGGAGATCGCCCGCATGGTCGCCGTGCATCGGGGCGATCCAGACTGGACCAAGGCGGAGGAGCGAAGCCTCAAGCGCCTGTTCGGTTTTGACGACAAGCTCACCGAGGCGGAGCTGATCGGGCAGCTCGCCAATGTGCTCACTGATGGCGAGATCGACGGGCTGCTCGCAGCGCTTGAATGCAATGGCGAAGGCCGCAGGGACCAGGAGCTGAGAGAAGGTTTGCGGGCCGCGAAGGCTTCGACCGGCGGAGTGAGGGTTGCCAGTCTCAGGCCGATTTTTCTCACCGACAAGAATACGCCGCGCCAATCGGTGTGCAGCAGGGCGATGCGGCTGGCGGAGCCGCAGCTTTGTGCGGCTCTCGATCGCGCGCAAGGCTGCTTTGACAGGCTCGCAACGCAACGTGCGCAGCTTGCCTGCGCCGAAGCGAGCGCGGCCGTGCTGCTGCTCGCCGACACCATCCAAGCGGAGTATGTGCGCGCCAAGCAGAGCCAGGCGGTGCTCGACTACGACGACCTCATCCTCAGGACTGGGGCGCTCCTGTCGCGCGCCGGCGCCGCGGCCTGGGTGCTGTTCAAGATCGACGGCGGCATTGATCACATTCTGGTCGACGAGGCGCAGGACACCAACCCCGCGCAATGGTCGATCATCGAGCGCCTGGCCGAGGAGTTCTTCGCCGGCATCGGCGCAAGCGACAAGCTTCGCACCCTGTTCGCGGTGGGCGACGAGAAGCAGTCGATCTACAGCTTCCAGGGCGCCGATCCCGTGCGCTTCGGCTCGGTCGGGCGCAAGTTCCGCGCCAAGGCCATGGCGATCGAGCAGGTGTGGAACGACGTGCCGCTCACTACCTCCTTCCGCTCGACCGAGGCGGTGCTCAAGGCCGTCGATGCGGTGTTCAGCAAACGCCCCGCCGCCGATGGCGTGATCTGGCACGACGCCGACACCCTCGAGCACCACGCCTTCCGCACCGGCCAAGCCGGGCTGGTCGAGCTTTGGCCGGTCATCGCCGACGCCAAGGTCGCGCCAGCCGAAGCTTTCGAGCCTTGGAATGAGGACGCAGTGCCTCCGCACGCCGTCGATGTGCTGTGCGGGCGCATCGCCGGGCAGATCAAGGCTTGGATCGACAAGGACGAAGAGCTTCAATCGGAAGGCCGCAAGTTAAAGGCCGGCGACATTCTGATCCTGGTCCGCCGCCGCGATCCTTTCACCGCGCCGATGATCCGTGCCTTGAAACGGGAAAAGGTCGCGGTGGCCGGCGCCGACCGCATGCAGCTTCTGCAGCAGATTGCGGTGATGGATCTCGTGGCGCTCGCCGACGTCCTCCTGATGCCTGAGGACGATCTTTCGCTTGCCGTGGTGCTGAAGAGCCCGTTGTTCGGGCTCAAGGACGATGATCTGTTCGAGCTCGCTTATCAGCGCCGCCCGTCGTTGTGGAACGTCCTGCAGGCCAAGGCCAGGGAGAATGCGCGGTTCAAGGAGGCGGCAGACCTGTTGTCGCGCTGGTTCTCGCGCGTCGATCTCACGCCGCCTTACGAATTCTTTCTCGAGCTGCTCGGCGAGAACGGGCAGGAGATGCGCAGACGGATGCTCATCAGGCTTGGACCTGAAGCAGCCGAGTCTCGACGAGTTCCTCGACCTTGCGCTTGCGTTCGACCGCGAGTTCCCGCCATCGCTGCAAGGCTTCATCAACGCGCTCCGCTCCACCGAGGTCGAGATCAAGCGCGACATGGAGCAGAAGCGCGACGAGCTTCGCATCATGACGGTGCATGGCGCCAAGGGCCTGCAAGCGCCGATCGTGTTCCTGCCTGACACCTGCATGTTGCCAAAAAGCCAGGGGGCGAGCCTCCATTGGCTCGCGCGCCTCGGTTTTCCGCCGGAGGAGGTCGGCCATATCGTGTGGCCTGCCGGCGGCAATACCTTGAAGCACATCGAGGAGGCCAAAGCCGTCTCGCGCAAGGCGGAGCGCGAGGAGTATCACCGGCTGCTCTACGTCGCCATGACGAGAGCGCGCGACCGGCTCTATGTGTGCGGCTGGAGCGGGAAGAACGGCCCCGAGAAGGAATGCTGGTACGAGCTCGTGGAGCAGGGATTGCAAGGCTTGCTCACCGAGGAAGCGGGCTATGACGGCAAGCCGGTGCGCAGGTTGGTAAGCGAGCAGACCGTCGCGGCGAAGGCGCCGGAGGCGGCCGAGGCAGGGGGCGAGGCGGCAGACCTGCCGGAGTGGGCGACCAAGCCAGCGCCACCAGAGAGAACGCGCGGCATACTCACGCCGTCGCGGCTCGGCCCGCATCTCGCCGAGAGTGCGGGGCCTTACGCCGAGCAGCCTCCGCTCGGACCGAAGGCGCTTGCCGATAACCGGCGCTTCGTGCGCGGGCGGCTCGTGCATACGCTGCTGCAATATCTGCCTGAGGTGACACCCGCCGAACAGGAACGCGCGGCGCGTACCTTTGTCTCGGTTCGCGGTAGCGACCTGCCTGACGCCCTGCGGCAGGAGATCATGAGCGAAACGCTCGCCATCGTGCAAAATCCGGTCTTTGCGCCTCTGTTCGGGCCTGGCAGCCTCGGGGAAGTGCCCATCGTTGCCCGATTCGGCGAGCGAGACCTGTCAGGCCAGATCGACCGCGTGGCGATCCTGGACGATGCTCTGCTCGTCCTCGACTACAAAACGAAGCGGCCGCCGCCCATGACGCCCGAGGAGGTGGCTCCAGGCTATATCGCGCAACTTGCCGCCTACCGTGCGGCGCTCCGGCTCATGTTCCCCGACCGCGCCTTGAGGGCGGCGATTGTGTGGACCGACGGCCCGAAACTCATGGAAATTCCATCAACACTGCTTGATGAGGCCGAACGGCAGATGATGCAGGACGGCCCCAGCCTTGACGTTCAGGGGGTGCGCACCTAGGTTCGCTGCAGACGACAAGACCGGCCATCTAAGGGGTCGAATGCCGGCGATCCAGGAGAAGAAAATGGCAACTGCAACTGTTTCCGACGACAGCTTCGAGACCGACGTCCTCAAGTCGTCCACCCCCGTCGTGGTGGATTTCTGGGCGGAATGGTGCGGCCCTTGCCGGCAGATCGCACCGGCGCTCGAGGAGATCGCCAAGGAACTCCACGGCAAGGTCAAGATCGTCAAACTCAACATCGATGAGAATCATCGCACGCCGTCCCGCTACAATGTGCGGGCGATCCCGACGCTGATGATCTTCAAGGACGGCCAGCTCGCAGCGACCCAGACCGGGGCCCTGCCGAAGAGCAGGCTCGCCGACTGGATCAGTGGGACGATCGGCGTCGCCGCAGCCTAGCTTCCATGCAGTTTGAGCACGTGGCCCGCAAGATAAAGCGAGCCGCAGACTAGCACGCGCCCCGGGCGCCCGAGCGCTGCCCGGGATTGCATCAGCGCGTGGGCCACGCCGCTTGCCGGGGTCACATCGAAGCCTTCGCTTGCGGCAATCTCCGCCAGGGACTCGGCCGAGAAGGCGTTCGCCTCCTCGGTGATCGGCACCGTGTAGACCCGCTCGACCAAGCCCTTGAACGGGGCAATGAAGGCATGCGCGTCCTTGGTTTCCATCATGCCCCAGATGAGATGGACGGCGCGCGGCACGCGCTCGTCGAACTCGGCGAGCGCATGCGCGATGGCCTGGCCGCCCGCCGCGTTGTGGCCGCCGTCGAGCCAAATCTCGGTGCCCTCGCCCACATATTGGTGAAGCGGACCCTCCGCGAGCCGTTCAAGCCGCGCCGGCCATTCAGCGTGGGTCAGTCCCTGCTCCAGCGCCTCGATGGTCAGAGCATCGCCGAAGGCAAGACTCGCGGTGGCGATAGCCGCGCCGGCATTGTCGACCTGGTGCCGCCCGTTGAGGCGCGGCAAAGGAAGGTCGATCAGCCGCGATGCGGTCTGAAAGATCAATCTCCGGTGCTGCTCGAACACATCGAAGTCGCGCCCGAACACATGGAGGGGCGCGCCGAGCTCCTCGGCTCGCGCTTCGATTACCTGAAGCGCTACTGCTTCCTGGCGCCCGACGATGCACGGAACGCCTGGTTTGAGGATGCCCGCCTTCTCGCCGGCTATGGCCGCAAGCGTGTTGCCGAGAAAGGAGACGTGATCGATGGAAACGGGCGTGATGGAGGTGGCGAGAGGCTTCTCCACGACATTGGTCGCGTCGAGCCTGCCGCCCAATCCGGTCTCGAGCAGCAGCACATCCGCCGGCGTCTCGGCGAAAGCGAGGAAAGCGGCGGCGGTGGTGATCTCGAACAGCGTGATCAGGCCGCCGGCATTGGCCGCTTCGGCGCGGGCGAGGCAGTCAACCAGCCTATTCTCGGTGATGGGAACGGCCCCAGCCGGTCCGGCGAGCAGGATCCGCTCGTGGAAGTTGACGAGGTGCGGAGAGGTGTAGACGTGCACGCGACGCCCAAGCGCCTCGGCGATGGCGCGCACGAAGGCGATGAGCGACCCCTTGCCGTTGGTGCCGGCGACATGGACCACCGGCGGCAGCCGGCGCTCCGGATGGCCAAGAGCCGCAAGCAGGCGCTCGATACGCCCGAGGGACAGATCGATCGACTGCGGGTGCAGCGCCTTGAGCCGCTCAAGCAGCGTGAGGCTTCCCGAGACCGAGGGCAGTGGGATGCGGCCCTCGTCGCTGTGGGGCAAGGTCGTCAAGGAGATTGACCTTAGACGGTACGCGGCGGATGGGGTTCGGCAGGAGTGCCGAAGGGCTCGGTCAAATGATCGTCGTCCTCCTCAACTTCGATATCCACGATCTCACCATTGCCGCCGAGCCTCGCCATGGACGCGGCCGGCGCCGGATGCGAATTCATGCCGTCGAAGTGCTCGGGAAGAGCGATGTCGCGTCCGGGCCTGGTGTGCGTCAGCAGGCGGCAGAGGCGGCCAAGCGTGTCGCGCAGCTGATGGCGGTGCACCACCATATCGACCATGCCGTGGTCGAGCAGATATTCGGCGCGCTGGAAGCCGTTGGGCAGCTGCTCGCGGATGGTCTGCTCGATGACGCGAGGGCCGGCGAAGCCGATCAGCGCGCCGGGCTCGGCGATGTGGACGTCGCCGAGCATGGCATAGGAGGCGGTGACGCCGCCGGTGGTGGGATGGGTCAGCACGACGAGGTAAGGCAGCTTGGCTTCGCGGACCTCCTGCACCGCAACGGTGGTGCGCGGCATCTGCATGAGGGAGAGAATGCCTTCCTGCATGCGAGCGCCGCCGGACGCGGCAAACAGGATGAACGGGCTCTCGCGGCTCACCGCGGTGCGCATCCCGGAGATCACCGCTTCGCCGGCGGCGGTGCCGAGCGAGCCGCCGAGGAAATCGAAGTCCTGCACCGCGGCCACGATCTTCTCGCCCTGCAGCTGCCCGACCCCGACGAGCACGGCGTCGGTGAGCCCGGTCTTGCCGCGGGCATCCTTGAGCCTGTCGGTGTAGCGCCGCTCGTCACGGAATTTCAGCGGGTCGAGCGGGACCTCGGGAAGCGCGATGGTCTCATATTCGCCGCCGTCGAACAGGCTTTTCAGCCGTGCGGGGGCCGAGACGCGCATGTGGTAGTTCGAGCCGGGAACCACGAACTGGTTGGCTTCAAGGTCCTTGTAATAGATCATCTGCCCCGTTTCGGGACATTTGACCCAAAGATTATCCGGCACCTCCTTCTTGCGAAGGATGCTCCTGATCTTGGGCCTTACGACGTTGTTGATCCAGTTCACGGGACTACCAAACAGTCAAAAGCAACAAACACCTTAGACTCTAAATCGTGCCTAAAGAGCGGCGGCGGCCGCTTGCGTACGGAGCGCCGAAGCAAGCTGCTCCACCAGGGCGAGCGCCTTTGATCCGGTTTCGGGCGTCGCTTTGCCTTCGGCATCAAGGCTTTGGCCGATCGCAGCGACCAGGGCCGAGCCCACCACGACGCCCTCGGCGAGCTTGGCAATGGCGCTGACCTGCTCCTTGGTCTTCACCCCGAAGCCCACGGCGATCGGAAGCTTGGTCGCCGCCTTGATGGGGGCGACATGGGCACCGACATCGGCAAGATCCGGCGCAGCCGTTCCGGTGATCCCGGCGATCGACACGTAGTAGACGAAGCCCGAGGTGTTGGCGAGCACCGCCGGCATGCGTTTCGCATCAGTCGTCGGCGTGGCGAGACGAATGAAATTCAGCCCCGCCTCGCTTGCCGGCGGCCGAAGCTCGGCGTCTTCCTCTGGAGGCATATCGACCACGATCAAACCATCGACTCCGGCGGTGACCGCATCCTTCACGAAGCGGTCCACCTCGTAGATATATATGGGGTTGTAATAACCCATTAGCACGATGGGAGTGGTTTTATCCTGTTCACGGAATGACTTAACCATTGCCAGAGTTCTGACCACGGTCTGTCCGGCGGCAAGCGCCCGCTGCGAGGAGGCCTGGATGGCCGGGCCATCGGCCATGGGGTCGGAAAACGGCATGCCAAGCTCGATAACGTCGGCGCCGGCTTGCGGCAGCGCCTTCAGCAGCTTGAGCGAGGTGGCGTAGTCGGGATCGCCGGCGGTGATGAAGGTGACGAGACCGGCGCGGCTCTCCCCCTTCAACTCGGCAAACCGGCGTTCGATGCGAGTCATAGTGGTTGCCCCAGCGGTCAACTTGGCCTTCGCGCCTTGGCGCTCAGATAGCTTGCGACCGAATCGAGGTCCTTATCCCCGCGGCCGGATAGATTGACCACCATCAGATGATCCTTCGGCTTCCTCGGCGCGAGATCAAGCACGCGGGCGAGCGCGTGCGCCGGCTCGAGCGCCGGGATGATGCCCTCGAGCTTGCTGCAAAGCTGGAACGCGGCCACTGCCTCGTCGTCGGTCGCCGAGAGGAATGTCACGCGCGCCATGTCGTTGAGCCAGGCATGCTCCGGTCCGATACCGGGATAGTCGAGGCCGGCGGAAATGGAATGCGCTTCCTCGATCTGGCCGTCGTCGTCCATCAACAAATAGGTGCGATTGCCGTGCAGCACGCCGGGCCGGCCGCCGGCGATCGAGGCGGCGTGCTTGCCGCTGTCGAGACCATGGCCCGCCGCTTCCACGCCGTAGATCTCGATGCCACGCTCGTCGAGGAACGGATGGAACAGGCCCATGGCGTTGGAGCCGCCGCCGATGCAGGCGATCAGCGAATCCGGCAGGCGGCTCTCGGCCGCAAGCATCTGCTCACGCGTCTCACGGCCGATGATCGACTGGAAGTCGCGCACCATGGCTGGATAAGGATGCGGGCCGGCCACGGTACCGATGCAATAGAAGGTGTCGTGCACGTTGGCGACCCAATCGCGCAGAGCCTCGTTCATCGCGTCCTTCAGGGTCTTGGATCCCGACTCGACGGAGCGGACCTCGGCGCCGAGGATCTTCATCCGCAGCACGTTCGGCTTCTGCCGCGCAACATCCACGGAGCCCATGTAGACGATGCAGGGCAGGCCGAATTTGGCGCACAAGGTCGCCGTGGCGACGCCGTGCATGCCGGCGCCGGTCTCGGCAATGATGCGCGTCTTGCCCATGCGCAGAGCGAGCATGATCTGGCCGAGCACATTATTCACCTTGTGCGCGCCGGTGTGGTTGAGCTCCTCGCGCTTGAGATAGATCTTCGCGCCGCCGCAGTGCTGGGTGAGCCGCTCGGCAAAATAGAGCGGCGACGGCCTGCCGACGTAAGTCGCGAGGTGGCGATCCATCTCCGCCTGGAAGGACGGGTCGGCTTTGGCCTCGTTATAGGCCTGCTCCAGATCGAGGATCAGAGGCATCAGCGTCTCGGCGACGTAGCGGCCGCCATAGAGGCCGAAATGACCGCGCTCGTCAGGCCCGGTGCGGTAGGAGTTGAGCGGGGGCTGGTTGAGGGGAGCGCTCATGAGCCTACGGCCTTCTTCAGCGGGCGGGGCGCCTTGGCGGCCAGAATGAACCGGCGCACGAGCTCGGGGTCCTTCTCGCCCGGAGCCCGCTCCACGCCTGACGAGACGTCGACCATGTCGGCGCCTGTCGTGACCAACGCCTCCCAGACGTTGTCGCGATCGAGGCCGCCGGAAAGGGCAAAGGGCCGCTCAGCGGAAAGGCCGGAGAGAGCCTGCCAGTCGAAGGCGAGGCCGTGGCCTCCGGGAACACCCGAACCTGCGGGCGCCCTCGCATCGAACAGGATCATGTCGGCAACTCCGCGATAGTCGGCGGCCTGCGCCACATCATTTGCGGCGCCAACGCCGATGGCCTTGATCACGCGCAAGCCGGAGCGCGCCCTGATCGCCGTCACGCGCTCTGGCGTTTCGCTGCCGTGGAGCTGGATGACGTTCGGTCGCACCGTGCCGACGATCTCATCGAGGAAAGTGTCGTCCGGTTCGACCAGCACGGCGACGGTGTCGATGCGTCCGCAGGCAAGCTCGGATAGCGGCCGCGCCGCCTTAGGCTCGATATGACGCGGGCTCTTGGCAAAGAACACGAAGCCGACATAGTCGGCGCCAGCCTCGGCCGCCGCCTCGACGATATCCGGCGTCCGCACGCCGCAAATTTTCACCTTCACCGGCACCTGGCAGTCTTTCCATGGCTGGGGGTGCAGGGCTCCAACAGGCCCCGGCGGCCGCCACCCTAGGCAATTCAGGGGCCGAAGTCTATCGCAGTGCAACAATCCGCCCCCAGGAAGGAGCCGGCGGCAGTTCCATGAATTTCGCGGGCAGGAGCTCAGTCGGCGGCGAGGCGCATGCGCCGCGGGCGGGCGTCGAGGCCCTCCAACTCCTTCTCCAGGCTGTCGGCCTGGCGGCGCCAGGTCGAGGCCTCGCGGGCTTCCACCCGCGCCGTACGCCGCCATTTGCTCTGGTCGAGCCAAGTGGCGAACCCGCCGACGACGAGCCCAAAGGCAAAGGCGCCAAGCAGGAAAAGGAACAGCGGCGCCTCGATGCCGAAGCCCGAGGTCGCGTCGAATGGGTTAAGCCCGAGCATGACCGGCTTGCGGTTGACGACGGCGAGCGCCACGAGCAGCACGCCGAGCGGCACGATAATCAAGGCGGCGACCAGTTTACGCATCGCGGCCCTCCATCGGGATCGAGGCTAACTTGCGCCCTCGCGATTGAGGCGCTCGCGCAGTTCCTTGCCTGTCTTGAAGAAGGGCACGAACTTGTCCTCGACGAACACGGTGTCACCGGTGCGCGGATTGCGCCCCTGCCGGGCCGCGCGGTGCTTCACGGTGAAAGCGCCGAAGCCGCGCAGCTCAACCCGGTCGCCTCGCGCAAGCGCGCCGGTTACTTCATCGAGCACGATGTTGATGATGCGCTCAACGTCGCGCTGAAAGAGGTGCGGGTTAGCCGCAGCCACGCGCTGAATCAATTCCGACTTGATCATGATTGCCCCACATTGCCGGCTTGCCCGGCGGCAGCCCCGCTAGCTCCCAGCAGGGTGCCAAAGCGAGACTAGACCGTCAAGCCTAAGTCCTTCCGAAACTTGACCGAATAGGGATAGAATGTTCTCAGCTGAAATGCCGACAGAAGAGGCGATCGAGCCGAACAGCCAGCTCAAAAGACCGCCGCCCTCGGCCCTCGGCTTCCACTCCACGATGGACAGGCCGGGCGTGACGTCACGTTTCTCCTGGAGCCACCTCTTGGCGGCTTTTTCGTCGCCGATCTCGTCGACGAGCTTCAGCGCGACGGCCTGGCGGCCCGAATAGATACGGCCGTCGGTCAGCCCAGGCACGGCCGCAGGGTCGATGTCGCGGCGCTTGCCGACCAGATCGACGAACCAGACCTTCGCCTCCTGCACCATTTCGGCGGCGAGCGCCCTGCCTTTTTCGTCGGTCGGCTCGAAGGGATTGGGAACCGCCTTCAACGGTCCGCTTTTCACCTCTTCGACCTTCACGCCAAGCGTGCGCATCAGCTCCGAAACGTCAGCCCATTGAAAGATGACGCCGACCGATCCGGTGATGGTGTTGCCGTAGACGAAGATGCGGTCGGTGGCGAGCGCCACGATATAAGCGGCGGAGGTGGCAAGCGTGCCGCAAACCGCGACCACCGGCTTCTTCTCGGCGAGACGGCGGACGGCGTCGTACATGGCCTCGCCGCCGGTGGTGGTTCCCCCAGGACTGTTGATGTCGAGGATCACCGCCCTCACCTGGCTCGACTTGCCGACCTTGTCGAGAAGCTCGATCATCTTATCGTCGTCGGTGATGAGGCCGCTCACAGACACGCGGGCGATGTGCGGCAGGAAGCTGCCCGAGCCAGCCAAACGCTGGTTGCCGGCCATCAGGAGGGCAATAAGGAATACGGCGAGCACGACGGCGGCGAGCCGCCAAGCGGTGAGCCGCCGTCTGAGGCGGCGGCGCTCGATCACAGTCTCGGCTTCGATCACGGCCTGATCTCTCTAAAAGATCGACAACCCGAAGAGGTGCAACGGCCCGGAGCGGTAGGTTTCCGGCGCGCCGTTATTCCTCCGTCTCGGCATCAGCCTCGGTCTTGGCAGCGTCGCTCTTGGACCGGCTCTTGCGCTTCGGCTTCTCGGCAACCTCTTCGCTGTCTTCTTCCTTGGCCTTGCTCAAGGCAGCGCCAAGGATGTCGCCGAGCGAGGCGCCGCTATCGGTCGAGCCGTATTGGGCGACGGCCTCTTTCTCCTCGGCGATCTCAAGCGCCTTGATGGACACCGAGACCTTGCGAGCCTTGGCATCGACCTGGGTCACTACGGCGTCGAACTTCTCGCCCACGCCGAAGCGATCGGGCCGCTGCTCGGAACGGTCGCGCGACAGGTCCGAGCGGCGGATGAAGCTGGTCAGGTCGTGATCGACAAGCTTGACGTCGAGCCCGCTGTCCTTAACCGCAACCACCTCGCAGGTCACGCGCATGCCCTTCTTGAGCTTGGCCGACGGCGCGCCCGAGGCAAACGGATCGGGTGTGAGCTGCTTGACGCCGAGGCTGATGCGCTCCTTCTCGGAGTCGGCCTCGAGCACCACGGCTTTGACGTTGTCGCCCTTGTTGTAATCCTTGAGGGCGTCCTCCCCGGACTTGGACCAGTCGAGATCCGACAGATGCACCATGCCGTCGATGCCGCCATCGAGGCCTACGAACAATCCGAATTCGGTGATGTTGCGGATCGGGCCCTCGATGTTGGTGCCCGGCGGGTGATTGGCGGTGAAGGCCACCCAGGGATTCTCCTGGGTCTGTTTTAGTCCGAGCGAAATGCGGCGCTTCTCGGGATCGACCTCGAGCACCTGCACCTCCACCTCCTGGCTGGTCGAGATGATCTTGCCGGGATGAATGTTCTTTTTGGTCCAGCTCATCTCCGACACGTGGATCAGGCCTTCCACGCCGGGCTCGAGCTCGACGAAGGCGCCGTAGTCGGTGATGTTGGTGACCGTGCCCTTGAGCCGCGAGCCCACCGGGTATTTGGCGGCGATGCCCTCCCAAGGATCGGCTTCGAGCTGCTTGATGCCCAGACTGATGCGCTGGGTCTCGGGATTGATGCGGATGATCTGCACCTTGACGCTGTCGCCGACGTTCACGACCTCGCTCGGGTGGGCGACGCGCCTCCACGCCATGTCGGTGACGTGCAGCAGACCGTCGATGCCGCCGAGATCGATGAAGGCGCCGTAGTCGGTGATGTTCTTGACCACGCCCTCGATGACCTGCCCTTCCTCGAGCCGGGCCACGATCTCGCTGCGCTTCTCGGCGCGCGTTTCCTCGAGCACGGAGCGGCGCGACACGACGATGTTGCCGCGGCGGCGGTCCATCTTCAGGATCTGGAAGGGCTGGGGCACATTCATCAGCGGTGACACGTCGCGGATCGGACGGATGTCGACCTGGCTGCCAGGCAGGAAGGCTACGGCGCCGTCGAGATCGACGGTGAAGCCGCCTTTGACGCGATTGAAGATCACGCCTTCGACGCGCTCGCCGGCCTTGTATTTCTCCTCGAGCCGCGTCCAGCTCTCCTCGCGGCGCGCCTTCTCGCGCGACAGCACGGCCTCGCCCATGGCGTTCTCGACGCGCTCGAGATAGACGTCGACCTCGTCGCCGACGGAAAGGTCGGCGGGGCGGCCGGTGACCCCAAATTCCTTCAAGGGGATGCGGCCTTCGGTCTTGAGACCGACATCGATCACCGCAACGTCCTTCTCGATCGCGACGACGGTGCCCTTGACGACGCTGCCTTCCTGCAGCGCCGTGGTCGTCAGCGCCTCTTCGAGCAGGGCCGCGAACTCGTCGTGGCTCGGATGGCTCATGCTTGCTTGCGGTTCGTTCATCAAAACTCCAGTCCCTTCCAATCGTACTGCCCGTCTCCACTGCCGGCGCGGCTAAGCTCGCGAAAGCGCGGGGTCAAGCGTATTCACGGCCGCCACGGCGCCTGAGGTCTACCGCCAGGATTTCGCGGAAAACTTCGGAATGGAGCGCCAATGCGAAAGGGGCGCGGCCTCAACTGGCGTACCCTGCACGGCCCATCGCAGCGTCGATCAAATCGATGGCAGCCCTGAATGCGGCGTCTATATCCAAATTCGTAGTGTCGAGCAAGTGCGCGTCCGGGGCCTGGCGCAAGGGCGCCGCGGCGCGGTTCTTGTCCCGTTCGTCGCGGCGCCTGATATCGGCCAGCACCTCGGCCCTGCTGATGGCGATTCCGGCTTGTTTCAGCTCGAGATAGCGACGCCTGGCGCGCTCCTCGGGGGTCGCTGTCACAAATAATTTCATATCGGCATCGGGGCAGATCACCGTGCCGATGTCGCGGCCATCGAGGACCGCGCCCGATTTGGCGCCGGCGAAGGTCCGCTGATAGGCGAGCAGCCCTTCACGCACCTTCGGATGCCTGGCCACGAGCGAGGCGGCTTCGCCAAAACCAGGTTTCCGCAAGTCTGGGTCGTTGAGCGTGCCCGGGTCGAGCGCCTTGGCGCTTTCCAGCGCGGCCACGGGGTCGGCCGGATCTTGTCCGCGCGCCAAGGTATCGCGGGCGACGGCGCGGTAGAGCGTGCCGGTGTCGAGATAGGCGAGGGCGTAATGCGCGGCCACGCGCTTACCGATCGTTCCCTTGCCGGAAGCCGCAGGCCCGTCGATGGCGATTATCATCGGAACTGCGCCCCGAGCTTGGTCATCAGCGGCACGAAGGCGGGGAAGCTCGTCGCGATCATGCCGACATCGTCGACACCGACCGGCTGTTCGGCGCCTAGCCCAAGGGTGAGAAACGCCATGGCGATGCGGTGATCCAGGTGCGTCTCGACCAGGCCGCCGCCAGGCACGCTCGCGTTGCCCATGACGATGAGATCGTCGCCCTCGGTGCTGGTCTCCACGCCGCAGGCCACGAGCCCGGCGGCAGTGGCGGTGAGACGGTCGCTCTCCTTCACCCGAAGCTCGGCAAGACCGCGCAAGCGCGTCTCGCCTTCGGCAAATCCGGCAATGACCGCCAGCACCGGATATTCATCGATCATGCTCGGGGCGCGCGACGCCGGCACATCGACGCCGCGAAGCGCGCTCGCCCGTATGCGCAAATCCGCCACCGGCTCACCGCCTTCGAGGCGAAGCTCGAGGAGCTCGACGTTCCCGCCCATCTCGCGCACCGTCTCGATGAAACCGCCGCGCGTCGGATTCATCAGCACGCCTTCGAGCACAATGTCAGAGCCGGCGCAGATCAGCGCCGCGGCGATGGCGAAGGCGGCCGAGCTCGGGTCGCCGGGAATGGTAATAGAGGCGCCGATCAACTCGGCATCGCCGCGCACCGTGACGGCGCGGCGCCCGTCATCCTCATCCTTCGCCGAGATCTCGGCGCCGAAATAAGTGAGCATGCGCTCGGTGTGGTCGCGGGTGGGGAGTGGCTCGATCACCGTGGTGCGCCCAGGCGCATGCAGGCCGGCGAGCAGCACTGCCGACTTAACTTGCGCCGAAGGGACGGGCAGGCTGTAGACGATGGGAACAAGATCCGGCGTGCCCCTGATGGTGAGCGGAAGCGTGCTGCGGGTTTCGTCCTCGACTGCAAGCCCCATGCGTTGCAGCGGCTTCAGCACGCGCGCCATGGGACGGCGGCAGAGCGAGGCATCGCCGGTGAAGCGCGCCTCGATATCGTGGCCGGCAACCACGCCAAGCATAAGCCGGCTGCCTGTGCCCGAATTGCCGAAGTCGAGATCATCGATGGGCGCGCCGAGACCGCCGACACCTTGGCCCACTACCTCCACCGAACCATTGACGTGGCGGATGGAGGCGCCGAGCGCCGCCACCGCCTTTGCCGTGGCCAAGACATCTTCCGACTCGAGCAAGCCGGTGATCCGGGTGCGCCCGGTGGCCAGCGCGCCCAGAATAAGAGCGCGATGGGAGATCGATTTATCGCCGGGAATCCTGGTCGTGCCGGCAAGGGCCCGCGTGGGAACGGCGGAAAGTGGCTGTGACATGGACCTTGGATTTTCAGGCTTTGGGCGCTCTCGATAGCTTTTGACAGCACCAGACAAGCGTGGCAATGGGGGGCGAAGCACATCAAGCATTGAGGATGTCAATGTCGAAACCCGCGAGAGGGATCAAGCGCGTTTGCCAGAGCTGCGGCGCGCGGTTTTACGACTTGGGCCGAACGCCGATCGTCTGTCCCTCCTGTCAGGCCGTCTATCAAGTGACGCAGCCGACATCACGGCGCGGGGAGCGGCCGCCAGCGCCGGAAGTGAGGGTGAAGCCGGAGCCGGAGGTCGAAACCGCGATACTCCGGGGCCCGGAGACGATCAGCCTCGAAGAGGTCGAGGAGCCCGGAGAGGAGGCGGCGGTCGAAGACGAGGAGATCGTCGATCTCGGCGAGGACGAGCCCGAAATTCCAGCGGCAGGCGAGGACGACACCTTCCTGGAGGAAGCAGAGGGCGACGAGGAGGCCGACGTCTCCGGTATCGTCAGCGGCCCGGAGAAGGAAGAGAGCTGATCGCGGAAGGGTTGGTTTCGCGGCGCTTTGCACCGGACTTTGACAGCCGGGGCGGCGCCTCTAAATCTCACCTTTCCGCACCAAATTGTCGCGGGGCCATAGCTCAGTTGGGAGAGCGCGTGAATGGCATTCACGAGGTCGGCGGTTCGATCCCGCCTGGCTCCACCAAATTTCTTCAGAACATCCCAATGACCTGTCTGTCGCCGGTGACGGAGGCGGTGGCAGCGCACCGCGCGCGAGAATTGCAAAATGAAATATGTCGGCATCTGCATCGCGCTTGCCGTGGTTGTCTCAACGTGTGGCGTCTCGGGACAGGCGAGAGCCGAGGCGAATCAGCCGGACGCCAAATCTGCCAACCAACTTTTCCAGGCCGGCAAGTTTGCCGAAGCCGGGGAGATCTACGCGCGCATCGAAGCGCAAAATCCCAACGACCGTGCGGCTGTTCTCCAGTTGGGCCGCATTGCACTGCTCGCCAACCGGCTCGATGACGCGCAGAAATGGTTCGAGAAGGCCATCACCCTTGAGCCGAGCGACGACGACTCCAAGGTCATGCTGGCGGAAGCGTTCTACCGCCGCGACGATTTCCAAAAGTCAGCAGCTGCGCTTGACGGCGTCGAGGTCAGCACCAACAAGCTGATTATTTCGCAGTATCCGACTTTGAATGTTGCGAAGATGGAGAGCTTCAAGGGTCAAACGCCCTACGACGTGCAGGGCGAGGGCCAAACAACGCACCTCAAGTTTGTGAACAACACCGGTCCGCTGCCCCTGGTCAACGTGCGCGTGAACGGCGGCGGCGAGGTCACCTTCTTCATCGATACCGGCGGTTCGGAGGTCGCGCTCGACACGGACTTCGCCAAGGAGCTCGGCCTTCCGCAATTCGGGGCCGTGCAAGGAACCTTTGCCGGCGGTCAGCACGCCGAGGTTCAGCAGTCGCGTATCGAATCACTCACGGTCGGCGATTGGACCGTCAAGAACCTGCCGGCCGTAACGATGCCACTCCGCCAACTCTCCGCGGGCCTCGGGGTGAAGCGCATCGACGGCATTATCGGCACCACGCTGTTCTACCACTTCCTCACGACCCTCGATTATCCCCAAGGCGAGCTGGTCCTGCGCCGCAAGACGGCTGAAGCCCCAAAAGCAGTTTACGGCAGAGTCATCAGGCAACGGCGCCGCGGTCCCTTTCTGGATGGCGAGCGACCACTTCATGGTGGGTTGGGGCCGTGTAGAGACGATGCCACCCTCTCTCCTCTTCGTCGACACGGGGCTAGCGGGCGCGGGCGTCAAGCTGGCGGAATCGGTTATCAAGGAGGCGGGGATCAAACTCGAGGAAGAGAAAGCGTTCGAAGGAGCGGGGGGTGGCGGAAGTCTTAAAGTCGTGCCCTACACCGTGAGCCAACTGTCCTTCGGTGACATCAAGGAAAAGAACGTGCCGGGTCTCTACGATGGGCCATTTCCCTGGGAAAACAGTTTCGGCTTCCACCTCGCCGGCATGGTCGGCCACGATTTCTTCAAGCCCTATGCGGTGACCTTCGACTTCGACACGATGCAGATTTTTCTGCGGTAGACCGGAACTGGCGGGTGGCTAATGACCGCCGATAACCGCGACGACAACATTGGCCGCGCGCAGAACCGAGATCTGCTTCACCAGGTTCTGGTCATAGGGGCCAGGAGCGATGAGCACGGTGTCGCCGGCCTTGGCCGCATGGATCACGTGCTGGACGGACTTGAAGGCGGTCTTAGGCCCGTGCCCGTCATTGCCGTCGTCGCCGGTTCTCGAATCGACATGCCACTGCATGGCTTCACAACATCCGAAGCTGCCGATGCCGGTCAAGCGTTAACCCACGGGCACGCGGGAAGCCGGCAAGACCAGCCCCTCGCTCATTCGTGACCAAGCGGCTCGGTCCCAATTCTTGAATTCCCACACCATTTTCCCCATATCCGAGCCGGTTCAATGGCTCAGTGCCGCCACGGGCTTGGTCATTGCGATCCTCAGGGTGCCGCAAGGGCCCGACGACGCTACGACATGTCGCAGCCGCTTGAGCTGGAAGGGCTTGGCAGAATGTCGCGCATGACGCTCCTTCAGGGGGAGATCTGGCCCGGTGGGCCCGAGTCCGACCGCGGGCTTCCCCGTTTCGTCAGAGCACCGGAGGCTGGGTATCCTCCCTACAATATCGAGCTCTTGACCGAAGAAGACGGCAGCCCAAGGGCGCTTCGCATCACCCTTGCCGTCGCGGGCTTCAGCGTCGATGAGCTTGCCGTCACCGTCGAGGGCGGCCAGCTGATCGTACGCGGCAAGCAGATGGACGAGCAAGAGCGCGACTATATCTACCGGGGCATCGCGGCGCGCCGCTTTAAGCGCAGTTTCGGTCTCGCCGACGGGGTCGAGGTGCGCAAGGCCGAGCTGAGCGATGGCCTGCTCGCCATCGAGCTTGAGTGTCCGGCGCAGGACGTGGCGGTCAAGACGGTGCGGATTGCCGACGGCGAGACGCAGGCCAAGAGGCGCGAGGCATTTCCGCCGAAGCGGGCCACGGT
The DNA here is from genome assembly GCA_963757555.1 of uncultured Alphaproteobacteria bacterium. Classification (GTDB taxonomy): domain Bacteria; phylum Pseudomonadota; class Alphaproteobacteria; order Rhizobiales; family Methyloligellaceae; genus Methyloceanibacter. The sequence goes on from CAVWRU010000003.1 coordinate 79,583, forward strand.
TTCAGATGCGGAGTAAGTCAAGAATGAACGAGAACGCAAAATTAGACGGTGAAGCTTCGGGGCCGATGAGCCGAAAGGCCTTCAAGCAGCTCGGCGATGGCGAGGTGGCCTATATCAAGCAGCTCAACCTCGACCTCGCCCAGAAGCTGTTCCCGGCCTTGCGCGGCAAGCTCGAAGGCATCGATCTTTATGCGGTGCTTGGCGCCGACGGCACGCCTTTGGCCCTCACCGACAGCCGCAATGCGGCCATCGCCAGCGCCATCGAGAACGATCTCGTTCCCTTGAGCGTGCACTGAGGCCTGCAACAAACCTGGATTGAAGGCCCTCAAGCGGCGTGGGAGGTGGCACCCTCGGTGAGCACCGCGTAGATCGCTGCGGCGTCGCGTGAGGCTCTGAGCTTGTCAACGGCGTGGCCCTCGCGCAACAGGCGCGAGATGCGCGCCAAGGCCTTCAAATGATCGGCGCCGGCGCCCTCCGGGGCAAGCAGCAGAAACACGATATCGACCGGGTCGCCGTCGACGGCATCGAAATCGACGGGATCGGAGAGGCGGGCGCAGATGCCGGTGATGCGCTTCAGTCCAGCGAACTTGCCATGCGGGATAGCGACACCTTGGCCGAGGCCGGTCGAACCGAGACGCTCGCGCTGCAAGAGCGTGTCGAAGATGTAGCGCTCCTGCACACCGGTGAGCCGCGCCGCACGCGCCGATAATTCCTGTAGCAGCTGCTTCTTGGTCTTGACCTTGAGCGAAGCAATCACTGCTTCGGGGCCAATGAGATCAGCTAGATGCATGTGCCAACCCGTTTTGCTGTAGAACGCGCCAAGCGGAACGTGCCGCTAACGCCGCGTCCGCGTCTTCTGCCTAACCGCAGGATCGATCCAGCCGATATTGCCGTCGTCGCGGCGGTAGACCACGTTGATCTCGCCGCTCGACGCGTTGCGAAACAGAACGAACGGCTGGTCGGAAAGATCCATCTGCATCACGGCGTCGCTGACCGCCATTTCGTGCACGACAGTCTCGGCTTCGGCAATGATGATCGGGTTATCCTCATCGCTATCCTCCTGTCCATCCCGCCGCGATTGCAGCACGTAGGACGCTGCGGGGGTATCCTTGCGGGCCGAATGCCCCCCATGCCGCTTGAGCCTTCGCTTGTAACGCCGAACCCGCTTCTCCAACCGCTCGCAGGCCAGATCCGCGCTCTGATAGGCATCGGCCGCCACGCCATGGGCTTCAAGACTCATGCCTTGCCACAAATGGATCGTGCAGTCGGTACGAAACTCTCCGTGCTCTTTCTCAACGCGCACATGTCCGGACGGCGTGCGCCCGATATATTTCTCGACGGTCTGCGAAACGCGCTCTTGGACATACCCGCGTAGCGCCTCTCCAACGTCCAGATTCTTTCCGGTGACCTGTATCGTCATCGCCCCGCGGAAGTTCCGACAGACCAATTTTCACTGTCCCCCGGGGACGCACGACGACGACGCATGCGGGGCAGATGGCGATCCCGGCTCTTCGCCCGGCTAGGTTTGGCTTGGCCTCCCACCCCGCAAGCCGGAAGCTAGACCGCTGCCCATATGGTGTCAAATTCCGCCCAACTCAAGGCCGATGTTGCTTGGAAATTCGGCCTTTGTTGACTGGCTCAGGCGCTCGCCCCGGCAGCAATTCGCTTTTGCCGGCGGCGCTGCACCGAGGAGGGAATGCGCAAGGCTTCACGATATTTGGCCACGGTGCGGCGCGCGATGTCGACACCGTCCTGCTTCAAGCGTTCGACGATCTTGTCATCGGACAACACGTCGCTTGCCGGCTCGCCGTCGATCATCTCCTTGATGCGATGGCGCACGGCCTCCGAAGAATGCGCGTCGCCCTCCCCGGCAGCCGCGATCGCCGAGGTGAAGAAATATTTCAGCTCGAACAGGCCGCGGTTGGTGGCCATGTATTTGTTGGCGGTGACGCGGCTCACCGTCAATTCGTGCATGGAGATCGCGTCGGCTACGGTCCTCAGGTTCAGCGGCCGCAGGTGGCGCACCCCATAGGTGAGAAAGGCGTCCTGCTGGCGAACGATCTCCTGCGCCACTTTCAGAATGGTGCGGGCGCGCTGGTCGAGGCTTTTCACCAGCCAATTGGCGGTTTGCAGGCAATCGACGAGATAGCTCTTGTCGTGCTTGCTGGTCGCCGATTTGCAGACGCAAGCGTAATAGGTCTGGTTCACCAATACCCGCGGCAAGGTCTCGCTGTTCAGCTCGACATGCCAGCTGCCGTCGGGAAGGGCGCGCACGAGCACGTCGGGCACGATCGGCTGTGACGGGCTCGACCCATATTTGAGCCCAGGCTTCGGATTCAGCCGCTTGACCTCCTGGATCATGTCGCAGAGGTCCTCGTCGCTGGCGCGGCAGGCGCGCTTCAGGGCGGCGAGGTCATGCACGGCAAGCAGGTCCAGATTCTCGACCAGCGCCGCCATGACCGGATCGCAGCGATCACGCTCCTTCAGCTGCAAGGTGAGGCACTCGCGCAAGTCGCGGGCAAACACGCCGCAGGGCTCGAAGGCCTGCATCACCGTCAAGGTCTCCTCTATAAGATCGAGCGGCGCACCGAGGCGCTCACCGAGCGCGGCAAGATCGCCCTGGAGGTAGCCGGCCTCGTCGGTCATGTCGATGAGATGGTGGCCGATCAGCCGACGGGCGGGGTCGGCGAAGGCAAACGCAAGCTGGTCGGAAAGATGGTCTTTCAGCGTGCGCTCCTCGGCGACATAGGCTTCGAGATTGGGCGCATCATTGCCGTCGAGGCGCGAACCCTGGCCGAGCGAAGCCCAGCCCAACTTTTTCAGTGCGCCGGCGCCGAAGCCGTCGCCCGGGGAAGCATCCTGCGGATCGGTATCGAGATCGTCGGGCTGGCCGACGCGGTCGTCGGACTGCAGGTCGAGCCATTCGCCGTCCTCGCCTGCGGAGTCCCCTTCGCTCGGCTCCGGACCGTCGGTCGCTTGGCCGTTTGCCTCGTCCTTGGCGGCAGTCTCGAACAGACCTTCCGCCGGCTCGATGCCATCCACGACGCCGGCCTCGTCCCGCTCGTCGCGTTCAAGCAGCGGGTTGCGCTCAAGCTCGGTTTCGACGAAGGCGGCAAGCTCGACGTTGGAAAGCTGCAACAGCTTGATCGCCTGCTGCAGCTGCGGCGTCATCACCAGGCTGTGGCTTTGGCGAAGCTCGAGCTTTGCGCTGAGTGCCATACTTACTCCCGGGCGAGCAGTCGAACGACCGCCCTAAATCCTGAACTGATCGCCGAGATAGACGCGCCGCACGTCTTCGTTGTTGATGATGTCGTCGGCGGTGCCGTGGGTCAGCACCATGCCGTCATGGATGATATAGGCGCGGCCCACCAGATCGAGAGTTTCCCGCACATTGTGATCGGTGATGAGCACGCCGATGCCGCGTTGGGTGAGATGGCGAACGAGCGAGCGAATGTCGTTGACCGCGATCGGATCGATGCCGGCGAAGGGCTCGTCGAGCAGCATGAAAGAAGGGCGGCTTGCCAGCGACCGGGCAATTTCAACGCGGCGGCGCTCACCGCCCGACAGACGAATGGCGGGCGAGGTCCGCAGCCGGGTGATGCGGAATTCTTCGAGCAGCGAATCGAGCTGCAACTGACGCTCGGCCTTGTTGGGCTCGACCGTCTCGAGCACGGCGAGAATGTTCTCCTCGACGGTAAGGCCGCGAAAAATGGAGGCTTCCTGCGGCAGATAGCCGATACCGAGGCGGGCGCGGCGATACATCGGCAGCTTGGTCACGTCGCGGCCGTCGATGCGGATCGAGCCTTCGTCAGCGGGAATAAGCCCGGTGATCATGTAAAACACAGTGGTCTTGCCGGCGCCGTTCGGGCCGAGCAGCCCGACCGCTTCGCCGCGGGCGAGCTCCAGGCTTACGCCGCGAACCACGGTGCGCTTCTTGAAGGCCTTGACCACCGAATGGACGGTCAGCCAGCCGGCATAGGGGTTCGGCTCGGCGTATTCGTCGTGCTCGTAGCCTTGCTGCTCGGGCTGGGCAACCCCGCGCTCGGCGACCGCTCGGCGACCTGGGAACGATAGCAATTTGCCCACTACCCTTTCTCTCCTAGGCTGACGTCCACGCTGGCAAGACCTCGATGAAGTCCGCTCCAGCCCTATTGCGGCGCGCCAGGGAGAAGCGGCATAGGCATGTCGGTCGCAGGCGCGGCGGCCGCGGCCGGTTTGGGAGCTTCCTTGTCCTTGCCCGCGCCTTTGTCTGCGGACTGGTCCGCAGACTTGTTGCCGCCGGTTGAGCCGCTGTTGGAAGTATCATCTCCCGGCTTGACATCCTTCGGCATGAACAAGGCGCGGATACGACCGCCGGCGGAAGCATCGCCCCTGTTCTCGAACCGGCTTTCACCGGTCTTCAGATCGATGACGAGCCGGTCACCCTTTAGCACATTCTTGCCCTGCATTAACACCACGTTGCCGCCCACGGTCACCAACTGAGCCGGCACGTCGTAAAGCGCCCAGTCGCTCGTGGTGGTCTGGTCCTGGTCGCTGGTGATCACGACATCTCCCCGGGCCTCGATCTTGCTGATCTGGGTGCCATTGTTGGCGCCAAGCCCAACGCCACTCGGCTGGGCGTTCCCAGCGTTGGGGGCGGGCGCGGGGGCAGCAGCCGGGGTCGATCCTGTGGTGTCTGGCCCCTTGGTGAGACTGTCGCTGCCGCTCCCGACATAGTGCACGTCGAGCTCGCGCGAGCGGAGTGTGGTGGTGCCTTGCACCGCCTTCACGTTGCCTTTGAAGGTCGCGTATTTCTGGGCGTCGTGCACCACGAGCACGTCGGACTCGATATCGATCGGCTCGCTCGAGTTCTTGGAGAATCCGCCGAAGGTGTTGGTCATGGTTTGCGCCGGCACCGGCGTCGCCGCCAGCACGCCAAGCGCGAGGGCCAAAGCGCCCAGCAGCGCGCTATGCGTCGCTCGCGAAAATAATGACCTGCCGGAGAGCACGCTCATTGCGGCGGAGCTTCCGCTGGAGTGGGCTCGACCGCCTGCGGCGGCACGCGCGCCGGAGCGTCGGGGGCCTTGATCTGCGGCGGGCGCGGCGCCTGGCCGGCATCGGCCGCAGCCTGGTTGTTCTGCGCCTTGATGATATGGACGCGCACATTGCCGCGGAACAGAAGCGTCTTGTCGACGGAGTTCAGCGTCAGCGCTTTGGCGCGCACCGTGCCGCTCGGCAGATTGAAGGCGACGGGCTGATGCGAGCGGAGGAGCTGCCTCTTGGTATCGAGACTGGCATAAGTGAGTTTGCCGGTGATGCCTGAGCTGGTCGATACGCGAATATCGTCCTGCATCACGAGCCGCTCCGACTCGCTGTTGAAGAGACCGCGCACCGCTTGCATGCGCGACCACCCCTTCTGCTCGGTGGTAAGCTCGGCCTTGATGGCGTGCAGCTTGATCAGCTTCGGAGTCTTCATGTCCTGGTCGGCGTAGTCGGCGCTGATCACATAGGCGCCGTTCTTCTTGTCCATGCCCTTCAGGGTGGGGTTGACCATGCGTAGATTGCCGTCGTTGACCTCAACCCCGCTTACGCTCGCGGTCACGCCGCCGACGGTGACGTTGAGGCGGGTCGAAATGAAATAGGCGGCCATGATCAGCACGCCGACCACCGGGAGCACCTTGCGCAGGATGGCCACGATGCGGCTGTGCCGCGCGGCAAGCGAGAAGGCCCGCTCGTGCTCCTCGGCAGAGCGCACGCGATACCGGTCACTGCCCGGAACCAGTTGCGCTTCAAACGTCACGGGAAGGCTCCTCCGAGCCGGAACGGCTCACCCCACAACTACTTAGCCGCAAGACTTTGATCACATTGCGACCGCAAAGGCTTGGCGCAAGGCGCCTTTGCCGCCCTTTCCGGCCGCTAATGGGCAAAGGGATCGATCTCGGACCAGCCTTGCAGATCGAGTTCGACCCTGGTCGGAAGGAAGGCGAAACAGGCGCGGGCCAACCCCTGGCGCCCCTCGCGCACGAGCATGGCGTCGAGTTTCTCCCTTAGCGCGTGGAGATACAAGACATCGCTCGCCGCATAATTGAGCTGCTCTTGCGTCAGTTGATCGGTGCCCCAGTCGGAAGACTGCTGCTGCTTGGAAAGCTCGATGCCGAGCAGCTCCTTGGCGAGATCCTTGAGCCCGTGCCGGTCGGTGAAGGTGCGGGCGATACGCGAGGCGATCTTGGTGCAGTAGATCGGCCGCGGCATGACGCCAAAGGCGTGCTTGAGCACGGCCATGTCGAAGCGGCCGAAATGGAAGATCTTGAGCACGCTCTCATCGGCAAGAAGGCGCCGCAGCTCTGGCGCGTCGGGATGCTTGCCGAATTGAACGAGTTCGGCAGTGCCGTCGCCGCGTGAGATCTGCACGAGGCAGAGCCGGTCGCGGTAGGGATTGAGCCCAAGTGTCTCGGTATCGACGGCGACCGCATTGCCCCAGGCGCGGCCGGGGGGCAGGTCGTCCCTATGCAGCTCGATCGTCATGGATTGGGCTCACGGGGCTCTGCTTGGTCGTCGGCGCTTGGCGGGAGCGCAATCGCCGATCTCGATACGTGATCTGGTGCCCAGGAGAAGACTCGAACTTCCACGCCCTTTCGGGCACTAGCACCTGAAGCTAGCGCGTCTACCAGTTCCGCCACCTGGGCTTGAGGTCCTTTGAGGTACGATTGGCCTAGAGCAAAGTCAATCGGGCCGGGGCTCGCACGCAAGGCGGCTCCAGGCCCGCTTGCCTGAGCTAAGCCTTCCCAGACTTTGGCAGGGTCGTGTATTGCTGCTCTCCCCGGCGTGAGGTCACGCGCTCGTCATTGCCGGGGATCATGCAGGACGAACTGTGGGCATTTCCTTAAACAACGGAACCCTGATCACGATCTATGGCGGCTCGGGCTTCATCGGCCGCCATGTGGTCCGGGCTCTGGCCAAGACCGGGGCGAGGATGCGGATCGCCGTGCGCCGGCCAGAGCTTGCCGGCTTCCTGCAGCCGCTTGGCGGGGTAGGCCAGATCACCTTCGTGCAGGCGAATGTGCGCTATCCTGACTTGCTGCTGGGGCCGGCCAAGGGTGCCGACGCGGTGATCAATCTCGTCGGCATTCTGGCACCGACCGGACGGCAGACCTTCAAGGCCGTGCAAGACGAAGGGGTGCGGCACGTGGCCGAGGCGGCGCGCAGCGCGGGCGCAAGCGCTTTCGTGCACATGTCGGCGATCGGCGCCGATGCCGATTTACCGTCGATCTACGCCCGCAGCAAGGCAGCAGGCGAAGAAGCGGCGAAAGAGGTGTTCCCGGATGTGGTGATCCTGCGTCCTTCGGTGGTGTTCGGGGCTGAGGATGAGTTCTTCAACCGCTTTGCCGCGCTCGCGCGGCTATCGCCGGCGCTTCCCCTGATCGGCGGCGGCAACACCAAGTTTCAGCCGGTGTTCGCCGGCGACGTGGCCAAGGCCGTGATCGCGGCCCTGACCGGCAAGGCGAAGGAAGGCGCCGTGTACGAACTCGGCGGACCAGAGATCTTGACGATGAAGGAAGTCATGCGGCGCGTGCTTGACTACGCCATGCGCAAACGCTGGCTCGTGCCGTTGCCCTTCGTCCTCGCCAAGCTGCAAGGCGCGCTCCTGCAATTTCTGCCGAACCCGCCGCTCACGCTCGACCAGGTGCGTCTTCTCGAGCGCGACAATGTGGTGAGCGAGGCCGCCAAGCGCGACGGCCGCACGCTCGAAGGGCTTGGCGTCGTCGATCCCGTCGCGGTCGAGGCCGTCGTTCCAGACTATCTCGAGCAGTATCGCCCCAAGGGACAGTTTTCGCTTTACCAGCCCTGAGGTCCGATCAGCCGTATAGCAGGACCAGGAGAAATCCGCCGAGCACCATGCGGTAGAGCACGAAGGGCAAGAGGCTCACGCGCTTCAGAATCGCCATGAGGAAGGCGATGGCCGCAAGCCCGGCGAGGAAGGTCAGCGCAGCGCAGGCGACCGTGTCCAGGCCGATCTTCTCGCCGCTGTGAAGCGCTTCGATGAGCTTGAGCGCGCCGGCGGCGCCGATGGCCGGGATGCCGAGCAGGAACGAGAAACGAGCGCAGTCGGGCCGGTTGAACCCAAGGAAGCGTCCGGCGGTGATGGTGACGCCTGAGCGGCTCGTGCCCGGGATCAACGCAAGCGCCTGGGCGACGCCGATGAACATGGCAGCGCCAAGGGTCATGTCGGCCATGGTCTTGTCCTGCGGGCGCCACATATCGGCAATCAGCATCAGGATGGCGTAGATAATCGTGTTCCAGGCCACGACCGCGACGTTTCGCTCAAGATCGGGCATGTTCAGCTTTTCGAGCACCAGTCCGAAGGCGATAGCGGGGATGGTGGCAAGAGCGATATAGATCGCGAGCCTGCCCTCCGGGGTCACCTCGCGTTTGAACAGAAGCAGCGCGCCTTTGATGAGGCCGATCACGTCGCGCCAGAAGTAGATGAGGATGGCGGCAAGCGTGCCGAGATGCACCATCACGTCGGTGAATTGGCCCTGGTCTGGCCAGCCGGTCAGGGCAGGGACGAGAATGAGGTGGCCGGAGGATGAAATCGGCAGGAATTCAGTGATCCCTTGCACCAGGGCGATCACAATGATCTGTTCTATGGTCATCGATTCCCTCGGCCCCCTCGATGGCCGCTTGTTCGGCGCGCGGGCAGGTTCTATACCGAGGCGCAACTCCGCGCGATTCTTTTCGCCGAGCTAAGGCCGCCGAACAGGTCGATGGCGACGCTCCTGCACTATCCACTTTGTCCGTTTTCCCGCTCGGTTCGCCTTGCGCTCGCCGAGCGCGGCGTCGAAGTGACACTCACCGAGGAACGGCCCTGGGAGTGGCGCCAGGGCTTCCTCGAGCTGAACCCGGCCGGCTCCCTGCCGGTGCTGATCACCGACGCCGAAGCTCCAATTTCCGGCGCTTACGCCATTTCCGAATATCTCGACGAAACGACGAGCAACGAGGGCGAGGCCAGAGGCTTCAGGCTCTTCCCCGGCGAGCCCCTGGCCAGGGCCGAGACCCGGCGGCTCGTGGACTGGTTCCACCGCAAGTTCCACGATGAGGTGACCTCCTATCTGGTCGAGGAGAAGGTTTTTCGCCGCTTTCGCCAGAATGGCGGATCGCCAAATACCGAGGCCGTGCGGGCAGGCCACGAAAACTTGCGCTATCATCTCGCTTATCTCGGTCATCTCGCCGAGACGAGACCCTGGCTCGCCGGCGATGCGCCGAGCTTCGCCGATCTTGCTGCGGCGGCGCATCTCTCGGCGCTCGACTATCTCGGCGAGGTATTTTGGGAAGACTACGAGCCGGTGAAGAGCTGGTACGCACTGCTCAAGTCGAGGCCGTCGTTCCGGCCGCTGCTCGCCGACCGGGTGCCCGGCTTCATCCCATCAGGGAGTTATGCCGATCTCGATTTCTAAACTTTCGTGCCGCTGTCGAGTAGAATAAATCATGGCGCTGACGCTGAAAGAATGGATCACTCGCGAAGCCAACGCGTTGGGCTTTGCGGCGGTGAGGTTCGCAAGCGCCGACCCGCCGCCCGGCGCCGGTGCGGCTTTGGACGATTTTCTCGCTCATGGCCGCCACGGTGACATGGCTTGGCTTGCCGACAACAAAGAGCGGCGAAAATCTCCGCGCGCGATCTGGCCCGACGTCAAAACCATCATCATTCTCGGCGTGAGCTATGGGCCCGAGCGCGATCCGCTCGCGGTGCTGGGCATGCGCTGGCGTGGCGCCATCTCGGTCTATGCCCAAGGCGCCGACTATCACGACGTCATCAAGTCCAAGCTCAAGACGCTCGCCGCCCGCATGCAGGACTTTGCGCCAGGTGAGGTCAAGATCTTCGTCGACACGGCGCCGGTGATGGAAAAGCCGATCGCGGCAAAAGCCGGGCTCGGCTGGCAAGGCAAGCACACCAACCTCGTCTCGCGCGATTTCGGCTCGTGGCTGTTCCTCGGCTCGATCTTCACCACCGCCGAGATCGACGCCGATCAGCCCGAGGAAGATCATTGCGGCGCCTGCCGGCGTTGCCTCGACGTGTGCCCGACCAAGGCGTTCGTGGCGCCCTATCAGCTCGATGCGCGGGCCTGCATCTCCTACCTCACCATCGAGCATAAGGGACATATCGCGCGCGAGTTTCGCGAGGCGATGGGCAACCGCGTCTTCGGCTGCGACGATTGCCTCGCCGTGTGCCCGTGGAACAAGTTCGCGAGCGTGGCCCGCGATGCAAAGCTCGCGGTCAGGGCCGAGAGCGACAGTCCGCCTCTCAGCGAGTTGCTGTCGCTCGACGACGCCGCGTTCCGCGCGCGCTTCCGCGGCACGCCGATCAAACGCACCGGGCGCAACCGGTTCTTGCGTAATGTGCTGATCGCCGCCGGCAACTCACGCGATGAGACGCTGGTGCCGCAGGTGGAAAAGCGCCTCGGCGACGCCTCGCCGCTTGTCCGCGCCATGGCGGTGTGGGCGCTTGCCCGCCTCGCGCCTGAGTGGGCGGCAGCGGTCCGCGAATCCGAGGCGCAAGCAGAATCCGATCCCGCCGTCGCCGAAGAATGGGCGAGGATCGGGGCGTGAAGCTCTTCTGTTTCGGCCTCGGCTTTTCCGCCGAGACTCTGGCGCGGCGACTTGCCGCCAAGGAATGGGCCATCGCCGGCACCGCGCGAGACCCGGGCAATATCGAGCGGCTTCGCGGCCAAGGCTATGAAGTTTGCCGTTTCGGAGGCGAGCCAGGACATGCCGCCGTCGCGGCAGCTCTTGCCGGCACCACCCATCTCTTGTTGTCGATTCCGCCGGGAGCAGAGGGCGATCCAGTCCTCCGCCATTATCGCCGCGAGATCGCCGGCCTGCCGACCCTCGAAGGGATTGGCTATCTCTCGACTGTCGGCGTCTATGGCAATCATGAAGGCGCCATTGTCGATGAGACTACCCTGCCGCGTCCCAACAATGAGCGCACCAAGGCGCGCGTGGTGGCCGAAAGCGGTTGGCTTGCCTTCGGCGCTGAGATCGGGCGCCCGACCCAGGTGTTCCGCCTTGCCGGCATCTATGGGCCTGGGCGGAGCGCGCTCGACAAGCTCAGAACCGGCACGGCGCGGCGCATCGTCAAGCCGGGGCAAGTATTCAACCGCATCCATGTCGAGGACATCGCGAGCGTGCTCGAAGCCTCCATTGCGCGGCCGCGCGCCGGCGCCATTTACAACGTCGCCGACGACGAGCCGGCGCCGCCGGAAGAGGTCATCACCTATGGCGCTGAGCTGTTGGGCATCGAGCCGCCCCCAGAGGTGCCGTTCGAGGAGGCCGAGCTCTCGCCCATGGCGCGGAGCTTTTACGGCCACACGCGGCGCATCTCAAATGTGCTGATCAAGTCTGAGCTTGGGGTGCGTCTCGCCTATCCGAACTATCGCGAGGGGTTGAAGGCGCTCGTTTAGCGAGCAACCAGTGCAGCGACCGTCGCGACCAGACGCTGCAGATCGTGCGGCTCGGACAGGCGGTGGTCGCCGTCTTTGATCAGCGTCAGCTCGACATCGGCGCCGGTGAGCAAATCGACCAGAGCGAGGGCATGGCGCCAGGGCACGTCGGGGTCGCGCATGCCTTGCAGGACGCGCACCGGGCAGCCTGGATCGAAGGGGTGACCTACGAGCAGATGCGCGCGCCCCTCCTGGATGAGATGCTTGGTTATGGGATAAGGATCGCCATAGGCGGAGGGGACATAGGTCACGCCGTTTCGCTCGATCTCATCCTTCGCCCCTTGTGGCAGCTCGCGCCACATCAGAGCCTCGGTCATGTCGAAGGCCGGCGCGATCAGCACGAGACCGGCAAGCTCGCCGCTCCTGCCTTCGCGCGCGAGGTGCCGCGCGAGCAGCAACGCGATCCATCCGCCCATGGAAGAGCCGATGACGATGCGCGGGCGCGTCCCCATCAGCTCCCACACCGCAATCGATTCTTCGAGCCAGTCGCCGATGGTGGCATGTAAAAGATCGCCGCCGGAAAGACCGTGGGCGGAATAATCGAAGCGCATCATGGCGAGACGCCGCCCGGTAGCCCATTCCCCCACGGCGGTTGCCTTGGTGCTCGCCATGTCGGAGAGAAAGCCTGGGAGCCAAAGGAGCGCAGGGCCCCCGCCGCCGGTCCAGCGATAGGCGATCCGCCGGCGCCTGTCGCGGGCGCCGACCTCTAGGAATTGCGGTTCGAGTGCGTCCATTCTAAGAGACCGGTGTCCTTTCGCCGCGCATCCGGGAAGCGAAGCCCTCATTCATGGTGACCATACTTCAGGTCGTGCCTCGCCTCGATGCCGGAGGGAGCGAATTGGCGACCATCGAGATCGCGCAGGCGCTCTCCCGCGCGGGCGCCGACGCGCTGGTCGCCACTGAAGGCGGCCGCATGGCCGAGGAAATCGGCAAGTCCGGCGGCGAGATGGTGACGCTTCCAGTCGCGAGCAAATCCCCGTTCACCATACTTGCCAATGTCGGGCGTCTTACCAGGCTCATCAGGGACCGCAAGGTCGATCTCGTGCACGCGCGGAGCCGGGCACCGGCTTGGAGCGCGCTTCTCGCCGCGCAGCGGACCGGCAAGCCTTTCGTCACCACCTATCACGGGGCCTATGGCGAGGTCGGGCCGTTCAAGGCCGCCTATAATAGCGTGATGGCGCGCGGCGACAGGGTCATCGCCAATTCGCGCTACACGGCCTCCGTGATCGAAGAGCGGGACGCAAGCGCGCATGACCGCATCCGCGTCATCTATCGCGGCGTCGACCAAAGTGTCTTCGATCCGCACGCGGTCGAGGCGCAATCCGTCGAGACACTCAGGGCCGCTTGGGGCGTTCCGCCAGGCGTCAAGGTCGTGCTGCACGCTGCGCGGCTCACCGGCATCAAGGGACAGCGTGACTTGATTGCCGCGGCGGCGCTGGCCAATGCCGAAGGCGCGCTCAACGATGCAATGGTCATCCTCGCCGGGAACGACGTACGCGACGCTTATCGCGAGGAGCTTGTCGGCCTCATCGCCCGCCACGGCCTCGGCGGCAAGGTGAAGCTCGTCGGTCATTGCCGGGAGATGCCGGCGGCCTATCTTGCTTCCCAGGTCGCGGTGACCACTTCGACGGTGCCGGAGACCTTCGGGCGCACCAGCGCCGAGGCGCAAGCCATGGGCTGCCCCGTGATCGTGCCCGATCTCGGCGCGCTGCCGGAGACCATTATCTCGCCCGAGCAAAGCCAGGCCGGGTTCACCGGCTGGCTGGTGCCGCCGCGCGACGTTGCCTCGCTCGCAAGCCGCATCGGCCGAGCGCTCGTCCTCGCCCCTGCGCAGCGGGCCGCGATCGGCGATCGGGCGCGAACGCATGTGGCGGCGAATTTCACGCTCGCGCAGATGCAGGAAGCGACGCTTGCCGTCTATGACGAGCTGCTTGGCAGCGATCTCGCCGAGCGCTTCAAGCGCGCCCCGTGATCGTCCACGTGATCTACCAGCAGACTTTACCTACCAGCAGACCTGGGCGCCGGTGGTGCAGACCACCGGAGACACGACGCCCTTCCAGCACAGCGTATAGGTGCTGTCGGTCACTTCGTCGGGCGGAAGGAACAGGCTTGGATCGACCTCGCTTCGCCAATAAGGGTGAGGTTGCGGCTTCTGCGCCGTTTGCTTGACCTCGCCGGTAATGCCGTTGTCCGTCTTCCATTGGGTGATGGCGTCTTGCAGGGCGACCAGCAAATCCTCGACCGCCTTGGTCTTGCGCAGCCCATCGGCGGTGCCGGATATGAACAGGCATCGCGGCAAAGCCGCGGCGGGCGGGACCGGCAGCCCACACATCGCGGCAACGACCATCAACAGCACACTTCGGCGCATTCACGTACCCCCCTTCCCGAAGTTCACGGGCAACGATGCCAAATTTGCGGGGAAAGTACAAAGGGTGCGCCGGCGTCAGCTTGAATCTGGTCTTCGCATTGCCCCCGCCGGTACCAGCGGCTTGACTTGTCAGCCCGGCTGGCGATCCTATAGAAACCTAGGTCCGCTCCGGGAAGGCCGATAAGTCTTCGCCGGGGCGGATTCTAGGGCGTGTCACAATAGAGGAGACTTACACATCGCAAGACGGCCGATGAAACTCACTCCCGACAGGGGGGGCCCGCGTATCAACGAGGGCATTGACACTCCGAACATCCAGCTCATCGACGCTACCGGTCATAATGTCGGCGTGGTCGCCATCGCCGACGCTCTATCGCGCGCGGCCGAGGCGGGGCTCGATCTCGTAGAGATCTCGCCAAATTCCGAGCCTCCGGTGTGCAAGATCCTGGATTTCGGCAAGTATAAATATCAGGCGCAGAAAAAGGCCGCCGAGGCGCGCAAGAAGCAGCGCACCGTCGAGATCAAAGAGATCAAGATGCGGCCGAACATCGACATTCACGACTATGACGTGAAGATGCGCTCGATCGTTCGCTTCTTCGAGGAGGGCGACAAGGTGAAGGTCACCTTGCGGTTCCGCGGCCGGGAGATGGCGCATATGGAGCTCGGCGCCAAGCTGCTCGACCGGGTGAAACAGGACACCTCGATGCTGGCCAAGGTCGAATCCGAGCCGAGGCTCGAAGGGCGGCAGATGGTGATGGTGCTCGCGCCGCGCTAGGATTTCCGCTGTTCTCTCCCTTGCCTTGAGGCGCCAATCCACCCTATAAGGCGCCTTCGTTAGGAGCCGCCCGGCAGGGCATGCCGTGGCGGCTTCCATGCTTCAACCATCGATAAACGATGGCTCCGTCTCGCTTGAGACCGCGGGCCGCCAAGAAGGAAGCCAAATGCCCAAGATGAAGACCAAGAGCGGTGCCAAGAAGCGCTTCAAGGTCACGGCCACAGGCAAGGTCAAGTGCCAAGCCTCGCGCAAGCGGCATGGCATGATTCAGCGCCCGACCAAGTTCATCAGGAACGCGCGCGGAACCATGGTCCTCTCCGACGAGGACGCCAAGATCGTGAAGAAGAATTTTCTGCCCTACGGCCGATAGAGCCTAGGGTCGACTTCGAAGGAGCACTCGCATGTCACGTGTGAAACGCGGCGTTACCAGCCATGCTCGCCACCGCAAGGTGCTGAAGCAGGCCAAGGGCTATTACGGCCGCCGCAAGAACACCATCCGGGTCGCCAAGCAGGCGGTGGAGAAGGCCGGGCAATACGCTTATCGCGACCGCAAGGTGCGCAAGCGCACCTTCCGGGCGCTGTGGATCCAGCGCATCAACGCCGCGGCGCGGCTGCACGGGCTCACCTATGGCCGGTTCATCGACGGCTTGAACAAGGCCGGCATCGAGCTCGACCGCAAGGTGCTCGCCGATATCGCCGTGCACGAGCCAGCAACTTTCCAGAGCCTGGCCGAGGCCGCGTCAGCTGCGGCCAAGGCTTGAGCTTTGAGCTCCCGTGGCTGAGACGCCCACGGCACCGACCGCTTCGCTCGAGGGGATCGAGGGGGAGCTGCTTGCGGCAATAGCCAAGGCTGCCGATCTCGGGGCGCTCGAAGAGGTGCGCATCGCCGCCCTCGGCAAGAAGGGCCGCGTCTCGGAGCTGATGCAGGCGCTCGGGCGCATGGCGCCGGAGGAGCGCAAGAGCTTCGGCCAGGCGGTCAACAAGCTGAAAGATCGGGTCGGAGAGGCGCTGGAAGCCAAGCGCGCGGCGCTTGGCCGCGCGGCGCTCGGCGCGCGGCTTGCGCAAGAGCGGGCCGACGTCACCTTGCCGGTGCGCGAAGGACCGCTTGCCGAAGGCCGCATCCACCCGGTGAGCCAGGTCGCCGACGAGATCACCGAGATCTTCGCCGACATGGGCTTCTCCATCGCCGAAGGCCCCGACATCGAGACCGACTTCAACAATTTCACCGCGCTAAACATTCCGCCCGAGCATCCGGCGCGGCAGGATCACGACACGTTCTATTTCGCCGAGGGGCCGGACGGCACGCGGCCGGTGCTGCGCACGCATACGAGCCCGGTGCAGATCCGCACCATGCTGAAAGAGAAGCCGCCGCTCCGCATCATCGCGCCGGGGCGCGTCTATCGCAGCGACTCAGACCAGACCCACACGCCGATGTTCCATCAGGTCGAGGGCCTCGCCATCGACGAGGAGACCCATCTCGGCCATCTGAAATGGGTGCTCGAGGAATTCTGCAAAGCGTTCTTCGAAGTGCCGCAGGTGAAGATGCGCTTCCGCGCGAGCCACTTCCCGTTCACCGAGCCGTCCATGGAGGTCGATATCGGCTATGCCAAGGTCGGGGACGAGATCAGGATCGGCGAAGGCGATCAGTGGCTGGAGATTCTCGGCTGCGGCATGGTGCATCCGAACGTGCTCAAGAATGTCGGGCTCGATCCGGCGCGCTATCAGGGCTTCGCTTTCGGCATGGGAATCGACCGCATCGCCATGCTGAAATACGGCATGCCCGATTTGCGCGCCTTCTTCGCGGCGGACTTGCGCTGGCTCAGGCATTACGGCTTCCCCTCTTACGCCGTGCCGACCCTCGCCGGCGGCTTTGGCCAGTAGCCATGAAATTCACCCTCTCCTGGCTCAAGGAGCATCTCGACACCAAGGCGAGCCTCGACGAGATCGCCGACACGCTCACCCGCATCGGGCTCGAGGTCGAAGGGATCTTCGATCCTCGGGCAAAGCTCGCCTCCTTCAAAGTGGCGGAGGTGATCGCATGCGAGAAGCACCCGAACGCCGATAAGCTTTCCATCTGCGAGGTGGACACCGGAGCCGAGCGCCTGCAGGTCGTGTGCGGCGCGCCGAATGCGCGGGTCGGGTTGAAGGGTGTATTCGCGCCGGTCGGCAGCTACGTGCCCGGCATCGACCTCACCCTCACCAAGGCCAAGATCAGAGGCGTGGAGTCGAACGGTATGCTGCTCTCCGAGCGCGAGCTCGAGCTCTCCGACGAGCACACCGGCATCATCGAGCTTGCGCGTGACGCCAAGGTCGGCAGCCCGGCGGCGAAGGCGCTCGGACTCGACGACGCGGTGATCGAGATCGCCATCACGCCGAACCGGCCTGACTGCCTCGGCGTGCGCGGAATCGCCCGTGACCTTGCCGCTGCGGGTCTTGGTAAGCTCAAGCCGTACGCGGTCAAGCCGGTCAAAAGCAGCTTCCCGAACTCGGTGCCGATCAAGCTCGATTTCAGCAAAGAGACCGGCAGCGCCTGTCCGGTCTTTGCCGGGCGGGTGGTCAAGGGCGTGAAGAACGGTCCAAGCCCTGAGTGGCTGCAACGGCGGTTGAAGGCGATTGGGCTTCGGCCGATCAACGCGCTGGTCGACATCACCAACTACATCTCCTACGACCGCGGGCGGCCTCTGCATGTCTACGACGCGGACAAGCTCAGCGGCGCGATCCGGGCGCGGCTCGGCAAGAAAGGTGAATCCTTCAAAGCGCTGGACGGCAAGACTTACGAGGCCGACGGGGACATGTGCGTCATTGCCGACGACGGCGGCGTGCTAGGTCTTGGCGGCGTGATCGGCGGCGAGGAGACAGGGTCGACCGACGCCACCACCGACGTCTTCATCGAGTCCGCTTATTTCGATCCAAAGCGCACGGCACGCACCGGACGGACGCTCAACATTCAGTCCGATGCGCGCTACCGCTTCGAGCGCGGCGTCGATCCCGCCTTCGTGGTGCCCGGGCTCGAGCTTGCCACCCGCATGGTGCTGGAGATTTGCGGCGGAGAGGCCGGCAAAATTGAGATCGCCGGCAAGCCGCCGAAGTCGAATCCCGCCTTCGCCTTCGATCCCAAGCTCGTCAGACGCCTTAGCGGGCTCGAGCTTAAGGGCGGCGAGATCAGGGGCCTGCTCAACGCCCTTGGCGTGGAGGTGAAGGGAACCGCAGCAAAGCTGAAGGCTGCGCCGCCCTCATGGCGCCCGGACATTTCCGCGCCCGTCGATCTCGTCGAGGAGGTGGTGCGGCTCGTCGGCGTCGATCGGGTTCCAGCAACGCCGACGCCGCGTGTGGCGGGCGTGGCGCGGCCGGTGCTGACGGAAATGCAATCGAGGCAACGGCGCGTGCGCCGCGTGCTTGCCGCCCGCGGGCTGGTCGAAGCGGTGATCTGGTCGTTCATCCCGCCGGATCAGGCAAAGCTGTTCGGCGGCGGCGCTGCAGAGCTCACGCTGAGCAATCCGATCTCAACTGAGCTTGGGGAGATGCGGCCCGGTCTTCTGCCAGGCCTCGTCACCGCGGCACAGCGGAACCGCGACCGGGGCTTTGCCGACGGGGCGCTGTTCGAGCTAGGACAGGCCTATCGCGGCCCCCACCCCGAAGACCAATATGTTGCCGCGGCCGGCGTGCGCTTCGGCCATTCGGCGCTTTCGGGAGGCGGCCGCGATTGGTCGGGAGAGGCTCCCGCCGCCGATGTCTTCGCCGCCAAGGCCGACACTGTGGCGGCGCTGCAAAGCCTCGGCATCGAGCAAGAGAGCCTCACCGTGACGCTGGAGGCTCCTTCCTGGTTTCACCCGGGACGCTCAGGCGCGCTCAAGCTCGGCCCGAAGGTCACGCTCGGCGTGTTCGGCGAGCTGCATCCCGAGGTGCTGGCGAAGCTCGGCGTCGATGCGCCGGTCGCCGGCTTCGAGCTTTACCTTGACGCAATTCCAGCGGCCAAACGCCAATCGCTGACGAAGCCGGCGCTCGACGCCTCGGACCTGCAGGCGGTGAAACGCGACTTTGCCTTCCTGCTCGACGCCGATGTGGCGGCGGCGGATGTGGTGCGCGCGGCGCAAGGCGCCGACCGCACGCTGATTACGGCTGTCGGCGTGTTCGACGTGTTCACCGGCCTGGGCGTGCCGCAAGGCAAGAAATCGCTCGCCATCGAAGTGACGCTGCAGCCGCGCGAAAAGACGCTGACCGACGCCGAGATCGAGGCCGTCGCGGCCAAGATCGTCGCCGCCGTCACCAAAGCCACCGGCGGAGAGTTGCGCGGGTAACGTCACGTCACCTCGAAGAGGCGCCGCGGCGCATCGTCGAAGCCCAGATTATGGTCGCGGGCGAAGTGGACCATGGCGCGCTCGGTGAGCGCGGTGATGGTGAGCAGTGGATTGACGCCGATCGAGCGCGGGATGACGGCGCCATCGCACACATAAAGCCCCGCGTGCACGCCGCCGTTGCCGTCGAACACCCGGCATTTGTGATCGACCACGCCGCGCGAGGCGTCGTCGCCCATGCCGCAGCCTCCCAAGGGATGCGCGGTGGCCGGCTTGGTGCCCATGGACGTCCCGGCGAGCGGGTTCTTGATGTAACGCGCGCCGACCGACTGGGCGAGTTTGCCCAAAGCCGCATCGACCCGGGCATAGACCGGTTGCTCGGCGACGTTCGGCCACTCGACCTGCGCCTTGCCGTTCTCCAGCCGAATGCGCCCGCGTGCCTCGTCGTGGGTGACCACGAAGAAGGTGTGGAGGCTTTGCAACGGCCCTTGATAGACGCCCTTGACCAGGCTCTGGGCGGCGCCAAGCAGCCTGCCGCCGGAGAAGAAGAACACCGGCAGGAGGGGCGCGACCGCCGACGGCATCGCCCCCTCCTGAATGAACATCGAATGATCGAGCTCGCCGTCAGAGAGCTCGATTTCGCCGGTGACGCAGGCGCCGATGGTGTCGCCAACGAGTTTCGGCGGATAGCCGACGCCGATGCCGTTCACCCTGTCCTTTCCGCCAAGAGCAAAGGCGATGATGTCGCCATTGGCCGAGAAGCGCTCACCCAGGCAATCGGAAACCGGCAGCCCCTCCTCGCGCGAGCGGAGCAGGATCTCGGTCGAGCCAAGCGTGCCGGCGGCAAGCACCACTGTCTTGGCCTCGATTGAGCGCGAGGGAGCGTCGGGTTGCTCGGCCGGCACGAAATGAACGCGCCAGTGACGTCCTTCCTTGGCGACGCGGATCACGGTGAGCTCCGTGTAGATCTCGGCGCCGTGCGCTTTCGCATCGGGAAGATAGGTCAGCGCGATGGTGTTCTTGGCGCCGACATTGCAGCCTGAGCAGCAGTCGCCGCACAGCGTACAGGCCGGCTGCTCGACGCCGGCCGGATTGACAGTCTCCGCGAAGCTCACCACGACGGGAGCCGGAACGGGCGGCTGACCGAAGCAGGCGCTGGCCGCTTCGAGGGCGCGATATTTGATGAAGTCGGCCGGGCGCGCGTGCCGGGTCGGGCGCAACATGGCGTTCGCGCGGGAGAAGCCCTGCTCGAGCAGCCCGTCCGCCCTCACCTCATCAGGCCAGGCGGTGTCGGCGAAAACGCGCGAATCCGGCTTCAAGCCCACGGCGGCATTGATCAACGAGCCGCCGCCAAGTCCACAGCCGATCAGCACATGGATGTCGGACCCAAGCCTGAAATCGAACAGCCCGGTGCGGCGGCCGGTGCGCAACTTGGCGCCAACGACTTGCAGCTCACGGCGAAGCTCCGGCAATCGGTTCGGGAACTCGCCGGTGAGGAACTCGCGGCCGCGCTCGACGACGCAGACGCGCAAGCCGGCGCGGGCAAGGCGAGAGGCGGCAACCCCGCCGCCATAGCCGGAGCCGACCACGACCACGTCGTAGGCGGCGCGGATGGCGTCGTGGGATAAGGACAGCCGTTCGTTCATCGCTCTCCATAGCCCAAACGGCGAAGCGGCCCAAGTCAGTGGGGTAGGTCAGGCTTAAAGGCGGGGTTCTAGGAGGGATTGCCGTCTTTCAGGGCGCGGCCTTCGATCTCGGCCTTCTTCTCCTCGGCGGCCTTGGTGTAGACGCTGAGAAATCTTGTGAATGCCGTCAGCCCCTCCGCCGAGCAGGGCGGCGGTCAGCACAATGTCCACCACGTTGAAAAAGTGCTTTTGCCAGAGTCCGAAGTCGTCAGGAGGCCCGACGATGGCGGCTAGAGCCCGAACGCCGGCGAGCGCCACCAGGGCGCCGACGGCTACCGAATAAATCGTCGTCCGATTCTGGGTTTCGACGCGATATTTCTCGACTTGCGCTACCGCGTGCTGATGATCGTCGGCTGCTTGCGTCAATTCGGCTTGCAGTTTCGGCGCCGCGGCAGCGCGGGGGGTGTCCATCATCGCCGCGTCGGCGGTCTCGACCCTGGCCCGCGCGCGCTGCGCCTCAAGGATCTTGCTCTGGCGGTCAGGTGCGCGCCATATGCTGGTATAGACCTCCATGACGCGCTCGATGAAAAGCGCAATCAGCATGAAGCCGAGGAGCGTGGTGCCGATGGTTGCAATCCGGACATCGTCCCACTTGAATGGTCTCGGCAAATCCCAGCCGGTGAGTACGAAAAATGCGACGGCCGCCACAATCGCCGCAATGAAGAGAAGCGCCCATAGTGGAACCTTGGACATTTCGTGGCCTCCCCGCGAAGCGTGATCGCCAACATTAGTTGTATAGCGCCTTGATCTCAACCGGCTTCAACGCTTGGCGCGAGCCAATCCTGCCCAGCCCCATCAATTCGTTTCACGGTCCCGCTACAGGCCGTTTGCCGGGGCGCCGCTCCTCTTTAATGTTGAGCCCGAGGCAATTTCGGAGCAACGAGAATGAAAGCGAGATGGATTGGCGCTGTCGCGGCAGCCGCCGTACTGGTTGCTCTGGCATTGGGCGGCGGAGCGCGGCAGGGTACAGCCGCCGATGAGACCAAGACCGCTATTTTTGCCGGCGGATGCTTCTGGTGCATGGAGGCGGCTTTCGACGAGGTCGGGGGCGTGACCGACACCACCTCAGGCTATGCCGGAGGCACCACGCCGAACCCGACCTACGGAGATCATGAGGGCTATCAGGAGGCGGTGAAGGTTACCTACGATCCGGCCAAAGTGACGTATGCCCAGCTGCTCGATACCTACTGGCACAATATCGATCCGTTCGACGCCAACGGCCAATTCTGCGACCAGGGGGACGCCTACCGGCCGGTGATCTTCGTTGGCGACGACGGGGAGAAGACGGAAGCCGAGACCACCAAGAAAGAGATCGCAGACCGCTTCAAGGAGCCGGTGGCGACCGAGATCAAGCCGGTGACGACCTTCACGCCGGCCGAGGGGTATCACCAGAACTACCACAACACCAATCCGGTGAGTTACAAGTTCTACAAATGGAATTGCGGAAGGGCGCAGCGTCTGGAGCAGATCTGGGGACCGAAGCCCGCGTGATGCGTCCCCGCCTTTGCGACAACGCCGCTCAAGCTGCGATGTGAACGAACGGAGCTGCTGACGCGGCGCCTCCGTGCATCCGAGAGCGTAGACTGATCGTAGTTTGAAGCAGATTTGGCAACGCCAGGTCGAAACGCATGACGCAAACGAGCCCACAGGAAGTCATCTACCGGCATTCACGCGCGGTGCGCGTGACCCATTGGGTGAATGTCATTGTTCTGCTCGTCCTGTTGATGAGCGGCTTGCAGATCTTCAACGCACATCCAGAGCTCTATCTCGGATCGAAATCGAATTTCGACGATCCGGTAATGGCCATGCGGCCGATGAAGCATGGCGATGAGCTGTTCGGCGTCACCACGATCGCCGGGTGGAATATCGACACCACCAATCTGTTCGGCCTCGCCTATATGGCGGACGGCGACTATGAGGTCAGAGGCTTTCCCTGGTCGGTCACGTTGCCGGGCCACCGCGACCTGGCCACGGGACGCCGCTGGCACTTCTTTTTCGCCTGGCTCTTCGTCATCAACGGGCTGATCTACCTCATCTATAGCCTGGTGAGCGGGCATCTCAGGAAGGATCTCGCGCCGGGGACGCGCGAGCTGAAACATATCGGCGCATCGATCTGGGAGCACGTGCGGCTCAAATTCCCGCAAGGCGAGGAGGCCAAGCGCTACAACGTGCTGCAGAAGCTCGCCTATCTCGCCGTGGCGCTCGTGCTTTTGCCGCTGATGCTGGCGACAGGCCTCGCCATGTCTCCGGGCATGGACGCAGGCTACCCATTCCTCCTGGAAATTTTCGGCGGGCGGCAGTCGGCGCGCACCATTCATTTCATCACTGCGAGCGGCATCGTACTGTTCGTGGTGGTGCACGTGGTCATGGTGCTGATCTCCGGCGTGTGGAACAATCTCCGCTCCATGATCACCGGCCGCTATATGATCAAGCTGCCGGAGAGCCAGTCGTGAGCGGAAGCCAAAAGGTCGACCGGCGTGGCTTCCTCGCCCGCGGGCTCGCAATCGCGGGCGCTTCACTGCTCGGCGGCTGCGACAGCGAGCTTTCCGAGCAGCCTTGGGTCAAACGCATTCTCGACAGCGCCGAGACTCTGACCCGCGTCAGTCAGCGGACGCTGGTCTCGCCCACGGCGCTCGCCCGCGAATATAGCGAGGCCGACATCTCGAAGGACTTCAAGGCGAACGGCTCGACCGACGTCGACGACGCCTATCGGGCGCTCGCCGCCAACGGATTCGCCGATTGGAAGCTGAAGGTCGACGGCCTCGTCGGGCAGCCGCTCGAGCTCAGCCTTGCCGAGCTTCGCGCGATGCCAGCGCGGACGCAGATCACGCGGCATGACTGCGTCGAGGGCTGGAGCTGCATCGGCAAATGGACCGGCGTGCCGCTAAAGGCCCTGCTCGACAAGGCCGAACTCAAGCCGACGGCGCGCTACATCGTGTTCTATTGCGCGGACGATCTCGGCGAAACCGGTGACGACGAGGGCAAATATTACGAGTCGGTGGCGCTGGTAGACGCCTTTCACCCGCAAACCATCCTCGCCTATGAGATGAATGGCGCCCCCCTGCCCATTCCTCACGGCGCGCCGCTCAGGCTGCGGGTCGAGCGCCAGCTCGGCTACAAGATGGCGAAATATGTGATGCGCATCGAGGCGGTCGATGGGCTTGCCGCAATTCGCGGCGGCCGGGGCGGCTTCTGGGAAGACCTCGGCTACGAATGGTACGCCGGCATCTGAGCCCAAGAGCCCTCGCCTCAAACTGAAGCCTCAAAATAAAAAAGGGACCCGCCGATTTCAGCGGATCCCTCTTGATTTCTAGACCTCTGGAGCTTTAGCCAGCGGCCTTCTTGGATGCCTTCTGCGCAGCCCGATAGGCCTTGAAGTGAGCGCGGCATTCCTTGCGATAGGCGACGCGCGACTTGTGGTCGCCCGGGAACTTCGCCTTGGCGGCCTTGAGGCACCCGCTGGTGGCGGCCTCTGCCGACGTCGTACGGACAGGCATCGTTACACCAGCCACGAGACCCGTGACAGCAGCGGCAAAAAGAATTCTCTTCAGCATGGCTTACTCCGTTTCGTTTTTTGGGAAACTCGGTGTGCCGATGAAGGCGTGAGCTTCAACGGCTCCGCGGCGAGGATGTTCCGCCGGGCCGAACGACAAAAAGCCACGAAATCCGCTTTTTTTGGGGCGCTCGCGCGGCAAGTTCGCCCTTATTGGCAGGGGCAATACGCCGCGGGTCAAAAGGGGAGCCCAAAAGAAAAAGGGATCCGCGGGGCCCCGCAGATCCCTTTGAACCCGATGTGATGCCCGACTAGGCCTTCTTGTGGGTCGCCTTGTAATGAGCGCGGCACTCCTTACGGAACGCCTTGCGCTCTTTCATGGTCTTGATGCCAGCAGACTTCGCCGCCTTGAAGCAGCCATGGCAGGCGAACGCCGGGGCCGAGCCCACAGGCGCCGCAGCGGCGGCGAGAATCAGGGTGGCAACGGCGGCGAGAAAGACTTTCTTAACCATCAGGTTACTCCGTTTAGTTGTGACACAACGTTATGCGATTGGACTAGGCATCACAACGAGCCGCGTCGTCAACAGCCTTGTTCTCAGTTTGGCTAAGACGGATGGGCCGAGACCTTGCGCCGCGGATGCAAGCGAAAGCGCTCGGGTGAAGAGGCTCCCCGCCGCCCGCTTGACCCTCGCTGTCCCGCTCTCTACCAAGCGCGGCATGAGTCAATTCGAGGCCCCGCCGCTCTCTCGCATCCGCAACTTCTCCATCATCGCTCATATCGACCACGGAAAATCGACCCTCGCCGACCGGCTGATTCAGCTTTGCGGGGGCCTATCCGCGCGGGAGATGAAGGAGCAGGTGCTCAATTCCATGGATATCGAGCGGGAGCGCGGCATCACCATCAAGGCGCAGACCGTGCGGCTCGATTATCGCGCCCGCGACGGGCAGCTCTACGAGCTGAACCTGATCGACACGCCTGGCCATGTCGATTTCGCTTATGAAGTGAACCGAAGCCTCGCTGCTTGCGAAGGCTCGCTGCTCGTGGTCGACGCGACGCAAGGGGTCGAGGCGCAGACGCTCGCCAATGTCTATCAGGCCCTCGACAACAATCACGAGATGGTGCCGGTCCTGAACAAGATCGACCTGCCCGCAGCGGAGCCAGACCGGGTGCGCCAGCAGATCGAGGATGTGATCGGGCTCGACGCCCATGATGCTCTCGAGATTTCCGCCAAGACGGGCTTAGGCGTCGAGGAGGTGCTTGAGGCGATCGTGCATCGCCTGCCCGCGCCGACAGGCGATGCCGGCAAGCCGCTGAAGGCGTTGCTGGTCGACAGCTGGTACGATCCCTATCTCGGCGTGGTCGTGCTCGTGCGCATCATCGACGGCAAGCTCGCCAAGGGCCAGCGCATCCGCCTGATGTTGACCGGCGGCTCCTACCAGGTCGACCGCGTCGGCATCTTTCGCCCGAAGCAGGAGATGCGGAATTCGCTCGGGCCCGGCGAGATCGGCTTCTTCACAGCCTCGATCCGCCAGGTGGCGGACACCCGCGTCGGCGATACCGTCACCGATGAGAAGAAGCCGGCCGACGCACCGCTTGCCGGTTTCAAGCCGGCGCAGCCGGTCGTGTTCTGCGGCCTGTTCCCGGTCGATGCCAGCGAGTTCGAGAATCTGCGCGAGGCGGTGGGCAAGCTCCGCCTCAACGACGCGAGCTTCAGTTACGAGATGGAGACCTCGGCGGCGCTCGGCTTCGGCTTCCGCTGCGGCTTTCTCGGGCTCCTGCATCTTGAGATCATCCGCGAGCGGCTCGAGCGCGAATTCGACATCGACCTGATCGCCACGGCGCCCTCCGTCATCTATCGCGTGCATCTCACCGACGGCACCATGAAGGAGCTGCACAATCCCGCCGACATGCCTGAGCCGCAGAAGATCGCGAAAATCGAGGAGCCGTGGATCGAGGCGACCATCCTCGTTCCCGACGAGCATCTCGGCGCGGTGCTGAAACTGTGCGAGGACCGGCGCGGGCGGCAGAAGAACCTGACCTATGCCGGCTCCCGCGCCATGCTCGTCTATGAGTTGCCGCTGAACGAGGTGGTGTTCGATTTCTACGACCGACTGAAGTCGGTCTCACGCGGCTACGCCTCGTTTGATTATCACATCATCGGCTACGAGGAGGGCGAGCTCGTGAAGATGGCGCTGCTCGTCAACGACGAGCCGGTCGATGCGTTGTCGATCATCGTGCATCGCGGGCGCGCCGAGGCGCGCGGCCGTGCCATGGTGGAGAAACTGAAGGACCTGATCCCGCGGCATCTGTTCAAGATCCCGATCCAGGCCGCGATCGGCGGCAAGGTGATCGCGCGGGAGACGATCAGCGCACTGCGCAAGGACGTGACGGCCAAGTGCTATGGCGGCGACATCACGCGCAAACGCAAGCTGCTCGAGAAGCAGAAGGCCGGAAAGAAGAAGATGCGGTCATTCGGCAAGGTCGACATCCCGCAAGAGGCCTTCATCGCCGCGCTCAAGATGGACGGGAATTAACCCCTAGCGACCTGCTTTGCGACAGTCCGCGCCCGCGGCAAAAGCGTATCGCGTGGACCCCGAGGCGTGCGACCAGCGTTCTTCTCCCTGCTTCGACGCGCCCTAGCCAATGGAACGATCATGCGCCATGCCCCCTATCTCTTGTCGGTTCTCGTGCTCGGCGCGACGCTGGCAACCGCCCACGCGTCGCCGGCCACCATCGAAGGGGGATGGAGCGGCTCAGGCATTGCCAATTACCGGAACCGTACCGACAGGCTGGTGTGCCGCGTGACCTTCGCCAGGATCGAAGCAAGGTCGTTCCGCGTGTCAGCTCTGTGTGCCTCCGGGGACCGGCGCTACGAGCAGTCCGGGACCGTGACCAATGTGGGCGGCAATCACTACACCGGCTGGGTCCAGAATGCCCAATTCAACCAGAGAGGCAGCGCGCGCATGACGCAGCAGGGCACCCGCTTGTCGGTCAGCGTTTCGAGCAGGCGTGGAACGGCAAATCTGACTCTGTCGCGGCGCTGATCAGCTTTCGCGGATGCGCCAAGCGAGATAAGTGAGCGCCGCGCCCTCCACCAGAAGCTGGATGCCGAGCAGCACGCCGAGCAGCACCTCCGATGCTGTCGAGAGATTGGCCCAGAGATAGACGGCGAGAAGAATGCCGACGATGCCGGCGCCAAGCACCCAGCCCCAATTGGGAAACGGCCTGATGTTGAGCGCGAAGATCACCTTGGCCATGCCCTCGACCATGAAATAGACGATCAAGAGCACGCTGAACACGACGAGCCCGGCTTCGGGCTGGCGCAGCAGCAGGAGGCCGACCACGATGGACAGCACCACCGAGATGAGCTGCAGCCAGAAATGCGGAACCTGGCGGGCGCCGATCAGGCCGATGCCCTGTACGATGCCGCTGATGATCAGGATCCAACCGAGCAGATAGACGATCGCCACCGAAGCGACCAGGGGATAGACCAGGGCAAGGATGCCGGCGATCACCATCAGGATGCCCTGGAGCAGATACCACAGCGAATAGCGCTTCACCGTGTCGCGCATCGCTTCACGCATGGCCGCGGCGGCGGCCTCGAGCGGAATGGTTGCCATTGGAGCAGTCTCCTCTAGACGAATCGCGGTAGGAGAGTATGCGAGCGGTGGATGCGCCGTTCAATCGGCGCCAGCCTATTCCGCACTGAAAACCGGAGGGGAGGTGATGACGGGGAATCCTGCGGAAACGGCCATCCGCAAGGCAAGCCGACGCCTGATCCCGTTCCTCGTCGTCTGCTACGCGGTCAATTTCCTCGACCGCGTCAATGTCGGCTTCGCCGCTCTTGCCATGAACGAGGATCTCGGCTTCACGGCCGAAGTGTTCGGCTTCGGCGCCGGCATCTTCTTCGTCGGGTACATCCTTTGCGAAATTCCGAGCAACCTCGCGCTGCACCGGTTTGGGGCGCGCATCTGGATCGCGCGGATCATGATCAGCTGGGGGCTGGTGGCGACGGCAATGGCCTTCGTCGCCGGCGAGAGGAGCTTCTACGTCTTGCGCTTTGCGCTTGGCGTCGCCGAGGCCGGGTTCTTTCCCGGCATCATCCTCTATCTCACCTATTGGTTCCCGCGCGAGGAGCGCGCCCGCATCGTCTCTTTGTTCATGACCGCGGTTCCGCTCGCGACCGTCATCGGCGGACCGGTGTCCGGCGCCTTGCTCGGACTGCATGGAGTGGGTGGCATTGCCGGATGGCGGTGGTTGTTCATCATCGAAGGCATTCCCGCCGTGCTGCTCGGCATCGCCGCGCTTTGGTTCCTCACCGACCGGCCGAAGGACGCTGAATGGCTCGCGCCGGAAGAGCGCGCGCGCTTGAGCAGGCCCTGGAAACCGAGGCGAAAGACACGCGGACGCGCGGCTATGCAGGGATCGGCGAAGCGCTCGCCAATCCGCGCGTAATCGAGCTCGGTCTTCTTTATTTCTGCCTCGTGGTCGGGCTCTACGGCATCGGCTTCTGGATGCCGCAGGTGCTCAAGACGTTCGGCCTGTCGAACCTCGCCATCGGTTCCCTCACCGCCGTCCCCTATCTGATCGCCGCCATCGGCATGGTCATCGCCGGGCGTCATTCCGACGCCAGGGGCGAGCGCATCTTCCATGTGGCGCTGCCGTTGTTCGTGTCCGGCGCTGCCTTCGCCTGGTCGGCGCATGCCGGACCGCTTCCTCTGGAGATGGTCGCCTTGTCGCTCGCAACGCTTGGCATCTACGCCGCCATCGGCACGTTCTGGTCGCTGCCGACCTCGATCCTGACCGGCAGCGGCGCGGCGGCCGGGCTCGCGCTCATCAATTCCATCGGCAATTGCGGAGGATTTGTGGGGCCGGTCATCGTCGGCCGGCTGAAGGGGGCCACCGGCGACTTCACCGCCGCTCTCCTGTTCCTCGCCGGCGCCCTTGCCGTGGCCGGCCTACTCGCGATCCACTTCGGCCAGGTCGAGGAACGACGCCGGCGGATCAAGCCGGCAAGGTAGCCAATTTTATTCGGCAGATCAGGTGCTTACGAAATTGCCTCAACCTGACTTGAGCGGAGACTTGCTGTAACCTTCGCAAAAACCTAGATGTTCTCAAAATGATACGCCAAATTGCTTGCCCTAATCTTGTCAAAGTTGTGGGCATCGAAGCAGATTTGGGGCAAACCGGTGTTCTTTCTACGTGTTTGTCTGGGAAAACCTTGACAGTGTGGTTAATATCACGCTCAATTGGTTTTTTGAGCGACAGAAGCGGCAATATCCTGGAGGAAATTGGCGTGTTCGCCCAACGATCGGCCCCCGGTTCTCCTCGGTTTCCTTGGTGAACGCAGCGCTTCTGTCACGCCTTCCCGGGCTCGCGCAGCCTTTGGGACGAGCGTCACGTCAACAGTATTGCGCGGTGGAGGGGTAGTAATGCGTATCGCCCTCGCGCTTGGGTTGTGCCTGGTCGCCTTTGCCGCGGTCGCCGCGCCCCGCGCCAAGACCGACAGTGCCGAACTGACCCAAGCAGCAGATCCCGTTCAGAAATCGAGCCTGCGTGACAACTACCGCACTCGGCTGAACGAGAACGTGGTGACCATCATGGCCGCGAGCCCGAGCGAGACCGACCTCGCTATCGCCACGGATATCGCCCAGGTGGTGGACGACGGCGACAATCTCCGCGTTCTGCCCATTGTCGGCCGAGGCGTCGCTCAGAACGTCAAGGACGTGCTGTTCCTGCGCGGCGTCGACATGGGGATCACCCAGGCCAATGTGCTGAAGCACTACGCCAAGACCGGCGAGCTCGGCGCCAATTTCATCGACCAGGTGGTCTATGTCTCAAAGCTGTTCAATGAAGAGGTCCACATCGTGGTTCGCCCTGATGTCACCGACATCAAACAGCTGCAAGGCAAGGTGGTGAATCTCGGCACGGCGGGAAGCGGCACCGCGATCACCGGGCATCTCCTGCTCGACGACCTTGGCATCCAGGTGCAGGAATCGCATTTCAGCGACGCCGAGGCCATCGAGAAGCTGAAATCGGGGGAGATCTCCGCCGCCGTCTTCATGGCAGGCAAACCGGCGCCGGTCATGCAGTGGATCAAGGCCAGCGACGGCCTGAAACTCCTGCCGATTCCCTACATGAAAGTCCTCGAGGACTCTTATTACCCCGCAACGCTCACCCATGACGATTATCCGGAGCTAATCGCCACGGGCCAGAGGGTGGATTCGGTTGCGGTCTGCGCGGTGCTGATCGCCTTCAACTGGAGCAAGGACAACGTCCGCTATCGCAAGGTCGCCAAGTTCGTCGATGCCCTCTTCGATAAGTTCGACGAGTTCCAGAAGCCGCCGTATCACCCGAAATGGCGCGAGGTGAACTTCGCCGCCACACTGGAAGGGTGGCATCGCTCGCCGGCCTCGCAAGCCTGGATCGACCGCGCCAAGCAAGGCACCGCAACGGCATCTAGATCAAACTTCGACACGTTCCTCGCGCAAAACGCGCCGTCGAGCGGAGCGCCTGTCTCCGACGAGCAGCGCGCGGAATTGTTCAAAGCGTTTCTTGAGTGGAACAAAACTCAGCACTAGCCCGTTGAGCACGTCAGCCAGGATGGATGCCCGCGGGGATGTATCGCGTTGGAGGGTGCCATGGGCAAACCGGAATTCACTTCATCATCTGAGCCGTATCTGCCGCCGAAGACCTTGGCCGAACGCCTGAAGGCGCAGGCGAACGGTCACGTGGAAATCGAAGCCGCGTCGTTCATGGCGGAGCGCTTTGCGCCTGATCTGCCGGGGTTATCGGCAGCGAATGTCGAGGAGGTCGGCGACATGCCATCGGAGCCGATGCCGGAGCCCGGCGCCGCCGGCGCGCCCGCGCCGCGGCCACCATCGCGGTCGGGCGCCCTGATTGCGATGGCCTTCGCCTTCGTTGCGCTGGTGCCGGTCGTTGCCTTCGCCGCGCTCTATTCGCGCGGCGCGCTGAGCGTGGCGAGCCTATCCGCGGTGATTGGCCAAGACAGCAAGGAACAAGCGCCGCCCGAGGTGAAAGAGGTGCAACAGGCCTCAGTCGCCAGCTCTCCTGCGCCAGAGACCATCCTGCCCAAGCGGGATATCGAACTCCCGCCGGTCCGGCTTGCGGTGCCCGCGACCATCACCGGCGAGGCGGGCAAAGAGAGGGCCTTCGCCATCGCCGTCGACAACAGCGACGCGTTGCCCGCGCGCAGCATCATTACCATTCGCGGGCTCGTCCAAGGCACTAGCTTCTCCGCCGGGCGCCCCTACGGCGAGACGGAGTGGAGTTTGCGGCCCGACGAGCTTGCCGGATTGCGCGTGACGCTGCCTCCAACCGCGAGCGGCCAGCGGGCGCTCAGCGTCAACGTGGTGGCGGCGGATGGCACGACCATCGCCTCTGCCGGCACGCGTCTCGACATTGCGCCCGATCCCAAGGCTGCGCTCATCTCGCGTCCGCAGGACACCGCGATGATCGACGAGCTGATTGCCCATGGGCGCAAGATGGTCGATGTCGGATATTTCCCGGGCGCCCGCGCTTATTTCCAGCGCGCGGCCGAGGCCGGCAACGCCGACGCGGCGTTCTCGGTTGGCAACACCTACGATCCGGCCTTCATCGCCCAGATGGGCGCGCAAGGGATCAAGCCCGACGTCAAGCAGGCCCGCATCTGGTACGAGCGCGCCAAGGCGCTCGGCAACAAGGATGCCGACGCGCAGCTCCAGGCGCTCGCCAAATCGGAAGCTGAACTTGACGTGACCCCTGCTGACGTGACCCCAGCGGTGGGCGAGCCAAAGCCTATGGAGGTGCCCGTGGTGCCGGTAGTGACCACGCCGAAGCCGGTGGTCGAGCCGGCGACACCTCAGCCGAGCGAGACAGGGGCGACTGATCAGGAATGGGTCGAGGTCTCAAGCCCCGTGAACATGCGCTCGGCGCCGACGCCGCAGGCTGACACCGTCAACGTCGCTGAACCAGGCAAGCGCTATCAAGCTACGGGCCGCCAGGGCAGCTGGGTACAGGTCACCGATCCGGCGACGGCGGAAACAGGCTGGGTCTATGCCCGCTACGTGGCGGCATCGGAGGCACCCAACCGGTAAGGCGCTCCCTCGGCTGAATCTCAGGCGACACGCGCCGGCGCTTTCTCGTCCTTCGCGGGCTTTTCGATCGTTGCCGGCTTCTCGCCCTTCCCCGCCTGAGCCTTGCCATCCTTGGCTGCGGCATCGTTCTTCGGCGACGTCTCGGCTTTCGACGGCCCCTCACCGCGGGCGGCATCGATACAGAACCGCGCAGCCTCTTTCAGCGTGGTCGCATAGGCATCGGCGTCCGCCGTCGCCTGCAGCGCCTTGAGACCGCCCGCGCTTCCTCCGTCGCACCCAAAGCCGACCAGCACCGTGGCGCCGTCGGGCAGGATGCGTCTCAACCTCCGCACCAGATAGCGGACATGGGCCGCGTTGGCGCCAGCGCCGAGATAGGAGAGGCAAACAAGCTTCGTCTTCGAGGTTTCGAGCGAGACGATATGAGCGGCGGACATGGCATCGCTCGGCAGCGCGCGCGCCTTGAGGCCCTGCCGCTGCAGGACCCCGGAAAGCATGTTGGCGGCAGCCTCATCAAGCGGCGTGCGCCCGCCGACGCAAAGCACGACATCCTCAACCTCCCAGCCGGGCGCAAACGAGCCCTCGAGCAGGGGAAGCTGGTCGTTCTCCTCGTCCTCCTCCAGGCTGGCAAGCGACGCTAATCCGCCCGGCGCTTCCTCGACCTCGGCCTCGATACGCACCTTCCTGAACCAGCGCCGCGGCTCGAAATCGGTGAGATTGTCCATCATCTCATCGACCGTGGCGTCGATACTCTCAAGAATTCTCGGGATCGAGAGAGCCGCGCTCGGCGTCTCGCTCGGCGAGCTTGAGACCGGCGAGCGCCACCTCATCGAGATAGTCCACGAGCGGGCGCCCTTCCTTCAGGGAAAGCTCGGCCTGATAGGTTGCTTCCGCCAAATCGCCGGTGAGCGCACGCTGGTAGAAGCTTTGCGCCGGCGTGAGCGCGGGCTTGTCGCCGAGCAGGACTTCGAGAAAGTTCAGGCTCTCGACGTGGCGCCCTAGCACCACGAGACACACGGTGAGCGGCATGGCGAGAAGGAGGCCGAGCGGCCCCCACAGCCAGGTCCAGAACACGGTGGAAAGGATCACCGCGATCGGCGACAGACCGGTGCCGTGGCCGTAGACGAGCGGCTCCACCACCTGCCCCATGATCATCTCGGAGCCGAAGAACAATCCGCCGGCCAGGAGCATCGTGGTCCAACCGGGATCGACCACCGCCCCCAACAGAACGGGCGGGGTGGCGGCGATGAAGGGGCCGACATAGGGCACGAAGCGCATCAGCATGGCGAGGATGCCCCACACCATCGGGCTTGGAATGCCGATCGCCCAAAGCCCGAGCGCGATGAAGACGCCATAGGCCGAGTTGATCAGGACCTGGCGGAGGAAATAGCCGGAGAGCCGGGTCGCCGCGTCATTCATCGTCGCGGTGGCGCGCTGCATGTCGGAGGCGCCCATCAGGCGCACCAGCCGGTCGCGCAGATCCTCGCGCTGAAGCAGGATGAAAATCACGAACAGGATGACGATGCCGGCGGTGGCAAGCGGCGGCAGCACCGTGCCGAGCACGCGCTGCAAAATCTCGAAGGCTCGCGGCTCTGGCTTCGCAATCTCGACGGGTATGGGCTTTGCGGAGCTCTTGTCATCGAGGCTCGGGCTCGGGCTCGGACTTGGACTCGGACTTGGAGCGACGCTCGGGGCAGGCGGCGCGGAGGGTTGGCTAAGCTCGTTCTCGATCCCCTTGAGCGCGCCGGCAGCCTTCTCGAGCGTCGTCGACGATGTCGCCGACTTGCGCAAGGTCGCGATCTTTTCCGAGAGCACATGCTGATAGCGCGGCAGATCGCCGGCAAGCTGAGCGGCCTGCTGCGACATCATCCAGCCGAGGCCAAAGATGATGGCGAAGGCGAAGGTAACCACGATGATCACGGCGAGCACGCGCGGCACCTTGACCTTGCGCAGGAGGAGCAGGAGCGGCGTCAGCACGAAGCTCAAGAGGATGGCAAGCGTGAGCGGCAGCAGGACCTCTCGCGCGATATAGAGCGTGCCGACGACAATCGCCCCGATCATCAGTCCTTGCAGCAGCGCGGCACGGCTGTCGGAGCTCGAGGCGAATATCGGGAAGGGCGAGCGAGGCGGCATGGCGGGGCTCCCGTCACGCCAAGACGCCCGAAGCTCAGAAAGGGCCCGGCCGGCGCTTGGCTTCTGCGCTCCCGGCATAGCATTGCCTGCCGGACGGAGCCATAACCTTGGCGTTCGTAGAAAGTTGCAGGGAAAGTTTCGGGAAACGATGGGCCGAGTTGGGTATGGACCGGCCGACGGCGCTTGGGCTAAACCGCTAGGTGCGGTCCTTCATTCGAAAGAGGAGATTTGCGCATGAGCAGAACACTGTTGGTAGGTTTGGTCTTGGCGGCCGGACTGTTCTTCGCCGGCCAGCCGGCTCAGGCCGTTACGCCGCTTCCGGCTCTTAATGCGATGGGGGCTTCCGCAGTGGAGAAAGTCGTGTGGGTTTGCGGGCCCGTGCAATGCGTCTGGGATCCTACCCCTCACGCCGGCTATGTCGCGCCGAGCTACGCGGCGACCTGGCAGGCACCGCTCTATCCAGGATGCTATTGGAAGCGCGGCTTGCTCGGCCGCTGGCGGATGGTCTGCCCGTAGGCTTCAAGCAATCGGCCAGCGGGTTTCTCGCCTAGCTGGCCGATCGAGCACCTTTTTCCACTACTTGCCGGCGATGAAATTAGTCGAGGCGTTGGCGATGGGTTGCGTCGTCCCCTCCATCTCGATGGTGCGCACCTCGCCCTTGGCGGCGTCGACGGCCTCCTTCAGATCGACCATGTGGATCGACTGATCGGTAAAGGTCCTGAAGTACCAGCGCAGATTCTTGAGGTCGGAGACACTGGTCCATTCGGTGATCTCTTGCACCGTACCCCCGATCGCCGAGTTCTCAACCGAGCCTTTTGGGATGTCGAACTGGTTCAAAATGTGGAAGGCCGAGAGCACCGCATCCTCGGCGGTGTCGTTCGGCGGCGCCGATTGGCTGTAGATCGCGGCGCGCACGAAGCGCGAAGGCGTGAAGTCGCCAGGCATGCCATGCAGTCCAGAGCCCGAGCCGAAGGCCGTAAGCGCGACCGGGCCGAGCTTGGCGCCCTCGACGTCCTTGACCGACAGATTGACGAAGTTCTGCAGGTTGGTCATGTGCCAATCATAGGTCGGCGCGTTGGTCATGACGCCGAGCGGCGCGTCGAACACCTTCAGGGTGCCGTCGATCGGCTCGACCGCGATCGACTTGCCGCTTCTGTCCTGGATGAAGAAATGCACGCCGGGCACCATGCCTTGCGGGCTGCCGAGTCCTGGCGCCGGCGTCGGAACCACCACGATCGACTTTATCCCCTGCCTTACCTCATCGACGGAGGCGAAATTGGCGAGCACCCACATACCGATTTCATAGGGCGCAAGCGCTTTCGCCGCGTTGTCCGGCGTAACATCGGTGTATTTGGCGTAGTTCGGAAAATAGAACAGGCCGACGGAGAGGCCCTGATCGTTGATACCGTCGATGATCACCGGAAGCTTGAGCGCGTTGGCGCCGACGATGGCGTAGCGCGAGGTGTAGACGAGGCCCTTGCCGCCGTCGGGCAGTGTGCCGCTCATCTCCTTGCCGGCAGGGACGACGATCACATTCGATTGCAGCGGGAAGCCGAATTCGAGCGTCCGGCCGCGGATGGCTGCGCCGTCCTTGGCCTTGAGACTGATGCCGGTGCACGCAGAGGCGGGCGTGGTGGCCGAGGCAAAGGCGGCAATCAAGGCGAAAACAGCAACTCTGCGGATCATAGGGAGAACCTCCGTCGACGCGATTGCCGGGAGTGTCCTCCGAAGCGGTGAAGGGCGGATTAAGTCTCGATCTTGCCGAAAATGCCTCTCGAATTTTAGGAAACTTTGGTCTGCTTCAAGCGGTTGAGACGTTGAACAGCGTGCCGATGCCGTAGGTCGCAGCAGCGGCAGCCGCGCCGATCGCCAACATGCGCAGGCCGCTGAGCCACGCGTTCTTGCCGGAGAACAGGCTAAGCAGCGCGCCGACCACGAACAGTGCGGCGCCGGAAATGGTCGCGGCGATGGCCACGCCGTGGGCTGCCCCCAGGAGGAAGGGAATGAGCGGCAGGCTCGCGCCGACGGCAAAGGCGATGAAGGACGAGAGGGCCGCGCCGGTTGGCGAGCCAAGGTCGTCAGGGTTGAGCCCAAGCTCCTCGCGGGCGAGCGTGTCGAGCGCCTTTTCGGGGTTGGCAATGAGATGGGCGGCGACGTCGCGAGCTTCGGTGATCGGGATGCCGCGGGCGGCGTAGATCAGCGCGAGCTCCTCGGCCTCCTCCTTGGGATAGCGCTGCAACTCCTCACGCTCCTGCGAGATCTGATGCTCGAACATCTCCCGCTGCGACAGCATGGAAATGAATTCGCCGGCCGCCATCGAGAAGGCCCCGGCGAGCAGGCCGGCAACCCCGGTCAGCACGATGATGCCCGGCTCGGCGGCGGCGCCGGCCACGCCCATCACCAGGCAGGTGTTGGAGACGAGCCCGTCGTTCACGCCGAACACGCCGGCGCGCAACGTACCGCCGCCGAAGCTGCGATGGCGCCGGCCCACCTCTTCGACGCTCTTGGGCCAGGGATGCCCGGCGGGAGCCTCCGTCTTGCCGCTATAGACCGAGACGCCGCGCACCTTGGTGGCCGACAGGATGGGACGCATGGCGCGCGGGCCAAAGACGGCGATGCCTTTGGCAATGAGACGGGAGCGGAGCGACGGCGTAAAATCCGGCGTGCGCCCGAGATCCTGCGCGAGGATGGCGGCCTGCTCCTCGGCCGCCGCCGCCATCTCCTTGAACAGCGCGGCCTTGGCCGGGTCTGGCTCGGCTGCGGCAACGACAGAGGACAGAAAGGCCGCGGTTTTTTCCGAGCGCCAGCGGTCCAACGTGTCGGGCGCGGTCAAAGCAAACTCACCTTGCCGGTGGCGAGATCGTAGATGCCGCCATGAGCAGCGACCGTGTTGGCGGCAAGAGCATCCGACAGGATCGGCTCGTCCTCTTTCATACGCTTCACGTTCAGCTTGACGTTCTCCTCGATGCTCGCAGCCACGAGATCACTCGGATGGCGCCCATGCGCCGCGATCACGGCGGGCTCGATGGATTTGATCAGCTTCGGCAAGTGGCCGGGAAGCTCCTTGCGCGAGGTCACCACTTGCACTGCGGCGGCGACTGCACCGCAATCGCTGTGGCCAAGCACCATGATGAGCGGCACACCGAGAAACTCGACCGCATATTCGAGGCTCGCCAAGCCGTCGTCACTGACGAAATTCCCCGCGAGACGCACGACGAAGAGGTCGCCGGGACCTTGGTCGAAGGCGAGCTCCGGCGCCACGCGGCTGTCGGAGCAGCTCAGGATCGCCGCGATCGGACATTGTGCCGAGACCAGGCCGGCCCGGCGCACGGCACAGCCTTTCTGTTCTTGCGAATTGGCGACATGACGCGCATTGCCCTGCATCAGTCGCTCAAGGGCAGTGTCCGGGCTGATGGCGTTGGACGCGGGCTCGTCGGCGGCAAAGGCGGGTCGCGACGAGAGCGCGCCTGCGGCCAATGCCGCCCCCACCCCGAGCATAAGACGCCGCCGTGACACGCCATGATCGGCGGCGCATGACTCACACATGGCATTCCTCCCGGTCAGGCTGGAGCCTTCGGCTTGTAGAGCGTGAGCCGATAGCAATCGAGATTACGGGCGAGAAACTCGTAGGCGGCGCCCCAGAGATAGAGCCGGAACTTGCGGAACTCGAAGTCGCCGAAGTTGCGCTGAATGTAGTCCTTGTTTGCCTCGAGGTTCAGCGCCCATTGCTTGAAGGTGAGGAAATAGCTCCAGCGGTCGTTCTCGACCTGCATCAGCTCGAACTCGGTCTTGGCAAGCTTGTTGAGCAGATCGTCGAGCACCAGGAAGGAGTGGTTGCCGGGATAGATGTGGCGCACCATGAAAGTGGACAGCTCGTATTTTTTTCGCGCCGCGCTGCCGTCGAGGAATACGAAGCCGCCAGGCTTCAGCAGCTCGTAGAATTTCTTCAGCACCCGCTCGTAGTTCGGCAGATGCTCGATCACGCCCATGATCACGATCGAGTCGAATTTCTCGACTGGTTCGAAGTCGTAGAAGTCGGTCAGCAGGATCTCGAATTGGTCACTCGTGACGCCATCGCCGAAATTGGCGAGCTTGCGCTTGAGGTAGGACTGCGAGACTTCCGAATTGGTGATGCCGGTGAAGCGCACGCCGGCCTGTAGCGCATGACCGGCAAAGGCGCCCCAACCCGGACCGATTTCGAGGACGCGCTTACCGGGGCCAAGCTCGCATTTCTCGATCGCCCAATCGAACTTGCGCTCGAGCGCGCGTGCGAGCGGCTCATCGTCGTCGGCGTAGACACCCTGGCTGTAGGCGGGGAACACCTGATCGAGGAAGCTCAAGAACAGCTTCGGGTCGGCATTGTAGTGCGAGGCGATGGCGCGCTTGTTGGTGTAGACTTGGCCGAATAGCAACGGCTCGACGAAGCGCCACGCGGCCACCAGTTGATGGCGATCGTCGAGCGAGGCGCGCAGCGCGAAGGGCTTGAGCATGTCGCCCTCAAGATCGATGTCGCCTTGCAGATAGGCCTCGGCGATATCGCCCTCATCAAGCGTGCGCAGAGCCTTGAGCGCCCGCTCGTTACGCAGGCCGACGCGAAATTCTTCGTCGCCTAGGCCGATCTTGCGCTCCTCTCCGCTCGGCAGCTCGATCGAAAAGGGCGTCGAAAATCCGCTCAGACGATTGAGAAACAAATCGAGCGAGGCGGTGGCTGATGACATCTTGCTTCCCGAATTTTGCTTGTCTCGATTGACGATTGCCGCCGGTGTCGCTCAAGGCGGGGCGGCTTGTCGCTTTCCTCCAATTGTGCCCCGGAAGCTCAGGCAAGCTCAAGGACAGGATCATCGGCCCTCGCTTTACCTTCGCCCGGTTTGGAGGTTGTTGTCCTTGCAGGGCGTCGCTATCATCCGCCGCAATCATCAAAGGGGGCGGCGTATGGTCGAGTTTGCGTGTGTGCCGAGGTCTGCCGCAATTGCGCTGCTCGCCGCATTTCTCAGCTTCGGCGGCGGCAACGCGGCAAAGGCGCTTTACGATGTCGAGCCCGGAGAGATTCCGGGTCGTCCCGGTAGCCTCATTCGCATTTGGCCGCTCGAGGGCGGCGCCCCGGGAGTGAGAGGGAGCGACGCCGACGCCTTTCGCATCCTCTATCGCTCCACAAGTCCGAGCGGTGAGCCGATCCCAGTCTCTGGCGTGATTTTCATTCCGTCGGGTCCAGTGCCGTCCGGGGGACGCAACGTCATCGCCTGGGCGCATCCCACCTCCGGCGTCATGCCGCCTTGCGCGCCGTCGCTCATGCCCGACGTTGGAGGCATGATGTGGAACCTTGGCGCGATGATCGGCCAAGGCTATATCGTCGTCGCCACCGACTACCCGGGCCTCGGCACCGAGGGCATCCACCCCTATTTGATTGGCGAGAGCGAAGCCCGGGCGGTAATCAATTCAGTGCGCGCGGCACGCGATATGCCGAACAGCGGCGCTTCCAACCGTTTCGCCGTCTGGGGCCACAGCCAGGGGGGCCACGCCGCGCTCTATACCGGGGAGATCGCGTCTCGCTACGCGCCGGACCTCAAGCTCGTCGGCGTCGCCGCGGCCGCGCCTGCCACCTATCTCGTCGAACTGTTCGATGCCGATGCGGCAACCGGGCAGGACCTGGTGGCGATGAGCGTGCTCTCCTGGACGAGGCTGGAAAACGTTCCGGTCACGCAAGTCGTCGAGCCCGATGCGATGTCCGCCTTCGAGCAAACCGCGAAAGATTGCATCGAGTTGGTGGCCGAGTTCGAGGCCATCGAGAAAGCCGAATCGCCTTTGAAGCGGGAGAAGTATCTCAAGGTCAATCCCGCGAAGGCGGAGCCCTGGGAGGGGATCATGGTGCACAATACTCCAGGTCAGTCTTCGGCAGGCGCCCCGGTGTTCATTGCGCAAGGGACGGCGGACCACACGGTGGAGCCGGACGTCACCAAGCGCTTCGCCGAGGCGCTGTGCGCTCAAGGTGTGCGCGTGAGTTTCGTGCCGCTTCCCGGCGTGACCCACACCTTCGCGGCACGCGACAGCGCCAACGCGGCGCTCAATTGGATGACCGAGCGCTTCCGCGGAGCGCCGGCGCCGTCGAGCTGCGAGAACTAGCGAAGCTTGAGCCTGATGACATCCCGAAAGGCGATCAGAGGATGAGCTGACCCGCCGAAATCGCCAGGATTAGGATCACGATAAAGACAACGAGGAAGACAAAGAACAGGATCTTGGAGATCTGCGCCGCGCCGCGCGCAACGCCGGTATAGCCCAAGGCGCCCGCAACGAGCGAGATCAACAAGCAAATCAGTGCCCACTTCAATAGCCCCATAGCCGCCTCCGCAGTCCGAGCTTGCGAGACCTTGCCGGCAAGCCCTGCCCCCAAGCGCGTGACGCGCATAGAGCGGATGCTACAGGAGTTGCTGCTTGCGGCGAAGCGCGAAACTTGCGCGGAACTTTCGCGCGTCGGCTAGTAGGCGATCTTGATCACGGTATTGCTGCTGCCATATTTGCGCACGAGCGAGAACAGCTCGGCAGCAGCAGCGGGATGCAGCCGCACGCAGCCATGCGAGGCGGGGCGTCCGAGATATTTCGTCTCGTAAGAACCGTGAATGGCGTAGCCGCCGTGGAAGAAGATCGAATGCGGCATGGGCGAGCCGCTATAGATGGTGGAGCGGTGCCACACCGCGAGCGCCTGCGGCCTGAAGGTGCCGACCGGCGTGTGATAGCCGCGCCGGGCCGTCGAGACGGGCCACGAATAGCGCGGACGCCCGTCGACGAAGACATCCATGCGCTGGCTGGACAGGCTGATCCTGGCCACGACGCCAGCCTCCGCCGGCGCGGCGAAGCCGAGCAACAGTCCGCAAATCGGCAAAACAAGCGCACATCGCCTCAGGGCGCGGATCATTGTATCGATCATCGGGTGGCTCCCTCGAACGCGTAATTTCAAGCTTTCTCAGGCAAGTCTTACCCCGTCCGCCTGAACATCTCCTAAATCCGCCAGCCAACCCCAATTTGGGGACGGAATGCCGCGGTTCAACCGCTTGGCAACCATCTCGCTCCAATTGCCGCCATTATTTGTGATAGTTTTCGGGCGCTTTAGCGGAAACGGGGCAAGATCGATGCAAAGGCTGGCGCTTTGCCTTGCGCTGTTGCTGATCTGCGGAGCGGTCTCGGCGGAGCAGATCAAGCCTGCGACCAAGGCCGCCACGGCAGCGCCCGCGTCACCGGCAAAGAAGACCGCTAAGAAGGCGCCGGCACCCAAGGGTCCTCCTGCCAAAATGCTGTTCGGCGCCG
The DNA here is from genome assembly GCA_963757555.1 of uncultured Alphaproteobacteria bacterium. Classification (GTDB taxonomy): domain Bacteria; phylum Pseudomonadota; class Alphaproteobacteria; order Rhizobiales; family Methyloligellaceae; genus Methyloceanibacter. The sequence continues at coordinate 121,196 of CAVWRU010000003.1, forward strand.
TGGACGCGCCAGCGCCTCTTGCGGCGCGCGCCATCGGTTCCTACGCAAGAGGATGTCTTGCCGGGGGCGTCTCGCTTCCGATCAACGGTCCTGACTGGCAGGTGATGCGGCTCTCGCGCAATCGGAACTGGGGCACGCCGCAACTGCTCGATTTTCTCGAGAGGCTCGCAAGCGCCGCGCGGGCGCTCGACGGCTGGCCAGGTCTTCTCGTCGGCGATATGGCGCAGCCGCGCGGCGGTCCGATGATCACCGGCCATTCGAGCCATCAGATCGGACTTGATGCCGATGTCTGGCTCACGCCGATGCCCGACCGCATCCTCACCCCGCAAGAGCGCGAAGATTTGATCGCGACTTCGATGCTGAAGGATCCCTTTACCGTCGACCCGGAGAAATGGACGCCGCTGCACACCAAGCTGATCAAGCGCGCGGCCTCCTACCCGCAAGTCAGCCGCATCTTCGTGCACCCGGCGATCAAGAAGGTGCTGTGCGAGCAAGCAGGCAAGGACCGCGCCTGGCTCGGCAAGGTGAGGCCCTGGTGGGGCCACTACTATCATTTTCACATCAGGCTCAAATGCCCTCCCGGAATGGACGGCTGCGAGAACCAGAAGCCGCCGAGCGGCGACGATGGCTGCGGCACCGAACTTGCCAATTGGTTCAAGATGCTGCGCAAGGCGGAAATTGCTGCCCCGAGAGTTGCCACGCCAGGCGCCACGCCTGTGGCGAAGAAGCAGCTCGCCCTCGGCGACCTGCCCAAGGAATGCATGACGGTGCTGACCGCGGGCGGAGGCATGCCCACCATCGCCCCAGACGGAACGGTGCCTGCGGCCCTCAAAGCCGAGGCCGGCAAGGACGCAGGCCCTCCGGCGCCACATCTCGACGCGGCGGCGCTCGAGGCGCTGAAAGCTGAGATGTCGCCGAAGTCCAAGTCAGGGGCGAAGCCTGCCGCCGCTTCGGCGTCGGCAGCCGACCCTGCGTCTGAAATCCGGTTCATCCGTGCCGTTGCCCGATCGCAAGCCGCAGTAGCGCTTCACCTCCGCCGGCACTTCAGGCACTATTAAGTCATGCAAGAACGCGTGCGTGGACAGCCAAGTACGCAGCGCAACGTCTTTGGCGAGCCGCTCGTGAGCTGCTCGGAGCGCCCGGTCACCGGGTTTTATCGCTCCGGCTGCTGTCATACCGGGCCGGAAGATGTCGGCCTGCACACGGTATGCGTGGAGGTGACGGCGGAGTTCCTCGCCTTCTCCAAGGCGAGAGGCAACGACCTCTCCACACCGCGGCCCGAGTTCGGCTTTCCCGGGCTTGAGCCCGGCGACCGCTGGTGCCTGTGCGCCGCGCGCTGGCGTGAAGCCCTCGAGGCCGGACGCGCGCCGCGCGTCGTTCTCGCCGCCACACACGAGGCCACGCTCGAGATCGTCGAGCTCGGCGACCTCAAGCGCTACGCCATCGACCTGGCCTAGTCGACCTGGCCTAGTTATGCCTCGGCGCTGACGCCGGTGCCGATCGGGCAGGACACGCCGGTGCCGCCGAGACCGCAATAGCCGCGCGGATTCTTGGCGAGATATTGCTGATGGTAGTCCTCGGCGAAGTAGAAGGCCGGCGTCGGCAGTATCTCGGTGGTGACCGCGTCGAAGCCTTGCGCCTTGAGCGCTGAGTCATAGGCGCGCTTGGCCTCTTCCGCGGCGCGCCGTTGCGCATCGGAATAGACATAGATGCCGGAGCGGTACTGCGTTCCGACATCGTTGCCTTGGCGCATGCCTTGGGTCGGATCGTGACTCTCGAAGAAAACCTTGAGCAGCTGCTCGTAGCTTACGCGCTTCGGATCGAACACCACGAGCACCGCCTCATTGTGCCCGGTGCGGCCGGAGCACACCTCCTCATAGCTAGGATTGGGCGTGGGCCCGCCGGCATAGCCGACCGCAGTGACGATCACCCCGGGGATTTCCCAGAAGCGCTTCTCGGCACCCCAAAAGCAGCCGAGCCCGAACAGCGCCGTCTCAGACCCTTGCGGATAAGGTCCTTTGAGCGGGGCGCCATTGACGAAATGGTTCGACGCCGTGGGAATGGCTTGCGGCCGGCCGGGCAGAGCCTGGGCGGCCGACGGCATGGACAGGGATTTACGCTTGAGCGTGAACATCGACGAACCTCCTTGGCCTGACGGCCGGGTTCAAAGGTTTAGTTGATAAAGACTTCGGCAGGCGTGCGCTTCCGTCCGAGCCAGAACAGCGCCACCCCGATAATGCCGAACACCACCCAGGTGGGGGCATTCAAGATCTCGGTGATCATGGGGTTCCACATGAAGGTTCCCACATGGGTCTCGACCGCGGTCTTGGCCGCCGCCAGGCTGTCGGGGTTGAGGCTCGCCCATTGCTGACCCAAGGGGGTGAACACCCAGGCGCCGCCGGCCGCCAAACTCTTGGTCGCGTCGATGACGGCGGCGACCATGGCCACCAACAGGAACCAAACGCCGAAAATGCGCAACAATAGGAGCATGGCGAAAGCGTGGACCCGCGTTTGACCCTTACATAAGCGATTGCGCCCTCACGTTCAAATCACCCGCGCATAAACTTGGCGTGTCTTTTGCCGCACGCTTGCGCCCAAAGGCTTGTCTGCTTGAAGAGCGGGGTCACCCCGCTTAAGTTGCGGCCTCCTTTTTGGGCGCCGTCAAGGAGAGGTGGCCGAGTGGTCGAAGGCGCACGCTTGGAAAGCGTGTAGGCGGGCAACCGTCTCGTGGGTTCGAATCCCACCCTCTCCGCCAAACCCCATTGATTCTCAACGTGTTGCTGGCTTTTTGGATTCCAGTATACAAATGGGTATGCAATCGTGATCGGCTAATGACGCGGCGCATAGCGGCGAACATCGCCAAATTGCCAAACTTCCTGGGCAAGACAAAAACCCAGACTGGAACTCGCCAAACTAAGGAGAGTTGGGTGCGGCGATATCGGTGCTCAAAAGCTGTTGGGGTTTTGATTGCGGCTTCTGCAATGCTGCTGCCAGCAATGTTGTATGGGCAAGACGGCAACCCGCAAGAAAGTCCGCCAGCACCGGGTACGAGTTGGGGCGGTCCACCTGTACAAGGCGAGTGGGAGCCGACAAACCGGGGGGACGCCGGACAAGGCATCGCACAAGGCCATGCGCTAGGCAGTGCACAAAGTGGTGCGCAGGACGCGCAGGATTTTGCCAATGCACAGGTTTTGATGGCTCAGCAAGTCATGGCCGAGCAGGCCAAGAGGATGGCCGACTTTATGTTTTGGCAGCTGATCCTCGGCGTGGCTTTACTGATCGGCGTGGGCGCAACAATCTACTACGCACGCCAGATAGCGCGTGCTGCCGTCAATGTTGGTCCCAGAGTTCAGGGGCCAGTCCCGACTCAGCGTCCCGAAAACGCCCGCATCAATCAACAGCGCAAGGTCCTTTAATTTGGAAGCCCCCACGCGCTGAGTCTGGATGAAAGCCGCGCATAAAGCCTGAGCGAGATCGCTGAGATTGGAAATCCTGGGCGACATTTCCGACATTGAAACCATCGCCAAGGGAAAAGGCATTCACGAAATTGACCGGCTGCGTCGAGTTTATGGAAGCGGTCGCTCGCGCAAGTGCAAAGGAGTGGCTCGCGTCCGTCTAGACGATGGCTCCGAAGAACTAGCTGAGATACACTGGTATGAGGCGCACGGCATTGGACGCCGTGAACACAAGATCAAGCACCTGTTATGAAGCCCAAGGCAAAGATACCTCAATACGTGATCTTCATAGACAACACCGGGTATCCGGCCTCGCTCGAAACGCGAAAGCTCTACCGTGTGGAAAGTGATGACACTGCCGACAAGCGCGGGCCGGTTCGCGTCCTTGACGAGTCGGGCGAAGGCTATCTGTACCCAAAGGCGATGTTTCGACCGATCAGCCTTCCCGAAGGCGTGATGAAGACTCTCAGCCTCAAGCCGATCAAGAGGACGGCCCGCACAAAGAAGCCTCTCAGAAAATCAGAGGCCGCTTAAGCTCATTTAATCCCTCTTGGCGCCCTTGCCGGTGTCGGTGTTCGGCACCGCCGCCTTGTTAATGTCGGCCCAGCAGCGCCCCTCGCTTTTGGGCTGGGGTTCCTGCCAATTCTCTGACCAATTGCCCTTGAAGTCTGCCCTGCATCCCTCAGCACTTAGATCGTGCCGGGATTGGGCCTTGCTTTGGCGTTGGTCGAGAGGAATGGCTGAAATCAGCCGTTCAAGGCGGTCACCCTCTCCGCCAACTGGCTTTCGCGCCAGTCCCCTGCAGCGTTACGGACGTGTCGGCGAGCACCTGTGCGGAGAGTGAATGTAGTCCGTGGCCGTGGCCAACGAGCTCGCTAGAACATTCTCTGCCTGCGACATCAGGACTCGGGTTTCTTAACAGCATCGTTCAAAGCTTCTTAAAAGTTTTACCCCTCTGATTCGCTGACCGAAGGGAGACGCAGGAGACCGAAACCAAACTTCGTAGAGGGACAATAGAAAGATGCGACTCGTGATTGGTACCATCGCGCTTCTGGTGCTCGGCTCGTTGTTCGGCTCAATTGCCAGCGTATTGTTTTGGCCTGACATGCCCTCCGCCCCAACAGGTCATGTGAATAGCCCGGATACCCCCCAATAGAGCCAAAACAGCCGCTCAGCCTCGGCGGCCCACGCGCTCTCACCGGTCACATATATTTTTGCGCTGCACAGTGGCCCTCAAGACACAGCGGCGAGCGCGATGTCGTAATACGATCTTGTCGTGGGGGTCGTCCCCTTCACAAGGGAGAGCCTCGGTGCCCATCGCTTCGCCGGGGCTTTCCTTTTTTAGCGACCAGCCGCGCCGCCAGTTCCTCACCCACGGCGAGGCGCCCCCCACCTTCAGAGATACCCTTTGTTAAGTGCCTTCTGCCACCGTTTGACCATGTCACGATCTTGCAACGGTGGGCGGCGGCCTTACTGGCCGTCGACGGTGAGGGAAGTGGTGGAAAAAATCGAACCCGTGAATGGCAGCTATCCGGCTGGAACGATGGGCGGGCCGGCCGCACCGTCATGTTATCGAGTGTCCCTCTTGTCGGGCTCGCTCGAGGTCACGGCTCGCCTGAAAAGCGCCGATGACCTGGAGCTCCTGGTGAAGGTGTTGGAAGCGAACAAGCCCCTCTTCGCGAAGGCCGACCGGCTGGCGAGCGAAGTCTTGACGTTGACGGAAGAATCCGGAGCCGACGACCGCGCCCTGGGTCCTGACGCCGCGGCCGCGGCAGCCTGATCATCTTCCTCGTTCTCGCGGCTTGATTGCTGGCGACGTATCTCGTCGCCTTATGCCGCCGACGCGTCCTCGAAATTTAGAGATATCCGCTCAGGCTCTCGAGGACTTTAGCGCTGTCTTTCCTGCGACCGCCGTCCCGGCACTTTTCGGCGAAGCCCGCGAGACCGTGGCGAAGCCTGTGAGTTAAAGACATTCGCCCTCGAAATTTCGTAAATCCAAAGGAACATCTGGAATAGGATCGAAGTCAGGGCCGCTCATCCTTGCCATCTTTTGAGACGACTCGGTGTTGTGCAGTGGGTTGCAGTTCCGCTGGGAAAGGTGCATCACCATGATCGAGGATGGACACGATTTGGGACTCTTGCTTGCGTTCAAGCACTTGCTGCAGAGGCTCGAGCACAAAGGCGTGATGTCATACCAAGAGATCCAACGCATGCTGGACGACGCTCTCGGCGAAGTTAAGAGCTTAGGATCGAAGAGGGTCTAACAACGTCATCGGCGGATTGTATTATCACGACTAGGGCGCGGGCCCCGCCGAGCGCCGAGCGGCAAGGCTTCTCTTCCTTCGTCGCCTCGAACGTCATCGGCGCCAGCCTCAAGTGGCGCCGCGCGCAACCGGAAAGTTCAGGCGTCAAGCCGTCAGTTGTCTTAAGATCCGGACGATCAGAAGCAAGATGACGGCGCCGATGGTGGCGGTGACGATCGCGCCGACAATGCCGCCGCCAAGGGTGAGACCGATCCCGAGTTTCGGGAACAGCACGCTCGCGATGAGCGCGCCGACGATGCCGACGACGATGTCGCCAAGCAGGCCAAAGCCAGTTCCTTGCACGAGCAGCCCGGCGAGCCAGCCGGCGACGGCGCCAATGATCAAAGCCCGATCAGAGCTGTAAGCATGATCCCCCCCTGGATTTGAGAATTCTCTTTACCACGAGTCCCACGCCATCGTCATGAAGATCGAGCGTTGCTTGGTCCGGCAAAGTTTTTCCGAGATGTGAAGGTGGCAAATTGTGGGATGGAAACCTCGCCGAAATAGAACTACAGTCCGGCCTGCTTGGGGCCCCTTGCCGCCTTGTTGTGCAATCGAGGTCGGCAAGACACAGTCGAGACAAACCATGCGGCCTCTAAATCAGGGGCGCTGGGCCGAACGTCATTTCTGCCCGAGAAATCAATCAAGGAGTGAAAGTCCGATGGCGACGATGAGCTTGGCCCGCAAGGGCGCGATCATCCTCGGTGCTGCCTTGGCACTGATGACTTTTAGCCAAAATGCGAATGCTTATTGGCGCGGCTGCTGGGGATGCGGAGCGTTCGCCGCCGGTGCCATCGCCGGCGCAGTGGTAACGCGCCCATATTACCCGCCCGTTTATTATGCCGCGCCTCCGCCGGTCGTCGTGGCGCCGCCGCCCGTCGTCGTGGCGCCAGCCCCCGTCTACGCCTATCCGGTCTGCCCGGCACTGCCTCCCTACCCTTACTACTGCCGCTGATTGCAACCGCGACATCGCCTGATTGACCAGGCGGAGATCATCTGAAACGGATCAATTGGCGCCAAGCGCCGAGGGGAGTTAATCATGAACATGTTCTGTAGAATGCTTGCGTTAGGGGTTGTTTTGGTGACGGCAAGTCTGTCGGCGCAGGCGGAAACGCCGAGCGACAGCGCCGCTGCCGCCGCGCCGAAAACTCTGCCGCCGATCCCCACACTGCATTGCGACTTCAATGCGATGGCGGCCTGCATGCCCAATGGAACCTGCGAGGAGGGCAAAGACCTGGGCGGAATCAAAATTCCGGTCAGAAGTCACGGTCGACTTCGAGAACAGTATCGTCGGCGCGGTGGATGAGAACGGTTATGCTCGCACCGACAAGTTCGACGGCGTGGCCGAGTCGGCCGAACAGCTGATCATGCACGGCATCGACGGCGCCTTTGGCTGGTTGTTGCTCATCGACAAGAATAGCAACAAGGCCTCGATGTCGTTCGCTACGGCCGACACGACGCTGTCGGGCTTTGGTACCTGCACCAACAAGTGAGTTCGACGCTCGCTTCCGCCACGAATTGACCCGCCGCCACGAGAAGGACGAGAGTCCGGCTCGGAGGCGGCGGAGTGTTCTCATCGAGAAGCGCCTCCCGGCGCGGACCCCGTGACCATAAGCGACGAGATGCTGGACACGCTCGAGAGACGTCTCGGGCGCCGGCATGCGCGCCAGCGCCTAGGCATCGAGAAGGACCACGAGGCGCAAATCTTCGGGCAAGGGCTGAATTTCTTTCACCTTGAGAACGCCACGCTGTCGCACTCGCTGATCCGCGGCCTACTGATGCTGAGCGGGCTTTATTGGCGGGGCTTGAGCAATTCGGCGAAGGTCGAGCTGCGGCACAATCGCTTCGTCGCACCCGATCTGCCGCAACCCTTCGACGGCTTTACCATCCTGCAGATCAGCGATCTCCACGTGGAGATGAGCGAAGCGGCGATGCAACGCGTGGCCGAGCTCGCCGAGGGCATCAGCTACGACATCTGCGTGCTGACCGGAGACTATCGCACGAAGACCTTCGGGCCCTACGCCGACGCGCTTGCCGGCGTCGCGCGCCTCTGCCGGAGCCTCAAGAAACCGATCTACGGCCTGCTCGGCAATCACGACACGATCTGCATGGTGCCGGCGCTGGAGCAGATGGGCATAAGAATGTTGCTCAACGAATCAGAGATGATCGAGCGCGGCGGCGCCCGCATCCATCTTGCCGGCATCGACGACGCGCACTTCTACCGCATGGACAACATCGAGAAGGCGGCCGAAGCCATTCCGCACGACGCCTTCTCAATTCTCCTATCGCACACGCCGGAGATCTATCGGCAGGCCGCGCACGCCGATTTCAACGTCCTGCTCGCCGGCCACACCCACGGCGGCCAGATATGCCTGCCGGGCGGCGCACCAATCGTCCTCAACTGTGTGGTGCCCCGCTCCATGGGGAACGGCCGTTTCACCCATCATGGCATGATCGGCTATACCTCGGCCGGCGCCGGGGTGAGCATCGTGCCGGCGCGCTTCAACTGCCCGCCGGAGATCACTTTGCATCATTTGCATATCTCCAAGTGATCCGCGTTTTAGGGTGCCGCCTTTGATGCCAGGCGGAGACGCTCCGCGGCTGCGGCGCCACGACGCCACGCAAATGAATGCTTGCAGTCGGGGCGGCATTTGTCCCAATTCTGCCGCCCGACCCCTCTATGGCTCAAACCATGGCGATCGAGGCTAAGACTCCGAACCGTCGCGGCGGCAAGCGAAACGCCGCCGCGCCTGCGCGCGCCACCGGCAACGAGGGCACCGTCGTCGCCGTGCTCGCCGTGATCAGCGTCTGCCACATGCTGAACGACGTGATCCAGTCGCTGATCGTGGCGATCTATCCCATGTTGAAGAGCGCCCTTCATCTCGATTTCAGCCAGATCGGGATCATCACTTTCACCTTCCAGGGCACCGCGTCGTTGTTGCAGCCGGTGGTCGGCTACTACACCGACCGCTACCCCACGCCCTATTCGCTCGTGCTCGGCATGTCGTCCTCGCTGCTCGGGCTGCTGTTGATGGCGTTTGCCTCGAACTATTTGATGGTGCTCACCGCCGCGGGCCTGATCGGCATGGGCTCCTCGGTGTTCCACCCAAGTCCTCACGCGTGGCGCGGCTCGCGTCGGGCGGGCGGCACGGCCTCGCCCAGTCGGTGTTCCAAGTCGGCGGCAATTTCGGCACCGCCATCGGACCGCTGCTCGCAGCCTTCATCGTGCTGCCTTACGGCCAGAGGAGCCTCATCTGGTTCTCGGCGGTCGCGCTGCTCGGCATGGTGCTGCTCACCTTCATCGGCACCTGGTACGGCAAGACCATCAAGGTCAATAACGGCAAGAGCTCATCGGTCAACGAGATGCTCGCCATATCGAGCCTCGGCCAGAGCAAAGTGAGGCGATCGGTTGCGATCTTGCTCGCGCTGACCTTCTCCAAGCACTTCTATCTCGTCAGCATCACGAGCTTCTACATCTTCTACCTAATCCACACCTTCAATCTCTCGGTGCAGAGCGCGCAGCTCTATCTCTTCATCTTTCTCGGCGCCGTCGTCGCCGGAACGGTGATCGGCGGACCGATCGGCGATCGCATCGGCGCGCGACGCGTGATCTGGTGGTCGATCCTCGGCGTGCTGCCCTTCACGCTGCTATTGCCCCACGTCGACCTGTTCTGGACCGCCGTGCTCAGCGTGTTTATCGGCGTGATCCTGGCCTCGGCGTTTCCGGCCATCGTGGTCTACGCGCAAGGGCTGATCCCCGGTCGCGTCGGCATGGTCGCCGGGCTGTTCTTCGGCGTCGCCTTCGGCATCGCCGGCATCGGCGCCGCCCTGCTCGGCTGGCTCGCCGACCACACCTCGATCGTGTTCGTCTATCACGTCTGCGCCTTCCTCCCGGCGATCGGCCTGCTTGCGGCATTTCTGCCCGAGACGGCAAAGGCGAAGGCGCCGAGCAAGATCTAGGACGCCTGAGATTCCGACAAAAATCAGCGTACGTACTGTTGCCCGAACGTCGTAATGCACAGGAACTTGCATTCGCCCCTTCCGTCAGGGGCTTAGGCCGTCCACAGTGGGGCCCGCGAGCTACGCCACGGCTTGCGGTTTTCGTGCGGCAATTTGCGGGGAGAGGGGGCCATGCGCGATATTAGGAATGATCTGCAGGAACGAGCCGGGCTTATCGAGGATCAGATCAGCACGGCGTACGCCCAGTTCGAAAAAATGCTGGAAAAGCTCGAGAACGAGCGCGACGGCAAAGTGTCGTCGCTGAAATCCGAGCTTTCGGCCCTCGACAAGCTGATGGAGATCGAGAACCGGCGCATGGCGAACGTGCTTCCGCTCGCGGCCGCGGGACCGGCGCCTCAGCTGTCGCTTGCCGACTTCATGATGCAAAAGCTGAACGAGATCGGAGCCCTGGCCAAAGACGACCTCGTGAACCTGGCCCTGAAGGAAGGGTACTTCCCTGACGCCGAAAGCGCGGACCGGGGGGTGCACGGGGCCCTGGTGACGCTCCATCGCAACGAGCATATCCGCCAGCTCCAGGACGGAAGCTTCGCACCGGCGACGCTGGCGCAGACCGTCAGGTTCAGGCGGGCGATGTAAGGTTCGATCTGGATTGGCGAGCGTGGCCGCCGCGCAAGAGTTCGGCCACGTCGCTGCGCACCTTCTCCTCGGCATAGCGGGCGAGCGCCTTGCGATCGGCGAAGTCGTCGAGCGGCACCGGTTGTCCGATGCGGATGTAAACGTCGAGCGGACCCAAGCCGAGCAGCCGCCAGGCGTGGCTCGTCAAGTCCATATCGCCATACCAGGCCACGACCGGCCGCCCGCGGCGGCAGAGCGGCAACCCGTGCAGCTTGGTGTAGGTCAGCGCCAAGGTCTGGGCGCAAAGATCAGCTCCGAGCGGCTCGCCCTTGGTCGGCTTGACCGCTGCAAAGAGCGGCGTCTTGAACGGCACTACGCCATTGCCGTCGCTTGAGGTGCCTTCGGCAAACAGCACGATGTGGTCGCCGGCCGCGAGCCGGCTCAAGATCTCGTTCGCCTTGTCGGTGACCTCGCTGCGGCGGGTACGATCGACGAACACCGAGCGCTGCAATTTGGCGAGCCACTTCACGAACGGCCAGGAGGCCACTTCTTGTTTGGCCACGAAGGACACTGGCGCCACCGCCGAGAGCACGGTAATGTCGAGCCAGGAGACATGATTGGAGATGAGGAGCACGCCATGCTCGCGGGCAACGCTGCCGTCGACATGCAAGCGAATGCCGACGAGGCGGCAGACCTGGCGATGATACCAATTGGGGAAGGTGCGGGCGTAACGCGAGCCGGTCCACAAGAACAGAAGCTGGAGCGGCATCAGCGGAAAGGTGAAGGCGAAGAACGCCGTCAGCACGAGCCAAGCACGCAATCCCCGCATGATGTGTCGCGCTAGCTCTTGTTGTTCTTGTGCGAACCGGCGGGCAGCGGCGTGCCGAACAGCTCGAGCCGATGGCCGATCAGGCGAAAGCCGAGCTCACGCGCCACGGTCTCCTGCAAACGCTCGATCTGCTCGTTCTTGAACTCGATCACCTCGCCGGTCTTCACATTGATGAGGTGATCGTGATGGCCGTGCCCCGCAGGCTCGTAGCGCGCGCGCCCATCGCCGAATTCATGGCGCTCGAGGATGCCGACGCCTTCAAACAGGCGCACGGTGCGGTACACTGTGGAAAGCGAGATACGCGGATCGCGGGCGGAAGCCCGGCGATAGACCTCTTCGACGTCGGGGTGGTCGTCGGCCTCCGACAGCACCTTGGCGATCACCCGGCGCTGGCCGGTCATGCGCATCCCGCGCTCTGCGCAGAGGCGCTCGATCCGGCTTTCCCTTGAGGCTGTCTTGTCCATCTCTGGGGCGCTCTCTCCGGACCTCGGTCATCATCGGCAGTCGAGCCTCAAAGGGCAAGACTGAAGATGTCCGCATCGGCGCCGTGCTCATAATAGCGCGGACGGCGCCCCACGACGACTGCTCCGAGTCCTTGATAGAGGCCACGCGCCGGCGCATTTCCTTCCTCGACCTCAAGAAACAGCCGCTTCGCTCCGGCTTTGCGCAAGGCTGAAATGGCGGCATCGAGTAGCGCGCGGGCAAGCCCAAGCCGGCGGCACGCCGGATGGATCGCGAGTGTCAGAAGCTCCGCCTCGTCGCCGGCGCTTCTCACGATAAGGAATCCCCGCGGTGGTTGCTTTGCCGAGGTCGAGGCAAGAAGCGAAAGGCAGCCGGACGCGCCAAGAAAATGTCCGATCTCTGTCGCGTCCCAGTTCCTGACGAAACAGCTTGCATGAATTGCCGCCATAGCTCGCGCATCGGCAGGGCCGGCAAGGCGAATGTCGATCGAAGAGGCAGACGAGCGCATCAGCGCCGCGCCACCGAGGCCGCGGCTTGCGGCTTGGCATCGGGCGGGCGGAGATAAAGCGGACGCAAGGTCGACAGGGTCTCCTCCGCGCCTAGGGCAAGCTCGGCGAGAGCCGCAGCATTCGGCTGCAGATCGGGGAGCTTCGCGTCAACGCGACGGCCACGCTTGAGCGCAGCGTCGGCAAGATGCACAGCACCGCTTCCCACCGCGATGGCAAGATCACCAGGGAGCAGCGCGGCGGCTTGGTCGGCGCTCTCCAGAAGCGGCCCTTCGAGCCTGCGTCCCTCGCCATCGTAGAGACCGAGATAGAGACTCTCCGCCCGGGCATCGACGGTGACGGCGAAGGGCTTGTCGCCAGACACCGTCCCGCTCTCCAGCGCCGCCTTGGCCATCACGCTGAGCAAGTCGGTGCCCCAGAGCTCGGCGCCGGTGACCAGCGCAAAGCCACGGGCCGCGGCAATGGCGATACGCACGCCAGTGAAACTTCCCGGACCCAAAGTGGCGGCGATCAGGTCAAGCGCGGTAAAGTCGAGGCTCACGCCGGCCATCACTTCCGCCACCATGGGCATCAGCGCCTCGGCGTGACCGCGCGCCATGCTTTCCTCGCAAAGAACAATGCGTTGCGCGGCCCCGTCGGCAATAAGCACGGCGGCGCCGCAGGCGCCCATGCTGGTGTCGAGAGCAAGGATGTTCATTCGACGCTAGATGATACGAGCGATCTCGTCGAAGCCGAAGCGAGGCGAGCGAGGTAGGCCTCGGTCACACCGGGCGGACCTCCTGCACTTCCGGAATGAAGTGGCGGAGCAGATTCTCGATGCCGTGACGGAGCGTCGCCGTTGAACTCGGGCAGCCGGAGCAGGCGCCACGCATATGCAGGAACACGATGCCGTCGCGATAGCCCTGGAAGGTGATGTCGCCGCCATCCTGCGCCACGGCTGGGCGCACCCGCGTCTCGAGCAGCTCCTTGATGGTGTTGACGGTCTCGGCGTCCTCTGGGGCAAAGAACTCGCCCTCGCCCAAACTCACCTCGGTCTGCGCGCCGGCGGCAACGGGCTCGCCGGACTGATAATGCTCCATGATGGCGCCGAGAATCGCCGGCTTCAGATGCTGCCACTCGCCTTCGCCCTTGGTGACGCTGATGAAGTCGGAGCCGAAAAACACGCCGGTGACGCCGTCGATCTCGAACAGGCGGGCGGCGAGAGGGGAGCCTTCTGTCTCCGCACCGGCACGAAATTCGAGGGTCCCTTCGCCGAGCACCGGGCGGCCGGGAATGAATTTCAGAGTGGCCGGGTTTGGCGTGGCTTCGGTCTGAATAAACATGACTGCCTCTCGGGTGTTCTTAACTCGCAACTCAAGAGAAAGCTTGCGCGCAAGCAGCTTAGAACGGTTCTAGAGGATAGTTGGGCTCGAGACCCGCAAAGTCAAGACGAGTTCCTTGGCCTTCCTCATGGTCGAGCCTGCGCTTCGGGGCCTATCGTGTTTTGGCAGGCCGAGATAGCGCGCGGTGCCTCGGCGAATGAGCCAGGTGGGCACCCTGCCGCGCAGAAAATGGTCCAAACGAGCGAAGAATCCGACCGGGTAGCGGAATCGCGGACGGCGCGCCTCAAGCCCATCAGCGATGACCAGCGCTACCTCTTTGGGATCGCGGGCAACTCGGGCTTGATGCCAGTCGACACCCTTTCAGCCGGCAACCCGGTAGTGACGTGCCCGAAGCCGGTAGAGATTCCTGTGATCAATACAGTCGGCATTCATGCTCCTTTCCGTCGAACTCAGGCTCATCGTAGTCGAGAAGCATGAAATCTGATCGGGCGCGCCTTTCACGAGCTCATCAACTATGTGCAACATTACGGTTCGATGCGCGTCGAAAATTCGCCGATCGGACCGCATCACAGCTGGAACTGCTACCGAACCATCTCCAATGTGCTGCATTACAATTTGCCGCGTCACTCCGACCATCATATGTTCGCCACCAAGGCGTTCTGGCAGTTGGACAGACAACAAAGGGCTCCGGCATTACCTTATGGCTACCAAACCATGGCCTTCATCGCGCTGACGCCGCCGTTGTGGCCATATCATGAGACCGTTGCTCGTGTATTGGGACAAACGCTTCGCGCGCGACGCCGAGCGAGAGGTCGTGCGTGAGCGGGGTCGGAACGGCATTGCCTAGTTTTAATCTAGACCGCGAAACGGAGGCTTTGCTGTATTGGGCTTCCTCGGCGACCGCCACGCCGCTGTGGACTTTTTCCCCGACGCGGCGCGCGACGAATATCGGCGCACCCTTTCCAAGACCGAGATCGCACCTCCGGCGATCGGCGAGGCGAGCGATCTCGCCGTGCCTGGCCCGGCCGGCTCGATGAGGCTGCGCAAATACGTCCCCGCCGATGCCGACCGCTCAGGCGAAGCAGCCATCCTGTTCGTGCATGGCGGCGGCTGCGTTATCGGCGACCTCGAGACGCACGACACCTTGTGCCGCAGCCTGTGCCACGACACGCGCGCGACGGTGCTCCCGCTCGACTATCGGCTGGCACCTGAGCACCCGTTCCCCGCCGCGGTGGAGGACGCCGTCGCGGCCCTGACCTGGTTGTCGCATGAGGCTGAAGCGCTCGGCCTAGATGCAGAGCCGATCGCCGTCGTCGGCGATAGGGCGGGCGGCGGTCTTGTCGCCGTGGCGTTGCACGAGACCAAGGGCAGGCTGGCGGCGCCTGTGCGCGGACAGGCTCTGATATACCCCGCGCTCGATCTGCGCGGCAGGTTGCCGTCGCGCAAGGAACTTGCCGACCATTTTCCGATCCCGCAGGACATGATCCAATGGTTTTTCGGCCATTATTTCGGCCTTGCCTGGCCGACGACCGACCCGCGGGCGATCCCTTCCCTCTACGAGGATTACACCGGCCTGCCGCCGGCGCTGATCGTCACTGCCGGGCACGACCCGTAGCGCGACGAGGGGGTCGAATATGCCGAGACCCTGGCGGCGGCCGGGGAGGCTGTCGAATACGAGTGCTGCGAAGGCACCATCCACGGCTTCATGAATATGGGCCGCGTGCTCCGCGGGCGCGCACGGCCGGGGGCCGCCGCCGCATTGCCTCCTGGCTCGTGGAGTGCTTGCGCGAGAGATAAGGGCTGCGCCGAGCGCCTGACGTCACGCCAGGGCCAGGATCTCTTCCAAGCCCAGGCAGCCCGGCACCACGGTGATGGGAACCTGGAAGGTGCCGGCGAGTTTGCCGCCGGCGAGCGTGGTGACGAGCGGACCGGGGCCGGACGGGTCCTTGGAGGCGCCGAGCACGAGCACGCCTACGTCAGGGTCTTCCTCGATCAGCTTGGTGATCTCTTCAGCCTTGTTCCCTTCGCGCACGATTTCCTCTGGCGCCAACTCCTCGAAGCCCATGGCCTTGAGCTTCCGGCCGAACAGACGGAACACGGCGCGCGCCTTGTTGTGCCCTTCCTCGCGCGCGATCTCCTCCACCCCGAGCCAATGGGAAAACTCCGCGCCCGGCTCGATCACGTAGAGCAAGAGCAGATGGCCTTGCGTGCGCACGGCGCGGCTTGCGGCGAAGGCGAGGGCACTTTCGCATTCTGGCGTCTCGTCGACCACCACGAGGAATTTGCGCTTGTGCCCTTCAACAAAGGCTTGCCGCTTCAAGCGCGGTTTGGCCTCGGCAGCTTGCTTCATTGCCGCTTCGCTTTGCTTCCTGGTCGCCATGGGGGGCATGCTGCCATCAGACGGCCGCGGCAACAACTCGCTTCGCGAGACCGCGGCCTATTTTGGCGTCAAAAGCACATAGGCGGCAAAGCGCTTCAGTTGCCCGCGGCGAGCGGGCGATGCGAAAGCCACCATCATCCTTAGGCGCAGTTTCAACAGGAGAGGCAGCGAGAGCGGCCGGCCGAGCCTCTCGGCTTCTTCCGAGATGTAGCGAATCTCGCTTGGGTGCCAGCCGCGCCGGTCGAAAAAAGCAAACCAGTTTTCCGGCTTAAAGCGGAATGGCGCATCGCGCATGAATTGGCGACGCACCTGCTCACCGGCGCGGATCGCCTGAGGCGAGAAATAGTCGTTGACCCAGTATCGCACCTTCTCTGTGCTTCTCAGATCGGCGGCCAGCTCCGCCACGTCGTTCTCGTCCAGATAGGGAGCGACACCCTCGGTAAGCACCAGGATCTTGTTGGAGCGCCTGTTCATATCGGCCAGGAACTGCCGCCTGGCGCCCCGGTCGGTAAGATCAAGATTGATCCTCTCGAGCCCGCAGCGCGGTTCCTCATCGGCGAGGCGAGTCTCCTTGAGCTCGATCACGTGGGGGTAGTCGACCTCGACCCAGCGAAGCGAGTTCGGCAGATCCATCCGGTAGGGTCGAGTGTCGAGGCCAGCGCCAAGGTTGAGAACGGTGTCGACGCCGTCGCCAATCGCTTGCTTGATGAACTCGTCGATGATGACCGTCCGGACCACCACCGACCAGCCGCCAATGAAGGTCCTCGGTAACGCCGCCAGGATTCTCCTGCCGTGCTCGCCGGAGAGTTTGGCCGCAAGCGGATCGCGGAAGAGGGGGTCGAGCCGCTCGGTTTCGAGCGCGCGGAATCCGGCGACCATGAAGGCGGTGTCGGAGACATTTTGAATAACCTGCGGCATGAAAATTGAGACTCTCTAGCTGCGGATGAAGCCGACGATATCCTTGGTCATGGTGAGAATAGGGTCGGCGATGGCGTGCGCCCGCCTCGCGCCATCGTCAAGGATGCGGTCGATCTCCACCGGATCGGCTATCAAGCGGCGCATCTCGGTGCCGATCGGCAGAAGACGCGCGGTGGCAAGCTCGGCAAGCGCCTCCTTGAACTTGGAGAACGGCGCATCGCCGAAGTCGCGCAGGACAGCCTCCTTATCGGTCTCGGCGAGTGCGGCAAAGATACCGACGAGATTGTCCGCCTCAGGCCTTGCGGCCAATCCCTTCGTCTCGGAGGGAAGAGGCTCGGGGTCGGTCTTCGCCTTTCTGATCTTCTTGGCAATGGTGTCGGCATCGTCGGTCAGGTTGATGCGCGTCATGTCCGACTCGTCCGACTTCGACATTTTCTTGGTGCCATCGCGCAAGCTCATCACCCGCGTGGCGGGGCCGGTGATCAGCGGCTCGGGCAGCGGGAAGAAGCCGTCTTGGTATCCGGCGCGCTGAATCGTCTTGGCAAAATCGTTGTTGAACTTCTGCGCGATGTCGCGGGCAAGCTCCAAATGCTGCTTCTGGTCCTCGCCAACGGGAACGTGGGTCGCATGATAGAGTAGAATGTCTGCCGCCATTAGATTTGGATAGACGTAAAGCCCGGCGGACGCGTTCTCGCGGTCCTTGCCGGCCTTTTCCTTGAACTGAGTCATGCGGTTGAGCCAACCCAGGCGCGCCACGCAATTGAAAATCCAGGCAAGCTCGGCGTGGCCCGAGACTTGGCTCTGATTGAAGATGATGTGGCGGGTGGGATCGATGCCCGAGGCGATGAAGGCCGCAGTCACCTCGCGGGTATTGTGCTTGAGCTCGTCAGGATCCTGAAACATGGTAATGGCGTGGAGGTCGACCACGCAATAGAGGCAGTCGTGCTCGGCCTGCAGCGCCACGAAGCGGGTAATGGCGCCGAGGTAATTGCCGAGATGCAGATTGCCGGTGGGCTGAACGCCCGAAAACACGCGGGTCTTGGTTCTGGTTTTTTGCATGGCTCGCTCTTGTCGTTCCGGTTATGGCTTGGGCGTGACGCAGGCGCAAGCACCCCTCTGCCCGGCATCAGGCGACTAACTCGATATTGATGCGAGGGGCCACACTAATCTCCCGCTCTCCCCTTGTGGGAGAGCACGCGGAGGCATCGCCTCCGCGGTGAGGGGTGAGCGGCGAAGCCGCGTCGAACAAATTACCCCTCACCCTTACCGCCATGCGACTTGCGCAGCTTCGCGCAAGATCGCGGCGGAAAACTCTCTCCCACAAGGGGAGAGGGGTCATGATGCTGCGCTGGATTCCACAACCGGCAATATCAGGCGCAGGCCGATTCCATCTCGCGGATCTGCTCGGCGATGGCGACGGTGCGCTGGGCCATGGCGAAATGCAGCCGCTCGACCATGCGGCCATCGACGACGATGACACCCTTCTTCTCGTTCTCCGGATGCCCGAAGGCGTCGATGATCTTGCGCGACCAAACCACCTCTTCCACGGTCGGCGAGAAGATCTCGTTGCACGGCCCGACCTGGCTCGGATGGATCAGCGTCTTGCCGTCCATGCCGAGCGTCCGGCCGTGCTCGCATTCATCGCGCAGGCCCTTCTCGTCGCGAAAATCGTTGTAGACGCCGTCGATGATGTCGAGGCGATAGGCGCGGGCCGCGACGAGCGTCATGGCGAGCCAGGGCACAACCGCGAAGCGGTCATGCAGCGCGCGGGCACGCGACTCCTTGATCAGGTCGTTGGTGCCCATGACGAGGCAGCACAGCCGGTTCTCGGCATAGACCGCGGCGGCCGAAATGGTGCGGGCGTTGAGAATCGCCATCGGGGTTTCCATCATGGCCCAAAGCCGGATCTTCTCTGGGGCATGCACGCCTTGCAGGATCTTGGCGACGCTGACGATGTCGCCGGCATGCAGCACCTTCGGCACGAGGATGGCGTCGGGCTCGGCATCGCAAGCGGCAAGAATGTCCTCGGTGCCCCAGGGTGTCTCCAGCGCATTTACGCGGATCACGACCTCGCGGGCGCCATAGCCGCCGCCTTTCACCACGGCGCAGACCTGCTGGCGCGCCCTTAGCTTTTCATCAGGCGCGACGGCGTCCTCGAGGTCGAGAATGAGCGCGTCGGCGGGAAGGGTCTTGGCCTTTTCCAGCGCGCGCTCGTTCGAGCCCGGCATATAGAGCACGCTCCGGCGCGGGCGGCCTTGCATGGCGATTGATCCCCGGTCTTTGTGCAGCGCAACATAGCTCCATGCCGGAAGCCCGACAACCCCTTCCAGTCCTGCGGCTTAGCCCCGGCCAGGCCTGCCCAAAAAGGCTTTCACGTCGAGGGCCCCAAGGGCGGCGGCGGCGGCGGCATAGACGGCAAGGCCAGTGCCGACCAGCATCATGAGGGCTGCCACCTGCACCACGAGGCCGTTCGCAGGCTCGAACCAGGCGCCGAGCATATGGACGAGCGCCCACACCACGGCGCCCATGAGCATGCTCGCGGCAATGATCGCCGGAACGCGGCGCCTGAAGTTGTGGTCGAGGGAAAATTCGCCACGCTCTTTCAGCGTAGTTGCGAGCAGGGCGACCTGCAGCCAGCCGGCAATGGTGGTGGCGATGGCGATGCCGACGGCGCCGAGGATCACGAACAGAAGCAGCGCCAAGGCGACGTTGGCGCCCATGCCGATGCCGGCAAAGATCATCGGCGTCTTGGTGTCCTCGCGGGCGAAGAAGCCGGGGTGGAACACCTTGATCAGCACGAAGGCAGGCAGCCCTGGCGCAAGTGCTCCGAGCATCGCGGCGGTCGAATGGGCGTCGACGGCGCTGAAGGCGCCGCGCTCGAACAGCACGCGCACGATGGGGGTCGCCGCCAGGAACAGAGCGACCGCCGCCGGCAGCGTCAACAGCAGTGCGGTTTCCAGCGACCGGTTCTCACTTTCGATAGCCGCTTGATGATCGCCTGAGCGCAAGCGGCGGCTCAACTCCGGAAGCAGCACAACGCCAATGGCAATGCCGATCACGCCGAGAGGAAGCTGGAACAGGCGGTCGGCGTAATAGAGCCAGGACACCACCCGGTCTTGCAGCGAGGCGATGATGGTGTTGAGCACAATGGTGATCTGGTTCATGCCGCCGGCGATGACGCCGGGGGCCGCGAGCACGAGCAGCCTGCGCATGTCCGGACCGAACCGCGGCGGTCGGAAGGCGAGCCGCATCTTCGATTTCGCCGTAGCGACAGCGACCACGATCACCTGCAGTACGCCTGAGGCAGCGATGCCCCAGGCAAGCGCCACCGCGGCGCGGCTTTGATCCACCTCGCCCAAGACGATGAGCGTGAGCAGCACCGCAATGAGCACGACGTTGAGCAGGCTGGGTGCAAACGCCGCGACAGCGAAGCGGCCAAGCGCGTTCAGCACGCCGGAATAAAGTGCCACCAGCGACATGCAAAGCAGGAAAGGAAGCGCGATGCGCGCGAGCAAAACGGCAAGATCGAATTTTGGAGGATCGTCGGCAAAGCCCGGAGCGAGCAGCAGCATGAGCCAGGGCATAATGAACTCGCCGAGAAGCGCGAACACGAGAAGCACGAGCGTCAGTCCGGCAAGCGCCTGCTCGGCGAAGGCGCGGGCCGCCCCCTCGCCGCCCTCGCCATGAAAGCGTTTGGCTAACAGCGGGATGAAGGCTGCGTCGAAGGCGCCCTCGGCGAACAGGCGGCGGAACAGATTGGGCACGCGGAAGGCGACGAAAAAGGCGTCGGCGACCGGCCCGGCGCCAAGCACCGCCGCGATCAGCACGTCGCGAACAAAGCCAAGCACTCGGCTCCAGATGGTCATGGCGCCGACAGTGGCGAACGCGCGGTAAAGTGACATCCAGGGCCGCGGGATACGTTATCAGCCGGTCACGCCGGGACGAGCGATGAGAAGCGCGCCTGAAGCGCCTTGGTCAGGCGATCGCGCACTATGCTCTCGCGGCTCGAACTTGTGATCTTCTTACCCGTGAGGTCGGTGACGTAGAACACGTCGACGGCCTTCTCGCCGAAGGTCGCGATATGGGCAGAGGCTATGTCGAGATTCATGTCGGAGATCTCGCGCGTCACGTCATAGAGCAGACCGGGGCGATCCAGCCCGTTGATCTCGATCACGGTGAGCGCGTCCGAGAGGGTATTGTCGATCACCACCTGCGGCTCGACGGTGAAGGCGGACAGCCGCGCCTTTGGCCGCTTCTTGCTCGCCACCACGTCGACCAGGCGCGCCTCGCCCTTGAGCAGTTTCTCGATGGTGGCAGCGATCTTTCTCGCCCGCCGTTCCTCGTCCTCGCCGTGGTCGAACTCGCGCTCGAGATGAACGGTGTCGAGCGCCATGCCGTCACGCGTGGTAGAGATTTGCGCATCGACAATGTTGGCGCCGGCGCCGGTGCAGGCGCCGGCCACCATGGCGAGTAGCCGCGGGTGGTTCGGCGCAAGCAGGGTGATCTCGGTGACGCCGCGGAAGGCGTCGGTGGAGATGTGGGTGACGAGCGACCTGCGCTGCTCTTCAGCGTCGCGGATGAGCTTGGCGTGCTCGACGATGACCTCAAGATCGGTCCTCAGCCAATAGGCGGGATAGTGGCGGTCGATGAAGCGCTCGAGGTCTTCCCTCGGCCAGTCGGCGAGGCGTTCCCTTAGCGCATCCTGAGCACGGGACACGCGCTCGCTGCGGGTGAGCGTGGTATGGCCGCCGCCGAGCAGAGGCTCGGTTTCGAAATAGAGGTTGCGCAGAAGCTGGCCCTTCCAGCCGGTCCACACGCCAGGTCCCACGGCACGGAGATCGGCGACGGTGAGCACGAGCAGGAGCTTCAGCCGCTCTCGGCTTTGCACGACGGCAGCGAAGTCGCGGATGGTCTTCGGATCGTTGAGGTCGCGGCTCTGGGCGAAGGTGCTCATCACCAAATGATGCTCGACAAGCCAGGTCGCAGTCTCGGCCTCCGACGGCGTGAGACCAAATCGCGGCCCGAGCTCGCGTGCGATGCGGGCGCCGACCTCGGAATGATCGGCGTCGCGGCCCTTGGCGATGTCGTGCAGGAACGCCGCGACATAAAGCGCACGGCGATTGTCGATAGTACGAATGATCTCACTCGAGACCGGATGCTCGTTGGCGTAGCGACCGCGCTCGATATCTGAGAGGAAGCCGATGGCGCGGATCAGGTGCTCGTCGACGGTGAAGTGATGATACATATTGAACTGCATCATCGAGACCACGCGTCCGAAGTCAGGGATGAAGTGGCCGAGCACGCCGGCCTCGTTCATGTTGCGCAAGACGCCTTCCGGATCGCGGGCGTCTGTCATCAGCTTCAGGAACAGGCGATTCGCCGTCGGATTGACCCGCAGGCCGTCGTCGATCAGCCGCAAATTCGCCCTCACCTGACGCAGCACCTCGGGCGAGAAGGTGGCCTGCTGCTCGTCGGCAAGGGCGAACAGGCGAATGAAGTTCACAGGGTCCTTGGCGAAGATATTCTTGTGAATGGCGCTGATGCGGCCGCTCTCGATGCGGAAGTCGGAGGTGCGGCGGAGCTGGGCGCGGCGCTTCCAGCCGAAGGGCGACAGCAAGGTGCCGAGGCTCGGCAGCGATTTCAGCTGCTTCATTTCGAGCGCCGAGCAGACGATGCGGGTGAGCTCGCCGACTTCCTTGGCGACCAGGAAATAGTGCTTCATGAAGCGCTCGACGGAACGCAGCCCGGCATGACCGCGATAGCCGAGCCTTTCCGCCATCAGCGGCTGCAGGTCGAAGCTCAAACGCTCTTCGGGTCGATCGGTGAGAAAATGAAGCTGGCAGCGCACCGACCAGAGGAAGCTCTCGCAGCGGCGGAAGCTGCGATACTCGGCCGGCGTGAACACACCGGCCTCGACGAACTCCTCCTCCGCCGTATCGGGATAGAGATGCTTGGCGAGCCAATGCAAGGTATGCAGGTCGCGCAAGCCGCCCTTGCCGTCCTTGATGTTGGGCTCGACCAGATAGCGCGAGGCGCCGGCGCGGGCGTGGCGCACATTCTGCTCCTCGAGCTTGGCGTCGATGAAGGGCCGGGCGTTCGACTTCAGCACATCTTCGCGGAAGCGGCGCTGAAACTCGGCAAACAGCACCTCGTCGCCCAGGATCAGTCGAGCATCGAGCAGAGCCGTGCGAATGGTCATGTCGGAGCGGGAAAGCCGTATACATTGATCGATGGTGCGCGTGGCGTGGCCGACCTTGAAGCCGAGATCCCACAGTAGATAGAGCATGTATTCGGCGACGCTCTCTCCCCAGGCGGTCTGCTTGTAGGGGAGCAGGAACAAAAGATCGATGTCGGAGCCCGGCGCCAGCATGCCGCGCCCATAGCCACCTTGCGCGACGATGGCCATGCGCTCGGCCGCGGATGGGTTCTTCACGCTATAGACGTGGTTGGTGGTGAAGTCGTAGGCGAGCCGGATCAAGGCGTCCTGGAAGGCCGACAAGCCCTCGGCGCAAGCCCGCCCGTCGCCGTCGCGTTCGAGCTGGCGCCTCGCTTCCGCCCGCGCCTCATCGACGAGCTGCCGCAAGCGCTCGACCAGCGCCGTCCTGAGCGAGGAATCCTGGCCGGAATAGGCGCGGGCAAGCTCCGAGGTCTCCTCGCGCAGAGCGTCGAGGTTGAAGTAGGGCGCGGTCTTGACGATTGCTTGATCCATGGGCGGCGCCGATTTTAGCACATGGGGACTTAAGGCTCGGTAGGCCGGTCCAACAAGCCCTTTAACGTGTAAATCGCCTCCATAGCCTCGCGTGGGGTCATGGCGTCGGGCCTGAGCGCGCCGACCGTGGCCTCCAATGCCGACTGCCGTGGCGGGGCGGCAGAGTTGCCCTTGGCGGCGCTGAACAGGGGCAGATCGGAGGCGAGATCAGAAGGCTTCGGCCTGCCGTCGGCCTTTTCCAGCTCGGTCAGCACCTCGTTGGCTCTGGCGAGCACCGGGCCAGGCAGACCGGCGAGCTTCGCCACATGGATGCCGTAGGAGCGGTCGGCGGCGCCAGGCACGACGCGGTAGAGGAACACGATCTCGTCCCGCCATTCCTTGACCTCGACCGTGGCGTTGGCGGCGCGCGGCAGGCGGTCGGCGAGCGCGGTGAGCTCATGATAGTGGGTGGCGAACAGGACGCGGCAGCGGTTCACCTCGTGCAGATATTCAAGCGTGGCCCAGGCGATGGAGAGGCCGTCGAAAGTGGCGGTCCCCCGGCCGATCTCGTCGAGCACCACGAAGGAGCGTTCGCTCGCCTGATTGAGGATCGCCGCCGTCTCGACCATCTCGACCATGAAGGTGGAACGGCCGCGGGCGAGATCGTCGGCGGCGCCGACCCGGCTGAACAGGCGGTCGACGATCCCGACATGCGCCGACTTCGCCGGCACGAAGGAGCCAAGTTGGGCGAGCACGACAATCAGGGCGTTCTGGCGAAGGAAGGTCGATTTCCCGGCCATGTTCGGTCCGGTCACCACCAGGATGCGGGTGCCGGTGCCTTTGTCCTGCGTCCCCAGCCTACAATCATTGCCAACGAAGTTGGCACCGTCGCCGCGCGCCCAATTCTGCTCCACCATGGGATGGCGGCCTTCCACCACCGCGAAGACCGGGCTCTCGTCCACCTCGGGCCGCACATAGGATTGCTCGACTGCAAGCTCGGCGAGGGCCGCATGGTGATCGAGCTCGGCGAGGCCGGCGCTCGCCGCGGCAAGCGAGGCCTGCTCGGAAAGGACACGTTCGGCGAGCCGGGAGAAGATTTCGAGTTCGAGCGCAACGGCGCGGTCGGCAGCGGTGGTGATGCGCGCCTCGAGCTCGCCAAGCTCGAGCGTGGAAAAGCGCATGACATTGGCCAGAGTTTGCCGATGCACGAACATCTCGACATGAGGCGGCTTGGTGAGCGCGCCGGCGTTGGCAGCGGTGACTTCGACGAAATAGCCGAGCACGTTGTTGTGGCTGACCTTCAGCGATTTGATGCCGGTCCCCTCGGCGTAAGAGGCTTGCAGCCCGGCCATCACCTGTCGGCTCCCGTCCCTCAGCTTGCGATTCTCGTCGAGATCGCCGTCGAAGCCGTCGCGGATAAAGCCGCCGTCGCGTCTGTTGAGCGGCAGCTCGTCGGCCAGTGCCGCATCAAGATCGTCCTCGACGGCTTGCGGCACCGACTTGAGCCTCTCGGCGATGGCGTGAAGCTCCTGCGGCAGGCCGAGATCATTCGCGGCGCGGACAAGAAGCGCCGCCAGAGCGCGGGCCGATGCGATTGCGTCGCGCACGGCGCCGAGGTCGCGCGGGCTGCCTCGGTTCAAGGCGAGCCTGGCCAAAGCGCGCGCCAGATCCGGCGCACTTTTCAGCTCCTCGCGCAGCGTCTGGCGCAGGCGCGGCTCGCGGGTGAGATAGCCGACGGCGTCGAGCCGCGCATTGATGGCGGCGGCTTCGGTGAGCGGGCTCGCGAGGCGGCTCGCGAGCTCGCGGGCGCCGGCCCCGGTCACCGTGCGGTCGATGGCCGAGAGCAGGCTTGCCGCGCGGGTCCCTTGGTTTGAGCGTATCAGCTCGAGATTGGCTCGAGTCGCGGCATCGATGAGGAGCAGGCTGCCAGGCGTCTCCTTGCGCGGCGGCCGCATCAAAGGCGCGCGCCCGACCTGCGTGATCTCGATATAAGTGAACAGCCCGGCGAGCGCGGCAAGCTCGGGCTTCAAGAACTCGCCATAGGCGTCGAGTGCCGCAACTCCGAGCTTTGCTTTCAAGGCGCGCTCGCCGCGTGAAGAGTCGAAATGAGCGCGCGGGATCGGGGTCAGCGCGGCGCCTGCTTCGTGGATGACGGCGCGAAGTGAAGGATCGCCGGCCTGATCGTCGCCGATCAGCACTTCGCGGGGCGCGAGCCGCGCGAACTCGCCGGCAAGATCGCTTGCGGCAACTGTCGCCGCGAGGAGCTCGCCAGTGGAAATGTCGAGCGAAGCAAGCGCAAAGCTCGTCTCGCCGCTCTCGCTATGGGGTGCGCGGAAGATCGCGGTGAGGAAATTATGCGCTCTGGCGTCGAGCAGGGATCTTCGGTCAACGTGCCCGGCGTGACGAGGCGGACGACGTCGCGCCGTACCACCGCCTTAGGCCCGCGCTTCCTTGCCTCGGCCGGATCCTCGATCTGCTCGCAGACCGCCACACGGTGGCCTTGGGCGATCAGACGCTGGAGATATTCGTCGGCGGCATGCACCGGCACGCCGCACATGGGAATGTCCTCGCCAAGATGCTTGCCGCGCTTGGTGAGCGCGATGCCGAGCGCACGCGAGGCAATAGAGGCATCCTCGAAGAACAGCTCGTAGAAATCGCCCATGCGATAGAACAGGAGACAATCGGCATTGGCCGATTTGATCTCAAGATATTGGGCCATCATCGGGGTGACTGCCACGCCCTGGCCGGTCGCCTCAGCCTCGTCTGGGCGCAAGGCGCCAGCGGCGGAGAATCCCCTATGTCCGGCTTGAGCCCCGGTCTCTGCCTCGGCCATGGCTAGCGTGGTAGCCGCTCCAAGCCTAGCCGACAAGCGAGGCCGCTCGCCGCCTGTCAATCGTCCACAGCGGCGAAGGGCCTGACTTGCCGTTGCTTGCGGGCCAAGCCTCCTCTAGGGTGCGCCGCGCTTCAAGGATTTCAAGCGGAGAGAGAATGCGTCCGTCTAAACGCGCGTCAGATGCCTTGCGCCCCATCAGCCTCGAGCGGGGTGTCTCCCGGCACGCCGAAGGCTCGTGCCTCGTGCGCTTCGGTGAAACCCATGTGCTGTGCATGGCGACCGTGGGCGAGAGCGTGCCCCCATGGTTGAAGGGCGGCGGGCGCGGCTGGGTGACCGCTGAATATGGCATGCTGCCTCGCGCCACCTCCGAGCGCACGCGACGGGAAGCGGCGAACGGCAAGCAATCGGGCCGCACCCAGGAGATTCAGCGCCTGATCGGACGCTCGCTCCGCGCCGTCACCGACCTGGCCGTGCTTGGCGAGCGGCAGATCACGCTTGATTGCGACGTGTTGCAGGCCGACGGCGGCACGCGCACTGCCTCGATCACCGGTGCGTGGATTGCGCTCTATGATGCGGTCGCCTGGATGAAGGCACGCAATATGCTGAAGAACGGCGCCGCCTTGCGCGACCACGTCGCCGCGGTGTCGTGCGGGCTCTATGGAGGCGAGGCGATCCTCGATCTCGACTATGCGGAGGATTCAGAGGCACAGGCTGACGCCAATTTCGTGATGACGGGATCAGGCGGCATCGTCGAGGTGCAAGGCACCGCCGAGCAGGAAGCCTTCAGCCAGCAGCAATTCGATCAGCTGATGGCTCTGGCAAAACGCGGCATCGCCGAGCTCGTGCAATTGCAGAAGCTCACCGTAGCTTGAGATGGGCGTGACATTGCGGCGAGGCACCCGCCTCGTCATCGCCAGCCACAATGAAGGCAAGGTGCGCGAGATCGCCGATCTTCTCGCGCCCTTCGGCATCGACGCGGTGTCCGCGAGCAAGCTCGGGCTGCCCGAGCCCGAGGAGACCGGCGAGACATTCGCCGAGAATGCGAGGCTGAAGGCGATTGCCGCGGCGCAAGCTTCGGGGCTGCCGGCCCTGGCTGACGAATTCAGGACTGGAGGTCAGGGCGCTCGGCGGCGCGCCGGGCATTCATTCGGCGCGCTGGGGCGGAGCGGCGCGGGATTTCGGCATTGCCATGGAACTCGTGCATCGGGAGCTTGAGGCCGCGAGTGCCGGGGATCCAAGGGCAAACTTCATCTGCGCGCTGGCGCTGGCCGCGCCCGACGGCGAGACGGAAATCTTCGAAGGCAAGGTCTTCGGCACGATCAGCTGGCCACCGCGCGGCACACGCGGTTTCGGCTATGATCCGATCTTCGTGCCCGGGGGCTATCGGGAGACCTTCGGCGAGATGGAACCTCGCTTGAAAGATGCGATTTCCCATCGCGCCCGGGCCTTCGAGAACCTGATGTCGGCTGCCTATGACGATGAATGAGCCATTCGGGTTATATGTGCATTGGCCGTTTTGCCTGGCCAAATGCCCGTATTGCGACTTCAACTCCCATGTGCGCCACGGCGGCATCGACCAGGGCAAATTCGCTGCCGCCTATGTTGCCGAGCTGAAGCACTTCGCGGCGCTCGCCCCCGGCCGCATGGTCACCAGCATCTTCTTCGGCGGCGGCACGCCGTCGCTGATGACCCTGGGACCGTTGCCGCCATCCTCGAGCGCATCGCCGAACTGTGGACCGTCGCCCCTGAGGCCGAGATCACGCTCGAGGCCAATCCCACCAGCGTCGAGGCCGGCCGCTTCGCAGGCTACCGCGTTGCAGGCGTCAACCGCGTGTCGCTGGGCGTGCAGTCGCTTGACGATGCGAGCCTGAAATCGCTCGGCCGCATGCACACGACCGAGGAGGCGTTGGCTGCGCTCGGCATCGCCAAGAAGAACTTCGAGCGCGTGTCCTTCGACCTCATCTATGCGCGCCAAAGGCAGGACTTGCAGGCTTGGCGTAAAGAGCTCGGCAGCGCGCTCAAGCACGCACAAGACCACATCTCCCTCTATCAGCTGACCATCGAGCCCGGCACGCCATTTGCTGCGCTGCATGCCGCCGGCGCCTTGAGGGTCCCTGAGGGCGAACGCGCGGAAGAATTCTATCTCCTCACCCAGGAGCTTTGCGACGCCGCGGGCCTCCCCGCCTACGAAGTGTCCAACCATGCGCGGCCGGGCGCGGAGTCGCGGCACAACCTCCTCTACTGGCACGGGCATGACTATGCCGGCGTCGGCCCTGGCGCCCACAGCCGCATCACCCGAGACGGGGTGCGCCGCGCGCTTTCGGTGCGCAAATCTCCCGAGGCCTGGTTCGACGCGGTTGCTGTGGCGGGGCACGGCATCGAGCAGGACGAGCGCTTGAGCCAGCAAAACTCGGCCGACGAATATCTGCTTATGGGCTTGCGCCTCGCTGAAGGCATCGACGTGAAGCGGCTCAAAGCCATCGATGGGCGGAAGCTCGACGATGCGCGGCTGCAACAGCTCGAGGCCCAAGGCCTAGTCAAGCGAACCCACGGCCGGCTACGGGCCACCGACACCGGACGCCTCGTGCTCGACCGGCTGATCGTCGAGCTCGCCACCTAATCGTCAGTATTGCGCGGATGTGAAGCTATTCGGCGCCGGCTCGATCACCTGCGGTCCATATTCGTGCACCTCGAGAATGGCAAGCCCGCGCTCGGATGTGCCGTCAGGCAATAGCCGGAACAAGCCGTCGAACTCCGGCGAAGCCGCTTCCCCTGGTAAGGGTGGTCGCCGTATAGCGCTGGCCCGGCGGATTTGGCGACAGCGACACGGCGAGGCTGACGGCGTCATAAGCGAGGCTCGCGATGCGCGGCGGTGTCGAGCCGTAGGTTTTGGCGTATTTCGCCACGAAATTGTTCCAACCTTTCGGGTCGGGCGCCGGGAACCAGCCGCCGACCAAGGCTGCATCCCTGCCGACATTGGGATAATCCCATTGCCCGGTGCCGAGGAATTGGAGGCGCTTGCTCGTCACTTCGTTGGAGGCGAGGAGCGGCGCGAGCGTCTGAAGGTCTTCCGGGGACGCCGGCAAGAACAGTGCATCGACCTGCCCGGCCTTCATGGCATTGGCCACCTGACGCACCGGCCCGAGCATGGCGTTGGCGTCGTTGGGCGGGAAGGTGGCGCGCACCACCGACTGCCCTCCTCCGCGCCCGACGCTTCGCGCAAACGCGGTCTCCGCCAGCCTGCCGTAAGCCGACTGCGGGATGAGCAACGCAAAATTGTGTTTACCGCGGGCAATCGCGTAGGAAACCATGCGCGGCACGTCGCGACCTGCCAGGAAGCTCAACAGATACACGCCGTTCCCGGCGACCTTCTCGTCACTCGAAAAGGCGATCACCGGGATGTTCCGCTGAGCCGCAATAGGAGCGACTGCCGAAACCTCCTGAGCGAAGAGCGGACCAATGATCAGCTCGGCGCCGTCCTGGATTGCGCTCTGCGCCGCCGCGCCCGCGCCGTCCGGCGTGCCCTTGGTGTCCTTGGGGACGAGCGTGATGGCGGGATTATCGAAGTCGAACAGGGCAAGCTCTGCCGCCTGCTTCAGCGCCTTGGCCACCGACGGCGTATTGCCTGAGCCGGTCAGGGGCAAGAGCAGGGCGACCTTAACCGCGCCGGTCGAGGCGGTCACGCCCGGCGCAATAGGCCCGGGGCCGCTGCCGCCGCCGCAGCCTGCGAGCAGCACGGCGACGGCAAGACTCGCAAGCAGCGCCTTCGCGGCGCGTAGCTGCAGACCAATCCGGCGTGGAAGTCGCATGACCCCTTCGCATCAAGGCGAGCGAAGCGCGGAGCTATCGCGAAGCCTTGTGTCCCCGAGCGGCAGACGCAAGTTTACGTTCGTCCATCGGCACTGCAAAAATCGCCGCCGTCCGCCCTTTGGACAAAATTTCGACCGCAACTATGGCTCATTCGTGATGGGCGCGAAGCGCCACTATAGCATGCCCCGGGGCGGGCATAGCGGGCGAGCCGCCTTCACTTAAGGCAGTTCGCCGATCCCTGCGCTCGCGCTATAAGCGGATGCGTGCAGGATCACAAAAAAGACGACCGAGATGCATCGCGCCCGCTGCTTGCGCGCGTTGAAAGCGTGCTCGCCGACGAGATGGAGCGGCCGCTTGCGCCGGGCCTCTATCTTGTGGCCACCCCGATCGGCAATCTCGCGGATATTTCGCTCCGGGCGCTCGCCGTGCTCGCCCGCGCCGATCTGATCGCGGCCGAGGACACACGGCACAGCCGCAAGCTTCTCTCCCATTTCGGCGTGAGGGGCGAGCTCACCCCCTATCACGAGCACAACGCGGCAAAGGAGCGCCCGCGTCTCATCGCCCGCATCAGGGCCGGATTCTCGGTGGCGCTGATCTCGGATGCCGGGACGCCGCTCATCTCCGATCCTGGCTACAAGCTCGTGCGCGAGGCTTTGCACGCCGGCCTGCAGGTGACGAGTGTGCCGGGTCCGTCGGCGGCGCTTGCGGCGCTGACCAGCGCCGGACTTCCCACCGACACCTTCCTGTTTGCCGGCTTCCTGCCGCCGAAGGGCGGTCAGAGACGGAAGCGGCTTCAAGAGCTGAAGCCGGTGCCGGCGACGCTGATCTTCTACGAGACGGCGGCGCGGCTTGCAGCCGCCCTCACCGACATGGGTGAAGTGTTCGGCGGACGCGAGGCTGCGCTCGCCAAGGAGCTCACCAAGCTGCATGAGACCATCGCGCGCGGAACTCCGGCCGAGCTAGCAGAAGCGATCGGGGTGGCCGAGCTGAAGGGTGAGTTCGTGGTGTTGGTCGGTCCGCCGCGGGCGGACGAAGGCCTCGTCGATGACGAGGCGATCGTCGCGAGCCTGAAACTTGCACTGAAGCACGAGAGCTTCCGCGACGCGGTGCGCAGCGTCGCGGAGAAGTTCGACCTCAAGCGGAGCCGCGTCTACGAGCTTGGCCTGGCGCTCGAGCGCGAAGACAGCGACCACCCCTGAGCGAGAAGCGCGTCAGGGCTTACCGTCACGGAGTGCTTGCCGAAACCGTGGCCGCGCTTCTCCTTCGCCTCAAAGGCCACCGCATCATCGCCCGGCGCTACAAGACGCCGGTGGGCGAGATCGACCTCGTCGCACTCAAAGGCAAGAGGCTCGCCTTCGTCGAGGTGAAGCAGCGCAAGAGCTTCGAGGAGGCAGGCTGGTCGCTGCCCACGCGCGCCCGGCGGCGCATCGTCAGGGCCACGCAATATTGGCTCGCGGGTCATCCCGACTTCGCCGGCCACGACATCGCCTTCGACGTGGTGCTGGCTGCGCCTTGGGCCTTCCCGCGCTATATCGAGAACGCCTTCCCGGTTTGACGATTAGCGAGCGTGCCCGGCTCAAGTCCCAGCATGACGAGGTGGAGTTTGTAGAGAAACTCCGACTATAAGGGAGAGCCATGGCCCTCAAAGTCGCCTTCCAGATGGACCCGATCGAGCGCATCGATATCAGGGGCAATTCGACCTTCGCGCTCCTGCTCGAAGCGCAATGGCGCGGCCACGACGTGTTCTATTACACGCCGGACAATCTCTCGCTCCGTGACGGCAAGCTGATCGCACGCGGCCATAGTCTGACCGTGGAAGACAAGCCTGGCCATCACTATCGCCTTGCCCATCCGCGCGAGGAGGACCTGTCGAAGTTCGACGTGGTGCATCTCCGCCAGGATCCGCCGTTCGACATGGCCTATATCACCACGACGCATCTGCTCGAGCGCATCCACCCGAAGACGTTGGTGGTGAACGATCCTGCTGCCGTGCGCAACGCACCGGAAAAGGTGTTCGTGCTCGATTTTCTCGATCTGATGCCGCCCACCCTCGTCACCCGCTCGGCCGATGCGATCAGGGCTTTTCGCGAGAAGCACAAGGACATCGTGGTGAAGCCGCTTTACGGCAATGGCGGCGCCGCCGTGTTCCATGTTGCGCCCGGCGACACCAATCTCAACTCGCTGATCGAGCTGCTCGGCATGACCTTCCGCGAGCCGGTCATGGTGCAGCGTTATCTGCCCGAGGTGCGCGGCGGCGACAAGCGCATCATCCTGGTCGACGGCGAGATCGCCGGTGCCATCAACCGCGTGCCGGCGCCGGACGAGACGCGTTCCAATCTGCATGTCGGTGGCAAGGCGGAGCCTGCCACCCTCACAGCGCTCGACAAGCAGATCTGCGCCAGGCTCGGGCCCGAGCTCAAGAAGCGCGGGCTGATCTTCGTCGGCATCGACGTGATCGGCGACTACCTCACCGAGATCAATGTCACCTCGCCGACCGGCATCAGGCAGATCGCCGAATTCGGCGGACCCGACATCGCTGCCATGATCTGGGACGTAATCGAAAAAAAGGTGGCACGCGAGCGGAAGCGATGACTGGAAAGAGCAAGTCCTTGGGCGAGGTGTTCGACGCCCATACCACCGCCGAGTTCAAGACGCATGACATCGAGGCCACCATGGCCACCATGGCCGACGCGCCGCATGTCACCCACGTCCCAACCATGACCGGCGGACACGGCCGTGATGCCGTACGCACTTTCTATGAGACCTGGTTCATCGGCCATTGGCCCAAGGACACCGTGGTCGAGCAACTGTCGCGCACCGTCGGCGAGAGCCACGACGAGGTGATCATCAGCTTCACCCATGATTGCGAAATGCCGGCGCTGCTGATTGCGCGGGCCAATCACCGCATCTCATACCCATCGCGCATCTCATCGCGGCGATAAATCCATGCCGCTGCGGCCGCGCCGGCGAGCCCGGGTATTCGTGTCGGCAGGGGCGCGGCTGCGTGGAGCGCTATCAGGCGCAAATCTCCGGGCCTTTGCTCGACCGCATCGATTTGCAGATCGAGGTGCCTGCGGTCTCCGCCGCAGATCTCGTGCTGCCCTCGGCCTCGGAAGGAAGTGCCGAGGTGCGCGCCCGCGTGACCGCGGCGCGGGCGCTTCAGGCCGAACGCTTCGGCGCACTGAAACATCCGAAGGCACGCACCAATGCCGATTGCGATGGAAGCCTGCTTGAGGACATCGCCGCTCCCAATTCCGCCGGGCGGAAATTGCTGCACGAAGCCGCCGAGGCATTTGAGCTCAGCGCGCGGGGCTATCACCGCACGCTTCGCGTCGCCCGCACGCTCGCCGATCTCGACGGCGAAGTATGCGTCGCGCGCATCCACATCGCCGAAGGCGCTCAGCTACCGGGGTGAGACCCTGCGTCGCGCGCAAGCCGCGGCATAGTCGTCGCCAGGTCGCTGATTTTTCTGCTGTCATCTATATCTCGGGATAACCTGCAATATCCCCAAACTGTCACACAGCTTTCGAATTGGTTTGCTAACCGGGCCTTGTTGTGGCCGAATCGGGGCTGCCGCGCCAGTTGCGTTGCTTCAGTCGCGTCGCGTCGCGCGGCCGCCTCAATTCACAGCGAGCCTGGCTGAGACATGGCAATGAAGCTGACACCCGGGCGCATCGCGGAGCAATTCCGCGGCGGCCCGATGTTTCCTGGCCTGATTTTTCCGATGCTTCCAGGTTTAATGTTACGGCCGAACCACGGCGGCGGCTTGCTGCCCTTCGCCGGGCGCTGGCGAGCAAGGCCAAGGCGCCTTGGCGGCTGGCACCCGCCAAAGATTTACGGCCGCATCGGCTCGCTCGAAGTGCGGCTTGCGCGCAAGAAGAGCGAGATCAGGCAGGCGCAGCGCCTCCGCTACAAAGTGTTCTACGAGGAGATGTCGGCGGTGCCCGGCGCGCTTGCCATGCTGTCGCGGCGCGACGAGGACGCGTTCGATCCGGTGTTCGACCATCTGCTCGTGGTCGACCGCGGCGACGATGCCAACGGACGACGCTGGCACAGGGCACGTGTGGTCGGCACCTATCGCGTGCTGCGCCAAGAGGTGGCAGACCTCAATGACGGCTTCTACACCCAAGGCGAATACGACATCCTGCCGCTGATCCAAGCCAAGGGCGCCGAATATTCCTTCATGGAGCTCGGCCGCTCGTGCGTGCTCAAGCCATACCGCAACAAGCGAACACTCGAGCTATTGTGGCAGGGCGTGTGGTCCTATGTGCGCGAGCACGGCGTCGACGTGATGGTCGGCTGCGCTAGCTTCGAAGGCACCGATCCGGGCGCCCATGCCATGGCGCTGAGCTTCCTCTATCATCACGCGCTTGCGCCGCAGGATTGGCGGGTGAGGGCGCACGATCACCTCCGCATCGACATGAACATGCTGCCGCCAGAGGCGGTCAATGCCCGGGCCGCGCTGAAGGCGCTACCGCCCCTGATCAAAGGCTATCTCAGGCTCGGCGCCTTTATCGGCGATGGCGCCGTGATCGACCGCCAATTCGGCACCACCGACGTGCTGATCATTCTGCCGGTGGAGGCGATCAGGACGCGCTACTTTGCCCATTTTGGCTCGCCTGACGAGCATTCTGTGACCCTCGCGCCGGAATTCGACCTTAACTAGGCGCCGAATAAGCTTATTTGACGCGTTCGCAGCCCGTCCCTAGATTTCGGGTGTCATGCGTCACACCGACATCAACGCCTTTCGACCCGCGAGCGACGGCGCCGTCGGCTTGCGCGAGCTCAACGAGCGCTCGCGTGAGATCTTCAAGCGCATCGTCGAGACCTACCTCGCCACCGGCGAACCGGTCGGCTCGCGCAATCTGAGCCGCGCGCTGCCCATGACGCTGTCGCCCGCCTCGGTGCGCAACGTCATGTCCGATCTCGAGGCGCTCGGTCTGATCTATGCTCCGCATACCAGCGCCGGCCGGCTCCCCACCCAATCGGGCTTGCGCCTGTTCGTCGACGGCCTGCTCGAGATCGGCGAGGTCAGCGAGGAGGAGCGCAGCCACATCGAGGCCCGCATCGGCGGCAATGAGCGCCACCGCGCGGTCGAGGAATTCCTTTCCGAAGCCGGCGCCATGCTGTCGGGACTTTCCGGCTGCGCCGGCGTGGTGCTGGTCGACAAGCAGAGCAAGACGCTGAAGCAGGTCGAGTTCGTCAATCTCGGGCCGGGCAGGGCGCTTGCCGTGCTGGTGAGCGAGGATGGCGACGTCGAGAACCGCATCATCGCCTTGCCTGAGGGCCTGCCATTCTCATCGCTCGCCGAAGCATCGAACTACATCAATGCGCGCATCGCCGGATTGACCTTGACCGAAGCGCGCAAACGCATCGAGACGGAGATCGAGCAGCGGCGCGCGCAGCTTGATGAGTTGACCGCCCGCGTGGTCACCGAGGGGCTTGCCATCTGGTCCGGCAACGGCGACGGGCAGAAGAGCCTAATCGTGTGCGGGCGCTCCCATCTTCTCGAAGACGTGCGCGCCATGGAGGATCTGGAAAGGGTGCGGCTTCTGTTCGAGGATCTCGAAACCAAGAATGATCTGATCCAGCTGCTCGGACTTGCGGAGGGGGCCGAAGGCGTGCGCATCTTCATCGGATCGGAGAACAAGCTGTTCTCTCTCTCAGGCTCGGCCCTGATCGTGTCCCCCTTCGAGGACACCGAGCAGAAGATCGTGGGCGTGCTTGGCGTGATCGGCCCGACGCAGACTCAACTATGCCCAAATCATTCCCATGGTGGACTACACGGCCAGGCTGTTGGGGCGGCTTGTCCCTTGATTTTTCTCGGCTCGCGGTCGATATGCGGTTGAGGTTCCGGGATCCCTTCATTAAGAGGCCCAATGTCCGACGAAAAAACCGACGCACGACCTGAATCCCAGCCAGGGCCTGCCAACACTGAAGCGCTGGCCCCTGACCCGGCGGCCCAGGCGAGTGCCGACCTCACGGCGCTTGTCGCCGAGAATTCCGACATGCGCGACCGCCTGCTTCGCGCCATGGCCGACATGGAAAATTTGCGCCGGCGCACTGAACGTGAGAAGGCCGATACGGCACGCTATGCCATCTCCAATTTCGCGCGCGACGTGCTCACCGTGGGCGACAATCTCCGCCGCACCATCGAGCATGTGCCGGCCGAGGCGGCAGGCCAGGATCCGGCGTTGAAGAGCTTTCTCGATGGCGTGGAGCTGACCGAGCGCGAGCTGCTCAACGTTCTCGAGCGCCACGGCGTCACGCGCATCGACCCCGTCGGCCAGCGCTTCGATCCGAACTGCCATCAGGCCATGTATGAAGTGCAAAACCCCGACGTCCCGGAGGGCACCGTGGTCGATGTGATGCAGGCCGGGTATGTAATCGGCGACCGTTGCTTGCGCCCGGCGCTGGTCGCCGTGGCTAAGGGCGGCGCCAAGCAGGCGCCCCCCGACAAGTCCGACGACGAACCGCGCAAGGCCGCAAATGACGATTTCCCGGAGGGCGATCCGCAAACCCGGCGGGAGCCCCCTCGTGGCGAACCACATCGTGGCGCGCCGCATCGTGCGGCGCCACAGCGCGAGTCGCATCGTGGCGATCCGCCCCGTGGCGGACATCATCCCAGGGGTCCGTACAAAGCCTAGGCAGGCTTGGTCACCCGGCGAAGAGTCGATTGAGCCTGCCGCCCTCGGCCAAGAGATCGGAGGTGCCGGGGAGAATGCAGTCGATGCCGTGATAGGCAAGCCGGTCGCCGCCGCCGAGCACGACGATATCGCCGGATTTGAGCTCGAGCGCATGTGTGGGGTCTTTCCGCGTGAGGCCCCCGACGCGAAAGATGGCGTTGTCGCCGAGCGACACCGACAGGACCGGCGCGCCAAAGTCCTCTTCGTCCTTGTCCTGGTGCAGTCCCATCTTGGCGGGGCCGGCGTAATAATTGACGAGGCACGCTTCCGGTGGGGCCGGATAGCGCGCCACCTCCGCCCAAAGATCGAGCAGGGCCTTCGGTATCGCCGGCCAAGGCCTGCCGGTGACCGGATGCGTCGCCTGATATCGATAGCCACGCTCCTTGTCGGTGACCCAACCAAGCGGCCCGCAATTCGTCATGCGCACCGACATCTTCTTGCCCGAGCGCGGCATGGTGGGCGTGAACAGCGGCGCCTCGGCCATCACCGCGCGGAGCGCGCAGAGCAGCTCTCTTTGCTCGGCCAACCTGATTTTTTCGGGGAGATATTCCAAGGTCACGCCTTTGCCTTGACTTCCAGCCGTCCTACGATCCGCCACACTGCGCGTCTATGAGTAAGGTCGAGGTGGCCATGGCAAGAGCCCGAAAAGTCAACCCCGACGGCTACGTGCATACGCGGAACGCCAAAGAATATCAGCGTCTGCGCGATCAAGCCCGCATGTGGGAAGGTGCCACGGCGCATGTGCTTGCCGCC
This sequence comes from uncultured Alphaproteobacteria bacterium, assembly GCA_963757555.1. Lineage (GTDB taxonomy): Bacteria > Pseudomonadota > Alphaproteobacteria > Rhizobiales > Methyloligellaceae > Methyloceanibacter. The sequence goes on from CAVWRU010000003.1 coordinate 158,716, forward strand.
GTCGGGCTTGGACCAGGCATGAGCTGCCTTGATGTCGGGTCAGGTCCCGGCGCGGTCATGCGGCTGATGGCCGATCGCGTGGGACCGGAAGGCCGGGTCACCGGCATCGAGGTCGACGGCGCACTCGGCGCCGAGGCACTTCAGGACCTCCGCCGCGAAGGCGGCGCGCAGTTCGAGCAGATCGCGGCGGATCTCCTCAAGCTCGAGATCCCCGCTGGCGCTCCCTTCGACCTCACCTTCTGCCGGCTCTTGCTCATGCATATGCGCGATCCGGTCGCCATCCTCGAAAAAATGTCAGCCTGGACCAAGCCCAGAGGCGCAGTGGTGGCGCAGGAGTTCGATTTCGGTTCAATCGCGGTCGAGCCGACCTGCCCGGCCATGGGCGAGTTCAACCGGGTGTTCGAAGGGGTGTTCAGGGGCCATGGACGCAACATGCGCGCAGGGCGGCAGCTGCCCGCGCAATTCGAGGCGGCCGGGCTCGGAGCCCCTGACGGAACTTATGCCGCAGTCCATTTCCTGCCCCTGGCGCAAATGGCGAATATGCTGATCGGGGTATATGACAGCCTCTATGCGGCTGGCGCCGAATTTGGCCTCGCCGATCCCGTTCGGGCCTGGGCCTTTCGTAGCGACATGGCCGAGGCTGGTGCCGACGGACGCTATTACTGCCTGACGCCGGTGCTGATCGCCGCTTGGAAGCGCATCGGCTAAGAAACGCAACTTGATCGCTTGCCTGCCCCGCCTTCTCCTTGCGGCCCAAATGCTTGGCTCTTATATAACCGCGGGAAACCCCGCCGGATGGGTCGGCGGGCGCGCCGATAGTGTTAGGGGACCGGCGCCACGCGACTAAATGCGCGGCGCGCGTCAGTGTTAACGGGTGCCGAGGTAAGGGCCCGGACGGTCTGCCAGAAAGAGAGGCTACGGATGGCGAAAGTAATTGGTATCGATCTCGGCACTACGAATTCCTGTGTCGCGGTCATGGAGGGGAAGAACCCCAAAGTTATCGAGAATGCCGAAGGCATGCGCACCACGCCTTCGATGGTTGCCTTCACCGAAGATCAAGAGCGACTGGTCGGTCTTCCCGCCAAGCGCCAAGCCGTCACCAATCCTGAAAATACCTTCTTCGCCATCAAGCGCCTGATCGGACGCCGCTATGACGATCCGATGGTCGAGAAGGACAAGGGCCTCGTTCCCTACAAGATCATCCGCGCCGATAACGGCGATGCCTGGGTCGAATCCCGCGGCAAGAAATATTCTCCATCGCAAATCTCGGCCTTCATCCTGCAAAAGATGAAGGAGACCGCTGAATCCTATCTCGGCGAGAAAGTCGAGCAGGCGGTCATCACCGTTCCCGCTTATTTCAACGACGCTCAGCGTCAGGCGACCAAGGATGCGGGCAAGATCGCGGGCCTCGAGGTGTTGCGCATCATCAACGAGCCGACCGCGGCCGCGCTCGCCTATGGTCTCGACAAGAAGACGGGCTCTAAGACCATCGCGGTTTACGACCTCGGCGGCGGCACCTTCGACATTTCCATCCTCGAGATCGGCGATGGCGTGTTCGAGGTGAAGTCGACCAACGGCGATACCTTCCTCGGCGGCGAGGATTTCGATATGCGCCTCGTCGACTATCTCGCCAACGAGTTCAAGAAGGAGTTTGGCATCGATCTTCGCAGCGACAAGCTGGCGCTGCAGCGGCTGAAGGAGGCCGCCGAGAAGGCCAAGATCGAGCTCTCGTCCACCACCCAGACCGAGATCAACCTTCCCTTCATCACCGCTGACAAGACCGGGCCGAAGCATCTCACCATGAAGCTCACCCGGGCGAAGCTCGAGAGCCTGGTCGACGATCTCATTCAGAAGACGGTCGGGCCTTGCCAGAACGCGCTGAAGGACGCGGGGCTCAAGGCCGCCGAAATCGACGAGGTGGTGCTGGTCGGCGGCATGACGCGCATGCCGAAAGTGGTCGAGACAGTGAAGACCTTCTTCGGCCGCGAACCGCATAAGGGCGTCAACCCCGACGAGGTGGTCGCCATCGGCGCCGCGATCCAGGCCGGCGTGCTGCAGGGCGACGTCAAGGACGTGCTCCTGCTCGACGTGACGCCGCTGTCGCTCGGTATTGAGACCTTAGGCGGCGTGTTCACCCGCTTGATCGACCGCAATACCACGATCCCGACCAAGAAGAGCCAGGTGTTTTCGACTGCCGAAGACAATCAGAACGCGGTGACCATCCGCGTGTTCCAGGGCGAGCGCGAGATGGCGGCCGACAACAAGCTGCTCGGTCAATTCGATCTCGTCGGCATTCCGCCGGCGCCCCGCGGCGTGCCGCAGATCGAGGTCACCTTCGACATCGATGCCAACGGCATCGTCAACGTGAACGCCACCGACAAGGCCACCGGCAAGGAACAGTCGATCCGCATCCAGGCATCCGGCGGTCTGTCAGAGGCCGATATCGACCGCATGGTCAAGGAAGCCGAGAGCCACGCCGAAGAGGACAAGAAGCGTCGCGAGCTGGTCGAGATGAAGAACCAGGGCGAGGCGCTGGTGCACTCGACCGAGAAGATGCTGAAGGACTATGGCGACAAGGTCCCGGCGGCGGACAAGGGTGTCGTGGAAACGGCCCTGGCCGACCTCAAATCCGCGCTGCAAGGCGAGGACAAGGACCTCATCAAGCAAAAGCTCGATGCGATGGCGCAGGCCTCGATGAAGCTCGGCGAAGCGCTCTATCAGGCAAACCAGGGCGCGGCCGCCGCGGGTGGCGGCGGAGGCTCCTCAGAGGGCGGCGACGGCAAGGAGGATGTCGTCGACGTCGACTTCGAGGAGGTCAAGGACGACGACAGCAAGAAGTCAGCATAGGTAGTGTCAAGGCGTTGGCGCGAGGATTGCGCGAGCTTACGTGCAGCCTCGGCCGTAGCCCAACACAAGAGGCTAAGCGCTGCCGCCAGCGGGTGGGCGGATTGGTGTGGAAGGCCGGATGGCGCGCATGACGAAGCGAGACTATTACGACGTATTGGGCATCCCAAGAGCGGCTTCCGATCAGGAGATCAAGGCCGCATTTCGCCGTCTCGCCAAGGAATGCCACCCGGACACTTGCAACGGCGACACCACCTCGGAGAAGCGCTTCAAGGAAGTCAACGAAGCTTACGAGGCGTTGAAGGACCCGCAGAAGCGGGCGGCCTATGACCGCTTCGGACATGCTGCCTTTGAGAACGGCATGGGGGGCATGGGCGGCCACCCTGGCTTCGGCGCCGATTTCTCGGCCTCCATGTCGGCCATGTTCGACGATCTGTTCGGCGAGTTCATGGGACAGCGGCGGCCGCGCCAGCGTTCGGCGCGGGAACGGGGCGCCGACCTCCGCTACAACATGGAGATCACGCTCGCCGAGGCCTACGAAGGCAAGACGGCGCAGATCCGCGTACCGACCTCCGTCACCTGCGAGGCCTGCTCCGGCTCAGGCGCCAAGGCGGGCACGGCGCCAACGACCTGCCGCACCTGCGGCGGCGTCGGCAAGGTGCGCGCGGCGCAAGGCTTCTTCACCATCGAGCGCACCTGTCCCTCCTGTCAGGGACGCGGCGAGGTGATCGAGACGCCCTGCCCGGCCTGCAACGGGTCGGGCCGGGTCACCCGCGAGCGCACGCTGTCGGTCACCATCCCGGCCGGCGTCGAAGACGGCACGCGCATCAGGCTCGCCGGCGAAGGTGAGGCGGGATTGCGCGGCGGCCCCGCCGGCGACCTCTACATCTTCCTCTCGATCAAGCCGCATGAGTTCTTCCAGCGCGACGGCGCCGACCTGTTCTGCCGGGTGCCGATCGCCATGACCACCGCGGCGCTTGGCGGTCAGATCGAAGTGCCGACCATCGACGGCGGCAAGTCGAAGGTGAAGATCCCGGAAGGAACCGAGGGCGGTAAGCAGTTCCGCATCAAGTCGAAGGGCATGCCGGTGTTGCGCTCCAAGCAGCAGGGCGACCTCTACATCCAAGTCGAGGTCGAGACGCCGAAGAGCCTCACGCGGAAGCAGCGGGAGCTGCTGAAGGAGTTCGAGAACGCCTCCAATGAGAGCACCAGCCCGGCGTCGACCGGTTTCTTCGCCCGCGTGAAGGAATTCTTCGAGGGTCAATAACCCCCCTGACGCAAAATTGCCTCGCTTGCTGATCTTCGCCTCGCCGGATAAGTCTGTCGCCGGACCTTGAAGGGAGCAGTGGACGGATGCGGCTCTTGTTCTTCGCCGGCAGCACGCGGGAAGGCTCCTACAACAAGAGGCTCGCCCGGCTCGCCCAGCGTATCGCCACCGCAAACGGCATCGAAGGGGTGTGTGTCGACCTCAAGGACTATCCGATGCCGCTCTACAACGGCGATCTCGAAGCTGATCAAGGCCCCCCGCAGAAGGCGGCGGAGTTCAAGGCGCTGCTCGCCGAATATCCAGGTGTGTTTATCGCGAGCCCCGAATACAACTCCTCGGTCACGGCGCTTCTGAAGAACACAATCGACTGGGTGACGCGGGTGAGAGCCAAGGGCGAGACCGGGCTTGAGGTTTACAAGACGAGGGTGTTCGCCATCAGCGGCGCCTCGCCAGGCTATTACGGCGCCATGCGCAGCCTGCTCAATCTCAGGCAGATCCTCGAAGTCGGCATCGGCGCCACGGTAATCCCGCAGCAGCTGGCGCTGCCGCGCGCCAACGATGCTTTCGAGGAGGATGGCAGCCTCAAGGACAAGGCCCAGCAGAACCTGCTGAAAGGCGTGGTCGAGGCACTTGCCGTCGCCGCCAGGAAGTTCGCCCCGTGATGACACCTGCCCGCGAACGGCTGATCGTGGCGCTCGACGTACCTGGTGTCGATCAGGCGCGCGCGCTGATCGACAGGCTGCAGGACAGCGTCGGCGTCTACAAGATCGGGCTTGAGCTCTTGTACGCTGGCGGCATGGCGCTCACGAGCGATCTCTCCTCGCGCGGGCACCGCGTGTTCATCGACGCGAAGCTGCTCGACATCGAGGCGACGGTTGAGCGCGCCACGGCTTCGATTGCACGTACCGGCGCCGAGTTCCTCACCGTGCATGCGCTCGACTGCAAGACGCTCGATGCCGCTGTGCGCGGCCGTGGCGACAGTAGGCTCAAATTGCTCGGCGTCACGGTGCTGACCAATCTCGGGCCGGTCGACCTCGTGCAGCAGGGAACCGACATCCCCGCCGGCGAGCTCGTGCTGCACCGAGCCATGCTGGCAAGAGAGGCGGGGTTTGACGGCGTGGTCGCTTCAGGGCTCGAGGCGGGGGCGATCCGGCAGGCTGCGGGAAGCGGGTTTCTCATCGTCACGCCAGGCATCAGGCCTAAGGGAAGTGCAACTCAGGACCAGGAGCGGGTCGTCACGCCGGCAACGGCCATTGCCGCCGGCGCCGACTATCTCGTTGTCGGCCGGCCTATCACCGCGGCGGCCGACCCGCGCGCCTCAGCGCAAGCGATCGTCGCCGAGATCGAGTCAGCTCTGTCGGTCTAGCTCGGCGAGGCGCTGAGCGATCCGGCGCGAGAGCGCGTTGGCGTCTCCGGTCACCGCAACTTGCTTCAGGCGCGACTTGCCGCCATAGGTGACGCTGACGGTCGATTTCGGCACGCCGAGCCAGCGCGCTATCAGCCTCTCAAGTGCTTGATTGGCGCGGCCCGCCTCAGGCAGCGCGCGGACGCGCGCCTTCAACACGCTGATCCTGCCGTGGTCCTCGAGCCCGACCACCTCGTCGCGGGACGACTTTGGCGTCAGACGCACGGCGATGATCACGCCGTCACGGCTTGGGCGCAGCGAGAAGCCGAGAGGCGTCGTCGCGGCCAACACTCACTCGGACGGAATGACCGCAGGGGCAAGCCAGCCGAGCAGCACCACGTCGCGCACGAACAACAGAAGCAAGATCAGGATCACCGGCGAAATGTCGATGCCGCCAAGATTGGGCAGGATGTTGCGGATCGGCCTGAGGGCAGGCTCGGTCAGCCGGTAGAGCGTGTCGGCGATCATCAACACGACCCGGTTGTTCATGTTCACCACATTGAAGGCGACGAGCCAGCTCAGAATGGCGCTGGCGATCACGACCCAGATATAGAGGTCGATGACGAGAACGAGGAAACCGATCAATGGAGCCATGGACCCCCTCCTAGCGGACGCATCATCTAGCGGAGAGGCGGCGATGAGAGCAACCCTTATGGCACCCTGCTTTGGGCCGCCTTGACAGGCCGGAAGGCCAATCCCTAAATGGCGCCTCAATCCTGGGGCCGTAGCTCAGTTGGGAGAGCGCAGCAATCGCACTGCTGAGGTCGTCGGTTCGATCCCGTCCGGCTCCACCAAAACTGCTGAACCCGGCCGCCAAACCGGTGCTGCCCTCAAGGCCGGTTATAGTTTCCGGCGCTTTCTCCTGGCACGATTTCGAGCCGAATATCCGGCAGCGAAGCGAAGCGCTCGGCGGCAGCCGCGAGCGCCGCGGCATCTCCCTGCAGCGCCACGATTTCGCCTTCCGCAACGCGTCCTACCGCAAACGCGCAAGGCCGGCCGCTTGAGCAATGCCTCATAGGTCTCGCCGAGCTCGCGCGACGGCTCGGCCGTGGCGGGTCTCGCCCAAATCACAGGCTCGGGCAGGCTCGCGGCGATGCGCCTCACCACGAGCTGCGTATCGTCAGGAGCCGACCGCACGAGCTGGTAAGAAAACGCCGCGGGCACAACGGCGATCGCCGCGATCATTGCCGCAAGCGCGAATGGCTGGGACCGCGACGGAAGCCGGTCTGTCACCCATTGGGCGGCATAGGCGGCGAAAATGGCAAACACCGCCGCCATTACGGTCATGTGGCGGGCCCCTTCAGGATAAGGCTTCATTGGCGGCAGCTCATGCAGCAGATACCAGGCAAGCGCGAAGATCAGGAGCCGCCGCAGCGCGGGCGCGCTCGTTCGCCAATTCGCCGCGACGAGTACCGCGCCGGCGAGACCGGCAAGCGCGAGAGGAGACCGCAAGCCCGGCCAGAGATTGGCGGTCCAGGTGAAGAGGAAATTGCTCTGCCATCCATAAAGCACGATCAGGTGACCCCTCAGAGAGTGGTTGACCTCGCTATGGACGCCCCCAGGAAGACGAGCGGCGTGATGAATATCGGGTAGTTGATGGCTGAGAAGGTAAGCAGGGCGACCACCATGGCGAGCGCCACAGTGCGGTGGTAGCGGCGAAGATCGGTGTCGGTGAAGAGCGGCGGAAGCAGGCTCAACGCTGGAAGAACGAGACCGACATATTTCGCCGAAACGGCGAGACCGGCGGCAAGCCCGAACAATACGGCGCGCCCCCAGTTCGGAACTTCGATCAGGCGATCGAGCGCCAGGAGGCCGAGGATCAGCCATGGCGCAAGGAAGATGTCCTCCTTGAACAGCTGCGCGTGGAGAACGGTGAGCGGCGCGACGGCCGTGAGCAGTCCGGCGCCAAGGGCTGCGACATCGTTCATGGCGCGGTGGGCGAGGGCCGCCGCCGAAAACACGAGAAGGCCGCCCGAGATGGCGGCCATGAGGCGCCCCAAGGCAAATACGCTCTCCTTGTCGGCGGCACCGGTCAGGAGGGCGGCAACGCGCACCAGTTGAATCATAAGGATCGGATGCTGAAAGTTCTGCTCGCCCTTCAGCACGAAACTCACTTTCAGCGGCTCGTCGAAGGCGACGCCAAGGGGAAGGCTCGGAGCAAGATGGAATACAACCGCGGCGGCGGAGCCGAGCAAGGCTGCGGCAAGCCAAAAGCCGATTGAAGCGGAACTGGGATCGCGCGTGCTATCCACGCCGTGAGCGCGCGCTGATGGCGGCAAGACCGCCTAGTCCGCGGCGTCCAGCCGCGCACGCTCGGGCGCGCGCCTGCTCTCTGGCGGCTTGGCGAGAGGACGAGGCCACAGCACATTCCCCTGATCGTCGCGCACCCGGAAGAACCAACCCATCAACGGGACGAGCGCAAAGTCCGGGACAAAACGCACGATGAGCGCCCCGATCCTGTTCCCGATCCCCGGCAAGGTGACCGACCAGCCACGCTTGAAGCGACGATAGGCAAGCTCGGCAACTTGCTCAGGCGTCCAGGGGGGAAACCACAGGAGGTAGCGGGAATTCTGGCCGCCGGCCTTGACGTGGAGCCCAGTCGAGACCACGCCAGGGGCCACCACCGAGACCGTCACCCCGGTGCCCATGGTCTCGTAGGCGACCGCCTTGGAGAAGGACAGCATGAAGGCCTTGGACGCGGCGTAAACCGCCTCATACGGCACCGGCATGTAGCCCATCAGGGAAGCGACGTTGAGCACGCCGCCATGACCGCGGGCGAGCATGCCGGGAAGAAAGCGCGAGGTGAGGTCCACCACCGCCCGCACATTGAGGTCGATCATGCGCCGCATGGCGGCGGGATCGGCGTCCTGGAAAAATCCCGACGCCATGACCCCGGCATTGTTGACGAGCACATCGGCGTAGAAGCCGAAGCGGCGCACCGCCTGCTCGACGCCTGCGCAGCCTTCGGTGGTGGTGAGGTCCTGGGCGGCGATCCTCACCTCGACTGGATGAGAGCGCGACAGCTCGGCGGCGGTCTGCGCCAGCTTCGCCTTGTCTCGGGAGACGAGGACGAGGTTATGGCCGTCGCGGGCGAATTCCTCGGCGAAGGCACGGCCAATCCCTTCCGTGGCGCCGGTGATGACCACCGCAGGCAGAGCCAGGCCGGGATCAGACCCAAAATCGGTATCGTTCATCGCTCACTAAGCCCCGAACCGAGTTTCGCGTTCCAACAACCCTAACCACCGCGGGAAAGCAAATGTCGAGCCGAACGGGGCCGGCGCCTTGGGTGGTTGGTCGTCGTGCCGGGACGAGGCGTATTGACAGTGGGAAGCCTGATCGCTGGCGCACCTAGAATACGCGAAGACCGCCTCGAGGCGCGAGCAACAATTGCCATCGAAAATCGTTCAAATTCCGGGATTCTTGCAACAACGGATCGCCCCCACGGGATCGATTGCGGCGCTTGAACCTATGCTTAACGAGAAGACGATAGGATCGAACAACTGGGCCGGAGCGTCGCTTTGTCCGGCCTTCGGAACCGCGGTCCGGGGCGCGCCGTTTCAGGATATACTCCGCGTTCGCGCCGCGGGGTTTCGGCTCGCGCGTGCTTTCAGAGGAGTTTCAGCGTATGGCACCCCGCGCCTTCTGGACCGGAAACTTGCGGCTTTCGCTGGTCAACATTCCGGTTCGGCTTTACCCCGCTACCAACACAGAGCGGAAAATCGAGCTGCATCAGATCCACGAGCCCTCCGGCAAGCGCATCCGCTATCAAAAGGTGGCGCCGGGCGTCGGCGCGGTCGAGAACGAGGACATCACCAAGGGCTATGAGTACGAGAAGGGCAAATATGTTCTTCTCGACCAGAAAGAGATCGACGAGCTGAAGCTCGAGAGCAAGCAGACCATCGAGCTCGTGCGTTTCGTCGAGCCTTCGGCGATCGACGCCCGCTATTTCGAGAGGCCCTATTACCTGCTGCCAGACGGCGAAGCCGCCGAAGAGGGCTACGCCATCATGCTGAAGGCACTGAAGCAGGCCGACAAGGTCGGCGTCGGAAATTTCATCCTGCGCGGCCAGGGCAACATCGTCGCCCTCAAACCTTGCGGGCGCGGCCTGCTGCTGGAGATCCTGCGGCATGCCGACGAGATCAAATCGGCGGACGCCTTCTTCAAGGAAGTGCCGGACGTCAAGGTCGACAAGGAGGCGCTCGAGCTGGCCGTCGAGCTCGTCGAGCGCAAGTCAGGCGCCTTTGAGCCCGAGAAGTTCAAGGACGAGTATACCGAGGCGGTGTGGGAGCTGATCAACGCCAAGATTGAGCACCGTGCGCCGACCATCGAGGCTGGCGAGGCCCCAACTGCCAAGGTCATCAACATCATGGATGCGCTCAAGAAGAGCGTGAAGGCGCAAGGCAAACAGGCCGCGCCGGGCAAGGGTCAGCAAGGCAAGAGGGCAGCTGCCTCACGCTCGGCCACCAAGAAGACCACGCGCGCCACGCCGAAGCGAAAGTCGGCGTAAATCATGGCGCGGACAAAGGCGGCAGATCCGCTTGCGACCTACCGCGCCAAGCGCGACTTCAGCAAAACTCCAGAGCCTCCGCCGGAGCGCAAGCCCAAGACTGGCAACAGCTTCGTCATCCAGAAGCATGCCGCGACGCGCACCCATTTCGATTTCAGGCTCGAGCATGACGGCGTGCTGAAGAGCTGGGCCGTCACCAAAGGCCCAAGCCTCGATCCCGCGCAAAAGCGGCTCGCAGTGATGACCGAGGACCATCCGCTCGAATATGGCAAATTCGAAGGCGTGATCCCCAAGGGCGAATATGGCGGCGGCCCGGTGATGATCTGGGACCGCGGCACCTGGGAGCCGATCGGCGATCCCGATGAAGGGCTTGCCAAGGGCGACCTCAAATTCAGGCTGCATGGCGACCGGCTGAACGGCGACTTCGTGCTGGTGCGCATGAAGCCGCGCAAAGAGGACCGCGGCCGCCAGAACTGGCTGCTCATCAAGAAGCGCGACGAATTCGCCGGCGAGGGCGATGAGCCGACGCTGACCTATGACACGAGCGTAAAGAGCGGCCGCACCATGGATCAGATCGAGCACGGCGAGTCGGCGGTGTGGAGCTCCAACAGGGCTCAAAAAAAAACTCCGACTCCGAAACGTCCGCGCGCGGCGACGGCAAAACCTTCCGCCGGCACGGCAAAAACCCACCGAAAACCCGCCGCGCGGTAGAGCCTGAGTTCATCGCGCCTGAGCTTGCCACCCTTGTCGATGACGTGCCCGGCGGAGAGCGTTGGCTGCACGAAGTGAAATATGACGGCTACCGCATCGTCGGGCGGAAGAGCGGCGATGAGACTGCCCTGTTCAGCCGGAGCGGGCTCGACTGGACGGTTCGCTTTCCGGCCGTCGCCACCGCGCTTGTGAGCCTACCTTGCGCGAGCGCGCTCGTCGACGGCGAGATCGCCTTCGTGCTCCCCACAGGCCTCACCTCCTTCAAGTCGCTGCAGGAGCACATCGATACGGCGCATCCTGCCTTCCGCTACTTCCTGTTCGATCTCCTGTCGCTCGACGGCAAGGATTGGCGCGCCAAGCCGCTGATCAAACGGAAGGAACGGCTGCAAGAGCTGATGAGCGAAAAGCCGCTCCCCGGCTGGCTCGTCTATTCCGATCACGTGGCCGGCTCCGGCCCGGAATTTTATCGCCAGGCCTGTGGGGCCGGCCTCGAAGGGGTGGTGTCGAAGCTAGCAGACTCCAAGTACGTCTCGGGCCGCACCAAGAGCTGGCTCAAGACCAAGTGCCAGAAACGCGCCGAACTCGTGATCGGCGGCTACAGCCGGTCAAGCGTGCGCGAGCGCCCTTTTTCCTCTCTGCTGCTCGGCACCTTCGAGGATGACGAGCTGATCTACGCCGGCAAGGTCGGGACCGGCTTCTCGAGCAGCGACCTCGCCACGCTCGCCAAGCGCTTTAAGCCGCTCGAGCAGAAGCAGTCGCCTTTCGTCGAGGTGCCGGCGATTGAACGCAAGGACGCGGTCTGGCTTAACCCCAAATTGGTATGCGAGGTGGAATATACCGAGTGGACACGCGACGGCCGGTTGCGCCATCCGAGCTTTCAGGGGTTGCGCGAGGACAAGCTTGCGGTGGACGTGAGACGCGAGGTTCCGGGCGACGAGGAGGCGGACTTGGCTCCAGCAAAAAACGCTGCACCTAAGGCAAAAGGCGATCCGGTATTCGCCGGTATCACGCTCTCAAGCCCGCACAAGGTGCTCTATCCCGATGTCGGCGTGACCAAGCTCGACCTCGCCAACTACTATGCAATGATCTCGCCCTACATCATGTCTTACGTGGCCGATCGCCCGATTAGCCTGGTGCGCTGCCCTGAGGGAATTGACGGGGAACGCTTCTTCCAGCGCCACGCCATGAAAGGGATGAGCAAGGCGATCAAGCAGATCCCCATTCCCGGCGGCGAGAGCAAGAAGCCCTATCTCTATATCGACGACGAGGCAGGGCTGTTCGGGCTCGTGCAAATCAGCACATTCGAGATTCACGATTGGGGAGTGTCACTAGAACATCTGTTCGAGCCCGACCGCCTAGTCTTCGATCTCGATCCCGACGAGGGGCTCGATATCGCCACCCTGAAGGCCGCCGCGGTCGAGGTGCGCGAGTTCCTCGAAGACCTCAGGCTGAAGAGCTTCCTCAAATCGACCGGCGGCAAGGGGCTGCATCTCGTCGCTCCGATCGCGCCGAAGCAAGGCTGGAACGAGGTGAAGGCTTTCGCCAAGGCCATCGCCGACGCGCTCGTCGATGTCAGGCCCGACCGCTACACCGCCAATCCGCTGAAGCGGACCCGGGTCGACAAGATCTTCGTCGACTATCTGCGCAATCAGCGCGGCGGTTCGGCCATCGTCAATTATTCGACGCGGGCAAAAGCTAATGCGCCGGTCGCCTGCCCGCTCGGCTGGGACGAGCTCAAGGGTCTCAAAGCCGCGAGCCCCTATACGCTGAAGTCGCTGCCGGCGCGGCTCGAGCGTATGAAGCGCGATCCCTGGGAGGGGTTTTCTTCCACCCGCCAATCGATCACCGCCAAGGCCAAGAAGGCGCTCGGACTGGCTGATCTTCCCCGGCGCCAAACCGGCGTATAATACTCATGACGAGGGCTGGAGGGGGGCTTCGCATGAGAGTTGGCGCTCGCCTGGCGGGGATCACCGCTTGTCTTGTGCTTCTGGCATCGCCGGCGTCTGCCGCGAAGCGCGTGGCGCTCGTCATCGGCAACGACGCCTATGAGAACGTGCCGGCCCTGCAAAAGGCGGTGAACGATGCTGGCGCCATCTCGCAAGAGCTCGCCAAGCTTGGCTTCGACGTGGTCTCGGCCGAGAATGTCGGGCGCCGCGCCATGAGCCGCGCTCTCGTCGAGCTCGAAAGTAAGATCGAGAGCGGCGATACCGCGCTCATCTATTTCGCCGGCCACGGCTTTGCCGTCGACGGCACCAACTACCTTCTGCCGGTGGACGTGCCTGCCGCCGGCCCTGGCGAAGAGGGGCTGGTGCGTGATGCTTCCTTCGCCGCCAACGGCCTGTCAGACCGGCTGCAGGAGAAGGGCGCCGCCACCGTGATCCTGATCCTCGATGCCTGCCGCGACAATCCGTTCGCGCAAACAGGAAAGCGAAGCATCGGGCTCACCCGTGGGCTCACCCGCATGGATCCGGCGGAAGGCATGTTTGTGCTGTTCTCGGCAGGGCAAGGTCAGTCGGCGCTCGACCGCCTGAGTGACGCCGATCAGGATCCCAATTCGGTGTTCACCCGCACGCTGTTGAAGGAGCTCAACCAACCTGGCCTGTCCATGGTGCAGATCGCCAAGCGCACGCAAAGCGAGGTTAAGGAGCTTGCCGCCAAGGTTGATCATCTGCAGGTGCCGGCCTATTACGATCAGATCGTCGGCGACCTTTACCTCTCCCCCGAGGGCGCCACGCCTACCAAAGGCAGCATCGGCACGCTTGAGGAGGGCGGCGGCAAGAGCGTGCTTCCCGCGCCGGAGCAGAAAGTTGCCGCGCTTCCTTCGAGCCCGCAGCCGATCGCAAGCTTCACCCGCTCGAACTCTGGCTGGATGGTGAACGTTTCGCTGCCCGAGGTCGCGACCCAGTTCGGCTACCGCATCGGCGATAAGGGCGGCTTTACCGATGCAGGCCTGCTCGACGCTCTCGATCAGCGGACCGGGGCGCGCATGCCGAAAACCTCGTTCGAGATGCCGCCAGACCAGGGCAAGACCACGATCTACGTGACCTGGCGCGACAAACGCGGCGAGCAGGCGGATGTCGTGCCGATCACTTTCGATCCGACCGCGGCGCTTGCCGACGAGCAGAAGAAGATCCTCGATCAATTCTGGACAAGCTGGATCGCGTTTCGCCAATGGCAGGGGCTGACCGTCTATTTCACCCAGCTCGTCAGCTATCGCTGCGCCATCAAAGAGGTGCGCTACGGATTGAGCGACGGGCCGGTGGACAAGGTTTTCAAGTTGCCACCCTGTGATCCGGAGGACCCCAACGCCATCCCCGACGGCGCCACGCTCTACATGAAGGTCCCGCCTAAAACCCAATCGATGCAGGTGCAGCTCACCTATGTGGACGGCACGATGTCTCCGACGCGAAGCTTCAGCGCGCCGAAATAGCCGGGGATTTTCCGCCTTTAGGCTCACCCGTTAAGCTTTCACGCGCTCGAATCATGCTTATATGGCTCTTATCCCAGCAACAAACGAAAGGAGGTGATCCAGTGTCTCATTGTCAACCGCCGCGGTCGCCGGCTCACATGACCTGGATGCTTGCCTTTTACGAGGGCAGCGTCGGCTAGCGACGCTTGAAGCGGTCCAAAGCGGCCGCGGTCGACAATGGAAGGGCTGCTCCCAAGCAGGGGGCGGCCCTTCTCTTTTTTGACCTTCAACAGGGCCCACGTTCTTCCTTGTCTCCTCTTCTTGGCGACTCCACCTTGCAGGCCGCAGCCGGCTGTGCCTCACTGGCCCGCATAACCCCATTAGAGGTTGGATCGCCTTGAGCGTACAAACGGCCGTCGTCATAGGCGTGGGGTCGTCGGCCGGGCTTGGCGCCGCGCTCGCGCGCCGCTTTGCCAAAGAGGGCTTGCGGGTAATCGCGGGCCGCACCGCGGCGCGCCTCGAGACCATCGCCAACGAAATCCGGAACTCAGGCGGCAGTGCGCAGGCGGTCGTAGCCGACGCAACACGCGAAGCGGATGTGCTCTCTTTGCTGAATGAAGCAGACGAGCGCGGAACCCTGGAGCTTGTCGCCTACAATGTCGGCAACAATGCCATGATCCCATCGCTTGAGATCAGCGAAGCGCAGTTCGAAACCATGTGGCGGCAGAACGCGCTAGGCGGCTTCCTGGCCGGGCGCGAGGCGGTGCGGCGCATGTTGCCGAGGGCGAGCGGCACCGTTCTCTATACCGGCGCCACCGCGTCGTTGCGGGCGCGACCCCCCTTTCTTGCCTTTGCCTCGGCCAAGGCCGCTTTGCGCGCTGTCGCCCAAGGCCTGGCGCGGGAATTTGGCCCGCGAGGAATTCACGTCGCCCAGGTGGTCATCGATGGCGTCATCGGCGGCGAATATGCTCAAAGCCGGTTCCCGGACTTCGTTACGGCCAAGGGCAAGGACGGGCTGCTTGCGCCTGACGAGATAGCTGACGCCTACTGGGCCCTGCACTGCCAGCCACGCAGCGCCTGGACGCATGAGCTGGATCTCCGACCGTTTAAGGAGCCCTTCTGAAGCGACGCTCATGCCGCACCGCACACGCGACCGAGCCTCGTCCCTTAGTACATGTCGCGAGGGAGCCCAGTTCCTGAGTACACTTCTTCGCTAGAACAATTGTGGGAGGAGCGTTCCATGGTGCAGTGGACACCAGATCCGACTTTTTATCCGTCGCCGCGCTCGGCGGCCAAAGCGCCCGCCGAAACGCTTGCCTATGTCGCCACGTTCGATCCTGAGCGCAAAGTACCGGACGAACTCGCTGTGGTCGACGTCGATCCGAAATCCAAGAGCTATTCGAAGATCGTCGGGAAGCTCGGCCTGAGCCATCCAGGCGACGAGCTGCACCATTTCGGCTGGAACGCTTGCAGTTCCTGCCTTTGCCCGAACGCGCCGCATCCTCATGTCGAACGGCGGTATCTCATCGTGCCTGGCCTCAGGTCCTCGCGCATCTACGTGATCGACACCAAGCCTGATCCGCGCAATCCAAAATTCCACAAGATCATCGAGCCTGAAGAGCTCATCGAGGCCACCGGATATAGCCGGCCGCATACCGTGCATTGCGGGCCTGATGGAATCTACGTCTCGGCGCTCGGCAACGCCGAGGGAGATGGGCCGGGCGGCGTCTTCCTCATCGATCACGAGACTTTCGAGGTCCTCGGCCGCTGGGAAGTGGAGCGCGGCCCGCAAGAGCTCGCCTATGACATGTGGTGGCACCTCGGCTACGACACCGTTGTAACGAACGAATGGGGCACGCCCAACACCGTGGAGAACGGCCTCGTGCCCGAGATCCTGCTCGGAGCGAAATACGGCCGCCGCCTGCACTTCTGGGATCTGCACAAGCGCAAGCATCTCCAGGAAATCGATTTCGGACCTGAGTATCAGCTCGTATTCGAGCTACGTCCGGCGCACGACCCGACCAAGGCTTACGGCTTCGTCAATGCCGTAATCAGCCTCAAGGACCTCTCGGCCTCGATCTGGACCTGGTACCGGGACGGGAACAAATGGGCGGTCAAGAAGATCATCGAGATCCCGGCGGAGCCGCCGACCCCGATTTGCTGCCGCCGTTGCTGAAGGGCTTCAAGGCGGTGCCGCCCCTCGTCACCGACATCGATCTCTCGGTCGATGACCGTTTCCTTTACGTCTCCTGCTGGGGAACCGGCGACCTCCTGCAATATGACGTCTCCGACCCCTTCAATCCGAAGCTCACCGGAAAGGTTCGGATCGGCGGTATCGTCTCGCGCGCGGCTCATCCTGGAGCGAACGGAGCGCTCAATGGCGGACCGCAAATGGTGGAGATCAGCCGGGACGGCAAGCGCGTCTATTTCACGAATTCGCTTTACGGCGCGGTCGACCCGCAATTCTATCCCGAGGGAATCGACGGCTGGATGGTGAAGCTCGATGTTGATCCCGGCGGCCGCATTGCGTTCGACCCGAAGTTCTTCGTCGAATGGCCGGAGAGCCACCGCCCGCACCAGATCAGGCTCGAAGGCGGCAACTCATCGTCGGACAGCTATTGTTATCCCTGAGGGCTTTCCTGTCCTTGGGCTAACGGAAGGCTAACATGAGGGCCAGGGAAGGGCGCCGGCGGCCGTTGTGTCTGTCCTATAGGAGGGAGATGGGCGGGCAACCTTTCGCGCGGCTGTGCGGGCCTCATCGAGCCACCACCGACTGCTTTCCCTTGCGCTTGCGATAGGCCCGCATCCGGCAGGGCAGAGCAAGCGAGTGCATGACCGTGACGGTGAGCGCCTTAAAGCTCGGAACTGTTTACTACACCCAAAGACCCGACAACCGTCGCTACCATCAGGTCAGGCCATGGGCGGTCACTCTTAGTGAATTTTAGGCGTATCCGAATTAGGTCGGGGAAAGTTCGCGGATTCTGCCAACCATTGTACCATTGTGCGCCTTCTCCACGATCTCCAAAATAAGCAAATTGGAGTTCGGTGACCCCGTCTATCAGAGTCGCGTGTTCCTTCTCAGCAGCAGGTGCGGAGACCTCCTCGGAGCCGCGGAAAAGACGCCAAGACATCTCGACGCGATGACCGGAACTCGCCGCCTTCCGCGAGATGAATATAAACCTCGTAAAGTCCGCCCACTCCAATGTTTCCCCCCATGGGTGCGATAAAACGAAGAGAACTTTGGTTACCGACAAAAAAAATGTGCCGCGGGGCGTCGGGAGTTTTTTCGATTACAACCGGAACCGCTTCACTGAGCACGCGGCGGAGAAGGCCCTGGACGGAAAGCGCTTCGGACCCTTCTGCGTTCCGCTCAGTCCAGGCGTTCGTTCCAAATTGAAGACTATTAATCAGCAATAGAAAAACAAAGCTAAGTATTATCATGGAGACAATTAATTCCACCAAGGTGAACCCAGCACTTCGCATGTGAAATATTTTCTTTATAAATCTCATGATTCGTGGGCGGATTTTCATCACGTGGGGGACCGCCCGTTCATACATTTGAGCCGCCGCGATAAGAATATCATGGAACAGCCCGACGTAAGCTGCCGAAGCCGTACAATTGAGCAGTCACTCTCACGCGAATGAACCGCCGAATTATGTGGCAGAATCTGCTCCATAGTTGGGCAGGATCATGGTAGCGTCGCCAACTTTTAGTCTCAAGCAAAGTAAGGGAGGATTAAATGAAGTACAAAACTTCGCAACGAATAATTTTGATCACACTTGGCGTGGTCGCCGTGGCATTTGCGGGACCACCATCGCAAGCAAAATCGAAACATCACGCTGGCAGACCAGGGTAGCTTTTTGGTCGGCGGGACCTTCGTAACTAATCCCGGCGTGTTCGATCCCGTCAACCCGACTACCGCTGGGCAAACCATTCATGGGGATGCTGCCTACGTGCAGTATCAGATACCGCCCAATGCGCGGAACCTACCGCTGGTGATGTGGCACGGCGGCGGACAGTTTTCAAAGACGTGGGAAACGACGCCTGACGGGCGGGACGGTTACCAGAACATCTTCGTCCGAGATGGGTGGAGCACCTATATTTTTGACCAACCACACCGTGGTCGTTCGGGTAGGGCCACCACCAACAGCACTGGGATCAATGCGGTGCCAGGCCCAACCACCACTGGCGAACAGGGGATCTTTGTTCGCTTCCGCATTGGCATCTGGCCGGACTACTATCCCGGCGTCCAGTTCTCCCATGACCCGAACGCTCTCGTGCAATGGTGGGAGCAACAGACACCTGACACTGCACCGACCCCCAGTAGCATCCCGGTCGCCGCCGTCTCGGCCCTATTCGACAAGATCGGCCCGGCCGTGCTGCTCACT
This sequence comes from uncultured Alphaproteobacteria bacterium, assembly GCA_963757555.1. Lineage (GTDB taxonomy): Bacteria > Pseudomonadota > Alphaproteobacteria > Rhizobiales > Methyloligellaceae > Methyloceanibacter. Next base: position 177,248 of record CAVWRU010000003.1, read on the forward strand.
CATTCCGCGAGTGGCGTTCTTGGATGGTTGACTGGTGCCGCGAATGAAAAGGTCAAGGCAATTTACTCGTATGAGCCAGTGCAATGCGCCTTCCCGACCGGTGCAGTACCGGCTCCGGTACCTACATCTGGAGGTAACGTAACGGGCCTTGCGATCCCAGCCGCGGACTTCGATAAGCTGGTGAAGATTCCGATCGCGATCATCTATGGTGACAACATACCGTCGAGCCCCGTCCCGAATGGCAATCTCGATCTCTGGCGGGGGCGCATGGAGCTGTGCAAGGACATGGTGGACCTGCTCAAAACAAAAGGCGGCGACGCCACGTTCGTGCACTTGCCCGATATCGGCATTACAGGCAACACGCATTTCGAAATGTCAGACCTGAACAACGTTCAGATAGCTGGTCTTTTGTCAGACTGGCTGAAACAAAAGGGTCTCGACAAGCGTGGGCAGGGAAATAAGTAATACTTGCTCACAAGACCGGGAAGCCCTGTCAATGCTGGCAGGGCTTCCCTTCCCTAAAACCAGCTCATTGCTTTTCGCGTTTTCCCTCCTCTGGAGACTTCTACCCGACGGCGCGTCCAGTGGCGCCTTGCCCACGGGAGAATTCAGCGGATCACCGCCTTCCTGCACGGAGGAGGGCTAACTGGCGCCACCTGGGAGACTACACCTGATGGTCGAGAAGGCTGGGACACTTACTTTGCGCGTAAGGTTTCACGACATACGTCGTGGACATGCCTGGCAGAGAGCGTGCTGGATTCGACCCAGAGCCAATCAACCAAGGCGTGGCGGAGAAGAATATCTCCTTCGTGCCATCTATCCAGCGCTTTACGCGACCCCCGGTAAGTGGGCCATGGCTACGCCACCCGGAAGCAATCCGCCAATTACTGCAGGAATACGCCGTGGGCGCGGACGGCTGCTGCCAGAATGCCTAGATCGAAGGGCTTTGCGGCGAGTGCGCGGCCTCACGCAAGGGATCTTCTGAACCTGCTCGCAATACGGTATGTTGATGCAGTGACACTTTGCCGCAAAGACGTTAAAATTCACGCCAACCGCAGGCTTCTCGGAGTGTGCCTGATTAGAATCTCCCCACAGGCTGGTTAGGGCAACCTTGAGGAGAAGCCTATGAGAGGAGGTTCCGCATGATCCGCACAATTCTCCGCCATATGATTTCTGCTTTTGGCCTGCTCACGTTCATCTCAGCATTTGCGAGCAGCGCGGTTTCGGCGCCATCCAACAATCCGTTTGAAATACGCAGCTATTCTTGGGGAGTTGCTACCCCGCAGACGCTGAGAGTTTGTGTCAACAGCTTGCCTTCTGGAGTGGGCAAAGACGTCCCAACCGAAACCGATTCTATTTTCTATGTCATCGACGTGTCGGGCAGCATACTCTTGAAGCGTGAGCTAAGAGTACCCCCTGCTGGGTTCCAATGCCTCGACATTCCCTACGTCGAACTCGTTCGAGCTGGTCTCCAGCCTGATCCAATGACCGGCGCGCTTACGTTTCGAGTTGACATTTTGCATCCATCTTCGCGCGGCAAAGTGGGGGTCGGCGCGAACCAGATCCTATCACCCATTGGAGCAGTCATGAATATTCGCGCTACCACGGGTCAGATTGAGACGTACGAGGCGACGTGGCAGTATGTCGACGACGTGTCGGTAACAACCCAATAATGAGGAGTTAAAGATGTGGTTGGGGGCCGGCCCGGAAAACGGCCATTTGTCCCCCGCCCCTAGGGGCGCCATGTTCATCCCTGGCCCGCTGCATCAAAAAGCTATGAGCTGCTGGCCAAGCGCAGCGGATGCCACGGCATGGTGAGCTGGCAGCTCATGGTCGATGGTCGAGGTCAGACACTCAAGGCTCGATAGACGCTGGCCTTGCTGAGACTGGTTCGCCGCATGATCTCAGGCACGGTCGTGCCATCTGCCCGTTTGTTGGCCTTGCTCACCCCTGCTTTTAGCAGCGCCTCACGCCTCTTGGACCCCAGCGGCCTGAGGCCATTTGATGGGGTGCGGACGAACCCGTCCCATGGGGTGCGGACGAACCCGTCCCACCATTGGCTTTTGCCTTGTGCCGGTGCCAAGTGGTTTTAGGCACGGTTCGCGGCCTCTTGCTCATCACTGAAGCCAGATAAGCCGCGAGCGTCAGCGCCCCAGCCTTCAGGCGGGCAAGCCTCTTCCGCTCCCGATCCTTCTGCTTCCGCAACTCGGCAAGTTGCGCCCTGGTCTTGTCTATTGGCGCAATGCTGAACAGCCGATGTGCCACGCGATCCTCGTTGCGCAGCCGCAGTTGGTTCTTCACCTCCTCGCGTGAGGGAAGCTTGTCTGGGCTCATGACCACGCGCTTGAGGTAGTCGCTGCGATCCTGATAGCCAGAAAGGCGACCGGCATTGATGCACAAGCATGTGTCGCAGATCACCAAGACGGTCGGCGCGGATGCGTTCAAGCTTCTTGCGCGAGAAACGCCTAGCCATTGGCCGCCGCCTTCTGCCTGCTCTTGGCGAAGGCGATCATCTTGTGCCGAACCCAGGATGAAACCTCCAAATCCGGGCGCATCGGCTTTACCGGAACCCTCGGCGGCCAAGTGCCGAATTTCTCCTTGAAATTAACCGCCGCCCATCGCGGCTTGTAGCCGCGCTCCTCCGCGATTGCGGCGAGCATGGCATGCCATTCCTGGCGGCGAAGTGGACTGATGACATCGGGATGACTGCCGTTGCGATCTAGGTGGGCAAGCTCGCCCTCGCGAACGCGCAGATATTCGCCTGGGCGCTTCGGCAGGAAGCCGCATTCTGGGCAGGGCTTGCCCGCCAACCGGACTGCCGAACACCGCGAGCACGTCAGCAGCTTAGATGTGGCAGCTAATCCTCGGGCGACGTGTGCGGGCGTCTCGGCCTTGGTGTCCGGATCAAGCGACCAGATCACCGGGTCTTCGACGAACCCATGTCGGAAGGTGGCACCGGCATGGTCAAGGATCAGGGCGTCGGTCTTGCCGGGTGACGGTCGCAACACGCGGCCGACCATCTGCCGATAAAGGCCTATGCTCTTTGTTGGTCGAGCGAGAACGCAGCAGGCCACGTCCGGCGAAGTCCCAGCCTTCGACCAGGACCGCGCAATTGACCACCACCTCGATATCGCCGCGCGACAGCTTGGCCAGGATTTCGTCACGCTCTGGCTTGGGCGTGGCGCCGTCGATATGCTCGGCCTTCACGCCGGACTTGATGAACTCGTCCTTGAGATGGATCGAGTGCGCGACCGAGGTGCTGAAGATCACCGTCTTGCGGCGCTCGGCAAGACGGTGCCAATGGGTGACGATATCACCGACAAGCTCCGGCCGATCGACACGAGCGGCAAGCTCGGACTCGACATAATCTCCCTGCCGGGTGTGGACGCCTCTAGGTCCGGCGTGCTCGGTGCGTAGACCCGCGTCTTCACCAGATAGCCAAGCTCGATCAACTCCTCGACCTGTGGCGTCTCGAGCATGGTCTTGAAGGTACCGCCGAGACCCCGGCCGTCGCGCCGACAGGGCGTTGCCGTCAGACCGATGATTTTGGCGTTCGGGTAGGACTCGACGATCTTGCGATAGGTCCGTGCCCGGACGTGGTGCGCCTCGTCGACCACCACGAGGTCGGCAGGCGGCAGATCGGTGTTGCCGCGCATATAGCGCGACCATAGCGTTTGAACGCTGGCGACCTGAACCCGCGCCATCTGGTTCATCGGCTCTCCGGCCAAGATCACACCCGCGGCGATTCCGAAATCGGCCAGCTTGTCGCGCATCTGGTGGATCAGTTCGCGGCGGTGGGCGATGACCAGCACGAATTTATTTTCGGCGCGGCGGATGACCTCGGAAGCGATGATGGTTTTGCCGGAGCCGGTCGGCGCCACCACCAAGGGGTCGATGGCGGCAATGATGCGGGCGACGCTTTCATGTTGGTAGCTGCGGAGGATCATCGCGGCGACCTCCGATGCACTTGGACGTCGCGCTTGAGCGCGGCGACAAGATCACGGGCGTGATCAAGGTCGATTTGGCACCAAAGCAGTTCGCAAAGATCGAGCGCCCGGTCGAGCAAGTCGACCGTGGCGTCTAGACCGCGGGCGCGGCATTGAGGCCGGACGTTTATGGGTGGGGGTGCTTGTTGCCCATCCAGCGAAACGTTCTCCAACTTCGTCAGCGATAGCAGCCACCGACCCCGCAAGGGATCGGTGGCTCATTTGACGACCGCTGCCTCCTCAAGCCCTGTAAGCTTCTTTGTGCAGCCGCGGCCCGGCCTTTTTATAGTGGGCTGCGCCTCGACCCAGGCCATGACTTCGGCCTCGGTCCAGCGCCGATGGCGCCCAATGATGCGCCCAGGCGGAAAGCCTCTCTCGTCGACCCATTTGTTTAGGGTAGTCCAGGTGCGGCAGATGTCCTGCTCGCGCAAATCGTCAAAATACCACAGACGCATTGCTAACCTCGTCTAGGCAAAAGTTGATGGTTCCAGAAAGGCCATCCTTTCCGGCTCCATGCGTTCCCACTTGCGTAGAGCGAGGTGTGGTTAGTGACCACACTGCCGCGTAGTGTAGTCGGTGACTACACTGCGAATGTTCAATCTGAAGTTCTCACCGATTCCGTCAAGCGCTCTTGCGGAGCGGCGTCACGTTCGATGGCGGCGGCGTCACAATATCCACAACGCGCTGCGCAAGCCGGTCGAGAGCGTCACCCTTCTCCGACATGTAATCGTGCCTGTTGTAAATTCCGGCGACGCCTTTCTGCACATGCCCAAGCACAAGCTCTGCGACAAGATCAGGAACGCCAGCCGCCGCCATGAGCGAGCGTGAGGTTCTCCTCAAGATCGTGCAGCCGCCACGGCGACAGCCCCAACTCCGCGTCGAGTTTTTTCTTCTCGCGGTCCAGCCGACTGACCGGCTTGCCGACTGGCCCAGCAAAGACGCGCTCCGAATTGGGATTGATGCGGCGCTGATCCTCGATGACGTCGAGTGCGAGCGGCGGAAGCTTCAACGCTTCTCCGTTGCCCTTCTCGCGCTCCTCGCTGCGGATGCACCAAACGCCGTCGCGCACATCGTCCCAGCGCATCGTCAGGTATTTGTCCTTGCGCTGTCCGGTGAGCAACGCGAACTTAATGAAGTTGCCTATGAAGCCATCGGCCTGCCAGATGCGGCGCAACTCAGCATCATTCAGGATACGGTCGCGCCGGTCGTCTTCGCGCCGTCTCATGCCGCGGATGATCGGAGACAGATATTCGTCGTCGCGCTTGGCATACCAATTCGTCATGCCGGTGATGATGCTCAGCGCGTAGTCGGCTTGTCGGGCGCCGTGCTTGTCCTCAATCTGATCCAGCAAGGCCGAGATATGCTTGCGGCGAACATCGGTAAACGCCATCCCCGCGAAGGCCGGGGAGAATGTACTTTCGGGTGAATTGCCGAAGCTTGGGACCAGAGCGCAGGCCCTTCTTGTCGACGTGCCGCTCGAAGTATTGGCTCGCCACTCCGTCGCACGCCGTCAACAATCTCGCCCGCGACGGCGGAGCGGATCGCCCGGATGACCTGTCCCGCCTTCTCGCGGGCATCGTCAATCTTCATCGGCGGAGCGCCGATCAGGCGCCAATGCTGCTTGCCGGAGGGGTCGCGGGCAACCGCCCAAAAGCTCTTAGAGCCGTTCGGCGTCACCCGGATATAGTGCCCGCGTAGCTCCGGATCGGGGATGGTGACGCGCTTGGTTCCGGGCTTGAGTTTCGCCACGCCGTCGTCATCAAGTCGCTTGCTGCGAAGCATGAAAACCTCCCTCGGGCTAACACGGGCTAACGGAAACACTGGGTTAACACTGGGCTAACAGCCAGCGTATAAACTATGCTTCTCAAGGGTTTTTGGCAATACGGGAACCGACCTTTTTCCGCATCCGTTCCGCCTCATCGTCGGATTCCTACTGCTATCCATGACCGGGAGCGACGCCTCAAGACGCGGCTGACGCCGACGGACGCGTCTTGACCCCGCTCTGGCCATGGCTTGTTTTCGTCGGGCTCGGCGCCTTTCATGGGCTCAACCCTGCCATGGGGTGGCTGTTTGCCGTGGCCCTTGGGCTCCATCGGCGGAGCCGCTCGGTGGTTCTCCTCTCGCTCGTGCCGATCGCGCTCGGCCATGCCCTTGCGATTGCCGCCGTCGTCTATCTGGTGTTGGGCCTCGGCGAGTTGATCGACGCACAGGTGCTCCGCGTCTTTACCGGCTGCCTGCTGGTCGCCTGGGGCGCCTTCTATCTGCTCGGCGGGCATCGCCATCGGACACGCATCGGGTTGCGCACCGGCTATGTCGGCCTTGGCATCTGGTCGTTCCTGATGGCGACCGCCCATGGGGCTGGCCTCATGCTGATCCCGGCCCTGATGCCGCTTGAGGAGCACGCAGCCCATATGCCCCCGGAGCATATGCATGCGATGCCGGTCACGAGCTCGATCTGGATCGCGGCACTTGCGGTTCTCGTTCATACCGCGGCTATGCTGGCCGTTACCGGCGCGGTCGCCGTCGCCGTCTATGACTTCATTGGGCTGGAGTTCCTGCGCCGCGGATGGGTCAATCTCGATATCGTCTGGGCTGCGGCGCTGATCGCCATGGGCCTTTTTCTGCTCTTGACCTGACCCCAGGCCCGGGCTCCTCCCGGGCTATTGAAGGATTTTTCATGCCCCTCCCGCATTTTAGGGGCCATGGGGGTCAGGGTTCTCAGGGTCATCGTCAGCGTAGCGATTCTTACAGGCGTCGCCGCTTGCGCCTCGAATCCTTATTCCGAGCCTCGTGCCGCGTGGCGAGGTGAGGTGGAGGCGGCCTGCCTGGCGAGCGGCCAAGTCAGGCCGTCGGCGTTCGTGCAGCCGCTGTCGCCGCTCGGCGGGCAGGGCTCCTGCGGGCTCCAGCATCCCTTCAAGATCAGTGCGGCGCTGAACGGCAACGTCGCCGTCTCGCCCGCGGCCGTCATTAACTGCCCAATGACCGCTTCGCTCGATCATTGGATAACCCGCTCGGTGCAACCCGCGGCACAGGCCTATTTCGGGAGCCGCGTGATCGAGATCAAGCAGATCGCTTCGTATGGCTGCCGCACCCGCGACAATCTCGGGGTCAAGCTCTCCGAGCACGCCTTCGGCAATGCGCTCGACGTCGCCGCGTTTCGCCTCGCAGACGGGCGCGAGATCATCGTGTTGCGTGATTGGTGGCGAGGGACGCCGGCGGCGCGGGCCTTCCTGCAGGCGGCTTTCGCCGGGGCATGTGCCGAGTTCTACACGGTGCTCGGCCCAGGCAGCGACGCCTATCACTCAAATCACTTCCATCTCGATCTGCTCCGCACCAATGCGCGCAACGGACGCCATTTCTGCAAGCCGGCTCCCTATGGCGGCGGCCCCGTCGCCGAGCTTCCCGCGGGCGAAAGCGTGGGTGCTGTGGCAAAGACGCCACTGTCTTTTGTCGGTACCGGTCGCGAAGCCTATTAAAGCGGCGCTATTTCGTCCCCGACTGTTGCCACGAGAACGCTTCGCACTTGCAGCATTCCCCGTTATCATACTGAGTCGCAGTGGCGGATTCGTAGGAGGAGGTTGGGAGACTTAGCCATGTGCCCATGAGGGCGGGGCACATTGGAGGGGGGCGATGGCAACTGGATCTTTGACGCAGATGTTCGAGGAGATCGCCGCCGGCCTGAAGGCCGGCGATGAAGAGATCTACGGGTGGCTGCGCGATCAACTCAAGGAATGCGGGGGCAGCGAGATCTCGATCGAGCTTGCCATGGGCGTGATTGCCAAGCTCCTGCCGGAAGATGCACAAACCGGCATGATCGTTGCCTCACAACAGGCGCGCCGCTGGGCGCATTAGCGCCACTTTCCGCTGGGCGCTCCAGCGCATCAGCCAGGAGACGAAGAAGCGTGGCCCATTGGCCGCGGGCCCGGGGCAAGTGAGAGCGAGCTTTCGTTCCTCCCGGTGTTTTTCCTTCGCCAGGCCAAGCGCCGACCCTAGACCTTCCGCCCACCGCTCCTTGTCATTGACGAGCGCCGCCGCGATGCGATCGAGCTCGATCGAGCCTCGCAGCGTATGTGCCGCCGTCCGCGCGCACCGCCAATCATGCAAGCCCAGGTAACATGTCCGTGCGCCAGAGTGCTCGGCCAGCCGCTCGAGCGCGAACAGATCCGATTCGAGTGTGAGCCCGGCCACTGCTCGAAGACCGGCGGACAGCCGCGGCTCGAGGGCGTCAAGCCAGATTCTGGCGCGGTCGCGTGTCAGGGCCATCACCTCGGCGCCATGCGGTTCAAGGTTCGCTGCAAAGCTCAGGCTCGCGCCGTAGCGGGGATCGGCTAGCACGATGGTCGAGGCCGCCACACGTCCGCTGTCGGCAGCACCGGCCGACATGCCGGAAGGTGCAAGAAACGTGATCGCCGCGGCGCCACCGAGCTTCAGCACATCCCTACGGTCGAGGCCGAGCGGTGGCGTCATGGTTTTTCGCCTTCCTCGTCCTTCGTCTGGCGCAAGACCTTGGGCCAGATTCCCTGCTTTCCTGGCGAGAGTACGCCGCCGGGGTCAAGCGCATCCTTGAGCCGTTGATAAAGCCGCATGGCGGCGTGATAGTTGAAGTCGAATTGCCCCGCGACAAAATCCATCTCGGAAATATGGGCGCGATAACCGGCAAGTTGCCGCTTGTGAGCGTCTTCGATCAAGGTCCGGCCCAAGGCGCGGGCGCGGGCGCATTGCTCGGCGTCGTTGCGGTCGAAAATGATCGAGGCGGTGTTGATGAAAGAGCGGGGCGTGGTGGTGGTCAGCCCGCAATATTGGTCGAAGCCTTCGGCGTTGAACAGCTCGCTGCGCCGGCGATAGAGATCGAGAAACTCGGCGCCCTGCATCGGCACGACCAGCGGGCACTCGATATGGGCGCCGGCGCCGCCAAGCCAATTGAGCGGCATCAGGTCGACGCTCGGAATGCCCGCGAGCGTCCCGTGCTCGGGCGCGATCGGCTCGCCGCGCCGGTAGGTGGCGACGCCCATCTCGACGCCTTCGATGCGCGAGAACGCCTCCTCCACCGCTTCGCGCTTCTCGGCCACGACCTTGTCTCGCCCATAAAGACCGAAGCGCATGCCCCAATAGCCGATCTCCATCTCCCTAATCAGCTTGTCGATGGCGCTTTGCGGCAACGTGCCCTTGCCGTCGTACCATTCGGCGCGCGTGGTGTTGCCCGCGGCAATGCGCATCCAGTTGGCGATGGTGGCGGTCGGGACAATCCCGCCAAGCCGCAGACCGCGTAGAGCGTCGATCATCGGCACGATGTCTTCCTCGCGCCGGAACATCATCTCGATTGCCGAGAAGACCTCGGGCTCCGGCATCAGCCACACCCCGATCTTGGTGACGATGCCGAAATTCGATTGCATGAACAGCCCGTCGAGCGAGGGGCCGAAAGCGTATTTATAGAGTGGCCAGGCTGGATTGCCGGCCATGGCGCCGAGCCCGGTGCGCACCACGTCGCCGTCGGCGAGGACGACTTCCATGCCGCATTGATGCCCGGCGTGATCGCCATAGGGCGTATAGCCGATGCCGTGCTCGAGCGTGTTGCCGAGCACGCTGCCCCAGCCCGGATCGGGACAGTCGATCCACAATGGGTATTTCTTGCCCTGGATGAACTTATAGAGGTCGAGATAGGTGACACCGGGCTCGACCACGGCGTAGGCGAGGTCGGCGTTGACCTCGATGGCCCTCATGCGGTGGAGGTCGAGGATCATCGATCCCTTGAGGCAAGGGGCGGCGCCGCCATAGGCATAGTTACGGCCGAGCGACACCGTCCATAGCGGCAAGCCGAACCGATTGGCGACGCCGAGCACGCCTTTGATCTCGTCTACGCTGGCGGCGAGGACGGCGCCGGAAGGGGTGTAGTCGTCCGCAACGCCGGGCGAATAGGGATCGGCGTAGCCGGAGAGCCGATCGGGCGCGGTCAGCAGCCACTCGTCCCCGACGATCGCGCGCAATTCCTTGCAGGCGGAATTGAAATCTGGGGTTGAAAGTCCGGGCGGCAATGTCAACTGGCGATCTCCGTGCAAAGAGCAAAGACAATACCATCCGCAATGGTGGACCTTGTGGCATCGCCGGAAATTCCGGTTACCGCACAGGGGGCTAGCTCAAAGAGCCCTGTGAATAAGCGGCTGCGCAAGCTGTGCATATCGCGCACCGGCAAAAAAACGCCTCTCTCACCTCGCGCGAGGTGGTCCAGCCTTGGAGAATCAAAGGCGCGCGGGGAGTGGGTCAATGACGATCAACGGGTTTCGGCTGGGGGCGCCGGATATCGCTTACATCGGCGCGGGCGTAACGGTGAAGGGAGCCATCGTGGTTCCCGACGCCATCATTGTCGACGGCGTGGTCGAGGGCGATGTCACCGCCCAATCGATCCGTATCGGGCCGTCGGGGGCAATCAAAGGCAAGGTGGTCTCCACCGATATCGATGTCTCGGGCACGCTTGCGGAGAAGGCCGATATCAAGGAATTCCTGCTGGTGCGTGCGAGCGGCCGGGTGGAAGGGCACGTGAATTGCGGTGACGTGCAGGTTGAGCGGGGTGCGGTGCTCGCGGGGGGCATCTTCTCGGTCTACAGCGCCACCGCCGAGGTGAAGCCGGTGAACGACAACGAGCCAGCAAAGGGAACGGAGCCTGATAGCTCCGCCACGGGCAGCCCTCAGGCGAAGATCGACGCCGCCGAATAGGCTCCGAGGATTGCCTGCGTGACCCTCGTCGCTAGGGCTGCGGCGGAAGCTGCGGCGGCATTTGCCTGAGCGCCTCCTGAAATGGGGCATCGGAGATCCGCACGTCGCCGGTGAACGGAAAATCGAGCACGATCCCGACGAACGCGCTCAGCGCCACGAGCGCTGCAAGCGATGCGGTCATGAGGATCTGGGCTACGAGATTCGATGTCCCGAAAAATGACGGGTAGCCAAGCGTGATCACCGCACCCGCCAGGAGCACGAGCCAAAGCGCGGTTGGAACAGTGCCGTTGGAACTGTCCAGGCGATCGTCGCGATTGTCGCCGAGGGTCGTCAGCAAATCGAGGGCGTGATGGTAGATGGCGGCATCCTTATCCGGATCCGCGCTTGCCTGGAACAATATCTGACCCAAATGCTGTAGCTCACTCTCCACGTCTGAACTTGGGACGCCCTTGGCCATCGCCGGCCACTCCAACTCGCGAACTTGTTGAACGTAGGAGTTCAGATTCTTGCGAATTGGTTCACCAATCTCCGCGGGGAGCGCGAACGAAACCTGGTGGAGATCGGCAACAGCCTTCGCTTCATTGCGCACCGCCACTTCCGTGTCCCGGTAATCTTCCCAAACCGCAACCACCACGAAAGCGAGCAGCACGGCATAGAAGACGCCGACGACGGCAAATTTGAATCCGGCGACTTCGTTGTTGAGGCTCAGGCGATCCGCACCAAATCGCCGGCGACAGAGAATCATGAGCCCGATGCTGTAGACTTCGGCCACAGCAACAACGCCCAACGCTAGGAGCCAAGGCGATACTGCGTTCAACAGCATGAGCATGTTCGTCGCGACGTCTGCGATCTAGATTGCGCCAATGAAGTCCCGCTTACCAATCCCCAAGCCGCAGGCACGCAAGAGATCGTAAGCGGTCGCGGCGTGGAAATAGAAATTCGGCAAGGCGAAATGCAGGAGATAGGGCTGACCTTTGAAGTGCACCTCGTGTCCGCGCAACTTGAGCGTAATGTCGCGGTTCTCGGAGCCGTCGATGTCGGCGGGTTTGAGGGCTTGCACGAAACTCACAGTCTTGGCGATGCGCCGTCTGAGCTCGGCGAAACTTGCCTCGTCATCGGCGTAACTCGGAACCTCCTTGCCGGCGAGCCGCGCCGTGGTGCCCTTGGCGAAGTCTGCCGCAATCTGGATCTGGCGGGTGAGGACGAACATATCGGGGGCTAGGCGCCAGTTGAGCAAGACCGACTCTTCGATGTTGCGCTCCTTGGCGAAGGCCTCGGCCTTTTCCAATATCGCGTTGAGATTGTTCAGCATGGCAATGAACGCTGGAACCGAAGCTTGATACATCGAGAGGGACATGAGATCTGCCTCACCAAGAGTTTCGAAACCCGGCCGCAGTCGCAGCTGGGGGCCGCACTTGCAGCGACAATGTCAACTGACGCCGGGGACGGCGGCCCGCTCAAGATACGATATTCGTGGGAACGACGCCTGACCCGCGGGCGGCAGAGAACCTCCAGCAAATCGTGCTACGAGTTTGCGCGGATGCGCAGGGACTTCAGCACGCCGCGCTTGAAGATCTCATAGGCAGGCCGGCCCATCAGCGCGACGGCAACGACTTTGGTCATGATGGGCGTTGCGCCGAGGAGTGCCGTCAGTACCGATTTCAGGCCCGGATGCAAATCCGTGGCGACGGCAACGGGAATCAGTGTCCAGGCAATGTATCCGCCGACGATGAGCGCGACTCCGACCGCAAAACGCCAGCCAAGTCGAACGGGGGGACTGTCCTTTGCAACCACGTTTAGTTGGCTCCCCTTTTCCATATCCCCTTGTTACGCAAGAATAGGACCACAAAGTGTTTCGTTTAAGGCCCAATCTTCAAGGCGACTCAAGCTCAGGCTAGGTTAATCCTCCTTCCCTACCTCGCGGTAAAGAGATCTTGGCCCATATTTGCAGGGGAGAATCGTAAACCCAATAAGGTCACAATCGTTGTTACACCCTCGGTCTTGAATGGCCCACGTGCCGCGTTGCGGCGATTTGAAGTGGAGGATTCGATGCGATTTTCGTTGGTTTTTGCGGTCTTGGTGTTGGCGTCGTGCGCGCAGGCGGAAGCGCGCACCAACTGGATTCAATCTCCCGGAGTTCCTTGCGAGACGGTTTGCCGCCATCCGGTCACCGTTGGAGGCCGTCCCGATGCTTACGTCTGCGCAGGCCATGTCGCCGGCGCACCCTACGGGGAGATCAGAAGCGGGATGATCGGCGCAGGGTCGACCAATTGCTACGTGCCGGGAGAGCAAGGGCGCATGCATTCGGACGGACCGTTCGTGTGTCTATGCGATCCTCGCTAAAGCTCTGACGCAGTGCAGCAAAAACGAGCGCCGCTGGGCGAACTGACTGGCACTTCGGCGTTCGATGCGTTATAGTGAGTTAACAAGCCAAAAGGCATGACGGGGCACAGAGTTGAAATCGCCCACTCCTGGACAGGGAGGATTGGTCATGCGCCTTGAGGAACTTCCCAAAATCTACGGGCCCGAAACGCTGTCCTTGATGGACCACGCGTTGGAACAGGCCTGGCGGGAGCTCAAGCGTCGGGGTCCAGTGGTCGATGCAAAGGCGGCACGAAGCCGGCTAACCACGACCATCGTCGCGCTCGCATCGGTTGGCGAGACAGATTCAGCGAAGCTCAAGCGGTTCGCGCTGAATGCGTCAACTGAGGCTTTCGGTCTCTAGCTGAGGTTCATTTGGGACTCCAAGTATTGGGGCGTCGCACGACGTCCGGCCTGGGTCGGTCCGCCTTTGGCCTTGCGCTCCAGCCTGGTGACGGCCGGAGCGGCTGTGATGCTGCTGTAACAGACCGCGGCTAGTTTCCGAGCTCTCCTGATCAAGTTGCCACCCCCGGTCGGGTTCGCCCCGGCCGGGGTTTCCCTTGTGGAGAAAAGCCAAGATCAGCGGTCGTAACGGACATCATACAGAAGCCGGTCGGATGTTCACCATGCGGCCTCTCCTTGCTTGGCGAGAGCGCTCCCAGCCTTAATGTGCCAGCGACCGGGAATTGGCTTCGCTTGGATTGTCGGAAAACTGTTCGCGAAACGTATCAGGCGCCCTTCCGCCTCGTTGGTTGCCAAAGTATGGTTTCTCGCGCGCGTTGTTTGTTGATTAGAATAGCCTTTCTGTCGGCGTAAGGGAGCCGGCCGCGCGGCTCCGAGGGTACCAGTCATGACGAGAGCAAGACAGCATGCGGAATCCGCCACGGCCGCTCTCCTCAAGATTCTGCCTGCGGCGGGGCAAAGCGACGCCAAGACGATAACCGAAGCCCTTGAGCAGGCGTTCTGCGCAGCGGCGCGCGAACAGGAAAAGCAAGAGCTGCAGCGGGTCGCCGACATCCAGGCCTCGGCGCACGTCCACTTCTCTCGCCTGCTCAACGCTTCGCCCGCCGTTCTTTATTGCCGGATGGCGAGCGGCGACTACGACCCGACCTATGTGAGCGAGAGCGTCTACCAGCTGTTTGGCTGCACCCCCCGGGAGTATCTCGAGAACCCATACCTTTGGCGGGATCGGGTTCATCCCGAAGACGTGCCGCGCATCAATGAATGGGTCGACCGGATGTTCGAGAGCGACAAGCGCTCGATCGAGTATCGCATCCGCCGTCCGGAGGGCACCTATTTCTGGGTGGAAGATCGCCAGCAAGTGGTGCGCGATGCGGACGGCAAGCCGGCCGAGATCGTGGGCTCGTGGACCGACGTCACGGCGCGCAAAGAAGCCGAGGAGACCCGGGAGAAAGTGCGCGCCCGATTGGACCTGCTGCTGTCGGCGGCTCCCGTGGTCATCTACAGTTTCGCCGCGAGCGGCGATTTCGCTCCCACCTTCGTCAGCGAGAACATCGCCGGCCTGCTCGGCTACCGGCCCGAAGAATATCTGAAGGACGCGGCGTTCTGGCGTGCTCACGTCCACGCGGACGATCTTGTCGAGGTCGAGGCGGAACAGGCTCAGCTGTTCGAGACGGGAGCGCATCTTTCCGAATATCGGTTCCGCAAGAAAGACGGCTCCTATTGCTGGGTCAGCGACGAGCAGCATCTCATTCGCGACGCGAACGGCGAGCCTCTCGAAGTGGTGGGCTCATGGAGCAATATCGATAGCCGCAAAGAAGCTGAGCAGGCGCTGCTTGGCGCGCAACGCGAACTCGAGAAGGCGACGGAGGCGGCACTTGCCGCAAGCGAAGCCAAGAGCGCATTCCTAGCCAATATGAGCCACGAGATCAGGACGCCGATGAACGCCGTCATCGGACTTCTCGCATCTCGCGCTGAAAACCGATCTGATGCCGCGCCAGCGCGACTACGTCGTCAAGATCAAACACTCCGGCCATCATCTGCTCGGCATCATCAATGACATTCTCGACTTCTCCAAGATCGAGGCTGGCAAGCTCGCGGTCGAGAACATCGACTTCGATCTCGACAAGGTTCTGGAGAATGTCGGCAACCTGATCTCGGAGAAGGCCTCGGCCAAAGGTCTCGAGCTGATCTTCGACATCGAACCCCCGGTCTCCAACTATTTCCGCGGCGATCCTCTGAGGCTCGGTCAAATCCTGATCAACTTCTGCAACAACGCGGTGAAGTTCACCGAAAAGGGCGAAGTGGTGGTCAAAGCCGAAGTGCTGGAGGATTCCAGGGAGAACCAGCTCATCCTGTTCTCAGTGAGCGACACCGGGATCGGTCTCACCGGAGAGCAGATCGGGCGTCTGTTTCAGGCCTTCCAGCAGGCTGACGTGTCGACCACCCGCAAATACGGCGGCACCGGGCTCGGCCTTGCCATCTCCAAACGGCTGGCGGAGTTGATGGGCGGCACCATCGAGGTCACGAGCGAACTCGGCGAGGGCAGCACGTTCCGCTTTTCCGCGCGCCTCGGCAAGGCCGAGATGGCGCCGCGGCGGCGCATTCTCCAGTCCGACCTTCGCGGACGGCGCGTGCTGATCATCGACGATAATGCCCAGGCGCGCAGCGTGCTGTCGGGAATGCTGACCAATTTGAGCTTCATCGCCGATGAGGCGCCGTCCGGCCAGGAAGGCATCGAGATGGTGCGCCAGGCGGTGGAAGCTGGCGCGCCCTACGACATCGCCTTCATCGATTGGCAGATGCCGGGCCTAGACGGCATCGAGACCGGCAAGCGCATTCTCGCTCTGCCCAACCTCGGCTCTGCGCCTCATCTCGTAATGGTGACCGCCTATGGCCGCGAGGAGGTTCTGAAACAGGCGGAGGAGAGTGGCTTTGAAAATGTTCTGATCAAGCCGGTGACGTCCTCCATTCTGTTCGACACCGCCATCGGGGCGCTCGGCGCAGACCTTGAGACCACCGAAACCGAGGTTGCCGGCCCCTCCTTCGACATCGACTGCGTACGCGGGGCCCGCGTCTTGCTGGTGGAGGACAATGAAATCAATCAGGAGGTGGCCATCGGCCAGCTCGAAGACGCCGAGGTCTTCGTCGATCTCGCGGAGAACGGGGCGGAGGCCGTGCGCATGGTGGGCGAGAACGACTACGACATCGTGCTGATGGACATGCAGATGCCGGTCATGGACGGCATCGAGGCGACCCGCATCTTGAGGTCCAACCCGCGCTCCGAGGTCTTGCCGATCATCGCCATGACCGCGAACGCGCTCGTCTCCGACCGGGAGCTGTGCCTGCAAGCCGGCATGAACGATCACATCGCCAAGCCGATCGACCCCGATCAATTGTTCGGAGTCCTGCTGCGCTGGATCAAACGGCCAGACGGCGACGGCCCGGGGCTGCATGAATGGACCGAGGCGAGACCCGCGGCACCGGCAGCGCCAGGGTCCAGCCCCGACGGTCCCCTCATCATTGACGGCATCGACGTCAAATCCGCGCTCAAGCGCACCGGCGGCAATCGCAAGCGCTATGAGAGCCTGTTGCGCCGGTTCGCCCAGCACCAGGCCGCTACCATCGAGGACATTCGCAAGGCGCTGTCGATGGGTGATGCGGCGACGGCGGAACGCGACGCACATTCCTTGAAGGGTGCCGCCGGCACCCTCGGCGCCACTGCCCTGTCGGAGGCAGCGGCCAAGGCCGAGACGGCGATCAAGATGGGGCAGGGCATCGACACCGCGCTCACCTTCCTGTCCGCCAGGCTCGGCGCGGCGTTGGGAGCGATCCATGCGGCGCTGCCGCAAGAGACGGCGACCAATGGCGGCGGGGTATCACGCGATCCGGCCACCGTGGTGGAACCGTTGACCAGGTTGAAGCGGCTGCTCGAAAGCGACGATGGCGAGGCGGCAGATTTCATGATCGACGCCAGGTCGCAATTGGCCGGCGTCCTGACCTCGGCGGAAATCGAAACCCTGAGCGAGCTCGTCGGCGACTTCAATTTCGAGTCGGCGCTCAAATGTCTTTCGTCGATCAGCGATCGCTTGTCCTTGAATCTCAAATGACCCACGCATCGGACAACAAGCTCGTACTGATCGTCGACGACACGCCGACCAATGTCGGAGTGATCTCGGGCGTGCTCAAAGGCGCGTACCGCACCAAGGTCGCGACCAATGGCGAGAAGGCTTTGGTGCTCGCATCCGCGGCGGAGAAACCCGACCTCATCCTGCTCGACGTGATGATGCCGGGCATGGACGGCTATGAGGTCTGCCGCCGGCTGAAGGCCAATCCGGTTACTCGCGACATCCCGGTGATCTTCCTTACGGCGAAGACCGACGCCATCGACGAGGAGAATGGATTTGAGGTCGGCGCGGTCGACTATATTCACAAGCCGTTTTCCGGCGCCGATCGTGCTCGCGAGGGTCAAGACCCAGCTTGCCCTGCAAGACGCGCTGGCACAGGCGCGTGAAGCGAAAGATCAGGCCAACGAGCTGTTGCACGCGTTGTTGCCCAAGAAGGCGGCCGACGAGATCCGCAGCATCGGCACGGTGATCCCGCGGCGCTACGACAATGTCGCGGTGCTGTTCTGCGACGTCACCAACTTCACCGCTTATTGCGACAAGCATGAACCGGAAGATGTGGTGTCACGGCTTGACGCGCTGTTCGTGATTTTCGAGCGGGTGACGGCGCGGCATGGGCTGGAGAAGATCAAGACCATCGGCGACGGCTTCATGGCCGCAGGAGGCCTGCTGCAGCAGGTGGCCGATCCGATCGGCTCGGCCGTTCGCTGCGGACTGGAGATGGCCTCGACGCTAATCGATGCACGGCTTGGCTGGGAGGTGCGGGTCGGCGTGCATTCCGGGCCGGTGGTGGCCGGCGTCGTGGGGCAAGAGCGCTATCAGTTCGACATTTGGGGCGACACGGTCAACGTGGCGTCACGCATGTCGGATCAATCCAAGCCGGGATATGTCGCGGTGACCAAGGACGTCTGGGAGCAGGTATCCTCGAGCTTTGAGGCTGAAGACTTGGGCGACATGGAGGTCAAGGGCAAGGGGACCATCGCGGTCTTCGGCATCCGCCCGACCAAGACATGAGACGTCGCGTTGCCGCACTTGCCGCCGTGCTCGCGCTGCTCGTTGCGGGCGCCGCATCACGCGGGAGCGAGGCTGACCACAGCTATCCGGTTGGGATCAGGCAAATCGAATTTGCCGACAGCCATTACGGTCCCCGGATTCTCTCAATGGCAATTTTCTATCCCGCGGTGATCGGCGAGGGCATGGCGACCCCGTTCGTCTTGCCGTTCTTCATCAACCTCACTCTTTACAAGGATGCCGAGATCGCCCCCGGCGGCGAGAAGCACCCGCTGGTCATGCTGTCGCACGGGCGCGGCAGCAACGGCCTCTCTTACGCCTGGTTCGCGCAAACGCTTGCCTCGCACGGCTATATCGTGGCGGCGCCCTATCATTGGCGCGCCAACACCTACGATTCCACCGTCGCCTATCTCGCCAACATGCTGTGGCAGCGACCGGTCGATATCAGCCTCGACATCGACTTCCTGCTCGGCGATCCCTTGTGGAGCAAATATGTCGACCCCGACCGCATCGGAGCAGCCGGCCACAGTCAAGGCGGCTTCACCGCGCTCTGGCTCGGCGGCGCCAAGGTCAACCGCGACAAATATCTCGCCTTCCAACAAGGCTAGCGCAACAACCAGCAGATCCCCGAGCATCTGCGCGAGGAGCTGCCTCTCGACCCGGAGCCGGCGCTCAATGTGCAGGATGATCGCGTTAGAGCGGTGTTCGCCATGGCGCCAGGCATCATCAAGGCCTTCGGCATGGACGAGGCCGGGCTCAAGCAGCTCAGCGCGCCGGCCTATATCACGGTCGGCGCCGGTACGCAGACGCCGCCGGCCGAGAACGCCGAGTTCGCTGCGAAATTCATTCCGCATGCGGAGCTCGTCATCATCCCGGGAGCCGTCGATCACGAGATCTTCGTCAATGAATGCGACGACGAAGGCAAGGACGAGTTTCCCGAAGCCTGCAAGGACGCGCCAGGCGTCGATCGTGCCGCCATCCATGAATCTGTCGGCAACGCTGCGCTCAAATTTTTCGACACGGCCTTGCACCGCTGATCTAGGCAACGCGCAGCGCCGACCAGGCGACAACAATGTTGGCGACGAGGTAAACCGCCAATAGCACGCCCACCCAGAGGCGATCGGTCCGCGAAATCGACAGCTCGGCCTCAGCGTCGGCGCCACGCCACGACGTCATCACCACGCGCGCCAGGGCGAGGATGATGAACAGATAGGCGAGGAGATAAATCTTATCGATCATCATCAGATAATCGACGTCGGGAAGCGAAGCGCCGGAGGTGAGCTGGAGAGCAACCAGCGTCAGCAAAGCGGTGATGCCGAGGCCGATGCGGCCTTCGACGTAGCGCGGCCGCACGAAAAACACGAGCGCGGCGCAGACCACAATCAGAACGATCGGCACGAAGGTCTTGATCGACATCGCCACGATCGGGCGCGTGACCGGGATGGTCAGGATCAGCCGCGAATAGTCGGTCGCCTCAGGTTCGGAGAGATCGCCGAAATTGGTGGGATAGGGCCTCTCGACAATGCGCATCTCCGGCTTGCCGACCTTGAAGCCCGGCAGCGTGATGTCGGGATTGATGGTGACGCTGTCCTCGGGATCAGGCACGTAAATTTGCATCGAGGCGGCGGCGATGGTGTCCTCCATCACCACCAAGAGAGACTGAGTGTCGAACGGATATTTCTCGAGCTGAAACTTGCTCGAGAACTCGCCCTGATAGCGGATGATGGAATAGAGGCTGCCATCAGGCATGGCCTGCGGCTTGTCGTAAAGCTCGTCGCGAATGTTGTTGTCCGATGCGTAGCAATTCATGAACTCCGCGGTCTTGGAAGGATCGAGATCGGGAGCCTTCCAGCGAAACCAGACATAGAGATCGATGGCGTAGCTGTTGGTCTTGAAGTCGAGCTCTTGAATGTCGTTGATGTAGGCGCCGACCACGACTTTGACCGGACCACCCGCAGCCGGCGCGGCGGCAATGGCCTCGGTAACCGCCTTTGGGGTCTCGGGGAGCGCAGGCTCGCTCGACGCTGCAAGCGCGCCAAGTCCCGAGAGCGGCAGGGCGATAACGGCGCTGAGGACGAGGCGGGCTGCGATCGAGGTCATCGGCAAGTCCTGATTAAGTCGGTCTTGGTTAGCCCAGCGGCACGAATGCGGCAAATGGACGGCTTCCGCCAGCGCCGAGGTGGCTTAGGCTCGCCCCACTACCTGTCCCTGGCACGACGGCGTAAAATGTCATAGAGACGGGGCTTGAGGGACCAAACTCACCGAGTTTTCGGTTAGCACACATCATGCCGGCACGGATGAGACCGCTGTTCATGCTCGCCATCGTGGCTGTAGTCACAAGCTGCCTTGACGGCTGCGCCTCGGCCACGGTTGGACAGGTGCAGGAGGCTCAGGCCGAGCCCGGCACCTATACCATTGGTGTCAGCCGAGGCTCAGGCCTCGTATCGGACACGAACAAGGCGCTCAGCGCCGCCGTCGACAAGGCTGGCGCCTATTGTCACGCCAAGGGGCAAAAGCTCCAGCTCAAGAACGCCGTGGGAAGCAACATCGTGTTCCGTTGCGTGCCGGGAGATCCGAACCTGTAGGTTATTGGTGCGCAAGAGGGATTCGAACCCCCGACCCCATCATTACGAATGATCACGCTTTAGCCGTTGACGCATGGTCAGAAGCGCATCGTTATGTGGACCTTTTACTGCGAGCCGTAGGTGATCAATCAACCGACGGTGCATAACGAACCAGAGCGCTTTCCGAACGCTCTGAATCGAGAAGGGATTCCCAAATCAGCAAAGGTCTGATCCTTTCGATTGATTTTCGTCACCGGGTAGTTGCTTACCGCGCGCCCAATCGCCTACAAAAAAATAGAGTGGGATTTCAGATCGTGTTCGCGCTGTTGTGGGCGAAGGTGATTTCAATTCAAGAACCATGCCTCATTCTATATTCGCGAGGAGTGCAGCCCAGCGCCTTCTTAAAGGCTCTAATAAATGTGGAGATGTCGTTAAAACCACACCGAAAAGGCTATATGGGAGATAGTAATTTTTCGACGTCCGTCTGAGATGAGCTCTCGGCGAACGCGCTCGAGTTGTTTGGTCGTGACGTAAGAGCTAAATGTCATTCCTCCTAAGGCAAATTTCCTGTGAATATGTCTCGCCGAAATTCCCACATGATCGGCAACCCACCGGGGGGAGAGTTCTGCGTTGTCGATATTGGAATCAACAAGGTGCAGAAGGTCCCCTAGGTTACCTGGCCTTAGTTGATCTATGAACTGATCGTTTTGAGGGCGACCCATGCTTGCCGGTAAAAGAAGCGCGGAAGCGTCGTAAAGAGCGGCTAATTCGTCGGGTGACGCCGTCTGCATCTGCTCCGTAAGAGCCCTCAAGCAGGCCGCTAAAGGACGCGAACTCTGCGCGGCAGAAATTGACTTGTTACCAAAAAGTATGTTCGCATCCTTTACATTCGCGAACTTGCTTTTTGGTATGTGTATGCCGTTTTTCGTCACGGATAGAGGCTGGAAATCGTTGTCGTTGACCTTCTCCTTACGTTCGCGAAAGAGCTGACCAAGCTTCTTGATTAGCCAGTGTAGTAGAGCGTCGCCGAGCATTATCTCTGTCACGCTGCCACCTCTTTCAGGAGCCCGGCGATCTCGGCCTCAAGCGCATTCAGCTCGGCGTCGATCTCTTCGAGGGGACGCGGCGGGACATAGCGATAGAAGTACCGGTTGAAGTTGATCTCGGAACCGACGCGACCGACCTCGCCGTCGCGGGCGTCGCGATAGCTTTCGTCTACCCAGGCCTCAGGGACGAAGCACTGAGCCGAGATCAGCGGTCGAACCGGGACGGGAGAGCAGGGTAGCTGACGTTTCCACACTTCTATCATTTAATTTTCCAGACCCGTTGCAACGTGTAATTCGTCGTTCTTCCTCCCAGGCCGACAGATAGTGCCCGCCCGGCCGAGCCTATTCTTTGCAACTATGATGAAATCCGCAACTAAGAAGCGGCATCGTCGAAGGTCGCCGGTCAGCTCCTGGACATTAGCCAGGAGTGAGGCCGGACGGGAGATGCTTAGGAGGATAGAATGCATCATCACAATGCTTGGATGCGATCGGCCGCCCTTAGTCTGTCAGGTGCCCTGTGCCTTGGCCTCGCGACTATCGGCGTAGCTGTCGCCGCACCCCGGAGGCATCCCGGGACCTAATCCGGATGCCCCTGGGCAAATCAAAAAGGACTCCCGCCGTTGGTCATCGCCAAGCAGGGTTACTTCTATGTGGGTGGCGAGTACGACAATCCGCAAAACCCAACTCAGATGACTGGCCAGATGTACGTGGAGTATCAGATTCCTAAGCAGATCGGCAAAGGCAAACTCCCCATCATCATGTTGCACGGAGGCGCCCACACCGGTGCGGGTTTTGTCAGTACACCCGACGGTCGCCCTGGTTGGGCGGATTACTTCGTGAGGCACGGATGGCCGGTCTATGTCGTCGACAGGCCTGGCGTTGCCAAATCGGGTAGCGTCGGGCCGTTCGGAAATGCCACGCCTTGTAAGCCAGGCCGAGGATATATGGAGTGCCCCTGAAAAGGCCGCGGCACAGTGGCCTCAGGCTCACCTGCACACGCAGTGGCCCGGTACTGGCTTACACGGCGATCCAGCCTTTGATCAGTACTATGCGCATCTTGCGCCCACCGGCACGGGGGAGACAACACCGTCCCGAGTGCATGCCTTTCTTGCCTTACTCGAGAAAATCGGCCCGGCTATTTTGCTGCCGCATTCCTCACCCGGTCCTGAAATATGGCAGGTTGGCGATGCGCGCCCCGATCTTGTGGCAGCCATTGTTTCCGATGAACCAAGCGGACCGCCTTTTTTCAATGTTAATCTTGTCACCGGCGCGCAAGGAGCCTTGACCCGGCCGTGGGGGCCATCGGTAGGCCCACTCGCGTATGACCCGCCAGTAAGTGATCCATCTCAGTTGTATAGCGTTGCCGTGCAGCAGTCGCAGCCTGATGCGCCGGGGCTAATTAGGTGTTGGTTGCAGCCCGAGCCGGCGCGTCAGCTTCCGCGACTTGCAGGCGTTCCAATCCTTCACATTCTAAGTGAGGCGGGTTATCACGCGCCATATGACCATTGCACGTCGAAGTATCTGACGCAGGCCGGAGTCCCAAACACATTCATACGATTTGAGAACATCGGAATTCACGGAAACGGCCACATTTCTCTCGTCGAGAAAAACAATCTCCAGCTCGCAAAAGTGATCGAGGATTGGCTTTCGCTCGCACTGGCAGAAAGCCCAGCAGCCGCACACGCGCAAAATTGAATGCGGAGGAATAGGTAATGAAAGCGACGGCTTCAATTAAGACCAACCTCATTCTCGGATTGACAGTGCTCGCTTGGGCGGCGGGCCTGCACCCTTCTGCAGCGAAGAGCGATCCCCCTCTCGAGATCAAGGAGCAGGGAGTTTTCTTCGTCGGTGGCCAGTACGACAATCCAGCCAATCCACGCGCCGGCCGGATGTTTGGACAGATGTACGTGCGTTTTCAGATTCCCCAGCGGAGGCGGGAACAACAAATATCCGGTGGTCATGATCCACGGAGGCGGTCAGCAAAACACGAGTTTCACAGGAACCCCTGACGACCGTTTGGGTTGGGCTGATTACTTCCTAAGCCGCGGATGCCCTGTCTATCTGGTGGACCAGCCGGGCCGTGGCCGAGCTCCATATAATAACGCTGCTTATGGAGCCGAGGACTGCTCCACCCGAACATGACGAATATCGAGAACCAGTTTACCGCTCCTGAGCGGGCAAACCTCTGGCCTCAGGCCCACCTGCACACGCAGTGGCCAGGAACTGGAGTGCACGGCGATCCCATCTTTGATCAGTTCTTTGCTTCGCAGTTTTCGGGCATGGAGGCTTTGCCGCAGGAGAAATTCACGACCAGTGCCTTGGTGGCGCTGTTGGATAAAATTGGACCAGCGGTGCTGTTAACGCACTCTCAGTCAGGACCGCACGGCTGGACCACCGCGGATGCACGGCCGAATCTCGTGAAGGCAATCATTGCCGTCGAGCCGAATGGGCCACCGTTTTACAACGAAGCCAACACCACCATCGACCGGCCCTATGGGATCAGCCGGATCCCCCTTACTTTCAGTCCTCCTGTAAGCGATCCTTCTCAGATCAGCATCGTACAGCAGGCAGCGCCCGAGGGACCTGGACTGTTCGCCTGCTGGCGACAGACCGAGCCCGCACGGCAACTTCCGAACCTTAAGAAGATTCCGATATTGATTGTGACTAGCGAGGCCTCATTCCGGGCTCAGTACGATCACTGCACCTCCGAGTTCCTCACACAGGCGGGGGTACCAAACGAGCACCTGCGCCTTGAGACCGTCGGTATCCATGGCAACGGCCATATGATGATGCTTGAAAAGAACAATGGCGATATTGCCAACGTTCTAATCGACTGGCTTAAGAAAAAGAAGCTATGACGCCGGTAAGAGGTTACGAACGCGCTGGACGCTAACTCTCGAAACTCGTACAGCCAGCATCAGGTCGGCGCCCGACTCGTCCACCGTGTTTCTCGCCATAAGAGTTGCATTGGTGACAACGTGGAGCGCGAGTTTGAACAAGAAAGGCGATGAAGGCATTGCCCTGATTGCTGTATTGTGGGCGCTCGTACTGCTTTCCATCATTGCCGCCGCTCTGATCATAGAAACCCGATCCAGTACTCGCATAGCGCTGAACATGACCGAAAGTGCTGCTTTACGCGCGGCCGCGGACGCGGGCGTCCAGCGTGCGATACTTGATTTGGAAGACGCACGGTTTAGCGGTCCATCGGAAACCGCGAAGTTACGTCTCGATGGAACGGTTTATGCGTGGCGGTTCGCCAACCGTACAGTTCACTACTCAATTCAGGGCGAGCTTGGCAAAGTCAACCTGAACCAAGCACCACAGGCGCTTTTGGTCTCGCTGTTTGAATTAGTCGGTGTTGATCCAGGCAAGGCTCGATCGATTGCGGATGCCGTAGCCGATTTTCGTGACGAGGATAATTTGAAGCGCCTCAACGGTGCTGAAGGGGCCGATTATCGAACTGCCGGCCTTGCCTGGGGCCCCAAAAACGCCCCGTTTGGAACGGTCGAGGAGTTACAGCAGGTGCTGGGCATAACACCACCCATCTATGCGCGGCTAGTACCTTACTTGACAACTTATTCGCTCGGATTTGCCGTTGACACAAGCGTAGCGCCTAAACGACTGATTGAAATGCTCCAGAGAGCCGGGTTCCGAAACCTCGTTGAATCCCATGGGGGCTTTGTCTTTACGATCCGGGCAGAGGCCCAAGGTTCTGATGGCGGCGTGTTCGTGCGTGAAGCCGTGGTACAATTTAAGCAAAACTCAAGCTTTCGCGTTTTGGCTTGGCGACAACTTTAATGGCGGTGATCCGAAGCGCGCCGCACGGGCTTTAAATTCATACCATTTGCTGTCAGCGGTCACACTCTTATCAGGACTGCCATTCTAGGAGTGCTTCTGCGCGGTCTTGCGCCACTGACTAGGTACAAGTCCATACATTTTTTTGAAGCGCCGGCCGAAATGAGTGACATCGCTAAAGCCCCAGGCGAACGCAATTTCGCTGATATTTCGATGAGCTTGTAACGGGTCTTCCAGAGCTCCTTTGCAACGTTCGAGCCTCAATGTCTGAAGTGCGCTCGAGACAGAGTGATTATGATTAGCCATTAGCTTATTCGCGTAACGAACGCTGATCCCGGCAGCGTTAGCAATTTCGTCCACTCTCACATGAGTCTCTGTGAGCCGCGCCGCCATCGCTGCGCGCAACTTTACTAGGAGCAGCGCTTTCGATGACGACAGCCTGATTTTGCCTCGGCCACCGGCCATTGATAATGATAACGCAATCAGATCCAATAGCTGAGTTCCAATAATTTGTCGGCTGCTTGGACTGAGGCTGCTTAGATTCTCGGGGAGCAATTCCAGAAATGATGAGGTGAAGCTGTCTACACCCCCTGAGCTGCCAACCGGTCGGGCCAAGTAGTTAGCGAGCTGCCCGATCCTAGATTGTAACTCTCGACGCGGAATCTTAAGCACGAGAATTTTCGATTGTGAGTGGAGTTGCCCAGTATATGGCAGGCGAGTGTCCAGCAGCGCAAATTCTCCCGGTTGAATGATCGCCGCTTGATTGTTTTGGTCCATGATGAGCTGCCCTATGATTTGCCGCCAGAGGAGCAAATCATCGTCGGACTGTGCGATGTGTATTTTTCCGTGGGCAATATCAACCGGGCTGATGGTTATTAGTAAGACCTCGATAGCGCCCAACGATTCGCTTGCAAAATCGGCGTAGAATGCTTTCCCATAATGAGGTCGAACGTCCCATTTCACCACTCGTTCGCTGAAGTTCAGCCAATAGCTCAGCCTGTCGCGCGGATGGATCTGCTGAGTGGAGAAAATGGTGTTCATCGATTCATCGAAAATTTCCGAAGACCGGCCCCCAAGCGAATTTGGGTTGCGTTGACCTAGCAAAAGCTACTACCGGTTCGCCAACACTAATTGCCAGCCTCGCAGTTGACGGACATCTGGGCTTAATTACTTGGACCTTTGCCCAGGCGGACAGGAGTTGGCAGCAACAGGGTTAGAGATGTTCGCGTTTGTCCATTTGAGGATTTCATCGAACACGTCGAGATTGTTTTTGCCCTGCATCATCATGTGCGGAGTCCCATTGAACTTGCCATTATACGATCCAAAGCGCGTCCCCTGCACCTCCTAATGTAATTGTGGCGTCTCCTAAAAAAGCCTCCCTTTTTTTTTGCAAAAAACCTTGGGCCATAGGACAGGCGCGAATTCGCATACTGTCCAAGGTGATTTTTCAAGCCATTCGTTGTGGGCAAGTGTCCCCGCTGAAAAAAACTTGCTTACAGCGCACGATGAGCGGCAGACGTAGAACGAAAGAGCGACTGATTACCAGCCTCGAGAAATGGAGTTGCAAGCCTGTGGCTCCAAAGGGAAGCCAAGTCGCGATATCGATATAAAAGAGCACGGTAAGCACTGATTACGCTTATTGGGACTACGGCGTAGGCCATGTAGGCGACAGTGCGCACTGAACAAATATTGGCGCAATGAGAGATGGTGAGCTCCAACTCCCCGCCAGCCGTCCTACCTGGTGGGGAGGCTTTTTCAGATAACTACAAAATCTACTTTTTAACGACTTTCTTTTGGTCGACGTTCTCATCGATCCATTTCAGGATCAGGTCGGCGATCTGCAGGTTGTTCTTATCCTGCATGATCATGTGACTGTTGCCGTAGATGCCAAGGTCATGCGGCCAAAGAAATGCGCGTTACCGCCGGCAGCTTAGACTCGCGCAACAAATGCTTTGCAATCGTCGAAAGACGTTTGCCAGTTGTTTCCCACACCCGGAAATGGGAAAACATTGTCACCAAACATGATCAAAATCAGTATGGTCGCCAGTGTCGCGATTTGCTGATCCGTGAGAGTGGGTCCATTCGGATGGGTACAGTTGCTTGGCTCAATAATGATCAAGCCTCGTACCCCGCTGGTATTCTAGTGCGGCTGGCGTTGGTTGCCGGGCGCCCTGCGAATGGCGCATAAGGACAGCGCCGCCCGCCTGGATCGCCAGATCGGATTCGGCCTTGAAACTCGGGTTGGTCAGGGGATCTAAGGCAGAATTGAGGTCCGGGATACCCTGCTTCGAAAACTCAGCAGCTGCCTCGACAGGAAACAGCCTAAGTCCGGCCAAACCTGCTTGTTATTTGAGAAGCTTAACCGTATCCGCACGAGAAGTGGCAATGATAGTGCTGCCAGGAGCTAGACCACCCGATTTTATTCTGCATTTTGCCAAAATATGTGAACTCCACACCGGTTACATGATCGAGGAGGATCGATTGATCCTCGTAGGTGAGACCAGGCGGACGATAAAGCCTCCCATAAAATTTCGAGTTGCTTGTTAGTTTGGTCGAAAAGCCACCATGGGCTTGGGCACCGACAATGAGCATCAGACCCGCATGGCACGAATGCCCTTGGGGTCACTTTGACACGATCGAACTTGAGGGGGTCCGGAGAGCGGGATCTGTTCGCTCGCGGCTGAACCAGATCATCAACATGAACATACGCTGGTGAACTTGGTTCGGTGTCAAGGCGGGCCTTCGATTACAGGTTCAGGATATATACCGTCCAGATGCGGCGCATCATGCGACGCCGGGCGGCAAAGTTCTGGTGCGTCCAAACGGAGCGGGAGCTCCGTCTCGCAGGTGTTCGCAACGGGCTCGCAGATGTTCGTATCGCAGAACCTCACTTCGTCCACGCACAGTGCGGCTCAATTCCACGCCAACATAAGTGCGGCTTCCGGAACCCGATTTCCTGGGTACCCAACAATTAGCCTCCCAACCCGAGATGGCTAAGGGAGTGACGTCTTTGCGACGTCACTCCAGTTCCCGGGAGCGGCTCTAGCCCGAAGGTAACCTCAATGACGGCAGTCGTCCGTGAACAATCGCGTTTCACGTCGCCCTCTCAACTTGCTGTTCGTAATCAGGCGAAAGCAAATCGTATCGCGAGCGCACTGCCTTGACCCTTACCCCAGAGGTCTGCTTCCTGAATTCACGGAGGATTCTTACCCCCTCCCGTCGAGATCCGGAATTTTGGGACAGTGGCCCGCACTCGGCGTCGCTCACCGCTATCGAGCGTGATCGCTCAATCAACATGTCGCAGCTCCGCTCACGATCTCAAAATAAGATCGTCCGGTAAGACTGGTTGCGACCCATGTTTGTAAGAGTGTCCTCGAGAGTTTAAGCTCAAAGTAGAATTTGAGTCCGATAAAGCTGAGACTTTTAAGCGACACCACCGTCTTAGCGCGCTTGGCCAGCAGCACACAGACCGAGACCTTAACTTCCGTCTACTTTTGACAGGGATGACCAGATGAGTGATGTCCGCCTCGCTCACGGCTTCGTTGCGATCGACATCGATGACAAATCGCGCCGGGCGCCTGTTACGAGGAGAAATCAAGCTCAAAGTCGGCGAGAAGCTCGGTCGCCATTACGGCGACCGCGAGTCTCCGGAAAGTTGCGGACATGCTTGAACCGGAAGGTGTGCCCACCTTTAATCTAAAAATCGGGATTCTCAGGGTCAATCACGACGTTCATAGTCTGAACTGTCCGCCGTCAGCATTCATGAGACAGATCGGGGGAGTTAAACAAGGGAGGATTTCTGGCTCATCGTAACCTTTAGAGGGAGCGAAGATGAGACAGAAATCCATTCCGGCGAAAGAGCCGGCAGAGCAGGTCGTGAAGGACATCCGTCGCGCGACGCGGCGGAAGTTTTCGGCTGAAGAGAAGATCCGGATCGTGCTGGACGGTCTGCGCGGAGAGAGCTCGATTTCCGAGCTTTGCCGGCGCGAAGGCATCGCCGAGAGCCTCTACTACAACTGGTCGAAGGACTTCCTGGAAGCAGGCAAGAAACGCCTGTCGGGCGACACCGCGCGTCAGGCCACGTCCAGCGAAGTCGTCAGGCTTGAAGCGTGAAGCTCGCGATCTGAAGGAGGTTCTCGCCGAGACCCTTCTGGAGAACCGCCTGCTCAAAAAAAGCATGATCGCGGATGGGGACGACGAAGCATGAGATATCCCGCATCCGAGAAGCTGGAGATCATCCGGCTCGTCGAGCAATCAAGCCTACCGGTCAAGCGCACGCTGGAAATGTTGGGCGTATCGCGGCCAACCTTCTATCGCTGGTACGACCTCTATCGTCGCTTCGGCGAAACCGGTCTGGCAGACCGCACGTCCCAGTCCGGGGCGGGTCTGGAACCGCATCCCCGATCACGTGCGTCAGGACATGCTCGGGATGGCGTTGGCGCGGCCGGAGCTGAGCCCGAGAGAGCTTGCGGTCACGTTCACCGACGAGCGCGCCTACTTCATCTCGGAAGCCAGTGTTTCAGGCTTCTCCGCGCTCATGACCTCATCACCAGCCCGGCCTTCATCGTCATGAAAGCCGCCGATGAGTTCACCGACAAGACGACTGCGCCGAACCAGCTCTGGCAGACCGACTTCACGTACTTGAAGGTGATCGGCTGGGGCTGGTTCTACCTCTCGACCATCCTCGATGACTTCTCGCGCTACATCATCGCCTGGAAGCTCTGCACGGCATGGCGGACGATGACGTTCAGGACACGCTGAACCTGGCTCTCGAAGAAACCGGGCTCACGTCGGCAAACGTCGTGCATCGTCCTCGTCTGCTGTCCGACAATGGGCCGTGTTACATCTCAGGCGATCTGGCCGAGTATCTGGAAGACAAGGGTATGCCGCATACGCGCGGCGCGCCCTACCATCCGCAAACCCAGGGCAAGATCGAACGTTGGCATCAGACGTTGAAGAACCGCATCCTGCTTGAGAACTACTTCCTGCCGGGCGATCTCGAGGCGCACATCGCGGCGTTCGTCGATCACTACAATCATCAGCGCTACCACGAGAGCCTGAACAACCTGACGCCAGCAGACGTCTACACCGGACGCGGCCACACAATCCTGCTCGAAAGAGAAAGGATCAAACGAAAGACCATCCAAATCCGCCGATTGATACATCGCGGCAAAGCCGCTTAACATCGTCAACAGAGGCGCCAGATCCTCTCTTCGATCTCGAACGTCTCTGTCTCAAATAATCTGACGACGGACACCCTGCAGCGCTTTGCGGGTCAACCTCACCGTTGGGCCTTTGTCCTTTTCACCCAACGGGTCCGCTAGCGCGCTGAATGACGGCAGTGTGTTCCTCCTGGCTCGCACCGCCGTCAATGGGCTGGCCGCCCTGGGGTGCTCATCCTTGCGCCACCCAGCGCCCGACAGCAGCCCCCTCCGGGGGAGCAATCACAGCTTACGGCGTGCTGCATAGGGACCGGCGGGGGCGATTTTCGCTGTCACTCGCGTATCTCACAGCCGGGAGGTGGGAAATAACGACCATGCCGATGACGAACTCTGAACGCCAGGCATTGTGGCGCGCTCGGCATCCCGAGACAAACGCCGCGCGGATCGCAAAATGGAAAGAGCGCAATACTCGTCGTCGAGCCCAAAAGACCCCCAAGCCGAGGCGTCCATTGACCCGAGAGGAGTTGGAGTCCTTGGCCGTGCAGCTGTCGGACTTCGCGCCTATGTTCGCGCCAAACGCGAAAGGCCCTCAGACCGAAATCTGAGAACCTCGTTTTTTTGCCTGTCTAGCCTCGCCGCACCGTGCCTTGCCGCGCCTCGCCCCGCCAATCCTGGCCGCAACATGCACGCGGACAAAATGATGCGATCGCACCCGGCCGGGCACGCACTCAGGCAATAAGAGCTATCCGGCAATGCCGCGCAAAGGTGGCAGTCGCTAACTGAACACCGCCGAAGCCAGAAACAATCCGCTGAAGTCGTTTAAGCCGCTTCTCGTCTCCGCTCCACCCAGCGCGAGGCGGTTACTAACCGTTAACATCGAGCGGGGACTGTTACTTACTGTTACTTACTGTTACTTACTGTTACTTACTGTTACTCTGTTACTTACAGTTACACCGTTAGGTTGTGACTAACAGTTACTTACTACCGAACCAACGCCCGATCTTCTATTATTTGCTCGGCCATAATGGATGGCCGGCGTTCGTTCGCTTTTGGGGTCGGCAGAACCCCACAGGGAGGAATCAATGACACGATATCGAAAACTATTCACGACACTCATGCTTTTGTCCGCCACTTCTCTCGCTGGTGTGGCGGTCGCTTCAGCAGGCGGAGGTGGTCATGGCGGAGGCGGAGGAATGGCGGTGGCGGAGGTGGCGGTGGCGGAGGTGGCGGCGGACCAACTGTTAACACCGCAGACGGCCCTGTTCAGGGATTCGTCGAGAACGGGGTGAACAAATTCTTGGGTATCCCCTATGCAGCGCCGCCGACTGGCAATTTGCGTTGGATGCCACCGGCACCTCCTGCGCATCACGCCCTGCTCGATGCCACGGAATTTGCCAACACCTGCCCGCAGGTGACTGAACTCGGGGCGTTTGCTGGTCCGTCGAGCACCACCGAGGACTGCCTCTATCTCAACGTCTTCACGACAGGGACCAGCCCGAGCAAAACCGGTTCTGGTCTGGATTCACGGCGGCGGCAATGTCGACGGTGAAACCAACGACTACGACGGGAGCAAGCTCGCCACGGTGGACCACGGCATCGTGGTTGTCACCATGAACTATCGCATGGGCCTGTTTGGCTTTCTATCGGAAGCACATTTGAACGCGGAAGGCCATCCCTGGGGCAACTACGGCATCCTGGATCAGCAGGCCGTGCTCCGCTGGGTGCAGGCTAATATCGCAGCCTTCGGCGGTGATCCCACCAAGGTCGCACTCGGCGGCCAATCTGCGGGCTCGTCAGACACTAGTGCGAACTTGATATCGCCAGCGGCCGCAGGACTGTTCAACAGGGCGATCAACCAAAGCGGCCCCACGATGTCTCTTGGCAACTGCGGCGACTGCATTGACCAGGGGCAATGACTTCGCTGCTGCCGCCAACTGTTCGAGCTCCGCGTGTCTGCGTGGCTTGTCGGCCGAACGGATCCTCCAGCTGCAGGGAACACCCAATGCCAATGGCCCGTACGTAACTGGCCCGTTTGTGGATGGAACCATCATACCCATCCAGCCGGAAATGGCCTGGACCACTGGGCAATACAACCAAATGCCCATCATGGGAGGCAGGGTTAAGGACGAGGCGATGTTCGGCTTAAGCATTACCGAGTATTTCTCTGGTCCACCCCAGGTGGCTCTGACGCCAGCGCAATATGCTGGCCAACAATCCAGCGCTGAATGTGCTGGCTGGAGTATCCGCTCTCCAACTACAGCAACAATCCGACTTTGGCCCAGGATAGGGTCACCACGGATCAACAAAAATGCCAGGCTCTCCACGTCCTTAAGCCGCAGGCCGGCTCTAATGCGGGCAACGGAGTGTATGGCTATGACTTCACCTACCAGAATGCGCCGTATTACTTCCCGCAGATGCCGAATGCCTACGATCTCCGACGGGTTATTTCCAGGCTCTCGCCTATCACACCGTCCGACATCCAGTTCCTGTTCAACGATTGGCATGGTGGGAATCTGGGGGTGAATTTGGACCAAAACACGCGGCCAACCACGCGAACTGCAGGGTGCCGAAATCACCCTGTCTGACCAGTTAGTGGCGGCGTGGACGAACTTCGCGAAGACCGGTAATCCGAATCGGGGCGGGAGCTCCCGACGTGGCCAGTGTTCACAACAGGCTCGGCGACGTTCCTCCAGCAGGACATCCCCAACGGGACCGAAACGGAAGCACAATATAGAGCCAACTATAAATGTGACTTCTGGGATACCCTCTTGACCTATCCCACGACCTAGATCGCATATCAGCGGCTGCGTCCAACTGTGGGACGCAGCCGCTGGAGGTTGCAGGGATGGAGTGATGTCTTTACGGCGTCACTCCGTTTTTTCTTTGGGCAAATTGGATTGGGTCCGAGAGAAGTCAGCCTTGTTTTGAGACTATCAACCCCCTCTCGGGGGCCTTTTCTTTGTGGGGGAAATCCCCCGCCGCCGTGGCCACTTTCCGGCCGTTACGCGGCCGATTTCCGGCTACCCTAGTATTATCAGGGCTCCCCGAGTCTGCTCCGAAACCACTCGGCCTCTTGCTCGGCTCACTCTAAGCGTTGCTTGAGCTTCCGATGCTGGGGGGCCTCAAGCTCGCCGCCGAGCTTCGGCTGAGCCGCGAACTTGGCGAAGTTGGTTTGAGCGACCATCACGCGCAGCTCAGCGCGGGCGAGTGTCAGCGAGTTCCTGGGCGTTGCCGTTCGCCATCGCGGCTTTCCTGATGCTTCCCCCACGCTTCCCCAAAAATAAGCCATAGCGACAGCGATGCTAGTTAGCCCTTGTACCATCTGATTTCATGGTGAAAATTGGTGCGCAAGAGGGCACCCAACGCGACATATAACAGGCTGACAATAATTACGAATTCCAATTCGAACAGCTGAGATACCGCCATATATACCGTGCGGCAGTGGCGGCCCGCGATCAAGTCGCGGACTTCAACTGGTCCGGCGTCAATCCCGCTCGTCCACGCAACTCACTTTCTGCACGATTGGCCCAGTATAGGTTCTGCGATCAGCCAAGAAAGGCGCATTAGATCCGTCCTACACCGCACCTCGGCTCAAAGCTAGGCGGCCTGCACGCGCCGGGCCACCTCCGCCAGCTTCCGGGCGAGATCCTCCACCTCGTCGCTTTGCTCCGGACGGGACGCGAGACGCTTAATGATCTCCGCCTGCCGGTGCGGCGAGACCTGCCCATAGCTTGCAAACGTTGTCAGCACCTGCTCGTGCCCGAGGTTTTGGCTCCACGCCTTGAACTCCTCTGGTGTCCTGCAGCTGCGCTCGCCCAGGAGCGCGAGCGCGTGTCGGAAACTGTGCGGGTTGAAACCTGGCAGGCCGGCGCCCTCGAAAGCCTCTTTGAAGATGGCGCGGATCGGCCGGCGTTGCTCCAGTGCTTGCGGGCGAGGCCGCTACCTGGAACTGGCGGTCGGAACCCTGCTCGATGCAGGGTCGCCGGGAAGAGCGGATCGTCGTCCCCCAGAGCGCGCTCCGTCGTTAGGAACTCCACCCATTCCGCCACGATTGGCGCGCCGAACCGCCGACGGGAAAGAAGGTGGTGACCTGGGTCTTGCTGTTCTTGGTCTTCACTTCGCGCGGGTCTTGATTGACGCCTACCGTCAATGATCTGACGTGCTTCAGTTTGAGCGAGGCCAGCGCTCCGTCACGTACGCCGGTGAGCCAGGTGAAGGCGATTAGGGCGCGGTTACGCTGCTCGATGTCGGTGCCGGCCGGCACGGCGCTTAGCACGCTCTCGATCTGCTCGGGCGTTGGCACCGGCCGCGGCTGTGGCGCCTTGGCCACCCGCGTGTCCTTCTCCGAGAGTCGGAAGTACTCGGCATCCGAATAGCGGATGCGGCTGCGATATCCAGGCTGCTCGGCCAGCCAGAGAGCGAACGCCCGCAGCGCGTTCAGCGTCTGCAGGATGGTTGCCTTGCTCAGGGGCTTCTCAGTACCGGAGGCGACCGCCCCGTCGAGCCGGCACCGGAAGGCCATCACCTGCTCGATGTGGAACTTCTTGAAGCTGCGGAAGCCAGTCGACAATTCGAACCGGTGGATGGCCTTGGCCACCGCGTCGATGCTGGTCTCGCTCAGCCCGCGGGCGGCCTTCAGGTGTGCGAAGTAGGCCCGCTTGACCCGCTCGTTTTCGGGATTGTGTTTCGGCATGGTTCAGTCCTCAGCTGCAAGTGACAATTCAGGGCGGGCATGGCGGTATCCATTAGGCTCTCCTGCGGGTGCGCGACTTGTACGTCAAAGTGGCGCGCCGCGGCCGCGAGCTGCGCCCGTGATACGAACCGCCGCATCAGCGTGCCACAGGTTAGGCACATGCCAACCAGCGTGCCGCGCGAGGCGGTGATCGGGTGATAGTCAACCATCCCGCCAGCCGGCGATCGGGGCTCGCGGCACTTCAAGCAGAAGAACTGCCCAGGTCCGCATTTGCGCCGCGTGGCGGCGCGCCGCTGTTTCAGAAAGGCGACGAGGTCGCCGCCATGGATCAAGTGCGGACGGCGTTCGGTGGAAGCCGGTAGGCCGCCATTCTTGATCCAGTGACGAATTGCATTGCGGTGGACCTGCAGTGCGGTGGCGGCTTCGTCGATAGTGTAGCTGCGCAGCGTCTTGATCCGCCGCCAGTCGGGCCGGCGGTTACGACGTTTCATGCCACCGGCGCCTTCTCGATCAGGGCCCGGATGTCCTCCACCCGCCACGCTGTGATGCGGGGCCCGAGCTTCACCGGCTTCGGAAACCGGCCGCTCTTCACGCCCGCCCACCAGGTCGATTTGCTGACCGGGATCGGGCCGCGCGGCGCCAAAATGGATGCCAGCCGCAGGAAGCCGGTGGCTGAGAGGTCAAGTAATTCGTCATCGAACGTCTCCGTCCAGTTGAGGGCGGAGCCGTCCTATTCGGTGCTGGGGCATCGGTGGCCGAACTCGGTCACAGTCAAACCGTATTCGGCTTTGCTCGGTTTAATCGGCTTCCTGCCGCGGAAGCAGATCGGCGCCTTGCTTTAACCACTTGCGCACGGTGTCGACGTCGAGCGGCACGCCGGCGGTCGCGAGATCAGTGGCGATCTGAGCCGGCTGTTCGCTGCGGCCGGCACTCGGGTCGTACCCGTAGCCGCCCAGCGCCATACCGATAATGAGCTTCAGGAGGCTTTCGCGTTCGCGGGTGCCCAGCGGCTTTTCGAATGGATCTCGGGAGATCCCCAATTCCGCAAATGCAGCATTTGCCTCGGCGTCCGCGAGCTGCTGCTGGAGGTCGGCAATCTTTTTGTTCTTGTCCTCACAGATTTCCATCCAGCCCTTATGAAGCTCGTCGTAGTTGTCCCCCCAGTTCCAATGGAGCTCGTCGTACTTGGCCTTAAGGTCGTCGTAATGCGTCTTCCAGTCCGCGACCAGGACGCCTCTCGCGGTGACCGCTGCTTCCAGGTCGGGTGAGACCTTAAGGTCCGTCCTTCTCGCCCACGCCAGAAAGAACCCGGGCAGAACTGGGTCGAACAGCTGCTTCGAGAGCTTGGCCCGCAGCGCGAGATCGCGTCCGCGCTGATATTGAAACGCAAAGGCCGACAGATGAATGAGTGGCTTCACCGCTTCCCAATTGACGCGCTCCGGCGCCTTTCCGAAGGACAATGCAATTGCCTCGTCGAGGGTCCAATGAGCGGTTCTGCTCCAATGCTCGAAATCGGCTCGTGCATATGGCTGATTGAAGAACCGCTGGCGCTCCTCGCGTTCAATCTTTGCGGCCAATTCTGCCCTCTGCTTTTCGCGTTCAACCTCTACCAGGTCCTCCAATTCTTCTGAGGGCAATGCAAGGAGTTCGGCTCGATACTGAGCTACTCGCTTGGCAAGATCGGGGTCAGTTCGGGTTCGGCGGCCGGAGGATAGCGACACAGGGAAGGTGGTGTCGGCGTACCTGGCCCCCGCTCCGAACCTCCGTTCAAGCAAGAACTCGACAGGTTCGAACTGTGGCAACTTCGCCATACTCCGCTCCAAATCTTGCGTAAGGGAGCTAGTATAGCCTAGAGCGTTTCATGCAAGCAGCCGCGGGGCAGTATCCCCACTAATGTATCAGCGAATGGGCACCCCTGCGGGCTGCCGAAGCGGTCTTTGCTGTCGACTGCATCGGTCATTAGCGGACATTAGAGCGTCGGATTAGAGATGTCCGCTTTACCCCAAAGAACGGACATGCTCAGGCTCGGCACCAACGTCCGTTTTGTGCCAGAAGCGGACTATGAGGCTCGTCCAGCGCCTATGTCTGCTTTATGCCTTCGGTAAGAGCGAACCACCCAAGCACCGGCTAAAATCCGAACCGCCCGTTGCGGCCTGGTTGCACACGATAGCGCATGTTAGGCACCGTGCCCAAACTCTGGTTGTCGGCCATCTCTTCGTCTGTCGCCCATGGATCCGGCAAATAGCGCTTGCCGTTCAGCGCCGCATCTATTCTCGCATCATAGCGATAGATATCGTTGAAGGTCGTGAACGAGCCGTCGTCGTTTACGTGCAGCGTAAAATAGGTGATGTAGACGGGGATCTTCTGGTCGAGTGCAACGTGGTAATCGCCCCCCGCATCGAAGGTCGATTCGACCCGCGCAGAACTCCAACCCTTGTCATGCCCCAGGATGACCTCGGCGAGCCGCTCGGGATTCTGTACGCGCATGCAGCCATACTTCTCCGCGCGCACGGCCTTATTGAACAAGGATTTCTGCGTGGTGTCGTGCATGTAGACGTCGTGCTTGTTGGGGAACAAGAACTTCACGCGGCCCAGCACGTTGTCTGGTCCCGGAGGCTGGACGAGATCGAAATTGCGTATATCGTTGCGACTCCAATCGATCAAATCGGGATCGATGTCGCGGCCGCCAGATCTGATGAGCAAACCGTGGCGCTGAAGGATCGAGGTATCGTAA
The DNA here is from genome assembly GCA_963757555.1 of uncultured Alphaproteobacteria bacterium. Lineage (GTDB taxonomy): Bacteria > Pseudomonadota > Alphaproteobacteria > Rhizobiales > Methyloligellaceae > Methyloceanibacter. The sequence continues at coordinate 215,396 of CAVWRU010000003.1, forward strand.
CCGCCGAAGAAGCCGCCACCGTACCCCATATAGGGCGCGATCTCCCCCATCTTGATGGAGTTGGGGACATTCCAATAGGGGTTGAAGACGACTTCCTCCATCTCGTCTGATATTACCGGCGTCTGCTTGTCAGGCTTGCCAACTACGACGCGCGCGTCGTGAATCGGCGTGCCATCCTTGACAACGCGTAGCATGAACTCGGGGATGTTCACCGTCACGTAAAACGGGCCGAGGTTGTGCGGCAGCCAGCGCCACCGCTCCATGTTGACGAGGATCTGCTTGATGCGTGCTGGGCTCGCTACCGGCTCTTGATGGCGGCCGCCATTGAGAGCTCGCCTCGTGCCAGCGCCGACCATGCCGTCGGGCAACGCGCCATTCGAGTGCTGGAACTCGTTTACCGCTTGGAGCACGGCTTCGTCGAATTTATTCGGATTTGCTCCAGCGGGAACGTTTAGCCTTTGCCGAAGCAACGCGACCTGCCCATTCTCGACACCAAGTTTCAGCACAGGTCCGGGGGGAATGATCACCACACCGGGCTTCGGCTCCTCAACCTTGCCGCCTCTGAGCTCGAGCAGCTTCTTCCTCAGCGCCTCGAATTGCGGCTGGTCCGGCTGGAGGCTTCGGAGATAGGCGGCGGGGTCGGAGCGGATGGCAATCGTATCCAGCACCTCCGAGGGATTGGCCAGCGCGAGTGTTGGATCGAGATTCTTGCTGACCCTCAACGGCTCGATGCGTCCGCCGCGGGCGTCCTTGGCGTAGTCGAGCACGGCATAGCTGACTTTTACCTCGGCGTCGGCAAGCCAATCGCGCGCATTGGGATCGGAGGCGTTGAAGCCGGCCGGATCTGGCAGCGCGTAATCTGAGGCTCGGAGGCCGTAATCGTCGGCCTTAGCGATCTCCGCCATGACGAGCTTGGCGCGCTCGGTGAGACCGTTCTCATCGACCCAGAGCGGGTTCTGGTCGGGAACCAGATAATAGTTGATCAGTGCGTCCCTCTGCGCCTTGCGGGCGGCCGGCCCGCCGCCCTTGGCGGCGAGTAGGCCTTGCACGTCAATACGCAATGCTTCCTTCGCGTTGATCAGGCTGGCAGGCCCGTCAGGCTCGGCCGCGTAGCCCTGCAGGCTGAAAACGCCCGCCACAAGCAGCCCCAAAAGGATTGCCCTCGTCATTAGCTCCCTCAAGCTGGGCGGGTTGCAAACCCGGCGTGACTGCCCCGTCTTGAATCCCCTCCCAATATGGCTAGCATGCACCAAAACCCGCTCAAAATTAGGCTGCCAACGCGGCACCAGGCTGTGAAGGAGGCCACTTGCCCCCGCTCTGAGAGCAAACACTTTGCGCTGGAGCTTATCCAGTATCCCTAGGGTGACAGCTTTGGGTCATTGGCGGACGTCACTGCGTCTAATGGCCAAGTCCGCTTCGTGCCAGTGTTAGTAGCGGACATGCGTGTCAGCTATGGGTCATGAGCAGACATCGCGCCACGTCCGCGTCACGTCCGTTATTCCCCTCAAAGCGGACATTCCATCAGGCGGTGTTGAAGCCGGCTACGGCTTTGTAAAGCGTCTCTTGGCTATGGGCACTGCGGACCCGCTGCAGCGTTTTCGCCTCCCTCAGCGCTCGGGCGACGCAGGCGAGTGCATTTCCCTTTGCGCCATTGCCTGCCTCGGGAATCAGCAGCAACACGACGATGTCAACCGGCTCGCCGTCGATGGCGTCGAAGTCTATGGGATGCCGGAGGCGGGCGAGAAGCGCGAACGGCGCCTTAAGGCTTGCAAGCTGGGCGTGAGGCAGCGCTACGCCGTTGCCGACGCCGGTCGAGCCAAGCTCCTCGCGCTTGGCGATCTCGCGCACGACCTCGTCGGCAGCCAAGCCCGCTGCGGCCGCGGCTTCCGTCGAGAGCTGCTCAAGCAGGCGGCTCTTGTCGCTCGTCCTGACGTCGATCATGACCTGGTTGGGCGAGAGAAAATCGCTGATCTTCATTGCTGCTCCAGCTTGCGTTCGCCGATTGGTCGAGGCGGGACTTCAGTCCGGCGCCTTCAGCCGATAGCCAATGCCGGTTTCCGTCAAAATGTACTGAGGCTGCGCCGGGTTGGGCTCGATCTTGTTCCTGAGCTGCCTGACATAGACGCGACGGGGTTCGAGCTTGGAGAAGGCCGAGCCGATGGCAGGCCATACGATCTTGGGATCGGTCAGCGCCGTGACCGGCATTCGCTTGCGTAAAGGGGAGGTTTCCATGGGTGTGACTCCGGAAGGCTCGATCAGAACAACTGTCCGTAAATCATGGCGAAGTGCTCGACGATCGGTCCGAGCGCAAGCGCGGGAAGAAGGTGAGACCGCCGACAATCAGGATCACGCCGACGAGGAGGCCGATGAAAAGGCCGCCATGGGTCGGGAAGGTGCCGGCCGAGGCAGGCACGATTTTCTTGGCCACCAGCGAGCCGGCTACTGCCATCATCGGCACGATGACGAAGTAGCGGCCGATCAGCATGGCGATGCCGCCGGTTGTGTTGTACCAGAGCGTGTTGCCGGTCGATGCCGGCGAAGGCAGAGCCGTTATTGGCGGTGCTCGAGGTGTAGAGATAAAGCGCCTCGCTGAAGCCGTGCGGGCCGGCATTGGCCATGCTGGACACGCCGAACGGGAGCACCACCGAGACGGCTGTGAAGGCCAGCATCGACAGAGGCAGGATCAGGATGGCGAGCATGGCCATCTTGACCTCCTTCGCCTCGATCTTCTTGCCGAGATATTCCGGCGTGCGGCCGACCATCAGCCCTGCCACGAATACGGCGACGATTACCATCATCAGCATGCCGTAAAGACCCGAGCCGACGCCGCCTATAGATAATCTCGCCGAGCTGCATCATGATCAGCGCCATCATGCCGCCAAGCGGCGTGAATGAATATGCATGGCATTGACCGAGCCGTTGGAGGCGGCCGTGGTCGCCACTTCCCATAGGCTCGAATTGGCGATGCCGAAGCGGACCTCCTTGCCTTCCAGGATTGACCGGGGTCGAGCCCAAGCGCCGCGAAGTTCCGGATTGCCCGAACCTTCCGCCCAATAGGAGAAAGCCCACCAAAGCAAGGAAGATAACCGACATGGCGGCATAGAGCGCCCAGCCCTGCCGCTCGTCCTTGACCATGCGGCCGAAGGTGTGAGTGAGCGCCGCCGCGATCAGCAGGATGTAGATCAGCCCAGGAAATTGCTAAGCGGCGTCGGGTTCTCGTGATGGAACTGCGGAGTTTGCGTTCCAGAAGCCGCCACCATTGGTGCCGAGCTGCTTGATGGCAATCTGTGAGGCTGCCGGCCCCTGGCTCAAGGTCTGCTTGGCGCCCTCAAGCGTGGTCGCATCGACATAGGCGCCGAGATTTTGCGGCACGCCCTGCCACACGAGAACAAGCGCGGCGATGATCGACAGCGGCAGCAGCACGTAGAGGGTGCAGCGGGTGAGATCGACCCAGAAATTGCCCACGGTCTTGCCTGACGTTCGCGCGAAGGCGCGGATGCCGGCGTCAACAACGTGCGCTCGCCCTCGAACACGCTCGCCATGTAGCGGCCGAGCGGAACAACGAGGGCGGTGAGGACCGCAAAATAGATCGCGATCTGAATCCAGCCATTAACGCTCATGGGGAGCCTCTTAGAACGTCTCAGGCCTGAGCAGCGCGTAGGTGAGGTAGACGAGGAGGCCGGCGGTGATGATGCCGGCTAGCCAGTAATCGAAGATCATGGCCGCCTCCTACAGACGGTTGCAGGCGTAGGTGTAGGCGATCGACAACGCGAAGAAGCTAAGGCCGACAGCGATCAGGATGAGGTCGAGCATGGGGCGCTCCTTTACGAACGATCGGGTGCTGAACCCGGTAAGGGCCGGCCGCTTGTCCGGGCGACGGCTCTGCTTGGTAAGGAGCTAGTCCGAGAGAGCGTATGTTTTCGAGATGGGACTGAGGTGACGCTTATAGGAATTCTCATAAAGCCGCACGTCCGCTTTGGGTCATGAGCAGACATCGCGTCACGTCCGTCTCATGTCCGTTATTTCCCTCAAAGAGGACATTCATCAGCGCGGTTTGCACGTCCGCTTAGTGCCATGTGTGGACGGCTCCCTATTGGCAAGGGTTTTTTTGAGAATGATGCACGGCTGGTCGGTGCTGCCATGTGTCCGGCCTGTTGATGCGGCGCTTTCCATGGGCCGCTGGCCATAATGCTCTCCGCGAGATCAGGTCCCGGTCAAAAACACGCAGTCAAAAGCTGCTGTGGCACAAGTGGGGTGTCCCGATCTCCCGATCGACCGGCTAGGTGCATTATCCTCGCATTGCCCTTTCCAACTTCGTCGGCGCGCGTAGAGCGCGCATCTCTCAAATTGCCTGCGGAGCAGGCTCTCTGTAGCGTGTGCCGCTGACCATCAGCGCCCAGGCAATGCGGGCGATCTTGTTGGCCAAGGCGATCGCGGCAATCTTAGTCGGCCGCCGGGCCATCAGCTCGGCGAGCCAGGCCCGCCGCGTATACCCGACCTGCTTGGCTCGTCGGATCACCGATAAGGCACCAACCACGAGCAGCGAGCGCAGATAGCGGTTGCCTGCTTTGGAGATGCTTCCCAGCCGCGCCTTGCCGCCTGTCGAGTTCTGCTTGGGCACTAGCCCAATCCATGCCGGCACGTCGCGCGCCGAGCCGAAGGCATGCGGATCGGGGATGCTGGCGACGAGGGCCGTCGCAATCAGCGGGCCAACGCCGGGGATGGTCTCAAGGCGACGGCTCAGCTCATTGGAGCGGTGCCAAGCAAGGATGCGCCGGTCAGCCTCAAGGATCTGCCGCTTGACCAGCACGAGCTGAGCCCGCAACGCTTGCAGACATTCCCGTGCGACAGGAGGCACCCGCCCATCAGACCCTTCGTCGATGAGCCGCAGCAGCCTCTCCACGCCGTTGCGGCCAATGCCGGCAACAATGCCGAACTCGGCCATGTGAGCCCGGATCGCATTGATCAAGGTCGTACGCTGGCGCACGAACAGTTGCCGCGTCCGATGCAGCATCAGCACCGACTGCTGCTCCTCCGTCTTGACTTCAACAAAGCGCATGGTCGGGCGCGTCACCGCCTCACAGATCGCCTCCGCGTCCGCCGCATCGTTCTTGTTCCGCTTCACGTAAGGCTTCACATACCTGGCAGGCATCAGCCGGACTTCATGTCCAAACTTCGCGATCTCCCGCGCCCAGTGATGCGAGGTAGCGCAGGCTTCAATGCCGACAAGGCACGCAGCTTGCTTCTCAAAGAACGGCAACACCTGGCTGCGCCTCAGCTGCCGGCGCACAACAATGCGGCCCGACGCATCAACCCCATGGATCTGAAAGACGTTCTTCGCGAGATCAAGCCCGATTGTGGTAACTTCGTTCATGGACGGCTCCCTCTTGGCGGTTCCTCAACAGCAACCCCAATTTGGCACCTAGATGCCGGTGGCGGGAGCCGTCCACAGCATCAATAGCGGACATCAGGTTGTTCTTGGTCTCCCGTTCAACTCAATGCGTCGGAAATAGGAATGTCCACTGAGCGCGCAATTGTCAATTAGCGCCGATGTCATCGGGCGTGACGACATTGTAGCAGGCGGTAATTTGAGCGTTGATCGGGTTGGTCACCGATCTTGGAGATGCGCCCTATGCCACCGCCGATGGGGATCGTCGGCGGTTGTCACTATTAGCCTCCCAGTTGGCCGTGATGACGGGGCTGCTCATGAGATACCACCCCTTGGGGAGGTTGTAATTGAAGAAGGGCTGCAGCGTCATGGCATTGACGTTGGAACGGTCTTCGTGAGGCCGACGTGGGTGCTAATTCGCTGTTCTCAGCGAAGAACGAAACAGCGTTGGTTGTCAGTTGTTGGACCTCCACCGCACCTTAGATAGCGGCCCTCTCGATCAATCTCGGGATCGACGTAATGTGCCAACAGCGGAAGTCGGGCGGAGTCAATTCCGCCGGCTGGCGATCGTGCGCGGGGCTTACGAGGCCCGTCGGATAGCGTCTACTCCCCCCCGCTCTTGTCGGACCGGAACCCATTCCGGGTATGCGTGCCGTCGCAAAACGGCTTGCTCTTGGAACCACCGCAACGGCACAAGGACATGACCGCCATGGTCGCAATCGATTCGCCCTTGTCTCCTTTGAGCACCACCGACCCCTTCACCATGTACGGGCCGTTCTCCACGCACTGGATCGTGGCTTTTGTTTCACCCCAACCACTTGGCATGTCGGCCTCACTCAGCGGCGTCCTTGAGCGCAGCGGGGATTTTGGCAGTGTCCTTGAAGACCGCGGTGCTGTTAGTCGTCTCTGGCATGACCGGGAAGTGGAACTGGCAGGTCGGACATGGTTCCGCGAGGGTCTCCTGTTCACGATTGAGCTCGAAGGTTTTGTCCTGGACATGATTGCAAGCCGGGCAGACGCGAAGCAGGCGCGTGTTCTTGAGCTCGAAGTTGGTAATGATGTCCTCCATGATGGCGCCGTTCGCCGCCCATGCCTTGACGTGCTTGTGATAGATCGACATGTGCCAGTCCTCGAGCGCCTCTTTGCTGGTCCAGAAACTCACTTCGTTGAACCAGGTCGGGTCGTCCGGATGCACCCACCATGTCAGATGCAGGAAGCCCGGCAGCGGCTTCAAATGGCGCCGCACATCCGCGAAAAGCGTCTGGAACTTCTTATAGCCATCCGCGCTCGAAAATCGCACGCGCTGCATGCTTTGGTAAATCGCCATTGGATACCTCCTCGGTGCTGAGAGCAGCTGCGGTACTTCCCGCGCCCGCTTTGGTGCCCGGTCGGCCGGTGCTTCAGCGTATGTCGCCCAATTTCCAGAGTCCAGACCCCGGCCCAGCACAGCATGTGCGCCAGCAACGCCAGCATCCAGGGGGCTGGTGATGATCAGCATCGCCTTGGTGGCACTGCTTGTGGCCACTTTGGAGATCGCGGGCGAGAATGCTTGCAGCATTAATCGCGATGCTTGGACTCTTGGCCCTCTTCTCGGTGATGGTCCGGCAATGAGGCGTGATGCGGATTAGGACATCTCGGGTTTAGGCAAGGTCTGCAATGGGTCATTAGCCGACGTAGCGGCCAGTTTGCGCCGTGTCCGTTTTGCTCCTGATAGCGGACATTGGTCGTCGCAGTTGGGATGTCCGCTAAGTGCCATAGGCAGACATTGTGAGAGTCAAGGCGGCCTTACTTGGGGCTACAGCTCTAGGTGTTCATGCCCAATGTTCTGCCACCGATAGCGGCATCGATATTGTGAGCAGCCCAGCATCATTTTGAGGACATTCCAGCGGCAATGGGGTCAGTCCACTGTGCCTTTCGCCTTTGAACTCCCACAATTAAAGCTCAGGAACCTGGGTGCTCAGTCGACAACGAGATTTGGAGGCGTGAAAATATTGAAGCTTTACAAGGATCCCTTGCTGCATTTCGTCGTTGCTGGCGCGCTCCTGTTCACTGCTTACGCAATAATCAACCGGAACGAGCCAAGCACGCCCCCACCAGATCCGATCCATATCGGTGACGGCGATGTGCGCTGGCTGAAGGAAACGTTCGCGAACCAATGGCAACGTACGCCGACCGACGACGAACTTCGTGGACTGGCGGCAGGTCTCCTGGAGGAGCAGCTATTCGCACGGGAAGCCAAGACGTTAGGTCTCGATCAAGACGACACGATCGTTCGTCGAAGGCTAGCGCAGAAACTCACCTTCCTGGTCGACGACACGTCGCGGATCGTCGATCCCACGGATGAGGAATTGCGTAAGTTCTACTATGCGCACGCTGAGCGCTTCCGAGTTGAGCCGCGCGCGTCTTTCAAGCAGGTTTTCTTCAACCCCCAGCAACGCCTGCATCCCGAAATCGACGCCGAGAGCGCGCTCGTGTCTATTTCAACTGCCGGAAATGACGATCGCGCGACAACGATGGGCGATCCGCTCCTGCTTGAGAGTGAGTTCCACGATGTCGATGTTCAGACCGTCTCGAACGTGTTCGGTGCCGACTTCGCCAGAAGGGTATTTTTGCTGAAGCCCGGTTCCTGGGCTGGACCGCTGAAATCCGGCTACGGCGTGCATCTCGTCGAGGTAACCGATCTCAAGCCCGCAGCGCTGCGCCCATTTGAGGAGGTTAGGACCAAAGTCCTGGCGGAATGGCGACACCAACGAGAGACTGAAACAAAGGCGTTATATCTCGGCAAGTTGCGCGAAAAATATGGTGTTGTCATCGACGAAAGTGTCCGCCCCTTGCTCGAGCCGCAGCGAATAGAGGCAAAGACGCAATGACGCGGGCGTCGGACTTGATCTCAGGCTTCAGGCGTCTCGCTACGACTCTTCGGTTTATAATCCTTTTCGCTTGTCTGTTTCCGACGACCTTCGCATTTGGCCATGAAGTCCGCCCGGCCTATCTCGAGCTGAAGGAAGAATCACCAGGTCTCTTCAATGTGCTTTTCAAGACACCGATGCGCGGCGACGCTCGGCTAGCACTGGACGTGAGTTTCTCCGGGCGTATGCAAAAGGCGACGCCAGTTGTTTCGCGTATGACTGACGACGCCATGGTGCAGACATGGCGCCTATCGGCGTTCGAACCGCTTGCCGGCCAAGAGCTGCGCATCGACGGCCTTTCTAACACCATGACCGATGCGCTGGTGCGGATTGAATTTGCTGATGGGCGCGAATGGATCGAGCGGCTGACTCCAGGGAGGCCCGGGGCGGTAATACCGGCTGGTCAGAGTGGCTGGATGGTAGCCGTTACCTATCTCAAACTCGGCATCGAGCACATCTTACTTGGCGTCGATCATCTCCTCTTCGTGCTGGCGCTCATCCTGATTGCCCCGAACCTTAGAGAGCTGATCAAAGCCATCACGGCGTTCACCGCGGCGCATAGTATTACGCTCGCAGCTGCGACGCTCGGCTTCGTTCACGTCCCGCCGAAGCCAGTCGAGGCGACGATCGCATTGTCCATCGCCTTCGTGGCGCTCGAGATCGTGAGAGCACGCGAGGGCAGTCCAGGCATCGCCGCAAGAGCGCCCTGGGTGGTGGCATTCGCGTTTGGGTTGCTTCACGGCTTCGGCTTTGCCGGCGCCCTTAGCGAGATCGGCCTACCCGCCGATCATATTCCAGTGGCCCTTTTGTTCTTCAATGTCGGCGTCGAGATCGGGCAGCTTCTCTTCGTCACCGTGGTGCTAAGTCTGGCCGCGCTGGTCCGTCTCGGACGACGACCCTTGCCGCATTGGTCGGCTCTTATACCGCCCTATCTCATCGGCAGCTTAGCCATGTTTTGGGTAATCCAGCGAGCGTTCGTCTTTTGAAGCGACTGGAGTCGAAGGGAGGAACAAATGAAAGGTTTGATCAGCGCGATAGCCCTGCTTGTCGGATTGACTGGTCTAAGCTCTGCGCCTCCAGCCGTTGCCGAAGATCGGCTCATTACGGATGTTGGCACGCTCGACAAGGACTCGGCCGAAAAGGTATTCCCCGCCAAGCGAGCCTACTCTCCCTACGCTGGACGCAATTTCCCTACGCGTCCTCTTTTCGGTGATACCCACCTTCACACCTCGTTCTCTATGGACGCGGGAGCCTTCGGCGCTCGGCTTGGCCCAGCTGATGCTTACCGTTTCGCCAAAGGCGAAGAGGTTATGGCCTCGTCCGGCCAGCCGGCCAAGCTGTCGCGACCGCTCGATTTTCTCGTTGTCTCCGACCACTCCGACAATATGGGTTTCTTCCCTCAGCTCCTCGCCGGTAATCCAGCCATGCTTTCCGATCCGACCGGCCGTCGTTGGTACGACATGATCCAGTCGGGCCATGGCGCCGATGCCGCGATCGAGATCATTGTCGCCTTCTCCCAAGGCACGTTCCCGCCTGCGCTCGCCTCCCTTCCAGGAACGCCGGCCTACGAATCCGCTTGGCGGGAGACGATCAAAGCGGCCGAAGAAGCCAACGATCCAGGTCGCTTCACCGCTTTTATTGGATACGAGTGGACATCGAATACCGGCGGCAACAACCTTCACCGCAATGTCATCTTCCGAGATGGGGCGGCGCGGGCGACCCTGGTCGAGCCTTTCACGGTCGTGCGGCCACTCGGAAGTGACAACCCTCGCGACCTATGGAAATGGATGGAGGCGTATGAGAGCAAGACCGGGGGAAGCGTCCTTGCAATCGCCCATAATGGCAATCTTTCCAATGGGCGCATGTTCCCGATAATCGAATCCTTCACTGGCAAGCCGATCGATCGCGAGTACGCCGAGACTCGCGCCAAATGGGAGCGCCTCTACGAAGCGACCCAAATCAAGGGTGACGGCGAGACGCACCCGTACCTGTCGCCGAACGACGAATTCGCCAATTTCGAGCGGTGGGATAAGGGCAATCTCGATCTGAGCGAACTGAAGAAACCAGAAATGCTCGAGTACGAGTATGCCCGCTCGGCACTGAAACTCGGCTTGAAGCTCGAGAACGAGCTCGGCATCAATCCGTACAAGTTTGGCATGATTGGCTCGACCGACGCCCACACGGGTCTGGCCGCCGTCGAAGAGGACAATTTCTTCGGCAAGACGAGCAGCTCCGAGCCAAGCCCCGGCCGTGCCAACCATCCCTTTGTCAAAGACAGACAAGGCTGTGATCATGGGCTGGGAGACGACCGCTTCGGGCTACGCCGCGGTATGGGCGAGCGAGAACACGCGCGAGGCGATCTTCGACGCCATGGAACGCCGCGAAACCTACGCGACCACCGGCCCGCGCATGCTCGTCCGCTTCTTCGGCGGTTACGACTTCACGGCTGCCGACGCCAGCACCCGAAGCCCAGCGGTAATTGGCTACACCAAGGGCGTTCCCATGGGTGGTGATCTAGAGGCCGCACCGGCCGGCAAGGTGCCGTCCTTCCTCGTTGCCGCATTGAAGGACCCGATCGGCGCCAATCTCGACCGCTACCAGGTCGTTAAGGGCTGGGTCGATGCCAAGGGCGCGATGCAGGAGAAAGTCTACGATGTGGCCTGGTCGGGTGATCGCAAGCCTGGTGCCGACGGCAAGGTGCCTTCGGTTGGCAGCACCGTCGACGTGGCGAACGCCACCTGGACCAACACCATAGGCGCGCCCGAGTTGATCGCGGTCTGGATCGATCCAGATTTCGACCCCAGCTCAGCGTGCCTTCTATTACGGCCGGGTGCTCGAAATCCCAACGCCGCGCTGGACGGCGTATGACGCAAAATACTTCAACGTGAAGATGGGCCCCGAGGTCCCCATGCAGATGCAGGAGCGCGCCTATACCTCACCCATCTGGTACTCGCCTTCGAAATAGCTAAGGCCCGGCTGCGAATGTCCGTTATGGGTTGCCGATTCAACCGATCGCCGCAACACACTCTGCGAACTTCTCCGCTGGTGAGTGATACTGCAACGTCTTTCTTGGTCGCTCATTAAGCTCGCGCGCCACGGCGTTCAGTTTGGCCTGGCTGTGCACGGACAGGTCGGTGCCCTTCGGGAAGTACTGGCGCAGAAGACGGTTAGTGTTCTCGTTAGTGCCGCGCTGCCAGGGACTGTGGGGGTCGCAGAAGTACACCTCAAGGTCGGTGGCCAGCGTCAGGCGCTTGTGGTCGGCGAGCTCCTTGCCCCGGTCCCAGGTCAGCGACCTGCGCAGTTCCCGCGGCAGATGCTGCACTTGTCTCACGAGCGCGGCCACGACGCTGGCGGTGTCCTTGTTCGCAACCTTGGCGAGGAGTACGTAGCGGGACCGGCGCTCGACCAGGGTTGCGACATAGCTGTTCCGGGAGCCTGCGATCAGGTCGCCTTCCCAGTGGCCGGGGATGGCGCGGTCCTCCACAGCAGCGGGCCGTTCCCGGATTGAGATCGCGTCCTTGATCTGGCCGAGCCCGTCGCACTTAAAGCTGGCGTGCCGGGAGCGGCGGATCGCGCGGGTCGCCCTCAGATGGGCCAGCAGTTCTTTCTTCAGCACGCCGCGCGTCTGGATGAACAGGCTTCGATAGATAGTCTCATGGGACACGCGGCGGTGCTCGTCGTCGGGATGTTCGCGCTTCAGCCAGCCTGCGATTTGCTGCGGCGACCACTTGAGCTCAAGCTTAACCGATACTGTCCGGCAGAGCGCCGGGCGACAAGCGAACTTGCACGGCTTGGGGCGACGTGTGCGATCCCAAGCCGCCCGATCCGATCGCGCAGCCCGATAGCCTGTGCGGCCTCCGTTGTCCCGCACCTCGCGGCTGATCGTCGATGGCGCACGTCGCAACTGACGGGCGATCGTTCGAAGAGACAGCTGCGCCCTCAGCCCTCGGGAGATCTCCTCGCGCTCGGACAGCCTCAACGCCAGACGCGACCGCTTCCGCTCCGGCGGTCGGATCCCGCCGGTCCGGGACAGAAGTGGATAGATCGACGACGAATTGCGATCGAACATCCGCCCGATCGAACTCATCAACTCCCCGCCCTGCCAGCGATCCCAGATCTCCGCCTTCTGCTTCTCCGTGAAATAGATCCGTCCGCGATAGCCCATCCTGAACACTCCATCTTTTCTCAAAGATTGAAGTGTTGCGGCCACCCTTTGAACCCGCCGTCATTAGCGGACATTAGAGGGCGGATTAGCTATGTCCGCTTTACGCCTAATAGCGGACGTCCGGCGAGCTTCGACTGTCCGAATTGCCCAGGTACGATCTTGGCACCATCTCGCCAAGCATCGAGGTGATCGGCCCAGACCTGCATCATCTCACGGCGCTCAGGCCAATATTCGGCTGCATGAGTGTAGGCGCGCCGCACAGCATTCGGTTCCTGATGGGCCAATTGCCGCTCGATGGCATCCGCGTTCCAACGGCCCATTTCGTTCAGCCGCACGGCAGCCATTGATCGGAAGCCGTGGGTTGTTGCCTCATCCTTGCTGTAGCCAAGGCGACGCAGCGCGGCATTCAACGTGTTCTCCGACATCGGTCGGACGGAACTGCGAATTGACGGAAAGACAAATCGGCCGCTCCCGGTGATCAGGTGAAGATCGCGCAGGATGGTCAAGGCTTGTCCAGACAATGGCACGCGGTGAGGCTGCCGCATCTTCATCTTGGCGCCTGGAATGCGCCATTCCGCTTGTTCGAAGTCGATCTCGTTCCACTCGGCTTGACGCAATTCGCCCGGACGGACGAATGCGAGGGGTGCCAGACGGAGAGCGGCCAAGGTGACCGGATGGCCATCGTAGCCGTCGATGGCTCGCAGCATGGCCCCTATCGCGAGTGGATCGCTGATGGCCGACCGGTGCCTGGCCTTGGGGACCGTCAGGGCGCCGCGCAGGTCGGCAGAAAGATCGCGCTCGGCTCGCCCGGTGGCGATCGCATAGCGGAACACTTGGCCGCAGGTGCTTCGCAGCCGCCGGGCGGTTTCATAATGGCCGCGAGCCTCCACCCTCCGGAGTACGTTCAGCAATGCTGGCGCGGTGATGGTCGAGATCGGCTGCTCGCCGATGAGCGGACATGCCAGCGAAAGCAACCAGCGGATCTTATTGAGGGTCGCCACCGCTCGACCTTCCCGCTCCAGCTTGGCCATCCATTCCTCGGAAACCAGTCGGAACGTGTTGGCGGAGGCCGCCTTCGAGGCGACCTTGTCGCGTCGTCGCTGAGCAACGGGATCTGTTCCCGAGGCCAACTGCTTCTTAGCGAGATCGCGACCCGTCCTGGCCTCGGAGAGCGTCACGGCGGGGTAAACCCCGAGTGCCAGCGTCCTGCGCTTGCCATGCCACCGGTAATCCATCCGCCAGTAACGGGCGCCGTCCGGCCGGACGAGCAGATATAGCGCCCCGGAATCGGCCAACTTGTAAGCGATGGCTCGGCCCTTCGCATTGCGGACCTTAACTTCGGTCAGTGGCATGACGGTACATCCCAAAACGGTATATCGATAGCACCGTCAAATGTACCGTCACCGACGTCGGATGCCAATGGCTGTGGCCGGACGTCGCTGATAGCGAAGGCCGTTGCAAACAGTGGGTATTACGAGGGTGCTCGGATGGGGGCAGACGACGCTGGACGAGTAAGTGGTGCCGCAAGAGGGATTCGAACCCCCGACCCCATCATTACGAATGATGTGCTCTACCAGCTGAGCTATTGCGGCATGCGCGCGAGTAAGCGCGGGCTCAGTCAATGTGGTTGCGCCAGTGCTTAATGCCAATGTCCCGCCGTGGCAAGTTGGGCTCCCTGCCGCTGCCCGTGGAATCAGCGGATTTGCGCCGCGCGCAGACGCTCGAGCGACGCGGGGCTTTCGTCAGGATCGGCCGGCGCTACCCCCGGATCGTCCGGAATAGGCGGCGCCACGTAAAATTCCGGCTTCGGCCGGCTCGCCCCGGGCTCCTGGCGCGGCGCCGCCGGCGGGGCAGCAGGCCGCGGTTGAGCGGCCTCGGCAGTCCGCGAGGTGACGGCTCCGTCGCCCGACAGCGGCCGGGACGATACGAGCTCCGGCTTCTTCGGCTCGGCGGGCGCCTCAACCGGGGCTGCGACCTTCAACGGCGGCGGCGGCTCCGGCGGCTCGTGGCTTTCTTCGATCAACAACGTCTCGTCGCCGCGGCCGATGGCATCGACCGGCGCCTTCCATTGGAAAGCATCGACCTCGCCGGTGACCGGAGAGACCGGCAGCCAGCGGTCGGAGATGTAGCCATCGGCGATCCAGGCGCGGTCGCGCGGGCCGCGCACGGCACGGGCGAGCCACTCGCGCTCGCGTCCCTTGTTGCCTTCGCCGGCCTCGATGCGCGCCATCAAGGCGCACACGCGCGCCGGAGGGCGATCGTGGAGATAGGGAGAAAGCGCCGCCTCGGCCCGCTGCCAGTCGCGCGCTTCGATGGCGGCAACGGCGATGGCGATCTGGCCCTCGATGTCTCCAGGGGTGAGGCTGGCAAGATGCTCGACCCGCTTCAGCCGCTCGCGCGGCGATTCTCCGGGCTTGGCGAAGGCGTAGACGGTCGCAAGATCAGGATGCGGCGCGAGCCTCCAGGTGCGGGCCACGAGCCGGCTTAACTGCCGGCTCTCGCCCTTTGAGGCGAGCAGCCGGCCGGCGATCTCGGCTGCCGGGATCAATGAGGGGGCAAGCCGCAGGGCTTCGCTGGCGAGCGCCAGCGCCTTGTCAGGCTGCGAAGCTTCGAGATCGTGGGCTTGCGCCGTGAGCAGCACGGCACGGCGCCGGAGCGCCACGTCGGGCTCGACATTGCCGTGCTTACGCGCCACGGCAAGGGTGGCGAGCGCGCCTTCCCAATCGCCGGCGCGCGCCTGCATGTCGAACAGCGCGTTGACGCTCCAACCGGCTTGCGGATCGGTGCGCACCGCCTGCTCGGCCAAAGCACGCGCCGCGTCATTGTCGTTGCCGCGCTTCGCCTCGAGGAACAGCCCGCGCAAGCCCAAGAGCTCGGTCTCCGGCCTATCGAGCATCGCCTCGAAAGAGCGGCGGGCCGAGGCGCGGTCGCCCTTGAGCTGGGCCGCTTGCGCTCTGAGCAAGGCGGTCAGCGGCTCGTTGGGGAGATTGCGGCGGGCGACGCTGGCGTAGCGCTGCGCCTGCGCCCGGTCGCCGACGCCGATGGCGAGGAGCCCGCGGGTCAGCGCATCGAAGCCTTGGCGGCGCCGGCGCTCCTGCATATAGGCAGCAATGGCCGCAGGCCGCGTGAAGAGATAGCGCAGCAGCGCCCAGGCAAGGATCAGCGCCGTCACGAGAGCAGCGATGACGAGCGCGCCGACAAAGGCGCTCGTCTTGATCTCGTAGCCGAGCCACTCGACCGTGATCGCGCCAGGCCGGTCAGCAAGCCAAGCCAGCGACAAGGCTGCGGCAACAACGCCTATGATGAAGAGCAGAACGCGGGTCATCGGTTCAGGGCTTTGCTTCAGTGCCCGCGCCCCCGCCGAGAGAGCTGAGCACCGTGCTTTCCAGCTTGGTCAAGCTATCGCTGGCGGAGAGGCGCGCTTTCGCATCGTCGAGCCAGCCGGCAAAGGCGCCTCGCGATGGCGCGGGCAACGATTCGACCTCCTTGATGGCCGGGGGAAGCTCGCCTTGCTTGAGTGGAGCTTCGGCTCTTGCCAGCGCGGCCGCCGGCTCGTCCCCGGTCACGTCGGCGCCAATGCGGCGGATGGAAATCGCCGACTTTGCGCTCGCCATCATGCTGTCGAGGAGGGAGGCATGCTCTGGCGGCGGCGCGGGGGCGGCGCTCGCTTGGGCGATCGTCTCGAAATTGGCGACCAGCGCGGACATCGTCGGAATGCCGGTCTCGGCATGGGCTGGGAGCACGCCGAGGTCGCCAGTGTCGGAGAGGAGAGATCTGAGCGCGGCAAGCTCCGCCGCATAGGGGCGTCCGGCGGCGACCGCATTGCGCAGATTGGCAAAGGCGATCGCGGCGGCGCCGGATTTGGCGGTTGCCGCCGAGCGGTCCAGCGCACTGGAGAGTTGGGGAAGGGCCGCTTCCAGCTTGGAGATTCTCTGGTCGAGGGTGTTGATCTCCGGGGCGAGGTCGGACGTGTCGCCCCCGAGATGCGCTTCGGCAAGCGCGCCAAGTTTCGCATTGAGCGCCCCGACTTCCTTCTTCAAGTCGGCGACATCGGTGGCGGACGCAGCTTGCTGGGCGGCGAGCGCGCTGTCGATCTTGCCTTGCAGCTTCTGCTCCAGATCGCCGATCCGCGCGTCGAGCACGGCGGCGTCAGGCACCGAGCCGCCATCCTTGGCGGGTTCGGCCAAGGCATTCAGCGATTCTTCAAGGCGCGTCACGCGGTCGGTTAGGTCCGAGAGATCGGGCGGCGTCTCGACCTTGCGCTCTTCCAGGGTCTTGACGCGGGTGCCGAGCGAAGCGAGCGCCTCGGCGTCAGTGGTTGGCGCAGGCGCCGCTTCGAGCTTGCTCAGGCGGCTTTCCAGCGGCTTGAGGTCCGGCGCTGCCGCCTGGCGCACCGGAAGCTTGTTCCAGGCAAGCGCCAAGGCCATGACACCGATCAGACCGCCAAGAAGCCCAGCGGCAAGATGAGTCACGAATCCCTTGAGCTCGGTCGGGCTGGTGCGCGGCGGCGGACCCTTGGGACGCTTTGCGGCGACCTCCTCCGCATCGGACTTCGCTGCCTCAGCGTCGACGTCCGGCGAAACCGTCTCGTCGGGCGCCGGATCTACGGACACTTCGGTCGCTGTGCCCTCGATGGTCGGCGCCGGGCGCTTGCCGGAACCGCCATCCTGGTGTTGATCGCCAAGGGTGTCAGCCATCACGTCTGTCGCAGCTCTTCCATGATTGGACGCGTTTCTTACGAGGATGCCGCCTCGGAGTTCGATGAGCGCAAGAAGTTCTTCCTCGCGCGGGCGCTCCGCCACAATTGCCCTCGATTTGAGCGGCTCCACGGCCTGTGCTACCGCCGCCGAAAGGCAATAGCAATCGAGTCGCGAAGCTTGCGTTACCGAGCCCTGGCGCACCACCAGGGCCGCGAAAATAGCCGCTGTTCGCGGCGACATCAGGATAACGCCGTCGAGCCTGCCGGCGTTCAGCGAGGCAAGCGCTTCATCTGGCAGTCTGGTCGCCGGAACGGCGCGATAGAGGATGGGCTGGCGCACGATGAAGCCTTGCGCCTCGAGCGCCGATTTCAGGTCGAAGGCGACGGTCTCGCCTGAGAGATGCACGAGCGCACCGGACTTTGGCGAGAGCTCCCCGGCGATCAATGGCCCCAATGTTGTTGCCGTTCCTGGTCCGCAGGTCACCTTGGCGAAGCCAAGCTCGGCTGCGGCCTGCGCCGTGGCCTCGCCGACCGCAAAGAGCGGAAGCTGCAAGGCGGCAGGGAGATCGCGGTGAGAGGCAAGTGCCCGCAAGGCGTTGCGGCTCGTGACAATCAAGGCCTGAGCGCCGTCAAGCTCGAGCGGAACATCTGTCGCGGATCTTATGGCGAGCAGTGGGGCGAGCACCGGCTCGTGACCGCGCGCGGCAAGAAGCTCGGCCTGATGAGAGGCATCGGGTTCGGGTCTCGTGACGAGGAGCCGCATCAGGACGAGCGAGCCGTGAGGCTCGAGAGGAAATTCGGACCGGCGAGGGCGAGCAGCTCGCGGCCCGCGTGAGCGCCGATGCTCGCGGCGTCGGCACGGGCGCCACGCTGCTCGATCTCGTGCCACTTCGTTCCATCGGGGTTCAGCACCAGGCCGCGAAAGCGCAAGATCCCGTCGGCAATTTCGGCGAGGCCAGCGATCGGCGTGCGGCACGATCCGTCGAGCTGCGCCAGGAACGCCCGTTCGCAACCCACGGCGGTGGCGGTGTTGTCATCGTTCAGCGCCTGCAACAGGTCCAGCGTCTTCGCATCGTCGCTGCGGCAGGCGACGGCGATGGCGCCTTGCGCCACCGCCGGCAGCATCTCGTCCGTCGACAGAATCGAGGTGACGTGATCGGTGAGACCGAGGCGCTCAAGCCCGGCAACGGCCAGCACCGTAGCGTCGGCGAGGCCTCGCTCGAGCTTCGCCAGTCGCGTCTCCACATTGCCGCGAAAGTCGATGACCTCGAGGTCAAGGCGCAAACGCTTTACCTGCGCCTGACGGCGAAGCGACGAGCTTCCAACCACCGCGCCAGCCGGCAACGCCGCGAGCGTCTCGCCCTTGGCGCTTATGAAGGCATCGCGCACATCGCCGCGCGGCAGCACGGCGGCGATGGCGATGCCAGGAGGCAGGTCGGTGGGCAGATCCTTCATGGAATGCACCGCGAGGTCGACCTCATCGCCGAGCAGCGCTTCGTCGATTTCTTTGGTGAACAGCCCCTTGCCGCCGAAGTCACGCAGAGGCTTGTTCCGGATGCGGTCGCCTGAAGTGGTGATGACGCTCAGGGCGACGGCTTCCTCGCCGAGGCCATGCGCTCCGCTCAAAAGCGCCCGCACATGGTCGGCCTGCCACAGGGCAAGCGGGCTCCCCCTTGTGCCGATGCGGAACGGGCGATTTGACAAGCTCTTGACTCCGTTAACTTAAATGAGATGGCCAGACATCCACCCTGCCATTCATGGCGCGATCCGGCTGCCTCTTCAACGAATGCGGTCTTACCCTGTAAAGAAGCATGATGGCTACTCTCCCAGAGATGCGCGACCTTGTGGTCCTCGGCATCGAGACGAGCTGCGACGAGACCGCCGCCGCTTTGGTGCGCCGTGACGCGAGCGGCAAGGGAACCATCCTTGCCAATCTGGTGCGGTCGCAACTGTCATTGCACGCGGCGTTCGGCGGCGTCGTGCCGGAGATTGCCGCGCGCGCCCATGTCGAGCTGCTCGACGTTCTGATTGCCGAGGCTCTCGCCGAGGCTCGCCTCGATTGGGAGGCGATCGACGGGGTCGCCGCCACCGCAGGTCCGGGGCTGATCGGCGGGCTGATCGTCGGCGTCACCACCGCCAAGGCGATCGCCTTGGCGCGCGGGCTGCCGTTCATCGCCGTGAACCATCTCGAGGCCCATGCCCTGACGCCTGGCCTCACCCACGGGCTCCGCTTCCCCTATCTCCTGCTGCTCGTGTCCGGCGGTCACACGCAGCTCCTCATCGTCAAGGACGTCGGCTCCTATATGCGCCTCGGCACCACCTTGGACGATGCGCTGGGTGAAGCCTTCGACAAGGCGGCGAAGCTACTCGGTCTCAGCTATCCGGGAGGGCCAGCGGTCGAGGCCTCTGCGGAGCGCGGGCGCCCGTCCATTGCCTTGCCGCGGCCGATGCTCGGGCGGCCCGAGCCGCATTTCTCGCTCGCGGGATTGAAGACGGCGCTGAGGCACGAGGCGATGAAGCGTGCACCGCTCAGCGAGCAGGACGTCGCCGACCTATGCGCTTCCTTTCAGGAGGCTGCCGCCGACGTTGTCAGCGACCGGACGCGGCGGGCGATGGAGCTTTATGCCGATGCGCTCGGACCCGACGCGCAACCGGCGCTGGTCGTTGCCGGCGGGGTCGCCGCCAACCGGCGCCTGCGTGCCGCCCTTGCCACCCTTGCCGCCGAGCAAGGGTTCGACTTGGTCCTGCCGCCTCCCGAGCTCTGCACCGACAATGCCGCCATGGTTGCCTGGGCGGGAGCCGAAAGGCTTGCTCGAGGGCTCAAGGACGACCTTTCAGCGCCCGCCCGAGCGCGCTGGCCGCTCGACCCAGAAGCGCCGCCAGCCCTTGGCGCCGGCGTCAAGGCTTGAAACCCTAGTCGCCCGGCGTCGATGACGACCGGCGTGTCTTTCCTGTATGACAGGCTGAGGGGAACAGGAAGCCATGGCCCTGCAAAGCGTCGGCATTGTCGGGGGAGGCGCCTGGGGCACGGCGCTCGGAGTCAGCGCGCGCCGCGCCAGCCGTGACGTGCTGCTTTGGGCCTATGAGCCCGAGACCATCGCCGAGATCAACCAGCAGCACCGCAACTCGCTCTACCTGCCGGGAGTAGCGCTCGATCGGGCCATCAAAGCCACCGCCAAGCTCGACGAGGTCGCGGCCTGCGACGTTCTGCTGATGGTCACGCCGGCGCAGGAACTCCGCGCTATCGCCGGCGATCTCGCCCCCTATATGCGCGCCGATCAGCCGCTCGTGATTGGCGCCAAGGGCATCGAGCAGTCGACCGGGCAATTGCTTTCGCAGGTCGTGGCGGAGGTCCTGCCGCAAGTCAGTACAGCGGTGGTTTCAGGCCCGAGCTTCGCCGCCGAGATCGCGCGTGGGCTTCCTGCGGCCTTGACCCTTGCCACCGCAAGCGAGGGGCATGGCCGGGCTCTTGCGCATGCGCTGAGCCATGCTTCGTTCCGTTGCTATTGGAGCGATGACGTGGTGGGCGCCGAGATCGGCGGCGCACTCAAGAATGTTTATGCCATCGCCGCCGGCATCGTCTCCGGCAAGAAGCTCGGCGAGAGCGCCCATGCCGCGCTGGTGACGCGAGGCTTTGCTGAGATGATGCGTTTCGGCGCGGCGCTTGGCGCGCGCCGCGAGACAATGACCGGACTGTCGGGCCTCGGCGACCTGATCCTCACCTGCGGCAGCGCACAGTCGCGCAACATGTCGCTTGGCAGCGCGCTCGGCGAGGGACGGACACTGGGCGAGGTGTTGAAGGCGCGCCTCTCGGTGACCGAGGGGGTCTATACCGCGAGCGCCGTGGTGGAGATCGCGGCGGCGCGCGGCATCGACATGCCGATCGCTCAGGCCGTGCACGCCGTGGTCTCCGGCCTTGCCACCGTCGACGAGGCGATCGAAGCGCTGCTCGCCCGGCCGCTCAGGTCCGAAGGCTAGCCGGGATGTGGACAGCTTGACCCGCTCGGGAATAGCCTCTCTGCCAATAGGGGATCGGCAATGCTTTACGCCCTGATCTGCACCGACGAGCCGAACAGCCTCGCCTTGCGCCAGGCGAAGCGCCCCGAGCATCTCAAGTACCTCAAGAGTCTTGGCGACAGGATCGCGTTCGCCGGTCCCTTCACCGAGGCTGACGGCGAGACCATGAACGGCAGCCTCATCGTCATCGAGGCAGTGTCGCTGCAAGCGGCGAAGGATGCCGCGGCAGGCGACCCCTTCGCCAAGGCCGGCCTGTTCGCCTCGGTCGAGATCCGCCCCTGGCTCTGGACCCTCAACAAGCCAAGCGACCGAGAACGGTGAGCCTGACACGATGAACCATTGGCTATTCAAATCCGAGCCCGACGCCTGGTCCTGGGACCAGCAGAAGAAAGAGGGTGCCCAAGGCGGTGAGTGGGACGGCGTACGCAACTACCAGGCGCGCAACCTCATGCGGTCGATGAAGAAGGGAGACCTCGGCTTCTTCTATCATTCGGGCGATGAGAGGCGCATTGTCGGCGTGGTCAAGGTGGTCGCTGAGGCGCACCCCAACTCCACGGACGGAACCGGCATCTGGGAGTGCGTAGATGTCGCAGCCGTGACCGACGTGCCGAAGCCGGTGACGCTTGCCGAGATCAAATCCACCAAGGCGCTCAAGAACATGGTGCTCGTCAACAACTCGAGGCTTTCGGTGCAACCAGTCTCCGCCGAAGAGTGGAGTATCATCAGCCGGCTCGCCGGGCTTAAGGAGTCGTTGCGAAGCTAGGGAAACACGCCAGACAAAAGGGGAGCAGGATGACAGCTTTTTCAATCAACTATCTCGCCGTCGTCGCCGCCGCCATCGCCGGGTTTCTCGTGGGCTGGGGCTGGTACACCCTGTTCGGCAAGGTCTGGCAGGACGGCCTCGGCAAGAAGAAAGAGGACTGCAAGCCCACCCCGCTTCCTTTCATCATCGCGGGGGTCGGCTGCCTGTTGATGGCGTGGATGCTCGCCGGCTTGCTGGGCCATCTCGCCGACGTCACCGTTCGCGGCGGGGTCATTTCAGCGTTCTTCGTGTGGGCCGGCTTCGTGCTGACCACCACGGCCACCAACCAGGCTTTTCATGGCACCAAACCGATTGTGACGGTCATCGATGCCGCCCATTGGCTGGCGGTTCTGGTCGTCATGGGCGCGATCATCGGAGCCTTTGGCGCCTAGAAACTTGAGGCCATGCTGTCGCGCACGATTGTCGCGCGGCCCGCCGCCGTTCATAATAGGAGCAAGCTTCATCAGGAAAGCGAGCGTCGCATGGCGTAGGGAGGAGTGGGCCGATGTCGGAGGAAACCGTCTACAAGGTCCAGAAGGACTGGAAAAAGAACGCCTTTATCGACAAGGACGAGTACGAGAAGCTCTACGAGAAGAGCGTGGAGAAGCCGGACAAGTTCTGGGGCAAGCAGGGCGAGCGGATCGATTGGATCAAGCCCTATAGCGTCGTCAAGAATACGAGCTTCGCCTATCCCGACGTGTCCATAAAATGGTTCGAGGACGGTACGCTCAACGTCTCGGCCAATTGCATCGACCGCCACCTGAAGAAGCGCGAGCACCAGGTCGCCATCATCTGGGAGCCCGACGATCCGGCCGAGCCTCCGCGCCACATCACCTATGGCGAGCTTTACCGCGAGGTGAATGTCTTTGCCAATGTGCTGAAGTCGCTCGGCGTCAAGCGCGGCGACCGCGTCACCATCTATCTGCCGATGATCCCCGAGGCGGCCTATGCCATGCTCGCTTGCGCGCGCATCGGTGCCATCCACTCGGTGGTGTTCGGCGGCTTCTCGCCGGATTCGCTTGTCGGCCGTATCACCGATTGCAAGTCGAAGCTGGTCATCACCGCCGATGAGGGGTTACGCGGCGGCCGGAAGGTCAAGCTCAAGCACAATGCCGATGAGGCGCTGACCAAATCGCTCGGTGACGAGAAGGTCGTCGTCATCAAGCGCACCGGTGGGCAATGCGCCATGCATGCAGGGCGCGACTTCTGGTATCACGATCTCGCCAAGCAGGTCTCCGACCACTGCCCGCCGGAAGAGATGGGCGCCGAGGATCCGCTCTTTATCCTCTACACGTCGGGATCGACGGGACAGCCCAAGGGCGTCGTGCACACGACAGGAGGCTATCTCGTCTACACCTCGCTCACCCATCAACTGATCTTCGATTATCACGAGGGTGACGTCTATTGGTGCACGGCGGATGTCGGCTGGGTCACCGGTCACTCCTATATCGTCTACGGCCCGCTCGCCAACGGCGCGACCACGTTGATGTTCGAAGGGGTGCCCAACCATCCCGACCCGTCGCGCTTCTGGCAGGTGGTGGACAAGCATGGGGTCAATATCATCTACACCGCGCCGACCGCGATCAGAGCTCTGATGGGCGCCGGCGACGACTACGTCACTCGGACGAGCCGGAAGTCGCTCCGCCTGCTCGGCAGCGTGGGCGAGCCGATCAATCCCGAAGCCTGGGAGTGGTACTACCGCGTGGTCGGCGAGGAGCGCTGCCCGATCGTCGATACCTGGTGG
This sequence comes from uncultured Alphaproteobacteria bacterium, assembly GCA_963757555.1. GTDB lineage: Bacteria > Pseudomonadota > Alphaproteobacteria > Rhizobiales > Methyloligellaceae > Methyloceanibacter. The sequence goes on from CAVWRU010000003.1 coordinate 239,121, forward strand.
CAGACCGAGACCGGCGGCATCCTGATCACGCCCCTTCCCGGCGCAACCAAGCTCAAGCCAGGTTCGGCAACGCAGCCGTTCTTCGGCGTCCAGCCCGCAATCGTTGACGGCGAGGGCAACATGCTCGAAGGCGCGGTCTCCGGCAACCTCGTGATCCTCGATGCCTGGCCGGCGATTGCGCGTTCCGTCTATGGCGATCACAAGCGCTTCGTCGACACCTATTTCTCCACCTACAAGGGCAGGTATTTTACCGGTGACGGCTGCCGCCGCGACGAGGACGGCTATTACTGGATCACCGGCAGGGTCGACGACGTGATCAATGTGGCCGGCCATCGCATGGGTACGGCGGAGGTCGAGTCGGCGCTCGTTTCTCACCCCAAGGTGTCGGAGGCGGCCGTTGTTGGCTATCCCCACGCGGTCAAGGGTCAGGGCATCTATTGCTATGTCACGCTGATGGTGGGCGAGACGGCAACGGATGGGCTGAAGGTCGAGCTGCGCGACTGGGTGCGGCGAGAAATCGGCCCGATCGCCTCGCCGGATCTGATCCAATTCGCCACGGGATTGCCCAAGACGCGATCAGGCAAGATCATGCGCCGCATCTTGCGCAAGATCGCCGAGGATGATTTCTCCAATCTCGGTGACATCTCGACCCTGGCCGATCCTGCCGTGGTCGATGACCTCGTGGAGAATCGCCAGAACCGCGCAACCGCTTAGTCGATCCATCTCGGTCGTGAACCGCCGCCGGCCCGGAAGCAAGAGGGAACACATCACATGACCTGGCTCAAGGGTCTGCTCATCGCGCTCGGCCTCGTGGTCGTGCTCGTTGTTGCCATCATCGCAGTGCTCGGCGGGATGGGCTCGGAAAAAGGCAAGGAAGTCCGTCATATCTCGGTCGGCCAAAGGACGATTACGGTCTCGCATTACAAGGACTTGACCCAGGAAATGACGGCGGACGGGGTCAAGATCGTCGCCGACGGCCACACCATCACCGCGACTCCCGATGAGATCACCATCGACGGCAAGGCCCAGACCTTCGATCCTGCTCAGGATGTGGAAATCAGCATCGATGAGACCGGCGCGGTGCAGGCCAATTCATTGAGCCCGGACGCCCCCGCCCCCGATGCCGACACCGACGAGGGCGCAGACAACTCAGCCCCAGCGCAATAAGCGGCGGGTTAGCCTCATGAGGCCGTGGCGCGGGTCATCTCGTCGAGCAGAGACGACCATGCTTCGTTCGCTTGGCGTGGAAAGCGGGTTTGGAGCGCCTGCTCCAAGGTCCAAACCCAGGCGCGCTGGAAGGTCTCATAGTGCTCCGGCATCACGCCCTCTTCGCGCTGACGGGTGCCAAGCAGCTTGAGGATCGGCTGCAATGACTGGAGCCGGTCGAGCGAAAGCACCGCGACCTTCATCGCCGCCATGAATTTGCGCCGCTGCACCCGGTTCGGCGACTTGAACAACGTGCCGAGCGCTGGATCGAGATCGACGGATTTCATGTAGAACAGCCTCGCCACGAGGTCGGAGGCCGGCTCGATGATGGCGAAGGTCTCGCGGATCTGCCGCTTTTGCTCGCGGGTGAGCGAGGGGCTGGCGGCAGCGACGGCCTCAGACGGCGGAGCAAGGAGTGTCAAGGACATGGGCGCAACTCGGGATTGCGTTGAACTCCCGCCAGCATGACGACCAGCCCTTGAAGAAGCGTTAAGGTAACCACGGCGCTAACGGCCCGTCCCCTCACTGCGCGATCTGGCCGATACTTGTGATGGGGGCCGGCACTTCCAACATATTTACCCGTGTGCGCGGGCTAAACGTCCCCCGCGCCGGCGGAGTGAAGTCGATGGGTTATTTCCGCACAGCGATGCTGCTTGCCGCCATGACGGCGCTGTTCATGGGCATCGGTTTTTTGATCGGCGGCCAGACGGGCATGGTCATCGCCTTTCTCGTCGCGGCGGCGATGAACCTGTTCGCCTATTGGAACTCCGACAACATGGTGCTTTCCATGTACGGGGCGCGCGAGGTGGACGAGCGCGCGGCGCCAGAGCTCTACGGGCTGGTGCGGAAACTCGCCGCAGAGGCCGGACTGCCCATGCCAAAGGTCTTCATCATGGACAATCCGCAGCCGAACGCGTTTGCCACCGGGCGAAATCCCGAGCATGCCGCGGTCGCGGTGACCACCGGGCTGCTCGAGAGGCTGAACCGCGATGAGCTTGCCGGCGTGCTGGCGCACGAGCTCGGCCACGTCAAGCATCGCGACACGCTCACCATGACCATCACCGCCACGCTTGCCGGCGCCATTTCCATGCTCGCCAATTTTGGTTTCTATTTCGGCGGCGGCAATCGCAACAACAGCAGCCTCGGGCCGATCGGCCGTTTGATGCTCCTGATCCTCGCGCCGCTCGCTGCGGCGCTGGTGCAGTTCGGCATCAGCCGCGGCCGCGAATACGAGGCCGACCGCATCGGCGCCGCGATCAGCAAGCAGCCGCTGTCGCTCGCCTCGGCCTTGCGCAAGATTTCTAGCGCGGCGAAGCAGATTCCCAATCCGCCCGCCGAGCGCAATCCGGCTTCGGCGCATCTCTTTATCGTCAATCCTTTGTCCGGCGCGCGGATGGACAATCTGTTCTCCACCCACCCGAATGTCGAGAACCGCATCGCGCGGCTCGACGAGATTGCCTCTCGCATGGGTCAGAGCGCCGGTGAGACTCTCGAGCCTGCCCCGCTCGCATCCGGACCCTGGGTGTCGCCGCGCGCATCAGGCTTCCGCCAGCGTGGACCTTGGGACCAGGCTTAGCCCCGATAGATCAGATGAGCTTTGACGAGGAGACGCGCGACTTACCGGCAGCGCGCGAGGCGCAGGTCGGCTTGCCGGCGCGGCGCGCTGCCGTCGAGATCTTGTCCGCGGTGATCGACAAGAAGCAGCCGCTTGACGATATCCTCGGCCGCTCGCTCGCTACAGGCTGGATGTTCGACCTGCCGCAGCGGGATCGGGCGCTTGCGCGGGCCATCGTGGCGACGAGCCTGCGACGCCGCGGGCAGATCGATCGCGTGCTCGACACGTTTCTCGAGCGCGGCCTGCCGGGAAAGGCGGGCAAGCTCTATTGCATTCTGTTGTCGGGCGCGGCGCAGCTGATCTTCTTGAAGACGCCGCCGCACGCGGCCATCGATCTTGCCGTGCGGCTTGCGCAATACGACCCGCGCGCCGGGCGCTACGACAAGCTGGTCAACGCCGTGCTCAGGCGTGTCGCCAAGAAGGGCGACGAGATCGCATCGCGCCTCGATGCGCCACGCGTCAATACGCCGGACTGGCTGTGGGAGCGCTGGGTCACGCACTACGGCGAGGAGCGGGCGCATGCTATCGCCGCAGCAAATCTGATCGAGCCGCCGCTCGATCTCACGGTCAAGAGCGATGCCGAACATTGGTCAAGCGAGATGTCCGGTCGCGTGCTACCCAACGGGAGCGTGCGCCTTCTCCTCAAAGGCCGCATCGAAGCGCTCCCGGGTTTTGAGCAAGGGGCGTGGTGGGTGCAGGACGTCGCTGCGTCGCTGCCCGCCCATCTCATGGGGCGCGTTGCCGGCAAGCGCGTAGCGGACCTTTGCGCCGCACCGGGCGGCAAGACGGCGCAGCTCGCGCTGGCCGGCGCTTCGGTGGTGGCTGTCGACCTTTCTAAAACGCGGCTCAAGACGCTCGGCGCCAATCTCGCGAGGCTCGGCCTCGACGCCACGACCGTCGTAGCCGACGCCGCCACTTGGTCGCCGGATGAGCGCTTCGACGCGGTGCTGCTCGATGCGCCGTGCTCATCGACCGGGACCATAAGGCGGCATCCCGACATTCCCTATCTCAAGTCGCCCAAGGACATCGAGGAGCTGGCGGTATTGCAGGCCCGGCTTCTCGACAACGCTTCGGCCCTGCTCAAGCCCGGCGGAACGCTCGTCTATTCCACCTGCTCGCTCGAGCTTGAGGAAGGAGAGGCCCAGATTGCCGCGCTTTTGGCCCGAAACTCGGGAATTCAGGTCGACCCGATCCCGCCCGACGACCTGTTTGGCCGGGCCGATTGGGTGCAGTCTCCAGGGTTTCTCAGGACTTATCCCTTCCAGCTTAACCTTGGGGCGCCGGAATGGAGCGGCATGGACGGGTTCTTTGCCGCGCGCCTGAAGCGCAACAAATAGCAGTGTTCAGGGGCCCTTGGCCCGCAAGCCTCTTGATCCTGCCCCGCCGCAGTCCGACAATGCCCGGGGAGTTTTGCGGGGAGGCCCCGAGGCGCCTGATTTGCAGGCGGGGCCCAAAATTCGAGATGACTAAGCATGGCGACTGACCCCCTTGCCGGCCAGGGCCGGCCGCGCGCAGAGCTTGCGGGCGGACCGGGTGCACTTCGCCGCTTCATACTCTTGCGCGTGGCGAGCGTCAGCTATCCCGGAACCGAAGCGGAACAACTCCTGCTTGCCCCGCAGGATTTGCGCACGGCCGACCCGAGCTTTGCCACCGAGATCTATAACGGCCACTTCGGTCTCGCCGGCAGTCTGGTCGAGCTCGGCTCGCAATCGCCCTTCGAGATCACGCCGCCTTCGGAAGGTTGGGCGCGCGAGCTTTATGGCTTCGGTTGGCTCCGGCACTTGCGCGTGGCGGGCAGCGAGCTCGCGCGCGAACAAGCCAAGGCTCTGCTCGGCGACTTCCTCAAAATGCACAAGACGGTGCGCGGCCTCGCCTGGCGGCCCGAGGTGGTGGGGCGCAGAGTCATTTCCTGGCTGTCCAACTCCGTCGTCGTGCTCGATGCGAGCAACCCGAAGTCTTATGAGACCTTCCTTCATTCGCTGACGGCGCAGCTCCGCTATCTCTCGGCAAGCTATCGCGACGCTCCCGACGGCGCTCCGCGTCTTGTTTCGCTCATGGCGCTCGTCTATGCCGGCCTTTGCATCGCCGAACAGCAGGCGGTGGTCGATCGCTATTTGAAGCCGTTCTGCAAGGAGCTCGACCGCCAGATCATGTCCGACGGCGGTCACATCTCGCGCAATCCGACGGTGCTCGTCGAGCTGCTGCTCGATCTCCTGCCGCTCAGGCAATGCTTCATGGCGCGCGACCGGGTGCCGCCCAAGCAGCTTTCCGACGCCATCGACCGCGCCATGCCCATGGTGCGCTTCTTCCGCGTCGGCGACGGCACCATGGCGCGCTTCAACGGCGGCGGGGCCACGGCCACCAACTCGCTCGCCACCGTGCTCGCCTATGACGATACCGGCGGCGCCCCGCTCCGTGCCGCGCCGAACTCCGGCTATGTGCGCATAGAGCGCGGCAACACGCTGATCATCGCCGACGTCGCCGCGGCTCCCGCTGGGTCACTGAGCGTAGCCTCGCACGCCGGGTGCCTCTCTTTCGAGATGAGCTCCGGCGAGTGGCCTGTCATCGTCAATTGCGGGGCTCCGACGCCGAACCATGACGACTGGCGCCTGGCCGCGCGCTCGACCGCGGCCCATTCGACGCTGACATTCGAGGAGACGTCGTCGGCCGCTTTTGCCGGCGCCAATGGCATCGAGCCCGCCGCCAATGCCGAGCTTGTCGGTCCGCCCAATGTGCAGGCGTCGCTTGACGAGCAGGACGGCGGGCTGGCGGTCAAGGGCTCGCATGAAGGCTATGTCGTCCGCTTCGGCGTCGGTCATGCCCGCCGCATGCAGCTTTCGTCCGACGGCTTGCTGATCCATGGCGACGACACGCTTTCGGCGCCGAAGGGGCTGAAGGGCGAGGCGCAGGCAAGCGGCGGCGGCTATGCGGTTCGCTTCCATCTGCATCCTAGCGTCAGAGCGGAGATGGCGGAGGACGAGAAGAGCGTAAGGCTGGTGCTGCCCAACGGTGAAGCCTGGACACTCACCGCCAACACGCCGACCGTCGCGCTGGAAGAAAGCGTGTTTCTCGCCGACGAACGCGGGCCGCGCGGGAGCTTCCAAGTCGTGCTCCAGGGCGGCCTTGAGGAGGAGAGGGAAATGCAGATCAGCTGGACCATCGAACGGACCGCGGCACCCGGCGAGGTGAGCTTGCCAGCCGCCAGTGAGGCGACGGAGCCCGCGTAAACTTATTCCCCACGCCGCTTTTGCTCAGCGCGCCAATTCGTGATACCGGGCGGCTTGCCTGGATTGCTCCCGAGACATTTGCCCATGCCGAGGATTACCCGCGCGCTCCTGTCGGTCAACGACAAGACGGGTCTCGTGGATTTTGCCAAGGGCCTGAGCGCCCAGGGTGTCGAGCTGGTATCGACCGGGGGCACCGCCAAGCTGTTGCGCGATGCCGGGCTCAAGGTGATCGACGTCGCCGAGATCACGCAAGTCCCGGAAATGATGGATGGCCGGGTCAAGACGCTGCACCCGCGGATCCATGGCGGACTGCTTGCGGTCCGCGGCAAGCAGGATCACGAGCAGGCGCTCAAGGATCATGCCATCCCCAAGATCGACCTCGTCGCCGTCAATCTCTACCCCTTCGAGAGCGCGGCGGGGAGCGGCGCGGATTTCGCGGCGTGCATCGAGAATATCGATATCGGTGGCCCGGCGCTGATCCGCGCCGGCGCCAAGAACCATGCAAGCGTCACTGTCGTCGTCGATCCCGCCGACTATTTTCGTGTGCTCGCCGAGATGGAGGCGCATGACGGCGCCACCACGCCGGAATTGCGCAAGGCGCTCGCCGCCAAGGCTTTCGCCCGCACCGGAGCCTATGATGCAGCGATCGCCGCGTGGTTCGCCGAGACGATGGGCGATCCCACTCCGGCGCGCCGGGTGCTCGCGGGAACGCTGGTCGATGTCCTTCGCTATGGCGAGAACCCGCATCAATGGGGCGCCTTCTATCGCTCAAGCGAAGTCCCGGCCTGGCGTCGCTACGTCAGTGCAGGTGCAAGGCAAGGAGCTCTCCTACAACAATCTGAATGACGCCGACGCGGCCTATGAGCTCGTCGCCGAGTTCGCTCCAGCCGAGACCGCAGCGGTCGCCATCATCAAGCACGCCAATCCTTGCGGGGTGGCGATCGCCGCTACGCTCAAAGAGGCCTATGAGAAGGCTCTCACTTGCGATCCCGAAAGCGCATTCGGAGGTGTGATCGCGCTCAACCGCAGCCTCGACGCTGACGCCGCAAAGGAGATCGTGGAGATTTTCACCGAGGTGATCATCGCGCCCGACGCGAGCGACGAAGCCAAGGCCATCATCGCGGGGCAAGAAGAATTTGCGGCTTCTGCTTGCCGGCGGCCTTGCCGGATCCGAAGGCGACCGGTCTTACCTTCCGTTCCCTGTCGGGCGGCTTCCTGGTCCAGGCGCGCGACAATGGTGTGGCCGACGCAGACTTGAAGATCGTAACGAAGCGGACACCGACTGCCGCCGAACTCGCGGATCTGATCTTCGCTTTGACGGTGGCAAAGCACGTCAAATCGAACGCCATCGTCTATGCCAAGGATGGGGCGACCGTCGGCATCGGCGCCGGACAAATGTCACGCGTCGACTCAGCCCGCATGGCGGCATGGAAGGGCGAGCACGCGGCGAAGCTCGCCGGCCTCAAGACGCGGCTGACGGAAGGATCGGTGGCGGCGTCGGATGCCTTCTTTCCCTTCCCCGACGGATTGATGGTCGTCGCCGAGGCGGGCGCCACGGCAGTGATCCAGCCCGGAGGCGCCATGCGCGACGCTGAGGTGATCGCCGCTGCCAATGAGGTTGGGCTCGCCATGGTGTTCACCGGGATGCGCCACTTTCGGCATTAGCGCCCTTCACCCATTGAAGCAGCACCAGGCCTCCGATCAAGAACGCGAGGCTAGTGCCGATGCCGATACGCTCGCTGCCAGTGGCGGAGGTAACGGCGCCGATGACGAGGGGCGCGGTGAAGGCGGTGATCTTGCCGGAGAAGGAGAAGAAGCCGAAGAACTCGGTGGTCTTCTCGGGCGGGCTGAGCCTGGCGAGCAGTGTCCGGCTCGACGCCTGGATCGGTCCAGACGCAAGTCCGATGAGGATGGCGAAGGCGAGATAGACTTGCTCCCCTACGGAAGCAAAGACGGCGCTGCCTGGAAGCCTCGGCTCTACCGGCTGCACGAAAAAGACATGGGTCTTGTCCACCGAGAGCACGCCGATCGAGGCGAGAATGAACAGGCAGAGCGTCCAGGCGATCACCCGCTTCGACCCGAGGCGGTCATCGAGAAATCCGCCAAGGCTTGCGCCAACGGTGCCGGCGATTGTCAGAATGATGCCGAACAGGCCGAGTTCGGTTGCTCCCCAGCCAAACACGCTCGCGGCGTAGATTCCGCCAAAGGCGAAGATCGCGCCAAGGCCGTCGGCATAGAGCATGCGGGCAAGCAGGAAGAGCGCGACCTGGCGATGGTTGAGATAAAGGTCCTTCACGCCGCTGACGAGTTGGGTGAGGCCGGTCTTGACCGGCGCTGCGGCGCGCAATCCTGGCCGGTCCGGCGTGAACAGAAAGAGCGGCAGGACGAAGATGACATACCAAAGCGCCGAGAACGGACCGACCAGCCTTTCATCCTGGCGCGTCGCGGCGTCGAGGGTGAGGATCGGATGCAGGCCGAGAAGGGTCTTGCCGGTGTGCGGGTCGGCCACGATGAAGCCGGCGACGAGGACGAGGCTCACCAGCCCTCCCACATAGCCGGTTGCCCAGCCGATGCCGGAAAGCGTGCCGAGCCGCTTGCCTGAGACGAGCGATGGCATCATGGCGTTGTTGAAGACCGTGGCGAGCTCGGCACCGATGGTGGCAAGCGCGAACGACAAGAGCACGAGTGGCGCCATGCCGGTCTCGCCGGGGACGGCGAGCCAAAGACCGCACAATCCGCCCACCAGCAGCACCGAGAAGCCCGCGATCCACGGCTTGCGCGGGAACCCTGCATCGGCAATGGAGCCGAGGATCGGCGCAAGAACGGCGGCGATCAGCTCGGCGCCGCCGGTCGCGTAGGCCCAAAGCGTGGAGCCCAGCGCCGGATCGCCGATGAAGCCGTTCACGAAATAGGGCCCGAACAGGAAGGTGACGACGAGCGTGTAGAAAGGCTGCGTCGCCCAGTCGAATAGCACCCAACCGGTCAGCGCAAGAGGACCTGCCGTCCCGTCCCCGCCCCCGTCCGACCGTGGCCGTTCACGCGGTCCAGCGGGCATCGAGCACGATCAGATGGTTGGGCAACTCATTGAGGTCGATGCGGCCAGGCGGAAAATGCTCGGCGAGAATCGCGCCGCAAGCGTGGATGGCGGTGACAAATCCCTCGACACGCGCCCCTCGCCCAAGATGCGTAGTGAGCGTCTTCACGACGCCGTTCCAGGTTTCTTGCGGCACTTTCTTGTAGATGCCCTCGTCGGCGATCGCCTCGGCGTAATGCTCGGCGATCGACACAAAGATCAGCACGCCGGTGCGGCCCTTGGTGGTGTGAAGGTTCTGCGCCAGGAACTGTTCGACCGCCTTCTGATGCGCCCGGGCGCGCTTGATGGACTTCGGCACGATGGCGAAGCGCAGGGCCTCCCATTGCATGAGCAGCGCGCCAAGAATGAAAACGCCGAGCTGGGCGAGGTAGATATATTCGACCGGCCAGTTGGTGAAATAGATCAGCGGCCAGGGCACGAGCAGGGCCAAGAGCGCGGCCCACATCAGCGCATAGGCGAAATATCCGGCGCTTGCCGTGGCGACCACGACAATGATCTCGCCGCTCGTCTTGCTCTCGGCCTCGGTAATGGCCGCTTCGATGGTGGCGCGTTCCTCAGGATCGAAGGGCTCCATGGCGGTCCCTACCAGCTGCCGGAGGCGCCACCGCCACCGAAGCTGCCACCGCCGCCGGAGAAGCCGCCACCGCCGTCGCCGCCGCTCCATCCACCGCCTGAGCCGCCGCCCCAGCCGGGCCCCGGGATGAAGATCGGACCACCACCCCGTCGATAGGCCGAGCGCGGGTTGCTCCGCCAAATGACCCAGATGAACCAGGCAATGATCAGGACCCAGAAGATGACCACGAGCCAGTCGATCTTGGGGTCGTCGGCGTCGTGCCGGCCCTTGACCCGCTCGGCGAGCTCGGCGGCATCGCCGGTGAGCACCAGCTCGATGCCCTTCACCCCCTCCTTGATGCCGCCGGCGTAATCCCCGGTGCGGAAGCGCGGTAGGATGGCGCCGTTGATAACGACCGTCGACATGGCATCGGTAAGAATCGGCTCGAGCCCGCGGCCGACCTCGATGCGCACCTTCCGCTCGTTGGGTGCGACGATCAGGAGGACGCCGTTATCCTTCTCCTTGGTGCCGATGCCCCAGTGGCGGCCGAGCTGATAGCCGTAGTCCTCGATGGTGAGGCGTTGCAGGGACGGCAAGGTGACGACCACGACCTGATCTGAGCTCTTGTCCTCGAGCGCCTTGAGCTCGGCATCGAGCGCGGCCCTGTCGTCGGCGCTCAACAGATCGGCATCGTCGACGACCCGGCCGGTGAGCTGAGGATAGTCAGGTTCTGCCGCGGAAGCAGGCGCAATCCAAGCAAGAAGCGCAAGGCAGATAAGGATCGGGCCGAAGCGCCGCGGCGTGGAGGCCATTCTCGCACCTCGTTCGCCTGTTCCCGCTAGAACTTCACCTCCGGCACCTTGGTGGTCTCCTCGGCGACGGTGAAATTCTGCATCGGCTCGGCATCTGGATAGAGCAGCGCGCGCCACCAGCGGCCTGGGATGGTCCTGATCTCGGTGTTGTAGTCCTTGACCGCGCTGATGTAGTCGCGCCGTGCGATGGCAATGCGGTTCTCGGTGCCTTCGAGCTGGGATTGCAGCGCGAGGAAGTTCTGGTTCGACTTCAGGTCAGGATAGTTCTCGACCACGGCCAGCAGTCTCGCGAGCGATCCAGAGAGCTGACCTTGCACCTCCTGGAATTTCTTGAAGGCCTCAGGATTGGTGAGGATGTCCGGCGGGATCTGCATTTGCGTCGCCTTGGCGCGCGCCTCGACCACTTCGGTGAGCACCTTACTCTCCTGCGCGGCATAGCCTTTGACCGTCTCCACCAGGTTGGGGATCAGGTCGGCGCGGCGCTGATACTGGTTCAAAACCTCGCTCCAGGAGGCCTTGGCTCGCTCCTGCAGCGTGGGGATGGTGTTGATGCCGCAACCGGCGAGCGCCAGGCCGGCAATCGCCACAGCCAGAGCACGGACGATAATGCGGGAACGCGGATGCGCCAATGCCAGCATGACAACCTCCCTGAACGGCCCCTAACGGCCTCCGGCCAACGGGTGTATTGGGGGCTCAGTCTTGAAGCAAGAGCTTTTGCCCGAGGCTGCGCTCCGGCTGCGGACTTCGCTTAGAGGAAATTTCTGCCCTCGTACGACCGCAAATATACCGTTCACTGCGAGCATCGGCGGCGCGTTTTTGTCCCCGGCGTTTCTAATGCGGCTGTCTCCACTGCGAAGACATCAAGGGCTGTGGCGCGGCTGCGTCTAGGTGTGGCCGGAATGAAACAAGTGCCAAATTTATTCGCGCGCTTCGGTGCTCGCGCGAGCGAGCTCGCTTCCGGAGAGGCCGAATTTCCTACAGGATTGAGGGAGTTGTTTGCGCTGTCGGGAAAGCGCGCAGGTGTCGTGAAATCTTTGACCTTCGCGCCCAAATATTAGGTAATCGGAAGGCTTTGCTGGCCAAATTTGTTAGCCTCACCTACCGTGATTCGCGAGGGAGCGACACGCTGCGGGGGGGGAACGATTGCAGCGCATGAAGGTTCGATCGAGGACGGGGACGAGTACGTTGAAAGCGCAGAGTGTGTGTAGAGTAAAGGCGATCCCGGTCGCCCTGAGAGTAACAAGACTTTCGGCAATGTGGTTGGGCGTTGCGGCACTCGCCTTGACGGTTGGCGTCCTGCCGGCCGACGCCGCAAAAAAGCAAAAAAAGGCGCCCGACGAGTCGATTGCCAATATCGACAGCGGCGAGCCCATGATTCTCGTCGTCTCCACGAGCCAGCAGAAGATCGACATCTATCGCGGCACGCGCCTCGTCACCACCTCGGCGGTGTCAACCGGGACGGCGGAGCATCCCACCTTTATCGGCGCCTTCAGCATCCTGGAAAAGCAGCGCTGGCACCATTCGAACATGTATAGCGCGGCCCCGATGCCGTGGATGAACCGGATCACGTGGTCTGGGACTGCGCTCCACGCCGGCGTCGTGCCGGGCTACCCGGCCTCGCACGGCTGCATCCGCTTGCTTTATTCCTTTGCTCCCAAGCTCTACGATATGACCACGGTCGGCGACAATGTGATCGTCTCCAAGGGAAGACCGAAGCCCACGCTTATCGACAATCCGGCCCTGTTCCAGCCCTTGCCGCCACCGCCGCTTCCGGTGATCGCCGAGCAACACGCCTCAATCGCACCTCTCCAGCCGGAAGGCTCTCCGGTGGCGGCTGAGGCAGCAGAAGCCGCAAGCCCGGTGATCCTGGCAAAGGCCGAGTCGCCGACGACCTTCGACAGCGAAACTCACTCGCAGATTGAGCCCCAGAGCAAACCTTCGCAGGCCGAGCCGGTAAAAGAGGCGGCGGAGACGCCCGCCGGTCCCGATACCGACGCCGACCCCAACCGCATCCATGCCATTACGCCCGACCCGAGCGCCGCGGCAAACCATGCCGTGCCCGAGCCCTCGGGCGGCGCCGTCGGGGTGGTGGACCAGAAGTCGGACCCCGCCCCGGCCCCGGCCCCGGCCATCACGCCAGCGGCTGCGCCTCCGCCGCCCCCGGCCCCCGCCGACACGGCGACGGCCGATCCGGCCATTGACCCGCCGGCAGAGCCCGCCGTGCCGCCGCCGGCCGCCAGCAAATTGAATGCCGGCGTCGATGCCGCCGCCGTGCAGGCCGCCGAACCGCGCTCGCAGGCGCCCTTGCGCATCCTGGTTACCCGGCGGACCCAGCGCGATCGCATCATCGGCGTGCAGGAGCTTTTTGCCTCGTTGGGTTATCTGTCACCGCAGAATTTCGACGGCACCATGGGCAAGGCCACCATCAGCGCCATCAAGGCCTTTCAGAAGGCGAATGGCATGCGCGAGACCGGCGCCTTCAACGATGAGCTGGTGAAGAAGGTGTATGAAATTGCCGGCAAAGGCGAGCCCCCAGCCGGCCATCTCTATGTCAGGCAGAACTTCGACGACGTGTTCGACACGCCGGTCAGCTTCCGCAACCCGGACGAACCGCTCGGCACGCACGTCTACACCGCGCTCAAATTCGCTCCCGGCGATACCAAGACCAAATGGGTGACGCTCGACGTGCAGGATGGTGCCAGTCCGCTCGACCGTCTCGAGATTCCTGATGACGTCCGCCAGAATATCTCGGAGCGCCTGACGCCGGGCTCGACCTTCATCGTTGCCGACACCAGCATCAATTCGGCCAATCTCCCGAGAGGCGGAGACTTCGTGGTGCTTGCCAAGTCGACCGGCGCCAAGGTCAGCCTGAACGACGACGATGCGCCCGCGGCAAAGCCGAAACCTCGCCGCCGCAACAACGCTGTGGTCAAACGCTATTTTGACGACAGTCCGTGGGGAAGCAGTCCCGGCCGGTCGGGCCGGAACCGGCCCTTCTTCGGACGCCCCTGGTAAGCTCAAGACCCAGCAACGACTACTTTTGATTAATCTCCCGATGCCAAGGTAGCGCGAGCGCCGCTTCCGGGGGATTCCGGTCGGATCATGTATCAGTCCGGAAAGATCGTTGCCTACTGCTCGGCGGCACTCTCCGCTGCCGCGATCGCGGGCGGCGTCGCGTTTTCCTTCGTTTTCCCGTGGATCGGCCCCGCCTCCAACGCCACGCGCTTGGAGGCGCCTGGAGCGACGTCCGACCAGGCCAAGGGGCCCATCGCTCTCACAATGCCGAGCGCGGATGTACGCGCTCTCGCGGCCGAGGTCGCGGGTGCTAACTCCCCGCCCGGCACTCAGACAGGGGCGGCCGAGGCCTCGCTGCCTCTCACGCCCGAGCCGGCGGCGGCGGCGGCGCCAGCAGTTGACCCGACGGCACCTCCTCCCGAATGGTCGCAGGCCGAGGTCGATGCGGCGCTGATGCAATGCGTGAGCATGCTCGCGCCGGTCAACGCGCAAGTCATCCCGCTCGCGCCCATTCGCTACAACGACTGCGGCACGCCGGCGCCGGTTCTGCTGAGGAGCATCGGCGGCGCGGACAAGGTCGCGGTCGACCCGCCGATGCTGATGAACTGCCCGATGGTCGTGGCGCTCAGCCGCTGGCTGGAGAAAACGGTGCAGCCTGCCGCGCGCGCCACGCTCGGCTCGCCGGTGGCGAGGATCGTCGGCTCGGGCTATGCCTGCCGCAATCTCTACAACCTGCCCAACGAACGGCGCAGCCAGCACGCCTTCGCCGATGCCATCGATCTTCCGGTGTTCTTTCTCGCCGATGGACGAAAGGTCGATCTCGCCACGGGCTGGGGACCCACGCGCCGCGATCTCGTCGCCGGCGCAAAGCTCATCCCGATCGTCGCCAAGGAGGGAAGCGCGGGCGACGCCGTACAGGGCTCGGCCTCAGCCAAGATGAGCGCAAGGGCGCCCGACGGGCGGGCGGCGATGCAAGCCTCGGTCAAGTCTGCAGCTCTCATTCAGGGTAATCCTGACGCGGCGAGCAAGGCTCCGGTGCCTGATCCGCTTTCGCTCCCGCAAGCCAAGTTCCTCAGGCAGGTGCACCAGGGCGCCTGCGCGGTGTTCACCACGGTGCTCGGCCCCGAGGCCAATGACATGCACCGCACCCATCTGCATCTCGACCTGCAAGACCGCAACTCCCTCAACGTCTGCAAGTGACGCGGGGCGCTCAACGCCAAGATCGCAGACAGCGGCTTTAAGCCGTGCTTATCATTCCCCAGGAGGAAAAAATGGCTGGGAGCTCTGGCTCGCGTTTCTCGCGGCGCGGTTTTAAGCGCGCGGGCGTGGGCGCCGGAACGGCATTGCTGCTCCCCGATCTTCCTGGCTTCGTGTCCTCTGGCAGCGCGACTGCCGCACACGATCACGAACCGCCCGGTTCCGATCAGAGCCGGAAAGACTTCAAGCCGGGAGCGCCCTTCGTCGAGCCCGAGGTCCGCAGTTCCACCAATGGCGAGCTCAACACCACGCTACGCATGCAAAGCGCCTACAAGGATATTGGCGGTTCTCGCCTTTACGTGCGCACTTACGAAGGCGCTGTTCCTGGACCGACTTTGCGCCTGAAACCTGGCGACGTACTGCGCATCAAGCTCATCAACGACATGCCGCCGAACCGCGATCCCGTGCCGGACGACCATGTCGTTCCGCATCACTTCAACACTACCAATTTTCATTCGCACGGACTGCATGTCAGTCCGAGCGGCATCTCCGACAATGTCATGCGCATCATGGAGCCGGGGGAAAGCTACGACATCGAGCTCGCCATTCCGTCCGACCACATCCCCGGGACCAATTGGTATCACCCGCACGCGCATGGCTCGGCTGACGTGCAAATCGCGAGCGGCGCGGTGGGCGCGTTGATCATCGAAGGCGATTTCGCGGACGTCCCCGAGATCGCTGGCGCCAAGGAGCGTTTGCTGGTGCTGACCGAGGCGGTGTTCGACCAATTCGGCATGGTGGAGGATTTCGGCACGCTGTTCCCCGAAACCGCCGCGCGCTTCTTCGCCGTGAATGGTGTCTGGGAACCAACCATCACCATGCGGCCCGGCGAGATGCAGCGGTGGCGAATCCTGCATGCCGGCTGGCAGGACGACATCTTCATGGAGCTGGAAGGGCACAAGCTGATTTCAATCGCCCGCGACGGCATTCCTCTCTCGCGGATGGGTCAAAGCGTTCCAACAAAGCCCGATCAACCCACCGGCCACCTCAATGCCATGCTGATCGCGCCGGGCCAGCGGCTCGACGTCTTGGTGCAGGCGGGCGATCCTGGAAGCTACGCATTTCGCGCCGTCCCTTACGATCAGGGCTATGCCTCCCCGACCGGGCCAATCGCCAGCCTCGTGGTGGCGGGTGATCCGCTTCCCATGACCCTCCCCGCCAAACTCCCGGCTCCGTTGGAGAAGCTCATCGGCGATGAGGAGATCACCGGGACCCGCGTGCTCAAATTCGGAGACAGTCGTCTTGTTGGTCCGGAGGAGGAGCGTTGGCGGACTTTCAGGTTCACGGTCGATGGCAAGACGTTCGATCCCGACCGGGTCGATCAACGCGTTCGCCTGGGCGCTGTCGAGGAATGGACGATCATCAACGACCAGCCGCAGGATCCGGAAGATCACGTGTTCCACATCCCACGATATGTTGCTGACCAAGATCAACGGCGAGGCGCTGGAGGAGCCGATCTGGATGGACACGGCTATCCTCCCGCGCAACGGCAGCATCACCTTCCGCTCGCGCTTCCTCGATTTCACCGGCAAGTTCATGCTCCACTGCCACATGATGAACCATTAGGACCTGGGCATGATGCAGGTGGTCGAGGTCTATGCCGACAATTGATGCTCAGGAACCGCAGCGCGACTCCGGCGAGCGACCGCCATCGCGCGAAGGCCGCTTACCAGCAAAGTTTCTTGAAGAAAATTGGAGCGGGCGATGGGATTCGAACCCACGACCCCAACCTTGGCAAGGTTGAAAACACTCTTTCCCAGTGTTGCACGACCTTTCCTGGAAGTTCCGAACCCCTTGCATTCAACCAATATCATTCGCACCTTATTTCACGGCGATACCTCGGGTTGCCAATTCGGTGATGACCGCGTGATGACCGAGGAAGAGAACTGATGACCAACCGGAATATTGTGCGCAAGCTCACGAAACGCGAAGTGGATGCTGCTCGACCTATCGAGTGTCGATACATCATTTGGGATACGGAGCTTCGCGGCTTTGGACTCCGTGTTGAGCCGTCTGGTCGAAAAACATTCATCACACGCTACCGAGCGGGTGGTGGCCGCACGGGCATTCAGCGGCAGAAAACTCTGGGTCAGTATGGCGAAATAACTCCGGACCAGGCACGCAAACGTGCTCGCCTAACGCTAGCCGACGCGGCTGACGGGAACGACCCTGTGGGAATGGCAAAAAGAAGCCGGGAACCCGCAATTACGATTGCTCAAGTTTGCGATTGGTACTTGGAGCAAGCAGGTAATGGGCGAATTCGCGGGCGTCAGGGACGGCCAATAAAGTCCAGCACCCTTGCTATGGACCGAAGCCGGATCGAGGCACACGTCAAGCCGCTTCTGGGAAAGAAGCCGGTACAAATCCTTGCCTCTCATGATTTTGAGGAAATGCAGGGTCACATCGCACTCGGCAAGACTAAGCATTCGCGGGATAGAAGCGCGAACCGAAAACGCGGAGGATTGGCATCCGGCGGCGACGCGGTCGCAGCCCGAACCTTAGGGATGATTTCAACAATCCTGGAACACGCCGTAAGGCACCGGCTGATCCCCCATAACCCCACGAATGGCGCTCGTAAGATCGCGGGTCAAAGGCGTACCATCCGTTTAAGTTTGGATCAGGTGCGGTTATTGGGAGAGCGCACGTGAGGCGGCTCACGATGGCGAGAGTACAACGGGACTTGGCGTGATCCGCTTCATCCTGCTCAGTGGATTTCGACGCAACGAAGCACTCGGGCTGGAACGTTCTTGGTTATTGGACCGAGCGGTGAACCTTCCTGACACCAAGAGCGGACCCCAAGTGAGGCCAATTGGTTTTGCGGCAATGGATGTTCTTAAGGCTCACGTTCGGGAGACCGACCGAAAGTGGGTCTTTCCGACAGAGCGTGGTAAGGGCCATTTCATCGGAGTGCGAAAGGTCCTTGGTCGCGTTTGCCGTAGAGCGGAACTGAAGGGCGTGACGCCTCACGTGCTTCGTCATACCTTCGCTTCAGTAGCGGGCGATCTTGGCTACTCAGAGCTTACGATTGCCGGTCTTTTGGGACATTCCGGTCGCACCGTTACTGCGGGCTATGTTCATTTGGACGACGCTCTGGTCGCTGCGGCTGATCGCGTTTCGTCGGTGCTTGCCGCCGCGCTGGACGGCGAGCCGACGGCTCAGGTAATTCCAATTGGCGTGACGGGCGAGGCGGCGTAGTGGACGCCCGCGCGGGGCGAACGAGCAATGATCAGAATTTTCGAACGAGATAAGCGTTGGGGCGAAGTCGAAGTCGTGAACGGCGAGCTTCACGTCGCAGATGAGGATGGTACGCTTGAGCGCCTGATCAATTCGCCGTGCCTACGTCACGACGAGTATGGGAAGGAACTCACCGATCAGGAAGTCTATGACTCGCTGCTCGTGCGAGTTAATGGCCAAGTGTGGGCCAGGCTCCTTGATAGCTAGGGCGTGCCGGGACTCAAGAAGTCAACACCGCTGGCGCAAAGCGCCGAACCATGCTTGATTCCAGCCACCGCTTGCAGACCACGAGGGTGTCGGGATTTCTTGGAACACCGGCGGTCGTGCAATTAATTGCACCGCGGGGCGCATGTCGCACTCGGACCGGGGGTGCCACGTCGCGTTTGACCGTGGATTCAGGTTCGGAACTGGTGCCTCAATGGGCAGGAGCCCAACAATGCAGACAATCTACGTTTCAAACAAAGGCAAAGAAGGCAAGGCGCGACGCTCACAAGGCTGAGGTATGAACTCGATGAAGGGGTGCTGCACTACGGCCTCAGCGTCCACACCAAGCCCCGCAAAACGACCAAGTGACGATAATTCGTCACGATGAGATTGGTGTACTAGGGCGTGTACTCATAAATCGAGATTGGTAGGCAGCGGTCGGTCACTGTTTCCGCTTTGCCCCCAAAAGCGGTCATTCGCCAGCGCATTGAGCATGTCTGCTTTGTGCCAGTTGCGGACATTCACTGCGACCTAAAATGTCGTCGAGTATCTCGGCTAGTTTACTCCAGGCTTCCGCTTAAATCCTTTTTTGCCGCGTGCGCTTTTCCAGCCGAACGTACCCTGTCCGATCTCAATTGTGCCGAGCAGGCCGTCACGATCGCGGACTTTGAATGTGGCTGCAGCGCCGGCTTTGGCAATATCCCAAGCTTTTAGGGAGATATTGACTGCATACCTCGGCGCAGTCTTCCTACGCTTCGTAGCCATGAGCGCCCTCGGCTCAGACCGGGTCTGAACTTATCATAGGACCTCGATTGACAACGTCCAGTGCCCCTTCGGCCAACTGGTCGGCTTCGTGCGAGGAGCGGCCTTGCCAACGCGAAGTGATCGCCGCGAGTTATTGAAAATCTTAGCCTGCGTTTAGTAATATTCGGTTGTCGCAGTGCGGAAGCGCTCAAGCATTCTTACCAGGTCTGCCAGTCTCTTTGCGCGCATTTTCCGCATGGCATTGGCGCGATGTACCTTCACTGTAACTTCGCTTAACCCCAGCTCGGCAGCTATTTGTTTGTTCAGCTCTCCATCTGCGACCTTTGCGATGACTTCGCGCTGACGGGCAGTTAGTGACTCAAATTGCTCGCGTAAGGTTGAGTGTAATTGGTGCGTTTCGCGGCGGATCGTATCCTGTTCCAAAGCCATGAAAACCGCATCAAGAAGGTCTTGGCTGCGGAAGGGCTTGGTCAGAAAGTCGACTGCTCCAGCTTTGATCGCGCGCACGGCCATTGGGATGTCTCCATGGCCGGTGACGAAAATGATCGGCACGTGAATGTGAGCTCTCGCCAGTTCCTCTTGAAATTTGAAACCACTCGTTTCGGGCAGCCTCACATCGAGCACCAAGCAGCTCGTATCGTCAGGAATTCCATCTTCCAGGAAAGCACGCCCCGATGTGTAGGATTTGACTTCTAGTCCGACGGGTTCGAAGAGCTCCCTTAGGGCTGTCCGGACTGATGCGTCATCGTCAATCACGACGACGACCCCGTTTCTGGTTACGTCCGGTTTCAAGGGAAGCTAATGGACAAGATGCGGCTACAATATTTCAGCACAGGCGACCGTGGGAACAGCGTCCGATAGTGGGAGGGCGCGAAGTGCGGCGGGTATCCTTCAATTCGCCAAAGACGGCTCAGTTTCCCCACGAACAACGCCAGGGCATGCATCAGCATCGTCCAGCGCGCCACTCATCTTCTGGTACCATGTCCTTAACGAGGTCGGGCTCGGCGTGCTCAGTATCGGCCAGGCCGTAATAGGCGCGAAGCGCCGATACCTTCACGGTGTTAACACCGAAATACCTAGCGATCCGGTCGTCGGATATGCCGAGATCGATCAGGCTAGCGAGTTCCCAAGAGCTGATGGGCCATGGGCTATAGCCATGTGACTTTGGGAAGGTATCTGCGTAGTGGGGCCTGTCCGAACGGCTCTTGGTCATCTCTTTCACAATCGCGCCGGGGGAAACCCAATGCTTGTTGGCGGCCTCTCGTTGTCGCGAAGCGGTATGTTCCTAGGCCAATCGGCCGTGGCTACGAATGATCAGGCGTCCACAATTCTTGACATCGCGCCCGAACTTCCTACGTTTCTGTTGTCAGGGCGTCCGGATCGCATGCTTGAGCGTCTAGCGGGCCCCCAATGCCAGCTGATGCACTATCTGATGTGTTAAGAACGGTACGTCTGACCGGCGCCGCCTTCTTTACCGTCATGGCCAAGGCACCGTGGGTTGCCGAGCAGCCGGGGCCGGAGATGATCCTCCCGAAGATCCTCCCTGGTGCCACGCACCTGATTGCTTATCATGTGGTCACTGAAGGCCGGTGCTTTGCTAGTACCATCGGCGGCGAGCCGACCGTGGTCGAAGCGGGTGAAGTCATCGTCTTCACCAAAGGCGATCCGCATGTCATGTCTAGCGGGGCGGGCATGCGCGGAGATCCATTCACCCCGGGCGTCGTCGACACCGCCAGCAGCAGGCAATTGCCGTTCTTGATCAACTATGGGGGTACGGGTCCTGCGACCAAACTCGTCTGCGGCTTCCTGGCCTGCGATGCTCAACCTTTCAATCCGCTTCTCGAAAACCTGCCTCCCGTGGTCAAGGCTGGAGACCCAAAGGATGGGGATACAGGTTGGTTCAGCCAGTTCATCCGTTTCGCAATGCTGGAATCGGCACGAAAGCGTGTCGGCGGTGAAAGCGTCCTGGCAAAACTGAGCGAGCTAATGTTCATAGAGGTCATCCGACGGCATCTTGAGGTCATGCCGCCGGAACAGACCGGGTGGCTTGCCGGTCTGCGCGATCCTTTCATCGGAAAGGCCTTGTCTTTGCTGCATGGAGGATCGGCGCAAGACTGGACCATAGAGGAATTGGCGAAGCAGGTCGGCGTATCGCGCTCGCTCCTGGCCGAACGCTTCACCGACTTAGTTGGCATTCCGCCGATGCAGTATCTTGCCAAATGGCGGATGCAGATCGCATCGGAGCTTCTGACTAACGGCAGCGCCAAAGTAGCCGCCGTCGCGGTTGAAATCGGCTACGCATCCGAGGCGGCCTTTAGCCGCGCTTTCAAGAAGATGGTGGGGATGTCACCCTCGGCATGGCGTCGCCGTCATGATTGGGGTCGCACCGATGTTGCCTCGGATCTCACTTCACGAACCCGGGAAGTCCAAGGGCAGACCTTAAAGCGAAGTTGATTATGGCAACAAATCGACGCGCCGAGTGATTGTGTTATGTATTCTTGTTGAGCGTCTACAGGCCATCGACGCACCAGGCTGTGGAGTGACCAGGCCTGCCCAGCATCGCTGCTATCTTCTGGTGGGGTTGAGCATTCACGGGCGCGTTCGCGCCACTGACGCCGACGACGCATAACCACCCGTACCTGACTTCGACCGCAACGCGAGCGCGCCAGGCGAAACTCATCACGCCGCTTGCGCCACTCCGCGGCAAGCCGTGCTGATACAGTCCACATGGCGGTGGTCCGTTCCGCAGCAGCCGCCAAGCACGTTGATGTGAGGGAAACGGCGGCGGAGGTCAGCATATTGCCCGCCGAGCTCAAGCGGATCGCCGATGTCTAGCTCAGGCGCATTGTCGAGCTCGGCGTAACTCATGCGGGATGAGTTGGCACGTACCCGCGTAAGCGCTTGATCCACGTCTCTCCCGCATTGAGCACATGATCGAAATGCGTGGGGTGGGCGCAGTTGATCATGTAATAGGCCGGGCCTTTGTCGGTTGCGTCATCGACGCATTTGATCCCTTCGGCAAGTGACTCTCCGGCCGGCAGGCACCCAGTGGTCTCCACGGTGAAGGAGATGACGCAAGGCATGTTTGCCGCCTTCGCCGCAAGGGCGATGCCTTGCGCCTCACCGATATTGGTCATGGTGAAGGCCGAGACTAGGTCTGCGCCGGCATCGCGAAAAGTGAGGACCTGCGGCCGGTGATAGTCGCACGCCTCGTCCGGGCGCATCAGCGCCCCGGGAGCGTAGCCATCCCCGCGCGGGCCGATACAGCCGCTGACGACCATAGGCGAAGCAGACGTTTCATACCTGTACCGAATGTCCAGCATCATCTCGATGGCTGCGCGGTTGATGCGCTGGAGCGCCTCAGCCCCGTAGCCGAGCTTCTTGCCCCAGTCAGAATTGGCGCGCCAGGTCGGGCTTTCCAGGATGAAGCCGGCGCCTGCTTCTATCGCCATCAAAACATAGCGGTCGAAATAGGCGCGAAGCACCATGCGTCCGATCAGGTCGTTGAGGAGGACGAAAGCTTCGAAACGAGGAAGCTCCCAGCCTTCGCGAAAGATAAGCGTCGTCTCCAATCCGCCATCGGTGAGGAACAGGCCGCCGCCAAGTTGCGGCAGCCGCTCCCGGTATTTTGATGTCTCGCCACGGTGTTTCGCTCCTTGAGTTGGGGTGTCGGCACGAGTGCCGTTGGCGGAGAAATTGCGGGATTTGCGTGCGACGATCCAGTAGACTTGCGGTACAGGGTATCGGGCGCCGAGGCTGCCGAATTTTCAGGACGTTTCTGGCCGCTAGGTTGGGAGGCCATTCAAGGGGTTCGGCCAAGGACGTTTTCAAGTGTACCCGTGGTAAAGTCCTCCTTGCCGGGCAGGAGAGCGAGAGAGATGCAGGAGACACCGCACAAGGGCGCAGATACCAGAGAGCGTATCCTCGACGTGGCAGAAGCTTCCGTGCTCGATAAGGGCTTCGCCGCCACCTCGATCGAGGAGGTGATTGCCGCGGTCGGCATCACCAAGAGCGGCTTCTT
Source organism: uncultured Alphaproteobacteria bacterium (assembly GCA_963757555.1). GTDB lineage: Bacteria > Pseudomonadota > Alphaproteobacteria > Rhizobiales > Methyloligellaceae > Methyloceanibacter. Next base: position 262,124 of record CAVWRU010000003.1, read on the forward strand.
CTATCATTTCAAAGACAAGAACAAGCTCGCCAAGGCTTTGCTCGTCCGTTACGTCGAGCGCGAGGATGCCCTGTTTGACGAACTGTTCGCCCGCGCCGACGAACTGAACGATGATCCGCTGCACGGCTTTCTCGTCGGCCTTAGGATGATGTCCGAACTGATGGCCGACCTGCCAAACGGGCACCCCGGCTGTCTCGTCGCCTCCTATTGCTATCAGGATCGCCTCTTCGACAAAGAGGTGCGCGCGATCACCGCGTCCGCGGTGCTCAATTGGCGAAAAAGGTTTCGGCAGCGCCTGGACCTGATCGCGGAGCGCTATCCTCCCCGTGTCGAGGTCGACCTCGACGACCTTGCCGACGTGTTCTCCGTCATCGCCGATGGTGGGATCATCATTTCCAAGGCGATCAAGGACAAGCAGGTGCTCGCCAGACAGATGCTGCTCTACCGCGATTTCATCAAGGCGGTCTTCCTCGGCGTTCCCATGATCTCATCGCCCATGTGATCGACGGCCATCAGGTCGATATCCGCCCCGCGCCCGTCGAGCCCGACTGAAGGCGAAGCCACGCATTAAGCAGACAAAGTCGACGTCCGCTTTGGGTCATTAGCCGACGTAACTACCCGTTGGCGTCATGTCCGCTTTACCCGCGATAGCGGACATTCGTCAGTGCGGGTGGGATGTCCGCCAAGTGCCATGTGTGGACGGCTCCCTATTGGCAAGGGTTTTTTTGAGAATGATGCACGGCTGGTCGGTGCTGCCATGTGTCCGGCCTGTTGATGCGGCGCTTTCCATGGGCCGCTGGCCATAATGCTCTCCGCGAGATCAGGTCCCGGTCAAAAACACGCAGTCAAAAGCTGCTGTGGCACAAGTGGGGGTGTCCCGATCTCCCGATCGACCGGCTAGGTGCATTATCCTCGCATTGCCCTTTCCAACTTCGTCGGCGCGCGTAGAGCGCGCATCTCTCAAATTGCCTGCGGAGCAGGCTCTCTGTAGCGTGTGCCGCTGACCATCAGCGCCCAGGCAATGCGGGCGATCTTGTTGGCCAAGGCGATCGCGGCAATCTTAGTCGGCCGCCGGCAATCAGCTCGGCGAGCCAGGCCCGCCGCGTATACCCGACCTGCTTGGCTCGTCGGATCGCCGATAAGGCACCAACCACGAGCAGCGAGCGCAGATAGCGGTTGCCTGCTTTGGAGATGCTTCCCAGCCGCGCCTTGCCGCCTGTCGAGTTCTGCTTGGGCACTAGCCCAATCCATGCCGGCACGTCGCGCGCCGAGCCGAAGGCATGCGGATCGGGGATGCTGGCGACGAGGGCCGTCGCAATCAGCGGGCCAACGCCGGGGATGGTCTCAAGGCGACGGCTCAGCTCATTGGAGCGGTGCCAAGCAAGGATGCGCCGGTCAGCCTCAAGGATCTGCCGCTTGACCAGCACGAGCTGAGCCCGCAACGCTTGCAGACATTCCCGTGCGACAGGAGGCACCCGCCCATCAGACCCTTCGTCGATGAGCCGCAGCAGCCTCTCCACGCCGTTGCGGCCAATGCCGGCAACAATGCCGAACTCGGCCATGTGAGCCCGGATCGCATTGATCAAGGTCGTACGCTGGCGCACGAACAGTTGCCGCGTCCGATGCAGCATCAGCACCGACTGCTGCTCCTCCGTCTTGACTTCAACAAAGCGCATGGTCGGGCGCGTCACCGCCTCACAGATCGCCTCCGCGTCCGCCGCATCGTTCTTGTTCCGCTTCACGTAAGGCTTCACATACCTGGCAGGCATCAGCCGGACTTCATGTCCAAACTTCGCGATCTCCCGCGCCCAGTGATGCGAGGTAGCGCAGGCTTCAATGCCGACAAGGCACGCAGCTTGCTTCTCAAAGAACGGCAACACCTGGCTGCGCCTCAGCTGCCGGCGCACAACAATGCGGCCCGACGCATCAACCCCATGGATCTGAAAGACGTTCTTCGCGAGATCAAGCCCGATTGTGGTAACTTCGTTCATGGACGGCTCCCTCTTGGCGGTTCCTCAACAGCAACCCCAATTTGGCACCTAGATGCCGGTGGCGGGAGCCGTCCACAGCATCAAAAGCGGACTTCGAGCGTCTTCCCATGCCCGTGCTTATGTTCACGTGATCCCGCCCCGGCGTGGAGCGAGTGGGTCGGCGTAGCTGTGGCCCACTGGGACGGGTTCATCGTTGCGTAGTCCGGTGCGCAGGGTCTCCGTCATCAGGTACGAGCAAGCGAACGAGATCGTGGCCAAGACGATGACGAACGCTGCTACCGAGAACACGCTTCCGGTCAGAGTGACGAGCACGGTGCAGATCAGCGGCGTCATGCCCCCGAAGATCGCGGCGAACTGGTAGGCGAGCGAGCTGCCGCTGTAGCGCATTCTGGTGGAGAACTGCTCGGCGAAGTAGGCCGACTGCGGGCCGTACACTGCGCTGAGGCAGGCCTGGACAATAAGGCCGCCGAGCAGAAACAGCCAGATGTTGGAGGTCGACACCAGGATGAAGTAGGGGATTGCAAAAAGTCCGAGCACGGCCATGCCGGTCAGGAACAGCTTGCGGCGGCCGATATAGTCCGAGACCAGACCGAAGCCCAGGATCATCGGGATGTCGGACAGGCTCAAAGCCGTGTTGGCGTTGAGGATCGTGGTGCGATCGTAACCGAGCTTGGTCATGGCGTAGGAGATCAGCCAGACCGATCCGACGTAGAACGTGGCGTGGGTCGCCACGAACGATCCGGCGGCCAGTGCGATCTCCTTTGGGTAGGTCTTGAGGGCGTCGAGCACCGGCAGCTTGGCGGCCGATTTCGCTTCGAGCGTTTCCTGGAAGATGGGACTCTCGGCGACGGTTAGGCGGATCCACGCTCCGATGGCGATGAGCAGCGCGCTGGCCAGGAAGGGGACGCGCCATCCCCAAGCGAGAAACTGCTCGTCCGACAAGCTCGCTGACAGCAAGGCGTAGGCGCCAGTCCCGAGGACGAGGCCAGCCGGAGCGCCGACCTGGGGCCAGGCACCGTAGAAACCACGCCGGTGCTCGGGAGCATGCTCGACGGCCATCAGCGCCGCACCACCCCACTCGCCCCCGACGCCGAAACCCTGAGCGAAGCGCAGCACAACGAGTAACATCGGTGCCCAGATGCCGATCGAAGCGTAGTCGGGCAGCAGGCCCATCAGCACCGTCGCTCCACCCATGAGCAGCAGCGAGTAGACCAGCATCGGCTTGCGGCCGATCTTGTCGCCGTAGTGGGCGAAGACGACGCCGCCGAAGGGCCTGGCGATAAACCCGACGGAGAACGAAGCGAAAGCCGCCAGGGTGCCGGTCACCGGATCAAAGGACGGAAAGAAGGCCTTGTTGAAGATCAGGGCCGCGGCGGTGCCGAAGATGAAGAAGTCGTACCACTCGATCGTCGTGCCGATGAGGCTGGCAAACGCCACCTTGCGTGACGAGCGGGGGGACGGCCCACCGCGGGTATGGTGCGTAGTGTCGAGGCGGGTCTCAGGTTCTTGAGAAGGTGACACGAGGGGTCTCGGAGTCGGCAACGATGTCGGCTAAGTGCCATGTGTGGACGGCTCCCTATTGGCAAGGGTTTTTTTGAGAATGATGCACGGCTGGTCGGTGCTGCCATGTGTCCGGCCTGTTGATGCGGCGCTTTCCATGGGCCGCTGGCCATAATGCTCTCCGCGAGATCAGGTCCCGGTCAAAAACACGCAGTCAAAAGCTGCTGTGGCACAAGTGGGGTGTCCCGATCTCCCGATCGACCGGCTAGGTGCATTATCCTCGCATTGCCCTTTCCAACTTCGTCGGCGCGCGTAGAGCGCGCATCTCTCAAATTGCCTGCGGAGCAGGCTCTCTGTAGCGTGTGCCGCTGACCATCAGCGCCCAGGCAATGCGGGCGATCTTGTTGGCCAAGGCGATCGCGGCAATCTTAGTCGGCCGCCGGGCCATCAGCTCGGCGAGCCAGGCCCGCCGCGTATACCCGACCTGCTTGGCTCGTCGGATCACCGATAAGGCACCAACCACGAGCAGCGAGCGCAGATAGCGGTTGCCTGCTTTGGAGATGCTTCCCAGCCGCGCCTTGCCGCCTGTCGAGTTCTGCTTGGGCACTAGCCCAATCCATGCCGGCACGTCGCGCGCCGAGCCGAAGGCATGCGGATCGGGGATGCTGGCGACGAGGGCCGTCGCAATCAGCGGGCCAACGCCGGGGATGGTCTCAAGGCGACGGCTCAGCTCATTGGAGCGGTGCCAAGCAAGGATGCGCCGGTCAGCCTCAAGGATCTGCCGCTTGACCAGCACGAGCTGAGCCCGCAACGCTTGCAGACATTCCCGTGCGACAGGAGGCACCCGCCCATCAGACCCTTCGTCGATGAGCCGCAGCAGCCTCTCCACGCCGTTGCGGCCAATGCCGGCAACAATGCCGAACTCGGCCATGTGAGCCCGGATCGCATTGATCAAGGTCGTACGCTGGCGCACGAACAGTTGCCGCGTCCGATGCAGCATCAGCACCGACTGCTGCTCCTCCGTCTTGACTTCAACAAAGCGCATGGTCGGGCGCGTCACCGCCTCACAGATCGCCTCCGCGTCCGCCGCATCGTTCTTGTTCCGCTTCACGTAAGGCTTCACATACCTGGCAGGCATCAGCCGGACTTCATGTCCAAACTTCGCGATCTCCCGCGCCCAGTGATGCGAGGTAGCGCAGGCTTCAATGCCGACAAGGCACGCAGCTTGCTTCTCAAAGAACGGCAACACCTGGCTGCGCCTCAGCTGCCGGCGCACAACAATGCGGCCCGACGCATCAACCCCATGGATCTGAAAGACGTTCTTCGCGAGATCAAGCCCGATTGTGGTAACTTCGTTCATGGACGGCTCCCTCTTGGCGGTTCCTCAACAGCAACCCCAATTTGGCACCTAGATGCCGGTGGCGGGAGCCGTCCACAGCATCAAAAGCGGACGTCTCCTACTGTGTCTTTTTGCGCTGATGGGAGCCGGGAATGGGTGAAAGCTCTACCCTGAGCGCCTTCTTGTCGACCTTGGCGGTTGCGTTCAGGGGTATCTCGTCGCGGAACTCAATCTCGTCAGGCATCCACCAGGCAGCAACCTTTCCCGCAAGATGCGCCCGGATCTCGTCTGCCGTTACCTTCGCGCCCCGGGATCGCTGGATGATCAGAATTGGGCGTTCACCCCACTTGTGATGAGGAACACCGATCACCGCCGCCATCGCCACGGCGGGGTGGCTAAGGGCATGCCGCTCGATCTCCTGCGAGCTGATCCACTCGCCTCCCGACTTGACTAGATCCTTCGCCCTGTCGGTTATTGCCATGAACCCGTCGCGGTCGATCGTCGCGACGTCGCCGGTGCCAAAATAGCCGTCCGCGTCGAGCGTTGTATCATCCTCGCCATAATAGCGGGCGACCGTCGCCCAGCCCTTGACGACGAGGTGCCCCGAAGTCTTACCGTCATGCGGAACAGGCTCGCCGTCGTCGCCCACCAGTCGCAGATCGACACCCAGCGGCGGGCGGCCTTGCCGGGCTTTGAGGGTGTTGCGTTCCTCGGGCGCTTGCCATGCCGGTGTCTGGCGAGGCACGTTCATCGTGCCGATGGGGGAGAGTTCGGTCATGCCCCAACCGTGAATAACCTCCACGCCCAGGACATCCTCGAATTCCTCGATCATCCGCTCGGGACACCGGGCGCCGCCGATAAGGACCCGCTTGAGCGTAACCGGGCGCGTTTGCGTGGCCCGATAGTGGTCGAGCAGTCCTTGCATAACGGTGGGCACCGCGCCTGTAGACGTGACCTCCTCAAGCTCGATTGTCTTGGCGAGGACAGCAGGATCTAGATTTTCGCCAGGCATGACCAGCTTCGCGCCAACCGCCGGCGCCGAGAAGGGGAAGCCCCACGCATTGGCGTGAAACATCGGCACGATCGGCAGGATAACGTCGCACGCAGAAGCCCGTGCACATCCGCTTGCAGCGCCATCAGAGTGTGCAGGAAATTGGACCGATGAGAGTAGAGGACCCCCTTGGGCCGACTGGTCGTACCTGACGTGAAGCAAAGGCCCGCGGCGGTGTCTTCCGGAAACTCGCCCCACCCGTTCGCCGGCGGATGAGCCGCGACCAGCGCATCATAATCGTGCCAGACAATATCGTTGGGCAGATCGTCGGTGACCGGTGCGATCCCGTCGATCACCACGACGTGACGCACGGAAGGGCAAGCCCGCAGAACCTGGGCGAGCTTTGCGACGAGCGAAGCATCGACGATGACGACGCAATCGGCGGCGCGAGTGACAATGGATTCTAGGTCCGCATTGAACAGCCGGGGATTGAGCGTGTGGCATACGGCGCCGATCCCCATGATCCCATACCAACATTCAAGATGCCGGCTGCTGTTCGTGGCCATGGTGGCGACGCGATCACCAGGCTCGGTGCCGAGCGATAAGAGCGCCGAGGAGAGGCGCCGGGCCGCCACCTCGACCTCGGCGCAGGAGGTACGCTCCAGCGATCCATCTGGGCGCCGGCTGACGACCTCGCGATCCCCATGCCATTTGGCCGCGTGCTCGATAATGC
>CAVWRU010000004.1:0-113494 GCA_963757555.1 uncultured Alphaproteobacteria bacterium
CCGCGTTGGGCAAGTTCGCACTCAACCAATATGAGTTCTTTTCGACGCGCTCTACATCCACGCCGGTGAGCAGCTCCTGGCCCACGGAGCCGGCGGAGTCACTGGCGGCCTGCTGGTCGCCCTCGGCTCGCTGCGCGGCGCCCAGGTCATCGCTACGGCAGGCCACGCAGCTGCCGTGCAGGCAAATCTCGACACAAGGAGACCGTAGGTGAAGGCAATAGTGGTGACGGACCAGGCTGCGGGAACGGCCGGGATGACGCTGGTGGACCGGCCCGAGCCGCAGGCAGCGATAAACGACGTCGTCGTTCAGGTTCATGGGTCGGGGTTCACCTCGGGTGAGCTGACGTGGCCCTCGACCTGGACCGATCGCCTCGGCCGTGACCGGACGCCGGTGATTCCCGGGCAAGAGCTGGCCGGAGTGGTCACCGCCCTCGGCTATGGCACGAGGGGGCTGTCGGTCGGACAGCGGGTGTTCGGCCTCACGGACTCGTATCGCGGCGGCACCCTGGCGGAGTATGTGGCCATCGAGGCACGCAACCTCGCGCCGCTGCCGGGCGACGTCGACTTCACGGTGGGCGCGAGCGTGGCGATGCCGGGCCTGACCGCGTGGCAGGGACTGTTCGAGCACGGCCGCCTTCAGGCGGGGCAGAGCGTCCTCGTGCACGGCGCGGCCGGCGCAGTCGGTTCGATGGTGACGCAGCTCGCACGTGAGTTCGGCGCCTACGTCATCGGCACCGGACGCGCTGCCGACCGTCAGAAAGCGCTCGACTTCGGCGGGGAGGAGTTCGTCGACCTCGAGAACGACGTCCTCGAAGACGTCGGCGGAGTCGATCTGGTTTTCGATGTCATCGGCGGCGACATCGGGAAGCGGTCCGCAGGCCTGATTCGAGCCGGAGGAACGCTGGTGACCATCGCCGGGCCGACCGAGGCTCGGCCAGCCGACGGCTTGACGGTCGACTTTGTCGTCCTGTCCGATCGCGCCCAACTGAGTGAGATCATCCAGCGGGTGCGTGACGGACGACTGCGGACGAACATCGGCAACGTCTCGACCCTCGACGACGCCGTCGCCGCCTTCAATCCGACCGAGCGGATCAACGGCAAGACGATTATCCGCGTTCGTCCGTGAGCGACACGCACCCATCTCTGCAACATTTCCACCAAACAGACAAATGACCGAGGAGAAAACTGTCATGAAGGCGATCGTTGTGACGGACCAGGCTGCGGGAACGGCCGGGATGAAGCTGGTGGAGCGGCCCGAGCCGCAGGCAGCGATAAACGACGTCGTCGTTCAGGTTGATGCGTCGGGATTCGTCGGGACTGAGTTGGCGTGGCCCTCGACCTGGGCCGATCGCCTCGGCCGTGACCGAACACCGTCGATCCCCGGGCACGAGCTGGCCGGAGTGGTCACCACCCTCGGCTATGGCACGACGGGGCTGTCGGTGGGACAGCGGGTGTTCGGCCTCACGGATTGGACTCGCGACGGCACCCTGGCGGAGTATGTGGCCGTCGAAGCGCGCAACCTCGCGCCGCTGCCGGGCGACGTCGACTTCACGGTGGGCGCGAGCCTGCCGATCTCGGGCCTGACGGCGTGGCAGGGACTGTTCGTGCACGGCCGCCTTCGGGCGGGGCAGAGCGTCCTCGCGCACGGCGCGGCCGGCGCAGTCGGGTCGATGGTGACGCAACTCGCACGAGAGGCCGGCGCCTACGTCATTGGCACCGGACGCGCTGCCGACCGTCCGAAGGCGCTCGACTTCGGCGCGAACGAGTTCGTCGACCTCGACAACGACGCCCTGGAAGACGTCGGCGAAGTCGATCTGGTGTTCGATGTCATCGGCGGCGACATCGGGAAGCGGTCCGCAGGCCTGATTCGAGCCGGAGGAACACTGGTATCCATCGTCGGGCCGCCCGAGGCGCGGCCCGCCGACGGCCTGGCGGTCGACTTCGTTGTCGAGTCCGATCGTGCCCAACTGGGTGAGATCGTCCAGCGTGTGAGGGACGGACGACTGCGGACGAACATCGGCAACGTCTCGACCCTCGACGACGCCGTCGCCTTCAACTCGACCGAGCGACGCGCGGGGAAGACGATCATCCGCGTCTGTCCGTGATGCCTGAGTTTGCATGTCGGCGCACAAACGGAATGGCATAGCCTCGCCACAAATTTGGTCTCCGACCTTATGTACAATGAGGTCTTTTTCGGGTGGCTTGTCCGATCCTGGGGGTTGGCTGGCATCTGGATGTTCACTACCGAAGGGGCGCGCGACAAATTGGCCCGCGCTTACCCAGACCCGACCAAAGAGTCATAAATAACCGTGCAGGGGTCTGCGTGAGGACGTGGACCGCTAGCGGCGGTGAAGCCGGGATGTCACGCGGCGGTCCGGCTGGTCCCGCCCGCGGGCGAGCCTTGGAGGCGGGAGATGCAGGTAGCTGGGATTCGCCGGGTGGGTGCCCGGGTTGAGATGATCGAGGCGGGCGAGCCGCGGCCGCTGGCCGGGGACGAGGTACTGCTCGAGGTGATGGCAGCCGGCGTCGGCAACTGGGATGAGTTCGTCCGCACCGGCGGCTGGGACGTGGGTGCGAAGCCGCCGATGGCGCTGGGCGTGGAGGCAGCCGGCACGGTGCTGGCGGTGGGCCAGGCGGTCGGTCGTAATCGCTTGCATGACTTGGCTCCTCCGAATCGTGGGCGCCTCAGCAGCACCCACATCCCTGGCGCTGATGCGCCGGTGGAGGAGCCGTCCACAGCATCAGAAGCGGACAATGCAATCAGACAATCAAGGGTATCGATGACGTCATCGGCTGAAAGCGCGCTAGCGCGATTGACGACTTACCTGCCAATCACGCTTTGGCAGCTATGATTTCGACCTCGACGAGGATCTCGGGCCAGACGAGTTGTGGGATGACCAGCAACATCGCCGCCGGGCGCGCCTGACCGAGATAACGCGTGCGAACGTTCGCGTAAGCTGCAATATCGTCCGCTCGCGTCAGATATTGCGTGACCTTTACGATATCAGTAACAGTCATACCAGCCTTTCCCAGGATGCCGATAATATGTTGCCACGCGAGTTCGGCCTGGCCGGTAATGTGTTTGGGCAAACCATCTCCATTTACCGTAAGGCCGGGCGTTCCCGAAGTCATCAGCCAGCGCAAATTCGGCTTAGCCTCGATGGCATCGCTATAGCTGCCGATCTGGCTCGCAAGACCGATATCGTGAATCGTGTGCGCCATAATGCGTGTTCCTTCTCTGCTCTAACCCAGTGTCGCGCCGCTGTCGAAATCCTTGATTCGCGGAAGGGCGGCCTAAGCATCATGCATGTCCGCGTTGGGTCATAAGCGGACTTAGTCCTGAGGGCGTCGGAGGTCCGCTTTGTGCCAATACGCCGACTATGAGTTGCATCACAACGCTCTGGCGCTCATGACTGGAGCGGCACCTCGTAGACAAGCCGCTGCGGAGATAATGCAAGATGTCGCTCATCAAGGATCTTCTCGAAAAGCCCCCCAGCTTGTCACCGGCGTCCAAGTATACGGTGGTGAATGGCGTCATCTACTTGGGGCTTGGAGCGCTGCTCATCATTTGGCCGGGCGCGGTCCAGACGATTTTCATGGAGCCGCCTTTTGTCGGACACGAAGGGGCGCTCGTGCGCGTCATTGGTCTGACCATTCTCGTCATCGGCTGGCTCTACCTTTTCGGCGGCCTTTCGGGTTCACGACAATTTATCGCCGCTGGGGTGATCGACCGGCTAATATTCGTACCTGCCGTACTCGTGCCTCTCGCCATAGCTGGGGTGTTCCCTCGTTTTCTGGGGACGTTCGCGATTTTCGACCCTTCGCTCGCCATTGGTGCCTGGATGCTTCTTAGTCGCCAGACGTGAAGTCTGCTTTGGGTCATCAGCGGACATACTGACAAGTCCGCGCCATATTCCGCTTTACCCCCAATAACGGACATTCGTCAGTGCAGGTGGGATGCCCGAAAAGTGCCATAAGCGGACATCGTATCTAGCCACGAGGTGCCCAGGAGGGCGATGAAGTTAGTCCCGCCCTGGCTTAGCACCGTGATCAAAACGCCCGGGACTATCACCCCGAAGCTCTCGGAGACGAATCGGCTGTCACCCGCGTGAGAGGGGGGAAAGGTTCCTACCGCGCCTACCGAAAAGGTTTGTTCAGCGTCTCTCTGCTTGAGTGCTTCGGCCAACAGAGGCGCACGTAAATGAGAAGTGCGATAAGGAGGGCGCCTGCGAACGGCGTCGCTATGTCTTCGGCAAGCCCGATTGCACGAGATCGAGGGCGTAGCGGTCAAGGATTGCAGGGTCTCGGAAGGAATATGCCAGCCGCCACGCTTGCACAGTGATCGCAGGATTGATCTTCATCATTTTCCCCACTTCTGCGCGGGCGTCGGCCAAGCGGCCAAGGCGAATGTAGGCGATCGCCGAGAGCAGGCGGGCGTCATTGTATTCGGTTTGCCTCAGAGCATCCACCGCCTCTCCAAATCTCCCCAGTGCCAAATACGCCCAGCCCCTACCGTAGTTGTAGGACCAACTCAGTGCCGGATCCCGCGCTGCAGCCCGGTCAGCCCACTGAAGCGCCTGATCCGGTCGCCCAACCTGCACAAGTATGATCATCAAATCAGAGAGCACGAACGTGTCATAGGGCCCCAGAGCGACTGTCTTGTTCGCCGCGGCGAGCGCACCATCAAAGTCTCTTTCCTGAACAAGAACGTAACTCATAAGCCAGTTGGCAAGCCTCGCCACCTGTGGAGAGAGATGCTCATTGGCAAGAACCTGTCGGGCGAGCTCGCCTGCCTTTCGAACATCGGCCGGTGGATCATCACTGAGGAAGTTGACCGCACTTTGCATATGGTACCAGCCGAGTTTCACATGGAGCAGCGGCGAACTCGGAAACTTCGCCAGTCCTTCCCTCCAAATTTCACCCGACCGCTCCATCCCCTCTTTATCTCCTTGGATGTATTTCATGAACTCGTCGTGCCCGCGAAGATAATAGTCATACTCTTCGAGTGTCGTCGCGTCCTTCCCCCACGCTTGCCGATACTGCGCCTGCTTCAATGCGCCCGCCTCCCCAGTCATGGCGCTCACGATCATTCCGGTGACCTCGTCCTGGATTGCCCATGGATCAATGCCCGACCTGTCAAAACGCTCGGCCCAGACATGCTCGCCATTCTTCGTGTCGATGAGCTGGGATGCGATTCGAATCTTGTCGCCATCCTTGCGTACGCTGCCTTCGACCACGTAGCCGACGCCCAGTTCTTTTCCGACCTGCCGCATATCGACGGCCTTGCCCTTGTAAGTGAAGGAGGAATTGCGGGCGACAACCGCCAAGTCCGGGAAGCGCGAGAGCGCCGTAATGATGTCTTCGGCCACCCCGTCACCCAAATAGCCAAGGTTGTGTTCGGCGCTCAGATCATCGAACGGAAGAACGGCTACGGAGGGAATGGTGGAGGAGACTTCTTGCGTCGGAGGCGCCTTAAACCACTGGAGGCCAAACCACGCGCCGGAAACAATGACGAGCGCCACGGCCACCAATACAGCCAATTGCCGCGGACCGGTCGCCTGCCGGTGAGCAATTAGAGCACCATCGTGCCGAAACTCGATGTGCGGCGTGTAGGTGCCCTTCGGCAGCTCGATGAGAATAGGATCGTCTTGGCCATCGCCGTCGTAATATTCGCGAAGCCTGTCGCGCAGACGCCCGGCCTCCAATCCGCACGATAGGGTCGATATTGGGGTCGAACGTCTCAGCACGATCGAAGACTGCCTGAGCGACGTTATAGCCTTTCAGCCGCTCGCCGCGTCCGGCCAGCGATTCATTAACGATGTACTCCAGGAACCGTTGCCGGCGTTGCGACTGATGGAATGGGCCGCTGTTAAGGATGCGGACCAGTTGCTCGCGAATAGCCTTCTGGTCGGATTCGCTCCAGCAATTGAGCGAAATTGCCGTCACGCTCCAACTCCAAGAACGCTGAAAAGGCGCCGGCGCCCTGCGGGGTGGGGGCAGTTACGTACGGTAGCATACTACAACTAACGCGGCACGGCCTGCCATTCTCATGGCGACCCAAGATGAGGTCAAAAGGAGCTGTCACCATGGTCCCGTTCACCCGCATCATAGGTTTGGCTTCGGCAGGCGCCCTTATCGCTTTCACCGCGGTCGGCACCCCTGCTCATGCCGATGAATCCAGCAAAAGCGCAGGATCAGCCCTGCCTCAAGCGTCCGTTTTCACGGATTGCCAAGTTCTAAGACGAGCGATCTCTCGCCGCGCTTGTCAAGCTCGTCTGTGGCGTGAAGAGCAAGTTGACACTGCCGCGAATAAGTGACCCGCAAGCTAAAGATGGTCTTGAGAACGAAGCCTTGAGGAGGCCGCTAGCGAGCCCGTCCTGCCATGCAGTCCCTGGCGTGAGCGGACGCCAAGTCATCAGACCGCAAGTCCACCAAGGCCGCGACCGCGCACCCCGCTCGCCTCGTCCGCTCTCAGAAGAGACCAAAGAGCGCTTGAGGTCGGCGAGGCACTGCCTGCCGTTGGAAATGTCCGCCTAGCGTCATTGGTGGACATCAAATTGGATTTCGGTGATGTCCGCTTTACCCCTAAGAGCGGACATGCTCAGCGTCGGCATCCATGTCTACTAAGTGCCAACAGCGGGCCCGCTGCCAAAGTTCCGCGCGCCGCTTACGCCAGATCGAATTATTTCCCAACTCGTTGCATTCTTCTGGGAACAATCGGGGTTCGCAATCTGGTACTTGGCCGCACAGCTTGATTGGACGCTAGGGTACCTTCGAGCGCCTGTTTGTGAAGCTGAATGGAATTGATTACGGCCTCAGTGGCGAATGCGAAAATCCTTTGTTTGATGCTGATCTGAAGTTCAGTGCCTTCCCTTAGCTCCCGAAAAGGATCATGCGATCGAAGGATATCCCAGGCAGCGTAAAACACTTCATCTATGATGGAGACGGTATTCGATTTGAGCAATACTGTAGCTCGCTTGAAAGTCCCCATTGCGAACCCCCCAGTTCGGCAATTAGCGGATCGTTACGGGGGCCCTGATTTCGCGAACCTTTGTCAATTGGCAAGTCTGCCAATTCGAAACCGCCAGAACGGCCTAACTCTCGTTGAAACCCTGCGCGGTCTCTCTGCGTTAAGCACGCAGGGCATTAACCGCGTGCTGCGTTAAGACAACACGGGTGAGGACATGGGATACAGGCGCTTAACCTTGCGTGAGGCGCTGGCCTCCGACCGATTAGACGACTTTGTTCAACAGGAGGAGGCTGGCGGCGTCGAGCTAGCCAATGGTTCCGATCTGGAGCGAGCGCTTGCCCTGCTCATCACACAGCGCCGATCCGAAGATCGATCATTCAGGGCGACACTTGAAAAAGTAGCGCCCGGCGGAAGCCGACGCTGGGAACGCGGGCCCCATTCCGGCGTTGAACGGAAGCCGGCGGCACACGGCTTCGACAGAAGGGGGTCGATATTGAGCAAGTCACCTATCGGTAATACCAAAGAGTGCCGAAAACACGCGCTAGCGTGTCTGCGCCTTGCGCAAACCTTAGCATCGGCGCACGCACGCGAGCAATTCGCCAACCTGGCCAAGACGTGGCTAAAGCTAGCCGGCGATCTTCAGGCCCTACATGAGACGTTAGAGGAGCCCGAGTTCAGGAGGCGGACCGGGTAACCGGTCACACCCCCGGTGCTGTGGTATCGCCACCATGTCCGCTCTGGGTCATTAGCAGACATCGCGTCACGTCCGCGTCATGTCTGTTATTCCCCTCAAAGCGGACATCCATCAGCACGGTTTGCATGTCCGCTTTGTGCTGCCGATTTAACCGATCGCCGCAACACACTCTGCGAACTTCTCCGCTGGTGAGTGATACTGCAACGTCTTTCTTGGTCGCTCATTAAGCTCGCGCGCCACGGCGTTCAGTTTGGCCTGGCTGTGCACGGACAGGTCGGTGCCCTTCGGGAAGTACTGGCGCAGAAGACGGTTAGTGTTCTCGTTAGTGCCGCGCTGCCAGGGACTGTGGGGGTCGCAGAAGTACACCTCAAGGTCGGTAGCCAGCGTCAGGCGCTTGTGGTCGGCGAGCTCCTTGCCCCGGTCCCAGGTCAGCGACCTGCGCAGTTCCCGCGGCAGATGCTGCACTTGTCTCACGAGCGCGGCCACGACGCTGGCGGTGTCCTTGTTCGCAACCTTGGCGAGGAGTACGTAGCGGGACCGGCGCTCGACCAGGGTTGCGACATAGCTGTTCCGGGAGCCTGCGATCAGGTCGCCTTCCCAGTGGCCGGGGATGGCGCGGTCCTCCACAGCAGCGGGCCGTTCCCGGATTGAGATCGCGTCCTTGATCTGGCCGAGCCCGTCGCACTTCAAGCTGGCGTGCCGGGAGCGGCGGATCGCGCGGGTCGCCCTCAGATGGGCCAGCAGTTCTTTCTTCAGCACGCCGCGCGTCTGGATGAACAGGCTTCGATAGATAGTCTCGTGGGACACGCGGCGGTGCTCGTCGTCGGGATGTTCGCGCTTCAGCCAGCCTGCGATTTGCTGCGGCGACCACTTGAGCTCAAGCTTAACCGATACTGTCCGGCAGAGCGCCGGGCGACAAGCGAACTTGCACCGCTTGGGGCGACGGGTGCGATCCCAAGCCGCCCGATCCGATCGCGCAGCCCGATAGCCTGTGCGCCCTCCATTGTCCCGCACCTCGCGGCTGATCGTCGATGGCGCACGTCGCAACTGACGGGCAATCGTTCGAAGAGACAGCTGCGCCCTCAGCCCTCGGGAGATCTCCTCGCGCTCGGACAGCCTCAACGCCAGACGCGACCGCGGCGGTCGGGTCCCGCCGGTCCGGGACAGAAGTGGATAGATCGACGACGAATTGCGATCGAACATCCGCCCGATCGAACTCATCGACTCCCCGCCCTGCCAGCGATCCCAGATCTCCGCCTTCTGCTTCTCCGTGAAATAGATCCGTCCGCGATAGCCCATCCTGAACACTCCATCTTTTCTCAAAGATTGAAGTGTTGCGGCCACCCTTTGAACCCGCCGCCATAAGCGGACATAAGTGTCCGGCAAGTTATTTCTTGTAGTAGCCGACACCACAGATCTGGTCACCGACCTTCGTGTAGAAAGTCTCCTTCTCTAAGGGCTCGTCCTCGCCGGGTCGCGGCCACCAGTAGGTGGTCTCTTTTATCGTTCCCTCGGTGGCATTCTGCATAATCGTTTCACCGAACGGAGCACCGTGCTTGCCCTTAAGGTCTCTCAGCTGTTTGCCCTTATTCATGTAAGGCTGCGCGGTTACGATGCCGTCCGACGCGTTGGCGCACCACACATAAAGGTCTCGATCCTTGAAGCCGCCTTCGCCATTGTTGAACATATCAAGCGCCTTCGCCTTGTCCTCTTTCACTGCGGCCACTGCTCTCTCAAGCATAGCTTTGGCTTCCTCTGCGGTGCCGAAGTCAGCTGCCCAGACTGAGGCGGTAGTGGAAAGCACCTGAATCACGGCAAAACCGACGACGACTGCGATATTGCGTAACATGACTAACCTCCATAGAGCAGCAACTGGCTAATGTTTCCACGCCGCTCGCCACTATCGTTTTCGATCTGATTTCAGCATTGCCCAGAACAATCGTATGGCACGCGAATCCGCCTGCGGTTGAAGAACCACTATGCCCCAATCGCGAACGGCATGCATTAATGTCCGCTATGGATCAGAAGCTGACCTCAGGTTCGCCGCGACGGTGGCTTTATAGCTGGACCGGATCTCCGGGACGCAAGCACCGCGCCAATCGTTATGCGAATAGCAAAGTGACGTAGTAGCTGCCTTCTTCCGACCTGATCTCGATTTTGCCTAGACGCTTGGCGAGGTTGAGCATGGCATTGTTGGCTTGCAGGACCTCGGCGACGAATTCGCGAACTCCGTGGGCAACGGCGAACTCCTTGAGACGTTGTTGCAAAGCCGAGCCGAGCCCCGAGCCCTGCCATTCGGGCACGATCATGTAGGCCACCTCGGCGAGATTGGTCGAAGGATTTAGGAAATAGGCGCCGGTGCCGATAATCTCCTCGTTCTCGCGGGGGCCGACGACCGCGATGAAGGCAACGTCCTTCTCGAAGTCCACGTTGCAGAGGCGCTGAGCCTCCTCATAGGTTAGTGCGCTGAGGCCCCGGAAGAAGCGCATATAAACGTCTTCTGACGACATACGGTGAAACATAACCTGCATGCTTTGTACGTCGCTTCCACGGGCTGGCCTGATCATGACCTTGCTTCCGGATTTGAGCGGAACGGCCCGTTCTTCCTCGACGAGGTAGCCGCGGCCGCCGCCCAGCCTGTGGGCGGCAGGCACAAGCGACTGGCGCTTGGCCGCGTCGAGAAGACTTTCGCGGAAGTCCGGATGCGCGAGCTCGATTAGGGCCAAGGCTCGCTCCCTCACGGACTTGCCAAACAGGTAAGCAATACCGAACTCGGTCACCACATAATGCACATCCGCGCGTGCCAGCGTGACCCCTTCACCTACGAGAAGAGCCGGCCTGATGCGGGACTTTTGCCATCGTCGGTCGTCGATGTAAGGCAAACGATTGGCTTGCCCTCGCAAGATGCGGCGGCGCCGCGATGGAAATCGGGCTGGGTGGAGACGCCGCTGTAGAACTCGCCCTGGTACTGGTCAGCACAGACTTGGCCGGTCAAGTCGATGACGAAAGCTTGGGTCAGCGACGCCATTTTGTGGTTCTGCGCCACAACTTCGGGATCGGCGACATACTCGATCGGCCGAAACTCAAACAGCGGGTTATCGTGCAAGAACTCATAAAGCCGACGAGAACCGATGCAGAAGCTGGTGACGATCTTGCCGGGATGTAGCGACTTATAACGCCCGGTAATCACCCCCTGCTCAATGAGATCGAGGACGGGGTCGGTGATGACGTTCGAGTGAATGCCGAGGTCTCGGCGGCTATGCAGGTGCTTCAGAGTTCTCATTGGGAATACGCCCGAGATCAATGTGTAGCGTCGCGCCATCCTCAATAATCTCTGCGACATAACGGGCGATGCACTCGGTAACCGTATCGGCGGGCTGATGCGCATATTCGACAAGGGGGCTCTCGACGCGGACAAAACGATCGATCCGATCAACGTGAAGGAACGTATCACCGAGCGTCCGTGGCATGAAGGGATTGACTTCGGCGACGATCGTTTTGGCGTAACGTAGGACACTCATTGCGATGTCGACCGAGATGCCCAGACTGACGAATCCGTGCGCGTCAGGCGGTGACACTTGCACGAAGGCAACATCGGTCCTTATGCGACCGTTCGTCGTCAGGTGTGGGATTTGGGTGAGCGAGATCGGGACATATTCGGCCTGCCCACTGTGAACGAGCGCGCGCACGTCCGACCCGACGAAGAAGCAGCGGTGGCGATAGGATGATTGCCGCTCGACCCAAAGGGGCTCCAAACCAGACGTTAGGAAATGAAACAGCTCGACGTCAGGTGGGATCGGTTTGCGGCGCTCAAGCGCCTCCACCAGGATTAGTGGCGTTGCACAAGCCGTTCCGAAAATACGCGGTGGCCGGGCTTGACGACCTCGACGGCCACCTCGGCCGATAGAAGCTTGTTTGAGATCTGCTCGAGAGACGATCCAAAGCCACGCATCTCAGCTTACTTCACCGCGGTGTCACTAAATTGGGCGACGCTTACTGCGTAGTAGTCAGCCGATCATATTTGAGCGTGGGATTTCCGGGGCAGAAATATCGTGGTCAACGACGCCCCTAGATATGTCCGCTATGGGTCAATAACTGATATCCCGCAATGTCCGCGTCACGTCCGCTTTACCTCCGATAACGGACATTCAGCGAATGAGCCGGAATGTCCGTTTTGTGCCACAAGCGGACATGCTTGCGACAACCGCGCTACTCTGCTGTGTTTCGAGCCCGGATTTCCTAACCCGGCCCAACGTCATCATCGAAGGCATCCTTTGGCTGACCGGCAGCACCAGGCTTGACCAGACCACTTCATACTAAAGCGCCAATTGCCGAGGGCGGATAGCAAAGGACCCGGGCAGGTCCCAAACATTCCATACCCGGCAAGGTAATGCGTCCACCGGGCGAGATGAAGGCTGCCTGGCGGAGTGAGGTAAGCGGCTCAAGAGGCGCGCGGCCTCCTTGCTTGGCAGCCCCGGCTGATCCGCGAGCGACGCTAGCTCGCCAATTTCGACATCAGCTTCGCGACAAGCCGGTTCCTGTCGACCACGCCGATCGGCTGGTTGCCATCATCCGACACGATCACCAAAGCATCAGCGCTGGTCTCGGCGAATTTTTGCAGCGCCGTCGCGTTGGTGTCGGCGGGCGTGAGGAATTGGGTCACCAAGAAGCCCATGCCCGCGAAAGGATTCAGGCTCTTGTGCTCGAGCTCGTCCATGAATTTCGTCGACGTGCTGTTGTCATTCAAGATCGAGAGGACCTGTCGCGCGCTGGCGCTGCCGATAAACTCCTTGGTCGCGTCGTCGATGAAGACGACGTAGCTCGATGGCGCGATCGCAATGAGGTTCTGCAGCCAAGCGATGATGGCCCCGGACTGATAATAACCGGACTTCCCCACCGAAAGCGTCAATGCATTCGGAAGGTCCGATTTCAGTCTCGCAAGCGTCTCCTGAAGGTTGGCCGGGCCTCCCTTGGAGACGAGCTGAAGCGTTTGAGCCTCGTCCATGATGCCGCTTTTGATCGAGGTGGAGGCAACCGAGGCTTGAGCGAAATCCTTGAATTTGAGAGCGACCCCTCCCCCCGACAGCTCTTGAATTTTTCCCGAGAGCAGGGAATAGACCGCGATCGGGACCAGCAGCAGCGCGATGAAAACTCCGGAGTTGACTCCGCCGACGAGGCGTTTCAGCCCCAGCAACAGGGCGATCGCCAGGGCAAGGACGGCTATACCAGCGATGACACTAGTGAGGTCTCCAGACATAGCGTTGCCCTCCCAGTTACTGGTTGGGCAAATTAACATGACAACTACCGATTGTCGCGGCGCTCTGCGTCAGATCGATAGCGCCGCTTCAAAGATCGCGGTGGAAGGGGCTCGGTATCCCGAACACCTGGAGCAAATGACCGGTCTCTGAGCGTAAATATCGGCGCGCGTGGTTTATGTCTGCTTTGGGTCATGAGCAGACATCGCGCAACGTCCGCGTCATGTCCGCTATTCCCCTGAAAGCGGACATCCATCAACGCGGTTTGCACGTCCGCTAAGTGCCAAAAACCGACGCGATACTGCCTCCTTCGTCAACTGCAGCCGGATAGCAGCCCTATAATTGTCCCTTGCCGGCCCCCATCCCGCCAAAAGGGTGGGTTACGCTTAAAGTGCGGATAAACCCAAGATGGTGATGGTCTTGCGGTGTTGATTTCCGCTTTCGAACACGCCCGGAAATGGGCGTGAATAACAAAAACAAATGGGGGAGGAATCATGAAAGGGAAATCTATTCTATTAGCCGAACTCGTAGCAGTTGCCGGGCTAATGTTTGTATCGTTGCCAGCCGGGGCAGAGTGTTGGATGACGTGCCCTCCTGGATCAACGGCAGCTCCAAGCTTAAGGGGGGACCAAGGTGCGACCGCTACGGTCGAACCTGCCACCTCACCTGAAGAAGCAACACCGGCCAAAAAACCCGAAGCAACGGCCAAGGCGTCGCCTACTGCAGCGCCAGCAAAGCCGAAGGCAGCGCCGGCGCCCGCCGGGGCGACGATTGAACCTGCTGCCTCACCTGGGGAAGCAACACCGGCCAAAAAACCCGAAGCAACGGCCAAGGCGTCGCCTACTGCAGCGTCGACAAAGCCTACGGTACCGCCAACAGTTCAGTCCACGACGTTAGCGCCCGAGCCAGCGCCCACTCAAGACGGGGTGGCGCCACCAGCACCGGTTCCGAACGCAGCGTTCCAACCGGCTCCGGGTCAGTCAGCGGGACCAGCCCCTGTTCCAATCCCAGGCCCGGTGCCCGGTACAGCGACAATGCACGTAGTGCCGGAATAAGGGACAACGATCTCAGCTGACCGACTGGATCCAAGGAGCGCACAATCTCGGATCATACTTCGTCGCCCAGGAGGGGACGCGATGCGAAAACGAGACTTAGCTCTTTCATTTTTCGCGGTAGCGATCGGGGCTCTCGTGACCCTATCTGCCCAGTCCACGCCTCTGCCTCCCCCAGCGAAAGCATATTCACTAGTCAAAGAGGCTGGCTGTCGAGGCCCAGGAACCTTTTGCCCTGCGGGTCTGCACTGGGTTTGTGACTTCAATCGCTGCCGGTGTGCTCGGTGCGTTTTTGGGGGTCCGCGTCCCTATTGGAGTGGGGTGCGGATGCCGCCAAACGGGCGTTCGAGCGGTTCCGTAGCTCCTCCTGCCACGGTTACGCACTACATCGTTCTCGATGAGGTCGGCAATTGCACCGTGGTTGATTCAAAGCCGAGCGCCGACGCCACCTTGAAAATTGTTGGCGATCAGAACGGATACACCTCACTAGAATCCGCCGACAAAGCGTTGAAGGACTTTAAAGCTGAGTGCAAAGATGTGGTCGTGGCAGGAGCAGAGGACAAGTTCAAGGCCGTCCAAGCAAAAGCGCAAAAAAATGGGGTCGAGACGCTCACTCAGGCGGACATCGAGGGTCTAAGTATCGAACAGATCAAACAGCTGAGAGGATACTAAAGTCCTGACCGATAGTCGCCGCTCCTAAATCCGCCACAGAAGCGGCACGGCCGGTCCATACATTGGGTCATGTGTGGACGGCTCCGTTTTGGCAAGGCGTATTTTTGGCTGCAAACTGGTCGAGTGCTGTCATGTGTCCGGCCTGTTGATGCGGCGCCTTGTGCCGCTGGCCCTAATGCGATCCGCTTGGGCCGGGTCCCAATCATTAGCGCGGGCTGATGTTGCACCCTGACCCAAACGGGTTTTCCCGACCCTCGGTTCGACCGATTTTGCATTACCTCACCTGCACCTCGCCAAACTGGTGGTCTGCTTTGCCTTCTTGATGTCTTATAGGCTCACCGTGACGACTGGCTGTCGATAGGCGCCGCCATGTCTTAGAAGGGCCCAAGCCATCCGGGCCGTCTTGTTGGCCAAGGCCACCGCCGCCACCTTGGTCGGTCGCCTGGCGATCAGGTCATCAAGCCAAGGCTGATGTGTTGCGCCGCGCCGTTTGGCGTGCCGGATCATGGTCATGGCCCCGGCGACGAGCAGCCACCGCAGATACTGGTCGCCCTGTTTGGAGATTTTGCCAAGCCGCTGCTTCCCACCAGTTGAGTTCTGCCGCGGCACAAGTCCGATCCAGGCTGCCATCTCGCGCCCCGACGTGAACACCTCAGGATCAGCGATGGAGGCTGCCAACGCGCTCGCCGTAACCGGTCCGACGCCCGGTATGGTTGCCAGGCGCTGGCTGACGGGGCTCGATCGGTGCCAGGCGTGGAGGCGCTTGTCAGCTGCGCCGATCTCTTCGTGCAGCGATAGGAACTGCCGCCCAAGGCTTTGGAGACAGACACGGGCATCACGTGGAAGCCGGTGATCATCCTCGTCGGCAATCACGGCCAGAAGCTCCTTGATCTGGGGCAGGCCAACACGGGTCACAATCCCGAACTCAGCCATGTGCGCGCGCAGCGCATTGGCCAGCATTGTGCGCTGACGGACCAGCAACTCCCGGGTCCGATGTAGCATCAGCACGCTCTGCTGCTCTGCGCTCTTGAGACTGACGAAGCGCATCGTCGGCCGTTGAACCGCCTCGCAAATCGCTTCGGCATCGGCCGCATCGTTCTTGCCGCGCTTGACGTAAGCCTTCACGTAGTGCGCCGGCATCAACCGCACCTCGTGCCCCAACGCCGCAATCTCGCGCCCCCAGTAATGGGCCGTGGCACAAGCCTCGATTCCGACGAGACAAGGACTAAGCTTCTCAAAAAAACTCAGAAGCTGGCGCCGCTTCAAATGTCGGCGAACAACGACCTCACCTGCTGCATCAATGCCGTGAACCTGAAAAACGCTCTTGGCGATATCCAAACCAATCGTGCTAACGTCCATCTCGGGCGGCTCCCCTTTTGGCGGTTATCAACAACCTCCATGGCACTCTGCGATGCCGGCGGAGGAGCCGTCCACAGCATCATTAGCGGACATTGGAAAGCGGATCAGGGATGTCCGCTTTGCCCCCGAAAGCGGACATGTTCAGCGTCAAGATCGATGTCTGCTTGTGCCAAGAGGAGACATAGCAGTCGCTGTCGGCCATTAACAGTGACAGCGCGACTTTAGGGCAATTCTATCTTGTCTTTGTATCGGCCGCCTTGGAGGGTGTCCGTTAGGTTTTCGTACGTGTAAGTGCCGCCGCCACTGGCGCCTTCGTATTTGCCAGTGCCACCGGTATATTTGTACGTGTACTCCTTGAGGAGCGAACCCTCCTCCCAGGTGTAGTTTGTCTTATCTCCACCTTTAAAGGTGTCAGTACAGGTACCGGCGCCCTTCCAACTCCCATCAGGCATGTACTCATAGTTTCCTACGCAGCCCAAGCTGGCCATCGGCTCCGTGGGATCGTCGGGGATGGCTACGCCTCGGCCAGAAAATTCGACCAGCTTGTGTCCTTTATCAGGCTCCGACACGTTCCACTTGTCGACCACCTGTGCAAGGGCGCCTGCGGACTCGTGGATGGTCTCGCCCGCATTTGCCACGCCAACAACAAGAAGCGCTGTAGGGACGGCAAGAAGGAGAATTTTCGGGATCATGGTGAGCCCTCCTGATCAAAAAAAATCGAAAATTTCAGCTTTGTGACCCGGCAGCGTCTCTGCTCGACGATCAGTCTACCACGCCACAATTTCTGGGGCCCAAAGTGACAGGCTCTGCCGCTTGATCGTAGTATAATACTGTATGCAACCCACCCCGATACAACCGGGACCGGCTTTTTTTCATTGCGTTTGGAGTTAGCGCGTGGCGGTCATTGCGCTCGATAGCTGGAGCAAATCCGACCAGAAGGCCATTCGCGAACAAATGGACCGCATATTGAAGAGCGGCCCGTTCCGACAATCGCGCCGCAGGCAGCGGTTTTTCGAATACATCGTCAATGAAACTCTGGCTGGGCGTGGTGGCCGGTTGAAGGGCTACAACCTCGCTCTGGCAGTCTTCGATCGCTCCGAGATGTTTCGACTCCGTGACCGATCCCCTCGTGCGCATCGAGGCCGCGCGTCTGCGTGACAGACTTCGCGAATACTATGAAGGCGAGGGCCAAAACGATCCCGTTCGCATCGATTTGCCGAAGGGCACGTACACACCGCAAATCGAGTTTCGGCACCAGGGCGCTCCGCAAATTGCTCGCGAGAAGGGACCTCCGACCCATCAAGTTTCCTCAACTGTACCGTCCCTGGCCGTTCTTCCGTTCGATGATCTGAGCACCGACCAAAGCCTTGGCTATTTGGGCGACGGCGTGGCGGAAGACATCATCACGGCGCTCTCGAGATTCCCGGACCTGGTGGTGGTCGCCCGCAGTTCCTCCTTCGCTTACAAGGGCAAGGCTGTCGACGTTCGGCAGGTCGGAAAAGACCTGGGCGTCAGCTACGTGGTCGAAGGCAGCGTACGCAAGGATGGCGACAAGCTTCGTATCGTCGCTCAGCTCATTGACGCGAAGACCGGCGAGCATGTTTGGGCCGAGCGCTTTGACCGGTCGGGCATGGATCCTTGGGCGCTCCAGGACGAGATCACCGGAATGATCGTGAGCGCCATGACCGGGGAAAAGGGCGCATTGAAGCAGGCCCAGTATCGGCAAGCGTGGGGGAAGGAGGCGACCACACTTGAGGAGTATGACTATTATCTTCGTGGCCACGAAGAGTTTATGAAATTCACCAAGGAGGGGATCGAGCGGTCGGGCGAGATCTGGAGAGAAGGACTGGCGAAATTTCCGAGCTCGCCGCTCCTCAAAGTGAAACGTGGCTGGTACCATCTGACTCGTGCGGTCAACTTCTTCAGTGACGATCCATCTGCCGATTATCGAGAAGCAGGCGAGCTCGCTCGTCAGGTTCTTGCCAATGAGCATCTCTCACCAGAGGTGACGAAGCTTGGCAACTGGCTTATGAGTTGTGTACTCGTTCACGAAAGAGACTTTGATGCTGCGCTCGCCGCGGCGAACAAGAGTGTCGCTCTCGCGCCCTATGACACGTCCATGCTTTCTCGCTTGATAATGGTTCTTTTGCAGGCTGGTTGCACTGATCAAGCGCTCCAGTGGGCTGACCAGATTGCGGCGCGGGATCCAGCGCTCGGTTGGTCCTACAACCACCGCAGGGGCTGGGCGTATCTATTGCTAGAGAGATTTGCAGACGCCGCGCAGGCGCTGACGCAAACCGAATTCAACGACGCCCACCTGCTCCTGGCGATCGCCTACGTGCGCCTTGGCCGCATGGACGACGCCCGAGCAGAGGTGGTGAAAATGCTCAAGATCAACCCTGCGATCACGCTGCAATCGTGGCGGCTCGGACATTCCTTTCGAGACCCTGCAATCCTCGACCGCTACGCCCCCGATCTCGCAAAAGCAGGCTTGCCGGAATAGCCGCGGCTAGCAGTGTCTGCCTTGGCATACCGATGTAACGTCCGCTTTGGGTCAAGACCGGACCAAGCAGATGCGTGCCAATGAGGTCCGGTTTACACCCACAAGCAGACCAAGGCAGAGGCGTGCGCTGCGCCCAGTCCTGCTTGGCCACAGTTCTCTCGCGCTAAAGGCCGAAGCGACTCGGCTTTCGCTTACAATTTGATCTGGGGGGATGCAAGGTGATCAGCATCCCGGGGGAGCGGACGATGTGTCGCTCGCGAGGATGCGGGAGACCGAATTACGAATGCGATTACACTGAATTTACACTAAGCAGGCTGAAGGCTCGACCTAGAAGGGAACTAACTCATTGAAAACAATGGTGCCCAGGGGCGGGATCGAACCACCGACACGCGGATTTTCAGTCCGCTGCTCTACCAACTGAGCTACCTGGGCCTTTGGGGCAATCCCCGCGAGCGCCGCGGGCCAAGGCTTGGCGGGCGCGGGCGAAGGCCTTGGCTTATAGGAAATCGCCCCTCCCCTGTCGAGAGCGGCGGCCGCCAAAACTTCAATCTTCCGCCTCTTCATCGCCCTCTTGCGCCGCGGGCTCGCCCGGCACCGCGTAGCGGCCGGAAAGCCAGCGCCCGAGGTCGATATCGGCGCAAGCCGTGCTGCAGAAGGGACGGTAGGTTTCAGTGGCCGGCTTGCCGCAGATCGGGCATTTCGCGGCCTTCCCGCTTTTCGCCGGTCGCGGCGTTGCCCCTGCTGATCGGCTCCTCGGCGTCACTCGGTCTCGACATCGGCGAGGTTGGGCCAGAAATAGCTCACCGGATAGCCCTCGCCTTGCAGAAGGTTCACCACCTCGGTGAGGGGCAAGCCGACGACGTTGGTGTAGGAGCCGACGAGCTTCACCACGAAGCCGCCGGCGATGCCCTGAACGGCGTAGCCTCCGGCCTTCCCCTTCCATTCGCCGCTTGCGATGTAGTCGCGGATCTCGGCGTCGGAGAAATTGCGGAAGCGCACCCTCGTCTCGACCACGCGCTCGCGCTTGCGGTCGTCGGGCGTGATCAGGCAGATGGCGCTGTAGACGCGATGATTGCGGCCGCGCAAGCGCTGCAGCGTATCGGTCGCAAGCTCGCCCTCCTCGGGCTTGCCGAGGATACGGCGCCCCACGGCTACGGTGGTGTCGGCGGCAAGGATGAAGGATTTGGCGTAGTCGGGCTCGGCGCGCACCAGCGCTTTCGCGGCCTCCGCCTTGGCGCGGGCGAGCCGCTGCACCAGGTGGCGCGGCACCTCTCCGCGCGTCGGCGTCTCGTCGACGCTGGCGGGCCTCAGCGCATCGGGGATGATGCCAACCTGCTCGAGCAGAGCGAGCCGGCGCGGCGAGGCGGAAGCGAGCACGAGCTTCGGCCGGTGGCCGCCCGTCTTTGACGCGCGCCGGCTTGGCGTCAACCTGCTCTTCGCGGGCGCGGCGCTCTCGGCAGGCTCAGGGCTCGCGCCCATGAGCCTATTTGAAGCGGTACGTAATCCGTCCCTTAGTGAGATCATAGGGCGTCATCTCGACCAGAACCTTGTCGCCGGCAAGCACCCTGATCCGGTTCTTGCGCATCCGTCCCGCCGTATGGGCGATGATCTCGTGATCGTTCTCGAGTTTCACCCTGAAGGTGGCGTTGGGGAGCAGCTCGGTCACTACCCCCGGAAATTCCAGCATTTCTTCCTTCGCCATAAGGCCTCTTTCGGCGTTTCGCAGATTGGGCCGGAGAATGGTCGGCGGACGCGGCAAAATCAAGGAGGATTACTGGGCGCCTAGCCGGCTCTTGCCGCGATCACTCCCTCTCGCGGCAGGGACCCCGTTCATGGCAGGTTCAGCTGGCCGTGTTTAAGGTCTAATCTTGTCATTCTCGGCCAAGCCGGCCAATTGCGGGAGGTTAGAGCCATGCGGGTGTTGCGGTCGATTTGGATGCTTGCGGCGGTCGCCGCTCTCGGCGTTTCCGGTCTTGCTCTTGCTCCCGCGGCCAAGGCTCACGACGTGAAGAGCGCCGACACCATCGTCAGGGGATTGGCCCCGGTCAAGACCCGCGGCTTCGATCCGCAGGCGCCTCAGCGCGAGGCCGCGCAGAAGGAGCTCAACGCCAAGCTGCGCGGCTTCAAGACGCGGCAGATCACCGTCGAGGAGCGCGCCGACGTCGCCAAGTTGATCGAGGAATCGAAGTCGCCGAACGTCGACGTGCAGGTTTTCTTCGCCTTCAATTCGGCCGGGATCAGCCCCGAGGCGCGGCCCGCCCTCGATGAGCTCGGCAAGGCCTTGAGCGATCCCAAGCTCGCGAGCGGCACCTTCCTCATCGCCGGGCACACCGATGCCAAGGGCAGAGACGCCTATAATCTCGCTTTGTCGCAGCGGCGCGCGCAATCGGTGAAGGGTTTCCTGGTGGAGACCTATCATGTCGACGACGACCGCCTCACGGCGATCGGCTTCGGCGAGGAGCAGCTCAAGAACAAGGACGATCCGTTCGCCGACGAGAACCGTCGCGTGCAGATCGTCAATACCGGCAGCGCCGACGTCGCCGAAGGCAAGCCTTCGCCGGCGCCTGAGCAGGCGGCGCCGCCGGCCGAAGACGCCCCGCCGCCGCAATAGGCTCAAACGCCAGGCGCTCCAGCGATGGGGAAGCGCTGCTTGATGCGGCGAAACAGCCCGTCGCGCACGCTCCGATAGGCCGACAAAATTTGCTCGCGATTGCCGCTCGACATGGTGGGATCGGGCGTCGGCCAATATTCCACGGCGATGGCGAAGGTGCCGGCAAGCTCGAGCGCCTTGTGATGCGCGTCGGGCGACAGCGTCACGATCAGATCGAAGGACGTGTCGTGCAAATCTGCGAGCGCGGTCGGCCGGTGGCTCGACAAATCGATGCCGAGCTCGTCCATGACGGCGACAGCGAAGGGATCAGGCTCGCCGGCACGGACGCCGGCTGAGTCGACATAGATGCGCCCGCCGGCGAGATGCTTGAGGATCGCTGCCGCCATTGGAGAGCGCACAGCGTTCCGGCTGCAGGCGAAGAGGACCGCGCCTGGCAGGTCGGCTTCGCCCGGCGCCAAGGCATCATCCCTTCCAATGCAGGGCGCAGATCAGCGTGAACAGGCGTCTCGCCGTGGCGATGTCGATGAGGATCTTGCCCTTGAGCCGCTCCATGAGGAGGCGGCTTCCCTCGTCGTGCAGGCCGCGCCGCCCCATATCGATGGCCTCGATGCGTGACGGCGGCTGGGTCTTGATCGCCTGGTAGTAGCTCTCGCACATCAGGAAATAATCCTTCACCAGGCGGCGGAAGGGCGAGAGCGACAGCATCACATGCACGATGGGAGCGCGGTTCTCATCTCCGACGGTGAACACCAGTCGATTGTCGGCGAGCGACAGATGCAGCGTGTAGGGGCCGCCGTCATGGTTTTCGAGCGCGAAGGAGTTACGCTCGAGCAGATCGAAGATGGCGACTTCTCGCTCATGCTCGACATCGGTGGAATTGCGGCCGATCGACCCTAAATCGAGGGTCACCTCGACGAGACGCGCCTGCTCGGGTGAAAGCTCCTGCTGCCCCTCGTCCATGGTCTAGTCCGGCAGGTTCAACCTGATGGCGACGGAGCGGCGATGGGCTTCCAGCCCCTCGGCGCGCGCCAAGGTCATGGCGGCAGGGCCAAGCGCGCCGAGGCTCGTCGCATCGAGCTTGAGGATCGAGGTGCGTTTCATGAAGTCGAGCACGCCGAGGCCTGAGGCGAAGCGCGCGCTGCGCGCCGTGGGAAGAACGTGGTTCGGGCCGGCCACATAGTCGCCGATGACCTCTGGCGTATAGCGGCCGAGAAAGATCGCGCCGGCGTTGCGGATCGCTGCCGACAAACCTTCCGGATCGGCGGTGGCGATCTCGAGATGCTCGGGCGCCAGGCGATCAGCGAGCGCCGGCGCTTCGTCGAGGCTCTCGACCACGATGATGGCGCCGAAACTCTCCCAGCTCGCTACTGCAACGCTCGCGCGGGGAAGCACCTTGAGCTCGGCCTCGACGGCGGCGGCGACGGCGCGGCCGAAGCCCGCATCGTCGGTGATCAGAATTGCCTGTGCGGCGCTGTCGTGCTCGGCCTGGGCGAGAAGATCGGCGGCGATCCAGGCCGGGTCGTTGTCGTTATCGGCAATCACCACCACCTCCGATGGGCCCGCGATCATGTCGATGCCGACCTGGCCGAAGACCTGGCGCTTGGCGGCAGCCACATAGGCGTTGCCGGGCCCCACGATCTTGGCCACCGGGGCGATCGTCTCGGTGCCGTAGGCAAGGGCCGCGATCGCCTGGGCTCCGCCGATGCGATAGATCTCGTCCACGCCGGCGAGCGCCGCCGCCACGAGCACCAGAGGATTGAGCTCGCCCCCCGGCGCAGGCACCACCATGACGATGCGCTCGACCTCGGCGACCTTGGCGGGAATGGCGTTCATCAGCACCGAGCTTGGATAGCTCGCCGTGCCGCCAGGCACATACAGACCCGCCGACTGAACCGCGGTCCAGCGGAAGCCGAGCGCCACACCCAGATCGTCGACATAGCAATCGCTGACCGGGAATTGGCGGCGGTGGAAATCGAGAATGCGGTCCCGGGCGAGCTCGAGCGCGGCAAGCGTCTTGGGATCGACGCTCGCACGTGCCGCCGCCACCTCCGCGGCGCTCACGTGCATACCGATCTTGCGTAGGTCGACGCGGTCATAGCGCAAGGTCAGATCGATGAGACCTGCGTCCTTGTCGTGGCGTACGCGGTCGATGATCGCAGCGACCGCGTCATTGACGTCGGCGGCGGATTCCCGCTTGGCCGCGAGAAGCGCGCCGAAGCGGCTCTCGAAGTCTGCCGCCCTCTGCTCGAGCCATAAGGCCATGGGTTTGGAGGCGCCTGAAGATCAGGAGTCCGCCGCACCGGGCTCGACGCCCGGGTGCTGCGGTTTGGAGCGGGCGCGCCAAGAAGGTCCAAGATCGGTGAGTTCCGCCTCGATGCATTCGACATGCAGGCGGATCGAGGCGTCACCGGAAAAGGTCAGGGTCACGTAGCCGCTCGGGTGATCGCTTGCCTCGAAGTGCACGGCAAGCAGCGACAGCACCCGGTCGCCAGCGGAAGGCTTGAGCGCCTTGATCTGCGCGCCAAGCACGCGGTCGAAGCGAAGCGCCGTGCGCCGGCGTTCATTCTCCTTGATACTGGGGGCCTTGGCGGCCTTCTCCCAGTTGAAGCGATTGAGAATGGCGGCGAAGCGCTTTTGCGAGGGCACGTAGGCCAGGTCCCCGACCCGCACCACGGCATCCTGCAAATGCGACGACACGATCTCGAGATCCTGTTCATCGAGCGCAATCAGCCTCAGTTGGTTATCGGCCATCGGGCACCCCGGCTAGGGTCGCATTCCACCCCGAAAGCGGTGGAAATACGAGCTTCGTCATTCGTCAGCCGCTAGGGCTAGCATGCTCTCGAACGGCGGGAAAAGGGCAAAGTGCGGAA
Organism: uncultured Alphaproteobacteria bacterium; assembly: GCA_963757555.1. Lineage (GTDB taxonomy): Bacteria > Pseudomonadota > Alphaproteobacteria > Rhizobiales > Methyloligellaceae > Methyloceanibacter. The sequence goes on from CAVWRU010000004.1 coordinate 23,987, forward strand.
TGCCTGCGTTAGCCCGAAAGCCGTTCGATATGGGCGCCGCACTGGCGCAGCTTGTCCTCGATGCGCTCGAAGCCACGATCGAGATGATAGACGCGGCCGATCATGGTTTCGCCCTTTGCGGCGAGGCCGGCGATGATCAGGGAGACCGAAGCCCGCAAATCCGTCGCCATGACTTGCGCCCCGGCAAGACCCTTGACGCCGGTGACCATGGCGGTGTCGCCTTTGAGGTCGATGCGGGCGCCGAGCCGCGCTAGCTCCTGCACGTGCATGAAGCGGTTCTCGAAGATTGTCTCGCGCACCGTGGAGGTACCTTGCGCCATGCACATGAGAGCAATGAGCTGAGCCTGAAGATCGGTGGGAAAGCCCGGGAACGGCTCGGTGTCGACGGCCACCGGCTGCAGGCCGCCGCCGTTCCTCGCTACCCTGAGGCCTGAGGGGGTCTTTTCGATTTCCACCCCGCTCGAGCGCAAAAGGTCGAGCGCACTCTCCAAAAGATCGGCGCGTGTGTTCTGCAGAATCACGTCACCGCCGGTCATGGCCGCCGCCATGGCGTAGGTGCCCGTCTCGATGCGATCGGGAAGCACGGTGTGCTCGGCGCCGTGCAGGCTCTCCACGCCCTGCACCTGCAAGGTCGAGCTGCCGATGCCGCCGATCTTGGCGCCCATCTTCTTGAGGCAGCTCGCGAGGTCGGCGACTTCAGGCTCGCGCGCGGCGTTCTCGATCACCGTCTCGCCGCGGGCAAGTACGGCGGCCATCAGCGCATTGTGGGTTGCGCCGACCGAGACCTTGGAGAGCATAACGTTGGCGCCGGTCAGGCCCTTGCGCGCCTTGGCGATGACATAACCGCCTGCAAGCTCGATCGAAGCGCCGAGCGCTTCAAGCGTGGTCAGGTGCAGATCGACCGGGCGCGTGCCGATGGCGCAGCCGCCGGGCAGAGACACTTTGGCCTCGCCGCAGCGGGCAAGGAGCGGCGCAAGCACCCAGAAGCTCGCCCGCATGCGCGAAACCATCTCGTAGGGCGCGGTGGTGTCGACGATTTCGGATGCCTTAAGCTTGAAGGTCTGGCCGTCGGTGGTGGCCTGGCCGACCTTCTTGCCGACCACGGTGATGTCCACCCCGTGATTGCCGAGAATGCGGCCAAGCATGGTGACGTCAGCGAGACGCGGCACGTTTTTCAGGACAAGGGTCTCGCGGCTGAGCAGGCTCGCGATCATCAAGGGCAAGGCGGCGTTCTTCGCCCCGCTGATGGGAATCGTGCCAGTCAAACGCTCGCCGCCAACGATGCGAATGCGGTCCATGGCGTCCCCCTTCTCGCCTTGAGCCCCCTCATCGCGAAACCGCCAGTGACCGCAGATTTCGCGTTAACCTCTTATCTTACCCGAAAAGCCCCAAAACGTTCCAAGTTCCTGCGCAAAGGGCAAAAATTTGGTTTGCTTCCTGGCGTTGCCGGGCGCCGAAGGGGGGATTTAAAGGCTTATTTCCCTTCCCCGTCGCGCTTCTGCCGATCATTGCCTTTAGTTGTGGCAGTCTCGCGGCGGGCGCGGGCCTGGGCCTTGCGCTTGCCGAGATTGGCGCGGAGCGCCTCTTCCAAACGATCGCCGCGAGTTTTGGCCCCGGTTCCGGTCTTCGCCTCGTCCCGCTCTTGTCCGCTCATGGCTGACCTTATACCGGTGCGGGCGCGCGATGAAATGGGGGCCAAGCTTGCATGGATTTTCCTGCTATGGCAGGGTCCGCGCGCCACGCGGCAGGCTGTCGTGCTAGTCTCCTGTCGCCTGTGTCGCCGCCGTAGCTCAGTGGTAGAGCACGTCATTGGTAATGACGGGGTCGACTGTTCAATCCAGTCCGGCGGCACCACTGGTTCTCAAGGCGTTCCCGCACTTTCAAACAGAATGACCTCTCGCCCAGAGGCAAGAGGGTCGGTGACCGCAGGATCCCAGTTATCGAGCGTTCCGGTGAAGTGTTGAAGACACAGTAGGGGATGTCCGGGGCCAGACCCGAAGTGACGGTAAGCGTAGGTTTCGTTGCTCGCCGGCAGAAATTGAGTTGGTGCAGGCGTGTTGCCGTCATCCCGCTGGGTTGGCATGCTTCGGTCCTCTATAAGCAGACCCAGGTGCCCCTCCAAAAAAGGCGACTAGAAACTGGCAAAGGCGAGGCCCGGCTGAACGGCCGGGCCTGTTACGTTGGTTGCGGCGCGCTAGCTACCAAGTTTGCGCACGGAACCAGTCATCCACCTCTTTGCGTGCTTGGTCCTTGGCAAAGCCATAACGCTCCTGGAGCTTGCCTTCGAGTTGCTCCCGCTTGCCATTAGCAGTTAAGTCGTCGTCGGTAAGTTTGCCCCACTTAGTTCTGACGTTGCCCTTGATCTGCTTCCAGTTTCCTTCAACGCGGTCCCAGTTCATGGCGACCTCCATCATAGGTTACGGGGGATGGGCATTATATCCGCCAGATAGGCACGCTGGCTATCAGAGAACATGACGCACTACGCAGCGGCAACCTACTTCACCCTAGCCAGGCAGCGCCAATACTGTCGGCTATCGACACAAAGCGATGCTCAAAGCGACCGATGAATGTTCGCTCTAAGGGAAGCTACTTGAAGGACGTCGTGCGACGCGAAGGCATGCGTTCGGGTTCAATTTGCCACGGCTGGCTTCACAACCACTACACCGCTCATCGTTTTGCCGTGTATCTTGCAGTGATAGTTGAATTCGCCCTCATTATTAAACTTCACCGAACTCGAGGAATGTTTGGCTTGATCTCCCCAGTGTCGAAGGTCTTTCCGTCGTCGTCTGAGGTCGCAGTGTGGTTGGTGAAAGCCTTATTGGTCCACACTATCGTGCTGCCGACGGGAATGCTCACGGTCTTGGGGTCGTAGCTTATACTCTTCATCTCAACCGTGACCGGCTGTGCCTCGGGCTTGTCGTCTGCCGCCCACGTGACGGATGGGGCCACGATGAATGCAACGGAGATCGGTAATAGGCTAAGACGGTTCACGGTTCATCCGTTTAGCGAGGGGCTTCGCTGTGTCCGCTTCTTCGGCGCATCCTAGAAATATTTCATGTATTCAATGAGGGCGCGCTTATCCTGGTCACTGAGATCACGCCCAAAGGTATGTCCGCGATCCTCGATGAAGTCCGGGCAGATGACTGACTTCCAGCATTTTCTCCATGCATCACGTTGAAGCGCCACAGCGTTGTTTTGGGGCTGAAGTTCGGCGAACTTCGTCTTTCGGCTGCGCCCTGCAAGACCCCGTCCACATAGGCCTGCAGAACGGCCGTTAGCGTCTTTGGGGTGGATGATTCATCAGTAGGTTAATTGGAGTTCCTTTGGGTACCCGCAGCAGGCTCGACATCCAAGCCGGCAGATCAGCGAACTTGGGCTGCAAGTCCTTCAGCTGGGTGACCATGGGGGGGAGTGCGCTGTCTTCAGTGGTCACCTTCATGGATTTGATGCCAAGGCGCTTCTCGGGCGAGAGAAGCTTGGTCATGCCATCTTCGTAGGCCCCATGCGGCCGGCGACGGAGGGGTCGCCAGATGTAAATACCGAGGGCATTGTTATGCAGATACGGGGCTGTGGCCCAAACGCTGACAGAGCGTTGGCGTACGATAGAAGGAGGCTGGGAGCCTCAAACTTGATGTCGTTCTTTCCGGTCAGCGGGTCGTAGAATGGGATAGGCTTGCCGTTTGCGTCTTGGTCCTGAAGAAAGGCTCAGTAGGCACGCGCTGATCCTTGTAGGTCTGGCTGGACATCTGGCCCCAGGTAGTGCCCGCCATGGCGTTCGTGCCCATGGACGCGCTGGGCGTTGGTGCCTAGCTCGGAAACGGGATAGCGCTGGTCGTCGGACAGGTAGTTGTCCTTGAGGAAGTCGTCCGCTGGACGAGTTCTCGCCACGCCTTCTTTTGCCCGCTGGGTCCTTCGGCATCGGTTCCGGGCTCTTGCTGCTGTGGCACGGGGCGCAGTTGATCGGCGAACGCGATTTTGCCCCGCGTCAGCACGGCAGCATCGGTTGTGAGATAATCCTTGCCGTCTTTCTTCGGCTTGCCCTCACGCTCGACCTCCTTAGCGTCTTGCAAGCGGGTAGCGTATCGTAGGTGCTGAGAAAAAGGGCCATGTTCGGCATCCGTTTCTCGGTCATCATCCAGGGGCTGTTCTGGGTCCTTGCGGGCTGTGCCGATGAGGTCGAATTCGCCTGTGCTTGAAGTCGCGGCGAATACTTTCTTTCAGGTCGAAGGGATTGAAGGCCCAGGTGGTGGATACCCACAGCTCGTGCATCATGCCTTCGTTGACATACACACGGGTCGATGCCATAAGGACGCTCATCGAGTCGGCCCCGTCAGCCAAGACGTGCGGAGAACCTTGAGAGTCGGCTCGGTCTCCGTCCCGCCCAACGCTCCTGTTGGGTCGTCCATGTGCTTCAGACCGACATGGGCGTACATGGATTTGATGAGATCGCGCTGGGCAGTGTGATGCGCTCCGGCATCGGCGAGCTTCAAACGTTCTCCGAGGCGATAAATGGAGTTGATGAGGATTGGCCCATTGATGAAGTCGGTGGGGAAACGGGATAGTTTCACTGGTGCCTGGCTGCTGGTGTATATAGATACTGGTAGGTGAACGAATCTGGTTGGCAGGGCGAGACCGAACAGCATGCCTTCGCGGAAATATTGATTGCCGATGCATCGAATGGAGGTTCTCCCATTTGGGATTGGCTGGGATCTTGCGGCGGCGGTTATCCGGATTGAAAGCTGATGTGGCATAAAGCCGCAGGACATGCCGACCAGATAAGGCGGCTCGACGGAGCCGGGATCAGCTAGGTACTTTTTTAATGGACCACTGCTTGGCGTCGAACTTCTTGTTGATGAAGAGCTGCAAGCCGATGACGCCGCTGGGATAGCCGAACACCCCGAGTCCGAGGTGAGCGCGCCGTCCTTCGTATGGTCGATCATCAGGCCATATTTGTCGGGCTTGTCGGCGGGGATGGTAGTCGGGGTCGTTGATGAGACCCGATCTTTTTCCAGCGATCCGCGCGTGGCAGCAGCAACAACGCTGCAAGAAATCGAAGCGGGCATCGAGCGCGCTTATGCCTTCTTCGTACGGTGAGGACGCGTTAAGTCCCGCCAGAACCCGGGTTGTCGACGCCGACACCACCAATGCCAGGTGTCCATGCCGTCGCCGACGGCTTTGGGGTCGACGCCGTAGCGCTTGGCGGCCTCGTCGGCATGGGTCTTGCGATACCAGGCATAGGTTTGTTCGCCGTCTGTTACGGCCGGTCGAAGGTGTATTCGACGGCGTCGCCTTCCGCGGCGTGCACCACAGGGCGACTTTCGATGGTCAACAGAGCGGCAAGGGAAAGTGAAACCAGAGTGCCTATCAGGATATGTCGAATTGCCGGCGTCATGACAACCTCGCTTTCGAAGCGTACTTGCCTGGCAATGAAAATCGATCCCCTGCGAGAAGAAGGGCCATGAGTTTCTGCCCAATTGTCGCCATAATAAAGCAAAAAGTACCGCCCCTAGGCCAAGGCGGACGGCAAGCTGCAGAGCGGAGGCGTCATGACTGAAATTTCCGATAACGACCTCGGCGGCGTCAATCCGGCCGACGTCGTGACGCGGTGCGCCTGGAAGGGTTGCGACAAAGGCTTCCAGGGGCGCATGCCGTCCCAATGGAGCACGCATCCGATGCGATCGTTGGGCGCCGCTATCACCAAGTTTCTCAAAGGCTCGTCCGACCAGCCCTACGCGGCGATCTGCCCAAAGCACGCCCCAGACCTAGAGACCTTGTTGACGGTTGGCGGCTTTCCCGGGGAGGGCTGCTGAGAGGCGCCCGCCCGCTCCAACTCCGCTATTTGTGGTAGAGGATCCAGGCCGCGTAACAGAGCATGATGGCGAGTCCCCAGCGCAGCAGCCTGTCGGGAGCGACGCCAGCGAGGCGCGCGCCGAGCAGGATGCCCGGGATCGAACCAGAGAGCAGCGCGGCAAGCAATCCTAAATCGACATGGCCGAGCCCGAGATGGCCTAGCCCGCCGACGAGAGTCAGCGGCACGGCGTGGGCAACGTCGCTGCCGACGATGCGCTTGGCGGGCAGCATGGGATAGAGCGCCGCAAGCACCGATACGCCGATGGCCCCTGCCCCGACCGAGGTGAGCGTCACGAGCAGCCCCAAGGCGACGCCGAACAGCACGGTGGGAAGCGTGCGCGGAGGAATCTTGCCGTCGTCGGCCGCCCGGTCGGACGTTCCCGCGAGCTCCGGGTAGAGAACGATGGCAACGCCGCTCAGCGGCAGCGCCACGACAAGGCCCAAGCGAATCCAATGCGCGAGCGCCGCCGTGTTGAGCGGCATGAAGGCCATGGCCACAAGAAGAATGACCGACGCCGGAATGCTGCCCGCCGCAAGCCGAAACACGATCGGCCATTCGACGTGATCGGACATGTGGTGGCGCCAACTTCCGGCGGTCTTGGTGATCGAGGCATAAAGCAGGTCGGTGCCGACCGCGGTCTGCGGGGGAACGCCGAAGGTCGAGATGAGCAGCGGCGTCATCAGCGCGCCGCCGCCGACTCCGTGAGTCCGACGAGAAAGCCAACGCCAAAGCCAGCCCCGGTCAGCGGCAGCAAATTTGCCACCCAGCCCAAGTCCATCATTGGCACGACGTCTCCCCCTTGGCTTGGCCCGGGATTATTCCCGCGTTAGCCGGCTTTTGGAATTTCTTTTTTGCCCTCAAATTTCGATGAGGACGGGAATCCCGACTGAACGTAGCAGAATTGCGGCCTCTTGCGCCCGCCGATGGAATTCGGCGAGGTCGGCGGGAGAATCGCCAAGATCGGAGCAAAGGCCACGGGCCAGCAATTCGCGGTCGAGCACGAAGACGTTGTCGCCCACGGTCGAGGCGCCGGCCTGCGCCCAGGTGATCACCCCGCCGGCAACCGTGGTGCCGTCCACGGCGCTGACCAGGACGAAGTTCCCGGTGGCGGGCAGATCGGCAAAGCGATCGAGCGAGGTTGACCGGCCGAGCAGGATGCGGCAATCGGCGATGTCGTTGACGGCGCAGGCATGCGCCGGAGCCGAGGCGAGAGTCTCAAAGTCGACAAGCGCGCAGATGCTCATGCTGGTCACCGGGGTGAGATCGGTGGCCGTGCGCAAGAGATAGCCGGCCTCGGGATCGAACGGCGCTTCGGCGAGCCACACAAGGCGCGCCTCAAGCACATCGGCGTTGATCGGGCGGCGCTGGACTTCCGACAGCACGGCCCCGCGCGAAATGTCGAGGTCGGTATCGAGCTCGACGGCCACCGCGTCGCCCTTGGCGGCGAAAGCAAGATCCCCGTCCATGGTGGTGATGCGCCGCACCGTGGCGCCGAGCCCGGTGCGGGCATCGACCAGGCGATCGCCGGGCCTGATGCGGCCCGAGGCCACGGTCCCGGCATAGCCGCGGAAATCACCGTGGCGGAGCACGAGCTGCACCGGCAGGCGGAAGGGCGCGTCGCGCCGCTCGGCGCTGACGTCGAGGGTTTCGAGATGATCGAGCAGGGTCGGCCCGCCATACCAGGGCATGGCGGATGAGCGGCGCACCACGTTGTCGCCCGGGAGCGCCGCCACCGGGATGGCAATGATCTCGACGAAGCCGAAGCTATGCGCAAGCGTGCGGAACTCCGCCTCGATGGCGCGGAAGGTCGTCTCCGACCAATCGATCTGATCCATCTTGTTGACGGCGAGCACCACGCGCTTGATGCCGACGAGATCGCAGATGGCGGCGTGGCGGCGGGTCTGGCGCTTGACCCCGTGGCGCGCGTCGACCAGCAGGATCGCCACGTCGGCGTGGGAGGCGCCGGTCGCCATGTTGCGCGTATATTGCTCATGCCCAGGCGCATCGATGATCACGAAGCGGCGCTGCGCGGTCTCGAAATAACGCCAGGCGATGTCGATGGTGATGCCCTGCTCGCGCTCGGCCTGAAGACCGTCGAGCAACAGGCTGAAATCGACCTTCTCGCCGTTGAGCGCGCGGTTCTGCGAAGCATGGGCAATGGCGGCGCGCTGATCCTCGGCGACCGCGGCGGAGTCCCACAACATCCTGCCGATCAGCGTCGACTTGCCGTCATCGACCGAGCCGCAGGTAAGCAGCCGCACCATGCCCGAGGTCTCGGCCACAGGCACGAGCGCGGGCGGGACGACGACGGCCTCTTCTCTCAGCGCAGCGAGATGCATCAGAAATAACCCTCACGCTTTTTCATTTCCATGGCGCCTGCCTGATCGTGATCGATCAGCCGCCCTGCCCGCTCCGAATATTTGGCGCGCAACACCTCGTCCACCACAGCATCGATGGCGCTTGCGTCGGATTCGACCGCCGCGGTGAGCGGCCAGCAACCAAGCGTGCGGAAGCGGACGTTCCTCACCACGGGTTTCTCACCGGGCTCGAACCGCATGCGCTCGTCGTCGACCATGATGAGCTGGCCGTCGCGCTCGACCACCGGGCGGGGCGCCGCGAAATAGAGGGGAACCACGTCGAGCTTCTCGAGCGCGATGTAGCGCCACACATCGCCCTCGGTCCAATTCGACAGCGGGAACACGCGCACGCTCTCGCCCTTGCCAAGCCGCCCGTTGAGCAACGTCCACATCTCCGGGCGCTGGCGGCGCGGCTCCCAGCGGTGGCCGGCGGCGCGGAAGGAGAACACGCGTTCCTTGGCTCTGCTCGCCTCCTCGTCGCGCCGCGCCCCGCCGAAGGCGGCGTCGAAGCCGCCGGCGTCGAGGGCCGCTCGCAAGGCCTGGGTCTTCATGATGTCGGTATAGACCGACGGAGGCTGGTCGAAGGGGTTGATGTCGCGCGCCAAGCCGTCATGGTTGGTGTGCACGATCAGGTCGAGCCCGAGCTCGCGCGCCGTCTTGTCGCGGAAGGCGATCATGTCGCGGAATTTCCAGGTGGTGTCGATGTGCAGCAGCGGGAACGGCGGCTTCGCCGGCCAGAAGGCCTTGCGCGCCAGGTGCAGCAGCACGGTCGAGTCCTTGCCGATGGAATAGAGCAGCACCGGGCTGCGGAACTGCGCCGCGGCCTCGCGGAAGATGTGGATGCTCTCGTCCTCGAGCAGCTTCAGATGAGAAACGAGCGCGGTCATGCGGCCTTCCCCTCACGGCGCGGGTTCATATGCAGCCCGCACTCCTTCTTCTCCTCGTTCTCCCACCACCAGCGGCCGGCGCGCGGATCCTCGCCGGGCTGCACGGCTCGGGTGCACGGCTGGCAGCCGATGGAGATGAACCCGCGGACGTGCAGTGGATTCACCGGCACGTTGTTCTCGGCGATGTAGGCGGTGAGCTCCTGGGTGGACCAGTCGGCGATCGGGTTTACTTTCAGCAGCCCGCGCTCATCGTCCCAGGCGGCAAGCGCGACATCGGCGCGATCCTCGGAATGCTCGCGGCGGACGCCGGTGATCCAGCCTTGGGCGCCTTGAAGCTCGCGGTTCAGCGGGCGCACCTTGCGCACCTCGCAGCAGGCCTTGCGGTTGTCGACCGATTGGCGGAAGCCGAATACGCCGTCGCGGGCGACGAGCGCCTCGACCTCGGACGCTTCCGGCGTCACCAGGCGGATGCGCAGACCGTAGCGGATCTCGGAAAGCTCGACGGTCTCCAGCACCTCGGGGAACAGGCGTCCGGTATCGAGGGTGAAGATGTCGACGTCGGCGCCGGACTCGGCGACGGCATTGAGGATGGCCTGATCGTCGAGTCCGAGGCTCGTGGAGAAAGCGATGCGTCCTTCCACCGACCGGCGAACCTCGGCGATGCGCTCGGAGAGATTCTCGATGCCGGCCAGCCGCGCGTTCAACGCCTCGGCGGCGCGCTTCGAGGCATCGCGGCGGAGCGGCTGCGGGTTGCGGAACCCAGGCTGATAGAGATGGCGGATGCGGTTGAGCGCCCCTTTCCAGGTCTCAACGTCGTTGGCGTCGGTGATCTCGGCGGTGTCGAAACCCGAACGCAGCAGGAAGGGCGCGAGGTCCGGGATCAGATGGCCGACGGCCCTGATCTCGCCCTTGAAGCCGTGACGCTCGCGCAGCAGCACGGCAAGCGAATGGCCGCGGCCGTCGCCGAACGTGGGAAAGCGGATGGCGATGGGACCGCCCTCCGCCGCCGCGGCGGCGAGATCGGCGGCGGTGACCGTCGGTTCGAGCAGCGCATCGTCGTCGCCCGTCCCTGCGACGAGATCGCCGGTGCGAAGATCAAGCAGCGCCATAGAGAGCCTCCTTGAAGGGCGCCGCACCGATCCTGCGCCAGGTGGCGAGGAAGTCCTCTCCGTCGTTGCGGTTGGCTAGATAGGTCGAGACGATGGTGTCGATGGCATCGGGCACGGCCTCAGCCCGGAAGCCAGGGCCGATGATGGTGCCGACCGCGGCGTCGTCCTTCGGACTGCCGCCGAGAGAAATCTGATAGAGCTCGGTGCCTTTCTTGTCGACGCCGAGAATGCCGATATTGCCGGAATGGTGATGCCCGCAGGCATTGATGCAGCCCGACATATTGAGGCGGAGCGGCCCGATCAGCTCCTGCCGCGCAGGATCTTCGAAGCGCTTGGCGATCTCCTTGGCGATCGGGATCGAACGGGCGTTGGCGAGGTTGCAATAATCGAGACCTGGGCAGCAGATCATGTCGCCGAGCAGATCGTAATTGCCGGTGGCGAGCCCCTTTGACCTGAGCTCGTCATAGACGGAGAGCAGGTCCGAGCGGGCGACGTGGGGCAGGATGAGGTTCTGGGTGTAGTTCACTCTTGCCTCGTGCCGGCTGTAGCGCTCGGCAAGATCGGCGACGAAATCCATTTGGTCCGAGCTCGCGTCACCAGGCGTGCGCCCGGGCTCCTTGAGCGAGATGACCACGCTCACATAGCCCGGCACCCGATGCGGCCTGACATTGTGCTTGAGCCAATTGGCGAAGGTGGGATCGGGGATGCGCCGCTGCTCGACGCCCTCATCCTTGATCGGACCAGGCACGAGATCGGGCGGGGCGAAATATGAGTTGATGCGCGCATATTCCGACGCGGGCAGATCGACTGCATCCTTGCGGGTCGCCTCCCAATCGGCCTCGACATCCTCGCGGAATTTATCGATGCCGAGCTGGTTGACCAGGATCTTGATGCGCGCCTTGTTGAGGTTGTCGCGGCGCCCATGCAGATTGTACACGCGCAGGATCGACTCGATGTAGGAGAGCAAATGCTGCTTCTCGAGGAATGGCCTGATCTCCTGCCCGACATAGGGCGTGCGGCCCATGCCGCCGCCGACCAGCACGCGAAAGCCGTTGCGCCCCTCAGGCCCGCGCACGATTCGCAAGCCGATATCGTGGAAGCCGGTGGCCGCGCGATCCTCGGCGGCGCCTGAAACGGCGATCTTGAATTTGCGCGGCAGCCAGCTGAACTCGGGATGCAGCGTCGACCATTGGCGCAACACCTCGCACCACGGACGAGGGTCTTCCAGCTCGTCATTGACGGCGGCGGCAAAAGGATCGGCGGTGACGTTGCGCACGCAATTGCCGCTCGTCTGAATGCAATGCATCTCGACGTCGGCGAGCGCGATTAGGATCTCGGGCACGTCGACCAGTTTCACCCAGTTGAACTGCAGATTCTGCCGCGTGGTGAAATGCCCGTAGCCGCGATCGAAGCGCCGGCCGATCATGGCGAGCTGGCGCAACTGGCGGGGTGAGAGCACGCCGTAGGGAATGGCGATGCGCAGCATGTAAGCATGCAGCTGCAGATAGAGCCCGTTGCGCAAACGAAGCGGACGGAACTCGTCCTCGGTCAGCCTGCCGGCAAGCCTTCGCTCGACCTGCTCGCGGAACTGCGACACACGCTCGTGCACAAAAGCGTGGTCGAACTCGTCATAGCGGTACATCGTACCAGTCCTTGGTCAGAGTGGTTCGGTGGGCGGCGCGGATGCGCTCGCGCACCGACGTGGCAACGGGCACCCCGTTGTGCAGCGCGACCTGCATGGGGTAGACAGCGACGACGCGGCGTTCGGCGACGGCCTTTGCGGCTTCAGCTTCGAGAGCCTTGGTCTCCTCCTCGCTATCGGCGAGCTTGGCGCCCTCAAGCTCCTCCACCCAGCCGCCGCCGGGTGCGAGGTAGACGACGATGCCGTCGATGAGACGGTTGGCGGTGACGACGTTAGGCATAGGCGCGCCTCACCTCGGTCAACGACAGCACGTCTTCGACGAGGCCGGCGGCAGGTAGTCCGGAGACCTCGCCGAAAATCAGAATGGCGGGGCTCTTCAATTGAAGCCGCTCAGGCGCAGCGGCAAGCTCGCCAAGATTGGTGGCGACGCGGCGCTCATTGTCGCGGCTCGCATTCTCCACGGCGATTACCGGGCACTCAGGCTTCCAGCCGGCATCGAGCAAGCGGTGCGCGATCAGGCCGGCGGTCGAAACGCCCATATAGACAAGCAGCGTGCTCTCCCCCCGCCCAAGCGCGGCAAGGTCGAGATGCCCGAAGCTCGGCTCGTCGCTGCCGGCCTCGTGGCCTGATACAAAGGTCACGCTGTGGGAGATGTCTCGATGGGTGAGTGGGATCTGCAAGGACGCTGCGGCGGCGAGCCCGGCGGTGATGCCGGAGATGATCTCGACTTCGATGCCGGCATCGCGCAAGGCGGCGATCTCCTCGCCGGCGCGGCCGAACACCAGAGGATCGCCGCCCTTGAGCCGCACCACGGTTTGCCGTGCACGCGCACGCTCGATCATCAGCGCCTGGATCTTATGTTGCGGGACGCTGTGCTCGCCTTTCGTCTTGCCGACCGGGATCAGCTCGACCTCGCGGCGGGCGTGCTCGAGCACGGCAGTGCCGACCAGGCGGTCATAGAGAATGACGTCGGCTTCCTTCAGCGCGCGTACCGCCTTCAGCGTCAAAAGTTCCGGGTCGCCGGGGCCGGCGCCGACCAGCAGCACGCGGCCCGGCGCCATCTCGGCCTTCGCCGCGGCTTCGATGGCTTCTCCCACCAGGCGACGCGCCTCGCTCTCATCGCCGGCAAGGGCCGCCTGCCTCGCGGCGCCGTCGAACACGCCTTCCCAGAATTTGCGACGCGGGCGGCCCGCCGGGAGCTTCTCGGCGACGGCGTCGCGGAAATCTCCGGCAAGACGGGCGAGCGCATCGAGACGCGGATGCAGCTCTCGCTCGAGCCAGGCGCGCAGGCGCTGAGCGAGCACGGGTGAAGTGCCTTCAGTGCCGATGGCCACCGTGACCTCGCCACGATCGACAATGGCCGGCATGAAGAAGCTGCACAGCGCAGGCTTGTCGGGAACGTTGACCGGAACGCCGAGCGCGCGTGCTACCGCGGCAACGCGGGCGTCCTCATCGTCGTCGCCGGTCGCGGCAATTACCAGGGGGCGGCCGCGGATCTGGTCGACGCCGGGTTGCGCGGCAATGAGCGTGACACGGCCGGCGCGCTCAAGCTCCGCAAGCTCGGTGCCAAGCTGACCGGCGGTGACATCGACGGTCTCGGCCCGCTTCAGAAGCAGCCGGGCCTTGACGGCGGCAAGCTCGCCGCCGCCCGTCACCAAGGGCGGCTTGCGCTCGACGCTGACGAAGATCGGGAAGGTTCGCATCGGTGTCAGGTCCCAACCGCAAGGCGCGCGGGCGGCGCGTCGGCCAAACTCTCAGGCGCAAGCTCGAGCTCAAGACCGTCAAGCTCAGGCGACATGATGATCTGGCAGCACAGCCGCGAGCGCTCATCGACGTGAAAAGCGCCATCCAGCATTTCGAGTTCCTCATGAGTGGGAGCGGTCAGCGTCGTCAGCCACTTCTCATCTACCCACACATGGCAGGTCGCGCAGGCACAAGCGCCGCCGCATTCGGCTTTGATGGGGAGGCCCCAGTCGCGGATCACCTCCATGACCCGCCACCCCTCCAGCGCCTCGAGGCAATGGGAGGACCCGTCCGGCATACGCACGACGACAAACATGTCAGGCCACCTTCAACAGACGCTGCAGCTCGGATGAGGAGGTCGTGTACTGGAAGCGCAAGAATTTGTCAGGATGCACGTAACGATGGGCGGCTTGCGCCATAAGCGGCTTCTCGGGATATAGCTCGGCGCATTGCCCACCGGGCTTGTCGAGGATGTCGACGACGTGTGCCTTCAGCCGGGCGAGCCCGAGCTGGAAAACGGCGAAAAGCCCGACAGGGCCGGCGCCTATATTAATGACATCGGTTGACGCGCCAATTGCCGCCATCGCTCGTTCAATCCCGCCTGAAAGTTTTGCCTTAACGTGCTATGTAAGGGACTTTAGTGAAAAATCATTCTGCCAGGAAGGTATCCAGCGCAAAAGAACGCAAAATCATTCCCAACACCAATGAATGATAGAATTATTTTTCAATTTGGCCAATGCGCGTAACCGTCATGCCTCTTAAGGTGGCACTTGGACAAAATCATTCCGGGCGGCCGTCTCGCGCGCTGGGGGCCTGGTTAGCCCCGTTTCACCAGGGCATCGCGGATTTCCTCAAGAAGCTGTACCTCGCGCGAGGGCGGCGACTCGCTCGCCGGCTCCTCGTCCTGCTTGCGGCGGAGCTGGTTCATGGCCTTGATCACCATGAACAGGACGAAGGCCACGATGAGGAAGCTGATCACATTGTTGATGAACAGGCCGATATTCATCGTCGGGGCGCCGGCCTGCCTCGCCACGGCAAGCGAATCGTAATGTTGCCCGTTCAGCGGGATGAAGATGCTGCTGAAGTCGACGCCTCCGGTGACTACGCCGACCGGCGGCATGATGATGTCGTCGACTAGTGACCTCACAATGGTGGAGAAGGCGGCGCCGATGATGATGCCGACCGCCATGTCCATGACATTGCCGCGAAGCGCAAATTCCTTGAATTCCTTCAACATCGCCGCGTTTCCTCGAAAAGCTCCAGTTGGCTCAAGCCTCTAGCTTGCCATGTTTGGGCGCCAATCCAAACTGGGCCGATAAACGGGCTTGAATTTCGGGCGTCCCGTTTGGAAATGGGCGCCGCAACTGGTAACTGCTTGACTGGCACGCGCTTCTTGAGGGAGGGCTTCGGTGTCGGAACAGCCCGGACGCGATCGTCACCGCTGGAAGACGCTCCTCCTTGCGATTGCCACGCTGATCATTCTGTTCGGCGCCGTGTTCGCCGCGGTGGCGTTCGCAAGCCGCCTCGACCAAATCGGCTTCTTGCGCTTTCCGCTTGGCTTCTACCTGCTCGCCCAGGGCCTTCTGATCGGCCTCGTGGCGCTTGCGTTCTGGTCGACGCGCGTGCAGGAGCGCATCGACAGGCGCTTCAGCGAGGGCGAGGAGCTCTGAGCGCGCCATGAATGCCACCTCGCGCCGCCGTCAAGCGAACCCGCAACTCGGAGCCTATTACGGCATTCTCACGAGTGCCTTCGTGTCGCTCGTGCTGTTGCTTGCCATGTTCGAGCAGCTCGGCTGGCCGGAGATGTGGCTCACCCGGGCCATGATCCTCGTGCCGTTGGGCCTCTACCTCGCCATGGCGATCGGCACGCGCACGCTCAACGTCGAGGATTTTTTTGCTTCGGGGCGCCGCGTTCCTCCCGTCTATAACGGCGCGGTGCTTGCCGCGGTGCTGATCGGTGGCACCGGATTTTTCGCCTATACCGGGACGCTGTTCTTTCTCGGCTTCGACGCGCTCGCCATCGGACTTGCGTGGACGGCGGGATTGATCCTGTCGGGGCTTCTGTTCGTGCCCTACTTGCGCAAAGCCGGCGCTTACACGGTGCCGGCCTTTCTCGGCCAGCGCTTTCGCTCGCGCCCTTTGCGCGCCATGGCGAGCCTGCTGCAACTCCCGCCCACGGCGCTTCTGCTTGGCGCCGAGATCAAGGTCGCGGCTTTGATCATGGCCATGTTCCTGCCGTTGTCGCATCAGCTCGCGGTCGCCGCCGTGGTCCTCATCATCGCTTCCGTCACCATCGTCGGCGGCATGCGCTCGCTCACCTGGAGCGCGAGCGCAGAGTTCATCGTCGGCGCAGTCGGCTTCGCGGTTCCCCTGATCATCGTCTCGGTGCTGCTCACCAATCTGCCGGCGCCGCAGCTGACCTATGGCGAGATGTTCGAGCCGCTCAAGCGTTCGGAGATCGTCGCCGGCGTCTCGCCGTCTTCCCCAGGCGAGCTGGCAAAGGCCCTTCCCGCCGAGCAGCCGCAGCCGAGCCGCAAGCCCTTCCTGCAGGCCTTCGGCGCCGTCAGCCAAACCGATTTCCTGACGTTGTTCCTGTGCTTGACGCTTGGCGCGGCGGCGCTGCCGAGCCTGCTCGTGCGCAGCGGGGTCACGAGCTCCGTGGGCGAACAACGACGCTCGGTGGCTTGGGGCGTATTGTTCGTGGCGCTGTTTGCCATCAGCGCGCCGGCGCTTGCCGCTTACGTCAGGATGCTGATGTTCCAGGATATCGCCCAGGCGCCGGCGGGCGGGCTCCCTGCCTGGCTCAACGATCTGAACGCGTACCGGCTCCTCTTCACTCATGACGCCAATGCCGACGGCACGATCGAGGCGTCGGAGCTTCTCGTCGCCCGCGACGGCGTCGCGCTCGCTCTGCCCTTGGCGGCGCGGCTGCCTTTTGTGTGCACCGCGCTGATGGCTGCGGCCGGCTTGGCAATCGCCCTCGCCGCCGCCGCGTCGCATCTCTTCACCCTTGCTGGCAGCCTGGCCGACGACGTCATTCGCCTGGCCGACCCGCGCAGCGAAGTCCTTCCCCGCCTGATGCTGGCATGGGTGGCGATCGCCGCCACGGCGCTCAGCGCTGGCGTGTTCCTTGCCTTTGCCAATATCGACATCTTGCATGTGGCCATCATGGCCTTTGCCGCGGCGGCGGCAATTTTCTTCCCGGTGCTGGTTCTCGCCATTTGGTGGGGACGCTGCACGAAGCTCGGCGCCATGCTGGCGCTTGGCCTTGGCTTTGCGACCGTGGCGGCCGCAATGGCCTTCGGGGATGCGCCGATCGCCGGTCAATTCCGCCTCACCACGGTGACTGCCGCGTTGCTCGGCGCCACGCTCGGGCTGGTCGGGGGCCTTGTCGGCAGTCTGCTCGGGCCGAAGCCGACCCCGGCCGAGCAAGCCTATTTCGAGGAGCTGCGCGACCCCTCGGGCGATGCGCTTTACGATCGCGCGCCGCGGCAACGGCAAGTCAATAGCAGTCTTCACTCCCCAACAGAGGCGCCATCATGCAAGATCGCCACGACATGAATGAGCGTCAAACAGCTGTCGCAGAGCGCTTGGTTCTCCATCCCGAGATCGTGCCCTACCGCACCGGGCGGCTCAAGGTCTCTGCCCTGCATGAGCTCTATTACGAGGAATGCGGAAACCCTGACGGCAAGCCCGCCGTGTTGTTGCATGGCGGCCCCGGCGGCGGCTCGACCGCCGTCATGCGCCGCTATCACGATCCTTCACGCTACCGGATCGTGTTGTTCGATCAGCGCGGCTGCGGGCGCTCGACACCGCATGCCAGCATCGACGAGAACACCACCTGGCATCTCGTCGACGACATCGAGCAGCTGCGCGAGCATCTCAACATCGAACGCTGGCAGGTGTTCGGCGGCTCCTGGGGCTCGACGCTCGCGCTCACTTACGCCGAGACGCATCCTGAGCGGGCTACGGAGCTCGTGCTCCGCGGCATCTTCACGCTCCGGCGCGCCGAGCTCGAATGGTTCTATCAGGAAGGCTGCAGCTGGATCTTCCCGGAAGCCTTCGAGGATTATTTGCGCCCCATCCCGCCGGCCGAGCGCGACGACCTGATCGCCGCCTATTACCGGAGGCTCACCGATCCCGATCCCGACGTGCAGCTCAAAGCTGCGCGCGCCTGGAGCGCCTGGGAAGGCAAGACGCTGTCGCTGCTGCCGGACCCTGAGCGCGTCCGCCGTTTCTCGGAGGACGCCTATGCGCTCGCCTTCGCGCGCATCGAATGCCACTACTTCATGCATGGCGGCTTCTTCGACGCCGACGATCAATTGATCCGTGCCGCGCATCGCCTCAAGCAGATTCCGGGCGTGATCGTGCATGGCCGCTACGATGTGGTGACGCCGGCAAAGATCGCCGTCGATCTCGCCCGCGCTTGGCCAGAGGCCCAATTGCGCATCGTCGCCGACGCAGGTCACGCCATGACCGAAGCCGGCATCGTGCACGAGCTGGTCACGGCCACCAGCCGCTTTGCGCGGTGAGGCAACTCAAATCCTCATGCTGAGGAGCGATTTGATCCGATGAAGCTCAGCGCTATGTTGCGCTCGTGCGGCGCCGCGCGGTGTTCGATGAGATAGACCCCTTGCCAGGTGCCGAGCACCATGCGTCCGCCCACCACCGGTATGGAGAGGCTCACCTCGGTCAGCATCGCCTTGATGTGGCTCGGCATGTCGTCGGGCCCTTCCTCGGCGTGGGTGTAGGGAGCGTCCTCCGGCGCGAGGCTCTCGAGCGTTGTCATCAGATCGCGCCGCACGTTGGGATCGGCATTCTCCTGAATGGTGAGTGAAGCTGAGGTGTGGCAGACGAACACGGTGAGCAGTCCATCCCGCGCGGCGATGCCGCGCAGCCAATGCCGCAACTCCTCCGTGACCTCGATGAAACCTTTGCCGCGCGTCCTCACCCGGAGCACGTGGCTCGCTTGGCTGAGCTCGGCCATGGATCAGGCGAGGACCGCGGCAACGAGATTTGATCTTGCGCTCAAAGCTCCTGCCCCGCCTCCTGTTGCTTCAGGTCCCGCACTAGGTCCTGCAAGCGGCGGATCATCTTGTTGATGAAGTCGTTCATTTCGTTCAGCGCAAGCCCAGGCAGTTGAATTGACGGATTGGCCGGGAGCGGACCAGCCCCCGCTTCCTTCTCTTCCGCCTTGGCGAGCTTGTCCTTCAGCTCCTGGTTCTCGCGGGCGAGGCGATCGACCTCCTGCTTGAGGGCAAGAGAGTTGTCGGTGACGCTCTCGCAGGCCCAATGGTCGAGCTTCTGGCCGCAGACCGACATCGCGCCCGTGGCGCTGTCCAGGCGCCAGACGCTGTCTCCGACGGTGGTCATGGTGTAGCGGCCTGGATCCTCGCCGGCGTAGCAAGGCGAAGCGGCGGACAGGGCAAGAACAAGGACGAAAAATCTTACGATCATGGCCTCTCTCCTCGTCGTGACTTTGTCATCGTCCTCCCGCCCCGGAAGCTTGGCAAGTCCGCACGATTTCCGCGGCAAATGTCCCACAACAGGGCGCGGCTTAACCCAAAATTTACCCCAACTTGCCACGGTGGTGGGGACCGTTCGGTGGCGTGTCTCCCTCGAAGACCAACCTCACAACGAGCCCGCCGGACAGGGCATCACCTTCGCCTGGGGAACGGGATGGCTCCGGAAGTACGTTGGCAAGCGAGCAGTGCCGCCTCGAGCGGACGCGACGTTGCTGCCTCAGACCGGGAAAGCGTCGAAAGCCTGCTGCGCCGGCTGATCAAGCGGATCGAGGAGAGCGAGCGACGTTACGCCGAGGCGCTGGACGAGTTGCATGCGCGGCTCGGCCACATCTCTTATGCCGCCGGCGTCACCGAGGTGATCGGCAGCCCGGAAGAGACCGAGAACTTCTTGAGCGGTTGCGGCGCCAGCTGGGCGATCTTGCCCGCCGCCTGGAGCAGCCCGAACCCACAAAAGAGCACCGGCCGCTTCCCCCGCTCGACAAAGCCTTCGCGGAAGTCCGCGCCGCCGGCCTCGCCAACGCGGAGCCAGACTGGTTCGCCTCGCTATCGGACTCTGCGGCGGCGGCGTCACGAGCCGAACCGGAATCCGCCGTGAGCTCGTGGCCTGGAAGCGAGCCTATCCAACCTTCGCCCTCCTTCGCTATTCCGCCTTCAGGGGAGGAGGACGCCGATTTCGACCGCCGGTTGATCGAGATGGCGCAGCGGCTCGAGCGCTCGATCGGCGAGGCGATGCCGTCCTCGGCGATCGAGACGCTGAATGCCCGCATGGAAGAGATCTCGGCGCGCTTCGAAGCGGCGCTGGCGGAGACGCCAAAGCTCGATACGCTGCATCACATCGAGCGGCAGGTCGCCGATATGGGCCAACAGCTCGGCCGCGTGGAGCAGCAGGCCGCCCGCATCGGCGCGGTCGAAGGCCAGTTGCAACGGCTGATCGATCGCTTGGACGAGACTCCGGCGCAAATGGAGCGGGCGGCAAGCAAGGCAGCGCAGGAGACCGCGCGCCTGGTGAGCGAGACAGGATTGGGTAAGCCGAGCGCGGCGGAGAGGCTCGATGCGCTCCACCGCGACATCGTGACGATGAATGAACGTAACGTCGCTGTCGACGATCGTCTCGTCGACACCCTGGCGGCAATGCATGACTTCCATAAAAGGGTTGATGCAGCAGAAAGAGCGGGAGAAGGCGACGCCGACGACGCCGCCACAGGCTCCGCCGCATATGGCACCGGCCCCAAGCGAGCCCAGCGCTCCCGACTACGCTCAGTCAGAACAGCGGAGGGTGATGAGCCTGCAGGCTGATGCGTCCCTTGGAACTACCGATACGCCCTTCCACTTCGGGCGCGCCACGCCCGGCATCATGACCGGAGAGGCCGCGGGTTGCCAAGCGGAGTTGCCGCGGCCGCGGACCGCCTTCATTCGCGATATCCCCTTCGAGGAGACCGAGGATTTGGCCGCTGCGGCCCGCCGTGCTGCGGAAGCGGCTGCGGCGCGGGCCGCCGATCGTGCCGCCGCACTGCCGCGCCAGCATGTGGGCATTGCCGAAACGAGACAGGGCGAGGAGCCTGGCCAGCACAAGACCTCGCTGCTCATGCTGGTCGCTGCCTTGCTGCTCATCATCAGTGCGGCCTTGCTTGTCACCCGGCTTAAACTCAAGCCCGATTTCGAGATCCCTCGCCACGCGGCCGAGCAGAGCATGCCCGCCCCGGCGGCCGAGGACCCGCCCCTGCCGGATGGTTCAGCACCCCCGGCCGCCAAGAATCCCGGCGCACCACAGGAGTTTGAGGCACCAGAGGCACCCCATGGCGTAACCCCGATGCCAGCCCCAAGCGGCATGGGGGCGCGCTCGCCAGTGCATCTCGGCGCCGGAGGCGACCAGGCCGAGGTCGAGCCGGTGTCGCTGAGCCCAGCCGACCGCCGAAGCAGCATCCCCGGCGTCAGCGTGATGGTGATCGAGCCCTAGCCTGCGGCCTTGGCCGGAAGGTTGGCCGTTGCCGGCGATGCGCTGACCCCGCACTGATTTTTTAGCCACGTCCCATGACAAATTGGTAAGGCGCGTCGTTCGCGCATTGACAGGGGCGTTCGTCGCGAACACCTTGCAAATAGCCCGAAAATCAGCGCTCCGGCCCAATGCTCCAGGTCTATCTGCCTGTTGCCGAGATATCGGTAAACCTCCTGGTCATGCTGGGCCTCGGCGCGGCCATCGGTTTCCTCTCCGGCATGTTCGGCGTGGGCGGCGGCTTTCTGCTCACCCCGCTCCTGATGTTCTCGGGCATTCCGCCGGCCATCGCCGTGGCAACCGGCGCCAATCAGATCGTCGCCTCTTCGGTCTCGGGCGGCCTCGTGCAATGGCGGCGAGGCAATATCGATTTCCGCATGGGCTGGGTGCTGATCATCGGCGGCGTGGCCGGCGCCGTTGCCGGCGTGCTGCTTGTCGGCTTGCTGAGCAGGCTCGGCCATGCCGACGTCTTCATCTCGCTCGTCTACGTGACCTTCCTGAGCGTCATCGGATCGCTCATGCTCGTGGAAAGCCGTGCGCGCCATCCGGTTGACGCGCGCCGGCAAGCCCGCCAGGGCGCGAAAGCCGGGCGAGCACACTTGGATCCACGGACTACCCTTCAAGATGCGCTTCCCGCGGTCGCGCCTCTATATCAGCGCCATCCCGCCGCTGCTCATTGGCGCCATGGTCGGACTCCTCGCCTCGGTGCTCGGCGTGGGCGGCGGATTCATCGTCGTGCCGGCAATGATCTACCTCCTGCGCATGCCGACCAACATCGTCATCGGCACCTCGCTGTTTCAGATCATTTTCGTCACCTCGGTCGTCACCATCCTCTATGCGGTGATCAACCACTCGCTCGACTTCGTGCTGGCACTGATCCTGGTCATCGGTGGAGTGATCGGCGGACTGTTCGGCGCCAACGCCGGCCAGAGGCTCAAGGGCGAGCAGCTGAGATTGCTGCTGGCTATCATGGTGCTCGCCGTGGCGCTCCGCTTGTTCATCGGACTGCTGATACCGCCAGAGGACCTGTATAGCCTTGGCGCGGCGGCGGTGGGGGTGTGATGCGGAACGCATTTGCCCTCGCGCTCACAGGATCGCTGATGCTGCCGGGGCTGCAAGCGGCGGCGGCAGACGCGCCAAGGTCGGAGCAAGTTCAGTCGGATATCTCCAATCGGGATGTCTCGATCCAGTCGAACTTTACCGGCATCGAGATCGTGCTGTTCGGCGCCATCGACTTCAGTCGCGGCCCCGCGCCCGACGAGAAGCCTTACGACGTTATCATGGTCATCCGCGGTCCGAACCGGCCGATCGTGGTGAGGCGCAAGGAGCGGATCGCCGGGCTGTGGATGAATGGCCCGTCGAAGACCTTCACCTCGGTCCCGGGGTTCTATGCCGTTCTTGCCTCGCGACCGTTCCGCGCCGTGGCTTCGGAAGCCGTTCTGAAGAAGCTCGGCATCGGCTTCTCCAATCTCAAGTTCGGTAAGCCCCCCGAGGACAAGGCCGCTGAGGGGAAGGCTGCAGAGGACATGACCGCCCAGGGCAAGACTTCAGAGCCCAATACTTCAGACTCCAAGCCATCAGAGCGCATTGCTGCAGCGGGCGAGACCACCGACGACAAGACTACCGATGACGGATTCCGAGCGAGCCTGATCCGCTTGCAACAGGAGCACGGTCTGTTTCTAGAATCCGACGACGCGGTCCGCTTTCTCGGCCGCAGTCTGTTTCGCGGCAGCGTCAAGCTTCCGGTCAATGTGCCGATCGGCCGCTATACCACGCAGGTGTTTCTGTTCCGGGACGGCAAGCTGTTAAGCCAGAGCCAGAGCAGCCTGCAGGTTGAAAAAGTCGGCGTGGAGCGCGTGGTCTATATGCTCGCTTTCCACCATCCCTTCGCTTACGGGCTGCTGGCGGTGCTGATGGCGGTAAGCGCCGGACTTCTCGCCTGGGCGGTGTTCCGCCGCGAATGACTTCGTCACAAGTGACTCAAAGTGAGCTTGTCAGTCGGGGAGCAGAAGGCTCGCCTGCAACGGATAGACGCTTGTCCGTCCGGTCAGCCACGCCTCGAGGCGATGCCAGCGGAACAGCGATGAAAAGGCCGCGTCGAGCAGATTGAGCCCGCCGGTGAAGGCACCGAAGGCCGGCATCACCAGACGGTTGCCGTCGGTGGCGAAGCATTTCCGCCTGATCCCTTCGCCGCGTCGCGCGATGCGCGCCACTGGGTGCAGATGGCCCGCGATCTCCGGGGCGCGCCCGAGGGAGGGCTGGTGGCAGAGGGTGATGCCGCCGATCACCAGCGATCGGCATACAAAGCCGCCGATGCTATCGGGCAGATCCGGATCGTGATTGCCGAGGATCCAGTACCAATCGCGTCCCTGCTGCAGCGCCGTAAGTTCCTCGCGGTCCTCGGCGCTGAGCTGTCCTGCGAGCTCGCTGCGGTGAAAGCTGTCGCCGAGCGCAACCACCCTGCGGGGCGAGAACATCTCGAGGCAGGCGGCAAGACGCTTCAGCGTGCTCCGCGTGTCGTAGGGGGGCAGCATCATGCCCCGCGCCGCAAAGGCCGCCCCCTTCTCAAGATGCAGATCGGCGACGAGCAGCGTGTCTTCCGCTTCCCAGTACAGAGCGCCGGCGGCAACTGGCAGGAAGGCCTGGCCTGCGACCTTGATGGGCGGCCGCTTGCCAGCGGAACTTTCAGGCTTCGAGCGCAGCATGGTCCCCCATCGCCTCCGCAATCAGTTCCTCAACGGCCTCGCGCAACAGCGCCTCGCTCGCGTCCCCCGGCACGCTTTCGCGGCCGATCTCGAGCATTGCCGGCACTGCCAGCGGTGAGACTCGGTCAAGAGGAATATGCCTGATTCTTCCGCGGATCCTCTGCAAAAAGCCGCTCAGGCGCCCGACATCGATGAGCCCGGTTGCGGCGTCGGCGAATGCTGCTTGCAGGAGAATATGGTCAGGCTCGTGCTGGCGGAGCACGTCGTAGATGAGATCGGAGGAGACCGTCATCTGCCGTCCGGTCTTCTCCTGCCCAGGATGGCGGCGCTCGATCAGCCCCGAAATGATGGCGCAGACGCGAAACGAGCGCTTCATCAGGCTCGACTTCGGCGAGCCAGGCGTCGAGATCGTCGCCGAGCATGTCCTCGTCGAACAGCTTGGCGAGGTCGAGCCTGCCGCTCCGCACCATCTCGCCCATATCCGCGAGGCCCCAGATGCAGAGCGCGTATTCATTGGCGACGAAGCCGAGCGGCTTGGCATGCGCGCGCTCGAGTCGCCGGGTGAGCAGCATGCCGAGGCTTTGATGAGCGAGCCGTCCCTCGAAGGGATAGCAGACAAGATAGTACCTTTGCCCGCGGGGAAAGGTCTCGACCAGGATCTCGTCCGGACCGGGAACCACGGAGACCTCGCTCTGGATGCGAAGCCACTCCGACACCTGGTCGGGAAGCCGCGCCCAATGACCCCGGTCGGCGAGCAGTCGCCGCACGCGGTCGGCAAGATAGGTCGAGAGCGGGAACTTGCCGCCGTCATAGGAGGGCACCTTCGGCTCGGGCGCATGCGAGCGCGTGACGATGGCGTCGGTCTCGCGCAAGCCTTCGAAGCGCAGCACTTCGCCCGCGAACACGAAGCTGTCGCCGGGCACGAGCTGCTCGATGAAATATTCCTCGACCTCGCCGAGCACGCGGCCCGCGGCGAGAACTGCCGAGGGCTTCAGCCCGCCCTGACGGCGCGCGAGCCGTACCCGCACCATCGGACGCCTCGACGATGGTGCCGACATTGAGCCGGTATTGCTGCGCGAGCCGCGGATGCGCGATGCGGTAGCGCCCGTCAGGCATCTCCTTCAGCTTGGCGTAGCGCTCGTAGGTGGCGAGCGCATAGCCCCCGGTGGAGACGAAGCGGACGATCTTGTCGAAACCCTCGCGGGTGAGCCCCTGATAGGGAGAGGCGCTCGTCACCTCGCGGTAGAGCGCGCGCGGATCGAAGGGGCCCGAGCAGGCCATGCCGAGCACGTGCTGGGCGAGCACGTCGAGCGCGCCGGGCCGCGACGGCGGGGTGTCTTGGGCGCCCTCCTCGGCCGCCTCGAGCGCCGCCTGGCACTCCACCAACTCGAAGCGGTTCGCCGGCACGAGCAGGGCCTTGCACGGCTCATCCAGCCGATGGTTGGCGCGGCCGATGCGCTGGGCAAGCCGGCTTGCGCCCTTCGGCGCGCCGACATTGATGACGAGATCGACGTCGCCCCAGTCGATGCCGAGGTCGAGCGTCGAGGTGCACACCACGGCGCGGAGCTTGCCCGCCACCATCGCCGCCTCGACCTTGCGCCGCTGTCCTACGTCGAGCGATCCGTGATGCAGGGCGATGGGCAGGTTGTCGTCGTTGTAGCGCCACAGCGCGTGGAACAGCATCTCGGCCTGCGAGCGCGTGTTGACGAAGACGAGCGACATGCGGTGGGCCTGGATCGCCTCGTAGATCTCAGGCAGCGCGTAGCGCGCCGAGTGGCCGGCCCAGGGAAGATCCGCATCGGAATCGAGGATGGCGATGTCGGCCTTTGGTCCTTGGCCGGCCTCGACGATCTCCGCTAGCCGCGTGCGCGCCTGACCCTCATGCCCGACGAGGAAGGCGGCGAGCTCCGACGGCCGCGCCACCGTCGCCGACAGGCCGATTGACTGGAGGTCAGGCGACAGCGTGCGCAAGCGCGCGAGGTCGAGCGCGAGGAGATCGCCGCGCTTGGTCGAGGCCATCGCATGCAGCTCGTCGATGACGACCATGCGCAGCGAGCCGAACAGGCCGCCTGCGTCTCGGTGCGACAGCATGAGCGCGATCTGCTCAGGAGTGGTGAGCAGGATGTTGGGCGGCGAGAGGCGCTGGCGTTGGCGGCGCGAAGGGGGCGTGTCGCCGGTGCGAGTCTCGAGCGTGATGGGAAGGCCCATTTCCGCCACCGGTTCCGCCAGATTGCGGGCGATATCGACGGCAAGTGCCTTCAAGGGCGAGACGTAGAGCGTGTGGATGCCGGTTTGCGGCATGGCGCCGCGTTCGGTCAGCTCCATCAGGCTCGGCAGGAAGCCGGCCAGCGTCTTGCCGCCGCCGGTCGGGGCGATGAGCAGCGTGTCGCGGCGGCTTTGCGCAAGGTCGAGGAGGCGAAGCTGGTGGGCATGGGGGCGCCAGCCGCGCGAGGCAAACCAGCTCGCGAACGGAGCAGTCCCGCCTCGGGGGCCTCAAGCGCCCTTTTTAACCCACGCATTGGCACGTCCTGCTTGACCTTGCCTTTTTCCTTCACCAATTCTGGGCATAGATTAGCCCGCATCGCCATTCTTCGATGCATATAGCGGGCAAGCGGAGCGAAAACATGGAGCGTTTCTTCGGCGGCAACCCAGGCCTGGTGCTGATCAGGCTGGCGATCCTCTCCCTCGTGGTTGGAGTGCTGCTCGCCGCGCTCGGCTTCAGCCCATTCGACATCCTGCGCAGCCTGCAACAGCTCATCCAGCGGCTCTATGATTTGGGCTGGAACGCGGTCGAGAAGGCCGGGCGCTATTTTCTGCTCGGAGCCGTCATCGTCTTCCCGATCTGGTTCATCGCCCGGCTGCTCAAGATGCTCGGGCGCGGCGCCCGCGGCGATCTGATCGACGTCAATTCGCGCAACCGCGAGGCCTAGTCGTCACAACGACTGATCAGCCCAACGGTCGGCGTCGCGGCCGATGAGCGGCGCAAGGCTCTCGGCCTTGCCGGCCTTCATCGCTTCGACGAGCGCCTGCTTGATGCCGCCGATCAGCTTGGGGCCCTCGAACACGAGCCCGGTATAAAGCTGCACCAGCGACGCCCCGGCCGTGACCTTGGCAAGCGCGGCGGCGCCGGAATCGATGCCGCCGACGCCGATCAGCGGCAGCTTTCCCTCCGTGAGCTTGAACACGCGGGCGAGCATGCGGGTGGCGCGGGCAAACAGCGGCCGCCCCGATAGCCCACCGGTCTCGGCGGCGAAGCTAAGGTCCTTCACACCTTCGCGGGAGAGCGTGGTGTTCGATACCACGATACCGTCGACGCCGCGGCTCCGGATCACGCCGACGATCGCAGGCAGATCGACGTCGGCGATATCGGGGGCGAGCTTCACGAGAAGCGGCGGGCGACTTTCTGCTGCGCTCCTCGCCTCTTGCACCCGTGCGAGCAGCGCGTCGAGGGCGTCTGGCGCTTGCAGATCGCGCAAGCCCGGCGTGTTGGGGGATGAGATGTTGATGGTCAGATAGTCGGCGACCGGGCTCATACGGGCGATGCCTGACACATATTCGCCGATGCGGTCCGCGCTGTCCTTGCCTGCGCCGATATTGACGCCGACCACGCCGCTTCGCCGCGCCGACAGCCGTGGGAGCGCGGCAGCCTGACCCCCATTGTTGAAGCCGAGGCGGTTGATAATGGCTTGGTCGGCGGCTGAGCGGAAGATGCGTGGGCTGGGGTTGCCCGGCTGCGGCTTCGGCGTCAGCGTGCCGACCTCGACGAAACCGAACCCCATGGCGAGCAGCGGCGCAGACACTCGCGCATCCTTGTCGAAGCCCGCGGCCATGCCGAGCGGGTTCCTGAACTTGAGCCCCCACAGATCTTGGGCCAGCCGCGGATCGTCGGGCGCGGGCGCGCGGGGATAAACGCCAAGCTCGAGGCTCCGAACCGCCAGCTCATGCGCGCGCTCGGGATCGAGCGCATGAAGAAGGGCCTGGCCGAGACCGTAAAGCGCATTCACCGGGCGGCCCCCACAGGCAGGCGGTGGCTGCCGTCCTCTTGCAGGGTGAGCGCCGCGACCGAGATCACATGCTCAAGCTCGAGCGGCCCGTAGAGATGGGGGAACAGGTCGCCGCCGCGTGACGGTTCCCAGCGGAGCCGGTCCCCCAGCCGATCCGTGTCGACGGCGAGAAGCGCGAGATCGGTCTGCCCCGCGAAGTACTTGGCCAAAGTGCCCGCCACCTGGCTCCCTTCCGAAAGATGGATGAAGCCATCGCGAGCATCGTCGGCCGAGCCCGCCAAGCGTCCGCAGTCCCTCGCCTCCTGGAGCGCGGCCGCGGAGCAGATCTTGTAGACCGGTTCAGTCATCGGAATCCCACGGAACCGTAGCTTGGGGTCTTTCGGCACCACAAGCAAACGAGGTCGGCGGCCGATGCCGAGGGGGGAGCCTCAACCTGATTGCGGTGGACAAGGGGCCAGAATAAGCCATAATTCCTAGTATGGGTATAAATTCCGACCCGCAATAGCCGCGTCGGGGGCTATGATGCTCACCCACGGCAAGATCTGGACCGCGATCGACGCGCTCGCGCGCCGCTACGGGCTGTCGCCCTCCGGGCTCGCCAAGCGCGCAGGCCTCGATGCCACCGCCTTCAACCCTTCCAAGCGCGTAACCAGCGCGGGGCGCCCGCGCTGGCCGACCACCGAGAGCGTGGCGAAGGTGCTCGTCGCCACCGGCGCAACGCTCGATGAGCTTGTAGACCTGCTCGAGGCCGAGGGGCCGGCTTTGCGCAAGTTGCCCCAGCCGATCCCGCTGATCGGCTTCACCCAAGCCGGAGACGGCGGCTTTTTCGACGACGGCGGCTTCCCCGTGGGCGGAGGCTGGGATCAAATCCGCTTCCCCCGCGTTGACGACGACAACGCCTACGCTCTCGAAGTGACCGGCGACAGCATGCAGCCGCTCTATCGCGACGGGGATATCTTGATCGCCTCTCCCAATTCCGCCCCGCGCAAAGGCGACCGCGTGGTGCTGCGCACGACCGATGGGGAGGTGATGGCCAAGATCCTGGTGCGGCGCACGGCAAAGACCGTCGAGCTCGCCTCGTTCAATCCCGACCATGCCAATCTCGTCTTTCCGGTGGAGCATATCGATTGGATGGCGCGCATCGTGTGGGCGAGCCAATAGCCCCGCGAGGATCGGATGAAGGCCCTCTCCCTCCTTTTTGCACTCCTGCTCGGCGCCGCGGTTCTGTTCATCTTCCTTGGTCCCTGGGACGGCAGCGACAAGGCCCCGGAAAGAGCCGGCACGACACAGCCGGGGGCGCCGGCCAACCCGTCGCCCGCGGTGGACTCGCCGACCGCCGCCGTCGAAGCAGCCCCCAAGCCCTCGGCGCCGCCGGCAAGTTCACCGGCAGAAGCTCCAAAGCCGGCAGAGTCCGGGACGCATCTCCTGCCAAGCGAGCAGGCCGAAGCCGACCGGAGCGCCGCGCTCGCCGACAAAACCAAGCCTTCACCGGCACGCCCGCCCGAGACCAAGCGCTATTTCAAGGTGAAGGTGCGCGATGCCGGCACGCTGGAGGCTGGACTGCTCCCCACCCAATCGGTGGTGATCAGGTTGGAGGGCATCGATGCGCGCGAGGCGGATGAGACCTGCAAGAAAGAAGACGGCGCCTCACGGCCCTGCGGCGCCAAGGCCCGCGCCGCCCTTGCCCATTTCATCCGCTATCGCGCCGTGACCTGCACGGGGCCGCCGAGCCCCGACACCAAGGACTTCGGCGCGCATTGCAGCGTGACGGGTCAGGACCTCTCCACCTGGCTGGTGCGCCAGGGCTGGGCTACGCCAAAAGCTGGCGCAAAGCCTGAGCTCGCCAAGGCGCTCGATGCAGCGAAGACCGAGCGTCTCGGCCTCTGGCAAGGCGATTAGGCAGAAAGGCAACGCCTTGTGATGCTTCTGTCACAAACAGAGGCTAGCCTTTGCTTCTCCTACATAGCTTCCCAAGCCCCGGTACGCCCCAAACGGCCGGGGCTTTTCCTTAGGGCGAACCGGCGCCGCCGGCTCAGCCCCCGCCCGATCGAGGCTAGCGTCATGGCCTTCAAGCTCGTCCATGCCAAATATGACCGGGACACCGAGCGTGCCTATGTCGAGCTCAGAGACGATGACGAGGACGGAGGAGAAATATTGACGGTGGTCGTCTTCTCGTTTCGCACCACGGCAAGGCTGTCGAGACAGCAGATCGAGAAGACATCGTGCGCAAGGCGCGTCACATGCTGAAGCGCGCCGGCGGCTCTATTTGAGCTTAAGCGCCTCTGCCGGGACCGGGCCGCCACCAACCAGCCAGGACATGGTCCCGGCGCGGCCGCGGGTCGTGACATTCGGCACCTGGACCGCCTCGCCATCGGTCAACTGTTCCTCTGCCGCCTCGGTCCAAGACACCGGGACTTCGAGATAGGAGGGCAGCAAGGTGAAGGCGTCGCCGACACTCTCCGTAATCTGATCCTGGGTGAGGTTACGCGCGAAAGCGAGGCTCGCACTTTCCAGCCTTGCGCCCGAGAGCTTGGCGCCGGCGAAGTCCGTGCGGTTGAGCACGGCATGGCTTAAATCGGCATCGGTGAGAATGGCGCCGTCGAGGCGGGCATCCGTCAGGTCAGCGCCGGACAGGTCGGCGCCGGCAAGGTTCGCCCCGGAAAGGGTGGCGAAGCGCAAGGACGCGTTGCGCAGCCGTGCCGCGGCGAGATTGACCGGGCCACCGTTCATCGTCCCCATCTGGCGCTCGGCCGCACTCAACGAAAGTCTGTTGAGGTTGGGTACCGTGGTGGGATTGCGCCGCCGCCAGTCGTTCCACGACCGTGGCCCGCGGCGCAAGACTTCAACATGTTCGGAATCGGCCAATACAGTTTCGCGAAGTGAAGCGGAAGGAAGTGCCCCAGTCCTAAGCCGAGAAGGCTACCCGGGCCGTGTGACAGCCCGGTGAAGCAGGAAGTTAGGCACAGGCTCCTACCCCATGCTATTATGCCTTAGTGGAAGTCCATCCATGAGCGACACAGCCGATCTGACCGTTCGCGTGCTCGACGATCGCGACATCGTCGTAGCCGGCGACGAGTTCGAGGTGACCTACAGAAAGGACAGGCATCTTCCGATGCTCGTCGCGACCGACGCGCTGCGCGAGCGAATGTCGGCCTCGAAGGCGCGCTTCCTCGCCGAAGCCTGGAAGGCGGCGTACAAAAAGGCGAAGACGCTCGGCTGGCTCGCGTCCTAACCGGCCACTCCTCAAAGCCAGGGTCAGTTATTCTTTGGCGCCGTCGCCCTCGCCGCCCGTGGTGGGATTGCGGCGTTCCGGCTGATCGACTTTTTGCGTGTCATTTTCCGGCGTGGCACCTTGGTTCGGGCCGGTATGGGTGCCCTCATCCTTGCCCATCTTGGCCGAGTCCTGGGCGTTCTCGTCAGTGTCGCCCGCCATCAGGACGTTGCCGTTCGACCAGGATGGTGTCGGCGAAGCCGCCTCGGCACCATTTCCCATCGGGATCAGCGCAAGGCCAGCAACAACGCAGGCCAACAAAATCTTTCCTTGGACCATTTTTCGCTCCCTATCGGTTCCTTGAGGCTCCACCTCCAGCACCGGAATGCAGAACCGGGGCCGTCGGAGCAAAAGTTCCATGAGCGCTCCGATGCCAGAGCGCGGTGAGACGGTGGATAAGCTGCGGAGAGGCGGCCGTCCACCGTCCTGCCTTGATTATGAGAAAGAGTGACCTCAGCGGGCTGGTCTCGTTTTGCGTATGGCCTGTCCCGCTGGCGGCTCCGGGTCCCTCCGCACCCCCCTCCGCGCCTCGCCGGAGCCGCACCATGCAGATCCGGATAGATCCTCTTAAGTCCACGCTTAGCGGGCGCATATCGGCGCAAATAAACCAGAGTCAGATGGTCAGAGAGCCCGACTTGGGGCCAAGCCGGCTCTTCTTATAGTCGACGCCAAGTCGCGTGGC
Source organism: uncultured Alphaproteobacteria bacterium (assembly GCA_963757555.1). Lineage (GTDB taxonomy): Bacteria > Pseudomonadota > Alphaproteobacteria > Rhizobiales > Methyloligellaceae > Methyloceanibacter. The sequence continues at coordinate 55,756 of CAVWRU010000004.1, forward strand.
TGACGCGGGGGGCGCGTTGGCAGCGGGGCTGCTGCCGTCCAGCCACGGCAATCCTAGAAGCCGCCGGGGCCTCCGCTTGGTTCCGGGCCTTTAAAAAAATTTCCGGCAGATCCCGCCAGACCTTAGCGGTGGAGGCTCATTCGGCTACGGTGGTGGCTGGTGATTTAGGAGCGAAGACATGCTGAACGACATGAGCCGGATTTCAACCGGGATTGCGCTCGCGGCGAGCTTTGCCGCCACATCGGGACTAGCGGGCGCTTTGGCTGCGAACGGAGGCGACACCCCCGCCGGAACTGCCACGGCAACTTGTCTCAAGGCCGAGGTGAACCCGGTCACCGGCCATGTACTGTGCATCGATCCGCTCGGCGCGCCGGTCGCGCCGCCGCCGTCCGTCTCCGAGGTTCCATGCAAGCCCGATGGGCGGACCGGACAAGCCTGGAGCTACGGGTCAAGGTGCAAGAGCTAGAAGCGAGTCGCTACCTGAGCGAACTCTTCAGTGTGCTGCCGCGCTTCGCGCTACTTGAGCGAACTCTTCAAAGCGCTACCGCCCTTCGCGCTACTTGAGCGCGTTCTGAATCAACGCGCGGGTCTCGGGGACGCCGTAGAGCTCGACGAAAGAGCCGAAGCGCGGTCCCTGGGTCTGGCCGAGGAGCACTTCATAGAGCGCGGAGAACCAGGCGCGGAGCGGCTCGAAGCCATGCTCCTTCCCCACGGCATAGACCTCGGCCTGAATTTCCTCGGCAAGCGCGCCTGACGGAAGTTGGCCAAGCCGGGTGTCGAGGTCGAGCAGCGCCGCCCGCTCGCGCTTATCGGGCGGACGGTAGCTCTTCGCCGGCTTCACGAAATCATGGAAGTAGCGGATAGCGTAGCCGACGAGCTGGTCGAGCAGCGGATGCTGTTCCGGGGTGGCGTCCGGCGCGTAGCGGCGGATGAATCCCCACAGCACGTCCTTGTCCTCGGAGTTGGACGCGGACGCGAGGTTGAGCAGCAACGCGAAACTGATGGGAAGCTCGGCCTTGGGCGGCTCGCCCGAATGGATGTGCCACACCGGGTTCATGAGCTTTGCGTCCTGCTCCTCCTTGGGATAGGCCGCAAGGTGCCCGATATATTCGTCGACGGCGCGGGGGATCACGTCGAAATAGAGCCGCTTCGCCTTGCGCGGGCTTTGATACATATAAAGGCTGAGGCTCTCGGGACTCGCATAAGCGAGCCATTCGTCAATGGTGAGGCCGTTACCGCGCGACTTCGAGATCTTCTCGCCCTTCTCGTCGAGAAACAGCTCGTAAATGAAGCCTTCCGGCTGCTGCGCCCCGAGGATGCGGCAAATGTGGCCGGCGAGCCGAACCGAGTTGATCAGGTCCTTGCCTGCCATCTCGTAGTCGACGCCGAGCGCCGCCCAGCGCATGGCCCAATCGGCCTTCCATTGCAGCTTGCAATGTCCGCTGGTGACGGGAACCTGCGTGAGTCTTCCGGTCTCAGGTTCCTTGTAGAAGATGGTCCCCGAGGCCGGGTCGCGATCGATGATCGGCACCTGCAGCACCTGGCCGGTGACGGAGGAGATGGGCAGGAAGGGACTGTAGGTGGCGCGCCGTTCCGGCCCGAGCGTCGGCAGGATCACGTCGCGGATCGCGTCGTAATGCGCGAGCACCTTGAGCAGCGTCTTGTCGAAGCGCCCGCTCCTATAGCACTCGGTGGCGGAGAGGAACTCATAGTCGAAGCCGAAGGCGTCGAGGAAGGCTCTCAGCCGCGCATTGTTATGGTGCCCGAAGCTCGGATGATCGCCGAAGGGGTCGGGGATCTGGGTCAGCGGCTTGCCGAGATGCTCGGCCACCATCTTCCTGTTGGGGATGTTGTCCGGAACTTTGCGCAAGCCGTCCATGTCGTCGGAGAAGCAGATCAGCCGCGTCGGGATCTTGTCCTCGGTGAGCACGCGGAAGGCATGGCGCACCATGGTGGTGCGAGCGACCTCGCCGAAGGTGCCGATATGAGGCAAGCCTGACGGCCCATAGCCGGTCTCGAAGATGATGGCGCCTGTCGGCTTCGGGATCCGCTTCAGGCGGCTCAAGACCTTGCGCGCCTCCTCGAAGGGCCAAGCCTTGCTCACGTGAGCATGCGCAAGCAGCTCGGAATTGGTTTCGATCTTTGCCATTCGCCCCTTCTTGTTTCCGCTCGGCAGCCCGAGCGCGTCGGCAGCAGGAATGCTGGCCTCGGCCTGGGGCTCGGACTGGTGCGGCGCACCCTTGGCGCGAGCTCGCTTGACGGGAGGCGTCTTCTGGCGCGGGGACTTGGTGGGGGGTGACATGGCGGGCGGGCGATCGGAACTCATGAACCAAGTATCTTCTGACAAATTTCACAGATTTCTAAACGACGCAAATATTTCGCAGAATATCAATGCGTCCGGTTGTACACGCTTCGCCTAGTCCGCGCTCAGCGGCGCCGGGAACGATCAGTGTTTTGACACTGAAGTATAGAATCCTGCGCCATCCAGTCGACCTGGCGTCGGGGGCACGCAGTCATCTGCGTTGCCGCTATTGGAGTAGAAGGAGCTGCAACATTCTCCTTCGTTGTTTGTGACGCCAGGCTCCTTCACTCCACCCGGACGAGTGATGCTGCAATCCTGGTCCGCGCAGACCACACTGGCAGCAAGCCACAAAGTCGCCGGAAGCACTAGCAAAGTCGAGAAGCGGGTCATTGCCATCGCGGACTCCTCCAAAAGGGTGGGCCACAAGCGGCATTATACTAGCCCAATTGTTTGGAGGTTTTTGGGCCGACCTGAGGAGTTGCCACGCTCGCAGGAGGTCGCCCGCGACCCAAAGAAGAACGGAGCAACGGCACGAAGCCGGGGCGAGATTGCCGAGATTTGGCGGACTTTCCGGGTGGCAAAGAGAAGCCCCGGCGCGAGGAGTTGCACCGGGGCCGATTGCCGACTTCAATGATCGCGGAACGAAGGGTGCCGCCCATAAATCGCAGCTGTCGTGTTCACTTCACACGTCAGCAACGTTGGCGTCAGTAATTATAACGATACCGGTAGGGATGGTAGTAAGGATGGGGAGCAACATAAACTCGGGGGGCTACGTAGGGCGCGACATATCCGCAGGAAACGCACCCACATCCTCCGTAACGGCCACAGACCCAATGACGGCCCAATGGACAGCGTCCATAAGCGCCGCAACCAACCTTTTCTACTGGGGAGTAATCTTTCGTTGCGGCTGGCAGATTTCCGGTTCCAGTCAACGTTGTGGCGTGCGCCAATCCGGCGAGTGACAGTAGTGCCATAGCTGCCAGGGCCAGTGCTGACTTTCGCATTTGCTTGTGCTCCTTGGATTATTGGATTCAAAGTCTATCACGTCCTCGGGCGGAGACGAGAGCGCCCAGCGCCCTCGTCAAGTCGATACTGACAAACAAAAGGCGTCAGCAGGATCGATCTGAATTTCGCAGATTTTTAGACGACACCAGCGTTTTCCGGCAGGGCGTCATCAGTCGGTCACTCGGCGCTTGCCGGAAAAATCGCAATTCTCTACGGTCCCGCGCAAAGCCAGAATTGGGCGAAGCCGAGTAACGGGAGCCTGAACCATGATCGAGCCGTTGAGCCATCACGCGGCGCTAATCTACGTGATGGTTACCATATCGGCCGTCGACCGCACCATGAGCGACGACGAACTCGCCCGCATCGGCGAGATCGTCTCCAATTTGCCGGTGTTTGCCGACTACGACGAGAACGCTCTGGTCAAGGCCGCAGAGTCTTGTGGGGACATCCTGAGCGCCGACGGCGGGCTCGAGCAGGTTCTCAGGCTGGTGCATGGCGCGCTGCCGGCGAAGCTTCGCGAGACCGCCTATGCCGTGGCGCTCGAGGTTGCCGCCGCCGACCGCGAAATCAAGCCCGAGGAGATCCGCTTTCTGGAGATGCTCGGCGATCGGCTGGAGCTCGACAAGATGACGACCGCGGCGATCGAGCGCGGAATCCGCGCGAGAAACATGACGCTATAGCAAATTTGGCGCCGGTATTCGGCTTCCGTTCCCCGGGGTAACTAGTTTTTTCACCATTTCGCGGATTTTTTTTCCGAAATCCGCCCGGATTAGTCGATACAATTCAGTATCGTGGCCAATCAAGGCTCCGACCAGCCCCCCCAAGGGAGGACGTAATGCGTAAATACCTCCTCGCATCGGCATTTATTGTCGCCTTCTCCGCCCCGGCCTTCGCGGAGCAATTCTATGTGGCCTTCGACCCCGCCAGTCATAAGTGCACCATGATGCATGACATCCCTGGCGACAACATGAAGAACATGGGTGGCCCATACAATTCGCAGGAAGAGGCCGAAAAGGCGATGCACGGCATGGAAGCCTGTGAGAAGTAGCAGGAGCGCCAAAGCTGATTTGCTGAGCGCCCGCCCTTCGGGGCGGGCGCTCGTGCTTTATTCCGGGAACTTGCGTTGGTGTTCGCTGTTCTGTCGTATGACTTTGCGACATGAGTGCAGCCGATCATGGGTTCGCCGAGGAGGAGAAGTCGATGATGAGTTGGGGCAGAGCCGAGGACAAGGCCGGCAGGTTCCTGAAGGAGCTCGACGCGCAAGACCTGCACGACCAGCTCGACGCCGTGCGTGACTATCTGCGGGACCTCACCACCTCTTTCAGCAAGATCGCCAATCGCCGCTTGGGCGACGCGCGTGGACACGCGGCCGATACCGTGCATGACGCCGAGGAGCTGATGAAGGACAACCTCGCCGCTTCGCTGGTGGTGGCTCTCGGTGTCGGCGTGTTGGTGGGCTATCTGATCCGCCGCGGCACCGAATAGCAAGCGGCCGCCGCATCTGACCTTCTCCGGCGGCGCAAGATGAGATGATCCCGCCCAAGACGCTCAGGGCTTTGGCCGTCCCGCTCGACATCGAGCCGACGGAAGCGAAGCTCGTCGAGCATCTGCCCGAGGGCGATTGGCAATACGAGCCGAAATGGGATGGGTTCCGCTGCCTCGCCTTCCGGGCCGGCGATGACATCGATCTCAAGGGCAAGTCCGGCAAGCCGCTCGCCCGCTATTTCCCGGAAGTCGTCGCGCTGCTCGCGCGCCTCCCGCAGACCTGCTTCGTGCTCGACGGCGAGCTCGCCATCGTCAAGGACGGCGAGTTCTCCTTTGATGCCCTGCTTCAGCGCATCCACCCGGCGGAGAGCCGCATCAAGCTGCTGTCCAGCGAGACGCCGGCGATCTTCATCCTGTTCGACATCTTGCTCGACGCGTCAGGCAAGAGCTTGATCGAAGCGCCGCTCACCGAGCGGCGCGCTGCGCTCGAGAAATTCGTCGCCGCGGCGAAACAGCAACGCGCGCTGAAGCTCTCGCACTACACGCTGAATCTCGACGAGGCCCACGACTGGCTCAGTCACGGCGGAGTCGCCCTTGACGGCGTCGTCGCCAAACAGCGCGACGGCCCTTACCTGCCGGGCGAACGGGCAATGCTCAAGGTCAAGCTGCATCGCACCGCCGACTGCGTGGTTGGCGGCTTTCGGTATCGGGCCGGCAGCAAGGAAGCGGGCTCGCTGCTGCTCGGGCTTTACGATGAGGACGGCAAGCTCGACCATGTGGGCTTCACCGCAGCCATTGCCAACAAAGACCGCGCCGCGCTGACGGCAAAGCTCGAAGCCCTGGTTTCGCCGCCTGGCTTCACCGGGAAAGCGCCGGGAGGGCCAAGCCGCTGGAGCACCGAGCGCTCAGAGCAATGGCAGCCGGTGAAGCCGAGGCTCGTGGTCGAGGTGGCTTACGATCAAGTTACCGGCAACCGCTTTCGCCACGGCACCAAGCTCGTGCGCTTTCGGCCTGACAAGGCTCCGCGCCAATGCACCTTCGAGCAGATCGCGCCGCCGCCAGCGCCGGCTAAGCTGGTCGCCGCCATGCTGAAAACCTAGGGCCCCGACGCTCGCTTGACAGACCTCCCCGAATGATCTAACACTTAACCTTATGGTTAAGTATCAGGACACCACCCTCGACCGCACCTTTGCCGCCCTCGCCGACCCGACGCGGCGAGCCCTGCTCGCCCGATTGAACAGCGGGGAGAGCGCCTCGGTGAGCGAGCTCGCGCGCCCACTGCCGATGTCGCTGCCGGCGGTCATGAAGCATCTCGACGTGCTGTCCGACGCGGGCCTCATCAGGCGCACCAAAACCGGCCGCATTGTCGCCTGCGAGCTGACACCGGAGCCGATGGAAAACGCCATGAATTGGCTCAATCGTTATCTACGCTTCTGGTCCGAGCAACTCGATCGTCTCGCTGCATTCGTGGAGGAAAAGTCATGTCTGCCGAAGCAAAAGTCGCCATCAAGCCGAGCCTCACCCTCAAACGTCGTCTCAATGCGAGCGCCCGAAAAAGTCTACGCCGCGTGGACCGACCCGCAAAAATTAAAGAGCTGGTTCGGGCCCGAGGAGATCGAGTTGCTGCGCGCCGAGGCAGACGCGAGGGTCGGCGGCCGCTTCCGTTTCATGATGCGCGGCACGACGGCGAGGAGCATGACGTAAGCGGCGTTTACCGCGAGGTGGTGCCCAACAGGAAGCTGGTCTTCACCTGGGCTTGGCGTTCGACGCCGGAACGCGAGTCGCTGGTGACAGTTTCTATCAAGCCTGAGGGCGCGGGCTCGCAGCTCACCCTCACCCACGAGCAGTTCTTCGACGAGGCCGCTCGCGACCGGCACCAGCATGGCTGGACCGGCTGCCTCGACAAGCTCGAACGGTATTTTGCCTAACCGACAACCGTTATGGAGAAGCCAGTCATGCCTGCCCAAGCCAGCATTGCCATTCTGAGCCCGAGCCTCATTCTCAAGCGTCGTCTCAATGCGAGCCCGGAAGAGGTTTACGCCGCGTGGACCGATCCCGCGAAGCTGCAAGCAATGGTTCCGTCCCGATTCCGGACCGGTGCTGCCCGGCACCGCGCTCGATGTGCGCGAGGGCGGGCACTATACCATCGCCATCAGGGGCGAGGACGGTGAGGAGCATCGGGTGGGCGGCATCTATCGCGAGGTGGTGCCCGGCCGGAAGCTCGTCTTCACCTGGGGCTCGGATTGCGCGCCCCAAGGCGAGTCGCTCGTCACGGTGCTGATCAGGCCCGACGGCGAGGCGTCGATCCTGACCATGATCCATGAGCAGTTCGTCGACGTGGAATCGCGTGACCGGCACGAGCATGGCTGGTCCGGCTGCCTCGATAAGCTCGAGCGTTTTCTTGCGTAACCCAAAGAGGAGAGTGACATGGCACAAGCTGCACAGAAGCAAAAGGCCAAGCAGGAGGAGTGCGCCGACGAGAGAGGCTCGCATGGGAGCTTCTGCTGGAACGAGCTGATGACGCACGACCCGGCGCAGGCCAAGAAATTCTACGCCGCCACCATCGGCTGGACCTTCGATCCCATGCCCATGCAAGACGGCGGCACCTATTGGGTAGCCAAGGCGGGCGACAAGATGGTCGGCGGCTTCTTCGAGATGAAGGGTCCCGACTTTGCCGAGGTCTGCGACAATTGGATGCCCTATCTCGCGGTGGACAACGTCGACAGCCGCGTGAAGACGGCGACCGCGGCAGGCGCCACGCTCATGCGCCCGCCGTTCGACATTCCGGGCATCGGCCGCATCGCCATCCTGCGCCAGCCCGGCGGCGCCGTGGTCGGCTGGATGACGCCGGCAACCGCCTGAGCGATCGTTCTTGCGAGGCGCGGAGACCCGGCTCTTCGCGCCTCTTCTCGTGGAGTGGATCATGCAGCACATGGTGGTTTCCCGCGACGAATGGATCGCGGCGCGCAAGGAGCATCTCGCCAATGAGAAGGCCCTGACCAGGGCGCGCGACAAGCTAAGCGCCGAGCGGCGGGCGCTGCCCTGGGTGAAGGTCGACAAAGATTATGTCTTCGACGCGCCTTCGGGCAAGAAAGCCCTCGGCGATCTCTTTGACGGCCGAACCCAGCTCATCGTCTATCATCTCATGCTCGGGCCGGATTGGGGCGAGGGCTGCCCGAGCTGCTCCTACCTCGCCGATCATTTCGACGGCGCGGCACTGCATCTCGCCCAGCGCGACGTGACGCTGATCGCCGTCTCACGCGCGCCGCTGCCGGAGATCGAGGCCTATAAGAAGCGCATGGGCTGGCGCTTCCCCTGGGTGTCGTCCTACGGCAACGACTTCAACTTCGACTTTCACGTGTCGTTCAGGGCGGAAGAAGCCGAAGGCGAGGTCTACTACAATTACGAGATGAGCGAATTTCAGTCAGACGAGATGCCTGGCGTGAGCGTGTTCATCAAAGATACTTCCGGCGACATCTTCCACACTTATTCGGCCTACGCGCGCGGTCTCGACATCCTGGTCGGCCCCTATAACTTCCTCGACATGGTGCCCAAAGGCCGAGACGAGACCGAGTTGCCCTGGACCATGGCCTGGGTCCGGCGCCACGACGAATATAAACACGCCGAGAAAGCCCCGTCCTGCTGCGCCTGACGGTGCAGCGAGGATTCGAGCCGCGCGGGCCTTCCATCGGGAACCGCGCAACACTCAACATTCGGGAGGGACCCATGCAGATCGTCACGCAAAAGATCGCGCCATGCTTATGGTTCAACACTGAGGCCGAGGAGGCTGCGAAGTTTTACGTCTCGGTGTTCAAGAACTCCAAGATCAACACCGTCGCCCACTATCCTGACGAGGGCCGGGAAATCCACGGCAAAGAGGCCGGGTCGGTCATGGTGGTCGATTTCGAGATCGCGGGGCAGAAATTCGTGGCGCTCAACGGCGGCCCGCAATTCACCTTCGACGAGGCCGTCTCCTTCCAGGTCTACTGCGAGAGCCAGGCCGAGGTCGACCATTACTGGAAGAAGCTCACCGAAGGCGGGCAGGAAGGCCCTTGCGGCTGGCTCAAGGACAGATACGGCCTGTCGTGGCAGGTCGTACCGGTGGCGCTTTTGCAGATGATGCTCGACCCCGACGCGCGGAAATCGGCGCGGGTGATGAAAGCCTTCCTGCACATGAAGAAGTTCGACATCGATGCGCTCAAGCGCGCCTACGAAGGCGAGACCGTCTGACAGGCTCGGTGTCAAGGAATTCCCTCAAGCGAAAGGAGAATGTAAATGCAAGTCCAGCCCTATCTTCAGTTCGACGGCCGCTGCGAGGAAGCGATCGAGTTCTACAAATCCGCGCTCGGTGCCGAGGTGGAGGCATTGATGCGCTTCAAGGACGTCCCGGACCCGACGATGAGCCCCCCCGATTCAGCCAACAAGATCATGCATTCCTGCTTCCGGATCGGCGAGACGCGGATCATGGCGTCCGACGGCTACTGCAAAGGCAATCCGGCGTTCCAGGGGTTCTCGCTGACGATCACGACCCCCGACAAAGGCGAGACCGATCGCCTGTTCGAGGCCTTGGAGAAGGGCGGCGAGGTGCGCATGCCGCTATCCGAGACGTTCTTCTCACCGCGCTTCGGCTTGGTTGCCGACCGCTTCGGTGTCTCGTGGATGATCGTCACCATGCCGCAGGACTCCGCCAAAGCCGCGGCTTGAGGAGAGCCCACATGCCCTATGTCGATGGATTTATCGTGCCGGTACCTAAAAAGAGCGTGCAGGCTTACCGGCGCATGGCGAAGAAGGCTGGCAAGATTTGGCGCGAGCACGGCGCGCTCGAATTTCGCGAATGCATCGCCGACGACGTCAAGGTGGGGAAGGTCACCTCCTTCCCGCGCAGCGTCAAGCTCAAGCCGAGCGAAACGGTGGTGTTCTCCTGGATCGTCTACAAGTCGCGCGCTGATCGCGACCGGATCAACAAGAAGGTGATGCAAGACAAGCGGCTCGCCAACATGATGGACATCAAGTCGCTCCCCTTCGACGCCAAACGCATGATCTATGGCGGGTTCAAAGTCCTGGTCGAGACCTAAGCGCGGCGGCGGATAGGCTCGACCTGGGCGGTGCGTAAGGCCCGCTCTCTTCGTTTGGCGTGAATGCGCTCGCGCTTGCGCAAGCGCGAGGCGTCCAACAGCATCTGCGCCGCCCAGCGATAGACGTTCCGCTCGCGGATCAGTTCGCGCATCATGCGCATGCGGTCGCGCTGCTCCTGCTTCGGCATCAGCAAGGCGCGCTGAAGTGCGTTGGCCATGGCCGAGGTGTCGTAAGGGTTGATGATCAGCGCCTCGGAAAGCTCGCGCGAGGCGCCGGCGAAGCTCGACAGGATCAAGACACCCTGCTCGTCGTCGCGCGAGGCCACAAATTCCTTGGCCACCAGGTTCATGCCGTCATGCAGGCTGGACACGATGCAGGCGTCGGCCGCCCGAAACAGCTCATAGACCTCGTCGGGTGAATGATGGCGGACCACGAGCTCGATCGGACGGTAGTCCTCCGTCCCGTGGCACTCGTTGATTTCGGCGGCGAGGCGCAAGCCCTCCTCCTGCAGCTCGCTGTATCTTTCCAGCCGGTTGCGCGTCGGCGCCGCGGCCTGGATGAACACCAGTCTGCCCCTCCAGCTCGGCTCGTGGGTCAAAAGATCGTCGACCGCCCTCAAGCGGTCGAGAATGCCTTTGGTGTAGTCGAACCGCTCGATGCCGACGAGCAGGACCGCGTCAGGCGGGAGCGAGAAGCGCTTGCGCACGGCCTCGCGGCATTGCTCGACCGGAGCCTGCGCGGCGAGCGCCGCCGGAGGCCATTCGATCGAGATCGGATAAGCGCGGATCAGGGTTTCCATGCCGCTCGCGGTGACCGAGGCACGCTCGCGGTCGATGCGGCTCTCCATGAAGCGGTCGGCCGCCTCGAGAAAGTTGTTGCAGTGAAACTGGGTGTGAAAACCGAGAATGGTGCTGCCGAGCAGGCCGTCAATGATCTGCTCGCGCCACGGACAAATGCTGAAGGTTTCCGCGTTCGGCCAGGGAATGTGCCAGAAGGTGATGATGGTGGCCTTGGGCAGCCGGCGCCGCACCATGCGCGGCAACAAGGCGAAGTGGTAATCCTGCACGAGCACGATTGGATCTTCTTGCGTCGCTTCCTTGACCACGGCTTCGGCGAAGCGCTCGTTCACGGCCACGTAGTGCTGCCAGTCGCTCTCGCGAAAGGTCGGCCGGATGAAAGCGATATGGCATAGCGGCCACAGCCCTTCATTGGCGAAGCCGTAATAGTAGCCCTCCTGCTCCTCATCGCTGAGCCAGATGCGTCGCAGCATGTAGGCCGGTTCGGCGGGAGGAACGGCGATGCGATCGTCGGCATCGACGGTCTCCTTGTCGGCCGAGCCGCTGCCATGCGCGATCCAGGTTCCGCCGCACGCCCGCATCACCGGCTCGACGGCGGCGACCAGGCCGCTTGCCGGAATCTGCAGCTCGGTCCCTCCATTGTTATGGTTGTGAATGTAAGGCTCGCGGTTGGAGACCACGAGCACCTGGGTGCCGGGCAGCTCCTCCTCGAGCAGGGTGCGCAAGGTGGCCGGCGACCATTCGACCTTGATGCCCTCGGTATAACGGCGCTCGACATTGAGCTCATTCAGCAGAGATTGAATCTCGCGATTGAATTCGGTGTCTCCGGGGGGGATTGCCGAAGACGAGCCAAAGTCCTCGATCTGCGCCTTGACCGAGCGCCGCCAGCCGCGGAGGAGGCCAAGGACAACCGCCGTGGCGAGCAGGCTCAAGCCGGCGGCGACGCCGATCAGCGCCAGCGCCAGATAGAGCCGGGCCTGCCGGGCTCGCGCATCGACGAAGGAGAGGTCGTGCAACAGTACGACGCGTCCCTTCTTGTCGCCGGCGGTGACCGGGAAAACGCTCACGAGATAGCGGCCTTGATCGGTGCGCAGCGTCGAGAAGGACTCGACCGCGCCCTTCGGCAGCTCCTCACACTTGAGCTCCTTGGGCATGAGCTTTGTGACGTGGGTCAGCTTGTTTGTCTCATCGCAGAACCCCAAGGCAACCAGCTTCTCATCCCCGGCGAGGTGCTCGAAATAGGCGGTCAGTCCAGAGGGACCGCCAACGCTGAGGGCGTTTTCGACCCGGTCTTCGATGGAGCGGAACAGGAGTCGCGACCTGAGCTCGACATCGCGCCGCGACCAGCCCTCGACAATGGCGGTCACCAGCGGCGTGACGGTGATGATGATGATCAGGATCGCCGCTACTCCGGTGGCGGCGTATTTGATCAATGGATGGCGAAACGAGATCACGTCGCCTCCCAGGCCTTGGACAGGCGCATGGCGGTGAGGATTATACCCACCATGGAGTAGGTCTGGGGGAAGTTTCCCCACAAACGTCCGGTGGCGGGGTCAAGATCCTCCGACAACAGGCCGACGTGGTTGCGGCAGGCGAGAACCAATTCGAAGATCTGCCTGGCCTCAGCCACACGGCCGATGGCGGCGATGGCCTCAACGTACCACAGCGTACACATGGTGAAGGACATCGAAGGCTCGCCGAAATCATCGGCCGCGCTGTAGCGCAACAAATGTCCGCCGCGGCCAAGATAATGGCTGAGCGTGTCGACGGTCGAAACGAAGCGCGGGTCGGTCGCTTCGATAATGCCGAGCTTGTGCAAGAGAAGGACACTCGCATCGATGTCCTCACCATCGAGACTATCAACGAAAGACTTGCGCTGCGCGTTCCAGCCGCGGCGGAGAATGGTCTCGCGCAAGCCGTCGGCGGACCGTCGCCACGAAGCAGCATTTTCCTCAAGCCCGAGGCAGCGCCCGATGCGGGACAGACGGTCGCAGGCGGCCCAGCACATGGTGGCGGAGTAGGTGTGAACGCGGCTGCGGCCGCGATATTCCCAGATGCCGGCGTCAGGTTGAAGCGACTGTTCGAGCGCCGTGCGGCCAAGCTGCTCAAGCATGGCGTAGAGCGAGGCGTCGCCCTTGCGCGGCAGCCGCTCGTCGAAGAACAGAGGGGAGGCGGCGAGAATGACGCTGCCATAGACGTCGTGCTGAATCTGGTCGGCAGCGGCGTTGCCGATGCGCACGGGGCCGTGGCCGTTGAAGCCGGCGAGGCTCTGGATCACTTCCTCTTCTATCGGCTGCTCGGGGAGGATGGCATAGACCGGTCGGAGCCGCTGGTCCTGCTCCATGGCAACCACATTGGTCACGTAATCGATGAACCGCTCGGTGGTGCGCGTGGCGCTCAAGCGATTGAGCGCATGCACGGTGAAATAGGCGTCGCGCAGCCAGCAATAGCGGTAATCCCAGTTGCGCCCGCTTTCCGGCGCCTCGGGAATCGACGTGGTCAGCGCCGCGACAATGGCGCCGCTATCTTCGAAGCTGCACAGCTTCAGCGTGACGGCGGCGCGGATCACCGCCTCCTGCCATTCGAACGGAATGGATAGTTGCCTGACCCAATCGAGCCAATATTCGCGAGTCAGGTCGTAGGATTCGCGCGCGACGCGCGAGGGAGAGTCAGGAAGGCTTTCGTCGGCGTGAATGATGAAAGTCATCGGGCGCGACAGTACGAACGCGCTTTCGCCGGCGACGTGAGCGACCGGAGCATCGGTGGTGAGCCTGATCGAGCCGACTTCCGAGACGTAGCGGATGTGGTTGCTGCCTGCGATCGCCGTGGCCTTGAGCCGCCCGTAATCCATGCGCGGGCGCAGCCGGGCACGAATGCGGCACAGCCCCTCGATCCGATCAACGCGGCGAATGATCATGGGAGGCCGATACATGCGGCCGAATTGGCGGAAGCGCGGGGCAAAGTCGGTGACCGAGAAGGCCGCACCGGACGCGGAATGATGCACAGTGCGCAAGATTGCCGTGTTGCGCTCGTAGCTTTGCTCTGTTGCCGTCGTCTCCTCGTCGAACTCCAAGGCGAAGTAACCGCCTTCCGGGCTCGTGCCGTCGAGGAGCGAGCAGAACACCGGATCGCCGTCGATGCGCGGCCATGAGGTCCACGCGATGCGCCCGCCCCGATCGATGAGGGCTGCGACGTTGCTGTTGCCGATTACGCCGAGGTCGAGACTGGTCATGCTGCGCGTTCAAGTGTCGTGGCGAGGTCTTGCAGCCAGCGGCGAACCTGGGCCGGGCCGCTAAAATGCGTTCCCTCTCCCTGGAAATGCTCGCCGCCAACCTTGAGACCCAGACCACCAAGGCTGACGGCGACGTCGAGGGCGGCTTCATCGGGCGAATCGTCACCGATCATTACCGGCCGACGTCCTTTGAAGAGGGCCTCCTGCATCAACCGCTTAAGCGCGGTTCCCTTGGTCGATGCCCGGGGCGCAAGCTCCAGCACGCGCCGTCCGTGCGACAGGACCAAGCGATTGGTGTGAGCGTCCAGCAGGCCGCGCAATTCGGTTTCGAGCATAGGCTCGAAGGCCGGCGCAGCGCGATAGTGCACGGCGACGGCGATACCCTTGTGCTCGACGAATACGCCGGGAATCGAGCTGACAAGCCTCTCAACCGCGGCAACGAGGGGCGCGGGCACCGAGCCGCTCGCCACTTCGATCTCGCCTTCCGGCTCGATGCGGAGCTCAGCACCGTGCACGCCGGCGCCGGCAAGCTTGGCCGGGGCGAGCAGCCGATCGACCTCGCCAATGTTCCTGCCGGTGAGTATGGCGACCGCGCCGGCGAGGACTAGTTGCAGGCGCTGCAACGTGGCGCTCAACTGCGCCGGGGCCGATACGTCGGTGGGTAACGCGGCGATATCGAGCAGCGTGCCATCGACATCGAGAAAGAGGGCGATTTGGGCCGGGTCGTCGATTTGCAGAACTCAGGGCCTCGACATCCTGTTTTGCCTGCAAATCATGTTCGTTCTCTGCACCTACCATAGAGCTTTTGGACGTGACCGAAGGGGGATTGGACTCACACACCTAACCGCCGATGCGCCTCAAGTCCACCCTCCGACCGATCTTTACTTTGCGTTTTGGCGCCGCAGCGGTGCGATTGACGCCTTTTTCGAGTGTGATCTTGAATAAGTGAGTAAGTGAGGATGACGAGGATTGGTTCCTCGCGCGCACCGAATGCGGCGCGCGGCAAGATCGACGAAGGACTAGCGCGCTGCCTTAAGTCGGCCGGTGAAGCACAGAGCATAGAACTGCGGCCGCCCGATCGCCCGATTGCTCATTGATTGCCAGGCTCGCCGGAACCTTGGTCATTCGGCGAGTCCGTCAGATGAAACGCAGGGAAGTCGGATGGCAGCGTCGGCGTGCTGCAGGCCGCGGTCAACAGCACCGAGCCGAGGCACAAGCCCAAACACAAAGCCCTTGCTGGACGCCCGATGATTGAAACGACAACAGGCCAGATCCCCGAACTGCAGCTCATGCGGCACTCCCTCAGTTCGCCGAGGAAACGCCCCCAAAAACCTAATGCATCAACTTCATGGCGCCGGTGTAGAGCGCCCCACCGATCACGCAGGGCACGGCGATGTAAATCTGACCGAGCGCGCTTGCCGCTACACAGCCGGTGGCGATGGCGATCGAGCCCGCGGTGGCAGCCTTGGACATGCCTGCCTCATTGGTCGCCTGCAGCTTCTGCGCGTCCTCGATGGCGCCAAACTGGTCCTTGCGGATCTTCTCCGATTCGAAGTTCTGGGCGGCCACGATCACGTCGCGCAACGGCTGGGCGATTTCCTTTGGCTGCCGCTCGTATTCGGCTCGGTAAAGCGTGAGCAGGTCGCGATTGCGCTCGGCATAAGAGGCGAGCGTCCATTTGGCGGTGGCGCCGGTCGAGATCTTGTCGATCGCGCTCGGATCGTTCTTCCAGCCGGAGAAAATCTTGGACAAGGAGAAGTTGCCGTCGTTCTTGTTCTTGGACCAACGCAAGGCCTGCATGATGCGCACCACCGGCTCGTATTGTCCGGTGGCCACGTAGTAACCCCAAAGCGTATAGACCACCGAAGGCCCGTCGCTGAGGTCGACGTCCATCAGGGTCTTGGCCGTGCCTGAGAGGTAAGAGTCGATCAGAGGCTGCCGCAGCGGCATGCGGCTTCGATATTTGGTCAAGAGATCACGCCAATCGGGGCGTCCGGAAAAGGCGATCGCTCTGATCAGCACGGCCTGGTCCTTGTCGGGCATGGGCAGCATCTTGACGACGAGGGCCGTCC
Organism: uncultured Alphaproteobacteria bacterium; assembly: GCA_963757555.1. Lineage (GTDB taxonomy): Bacteria > Pseudomonadota > Alphaproteobacteria > Rhizobiales > Methyloligellaceae > Methyloceanibacter. The sequence goes on from CAVWRU010000004.1 coordinate 71,725, forward strand.
CGTCCTTTGGATTTGATCCGAGCACGCCGGCGATGAAGCCGGTGCAGAAGGCGCCCTTCTCCTCGTCGGTGAAGAGGCCAAGCTCGCGCATGGCCCGCACCGCGGCCGGCACGCGCCACGGTGTCGGATGGGCATGATAGTTATAGACCCAGTCGACCAGCCGGTCGGGGCTGGAGAACGATCCCTCCGGCTGCGCCGGCTGCACCTGCTCAGGTGAGACAAGGACGGGCACCGGCGCCGGAATCGGCTCTGCCGGCGCGTGCATTTGCACCGGGGCATCGGCTCGGGGAAGCAACTCTTCTGGCGGCGCAAGAAGATGCGGGCTCGCGGGCCTCACTTGCTTCGCTATGGAGCTCGTTTGCGGAAGCTCAGCCTGCTCGGTCTCGGTTTGGGCGGCGCAGGGGAACGACAGTCCGAGAGCGCAGGCAAGCGCAGCCAAGACCACGATACGCATCGGTCATCAGCTTCCTGCCCCCCGGCCCCAGCGTGATGACGATCGCTACGGTTAACGCCTGCGGGCTTTTGCCCCCCGCGGCAGGGCAAAAATCCCCAAGTTTCGTGGCTTTTTAAGGGCCGGGACCCTTAACCTTTTACCGTTTTGCGCCGAAATCCGCGCCTTAGCGGGCCGAAGATCGGAGGCGCCGCCATCCGGCTGCACCGACGCAATCGGCAAGTTTATTTCAGGCTCGCGATGTCGATGACGAAGCGATAGCGCACGTCGAGGCATCACGCGGTCGCACCCCTTATTTAGCGTCACAAAACTCGGTCAAATTGCCGTACGCATGTGGAAACTGCAAAAAAAGGACCTCTGCCGCACGTGATCGGCGGCATTATTGGCGGCAAATCGAGTCGCTGGTAAACAATCGCTCGTTCCACACCATCAACAGCCTGGCACGCTGATCTCCAAAGGAGGCAATCATGGCAACCGCAGCATCCGGAAAAGCCGGTTCATCCCCGTCCGACGCACGCTGCGATGCGTTGAGCGAAATTCTCGCGGAAAGTTGGTGGCTGGTCGGCCTGCGCGGCATTCTCGGCATCATCTTCGGCTTGATCTGCCTGCTCAACCCGACCGTCGCCGTGCAGGTCTTCGTCATTCTGTTCGCGGCCTATATGCTCGTCGATGGCGTGTTCGCCATCTTCTCCGGCATCAAGGCGGCCCGCAGCGGCGAGCGCTGGGGCCTGCTCATTCTTGAAGGCGTGATCGATCTCGCCGCCGGCGCCGTGGCCGTTCTGTGGCCCGCCATCACCCTCATCGCGCTCGTCTTGGTCATCGCCGTCTGGGCAATCGTGACCGGTGGGTTGATGCTCGCCGCCGCCTTCGCCCTCAATCGCGATCACGGCCGCTGGTGGCTAGCGCTCGGCGGCATCGCCTCGGTCATCTTCGGCATCTTGTTGATCATCGAGCCGCTGATTGGAGCCGTGGTGCTGACCATATGGATCGGCGCTTACGCACTCGTGTTCGGCGTCCTTCTGCTCGTGCTTGGCTTCCAGCTCCATTCGAAGCGCGAGGAGCACACGCGCAAAGCGCCCCCTGCCGCTGCGGCCGCGAAGAAGGCCTGACCAACTCAAGAGGAGCGCCCTTAAACCGGCGCTCCCTCTTCTTTCCCCACGGGATTGGCGAGATCGCGTCGCCCGAACAAAAGCCCTCGTCGCCACGTTAGGCTTTCCATGTCCGCGTCTAGCGTCCCAGTTCTCAAGCTCCCCGGGGGCGAGACCGTGCCTCGCCTCGGTCAGGGCACTTGGCGGATGGGCGAGAGCTCTCGCCGCCGCGATGAGGAAGTCGCAGCCCTCAAGCTCGGCCTCGAGCTTGGCATGACGCTGATCGATACCGCCGAGATGTACGGCGACGGCGAAGCCGAGAGGATCGTGGCCGACGCTGTCGAAGGGCGCCGTGACGAAGTGTTTATCGTGAGCAAGGTGCTGCCGCAAAATGCTTCGCGCGCGGGTACCATCGCCGCCTGCGAGCGCAGCCTGAAGCGCCTCAACACCAACCGCCTCGACCTCTATCTCCTGCATTGGCGCGGTCGCTACCCGCTGAAGGACACGCTCGCCGGATTTCAGGCGTTGGTGCGGGACGGATTGATCAAGGCCTGGGGGGTCAGCAATTTCGACATTGGCGACATGGAGGAGTTGGCTGCCCTTCCGCGCGGCGACGCCGTCGCCACCAACCAGGTCCTCTATAATCTCACGCGGCGAGGTATCGAGGCCGATCTCATCCCCTGGTGCCGGGCGCGATCCATCCCGATCATGGCCTATTCGCCCATCGAGCAGGGGCGCCTGTCGCGCGACCGCACGCTCGGCAAAATTGCCGCCCGCCACGGCGCCACGCCCGCGCAAGTGGCGCTCGCCTGGCTGCTGCGGCAGGAGGACATGCTGGTGATCCCCAAGGCCGCGAGCGAGGCGCATGTGCGCGAGAACCGTGCGGCGCTCGATGTTGCCCTGAGCCCGGCAGACCTCGCTGAGCTTGGCGATGCCTTCCCGCCACCCCGCCGTGCCCAACCGCTCGAAATGCTGTAGAGGGACGCGCGGGCACCTCTCATTGTCATCATGGCGTCATGCAATTTCGCTGTTGGTGAGGCCAAGCGCCAAAAGCGCTGTGAGTCGCGAAGACGCTTCTCGAGGCCGCCGGTGCCTTTGAATTGGATGCCCTGGATCTTTCTCTCCGTCGCCATCCTATTCGAGGTGGCCGGCATCACCTCGATGAAGCTGTCGCGGGGCTTCGCCGAGCTTCTCCCTTCGATCGGCATCCTGGTGTTCTATGTCTGCTCGGCGGCGGCGGTCATCGTGGCACTCCGCCGTCTTGAGCTTTCGGTCGCCTATGCCATCTGGTCGGGGGTGGGCACGGCGCTCACCGCGATGATCGGCTGCGCCTATTTCCGCGAGCCGTTCACCCTCGTCAAACTCGTCTCGATCGCGCTCGTGGTGGCCGGCGTGGTGGGCCTGAGCTTCGCCGGCAGGCTCGTGGACTGATCGGCAAAGTTTCAGCGCTTCCTGATAGTCTCTCCCGCATGGATGGTCTTCTCGGCCAGAGCGACGGGCTCATCAGGCTCGCGGTGTTTGCCGCGGTGTTCCTGCTCATGGCGGCGATCGAGTTTCTTCGCCCCAAACGAAAACTCAGCGTTTCCAAAGGGCGGCGCTGGCTCACCAATCTTGGCATCGCCGGCGTCGACACGCTCGTCTTACGAATGATGGCGACGCTTGCCGTGCCGGTGGCGGCCGTGGCCGCGGCGTTCTTTGCCAAGGAGCACGAGCTCGGCCTGCTCAATCAGGTCGACTGGCCTTATTGGGTCAAGCTGGTGATCGCGCTCCTCGTGCTCGACCTCGCTATCTGGTTTCAGCATCTCGTCTCGCACAAGGTGCCGATTTTCTGGCGGCTGCATCAGGTTCATCACGCCGACCGCGACATCGACGTCACCACGGCGGTGCGCTTTCATCCGATCGAGATTGCGCTCTCCATGCTGTGGAAGATCGCGGTGGTGATCCCGCTCGGCGCCTCGCCCTTCGCCGTGTTCCTGTTCGAGGTCACCCTCAACGCCTGCGCCATGTTCAACCACGCCAATATAGAGCTTCCCGCGTGGCTCGACCGGGTGTTGAGGACCTTCATCGTCACGCCGGACATGCATCGCGTTCACCATTCGGTGCTGCGGAAGGAGCATGACCGGAACTACGGCTTCAATCTGTCGCTATGGGATCGGCTGTTTGGGACCTATCTCGCCGAGCCCGCGGCCGGGCAGCAGGGCATGACCATCGGCCTGCCGCCATATCAGAGCGAGGCGCCGACGCGGCTCGGTTGGAGCCTGTGGTTGCCATTCGGGCGGCAGAAGCCCAACGACTAGAAGAAGCTCATGGGGAAATAGCGCAGGAACAGCCCTTCGTAGCGCCCGGAGGCGTGCACCTGCTCGAGCCCGTAGTTCAAAATCTCGACCAGCTGGCGGTTGCCCTTCTTCACCGCGATGCCGACGCCCTCCCCGAAATATTTGGAGTCGAGATAAGGCCCCCCGCGGAACTCGCAGCACCCGTCGCTGGTCACGCCGTTTAGCCAGAAAGTGAGCCCGATGCCGTCGCCGAAGACGAGGTCGACCTGACCCGCCTTCAACGCCATCTGCGCATCGTCGCCGCTGTCGAACGGCACCACCTCGGCGGCCGGGAAGTATTGCTTCAGGTAGGCCTCGTGACCGGTGCCGCGCGCCACCGCGACCTTCTTCCCCCCGATAGTCTCGGGGCTGATGTCTTTGAAGTCGCTCTCCTTGCGCGCGATGAAGCGTGCCGGCGTCGCATAATAGCGGCTGGTGAAATCGGCTTTGGCGAGCGAGTCGGCATCGATGCGGATCGAAGCAATTGCCGCGTCGGCCTCGCCGTCGTCGAGAGTCTTGTAAAGATCGTCCCAATCGACCGGCTTGATATCGCAATCGAACTCCGAGCGCCTCGCAGATGGCGCGGGCGAGGTCGACGTTAAATCCGGTCAGCACCCCCTCCTCGTCAAAATATTGGAAGGGCGGATAATCGCTGTCGGTGATGAAGCGAAGCCGATCAAGATTATGCAGATCAGGCTTGGGGCGGAGCACATCGCCTCGCCAGTTGTCCGGGACGATCTCGTTCTTGGTCTGCGCCGAAGCTGGCAATGTCGCGACAATGAGCGAGACGAGCGCGGCGAAAAACGCGAGCATCCTCACGACCCTGCCCCTCAACTCAATGGCGCCGCACCGGTTCACCGGACTTTTCTACTTTGCCCTGAAACACGTTGCCAGATGAGATAATACAGCTTTGGATTGTATCATACAGTAGGACACTATTTAAGGTGGTCCGGATGAACCTTGTTGATGATCTTGGTTGAATATTGCGCCAGTTCCACAACTTGCAAATACTCGTGGAGAAGTTGTGGGGGGCGATCGCGTGCAGTGGGGCACATCTGCGCGTTATGCTGAGAGCGTCTTTGCGCACCATGCCGAGGCGCCTTCTCTATCTCCATCCGACTATGGTTTTCTGCTTGAGCGCTTCGTTGACCGCGCCACTCTTCACCGCGCCGAGGCGCTCGCCAAAAAATGGGGCGTCCTTCCCCACGCGGTGATGATCGCCAATGGCTGGTTGAAGGCCGACGACTATTATCGTGCCCTGGCTCGCGCTTGCGGAGTTCCCTTCCGCGCCGAAATCGACCCGCAGGATGTCACGGCGCCTGCGGCGCTGAGGAGCCCGCGTGAATGTCTCACCCGCGGGTTGCTCAAGGAGCAGACGCGGCAAGGCGCCTATGTCTTCGCCCCCGAGAGATTGCGGCCAAACGCGGTCGAGCACACGCTTGCCCAGCTTGCGCCGCATCGCTTTTCGCTCGCCACACCCGATAGTGTGAGGCAGGCAGTCTGTGGCCATTTTGCGCAAAACTTCGCAGCCGCGGCGGTCGACGGCTTGCATGCACGCTTTCCTGACCGGGAGCGCCCGCGCAAAGCTTACTCTATGGCAGCGCCTGTCGTGTGCGTCTCTCCTGCTTCTCTTGGCAGCTGCGGTCGTCCTCGACGCACTTCCGGCCATCCGCACGCTTTCATTTGTGCTTGCTGTCATTTTCCTGCCGGTGATCGCGCTTCGCCTTTTCGCCGCCTATGATCTGTGGCGCCGCTCCCCTGGGGAACGTGTTCCCCCGCGCCTCGCCGACGCCGAGCTCCCGGTCTACACCGTCCTCGTATCGCTTTATCGCGAGGCCAATATGCTCGCATCGCTCACCGGCACTTTGGGGCGCCTGGACTACCCGGCAGCGAAGCTCGAAATCAAATTGATCTTGGAGTCGGTCGACGTCGAGAACATCGCCGTGGCGCGGGCGCTCGATCTTCCCGGCAATGTCGAGATCGTGGTGCTGGACCTCTACCCGCGTACAAAGCCGAAAGCGCTCAATTATGCGCTGCCGCTCGCCCGGGCGAATATCTCGCGATCTATGACGCTGAGGACCGGCCGGAGCGAGATCAGCTGCGCAAGGCCCTCGCCGCATTCCGCGAGGGTCCTCCTCATCTCGCCTGCCTCCAGGCCAAGCTCAATCTATATAACGCAAGCGACAGCTGGCTGACGCGACAATTCACCATCGAATATGACACGCTGTTCGACGGGCTCCTGCCTGCGCTCGACCGCTTGCAGCTCCCCATCCCGCTTGGCGGCACCTCAAATCATTTCCGCGTATCGGCATTGAGATGGCTGATGGCCTGGGATCCCTTCAACGTCACCGAAGACGCCGACCTCGGCACCCGGCTCGGTCGCAATAAATATCGCTGCCAGGTACTCGAATTCGACGACCTTCGAGGAGGCGCCGCCGCTTCTCGCCAGCTGGTTCCGGCAGCGTACGCGCTGGATCAAGGGCTATATGCAGACCTGGCTCGTGCATATGCGGCACCCGCGAAACTGTGGCGCGAACTTGGGCCCGCTGGTTTCTTGGGATTCCAGATCGCGGTCGCAGGCACGGTGCTGTCGGCGCTGGCCCACCCCTGGTTCTATGCGCTCGCCGTCTTCGACCTCACGCGCGGCGCCTTCCTGGCGTTGCCGGGCGGATGGCTTGGACTTCCGTTCTGGATGATCGCCGTGCTCGGACTCGGAACCGGATATCTTGCCTCCATGACGCTTGGCTTTTTGGCCCTCAAGCGTCGCGGCGCGCGGGAGCTTTTTGTCCAGGTGCCGCTGATGCCGGTCTACTGGTTGCTGATCTCAGGCGCGGCCTATCGGGCGGCTTGGCAGTTTGTGACCGACCGCTTCAACTGGGAGAAGATCGAGCACGGGCTCTCGCAGGTCTCCTCGCAATCTTAGACGAAAGTCGGAGATGCTTCGGCCGACCCCGGAGGCCCTCATGTTGTAGGCTTGAGAAGATAAGCGCGTTCATAAGGAGGGCCGCCGCAATGCGAAATTTGCCCTGTACGTTCCGCTGGAGGCGAAGCCGAGCAAGGAGAAGGAACTCGCGGACTTTCTGCGTTCCGCCGTACCCTTGGTCAACGCCGAACCGGGCACGATCTCATGGTTCGCCATTCAGCAGGGGCCGTCCTCCTTCGCCATATTCGACACGTTCGACGACGAGGCCGGGCGCGACGCGCATCTCAATGGCAGAGTGGCGGAAGCCTTGATGGCGAAGGCCAAGGCCGGCGATCTATTCGCCAAGGCGCCGGAAATCCACAAGCTCCAAATTCTTGCGGACAAGCTTCCGAAATAGCCGACGCACTGAAGCGCCTAATCGCGGGCGCGCTTCAAAGACCGCAAGAGGCGATCGATGACCTCCCTGGCCTCGACCAGGGCGTCTTCCTTCTGGGGCGCCAATGTCTGCAAGGTCGATCGTGGCACCAGGGGCAGGTCGGCCCGGGTGGGGTAGATCCCCACGCACCAACTCGACCACTGACGTTGGGGCAGAATGTCGTATCCACGATAGTGGCAGGGTTCCGTAGTCGTCATGTGAGTGGCCTCGAACCGTTGATGGACCACCCCCCGATCTCCCCATCTTTAGCGCAATATTGACATCAACCAAAGCTCCACAAAAGAAGAAGCCCCGTTATGGGGGACGAACGGGGCTTCTGGAGTTCCAGCTCCTGCTAGGAGTGGCGGAAAGCGAGGGAATCTCCCCGCCACAGGTTCCCGTTTACCACGCTCGCTCGACGACCGGGGCTGGTGCGCCGGTAGAGGCGAGGCGTCCCTTAAGAGGTACTTCGCAGGCTGAGCGCTGCCAGCGCCGGTGGAATTGAAATTGGAGCGGGTGAAGCGAATCGGACCCTCGACACGTAGCTTGGGAAGGAACGTGTCATCTCAAAAATCCTTAGCTTCTGCGCCTTTCCTCACTGCGAATCACCCTGAACGAAGCGAAAACACCGCATAATTACCGACCCATTCCCGACCCAGGCCGCATGCTCACAGCTTCGGCAGCCTCGCGATGGTGCTCGGGGTGCAAGTGGCCGTAGACCTCGATCAGCATCTTCTCGGACGTGGCGAAGAATGCGGCGAGCTTGTCGGTGCGAGCACCGTTCTGCATGCCCCACGAGATCGCCGTGTGCTTGAGCACATGCGGCGATACGCCCTCGACGCCTGAGCGCTTCGCCGCCGCAACAAGTCCACGGTAGACGGTATCGACGCCTTCGCCGTGGCGGCAGATGACGTAGCCGAATTCGGGCCGCCCGCGCCGTGCCCGCCGCAAGTGCGGCAACAGCCGATCAGGAATGCGTGGCAGTCCACGCCGCTTGTTCGACCGTCTCGCCGTGCCCTCGAAATCGATGAAACCTTGGTCGAGGTTCACTTGATGCCAGCGCAACGACACGATCGCTCCCATGCGGCGGCCGGTGTAGATGGCGATCAGAATGAACAGCGGAAGGTAGGACCGCGCCTTCGTGCTGCGCAGTGCGGCACGGAGAATGGCAGCGACTTCACGCCGCGACAGCCAACGCTCTTTGCCCGCTGGCTTGGGCGGAAGCGCGACCGGCACCGGGCGGGTGATGCGCCCATTCTTAAATCCCCAATTGACCGCCGACGACAGCAGGTTCAATTCGCGCCGCACGGTGTTCTCGGAGCGGTCGCGCCATTCGGCATACCGCGAGCAGGCCTGCGGCGTAATGTCGGCGAGCGTCAGCCCCACCCAAAACGGTGTCATCGCTTCGACTGCGCATGTGACCACACGCCACGACGCAATCTTCGGCCCGCCGTCACGTAGTCGGTGAGCGCATCGGTCACGAGCACTTGAGCGGGATTACGCGGCCCGCCTCCCTTTTGTCCTCGCGCTTGCAGCCATTCGCCGAGGACGATTTCAGCTTCTTCGCGGCTCGCAGTGCCCGTTGAGCGCTTGCAAGTGCGGTTCTGCTCGTTCCAGAAGATGAAGAATGCGCCTCGTTCGGTGCGCCATTTGAGATGCGGTCCGTTGTTCCGTCTTGCCATGTCTTCACCTTCGCGAATGTGAATTTGCCGTCCGGCCCGATGCCGGTGACCTCGTAGCCGAGTTTTTCCATGTCTTTGATGAATCGCCGCTGCTTGGCGAGGTGCGCGCGCTCGGCAACCTTGACGTAAGCCTTGGCCGCTGGCCTGCTCAGGAGGTCGCGCACGAAATCGCGGGCGAAGATGCCCTCGGTGCTAAGGCCTTGTGGCGATGTTTTTTGGGTGATACTTACTGACATTGCGAGGGCCGCTCCGTGGCCTGAGCTTCAGAAGGGTCGCCGGTTCCAGCAGGTTCGGCGGCCTTTCGTTTTCGCTATTTGTTCCCCATTGATACCCCCAGCGGCGCGGCTATTGCAACGAAAATGGCCGACCGTCCGATGGGTGATCCTACCTAGCCGATCCGTTTCGGCCGCCACGGGGCAACGTGGGCTTCTCGGAACGTTCCGAAAATCTTGGATCGCCCCATTTCCCCCACGCCCATGATTGCCGGGCGTGCCCTGTCCCCCAGAACCTGATCAACGTCTGGCCGTGCTCATGCCACTTGCGGCGCGCCAACCGCTTCGCCTTCGTCTCTGTCACGCCGGCCGGCAGCTGGCAGAAGGCGTCGTCCCCGTTTTGCAAAAAACCCTCCCAGCTTTGGCAATCGAGCGGCAAGGCCTGAAAAGCGTCATGCTGCTCCCTCGCCGACCTGCGGGGTTCGTCATCAGGCTCGATTGTGGGCGGCATGGCGGGCAGTGGGCCGTGCTTTGATGGCCGGTAGCGGTTAGTTAGCAGGTGCCAAGCAAGCGGTTTACGTGGCCTTCCTCGTGGCATGGATTTCAACCTCTAGTGGCTTTAGCAACGTCAGCGGATTTTAGGATTTGTGTGGCCAACTGTCCCAAGCCGGGTGTTCGTCGCTCGGCGCGAATTTTTGCGATACCCCGCCCATTGAAAGTTGGCGGCCCACGGCGCTCTCGAACCGCGAGCCGCCTTGCGCAGGCGCGGGAAGCCGAAACCCGCCGTCGCCATTCAATGTGTCCTGTGCCCGCCATGGCGATAGCCGATGATGCAACGGAAAGCGAAGCGCGTGGCAACGTCACCGCGTTCGTGTGGCCTGGCTCTATTGGCGGCTGCGAACAGGTCGCCCGTAATGCGCGACAACACTTGGTCAGCTTGGTCTTGTGAGTAGCCTTCCGCTAAGAGCACGGGGTTAAGCTGCTCATGCACAAGCGCGACCGCTGCAATCACCGGGTCGGGATGATCGGACGTGGCTAGGTCCCACGCTTCGGTCATGCCTTGCCTTCCTCGTGCGCAGCCGCGCCATTCCCCGCGTGTCCCTCGATGGTCCTTCTCGTAACGCGGGTGCGCTTCGTTGAGGCCCTTGTTGCTTTGCGCTTGCTGGCCAGTGCCACGATCTCTCCAAGCGCGCGCAGCACGCTCTTTGGCGGCATCCGACCGCGATAGGCCGCCACACTCAACTCGGCCAACGCTTGGGCCAGCGCGTCCGCGCTCATCATGGCGATGTTGCCTCGCGTCATCGTTATGGCGATGTCGGCGCGTAATCGACGCCGCTTAGGCTGGCCACACCGTCAGCACGCAACAAGGAAAGGCCAAACCAGCGCTCGGCGCGAAGAGCAACGAGGTCCTGTGGCCAGAGCGAAACAGAACTTGCCGGAGAGGCAACTGTCGTCACCACGGCTTCGCGGCTTGCGCTGAGCGCGACATTTTCCGATGCCGCTGCAATTGCCGTTGCGTCAAATAGCACTGCGGTTCCCGCAGCCAACTGACCCGAAACTAAAATTGTTACCCCGCCAATCGATCCGCCATTGACGGCCATCTGCGGGAAGGCTGCGCCGTTCACGCCGGGAAGCGTCACAAGAATTTTTGCTTGCGAAGGCTCGATCACGAAGAACAAGCGCGAGCTTGATCCGGACGGGACAGCCGCGAGCAATGTAGCCAGATCGGTGAGCACGTCGCCGGAGCTTGGGATCGGGGTTGTTGCTGCGATCAGCGCAGCGACCGACACGGAGTCGGTGCCAGCAATTACACCGTTGCGTAACTCCCTTAAGATCAGCGTGTTGGCATTGTCACCGCCCAGCCGGGCGAGTTCCGCGGAGATAACGACCGTCGCGCTCGCCTTACGCGGTTCGAGTTCCGTGGCAGTGAAAGCGAGATCGTAGACAGGCTTTTCGTCGGCTTCGGTTGTCTCTGTTGCCGTGATCGCGGTTACGCTAACCGCCAATTTCGTGCGAAACGGCAGGCGGGCGGTATACGGCAGCACGGCATCGAAACAGCCATCATTGCGCAAGCTGGCGATGAAGCCTTCAGCCGTCTGCTGATAGTCCGAGAGCGCATCCCCCCATGACGGCGACGTACCACCAAGTGCTGAACCGGGTTCGGCTCGCTCGAACACAGCCACCACGCGCGGCGAACTAAGCTCAAACGCAAGGCGCCGAGCCTCGCTTATGCTGCCCTTGGCAAGCGCCAGGCTGCGCGCGGTTTCGGCAAAGTCACGTGCCGCAGCGGTAGTCTCCGCGCGCTGTATACGGTCTTCAATCTCCATGAGTAATGGTCGGGTCATCGGTGTGTCCTTTCGGAAATAGCGTGACATATTTCCAAAAGGCATGTGGTCACACGTGACGCGCCTCGCCCGATAGGAAGGTGACAAACTCCTGCAACGCGCGGCCGGTGTCGCCGGGGTCGTCGCCGTTGAAGCGATACCGGAGCGCGCGGAGCATTTGCTCGATCAGGACCTCATCGCCCTCGATCTTGTAGACGCGTCTTCCCAGTTTCCGCCGTTGGCGGCGACGCCGCTGCCGTTCCGCTTCGGAGGTCAATGCTTTGCTGTCCTGTCTCCCCATCCGTCACGCGGGATGCTCCTATTTTAGGACTTAGGCGCTGTACGTCGATAAGAGAATATCCGTCACATGCGTCACGCCTCAGTACCTCACGCGCGCTCGCTCTCGTGCCAAGGCCATAAGCGGCTCGACCCCTGCTCGGCGGCGAGGCCCTGTGGCAGCTTGATGGTCTGCTCGAGCGTCACCGGAGCGTAACGTTACAAGGTTAAGTTACTTACTGTTACACACTCCCCCGCCCGCACCTGAGATTTCATAATGTGGCTTGGCTATGATGGGCGGTACACCCTTTCGGGGTGGGTAAAACCCCGCTACTTAGGGAGGAATCAATGACACGATATCAAAGAGTGTCTGCCACACTCATGCTTTTGTCCGCCACTGCTCTCGCTGGCGTGGCGTTGGCAGCTCCGGGAGGAATTCCGGGACCTAATCCGGATGCCCCTGGGCAAGCCAAAAAGGCAAACGGCCCAACCGTTAGCACCGGAGACGGCCCGGTTCGCGGATTCGTACAGAACGGGGTGAACCAATTCTTGGGCATCCCCTATGCAGCGCCGCCGACTGGCAATTTGCGTTGGATGCCCCCGGCACCTCCTGCGCATCACGCCCTGCTCGATGCCACGGAATTTGCCAACACCTGCCCGCAGGTGACTGAACTCGGGGCGTTTGCTGGTCCGTCGAGCACCACCGAGGACTGCCTCTATCTCAACGTCTTCACCACAGGTACCAGCCCGAAAAAACCGGTTCTGGTCTGGATTCACGGCGGCGGCAATGTCGACGGTGAAACCAACGACTATGACGGGAGCAAGCTCGCCACCAACGGGATCGTGGTTGTCAGCATGAACTATCGCATGGGCCTGTTTGGCTTTCTATCGGAAGCACATTTGAACGCGGAAGGCCATCCCTGGGGCAACTACGGCATCCTGGATCAGCAGGCCGTGCTCCGCTGGGTGCAGGCTAATATCGCAGCCTTCGGCGGTGACCCCACCAAGGTGGCACTTGGCGGCCAATCTGCGGGCTCGTCAGACACTAGTGCGAACTTGATATCGCCAGCGGCCGCAGGACTGTTCAATAGGGCGATCAACCAAAGTGGCCCCACGCCCTCTTGGCCAAATGCGGCGACTGCATTGAGCAGGGGCAATGCGTTCGCTTCTGCCGCGAACTGTTCGAGCTCCGCGTGCCTGCGTGGCTTGTCCGCCGAACGGATCCTTCAGCTACAGGGAACACCCAATGCCAATGGCCCGTACGTAACTGGCCCGTTTGTGGATGGAACTGTCATACCCATTCAGCCGGAACTGGCCTGGACTACTGGGCAATATAACAAAATGCCCATCATGGGAGGCAGGGTTAAGGACGAGGCGATGTTCGGCTTAAGCATTACCGAGTATTTCTCTGGTCCACCCCAAGTGGCTCTCACGGCAGCGCAATATGCGGCTAACAATCCACCTAATGTGCTGCTGGAGTATCCGCTCGGCAACTACAACAATAATCCGACTTTGGCCCAGGATAGGGTCACCACGGATCAACAAAAATGCCAGGCACTCCACGTCCTGAAGGCGCAGGCCGGCTCTAATGCAGGCAACGGAGTGTATGGATATGACTTCACCTACCAGAATGCGCCGTATTACTTCCCGCAAATGCCGAATGCCTATGATCTTCCGACGAAGATTTTCCACCCTCTCGCTTATCACACCTCCGACATTCAGTTCCAGTTCCAGAACTGGCATGGTGGGAATCTGGGGGTGAATTTAGACCAAAACACCGGCCAACCACGCGAACTGCAGGGGGCCGAAATCACCCTGTCTAACCAGTTGGTGAAGGCGTGGACGAACTTCACGAAGACCGGTAATCCGAACTCGCCTGTGGCGGGAGCTCCGACGTGGCCAGTGCTGACGACAGGCTCGGCGACGTTCCTCCAACAGGACATCCCCAACGGGACCGAAACGGAAGCACAATATAGAGCCAACTATAAATGTGACTTCTGGGATCCCCTCTTGAGCTATCCCACGACCTAGATGGCATATCAGCGGCTGCGTCCAACCTGTGGGACGCAGCCGCTGGAGGTTGCAGGGATGGAGTGACGTCTTTACGGCGTCACTCCATCTTTTTCTAGGGTCGGTTCCGTCATCGCTTGTTTCGCCGGTCGGAGCGGCTAGTCTAGCCCTTCACCACGGGGGCAAACTTGTAGTCTGCCTACGTAACCTAGCCGCGAGACGCGGAGCGAGGGTGGCGCTTCAAGCACGGTATAGCGTGCCTTTTGTCGGTGGCCAGCCGGACCCCCGCCGGGGCTTGGACCCGGTCCTAATACTCGCGCCTACATGCCCGTAGGTGATGCGAGCGGGGAAGTCTGCCGTCGTTTTCTCTCAGCCCGCGCCGGGCTTTCGAGCGGTCGGCGAGATCGGCGAGATCGGTCTCGATGGTGATGCAGCCGCGACCGGCCTTGATGCGCGCACGGTATTTGCGCTGCTGCTCAGCGGCGGTCATCTTCGGTGCTCATTGCGCATCACGTTCCGCAATTGGCGCGGTCCTATTCGGCTTCGCGGATCAGGGCCTCGCGGATCAAGCGCTCCGCCTCGTTGCGCTGTTCGACGAGCGCGCGTCTCCATGCAGGAATGCGCTTGCGGTTCACGTATTTGAGGATCGTCTGCTCGCATAGTTCACGAGCGACCGGGATCAGGCGCGGCTCGACCAGCACGTTCGCCTCGACCTTACGCTCGCCGTGCAGCCCACGACCACACTCGAAGAGGCGACGATCCCCGAAGCTTAGCGAGACGTCACCAAAGCCCGGCCAAAATCGCGGCAAAGCCGACGGCCTCGAAGGCGATCACAAGCCATAGGATCACAACGAGCGGCAATCTCGCGTCCCTCAATCATCGCCGTGCAATTCAAGCGATGCACTCCTTGATTGAAATCAATGTCACAGCAACTGGTTCTTGCTACGTCACGATACACTAATCTCAATGGCTAGCTGATAAAAGGTAACCAATGCGCAAGACTTACGGCTCCCGCTACAAAATATCACGACGAAGGTTCCTGTCATCGACGTCAGCCTTTGTTGCCGCCGGGGTGGCAGCACCTTGGATGACGCGCCCGGCCTTCGCCAAGTCGTTCCCATTTCCGCCAGGGGTTGTTCCTCTCGACCCGCTCTCAGTGCCGAAGTTTGAAGTCCCCTTGCCAAATGCCTTGGCACCAGGCTTTAGGTTTTCGTCCAACACGTCGGTTGGCATCTTTCGATTCACAGAGGACTTAGGCCTTGCTGGATTGGCGGGTCAAAGCACGCCGACGACACTCTACGGGTACGGTGCGGCGGGAAATCCGAGCGACGCCACCTATCCCGGCAAGACCTTCGAAGTCTTCAACGGCGGCGCGCACACGGTCACGTGGAGCAACGAGTTGCCACCTAACACGCCCCACTTCTTGCCAGTCGACAACACGATCCATACTGCTTGGACTGAAACTGGCTCACCCTTCACATTCCCTAATCAGGTTCCGATCGTCACCCACTTACATGGCGGGCACACTAATGGGATTTACGATGGCAACCCAGAAACTGCTCAGACGAGGGTGCAAGGTGGCAGCATTCAATTTCATTACGATACCCAAGAGGCGGCCACACTTTGGTATCACGACCACGCGCTAGGTATCACCCGGCTCAACGTCTATGCCGGACTTGCCGGCTTCAACATCGTCCGTGATCAGTTCGATACCGGCGACCCGGCGACCAACAACCCTCAGCTTCCTTGTTATCCGTACGAACAGCTGATCGTGATCCAGGATCGAATGTTCACTGACGACTTTCAACTTTACTTCCCATCAAATCCACTGACCGCAGCGGAGCTATTCGGTCCGGCGGACTATCCCAATCCCACGATCATGGCGGAATTGTTTGGTGATCACATCCTGGTCAATGGCCAAGCGTGGCCGGTCCTCGATGTCGAGCCGCGCCTCTACCGGCTACGCTTCTTGAATGGTTGTGACACCCGTTTCCTGAACATGCAGCTTGGCGGAGGCATGAAGTTTTATGTGATCGGCACTGATCAGGGCCTACTCAACGCTCCAGTAAAGGTGAACAAGATTAGCATCGCGCCAGCGGAACGCGTCGACGTGCTGATAGACTTCTCCGGTGAGAGCAATAACACCTTCATCCTTGGCAACAATGCGCCTGGAACGTTCAGACGCCCGCTGGTCGTCAATCCCCAGACAACGGGAAGGATCATGGCGTTCCGAGTTGGATTGACTGTAAAGGACACCGCAAACAACGCCATTCCACTGACCTTGCGTGGCGGTTACGGACAGCCTCCGTTGCTACCGACTAAGCCTCGTCTCACCTATCCGCTTACCCCTGGCAATGGTCCCAGTGGCAGTGGTGTCGACAATGTCCGCCAAGTCGTGCTCTATGAGGAAGAGGATGAGCGGGGCCGGCTTGAGCCTTTGCTCGGCACGTTGCAGCAGCCTTTCCATTGGGCTGACCCGACCACCGAAATCATCACCTTTGGCCACAAGGAAGTTTGGGAGATTTACAACACCACCGCAGACGCTCACCCCATCCATGTGCATTTGGTTAAGTTCCAGATCATCGACCGTCAGGGCATTAATGCGGAGAAATTTGAAGAAGGCGGAACCACCCCACCACCATTGCGCGGTCAGCCGAAGCCACCCGCACTTGAGGAGGATGGCTGGAAGGACACAGTCCAGGTGCCCTCAGGAACCGTAACGCGCATCGTCGCCAGCTTCGACAAGGTAGGCCAGTGGGTTTGGCATTGCCACATTTTGTCCCATGAGGATCACGACATGATGCGGCGCTTCGAGGTCGTCTCGTAAGACCGGGTGCGGCGCGTTCTTCGTCCCTCTCGCCAGGCGATGACCTTGCGCTTCGTCATGCCGCCCTGGCGAGCTTGGCTCCACGCGGGCAAGGCCGGATATTTCCGTGCCGTCAGCCTTGACCAAGGTGGCATTGCACCAGCGGCCCATGGCGTGATCGCGATAGGCGTAGATCACCGATTCATCGGCGACAGTGATCGGACCTCGGGTGCTGTAGATCAACATGGCCGAAATGTAGCGCCCACTACGAAATCTGCAAGCGCCGCTTCATCTCCTCCCGTCGCGCCTCGATGTGCTTCGCCACCTCGCGATCAGCTTTGGCGATCTTCGCCTCGATGCGTTCCTGCGCCACCTTGCGCTTGGCGTCCGCAACACGTTGCCGCCGGTCGATCATCTTGTCATAGGCCCGCCGCTCCATCGCGATCCGCGCCTCAAGGGGCGGAAGCCTCGGCGGTGCCAGACAATCGCGTCCGCCAACCATCATCGCCACCTCACGGATATACCCCGCCGCTCCCTTCTTGCCCTCGAAGCGCCGTTCGATACGTTTCGGCTCTAAGATAGCTTGGAGCCGCACGGCAAACTCAACGTGAGCCAGTCCCTTCTCGGGCGCATCATACTTGCCCAGTTTTCCCATCTTCTCCAACCATGCGATCACCACCTCCCTCGCTCGCATGTCGCAAGCCCATTGCATCTTCGCCTTCGCTACCGCCTTACCCTTCTTGCTCATCGTCGAAACCTCTTTTTCATGGCTTGCGTGACGGCCTCGCCACTTGCCGCCAGCGCTGGGTCTTTCTGTCCACGGTCGCCCTCCCGGCGGGCGCACCTCGCCTATCGCTAGGCGATGGCTCAACGGATCGACACGCGCCCTCGAAGCGAGGGGATAGGTCAGGCTTGGGTCAGCCGGTCAGCCTGTTCGCGTGCTGCCTCTTTCTGGCGGCAGGCTCCGGTGCCGATCCGTCGGCATTTGGAGCCGTGTGGGTCGGCAGCGAGCCGCCCACGTCCTGAGCATTGCGTGCACATGGCCGCTGCCATGCACTAGACGCTTGGCCCTTGATGCCGATGCCCTTCGGCGTTATTACCGGCCCGGTCAGCTTTCCCAGGCTTCGGCCCACAGTGGGCTGGCTATGTCGGTCGGTTGTCATCATCAGAAATTGGGGCGGGTCGTGATCAGCGCCGACCCGCCTTTTTCCCCTCGCGTTGCTCCTTCCGCTTCTCCGCCGCCATTCTCTTCGGCAAAATCTCCCCGTCAAACCAGGCCCAGCCCTGTTTCAGAATCAAACCCTTTGGCCTGGGCAAGGGTTTTGGCTTGTCGGCGTCAATGCGCTCTTGCGCTGTTGTTGTCGTGTCAGTCATTTTCATTCTCTCCTGTGTTGTGCCCACATGGGGGCGGTTGAAAAATCATGCTGCATCCCTCCGCTTCGCCGCCTTCAAGGCTTCGATCAGATCGCGTAGCGCGTAGCGCGGGACGCTGACGCCATGCTTCGAGGGGAACTTGAGACCGCCGCTCGGCGTCCAGACGCGCAGGTGGATGCGGTCAAGCTCATCAATCGAGACGACAAGTTCGTCCTGGCCGATAGGAATGCGGGCGATGGCGTGGCGATGGGTCATGGCCGCGACCATGCCGCCCAGCCCTCGCGTGGATGACGCGCAAAAAGTTCGATGTAGGGACCGGGAACGAGGCGCTCGATTTGCTCTGCTACTTCGTCAGGCTTGCGGCTGTGTTCGCGGCGCGGCGCTTCAACGACTTGCTGAACGTCAGCATTGACGCGTGACGGGTTTCCCCGCGTTGCAAGCAAGCAAAGCTCGACGTTAGCTCGCGTCCAATAGCCTTGACCGTGGCGCGGTCGCGATCCATCGAGAGTTGTTTTGACCCAACTAAAGGCGATGGTCTTGTAAGTGAATCCCCAAGCCTCGATGACCTCTAAGGCGTGAGGCAGCATCGGGCCTATTGCCCGCAGAAGCAGGACGCAGTCGGCGGCCGCGAGATCATCAACCGGAAGCGACTTGATCGCCTCCAGGTCTTCCGTCGGATAATGCCGTTCCGCATTCTGCTCGCCCCGTTCGCTTCGCGTCTTCCAGTTCCAAGGCGGGTCAGCATAGATGACCGCGAATTTGCCTTTAGGCAGCGGTCTATTCCCGCGCCTTAGTTCCTCATGCAGCATTTCCCGCTGCTGTTGCTTGATCGCGTTCGCAGCCGCGTTCGTGACTCTGTCGCGAGCCTCGGCCACTGCCGTTTCGAAGCGGCCATCCGGTAATGCGCCGAGTTTTCTTGCTTGGTTGGCGAGATTCTTATCGATGCCTTGAGAGGCGAGAGTTCGGGCGGTCGTCCCGTGGGTTATCAGACAACCCACGGCGAAGGCTTCCAGCGTTCAGCCCAACTGTTGCCTTTTGCTATTGCCGAAGCTGATCGAGACGGCGCGTTGCCCGCATCCGAATCTCGACGGCGTCGGCCTCAAGGTCCTTGTTCTTTGCTTGCCGAGCATAGACGGCCATCGCGACGGCCCTGTCGCGGAAGCCTTTTGCCTCATCGACTGACTTGCACTCGGCAATCGCGCGGCATGCAGCATCGTATCGAGCGAGTTCCGTCATGGCAGCACCTCGCCATGAACGCGCCGGGAACAGATTACCGACCCATTCCCGACCCACGCCATATTCGGCGCTGGCGCGGAATACCCGCAACCCCTTGGGAATGTTGGAGCGGGCGACGGGGATTGAACCCGCGACCCGTAGCTTGGGAAGCTACTGCTCTACCACTGAGCTACACCCGCATTTTCAATCTCTTACCTCTCCGCGGCGACCATCTGACCCATAGTTAGACCCATGCTTCATAGCGCGTCCCGTGCCGCTTTAAGGAAATCGGGGGCATGGTGCCCATAACGATTGCGGACCATCTCCTCCGACATGCCAACATAACCGGCGACCTCCCAGATTGGCACTCGGCGCTGCAGCAACCAAGTCACGGCGGTGTGCCGTAATACATGAGGCGTCACGTCCCTGCCAAGCCCTGCGGCCTTGCAGGCGGTGCGCCAGGACCGTTGCAGCTTTAAGATAGGTTCCCCATCCCACTCGATCACGTGCCTTAGCGTGTGCCGCTGTGCGCGGCGTAGATGGGCAACGAGCTTCTGTGGGAGCGGACATGGGGGCTGTCGCTTCTTGGTCTCCACCCTCCCGTCGGCGCCGCGATAGAGCAGGCCGTGATCGAGGTCTATCCAGCCTCCTCTGGTATTCGCCATCCATTGCAGCCCGAGGATGGCAGACGAGCGGGTGCCGGTATAGAGGCCGATCAGGATGAAGGTGCGCAGATGTGGTGTCCGCCTTGCGGCCCAAAGCAGCTTGGCCGCTTCCTCTCGTGTCAACCATCTTGCCCGACCTTTTGGTGCCGACGGCAACGTCACCCTCGGGGCCATCGTCAGATAGCCCTCCTTCACGCAGTAGTTCAAGGCTGCGGACAATGTGCGCAACTCCCTAGCTACAGTCGCCGGCGCCTTGGCTCGGTGCCGCACGTAGGCGCGGCAGGTCTCCCCCTTGATCGCGCTCACCGGCAGCTCGCCCCAGAACGGTGACAGGGCATCTATGGCAAACCCGATGATCCTGGGGGCCGCCACATGTGGCGCATGCTCACGCCCGTAAATCTCGAGTGCGCGATCTATGCTCATCTGATCGGGACTACAGGGGCCGGCGGGCCGCTCGTATTTTCGGACGATGTAATCCGACAGCTGCTTTTCAGCCTGTTCGCGGTCGCCTTCGTGGCATCCCGTTGCGATCTCTGCCCCCCGGTCGAGGATGACCCAGATCGGGTTCTTGTTGGCTCTTTTCCGGAGGTAGAGTTTGGCACCCTTAACTGGTTGCGGCATCGTTCCCTCATTTCATCGATCGCACGCTTGGTGACGAAATCCTTTCCGGCAATACGCTCGACGGCAAGACGCCCTTTACGGATTTCAGTGCGTAGTGACTGCTCGGTGACACCCCCGGCCGGAAAGAAGATCTCCGCCGCCACCTGGAGCGGCACAGGATCATCCATTCCAATGGACCAGTTTCTCGGAAGGGATACCAAAGTCATCGCTTTTTGCCCCCCCCTGCTCAGTGGTGTGGCTTTCTGCCGTGCGTCTTCCTTGGCCAGAAGCCTAGCGATGCGCTGGGTAATCCCTCACGCACTGGCGGTACCGCTCTTGCGGTCACAGAGCTCGACGAACATGTCATAGGACAACCTGTTTATCGAACGGCGCTATGCTGCCAGCCTTTCCGCGCTGCGGAGGCGAGCACCATAAGTAGTATAGTATTCCGCGCGGTTCTCGAGTTCTCGACGAGTTGGCTTATCGAGACGCGGGGCCAACTTCTTAGGTGGTTGTATGGAAGTCGGCAGGCCATTAGGGGCCTGCTTTTGCGCTCGCGTCCGCTTGTCGAGAAAAGCCCCTCTACCTACATGTCGGAGCCGCTGATCAATCATCTTCTGCGCCCTGGGATTGGCGCTGATCGCCTTCTCCACCTTCTCGCTGGCGCGCCTGTCGAGCTGCCGAACTCGTTCGCGGCTAATACCAAGCTCATTCGACAGCTCCTCGTAGGTCAAAGACTCGTCAAGAAGATTCCGCGCCTGGAAAATTCGCAGATCGCGACCTTCAAGCGTGCTGTCCACAACCTCCCGCAGGATCTCGCTGCGGCGCGCCGTTTCCAGCGTGTCGCAAATCGCTTCTTCGTAACGCTGGAGCGCCGAAAGGTTGTCTTTTTCCACGAGGATTGCATCAGCGCCGTCCGCCACGAGCCAGTCTTGCCAAGTGTCGCCATCCTCCTCGCCCTCATCGTTTAAGCTCTTATCGAGCGAGATATCCTTTGGTACTAAGCCAAGTGGCCCGTCTTTCCAGGCTTTCCCTGCATCCGGCGCAGCGTTCTCTCTTCGGCGAAGTTGATTGATCGCGCCGAGACCTTGCTTGAGGTGCTCTTTCAATTCGCCGTCGATCCACTTGATCGCGTAGGTGCAGAGGCGAGCGCCTCTTTCGGGATCGAAAGCGCCAATCGCCTCGATGAGGCCAACGGTCGCCACGGAAACAAGCTCACCGATGGGTGCCATCTGCCGGTATTTTTGAGCTCTCCCCCACACTAGCTTCAGGTGCGCGCCGACGTTCACCAGTTGGTATGGTCAGTCGAGTTGCACGGCGGGTCGTGCCTCGTTTATCACCGGACGCATTCCGATCCGCACGGCACTGTCTGTTGTCGTCGCCCCAGGTGACGAGAACGGCCTTAAGAAGGAAACGCCGACGATCGCCGAGTTCTTCAAGAAGAATGGTTACCAGACCTACTTCTCGGGCAAGTGGCATCTAGGCGACAAGCCTGAGTTCTACCCGATCGAGCACGGCTTCGATGAGATGAAGGAGTTCGCCGCCTACTATCCGGGTGTCTACTCCTACGACGACACGTCGCCGAATTTTCACCCGTGGTTCCCGAAGTACAATGAGCCGTACTGGAAGGAGTACCAGGAGATCGTGAACCTGGATGAATGGGAAGGTGTCGCCGGCAAGCCTGCCACCAAAGTTGCCCGCATCACCTACGACTATCTAGCAACTTTCGATGTGCGTCAGGCCGATTTGGCGGTGGCGTACATCAAGCAACACGCCAAGGACGATAAGCCCTTCTTCATGGACGTCAACTTCATGAAGATGCACAACCCGACCAACCCGGCGCCGGCATTCAGAGGCAAGTCGAAGCTCGGCAATTACTCCGACTCGATGCTAGAGCTCGATGACAACATCGGCCGCATCATGGATGCGATTCGTGCTGAAGCACCTAACACCATCGTCATCATCACAGCCGATAACGGTGCATGGCAGGATGCCTGGCCAGATGCCGGAGTAGTGCCATTTCGTGGCGAGAAAGGAAGCGTATTCGAAGGTGCTTTCCGTACGCCGGGCATCATGTGGGCGCCGGGCAAGATTCCGGCAGGGATCTACCTGGACCAGATGATGTCGCACATGGATGTGTGGCCGACCACCGCAGCGATGGTCGGCCTGACACCGCCGCCACATGGAGAATGGGTGGGGAACGACGGCAAGCCCATCTATTTTGATGGCATCGACAACAGTGCCTACGTTACTGGCAAGTCACCAACTTCCGCACGGAACTCATTCATCTATATCGATGGTGAGAACTTAGGGGCCGTGCGCGCTGACATCGGCGGCGATCCGGACAATCCTGACCTCAAAATCGCTTGGAAGTATCTGTATACAGCCAAGGACACCTAGTTAGGCCCGGAGCAAGTCCTCGGCGGCATCGGTGCGCTCTATAACCTCACAATTGACCCGTACGAGAAGTACGACATGACGTTCAACGGCGCCGTGTCCTATCGCTTGGCATCGAGCTCGCCGGGCAAGTACGCGGGCCAGGACAATGGCTGGATTCTGTCGCTGATCTATGGGCCGCTGATCGAGTTCGACAAGTCGATCATCAAGTATCCTAACATCCGCCGCTTCCCTGGCGGAGCCTCGAACGACCTGCGGCCCAATCTGCAAGAGCCGTCGAACCCGGTGCCGGCAATGGATCCGAACAATCCGCCACGCATTGGTGGCGGCGGTGGCTAAATGTTTCATGAGGCTTCGTGTCTAACAAACCAAGCGGGCGGCCTGCGGGCCGTCCGCTTTTTCATCAAGAGGGAGCGGCGATGGCGAAGGGCCCTCGTCCGCTACCGACAGCCGTGCTTTCGATATGTCTCTACGGCCTTTTGGAGGCAGTCATCATGCTGTTGGTGACACGCAGCGAAGCCGACTATAGTGTATGAATAGTGCGGACCCTGCGGCCGGAGTCAGGTAGCGCATGGATGGAAAAGCGTTAGGAGTTTTGGCAATGTCAAAAAGGTTTGCTTTAGTTCTGGCTTGTGGCGCGTCGCTACTGGCGTTCGGCGTCCAGGCCTCACCTATTCTCTTCGCGCCGATGCAAAAAGCGGCGTCTGATATCATATTGGTGTGGGACTGGTGTGGCCTGGGCTTCCACCGTAGCGCCTATGGTTATTGTATTCGCAACGGCACCGTGGCTGTGGCTCCTGTGGTGGAAGTGGCTCCTGCGCCTGTAGTGGTTGTGCCACCGCCGGTGGTTGCCCCGATTGTGTGCCCTTCCGGCTACTACCTTGGTCCCTATGGCCGCTGCTTGCTGTACTGAACGCCTCAGTCGGCGCGCAACCTGGCTTTAATTTCCGCGCACTGCGCTAGATAACCAGCCACTCTAAGGAGACATCATGCGCATCGCCCCTCACCGGTTCATAGTGGCATTCAGTATGGCACTTACCGCAGCATTGACCTTGGGTGCCTTGAGTCAAAATGTTGTTGCGCAAGAAGCAACGTCGCCGGACGAGAACCTGAAGCAGATCGCCTTAACAGATGCGCAGATTGAGAGCTTCATTGCCGCTCAAAAGGAGATGGTGCCGATCGTCGCCAAGGCACCTGACGCGGACAAACCAGATCCCAAGGTGATGGAGCAGCTCGAAGCTGTGGCCAAGAAATACAAGTTCGCGAATTATGCCGAATATCGTGATGTTGATGAGAACATCGGCCTGGTTATGAGCGGAATTGATCCGGACACCAAAAAATACGTCGGCCCAGACGCCGTTATCAAAAAAGATATCGCCTTGATAGATAGCGAAAACCTGGCAGCGAACGACAAGAAGCGTCAACTCGACGAATTACAGTCAAAACTGAAATCGCTCCCTGAGCCTGTGAAATTTCCTGCCAATATCGATCTCGTGGGGAAGGATTACGACAGGATCAATGCCGCAATGCCGCCGGTCCAATAGGTTCATGGGAACTGCGGCCCGCCATATCCGCTTTGGGTCACGAGCAGCCATCGCGTCACGCCCGCGTCATGTCCGTTATTCCCCTCAAAGCGGACATTCATCAGCGCGGTTTGCACGTCCGCTTTGTACCAAGAAGCCCTTCAACAATGGCAAGCCTGCGTGGGCCAGAACTTTGGATTACGCGACCACACACATTTTTTGAGCAATATCCTCCTGTGTCGTCACAAACTTGAAATCCCCATCCGGCAGAACCTTCGGCTTTTGGAGTTGCGTAGCGATGGCACTGCTGAAATTCAATTGCCCGACAACCGGACGCGAGGTGGATACGGGTGTCGATCTGGATGCTCAAACATTCGCTGCTCTGCCGAGAACGATAACCACGTTGGCCTGCCCGCACTGCGACCAGCCGCATGTGCTCGCGCACGTTCAGGCTTGGCTGGGGGAGCTTCAGCCCGAGTAATAGTCGTCGTCGCACCTTCTACCGCTCAATGGCTTCCTGACAAGCCGTATCAGAACTGCAGCCGCAGAGTTTGCAGCTCTACACCGCCCACGCCGAGTGACTACGCGGCTCGGGCCTGCGGTATCGCTCTTTCCGTCTCTCACCACTCGCGAAGGTAAGGAGGAAGGCGTCGGCCAAGTCAGGCGAACGCAAACCGCGCTTCTTCATGTCAGCCTTGCTCTCCACCACCATCTTGCCGGTGGAGGTGAAGGTGTAAGTTGGAGCCGTCAGCTCCGCGATCAGGGCATCATCCTGCGGGATCGAGCCAAGGCGCTCTGGAACCACTCTCGGCCTTTGAACCACAGCTCATCCCTGAGGCGCATGCAGTTCTCGCGCGTTGCCGCAGCCTCGCCGACATTGATGGCCCTCACCGGCAGTCCCAGTTCTTTGCAGCGGTCGTAAACACCGGCACCGAGACCAATCGCATCGATGAGGATTTCACTCGGCCTCATGTCGTAGTGCGTTCCCTCGTACTCGGCTTTGATCTTACCGGCTGTCGCCATCAGGTCTGTGCTGCCCCAGTGCATGATCGGCTCCAGCAGTTTATTCGCCTGCCGCTTGGCAAGCGCCGTACGGTCGTCTCCGAAGCGAGCAACGTCCACACCCCAGACTGGATAATAGTCCAGAGATGACACGTTCCGTCCGACGGCGCCTAGCGACTAACTCAAGAGGGATGACGGTCTCATCATTCGACGTTGGGAACTCGCCAAGCACTCGCACGCGCCAGGCATTCGAGTTCTCACCGTACTTGGCCTTGATGTCATCGATATGTCCCTGAGCGCGTGGAACATCGAGGCAGTTCACATGCATCGTGTGCCAGCGGTTCCTAAGGGAGTGGTGGGTGTCGTAGAAGAAGCCTGAGGTGCGGTTGGGATTGCCCGCCATCACCACCTTCGCTCCGGGCGTGGATAGAGCGCCCATGCCGACCTCGAAGACGATGTCGGGGATGCCTGATGCCTCGTCGATCAGGAATAGCAGGTGCTCTGCGTGGAAGCCCTGCAGGGCCTCGGGGTTGTCTTTTGACGCCGTGCGCCTCACGGCGAATGCACCCTCTGGGTCTTGCACAACGACGACGCGCTCGGCCTGCACGTCGATCATGGCCTTAAGCGCATCTGGGAGTTGCCGGTGCCACTTCGCGATCTCAGGCCAGATGGTGTCGCGTAACTGATCCTGAGAGTTCGCTGCCACCGGAACTTTGCAGTTCTGCCGCGTGAGCAAGAACCACAGGATCAGCCACGCTTCGAGCGTCGTCTTGCCAACGCCATGGCCAGACCTGATCGACACGCGATCATGCCGCCCAACAGCTTCAAGGGCTTCTGCCTGCCACGGCTCTGGCGTCGCACCGAGAACGTCAGTGACGAAGATCAGCGGATTGTTCTTGCTCTTGAGCCAAGAGCGCTGCCAAGGCGCGGTCATTGGTGCTTCTGACCGACGGCTCGTCATCGAGGCGTCCGCCAGCTCTTCTCCGAGACCATCGCTGATCCTCCTCCACAGTTCACGAAGGCCTCACCAGCTTCGACGTTGATGTTCGCCTCCTTGGGCAGCAGGTCGGCAACCACGCGCATGTAGACCTCTGGCTTCTTCTCCCTCACTAGGGCGATGGCCTTGAGAGCCGTACTGATTGAAGTCGGCTTCCAGAGCCTCAAGGAACTGAGTGCCCAGGCGATTGCGTGCGCCTTTCGGACGACCCTTCGGATTGCCGCTCTGCCCCGGCTTGAAATGGCCTGAGGTTTCTCAGTTTCTTCTCTGTATTATCAGTGAGGCGTTTTTTCGCTGGGGTCATCGATCGTCGCGCTCCCGATCTATCAGATCTTCCACCTGGCGGAAGCACCTCGTGAGATCGCGTTTGGCCCTAGCGATCCTATATTTTGGCGTGAAGCAAAGGTTGTGCGCCTCGCCGAAAGGATGCATGTCCATACGCAAGCCAAGCGCTTCTTCCGCGAGGACCAGCAGCGAAGCCAGATACCCCCGCTGAAAATCAGTGTCTGGTGGGTTTAGCAAGGAGGCTTCGACGCTGTTCCTAACGTAAGTGTAGATGTTGTCCGACATGTGTGGTCTCCCCTTAGTTGTGGCCTGCAAGCGGGCTGAAATCCCCGTAGCTTGCTCA
This sequence comes from uncultured Alphaproteobacteria bacterium, assembly GCA_963757555.1. GTDB lineage: Bacteria > Pseudomonadota > Alphaproteobacteria > Rhizobiales > Methyloligellaceae > Methyloceanibacter. The sequence continues at coordinate 98,628 of CAVWRU010000004.1, forward strand.
ATGGTCCTGTGATGTGTCCGCGTCGCGCAAGAGCTGCCATACAGGATGTGTAGAACAAGTCCTCAGCAGTCGAGACTGCTGGCTGACAGCGAGACACTCACGTGCACGTATCAGATGGTGGAGCGGTTAGACGTCGTCACCGACGAAGCCAATCTCCTCGAGAAGCTCCTTGCCAAGAGCATTCGTCCACACCTGAAACTTGGGGACTTCCGGTGAATGCTCGTGGCGCGCGCCATCAAAATTTTGCACACCGCTGGTCTCGCCATCAAGCACGCGCATATCGTTGAAGTTGGCGTCAAGCAGACCCCGCTTGTACAGCGACTTAATAGTTGTCCGGCTGAACGCGCTCGCAAGGTCGGTAGGCAAGATGCGATCGTCACACACCCAACCGAGATTTGAGCGGTCCAGCTTGTGATCAAGACCCGCCAGGAGAGCCTTTATTTGTAGGGGCGAGAGGCGGAAACCCCTGCAAGTCGTGCTGCCGCCACGGCGAGGCGGCTCGACGCAGCTGATCCCACCTCCAATCAGCTCGTTATCATTTTCATCCAACGAGCTTTCCCAGTAGGACAGCAAATCGCCTTCCGGATCGAAATCCATAGTGATCCGCCACGATTGGACGCTCGGGTTTCGACCGAACGAGGACACCATCGACTTGATGCGATCCTTTGCGGCGGAAATTGGGATCATCATTGAGACCATGCTTTGGTTAGCCTCGTGGTTCGTCTCTCCATTTGTCATCTGTAGTCTCCTTTATGGTGGTTTCACATCTACTGTGATGCGTCTTCCTTCCTGCTCCCTCTGAACCTTCGGTCTAAGCGGTGAAGACATAGCTTGGCCTAGCGACGCCAAGCCGATGCCTCTGAACCTTTCGGGAGCCGAAGGGAGCCTAGACATAGGTGGATCGAGACAACCTCTTGAGAGGGAGGCCGGGGTCATGCTGTCGGCCTTTACGTCCCGCTTAGATGACGCGGGAACACCGCATTGCTGATCCACCAGCTCTACGGCTACCTGTGGGTCGGAATACACACCGGAGCCCACTCCTGAGCCTCAGAGAGTCGCTGAGGTCCTTATAGCTTTGCCTTCCGTGCCCCCCGGCGGGCTTGACTATCCCCCGACGCGGAAGCCCGACTTACGGGTCTGGGCTATGAATGGCCGGACACACCCGGCTCGCAAGGAATAGATGACGGCGCTCAGGTAGATTTACGCGGGGGGTATTTGTCGATGCCGGGCTGAGCCTGCCTGAAGAACTCTGCCTCGTGGGGGCTTCCCCAAATTATGGGTTTTAATCATCGAGCAGCAGGCTTCCAAAGCGCCAAGGCCATGGTCGCTTCGATGCTGAAGGCGAGGGCCAACAGCTTGAGGCCTTCACGAACCTCCTGTCGGATTGGAAGCTAACTCATGCCCTGAGGAACAGGGACTGGCGCCGATTTGCGCTTAAATACAACGGCCCAAATGCCCTCAAGCACGGGTACGATAAGAGCCTCAGGGCAGCCTTCGAAAAGTACTCCCGTGTAGCTGCGCGGGCCGTTGTGAAGCCGGGCACAAACAAGAGTTTTGTTTTTTTGAGCGGGTTCTAGCTTATTTGCGATGAAGAACGCTCACCTGGTTCATCATACGCCGCACGATGCGTCAAGAAAGTACCTTGGAGCGGGTGAAAGGTCCGCCAAGTCCCTCCGCAGGATGCGCTGCGGTCAGCCGTGGACCGGCACGAATTGTATCCATTGACGTCCTGCGCGGACTCGTCATGGCAGTCATGGCCTTAGATCACACGCGCGACTTCTTCGGAACCAGCGGGTTCAATCCCCGCGATGTGATGGAACCGGCGCTCTTCCTCACCCGCTGGCTCACGCATCTTTGCGCGCCCACATTCATCCTTCTGGCGGGGCTCTCGGCTTTTCTCTATGGCCGCGAGAGGAGCGTCCAAGAGCTAAGCCGTTTCCTCCTGATCCGGGGCTCTTGGTTGATCTTGATCGATCTCACGCTGATCAAGTTCGGCTGGAGTTTCGACGTCGATCTCTACCGCCTGTCCGTTGGCGTCATCTTCGTGATTGGAGCCTCGATGGTGGCCCTCGCGGCGCTGATTTGGCTTCCCCGCTGGGCCATTGCGGGCGTGGCCTTCATCATGCTCGGCGGCCACAATCTGCTCGATGGCGTCAGAACTGAACACTTGGGCGAAGGGTCTTGGGCTTGGCATGTCCTGCATGAGCCTGGTCTGGTGCCTCTCGGCGATGGCGCGAACCTCTATGTGGTTTACCCTCTTATCCCGTGGATTGGGGTGATGGCCGTTGGCTATTTGCTGGGACCGGTGATGCAACTTGACGGGGCGGCGAGGCAACGCGTTTTGTTCAGGCTCGGCGCCGCTGTGACTTTAGGCTTCATCGTCCTCCGCGCCACCAATCTTTATGGCGATCCGGCACCCTGGATCGCTCAGGAGACCTGGCTTTCGACCCTACTATCATTCCTCAACTGCGAGAAATATCCGCCATCGCTGCTCTATCTGATGATGACGCTAGGGCCCGCGCTTATGCTGCTAGCTTGCTTTGAGCACGCGCGGGGCGCTTTCGCCCGCTTACTCGCCACGTTCGGACACGTTCCGTTCTTCTATTATGTGGTCCATATCTATTTGATCCATGCGCTCGCCGTCGCCACGGGCTTCGCCGTGACCGGCACCTTTACGCGCACGCCTGCGATCGGCTTAAGTCTTCCGGGCGTAGGCTTAAGTCTTCCGGGCGTATATGTTGTCTGGTTCCTGGCGCTCGTCCTGCTCTATCCGATCTGCCGCTGGTTCGCTGTGCTCAAGGAGAGTGGCAGGGGATGGTGGTGGAGCTATCTGTGACGCGAATAACTCCGGCCCGCAATTCACTGTAGAATTAGCGGGAAGCAGAGGGAGATGGTATGGGAATGATGATTATCCGGCACAAAGTTAGAGATTACGGCGAGTGGCGTCCGATCTTCGATCAGCATGCCGAAATGCAGAGAGGCGCGGGGCTTATCAATCCGCGGGTCTATCATTCCGCCGACAGCAATAAGAGTGAGATCGTTGTCGTTTTTGATACCGAGGACACGAAGAACGCTAAGGAGTTCGCTGCATCGGCCGACCTCAAAGAAGCGATGGAGAAGGCTGGTGTTTTGGACACCCCGACAATCTATTTCCTTAAATCGATCGATTGATCCCCTGACGATGAGAAGCATTTCTAGCAGTGAAGCCCCGCGCGACGCCAGCTAGCCGCTAGCCGTAAGTAATCGATTTCAAATTGGATATTTGCACTGACTACAATTGCCGAGATCGTCCATCTGAAGTGGCTAAAGAAGACGATCCTGAACGAGAGTCAAACAAGGTCACAAATCCAAACGGCCCGTTGATCTCTATCCGCCAGCCAGCAAATTGGTAATAGGGGGGCACGGGTCGGTTGCCGAACATTTGGCCAGTGGCCACATCGATCGAACCCAAACCGGCGCTTCCAATGCGCCAAGCAGGTGGCGTGACCACTACAAGCCTCAATCCATCGGCAGTTTGAACAAGCTGGCCAACATTTGGCTTTTTGTCCCCGCTGGGGACCCATTGACCGCCGCTGACGCCAATGGAAGGCACGAGTACGGCGTCCGGCAAGCCATACACGCCGGTATCTTCAAGCGCATTTTGGGGGATTATTCGTGGTCCACCGGAACCTGTATTGAGGAGAGCGGCGCAAATGCGCGGCTCAGTAGGCGCCAAACTTTCGGCAACCTTCATGGCGAACCACGTCCGATCCCGGACGTAAGCCAAAAACAACTCGCCCAGGTTTGCGGCCGTCCACGGCTTTAACTGACCCCACTGGTGCGCCTTCATCCCACAACTGTTTTGTTTGCTTTCCTATCCACTTGTGTATCGTTTCTGCGACTGGGCTGGAAGGTGTGCTGTCGCCTTGGAGGAATGGGAAATGGAAGGCATTCCCCAAATCACCGGCGCAGTGAGCAAACACCAGGGCTTCCTGACAGCTTGAAAGATGGGCTGTCGGGAGATTGACCAACCACCTCCTGTGGTGGATGTTGGGTAGTCAACCCTGGATGTCCGCTTTGGGTTGCCAATTCAACCGATCGCCGCAACACACTCTGCGAACTTCTCCGCTGGTGAGTGATACTGCAACGTCTTTCTTGGTCGCTCATTAAGCTCGCGCGCCACGGCGTTCAGTTTGGCCTGGCTGTGCACGGACAGGTCGGTGCCCTTCGGGAAGTACTGGCGCAGAAGACGGTTAGTGTTCTCGTTAGTGCCGCGCTGCCAGGGACTGTGGGGGTCGCAGAAGTACACCTCAAGGTCGGTGGCCAGCGTCAGGCGCTTGTGGTCGGCGAGCTCCTTGCCCCGGTCCCAGGTCAGCGACCTGCGCAGTTCCCGCGGCAGATGCTGCACTTGTCTCACGAGCGCGGCCACGACGCTGGCGGTGTCCTTGTTCGCAACCTTGGCGAGGAGTACGTAGCGGGACCGGCGCTCGACCAGGGTTGCGACATAGCTGTTCCGGGAGCCTGCGATCAGGTCGCCTTCCCAGTGGCCGGGGATGGCGCGGTCCTCCACAGCAGCGGGCCGTTCCCGGATTGAGATCGCGTCCTTGATCTGGCCGAGCCCGTCGCACTTAAAGCTGGCGTGCCGGGAGCGGCGGATCGCGCGGGTCGCCCTCAGATGGGCCAGCAGTTCTTTCTTCAGCACGCCGCGCGTCTGGATGAACAGGCTTCGATAGATAGTCTCATGGGACACGCGGCGGTGCTCGTCGTCGGGATGTTCGCGCTTCAGCCAGCCTGCGATTTGCTGCGGCGACCACTTGAGCTCAAGCTTAACCGATACTGTCCGGCAGAGCGCCGGGCGACAAGCGAACTTGCACGGCTTGGGGCGACGTGTGCGATCCCAAGCCGCCCGATCCGATCGCGCAGCCCGATAGCCTGTGCGGCCTCCGTTGTCCCGCACCTCGCGGCTGATCGTCGATGGCGCACGTCGCAACTGACGGGCGATCGTTCGAAGAGACAGCTGCGCCCTCAGCCCTCGGGAGATCTCCTCGCGCTCGGACAGCCTCAACGCCAAACGCGACCGCTTCCGCTCCGGCGGTCGGATCCCGCCGGTCCGGGACAGAAGTGGATAGATCGACGACGAATTGCGATCGAACATCCGCCCGATCGAACTCATCAACTCCCCGCCCTGCCAGCGATCCCAGATCTCCGCCTTCTGCTTCTCCGTGAAATAGATCCGTCCGCGATAGCCCATCCTGAACACTCCATCTTTTCTCAAAGATTGAAGTGTTGCGGCCACCCTTTGAACCCGCCAACACTTAGCAGGACATTTGGTGCAGACGCTCGGCATGTCCGCTTTGAGGGATGAAGCGGACATCTTTGGTCCGAGCTCAAATGTCCGCTTCTGACCCAAAGCGGACCAATCGCCATCTCAGGGTTAGTGCCCACGCACGGTCACACAATGGCCGACTGCTATTTGTTCACGTTGTCCTTCATGTCCTGCACGGCCTTGTGGTCCTCGGGGAGCATCTGCGACGGTCCGAGCTTGAAATTCACCTTGCCGATCGTGCCGGTGAAGCGGAACGGCAGCTGGTAGTCGGCGTCGTCCACCGAGGTGCGGGTGTCTGAGCCGATGTCGAGGGTCTCGTCGATGGTCAAGATGGCCGGGATGCTATGGAGAATGCTCTTGGTCGCGACCTCCTTGCCGTCCACCTTCAAGACGCCGCTGCCCCCTTTGGCCATGCCTGGCCCATCATAGTTGAAGTCGAATTCAAGCTTGTGTTTGCCCGGGCCAAGCACCTCTTGCCCTTCCCACCGAGCTTTCTCAAGCGCGAGGAGATTGTAGGTGAAGACCGGCTTGCCCTTCAGCACATAGAGCCCATAGCCGCCGAAGCGGCCGCCGTCGGTCACGATCATGCCGTCGCCGCCATCCGCAGGAACCTCTACGTCCGCCGCGACGGTGAAGGACCGGGCGAGAATGTTCGGCGCGTCGCCATTGGGCGTGCCGGTGAGGTCGCCCGGATAGGTAAACCCGGTCCGCCCGGCTGTGTAGCTCGGCTTGGGGGCCAGAATGCGCGGAAGGATGCTGTTGTCCAATGGGAACACTTGGTATTTTGCCGCTTCCACGAGGAACAGCTCCTGCATCTCGCGCAGCTTGTCGGGCATCGTGGCTGCGAGATCGTTAGCCTGCGAGTAGTCCTCGGCGATGTGGTACAGCTCCCATTTGTAGCCGGTGATTACGTCGGGCATCTTTTCCAAGCCCATCAACCATGGGGGGTGAGGCGGGGTGGTCGAAGCGATCCAGCCGTCGTGGTAGATGGCCCTATTACCAAACATCTCGAAATATTGGGTGTTGTGGGTCGACGGAGCGTCGGCGTTCGCCTTGTCGAAGGTATAGGCCATGCTCACGCCTTCGATAGGCTTCTGGCCGACGCCGTTCACCATCGCCGGGGCCGGGATGCCGGTGACCTCGAGGATGGTCGGCACGATGTCGATCAAATGATGGAATTGGTGACGAATGCCGCCGGCGTCTTTGATCCCGTTCGGCCAGGCGATAACCATGCCCTGGCGGGTCCCGCCAAAGTGGGAGGCGATCTGCTTGGTCCACTTAAAGGGTGTGTCGAAGGCCCAGGACCATGCGACCGACATATGCGGGGTGGTCTCAGGCGAGCCCCAGACGTCGTAGAACTTCAACTGATCGGGAACGGGCACGTCGATGCCTTGGATCGCGGCCATGTCGAACGGCGTGCCGATGGTCGAACCCTCGGCGCTCGTGCCGTTGTCGCCGCTGATATAGATGACCAGTGTGTTGTCGAGCTTGCCCATGTCGTCCACCGCCTGGATGACGCGGCCGATCTCATGATCGGTATAGGCGACGTAGGCGGCGAACACCTCGGCCTGGCGAGCGAACAGCTTCTTCTCATCGGCAGAAAGAGTGTCCCACTTGGGCAGCTTGGCGCCACCGTACTCGGGCTGGCCGTCCGGCCAAGGCGTCAACGTCGTGTTCGCCGGGATGACGCCGAGCCGCTTCTGGTTGGCGAAGATCTGCTCGCGCAGCTCGTTCCAGCCCATGTCGAACTTGCCCTTGAACTTTTCGATCCATTCGGACGTGGGCTGATGCGGCGCATGGGTGCCGCCGGGGACGTAATAGAGGAAGAACGGCTTGTCGGGCGCCGACGTGTTCAACTGTTTGAGATAGTGGATGGCGTCGTCTGCCATGCCGGTAATTAGGTTGAAGCCGGGATGGTCGCGCCAAGGAAAGATTTGCGTGGTGTTGCGGAACAGAAATGGCGTCCACTGATCCGTCTCCCCGCCCATGAAGCCGTAGAAATAATCAAAGCCCATGCCGACGGGCCATTGGTTGAACGGTCCAGCCGCGCTGTACTGAAAGTCGGGCGTGTTGTGGTTCTTGCCGAACCACGATGTCGCGTAGCCGTTATCCTTCAGGATCTGTCCGATCGTGGCGTTGTCGACGCCGATGATGGAGTTGTAGCCCGGATAGCCGGTGGCCTGTTCGGAGATGACTCCGAAGCCGACAGAATGGTGGTTCCGTCCGGTGATAATCGCCGCTCGCGAGGGCGAGCACAGCGCGGTGGAATGGAACTCCGTGTAGCGCAATCCCATTTTCGCAATGCGGTCCATGGTTGGCGTCGGAATGACGCCGCCAAACGTGCCGCTGATCCCGTAGCCCTGATCGTCGGTCATGATCAGCAAGATGTTGGGCGCGCCTTTGGGCGGGACGACGGTCGGCGGCCACCACGGCGTGGAGGTCTTGGCGTTGAGGTTGATCTCGCCGCCGAACTTGGGCGGCGGATTGGGAAGATAGTTACCATCAATCGTCGTGGTGGCGCTCGGCGAGCCCGGAACGCCTGTCGTTTCCTGAGCGCTCGCGACCGAGCAGAGAATGCTGCCGGCCAGAAGGCCCAGGGTCAATGCGGTCAGCAGAGTCTTCATGGCATGGCTCCTTGCTGTTGGGCGCGGCGGCTAGCGAGGCGCCGACGGGAGCGCCGAGCAATGAATGTCGAGGCGACGCTCGCCTCAATTCATCCGCCCGTCTCTCCCGCAGATCCTCCGGCGAACGGCTCAATAGCAAGGTGGATAGGGATAATATCCGCAGGCGGGCCTAGCGTAATAGTATGGCGCCGCAGCGGCGGCTCCTGCGGCGACTGCCGCACCGGCAGCAGCCGCGCCGTACCAAGCGCCGCGATAGGCCGTGCGGCGCGCGACACCGGCGAACGACAGCGGCGTGCGCGGCAAGCCGATGATGTCGATGAAGACGGAAGCCGGTCCGTCGGCCCCGGTCAGATCTCCCTCCAGGACCTGCACGGCGAACGTCAACTGATCGCCCTCGAGTTTCGGCGACTTCAGCACCACCACCGCGTCGCGAACCTTCGAGCCATCCTTGTTGAACACCGACACGGTGGCATTGGGCGGGTCCTTGGTAAAGCTCGCGTCGCTGCTGGTGCCCCATTCTTCCAGGAGCTGCGTGGTGAGCGCATGTCCCGCGGAACGCACCGGGCGATCGGCGAAGATGATCGAATTCGGAGCGACGCCATTCAGCGTCAGCGTGTCGCCTTCAAGACTGGCGCCATGGGCATTCATCACGATCAGCGACGGCACGATCTGGTTCTTGACCGCGCCGATTTGCTTTTGCGCGGGCGCGCTAATCGCATCTTGGGCCAGCGATAGTTGCGGCAGGCAAAGCAGGCCGGCAACCAGTGCGACGACGCAGGCGGCGCGTTCGATAACGCTACATGTTGTCATTACTCTTACTCCATCTGGGTTCGTGCGCGATCCCTGCCGCGCACGTTGTGGCATCAGCCGTTGGGCTGAAGGGGATCAACTCGCAGGGGATCCCCCCAAGTCGATCATTGGCCCTCTTTCTCGCGCTCCTCGACCTCGGTCTTGGTGACCTCGCCGGCATCGATCAGCGCTTGGATGCACTGCGGGGAGAGTTCCTTGCCATGTTGGCTCATGCACAGCGCCAGCAACTGACTTCCGAGTCCGTCCTGTCCGCAGTAATCCCGATACTCATAGGCGCAGTACTGCCTTTCCCCCTCGGTGACGGGGCCGGCGAAGGCGGTCGTCGAAAACGCCGCAGCGAGGGCTGCGATTGCCAAAACTGATTTTGTCATGGGTTCCCTCATGGGTTTCGAGTGCAGGCACATAGGATTAAACAAGGGCAAGTCTTTGTCGGTGGGGATCAGGGCTTGGGCATGCAATTGCCACAGAAGTCGATAGAAGCGCGTCATCATTCCTCCCTTCTGTTAGCGGCGTTGCGTCCACGGGCGATCGCGCCCGGCCGCTACCATCTGAAGCTCAATCCGGCGACCGGACCGTGCAGGATCAGATCGATGTTGTTCTGGTTCAGACCGCTGCCTTCGCTGTAGTCGACGGCAAGCGCTCGATAGCCAACGACGCCGTAAAGCGTTGAATGCGCCACGGTGAAGTCGAAGGCGTAGCCGGCAAAGAGTTGCCAGGTAAGATCGCTGCCGGCGCCGAAACCGCCGACGTCGCCGAGAAACTGAAGCTCATGGCCGGGTGACAGCTCGTGGCGTACGCGCAGGCCGACGAAGGGATCGACCCATTCGAGCGTGCCAGATCGCGCGATGGCGCGCGAGCCCGAGCGCTTGAGGCCGAGGCTGTCGAGATCGACGGTGCCGGTGATCGCGAGAGACAGATCAGCTTGTTGGTTCCAATAGCGAGCGCCGCCGAGCACATCCATGGCGGTCGCCGAATGCGGGGCGCCCCATCTCGCCACCTCGTAGGTGAGGCCGCTCTCGACCATGGTGGTCTCGTACACCAACCCGGAATTCGAGCGGGCCGACAGGTTCAAATTGGCGATTGGATTGCGCTGGCTGACCGCACCTCGGGTGAGGTCGAACTTGCCCCAGACGGCGTCGCCGTAAATGCCCCACGGACCTTTGCGGGCTTCGACGTAACCCATCAACGCGGCAAGCGAATCCAACTGAACTCCGGAGCTGCCAGAGTCGAACAGATCAAAAACATTGACGTCGACGTTGGCCGTATGACCGCGAACCGTAACGTCGCCGGTGACACCGGGCACCCACGCATAAGGCGTGACGCGGAACTGCCAGCCGGTCTCCACTGCTGGCATCGGTGATACAAACGTGTAGCCATCCGCGCTTGGCAGATCGGCAGCATGGGACCCTGCTGAGATCCAACTCAACGCCAATAGGAAGCCGATAGCTCGCAGCGCAGCATTCACCAAATTAGCGCTGGTGAAAATCATATGCTGCCCCTTTACCCCTCTGGCGGTCTGCACGCGCTCTTCCGCCGCCAGGAGAGGAAGAAGGGACCATTCGGTCGAACAAGCAATCTATTGCGGGACGTTTAAGTGCAGATTTTGTCCGGAATTAGGGCAACCCCGGGGCGCCCGTTTTGGCGCTCACTTGATCATAATCCCCTTCAACTCGGTGGCTGGGTCCGCAATGGGGTCGAGGCGGGAATTGATACTCCCGGATGCCTGTTGTTGGCACTTTGCGGACATCGATACCGACCCTGAGAATGTCCGCTTTGAGTGGTAAAGCGGACATCCCTAGTTCGCGCGCTGATGTCCGCTAATGACTGCCAATTCAACCGATCGCCGCAACACACTCTGCGAACTTCTCCGCTGGTGAGTGATACTGCAACGTCTTTCTTGGTCGCTCATTAAGCTCGCGCGCCACGGCGTTCAGTTTGGCCTGGCTGTGCACGGACAGGTCGGTGCCCTTCGGGAAGTACTGGCGCAGAAGACGGTTAGTGTTCTCGTTAGTGCCGCGCTGCCAGGGACTGTGGGGGTCGCAGAAGTACACCTCAAGGTCGGTAGCCAGCGCCAAGCGCTTGTGGTCGGCGAGCTCCTTGCCCCGGTCCCAGGTCAGCGACCTGCGCAGTTCCCGCGGCAGATGCTGCACTTGTCTCACGAGCGCGGCCACGACGCTGGCGGTGTCCTTGTTCGCAACCTTGGCGAGGAGTACGTAGCGGGACCGGCGCTCGACCAGGGTTGCGACATAGCTGTTCCGGGAGCCTGCGATCAGGTCGCCTTCCCAGTGGCCGGGGATGGCGCGGTCCTCCACAGCAGCGGGCCGTTCCCGGATTGAGATCGCGTCCTTGATCTGGCCGAGCCCGTCGCACTTAAAGCTGGCGTGCCGGGAGCGGCGGATCGCGCGGGTCGCCCTCAGATGGGCCAGCAGTTCTTTCTTCAGCACGCCGCGCGTCTGGATGAACAGGCTTCGATAGATAGTCTCATGGGACACGCGGCGGTGCTCGTCGTCGGGATGTTCGCGCTTCAGCCAGCCTGCGATTTGCTGCGGCGACCACTTGAGCTCAAGCTTAACCGATACTGTCCGGCAGAGCGCCGGGCGACAAGCGAACTTGCACGGCTTGGGGCGACGTGTGCGATCCCAAGCCGCCCGATCCGATCGCGCAGCCCGATAGCCTGTGCGGCCTCCGTTGTCCCGCACCTCGCGGCTGATCGTCGATGGCGCACGTCGCAACTGACGGGCGATCGTTCGAAGAGACAGCTGCGCCCTCAGCCCTCGGGAGATCTCCTCGCGCTCGGACAGCCTCAACGCCAAACGCGACCGCTTCCGCTCCGGCGGTCGGATCCCGCCGGTCCGGGACAGAAGTGGATAGATCGACGACGAATTGCGATCGAACATCCGCCCGATCGAACTCATCAACTCCCCGCCCTGCCAGCGATCCCAGATCTCCGCCTTCTGCTTCTCCGTGAAATAGATCCGTCCGCGATAGCCCATCCTGAACACTCCATCTTTTCTCAAAGATTGAAGTGTTGCGGCCACCCTTTGAACCCGCCACCCAAAGCGGACATTGACCCGTCGCGTTGACGGCTTACGCTTCCGTAGTAGCTAGTGGGAGAGGGCCATGAAGAAACCCCCGTTTATATCCATTTTCGCAGCACTCCAAATCGGGCTCATTCCAGCCGTTGTGGTCTGCGCCTCGGTGGTACGGCCCCCCTTGGCTGCTTCCCAGACCACGCCTGCCATCCCTCCGTCGCCTACCACGCCGGACATCGATCAAATTCAGGTGCCGATACCGAAGACTCCGGCCGAGGTTCCCGGCCCGGTTCCGGGAAACCTGATGACCGACGCATACGTCCAACTTGTCGGTCGAATGGCATACGTGTGGGGCTATCCCCTGGTCAACGCGCACAACCGTCGTGCGGCATTTGCAGAAGCGCCCGAGCCCGGACTGCTGGGCGGCGTGGTCCCGGTTGCGCCGGTCGGCTTCAATCAGATGCTGACTAATTACCTCGAGCCGGATCAGACTTTCATCGTCTGTCCCAACCAAGACGTGGCGTACGGGGCAGGATTCACTGCGCTCGACAAGGAGCCTACGGTGGTTCAGGTGCCGGACTTCGGCGACCGCTTCTACGTCTACGCAATGTATGACCAGCGTACCGACGAGATCGGCCGGATCGGCAAGCAGTATGGCACGAAGCCCGGCTTTTACATGATCGTGGGGCCGAACTGGAAGGGCGAGGTTCCCAAGGGGATCACTGCGGCGATCCGTTCGTCCACGGACCTCGTGTTCGTCGTCCCGCGTGTTTTCAAGGAAGCGACACCGGAAGACACTGCGGCCGTTCAGCCGGTCATCGATCAGATCGTGATGTATCCCCTAAGCCAGTTCGACGGCAAGATGAAGACGAAAGACTACAGCAAGTCGCCGCATTTCCCGGTTCCGGCGCCGGCACCCGATGCGCCGAAGGGCGAAAGCAAGTGGGTGAAGCCCGAAACCTACTATGACGAGCTACCCGTGGTCATGAAGGAGGTGCCGCCGCTGCCCGGTGAGGAAGCGCTCTACGAATGGATCGCGTCTGTGTGGGACGCCGCCGCCAAGAACCCGGAAACCAAGAAGGCGCTGGTCGAATCGTTCTTTGCGGCCGAGGAAGAACTCGTCGAAGCCGCTATTTCAGTTCCAATACAACGGTCGGCCAGTGGGCAACGGCTGGACCGTGCCGGCGAATGCCTCGGCATGGGGAACCGATTACCTGAACCGCACCGCCATCAGCAAATCGAGCATGTACCAGAACACGTCGGCGGAAACGCAATACAATCTGCGCGAACTCGACAGCGAGGGGAAACCGCTTGACGGGAACAACCAATACACCATCACGTTTGCCAAAGGACAGGTCCCGCCCGTGAAGGGGTTCTGGTCGTTGACACTGTACAACGAGCAAAAGTTCTTCTTTCCGAATGCGCTGAACCGCTTCTCGCTCGGCACGAAGAACAAGACGCTGAAATACGCCGCGGACGGCTCGTTGACCCTCTACCTGGGCGCGAAGTCGCCGGGCAAGGAGAATGAGGCGAACTGGATCCCTGCGCCAGCGGGTAACTTCTCGCTGATCCTGCGGCTCTATTGGCCTGACGCATCCGTCCTCGACGGCACGTGGCAACCGCCGGACAGATCAAGAAGGTGAACTGACCCCCAGATCTCCGGCCGCCAACAACGATCAACTTTGGGAGAGAACGCATGAAATCCAATCTGATCACCGCGGCGTTGGGCCTGCGTACTGAGTGCACTCATTCCCGCTGCTCGCCGCTGCAACTCCCGCCGTCGATCACCACGCCCGACAAAGTCGAGATCAAGCATCGGCACGCTGGAATACAAGGACGGTGCGCCGAGCAAAGAGACTGTAGCCAAGGCCTACGACTACCTGACCTGATGCACGGCGTCGAGGCGTTCGTGAACGCTTACCAGGGCGCTTCGGTCGCGGCGATCTTCAAGGGCCTCGAGGATGCCGGCGTCCCGAACAACACGGTCCTGATCTTCTCGGAGCTGATGGATGCGAAGTCCGTGTTCCTGACGACCAATGCGGACACCGTCTATTTCTTGGTCAATCTGGACGTCACCAAGGGGCCGATCGTCGTTGAGACACCGCCACTCGCGCTTGGCGTAGTCGACGACATGTGGTTCCAGTGGGTAACCGATTTCGGTCTGCCCGGTCCAGACCGGGGCGAGGGTGGCAAATACCTTTTTGTGCCGCCCGGTTACAAAGGCGAGCTGCCGTAGCAGCGGTTACTCCGTTCACAAGTTGCGCACTACCCGCGCGACAATGCTCGGCCGGTCCTTCCTCGAGAACAACGACCCCAAGCCACCCGTTGCGCTGATCAAGAAGACGCTCAAGATCTATCCCTATCTTCCCGGCGGATATGGCACGAGCATCGGCTCTGCGTTGCAGGGCGAGGCGACACTGGCGCGTACGCCGGATCACAAACTGGACTGGGCCTTTCTGCGACCTGAGGAGCCGGCGAAGTTCATCGATGGCACTGGCAAGGTCGATGAACACGGTGCCGCCGAACGACTTCAGCTATTTCGAGATGCTCAATGACTTGGTGCAGAAGGAGCCCGCAGGCGCGCTCGACCCGGAGATTATGGGGTCGCTGGCTGCGGTCGGCATCGTGAAAGGCAAGTCGTTCAGTCCCGATGCGCGAATGAAGAAGATCCTGACCGACGCGGCTGCGATCGGGACCGCTGCGGCACGGACCTTGAATTGGAAGTGCGCGTCCGTCCGACGGCGGTCGGTTACTACTATGAGAACTCTGCCTGGATCAACCCACTCTTCATCGGTGGATACAACTTCGAAACACCGCCACCTCAGGTCAGCCCCGACGGGATCATCACCCCCTATCCGCCTACCGGCGCCCGCACACTGAACGTGCGCACGACCATGTTCTTCGCCTATACCTATATCACGCCCGCGATGATCATGCGCCTAACGGACATCGGCTCGCAGTACATCGTTGCCTTCGTCGATTCCAAGGGCGAGTATTTCGATGGCAGCAAGACCTACAAGGTCAATTTGCCTCCAAATGTCCCGGCGGGGAAGTTCTGGTCCTTCACCGTTTACGACAACCAGACGCGCTCGATGC
>CAVWRU010000005.1:0-370385 GCA_963757555.1 uncultured Alphaproteobacteria bacterium
GGTGGTGCCCCATACGCCAATAAAGACTATGCAAAGGCCGCGCTTAAGAAATTTCCGGAATGCAAGGGCGGTAAGTCGGACGAGGCCACATACGAAAAGAAGAATAAGAAAAAATAGACGCAGAAGGGACCGTCGGCTTTCACCTTTATGGCGCCGCGTCGATCTTTTCGTCTAAATCCTCATCGGGCAAAGTTCGGGTCGAATAAGAAAGGGCCGGTCGATCCCGGCCCCTCCCAAGTCAAGTCCATGCGCGGCGAAAGAGACCTAAGCGGCGGTCAGGTACGGCTCTGGCCGTGGCTTCCCCCCGCCAGGCTCATGGAGGGAGCCCAATGGCCTCTCGAAGTCTCCCGTACCCTTACGCGCAGTGGACCGCCCAAAAATGCCAGCTGCCCGAAAGGCTGGCCATTCCCGTACTTCGCGTAGCTGTGCGGGGAAGCGAGATTGTGGTCACGGCCTCGGATGCCGACTACGCGATGACCTATCACAAGCGGGCAAACTCCCCTCAGCTTCTCGCTAGAAGCTTCCCGAGGAAGGAAGACAGGCGTGTGTCTATGACCCTAGCAGACTTCCTAACAGCCGCTTATAAACTCGCGAACGACAAGGCGCGCGAGCTCGGGTGGATTGTGTGACACGTGAAGCCCGACCCACAACGCAAGGGGCCGGGCTTCGCCAGCCATGGGACTTAAAGTGGCTGGCAGGCGGATCGAAGTCTCTCCCCGATCAACGCCTGCAAATTCAACCCGCAATGGGATTTGGGTGTTCCGAGGGCGGCAGCATTGGCCCGGACTAACTCTTCCCGGCGGCCCGCACGCGGTGCAAGTCTTGCGGCAAAAATCTGATCACCTTACCGCTGCGATCCATCTTGCAGCTAACGTGAGGGATGCTTGTACGAACGACGGTTCCTTTCGGGGGCGGGGATCCCCAAAAGTCGTAGTAGAGCAATAGTTCCACCCGATCATCGCGCTTGAAGTCGTCCGGTTCCTGTTTCATTGCCCGCGCCCCCGCCAAACAGTCGATTATGACACGGCGTTCGCCAACACCCCCTGCGCAATTTGCGCACAGTACAATTCAGGCACCGGAGTTCGGGCGGGTTAGGGGGGCCTTGTGTTTATGGTTTAGGACTAACGGGTCCCAGACGTTCCTGCCTCCCTGCCGCAGCATCGCAGAGTTGCGAGTTAATCAGTGCCCTATGCAGACGCCCTCTAAACTTGAGCCCCTGATGCAACGGGCACCTGAACCGCAATCGCTGTCGTAATCGCAGGTCTTGCCAGTCGCTCGTTTCACGGGGGCGTTGTCACCGCCGTCATCCGAATTAAGGTCGCGGTCGCAGACGCCATCCCTGCACGAGGTGCCGGGTTTGCAATCGGTGTCGAACACGCAGGCGAAGGCCGGGGTCGAGGCGAGGCAGAGAAGAGCGACTGCTATCAGGCTGCGCATGCTGGTTCCCTCGGAACCTTCTAAATCACACCACCAAATGTTCGAATTTGGACGGGCCAAGGTCAGTGAAGATATTTAAAGGTTTAGGGCGGCTGCCTCGTTCAGTTTACCCTCACCTTCCTGCCATGTTCCTCCCTGGCCGGGCAGGAGCAAAAAGCTTCGAGGCTTGCCGGTCGCTCGAGGCGGGTGCCACGCCTGCCAACCTCGGTGGGCTCACGGTTCACTGTCGATGATGCCGGTCGACGCGGTCGCCAAGCCACACAACGGCAAGCGGTAGTGCGAACAGCAGAAGCAGGTAACACCACAACAGCACCAAACCCCAGCCCATGAGAGCGTCCGTTTGTGCAACATGCTGCATCTTGGGCACCCTAATGCTGTCAATGGCTTACAGGACGTCGTCGGATAGCACATCCGCTAGTCGTCGCAGCTAAAGAAACAGCCCCCAAAGCGGGGCCCTTTACTGCGTCAAGACCTAGAGTGTGGTTGGTTTGCAATTTGGTTTGCAAATTTCTCATCGCAAATGTCCGCTTACCTCGGCAAAGCGGACCTTAATAAGGCTCGGCCTTAGGTCGGCTTTTGACGGCGGACGTGTACGTGCGACAAACGGTGAGGAGGGCCAGGTCAGATCGTGACGCTGAGGCAGAAGACCTCGTTGCAGCCCGCGCTTACTTCCGCAGGCGCTAAACGGTATTTCCCGCCGAGCTTGCTTTATCTCTAGGCAGGGCGCATGGTTTCGGCACTGGCACGCCGGACCCAGGCGCTGACGGTGAAGACTAGCGCGCCTGATCACGTGCGCGCCCCCTTTCCCGGACATCTCAGCACGCCGAGCGCTACCTGCGCTCGAGGCCCGCGGCTTCCCAGCCTGCAAATATCGCGCTTTCGGCCTAACCCCAAGAGGTCAGCTCATGAACGACACCCGCAATCCCCAAACTGCCGCCGCCGAGGCCCGCGCCAATTATCGCGAAGTAACGGCAAGGCTCGGCGCGCTCGGCTTCGACACGTCCATCCCCGAGAGCGTTCGCGCTCTCGCCGAGAACACCGTGGACCAGACGCGCGCGGCCTGTGACCGCTCCACCGATGCCTTCGAAGCCTCGGTCGCGACCTTCGAGAAATCCTTCGACGCCGCCGGCCAAGGCGCCGCCGCCTTCAACCGCAAGATCATCGACATCGCCCGGCGCAATCTCAATTCGGGCTTCGACCTCGCCAAGAGCCTGGCCGGCGCCAGGAACCTTGCCGACATGGTCGAGCTGCACGCCGCCTATTGGCGCAAGCAGATCGGCACGCTGACGGAGCAGGCCGAGGAGGTGCGCGAGCTGTCGAGCAAGGTGACGGCCGATACGACCGAGGCCCTCAAGGCGCACATGGAGCGCAGCGCAAAGGCGCGCAATTAAGCGCGCGGATTGAATGCCCTAGAGTTTGCACGCACGTTGGAAGGACGGATCTCTTAATGACCACGCGGACGACCCAAAAGATCATCACCTTTTATCGGCCCTTTCGCCTAGAGGGGGTCGATGGCGTGCTGCCGCCTGCCGATTATCGGGTGGTGACCGACGAGGAGATCATCGAGGGACTGTCCTTCGTGGCCTACCATCGGGTCGCGACCAGCATCTTCGTGCCGGCGCCGTTCGGATCGGCGGTCGAGATGGTGGACATCGATCCTACGGAGCTCGAGGCGGCGCGGGAACGAGACGCGGCGATGTGCAACGCTGAGCCGGCCACCGCTCTGAAACTTTGAAATCTTTGGAAAGACGAAAATCTATGCGCGCTATTTTACATGCCAAGTTTGACACTCACGTCGCCAAACTTTCCTCTACTTCGGACAAGGTAACTGGCATCGGCCACAGTCCCGGAGCGCGCAATTCCTCCGTCGAGGAGTTTGAAGCCGCGCTGACCAAAGCAAGAACTTCGTGGCGAGCAGACAGGGGACCAACCCGGACTGCTATTTACAGTGGCCGCATCGCGCGGCGTCGGTAGAAACTAGACGACGACGGCGAACATCGGACGGGGTGCTGGCCTAAAACTTTGCTGGACAGCTAATGGCCTAAGACGCGAGTATGGGCACTGCACCAAATGGCGCACAACCATCCTCGATGAGACCTGAGCAAGCCGGCGTGTTTCATGGCCGCGAACGGTAGCGAAATGCTCGCATCGCCACTCTGAGATCACGATGGGGCGGTACTATTTCCCTCTTGATCGGGGGGACCATGGACGAAAAAACCAAATCCTTCGCGCTTGTGAAGTACAGGCCGATGATCGAGGAATTCCGGCAGGCGATAATCGAGCAACGGAAGAGGGGTGCGAGCGACGCTCGCATCGAGATGATGCTCGACTATATCGAGACAAAGAACGCCTCGATTGATCCCGAAGTGCTTGAAGTGGTGATGAGCGAACTCCGGGCTGCTGCGAGGGCGACGCACCAGGGGTCGCGGAAACTGCAGTGATACCAGAAGTGTTCCGCAGCCGGAACACCCGATCTTATCCCGGTTGAATTTGCGGTTGGTGGATGGCACGCTACAACCTTGCGCAAACAGCACCGCTCGCTGTGCTTTTGCTGCAACGCACTGAAGAGACGTTTTCTGCTATGATTCTCATATGCGGGGGCTAGCAGACATTCACCTCGATGTGAGGGGCGGCGATATCATCGTCGATCTGCCGGGCACTAGCTACACCGTCACCTATCACAAGCCCGCTATCTCTCCCGAGCTTCTCGCCGCTTACCTACCTGGTGAAAACGATCCTCGGACCAAGCTCACGCAAGCGGAGTTCCTCGCAAGAGCGGGGCGCTTGGCGAACGAGAAGGCTCGTGAATTGGACTGGATTGTCTAGATCCCAGAGGCAACGATCTAGGCAGCAGACTTCGTAGAAGTGCTGTGGTTCGGACTTTCGGGGACCTCATCAACCAACCAAGCCCAGATTGCCGCGAGAATATGGTTCTTCCGACAGCGCGGACAAAAGACCGCCGTCTTCGTTCTCGAGAGCCTTTTGTAGTTGGATCTCTCTACTTCAACGCCGGTTGAAACTTCGTGCCCAGTGGTCGGGCACACGAAGACCAACGTCCCCATGTGGTGGCCTCCTCCTGAACTTGGTTACGCCGCTACATCACGCTCAGGTAGGCACCTAGCAGAGGCCCATGACGATATGAAATCAAGATACTAGACGTGCGGTGCACCAAACACCTTGCAGTGCAAAAAAAGGCGCGCCGACTGAGTTCTAAATCCGCTATTGGCACTAAGCGGACATCAAATTCGCTGAACTCGCATCAGCTTTTGACCCGCACTGACTGGCCCAGCGCGATCTGATCTCGAACGTCATTTGTTTTTGAGTTCGTCACGAAATGCGATGGCATCTCGGCGGGACCGCCGACGCTTGTCGTCCGCTTCCCGCGCCGCTTCGAGTTGCGCAAGGCGCCGCGACCTCGGTAGATGCGCAGCCCGCTCCTCGTGACCATGCCGCGCCTTGTTCTCGATCTCCGGCTCGAGTACCTCGAGAAAGCGCGTGGTGTCGCCTTCAAGAAAAGTTAGTGGAATGCCGTCGCGATAACCATGCCCGATTTTCCTCGGCGGCTACTGAGTTCGGGAGATCGTCCGGACTATTCACTGGAACCCCTTGCCCGGACTTAGTCTTACGCCCGGCGCAACGCCATCAATGAACTCGACGCCGGCATCTTCAAAAGCGTGGCGCACTGCGACCAAACTCCTTGATGACAGCAAGCGCCTGCCCATCTCAAAGTCGCCAATCGCGCGTTCGCTTAAGTTTGAGAGCGCGCCGAGTTCAAGTAGTGACCACTCTAATAGACCTCGCGCGGTTCTTGACTGGGTAGGTGTCGGCAGGTTGGCCACTTGTGCTTGGTGAATGTATGGTTTGGGACAGGTCATTACTTAACTTACGCAGGAAGTAGGGCGCAATCGCATGTGGCAAAATCGATCGGTCATTATCCTCGCGCTCATCATCCTGGCGATAATAATCTTCGGTTGGGTCGTGCAGCTTGCGGGCGGTTTACAGCAGCGCCCAGTTTCACCATCAGACTATCTCAATCACCGAAATGTTTGAGACGGGGCTTGTTTCGCTCCTCGCGCGCCGTGTTTAGAAGTTGGTCGGGGCGCCTGCCGTCGATATCGTGATGGGAAGTCGGTGACTGAGTTGGCGAATGGTAATGCCTCTGTGAGCTCAATGGCTGCGCGGTAGATCCAGGCTCTCGATCGCCAAATTGCGCAACTCGCCGCCGTCAGTCACGCCGTCAGCAGCCAGCGCCATGAGCTTCCAACTGAGCTCAACCCTGCGGTCGTGAAGGTTGAAATCCCGCGCTCTTCGCGGTACCTCGACTAACATTCATGACCGCCGCGGAGGCGAATCCCCTGCGTCAATTGCTGGGCGATCTGGTGACGCGGAACCGCTAGCCGCATCGTGGTCGTGACCGCCATTGTCTGTCGTCGGCTTAGTTGCTCCGCCGGAACATCGGCCGGAAAAGAAGCAACAAATTGATTGTATCAAGTTCATCGATTGTGTTCCTCAGCCGAGAACTTAGTAATCCATTCCACCCATGCCGCCCATGCCACCGCCCGGCATAGCTGGAGCGCTAAAATGATTTTTTGGTCGGTCGGCTACCATTGCTTCGGTTGTGACTAGGAGGCCGGCGACGGAGGCCGCGTCCTGTAAGGCGACCCTCACAACCTTGGCCGGGTCGATGATGCCCTTCGCGATCAGATCTCCGTATTCGCCTGTTTGTGCATCATAACCATAGGAAGGCGAACGCTGAGCGGTCACATTGCCCACCACGATCGAGCCTTCGACGCCGGCGTTCTCGGCGATCTGGCGGATCGGAGCCTGCAGCGCACGGCGAATGATGTTGATACCGGCCTCCTGATCCTCGTTGTTGCTCTTGACCTTCAGCGACTTCGACGCCCACAACAGAGCAACGCCGCCGCCCGGCACGATGCCCTCCTCGACTGCGGCGCGCGTCGCGTTGAGCGCATCGTCGACGCGGTCCTTGCGCTCCTTCACCTCGACTTCGCTTGAACCCCCGACCTTGATCACCGCAACGCCGCCGGCGAGCTTGGCCAGCCGCTCTTGCAGCTTCTCTTTGTCGTAGTCGGAGGTGGTGTCCTCGATCTGCTGCTTGATCTGCGCGATACGGCCCTCAATATCCTGCTTCTTGCCGGCACCGTGGACAATGGTCGTGTCATCCTTGGTGATGGTCACACGCTTAGCTTTGCCCAGCATCTGGATGGTGACGTTCTCGAGCTTGATGCCGAGATCCTCGGAGATCAGCTCGCCGCCCGTCAGCACGGCGATGTCCTGCAACATCGCCTTGCGGCGATCGCCGAAGCCCGGCGCCTTGACTGCCGCGACCTTCAAGCCGCCGCGCAGCTTGTTGACCACGAGAGTAGCGAGTGCCTCGCCCTCCACATCCTCGGCGATGATGAGCAGCGGCTTGCCCGACTGCACCACCAATTCGAGCAGGGGAAGTAATGCCTGAAGCCCGGAGAGCTTCTTCTCGTAGATGAGGATGTATGGGCTCTCGAGCTCGGCCACCATCTTCTCGGCGTTGGTGATGAAATAGGGGGAAATATAACCGCGGTCGAACTGCATGCCCTCGACCACTTCGAGCTCGCTGTCGAGGCTCTTGGCCTCCTCGACCGTGATCACGCCTTCATTGCCGACCTTCTGCATCGCCTTGGCGATCATCTGGCCAATTTCCCGTTCGCCGTTTGCGGCGACCGTACCAACCTGGGCGATTTCCTCCGACGACTGAACCTTTTTGGATTGCCGGGCAATGTCCTTAACGACCTCGCTAACTGCCAAATCAATGCCGCGCTTCAGATCCATCGGGTTCATGCCGGCCGCAAGTAACTTGACCCCTTCCCTGACGATCGCTTGAGCCAGCACTGTCGCTGTGGTGGTCCCGTCGCCGGCGATGTCGCTGGTCTTCGACGCCACTTCACGGACCATCTGGGCGCCCATATTCTCGAACTTGTCCTCAAGCTCGATCTCCTTGGCGACCGTAACGCCGTCCTTGGTAATTCGCGGCGCGCCGTAGCTCTTGTCTAGGACGACGTTGCGACCTTTAGGCCCGAGCGTCACCCTGACGGCGTTGGCGAGAATATCGACACCGCGCAGCATCTTGTCGCGCGCGTCCGTGGAAAATCTGACGTCCTTGGCAGCCATTTTGGATCTCCTAAGTTGAATTGATGGAAGGCTACGGCAAGCCTATGCGGCCTTCCTGCTGGCCTTGGCGCCTTCGAGCACCCCCATGACGTCGGATTCCTTCATGATCAGGAGTTCTTCGCCGTCGATCTTCACTTCTGTCCCCGACCATTTGCCGAACAAAACTCGGTCCCCCGCCTTAAGATCGATTGGAATCAGTTTGCCGGCTTCGTCGCGGGCACCAGGGCCGACGGCAACGACCTCACCTTCCTGCGGCTTTTCCTTGGCCGTGTCGGGAATAATAATGCCGCCCTTCGACTTCTCGTCGCCTTCAATCCGGCGAAGGACGACGCGGTCGTGCAGAGGTCTGAATTTCATGGGGTTCGCTCTCTGAATGGTGTGAACAAGGAAGATTTGGCACTCTTAAACTTGGAGTGCCAATCCACTGTTGGGCTTACCCGAGCGACAAAGCAAGCTCAATGTTGAGACAGCGCCGTATTGCAACAACGCTTCAATGTCCGGAATTTGCGCAAAGCGGACGACTATAGTGGATGCTCTGAGACGAGCTTTTGACGCTTAGCAGATATGTTCGCGGGGCCATTCCTCCAGTCCCTAGAGCTCGGTCAACGTCGATCATCTACCTGGTCCAGATAGGCACCGTAGCCTTCGGCCTCCATATCGTCGCGATGGATGAACCGTAATGAGGCAGAGTTGATGCAATAACGCGGACCGCCTCGATCTGCCGGACCATCGACAAAGACGTGACCCAAGTGGCTGTCGCCATGCGCCGAGCGCACCTCGGTGCGGGTCATGCCGTGGGTAGTGTCCCGCAATTCATTTACGTTGGCAGGCTCGATCGGCTTGGTGAAACTTGGCCAGCCACATCCCGATTTATATTTGTCGGACGACGCGAACAGCGGCTCTCCCGATACGACATCAACGTAGATGCCCGGTTCTTTGTTATCCAGATATTCGCCGGTTCGGGGGGCTTCGGTGGCGCTCTCCTGGGTTACGCGATACTGTTCCGGCGACAGCCTAGAAATGGCTTCGGGGGTTTTGCGATAATTTCCCATGATCATCCTTCGCTGGCGCGTATGCTGATTGCTCGAAAACATGTGTCTGGGAAAATGTCGGTGTCAGCACCAACCATTACCATATCGGGCGCCGGTTGCTCGATCCGCTAAAGGGTCTCTCTTTTGCCTGACTTGGCTGACGCTAGGCCATGCATCGAAGGTATTCCGGGGCACGCAAAAAAGGCGTTTGTCGCCGATCAGATCACGCACCTCGCGCGAAGGCCAGACGATCCAGGAGAAGACGACTTGTCTCACCATCTTGCGCTTCACCGCCATGGGAAAAAACGTGACCTCGCCGCTACACCGCCAGTCAGTCGCGCGCCGCTTCTCAGCTCAGGCAACATCAGCGAGGCATAGGCAGCGGTTCATTCCGGAGTATGCGGGGAGGGGGGCAGCACCCACGACTTGCGCCCGTTGAAGGCATCGTGTGGCTTCGAAGTCCACAACTGAACCAATGCGGCCCGACGTAGAAAAAGCCCGGCAGTCCCTGACCATGAAGCCCCACGGAGCGCTCCATCTTATCGTGCACCGATGCTAGGGCACCTCGCTAATCCGGGGCGCACGGCTGGGGTGCCTTTGCGCATGCTGAGGCATTGTGCAGTGCACCATAGCATCCCATATAACCCTCACACGCAATATCCCCCATCCCCCGCGCGCGGGCCAGAGAGGTAGTCAGATGTCTGATGTTCAAAGGTTTAATAACGAGGTCCAGAGAGCGGGCAAGGGCGGCTTCGATGCCGTTGTCAGCTCCTTTGGTGAGGCGAATAAGGGGTTCCAGGCAATTGCCGCGGAAATGACCGCTTATTCGAAGAGGTCATTCGAGGACGGCACGCGTGCTTTCGAGCAGCTGCTTGGTGCAAAGTCGTTCGAGCAGGTGATCGAGATCCAGTCTCAGTACGCGAGAATGGCTTATGAAGCTTATGTTGCTGAGTTGTCGAAGCTCGGTGAGATGTATGCTGGCCTGACGCGCAACGCCTACAAGCCGGTCGAGCAAGCAGCCGCCAAGGTTGGGGCAGCTAATCGACTTCGAAGCGCCTAGTTCGACGAAAGACCTGAGGTCAACCTCGGGTCTTTTTATTTCCTCCTGGATCGCTCGGGCTAGTCATTTTTTTCCGACCCACTGCTTGCTCTGGTTCGCCGCAGTTGGTGATGATTTTCGCACCCTGCCCGAGAGGCGCCGTCTCAGCCGACGCGCTTACGGTTTCGCCATCTCTATCGTGATCCATTCGACTCCAAGGCACCGCGGTCAATGGGCTGCGTCTTAACCTTGTGAATGATGATATCTGACTGCGTGTTCGAGACAGTCTGCGCTGTAGCGGCTGCCTTTAGATTTGCCGATTGCGTTGAGATAGCGCTCGCCTCACCGGCGGCGACTTCCGTTCCTCCGGCAACTCCGCGTGTAGCGACCCACCACGTTATCGCTGCAAAAGCCAAGCTCGCTAGAACCAAGAAAAATGAGCCCATGACAGCGACGGCGCTGATGCTCTGTTTCGAGACCTGTGAAGGGAACATCTGTCTGGCCGCGGGCTGATTCAAAGCGACACCGAGGGGGTGCGAAAATTGAAGCGTCGGCTTCGCCACTCCAACGCCATTCGTATAGAACTTGGCGCACGACTTAATCAGCTCCAGCCCCCGCGCCGTTTGCAACAACGGTCCGGAGGGGCGAGCATTGGTCTGAGCGTTGCACTGGCTCATGCCACTCTCCAAACGCCGACAGGAAGCGACGTAGAGAAGCTTCGGCCAAACAGGGCCAGGAGATCTTCGGTATTCGAATGACGCGGTGACGCCTACTAGAACGAGATTAGCGATGCCCCAGAGGCATCCACATGAGGTCTGTCCAGGTCACCTATTTTGCGGAGGCGAACGGCAGTCCAAGTTGCAATCGATACGCTTGTTGAGCGTCGCAACGGAGGCGGCTCCGTGGCTGGCACCTAGCAGAGGCCAACGACGATATAAAATCAAGATACTAAACGTGCGGCACAACAGGTTCATCTTGCAATGCCGAAAAGGGCCCATCCCCCATTCCGGCTAGCCCTCTGCCCTAGGCCGATAAGGCGGGAGGAGATCCTCTCCTGGTGCACCGGGCGACCTTGGTCACCTTCAACCCGGATGACTTCTCCGATGTCCCTGTCCTCTCGTCGCTGGTGTGGCCATAACCGTAGCCGAGTGCTCGGCACACCAATGACGGGCGTGTTAGCCGCTCCCCACCTAGGCAGCATCACCGAGGCATACGCAGGGGTTCATTCCGAAGGAGGCGGGGAGGGCCTTCATACTCAAATGCGGAATCCGAACGTCTGTTTAGAGCGGATGTCCTGAGTTTGAGCGCCAACGTCTCAGAACGACCCAAAGTTGACATTGACAGCGTCGCGGCTTCGCCGCGATGCCTTCGCCTTCTTATCTTATGCTCAATAATCGAACTCCCGGCCTGCGCCCGTCGGTGAACTCAACGCCGGCGGCTTCGAGAATTTGACGAAGACTAGTGATGGTGCTGGGACGTATTTTTTCGCCTCGTTCGAAGCGAACGATTGTTTGGGGAGCAACCCTTGCGGCAACCGCTAACTTTTTGACGCTCAGGCCAAGCGCGGCCCGTGCCATTCGGCATTGAACAGGCAGCATCCGCGCGCCTCATCATCAAGCTGAATGATGTTACATTAAGCCAGCGACACTAACTGAGAACGCCGTGCGACAAAGTTAATCGTCTTATGCCGCCTGCGGGAGGTTCGAATGGAAAAGTTCAATATTTCGATGCGGAAATACCTCAAGGAGGTTGGCGTTACCGCGCAACAGGCCATCGAACGCACCGTGCGCGAGGAGAAGCTGGCCGGAAAAGGAAAGCTCAAAGTCAAAATGGTGCTGACCGGAGAAGGCACGAGCCTAAGGCATGTGGTCGAAGGAGAGATCGACCTGTCTGACGCACATGATATCTAGACGGGGTGCTTCGCGGCGGTCTTTGCTTACCTTCTCTTTAGGAAGCAGTCTCCTTTAGGCAGCTCTATGATCGCCGTGGATCCGTCCCTCGCCATCGGCCAGCCAGACGGCCAACTCGGAAAGCTCATGCGGTTCGGAACAGTGGGGACACCGAATATCGGGCAGAACGCTCGGCAGCGTGGCGAAGGTGTCGACGTCCATCTCTAGGCCCGTAAAGACTTCGAGCCCGGTCGCTGGGCAAACGAAAATGAGCGTACCCATTTTAAACCTCCCTGAACTGCAAAACCTCCTTGTCCAACAAGCTCAGAAAGAGCGACCAATAATTAGGTTCGGGTCTCGTGAAATCAAGATAGTCGCCGCGCGCTGCGACATCGCGCAACAGTCGGTCCTAGCCGGTTGGGACCTTCGTAAATCGTGAGCCGAAGCGATAAGGCTCGCCGGGATCGTTCGCCGGCGGCGATGCGGGATCGGCTAGAGCCTCAGAACGTTGATTGCGAGGTCGGTCCAGCGCTTAGCCATGTCGAAAAACATTTCGCGCTGTGCCCCCTGTGGAATTGTCTCGGCCGTCTCAATGCATTTGGCTGCGTGTTGGCGGCAAATCTTCGAATTGAGCATGGCGCCTTCCTTCAAGTATGGGGACAAGGCGGCGTTGCCGATAGGTCGATAGGAGGGGGCCGCCTTGTCCGGCGCCCGGACCGCCATGTACGAGGAGCGGGCCCCGGGACGCCCTAGAAATCTCTCCGGACATTCAGGCAAAGTGTTGGCAAAACCCCGCAAGTCTCTGAACTAATACTATTTCTAACGGCGAGCATTGGGGATTAGCACCGCGACTGCCGGCAAAAACTCAAGGCTTGCAGATCTTGAGCGGCGCCTGCGACGACCCAAAGCGGACATTCGAGATAATGCAACTCAGTAAAAAGCCTCGATCACATGGCCAGGATCGAGGCTTTGGTTGCGATAGGTGATCGGCGATTAGAAAAGCACCTATCACGTCCTTAACTGGGGCAAATCACAGAGGTTCCCAAGCCCAACCCTCGGTGTACTCGGCAGCATCCCAAAGGAAAAGGGTTGCAACACCTATGCAGCGGGCCCTCAGCTCTGTGGGCGGGCGTTGGGAAAGAAGAGCTGCTGGCCATCGATTTTGTAGTCCGCGATTGCAGCCTGTCCCTCCGGGCCGGTGAGCCAGTCGATGAAGGCCTGCCCTTCTTTGGCTTTCACGTTCGGGTGCTTCGCCGGGTTAACGAGGATCGCGCCATATTGGTTGAACAGCCTGTCGTCGCCTTCGACCAGAACCTTGAAGTCGTCCTTATTGGCGAAGGCAAGCCACGTACCCCGATCCGTCAGCGCATAGGCCTGCTTCCCGACCGCTATGTTTAAAGTGGCGCCCATGCCGGAGCCGGTCTCCAAATACCAACTGCCGCTCGATGCCTTCGGATCTACGCCGGCCTCATGCCATAGCTTCAGTTCAGCCTTGTGGGTTCCTGAGTCATCCGCACGGGAAGCGAACGGCGACCGCGCTTCGGCGATCTTTTTGAACGCTTCTGGCGCCTGTTTCATCCCCGCGATTTTGGCGGGATCTGCGGCCGGGCCAACAATGATGAAGTCATTATACATAACGGGATAGCGCTTCACGCCCCAGCCATCCGCGACGAACTTCTCCTCATCCGGCTGGGAGTGAACCAGCACCACGTCGCCATCGCCTTTCTCAGCGTTTTTCAATGCCTGCCCCGTGCCTACCGCGACCACGCGAACCTCGATTCCGGTCTTCTTGGTGAAGAGCGGCAGGATGTGCTCGAACAGTCCTGAGTTCTGCGTAGAGGTGGTTGACTGGACGATGATGAAATTGTCTGCCGCCCGCGAGGTTGGGATGGCGAACGCAAGGAGCGCGAGGGCTGCCAGAGCCAGTCTCAGAACTTCGCGCCGTCCGAATGCACCGCTCATGATTGTTCTCCCCTGTCAAAGCACCAAGCCGCCGGCCAGGAAGGCGCGTGCGGCATCGCTTTCAGGGTGATCGAAGAAACGCCATGCCGGCTGATGCTCGATGAGTTGGCCGTGATGTAAAAAGATGACGTCCTGTGCGAGCCTTCTCGCCTGGCCAACGTCATGGGTCACGACGATGACTTTGATACCCCGGCGCTTGGACCCGATGAGGAGTTGCTCGATGGCGAGCGTAGAAGCTGGGTCGAGGCTTGCAGTCGGCTCGTCGAGAAAAAGCACTTCTGGATCGAGGCTCAGGGCGCGAACAAGACAGAGCCGTTGCTGTTCGCCGCCGGAAAGTACCCGCGCGGGTGCAAAAGCGTAGCGCGCTAGCCCAGCAAGCTCCAAGGCTTGCAACGCCCGTAAATTCCGTTCGCTCCGCGCAACGCCGCGCAAGCCGAGCGCGTAGGTGATGTTAGCGGCAGCGGTTCGGCGGAGCAGCACCGGCTTTTGGAAGACCATGGCCTGCCGCCGCCTGATCTCGTCATCCATCGGCGTGCCTCCCCAAAGAATAGCCCCCGCGGTCGGTGCGACCAGTCCATGCACCAGACGAAGCAGCAGGCTCTTCCCTGCGCCATTGGGCCCAAGGATGACGGTGATACCTGGCTCCTGGACCTTAAGGTCGATGCGGTCAATCAATCGCCGTCCGCCAGTTTCAAGAGAGAGGCCCCGGAGTTCGAGCGGCAATAGCCGCCCAAGCGAAGCCGCAGGAGCATCCAGGAAATTTGCGGGTCTCGGCCGTTCAAGCATAGGCAAAATGGGAGGCGACCCTCCTGATCCCCATCAGGGCCACATTGACGACGAGTGCAATGGAAAGAAGGATCATGCCAAGAGCAAGCGCAAGGGCAATATTGCCCTTGGCCGTTTCCAGCGTGATCGCCGTGGTCATTGTTCGCGTCACGTGGTCGATATTGCCGCCGACGATCATGACCGCGCCGACCTCGGCGATGGCGCGCCCAAACCCCGCAAGCGCTGCGGTGATCAATCGATAGCGGCCATCCCAAAGGAGGGTCGTCACAATCTCCGCCGATGAGGCTCCGAGCGAGCGAAGCTGATCATGGTATTCCTCAAGCAAATCCTCGCAGGTTTGTCGCGTCAGGGCGGCGACAATGGGAGTAACCAGGATCACTTGCGCAATGATCATAGCTTGAGGCGTGTAGAGTAGCTGCAGGACGCCGAGCGGACCGGAGTTGGACAGCAGCAAGTAGACGATAAGACCAGCCACAACCGGCGGAAATCCCATGAGCGCATTCAGGAGCGCGACCAATGCGCCCCTCCCAGGGAAGCGATAAACGGCCAATACTCCACCGACGGCAAAGCCGATGAGGGTGGCAATCGCCGCCGCGCTCAGCGTAACCTTTAGGGACAGCCCGATGATCTCGATGAGCTGCGGATCAAGCGTGGCGATTTGCCCTAAGGCTTCACGGAAGGCTTCGGAGAGATCCAACATTGAAGCGCCTTTCGGTCTTGGTTCCGTCTAAGAGTAGAGCCTGCGAACCGGGAAAAGAAGGCGAATGGTGAGGCTTGCTTGCCCGTCGGCGCTAAGCGCGGTAAGGATTTGCTGTTCAAGCGGCTAAGTTGTGGCCGGTCTGCCTCCATAAGTCGCGATGCAATGGAGAAGAGGTAGCGTGGAGCAGAAGACCGCAACCAACGGAGGCTCGAACCGCGCAGCCAACATCGGGTCCCGGAAACGCGCCCGGGCCTTTCCCAAGGGACGACAGCTTGACGGCGACGCGCTTCGCGAGGTGCGTCAATTGCTTGGCTCGAGGCCCCGCCGGCCCGATCTCCTCATCGAATTCCTCCATCTCATTCAGGACCACTGCCACTATCTCTCGGCCCGTCATTTGCGCGCGCTGTGCGAGGAGATGCGCTTGCCGCAGGCAGCAATCTATGAGGTAGCAACCTTTTATTCTCATTTCGATGTGGTGAAGGAAGGCGAGACCCCGCCGCCGCCCACCACCATCCGCGTCTGCGATTCCATCACCTGCGAGATCAAGGGAGCCGAGGCGCTGCTCGATGCTCTCGAAGCGCACGCGGACCCCGCGAAGGTCCGCGTTCTCCGTGCGCCATGCATGGGCCGCTGCGACGCGGCGCCGGTGTGCGAGATCGGCCATCTGCATGTCGATTACGCCACGGCCGAGAAGGTCGACGCCGCGGTCTCGAGCGGAGTGAGAGAGGCGACGATTCCCGCCTATCAGAACCTCGCCGAGTATCTTGCAGCTGGCGGCTATTCCGTGCTCGCGAGCTGTCGCTCCGGCAAGCGGAGCTTCGACTCGGTCGTCAAGGAATTGACTGATGCAAGCTTGCGCGGTCTGGGCGGCGCCGGTTTCCCGACTGGACGCAAATGGCAGATCGTGCGGTCCTATCCCGGACCGAGATTGATGACCATCAATGGCGACGAGGGCGAGCCCGGCACCTTCAAGGACCGTTACTATCTCGAGCGACAACCGCACTGCATGTTCGAAGGCGCGCTGATTGGGGCCTGGGCAGTCGAGGCCGAGCGCATCTATCTTTATATGCGCGACGAATATCCCGCCGTGCTTCACATCCTAGCGCACGAGATCGTCGCACTTGAAAGCGCCGGCCTCATCGAGCCCGGCCAGATCGAGCTCCGCCGTGGCGCCGGAGCCTATATCTGCGGCGAGGAGTTCGGCGATGATCGAGTCAATCGAAGGAAAGCGTGGCTACCCGCGCAATCGGCCGCCCTATATCGCTGAGGTCGGCCTGTTCGGGCGCCCGACCCTCAACCAGAACGTCGAGACGCTCCATTGGGTGCCTCAGATCCTGGCCAAGGGCGGCAAATGGTTTGCCGACCATGGCCTCAATGGCGGCAAGGGGTTGCGATCCTGGTCTGTGTCAGGGCGGGTAAAGAAGCCCGGCGTCATCCTGGCGCCAGCCGGGATCACCGCCAATGAGCTGGTCGAGCTCGCCGGTGGCATGGAGGACGGCCAGACCTTCAAGGCCTATCTGCCAGGAGGCGCCTCTGGCGGCGTCCTGCCCGCGAAGCTCGCCAACCTGCCGCTCGATTTCGGAACCCTCGACAAATATGGTTCGTTTGTCGGGAGCCATGCCATCGTCATTTTCTCTGATCGCGACGACGTTGGCGCCGTGGTTCTCAATCTGCTGCGCTTCTTCAAGGACGAATCTTGCGGACAGTGCACGCCATGTCGGGTTGGGTGCGACAAGGCGGTGGCGCTGCTCGAACGCGACGATTGGGACGCGGAGCTGTTAAATGAGCTCGCCCAGACCATGCGCGACGCGTCGATCTGCGGGCTGGGCCAGGCGGCGCCCAACGCCTTCATCACCGCCATGGAGCACTTTGCGCATGAACCCGCCCGCACGGAGGCGGCCGGCAAGCCGGATCGATATTAAATATCGATATTAAATAGAGAGACGATGAGTTCATGACAGACCAACTGCTCTTCACCATCGACGGCAAGGTTGTGGGCGCCCGACCCGGCGAAACCATTTGGCAGGTGGCTCAACGCGAGGGCATCGACATCCCGCATCTGTGCTGGCTACCGGAGCCAGGCTATCGCGCCGATGGTAATTGCCGCGCCTGCATGGTCGAGGTCGAGGGTGAGCGCACACTGGCGGCCTCCTGCATCCGCAAGCCGACGCCCGACATGGTGGTGAAAACCGCGACCGATCGCGCCGTGAAGGCGCGCCGCATGGTCATGGAGCTTTTGCTCGCTGACCAGCCGCCGCGAGAGGACTCCCCCGACCGCATCTCCAAATTTTGGCAATGGGCCGAAGCTCAGGGCATCGAGACCTCCCGCTTCCCCGCCCATGGCATCCTGCGGCCCGACCTGTCGCATCCCGCCATGGCTGTCAATCTCGACGCCTGCATCGACTGCGGGCTCTGCGTGCGCGCCTGCCGCGAAGTCCAGGTCAATGACGTGATCGGCATGGCCTTCCGCAATATCGACGCCAAGCCGGTGTTCGACTTCGACGATCCCATGGGACTGTCCACTTGCGTTGCCTGCGGAGAGTGCGTGCAGGCCTGCCCGACCGGGGCGCTTATGCCAAAATCGATCGTCGATCCGATTACCCAGCATGGCACCCGGGAGGTGGACCGCGAGGTCCATTCGGTGTGCCCCTATTGCGGCGTCGGCTGCCAGATCAGCTACCAAATCAAGGACAACAAGATCGCTTTCGTGCAAGGCCGCAACGGCTACTCCAATGAGAACCGCCTGTGCGTCAAGGGCCGCTTCGGCTTCGACTACGTGGACAATCCGCAGCGGCTGGTGAAGCCGCTGATCCGCAAGCCCGGCCTGCCGAAACGACTCGATATCGATCCCTCGAACCCACTCACCCATTTCCGCGAGGCGAGCTGGGAGGAGGCTCTGGAGGTCGCGGCCAAGGGCCTTGCGCGCGTTGCCAAGGAGCACGGCAACGAGTTCATCGCCGGTTTCGGCTCGGCCAAATGCTCGAACGAGGAAGCCTATCTGTTCCAGAAGCTGATCCGCGCCCGTTTTCGCAACAACAACATCGATCACTGCACTCGGCTCTGCCACGCCTCGTCCGTGGCGGCGCTGATCGAGGGGATCGGCTCCGGCGCCGTGACCGCGACCTTCAACGAGGTCGAACACGCCGACGTCATCATGATCATCGGCGCCAACCCGACCGAGAACCATCCCGTCGCCGCGACCTTCTTCAAGCAGGCGGTGAAGCGGGGCGCCAAGCTCATCGTCATTGATCCGCGTGGTTCAGCCCTGCGCGAGTACGCGACCTACATGCTGCAGTTCAAGCCGGCGAGCGACGTCGCGCTCCTGAACGCCATCATGCATGTGGTCGTCGAGGAGAAGCTCTACGACGTTCAATATCTCCAGGCCTATACGGAACACTTCGAAAGCCTGAAGGACCATCTGTCGAGCTACAGCCCGGAATCCGTGGCCGATATTTGCGGCATCGACGCCGTCACCATCCGCAAGGTCGCCCGCGATTTCGGCCAGGCCGAGCGCGCCATGATCTTCTGGGGCATGGGTATCTCGCAGCATGTGCACGGCACCGACAATGCCCGTTGCCTGATCGCGCTCGCGTTGATGTGCGGCCAGGTCGGCCGACCCGGCACCGGCCTGCATCCGCTGCGGGGCCAGAACAACGTGCAAGGGGCTTCCGATGCGGGTCTGATCCCAATGTTCTATCCCGACTATGCCGACGTGAAGAGCCCGGAGGTCCACAAGAAATATGAGGAGCTGTGGCACACGCCCCTGTCGATGAAACCCGGTCTGACGGTGGTCGAGATCATCAACGCCGCCAATGCCGGCGAGATCAGGGGCATGTATATCCAGGGCGAGAACCCCGCCATGTCCGACCCAGACGTCGATCACGCGCGAGCCGGCATTGCCAAGCTCGAACATCTGGTGGTGCAGGACATCTTTCTCACCGAGACGGCGATGCTAGCCGATGTCGTGCTGCCCTCGTCCGCATGGCCCGAAAAAACCGGCACCGTCACCAATACTAATCGGCAGGTGCAGATGGGCCGCAAGGCGCTCAACCTGCCCGGCGACACCCGCCAGGATCTGTGGATCATCGTCGAACTGGCCAAGCGGCTAGGGCTTGATTGGACCTATGCCCATCCCTCGGAGGTCTATGCCGAGATGATGCTGGCCATGCCCTCTCTCGACAACATCACCTGGGAGCGGCTGGAGCGCGAATCCTCGGTCATCTATCCTTGCCCGAGCCCCGATCAGCCCGGAGAGGCTGTCGTGTTCGGGGACGGCTTCCCGACTCAAACCGGCCGCGCCCGGCTTGTGCCGGCCGACGTGCTGCCTCCGGCAGAGGTCCCAGACCGGGACTATCCCCTGGTGTTGATGACCGGGCGCCAGCTCGAGCATTGGCATACGGGTGCCATGACGCGTCGCGCCGAGGTCCTGGACCTGCTTGAGCCTGGACCAACCGCGAGCCTGAACCCCATTACCCTCGCCCGCTATGGCGTGGCGCCCGGTCAAAGCATTAAGGTGACCACGCGGCGGGGCTCGATCGAGCTCACTGCCCGCGCCGACCGGGCCATCCCGGATGGCACCATCTTCATCCCGTTCGCTTATGTCGAAGCGGCCGCCAATGTCCTCACCAATCCCCAACTCGATCCAATCGCGAAGATCCCAGAATACAAATATTGCGCGGTCAGAATCGAGCCAGGGCACGGGCGTGAGCGGCCGACTGTCGAGTTCAGTCAGAACGTGACAGCGTCGGGCCTATAGCCCTAGATTCCGGACATGGACTGGCCTGAGGATGTCGTCGGCGTTCTACTTGCAGGCGGCAAATCGAGCCGCATGGGCGGCGGCGACAAATGCTTGTTGCCGCTCGGCGGTAAGCCAATGCTTGCTCGTGTCATCGAGCGCCTGAGGCCCCAGGTCACCGATCTCGTGCTCAACGCCAATGGAGACGTGAGCCGGTTTGCGGCCTTCGGCTTACCCATCGTCATGGACCGCTTGGGCGGCCAAATAGGACCGCTTGCCGGCGTCCATGCCGGCATTGAATGGGCGACAGCCAATCGGCCTGGGAGCCGGTTTGTGATCACCGCCGCGACGGACACGCCGTTTTTTCCCGCCGATTTCGTGGCGCGGTTTCTGGCAAGTCTAGAAGGGGGCGAGCCAAAGCTCCTGGTGGCGCGGTCGGAGCACGGAATGCACCCGGTCTTCGGTCTGTGGCCCGTGTCGCTCGCGCCTGCGATCGAGACGTCGCTTGCAGGCGGCATGCGAAAAGTCCAGGCGT
Source organism: uncultured Alphaproteobacteria bacterium (assembly GCA_963757555.1). Taxonomy (GTDB): domain Bacteria; phylum Pseudomonadota; class Alphaproteobacteria; order Rhizobiales; family Methyloligellaceae; genus Methyloceanibacter. The sequence goes on from CAVWRU010000005.1 coordinate 20,280, forward strand.
GGGTTCGCGAGCATCACGCAGAAGAGATCTTCTTTCCAAGTAGGGAGATGGGCGGCCGCAGGATCGATCCCTTCTTCAACCTCAACCGTCCGGATGAGTTCGCCGAGGCCGAAGTGCTTATCGGAGGAGAGGCCGCATGAGGCCACCTGTTTTCGGAATTGCCGGCTGGAAGAATTCAGGAAAGACGACTATGGCGGCGCGGCTCGTTACTGAACTCACCGGGCGTGGTTACGCCATCACCGCCATCAAGCACGCGCACGAGAGCTTCGATATCGACCACCCTGGCCGCAACTCGTACCGGCTAAGGGAGGCAGGCGCCCGAAGGGTTGTCTTGTCATCGCCCAAGCGTTGGGCGCTTATGCATGAGCTTGGCGATAGTCCAGAAATGTCGTTCAACGACGTCCTGTCCGAAGCCGGAACCTGCGACTTGATTTTGGTCGAAGGCTTCAAGCGCGAGCCGTTTCCGAAGATCGAGCTTCGCAGGGACGGCAGCTCCTCGCGGCGGCCGCTCACTGGCGCGCCGAAAATTATCGCGGTTGCCTCTGACCGGCCTGACGATGAGACCGAGTCCCTCCCTATCTTCCACCTGGATGATATACTTGGAATTTCCAATTTCATTACCAGACATTTCAACCTTACACCGCGATGACCCTCAAGCTCGCTGATGATTGCTTCGTCCTCGACAAGGACCGACTTCCGCATGGCGAGGCGCTCGCCATCCTGAAGTCCCGGGTGTGGCCGGTCGTTGAGGTGGAAGATGTCACCCTGGACAATGCCGCTGGGCGCTATCTTGCCGAAGCCATCGTTGCGCCGAGGCCCATCCCGTCCCACGACAACGCCGCTGTTGACGGCTACTCCTTTGCCCACACCTCTTATGACAAAGCGGAAGGAAAACGCTTCAAGGTCGTAGGAGAAGCCTCAGCAGGGCATCCCTTCACGGAAGTGTCTCCGCCCGATAGTGCCGTGCGCATCTTCACCGGCGCGGTAATGCCAAGTGGGCATGACACCGTCGCCATGCAGGAATTCGTGGGCATCGAGGAGCAGGAGGGCCAGTGGTTTGCAACTGTACCCGGCGGCTTGAAACAGGGTGTCAATCGCAGGCTTGCCGGCGAGGATTCCAAGCAGGGTGCCGTCCTGGTGGAGCCCGGTATGCGGCTCAGACCTCAAGACGTGGCGACCGCCGCCGCCTGCGGTCTCGATAGGCTTTGTTGCTACACGCCGCTTCGGGTCGCCATTCTTTCGACCGGTGACGAGATCCTGCGCCCGGGAGACGTCTTCGAGCAAGGCAAGGTCTATGACGCCAACGCACCGATGCTGAACGGCCTGATCAAGTCTGTGGGCGCCGAGCCAGCAGCACTTGGGGTGCTTGAGGATGATGCGGATAGCGTGCGCGTCGCTCTCAAGGATGCCGCATCCCGTTACGACGTGCTCGTGATTTCTGGCGGAGCGAGTCAGGGCGCCGAGGACCATGTGGCGAAGTCAATCGATGACATCGGAAAGCGTCACCTTTGGCAGATCGCGATCAAGCCCGGACGTCCGATGAGCTTCGGTCAGATCGGTGATTGCGTTGTTCTCAGCCTCCCCGGCAATCCGGTTGCGGTCTTCGTCTGTTTCCTGATCTATGTGAGGCCGGTGCTTGCGCGCCTCGCGGGTGGCGACTGGCCTGAACCCATGCGCTATCCCTTGCCGGCCGCCTTCGCCCAGGCCAAGAAGGCGGGGCGGCGTGAGTTTTGGCGTGCACGGTTGGCGACGAACGATGGGCGACTCTCCGTTGCCAAGTTTCCCCGCGATGGATCAGGGTTGATCTCGTCGTTACGAGATGCCGACGGCCTGATCGAAGTCTCCGAGGAGGTGAGCGAAATAAAGGAGGGCGACATGGTCGACTTCATACCCTTTGCCGAGCTCGGCCTGTGGCTGACCTCAAGCATCACGCTACATGGCTTGAGAGCGCACCCTTCACCCGATGAGGATGGGTGAAAACCTCAAAGCCGTCTTTGCGCGCGATTGCCACGAGAGTCATTCCGGCGGCGTCAGCCATTCTCACGGCCAAGGCGGTCGGCGCCGAGACTGCGACGATTATAGGTCCGTGAATCGCCGCGGATTTTTGCACCATCTCGACCGATACGCGGCTGGTGAGAACAATAATCCCCTGTTTCGCCGTGGCATTCTCGCGGACGAGGGCACCCGCGAGCTTATCGAGCGCGTTATGCCGCCCGACATCCTCCCGCACCGCGACCAGGCCCCTGGCTGGGTGCCAGAATCCCGCCGCATGCACTGCGCGGGTCTCATGATTTAGGGTCTGTCGCGGAAAGAGCGAATTAACCGCTGTCATGATCTGATCCGGCGTAAACACGACACCTTCGTCCACCGGTGGCGGCGGCCGCATTGCCTCAACGAGAACTCTCGATGCCGCAGAGCCCGCAACCAGTGGGGCCCGCCATCTTGCGCCGGCGACCCAAGAACTCTGCAGCATGCGGTGCCTTCAGCCAGATCCGCAACTCGATGCCGACCTCTTCCTCGACGACATCCACGCCCTCGATGGCATCAACGGACGGAACGACACCCTCGGTCAGGCCAAAGCCAATGGCGAAGTCCTCCAGATCCTGGGGTGTCGCCATCATCACCGCGTACGAGGCGGTATTGAAGGTAAACGCAATGGCGGTCTCTTCCGGGATGGCGCGCTCGCCGCGGTCGTTGCCTGCGGTGCGATATACGGAGCGGGGTACACGAACTATGGGCGGTACCATCGTCTTTTCCTAGAGATAAAGTTTTTCCGAAAGGGCTCTTTCCTTTCATACTGCCATCGCCAAGATTTCTATAGATCCAATAGGCAGCACCCCTCGTGCATATGAGGTCTGCCATTGGCACGTTGCTGACATTGGCGACCCCACTAACCATTCGGCTGGCGGGTGAAACGCACGTCCCGTTTTCTATGACCCTGCGCGGGTGTTGGCTCAATCTGCCGACGGCGGAAATTGCCGATGCCGTCTCCTGCTAGCTCTCCTGGGCGAGCGCTTGCACGAGATCGAGGCCTGACGAGGCATGTGCCTGTCTTAACACAACTTTAGGTTGTATAAGAGGGCCGGGAATTTCGCAAAACGAACCCAATTGCTGCTTTGCAGCAAAAGAGAATCAGCCAATCCCACCGCGGTGCCGAGAGAGCCGTAGGTAGGACCTCGAGGGGAGGGCGCTCTCGCTTGTGGCTCAGCCAAAGCAGCCAAGCCCCGGCCCACATAGAGCCGATGACCTGATGACGTGGAGTTCATCCCAGCCGATGATGAGAAGGGCCCCGGACTGCGGGAAGCACAAGGTGAGAGGGAAGGGGGTCAAGCGGGCAAGGATGAGAGGCAAATCAGCTTAAGGGGAGCCCTACCAGCTCACAATCCTCAAGCCTTCGATTTTCAGGTTCTTGACAGCCACATCGCTCGTAACCAGGGTCGCGCCAAGAGCCTCGGCGTGGGCCGCAATCATCACATCAAATGCGCCCTCACTCCGCCCGAGACGCTTGGCACCGAGGATTCGGGCGTGGGCCTCGGCTGCTGCTTCATCCCACGGGTGAACTGATATCCGCGCGAGGAAAGCGTGCACCGCCGCCATGATGGATGGGTTATCCTCTCGCAGGCGGGCACCGTAAAGCAACTCCGCCATGGTAATACTTGAAATCGACGTGCTCTGGAAAGACTGTGCAACGTCGCGCCTGCGGATTGCGAGCAGCTCAGCAAGCAACATGACCAGGGGAATTGAACGGCGCCAGCTTCGGCGCTCCCAGGCCCCGAGAGAGAAGCGCGCGAGCGTGACAGCCGCGGTGGCCGCCCTGCAACCGCGGCGAATAAGTCCATTGCTTAGCTGCGGCCGCCTCCGGGGTTTCCTCTGGTCGTGCTGGGGGCTCCAACAGCGGCTCGAATTAATCGCGTATGTGCCTGGCGTCCGTCTGGTCCTACGCCGAAATCCACGTGCCGACGTGCACTTCATTCCTTGTTTAAGGGTTGCGTAAGACGCCGGCCGCAAACGAAGACGGTAACCGATGAATTGGCCGCAGGGGCGGAGTTCATTTTGGAAGAAGCGGGGAGAGGCCCTGGGCGTCAGGCTCAGGCGAGCGAGCAAGTCTTAGCACGAAGTCGTGACAACGCAACACGACCCAAGGCCATTCACGCCCGGCATTCCGCTGAAGCAGCATCCGCAGGATCTTCCGGGCCTTCGCGAGAGCGTAGGCGGGGCTCAAGCTCGCCAACGGATCCTCTGCTCAGTGGTGGTCACTCGCACCCTCCGGAAAATCCAAACCGCATTGGAGGCGGCTGGCGTGGAGCATCCCAGCCGGTGATGAGAAGGGCCCCGGCCTACGACTGACGCACAAGGTGAGAGGGGAGCGAGTCAAGCGGTCAGGGAAGCGAGGCAAGTCAGCCTAAGCGGAGCCTAAGCCTGCCTCCGCCCGTTGCCCCCCTCGCCAGTTCGTCCGGCTTCGGCCTGCTTTTTGCGGTCAACGAAGGATGCGACGGGAACCTAAGAGCCGGGCTAAAGATGCGAGTGCATTTGGTGCGAACCGACCGTCGAACATCAGCGCGCTCAGGTGGTTGCTCCAGCGGGCTTGGAAGGGGACCCTTCAATCGGAAAACCCTTAGCGCGCAAATAGGCGGCCACCTCGGGATCGCGTCCACGGAAGTTGCGGAAGGCTAGTGCCGGGTCGATGCTGTTACCGACGCTGGTGATGTCGTCGTGCAGCCGCTTGGCCACCGCGGGATCGTAGGGTCCGCCTGCCTCGAGGAATGCCTCGAAGGCGTCGTGATCCAGCACCTCGTCCCAGAGATAGCCGTAGTAGCCGGCGTCATAGCCATCGCCAAAGATGTGGTGGAACTGCGCGGTCCTGTGCCGCATCACGAGTTCCGAGGGCATGCCGAGCTTGCTCAGTTCAGCCTTTTCGAAGGCGTCGGGATCGATGAGCGTATCCCCCGCCAGGTGCAGTTTCATGTCGATGATCGCGGCAGAAAGGAATTCCGTGACGTCGAAGCCCTTATTGAAGGTCTGCGCATTGAGAAGCTTTCTTACTAGCTCTGGCGGAATCGGTTGGCCTTCAGGGTTGACAGCAAACCGATCTAAGATCTCCCCCCTCGGAAGCCAGTTCTCGTTCAGCTGCGAGGGGAACTCGACGAAGTCAAGCGCCACTTTGGTGCCTGCCAAACCTGGATAGGTGACGCTCGAATTCATGGAGTGCAGGGCATGGCCGAACTCGTGGAACATCGTTACCGCATCGTCCCAGGAGATGAGCACCGGCTGGCCCGGGGTAGGTTGCACGAAGTTAGCGTTGTTGGAGACGATGGCCGAGACGGGGGTATCCAGGGTCTGTTGCGACCGGTACTCGTTCATCCAGGCACCTGAATTTTTATCTCGCCTGGTGTAGGGATCGAAGTACCAGAGCGCTGCGTGCCGGCCGTTCGCGTCCTTCACCTCATAGACGACCATGTTGGGATCAAAGGCCGGCACACCGTCAACCTTGGCGAAGGTGAAGCCGTAGAGCCGGCCGGCGGCCCAGAACATACCCTCCCGCAGCTTGTCCAGCTGCAGATAGGGCTTCACCTGGTCCATCTCGAGATCGAATTTCGCCTTCCTCACCTTCTCGGCGTAGTAGCGATAGTCCCAGGGCGCGATGGTGATTCCTGCGCCCTCCTGATCGGCGAGCGCCTGCATGTCGACGACCTCCTGATGCACTCGCTGGGTCGCCGAGGGCCATATCCGCATCATCAGCGCCATGGCCGCGTCGGGCGTCTTGAGCATCTGGTCCTGCAGCTTCCAGTGGGCATAGGTCGGATAGTCTAAAAGCTTCGCCTTCTCGGCGCGGAGCTTGAGGATCTGGGGAATGATGGTGATGGTATTGTCGTAGGCATCCCGGTTATCACCACGGCTATAGTAGACGCGCCAAACCTTTTCGCGCAGGTCGCGCCTTGCCGAATAGGTGAGGAACGGGTCCATGGAAGAGCGGGTGTTTAGGATTGCGAACTCACCGCCGTCGTGGCCCCTGTCGGCGGCAGCCTTGGCGGCGGAGCCTTTCACCGATGGCGGGAGTCCGACCAGATCCGCCTCCTTGAGGTAGAGGACGTTCGCATCCTCGTCGTGCTGAAGGTTTTGGCTGAACTGCGCATAGAGGCCGGCAAGCTTCTGGTTAATGGCCGTTACTCGGGCCTTGGCATCGGGCGAGAGCTTGGCGCCCTCCTTTACGGCATTATTCCAGTAAACCCAGGTTAGACGTTGCTGCTCCGGCGTTAGGCCAGAATGCTCGCGCGCCTGGTAGACGGCGTCGATGCGACTGAAGAGCTTGGCGTTCTGGGTAATCTTATCCGCAAACTCCGCCAGCTTGGGCTCCATCTTGTTCTGCACGTCCTTCATTTCGGCCGTGTTGAGGCTGCTTGTCCACACACCGTAGAGGGCCGTCGCCCTCGCAAACGGCTTGCCGGATCGCTCCTGGGCAGCGATGGTATTATCGAAAGTAGGAGGCGCCGGGTTACTTGCGATGGCCTCGATCTCGGTCAGGTATTGGGTCATCGCCGCTGTCAGCGCCGGCTCGAAGGCCGCCACCTTGACCTTGTTGAAAGGAAGCTGCCCGCCATAAGGGCCGGTCCAGTCTGCGAGCAGCGCGGCCACGTCGGCCTCTGTCGGGGGCGATGCCAGCTTTGTGAGGGTCGCAGGTCGAGGTGTAACGCGCTGGGCAAATGGGGGTCTGGCCAAAGAGGCGGCGAGGCTAACGATAGGGGCCCCGCTCTGGGACGGCCGGGAATAGCGGTTCCGGCGGCCCACTTGGACATTACTTTCGGACATGGTCTACGTCGGGGCCACGCCCCGCCTCCACAATCAGAACTTCTGTTTGAGTAGCCATGTTGTCTGCAAACTTAGCGGCGGGCCCCTCCGGTCAGGGGTTCAATTTGGCTCGCGGTGCCCTTCAGCATCGTCACGGCGTAATCCTGCAGCGCGCCGTGTTTGCCGGGATGGATCACACCGAGGTGTTTGCTCACAATCATCATCGTATTCAGAGGTTGCGAATTGTCGTTCCCAAGATCGACTGCTGGAATGAGCACCGTCGCGCTGGTGTACTGGCCTTCGACACCTTCCGTAAGATGCACCGAAACCACGTTGCCCAATTCGCCCTGTTGTGTGCGAATCTGATTGCCGCGAAACTGCTTATCGCCGATCGACAGAATCGGTTTCCCATCCATGCCCATCGAAAACCCAACGGCAGTCCCGTTTCCACTGAGATCAAATTTGTGGGCCACCTTCGCTGTAATTGGTCCACTCATTTACAACCTCCTACTAAATCGTCGCGATCGCCTTGTGGGTTATAGGCACCGGTGACAAGCCAGCGCACCAACCTGAGTTAGGATTGGAACTTATTCATACCCACAACGCGAGCGAGGACGATCGCAGACACGACGTTGACCGCGAGCTCGTCGTAGCGTGGACAGCACCAGAAGTCCTTGGCGCGAGTGAACGGGAGGTTCATCCCTTCGGCGATCGCGGTAGCGTTAGATCTCGTAGGACACGACGGGCGCGCACGCCGCTCTGCTTGGAGCCGCTAAAGCCGCCGCTGTCACGCCCACAACTGCAAACCTAGTGAGCTCGGTACTCCCCGACAGCGCTTATGCTGCGATAACCCGCAAACTTCCGAAGGTTGTCGATATCGAGAATAATGACCTTGCCTGATGTAACGCTCAGCAAGTTCTGTTCCCTGAGTTGTCGAAGGACGCGGTTGACGTGGATAGCGCTAAGCCCCAAGGCATCCGCTATGTCGCATTGGTTGAGCGGACAGGTGAACTGAGTTCTCGGTCGCCACCCCCACCAATGCAAGGCGGTCAGCCAGCTCCACGAAGAAGTGGGCCGTGCGCTCTATGGCAGTTCTTCTGCCAATACTCACAAGATGCTCGACCACCATGGCTTCGTCCCGGGAAGCAGCCCACAGGAAGGCAGAGCCGAGACGAGGAAACTCGTGAAGAATTTCCCACAGACGTGGTGGTTCGACGACGCTGACCACAGTATCGGTCAAGGCGGAAAAAGCGTGGTCTGATATCTGCAGAAGAAGATTGGGCAGACCAACGCAGTCGCCAGGAATCGGAAATCGAATGATCTGGCGGCTGCCGCAAGGCATGATTTTATAGCTGCAACCCCATCCGGTCTGCATGACATATGCCTTGTGACAGGGCTGTCCTTCGTCGGTCAGTTCGCAACCGCGCTTCACTCTGAGGGGTTTGCATTGAATATCGGCCAGAACACCCCGCTCTTCCTTCGTCAAATTTATGAAGGTGTTGAGCTTCCGGGCGAGCGCACTGTCGGGGGTCGCGTCCACCATTGGCAGTACTCTCCCGCACAAGCCTTCTTTGTGGGCTGTTGCGAGTGAGATCATGGCGTTTGAAACGCCTCTTACGCTAACACCAATTAGTCCGGTGCCGGTGTCTACAGACTAGAGTATTCATCATAGGCTGGGAACAATCCCTTGGAAAGGGTGTTGGGGCCGAGTTAGGACCGTCGCATGCTGCAAACCGTGAGGGAGCAGAGCAGGAAAAAAAAATGGTAGATGTGTCGGATAAGACTGTCGCGGGTCACGCCGCTCTTTCTATCTGTGAATCACTGCTGATCGCCATGCGCGACCTCAAGTTGATGACTGAGAAGGACGTTCGCGATGTTCTGGAAGACGCCGCAACCGCGCACCACGAACAAAGCAAATACGCGGACGACCCCGATCTTCACAAGCAAGTGGCGGCGCTCCTCGAGCGGATTTTGTCCGGAAGAAACTCGGTGCCGCGCAGGTAACTGTAGTCACGAGCATGGCTGCTTGTGACGTCCAACCCGACGAACACCATCCGCGCTTTGCCACGGCAACTGACCCACCGTAATCTTTCGGCGTGGGGGTTCTGTGCCTTGCCGCCGCGACGGTGTTGGGGGCAAATCAAGTTGCGTGCTCTCGACTCTTGAATTGTTGGGCATAGCTGCGCCACGCGCTCCGCTTGACCTCGGAACGTTTTTTACTGGAAGCATGGAACTCCCATAACCGTGGCCTTGGATTTTGTCCGGATGCAGGGGGAAGCAAATGTAGCTTTGTGTCTGGGAAGTGCGAATTATCACTTACAACTTCGAACCCTGCTCCATCATATCCCTAAGCTTCAACCTCAAGGTTGTCTTGAGGAAGCGGCGGGATCGAGATGGACTATGTTTAGTCCCGAACATCTAGTCGGTGTGTCGCATGAGCCTCGAAAGCGCTCGCCAGCGGCGGTGCACGTTTATGACACCCCGCTGGCCAAAAAACTCAATTTCTTCGTTGAGTTGTCTAAGGATGAGCTCAACATTCTGGCCGAGCTTCAGTCCAAGCCACTCAAGCTCGAGCGTGGCCTGGAGCTGACAGAGGAAGAACAGAGAAGTCAGAAGGTTTTCGTTCTGCAGGACGGCTGGGGCTGCAGCTTCAAGATTATGCCCGACGGCGGTCGCCAAGTGATCGGATTCCCCATTCCCGGTGACTGCGTTGGGTTGCACAGCATGCTTTTGCCGACGTCAGACTACTCGTTTTTCGTCGTGACCGACGCTGTCGTTAGTGTCCTCGAGGCGTCACGCATGTTTGAGATTTTCCGCCAATTCCCTCGCCTTGGCGCAGCCTTCCTGTGGCTCGCCTCGCGCGACCAAGCCATGACAATTGAGCATCTTACGAGCATTGGCAGAAGAACTGCCATAGAGCGCACCGCTCACCTTTTTATGGAGCTGGCCGATCGCCTCACCCTGGTTGGTCTAGACAGCGAGACCCAATTCAACTGTCCCCTCAACCAGTATCTCATCGCGGATGCTATAGGCCTAAGCTCCGTCCACCTTAACCGCATCCTTCGTCAACTCCGGGAACGGAACTTACTGACCGTTAGGTCCGGCAAAGTCATTCTTCACGATATAGGGGGTCTCAGGAGTTTGGCGGGCTATCGTAGCGTGAATGCTGTCATCAAAATTTGATTCTTACTAACATATGTTAATGCGATGAGTTGTCACTCGTGACCTAGTTGGAGCGATCTGACCGAGTTGAAGAAGCAGCGGGGGTGCTTCCGGGCGTAGCGGTTGTCCAGGGAGGCGAACATGCTGAAATGCAGGTCAACTATTTCGAAGCTCCTGCTCGTAATCGGCACCTCATTCGCTTTGGCGACCACTGCCAGCGTCGAGAGGGCGCAGGCGCAATGGGGCGGCTGGGAATCGCTCGGCGGGATCATCCTTGAACAGCCCAACTGCGTTTCCTGGGGAGCGAACCGCATCGATTGCTTCGCCCGCGGCACCGACCGGGCGATGTGGCATCGCTGGTGGAATGGCAGCGCCTGGGGCGGCTGGGAGTCGCTTGGCGGGGTCATCCTTGAACAGCCCAACTGCGTCTCCTGGGGAGCGAACCGCATCGATTGCTTCGCCCGCGGCACCGACGCTGCGATGTGGCATCGCTGGTGGAATGGCAGCGCCTGGGGCGGCTGGGAATCGCTCGGCGGGGTCATCCTCGAAGAGCCCAACTGTGTCTCTTGGGGAGCGAACCGCATTGATTGCTTCGCCCGCGGCACCGACCGGGCGATGTGGCATCGCTGGTGGAATGGCAGCGCCTGGGGCGGCTGGGAATCGCTCGGCGGGGTCATCCTCGAAGAGCCCAACTGTGTTTCCTGGGGAGCGAACCGCATCGATTGCTTCGCCCGCGGCACCGACCGGGCGATGTGGCATCGCTGGTGGAATGGCAGCGCCTGGGGCGGCTGGGAATCGCTTGGCGGGATCATCCTCGAAGAGCCCAACTGTGTCTCTTGGGGAGCGAACCGCATTGATTGCTTCGCCCGCGGCACCGACCGGGCGATGTGGCATCGCTGGTGGAATGGCAGCGCCTGGGGCGGCTGGGAATCGCTCGGCGGGATCATCCTTGAACAGCCCAACTGCGTCTCCTGGGGAGCGAACCGCATCGATTGCTTCGCCCGCGGCACCGACCGGGCGATGTGGCATCGCTGGTGGAATGGCAGCGCCTGGGGCGGCTGGGAATCGCTCGGCGGGATCATCCTTGAACAGCCCAACTGCGTCTCCTGGGGAGCGAACCGCATCGATTGCTTCGCCCGCGGCACCGACCGGGCGATGTGGCATCGCTGGTGGCCGTGCCCCCAGTGTGCGGTCGGCCAACGCAAGTCAGTCGATGCACTGACCGCCAAGGAATTGATGTCCCTGCGGCGCGGCGTCGCGCAGATGAAGGCGTGGAACACGGCACCACGTGACAGCGCGAACTTCCGACGCAGCTGGGTGTATTGGGCGAACATGCATTCCCATTTTGGGGCGGGCTGTGCCGGCCCGATTAGCGGGTCGGGTATGGGAGGCGTGCAGACTTTTACGGCTTCCAATGCCGGCGAAACAAGTACCTGGTGCAAATGTCAGCACGGTAACGTCCGCTTCCTGACCTGGCATCGGATGTTTCTCTGGTACTTCGAGCGTGTCCTGCAGGCAGCGTCAGGCGACCCCTCGCTGCGGCTGCCTTTCTGGGACTACGCGACTAACCCCAACCTGCCGGCGGCCTACCGTGATCCGACCTACGTCAATGAGGCGGGACAGACGGTTAGCAACCCGTTGCGTGTCGATGCTCGCCAGCCAAGTCTCAATAACGGGTCCGCCGGCTTGGCAGCAGGGGTCCGCTCGGCGGCTACGGCCATGACAGCAACTACGTTCGGCTCGTTCAGCGGCTCGCTTGAGTCAACACCGCACGGTGCCGTTCATTGCGCCTTGGTCACAGGAGGCTGTCCCAATGGTCTGATGGGTGCGGTGCCCGCCTCGGCTCTCGACCCTATCTTCTGGGCGCATCACACCAATATCGACCGGCTGTACGAATGTTGGCTCAGAGTTAACGAACCGGCGAGGCTGCCGAGCGACCCAGCGCATCTCAACACGCAATTCACCTTCGTTGATGCCGATGGTAGCACCACGCCGCCGCGGCGCGTCGGCGACATGCTTCGCCTCTCGCAGCTCGGCTACAACTATGCACAAGGCGGCGATTGTCCGGCGCCGGCTGTGGCGAGCGCAGCAGAAGAGGTAAACATGGCCAGTACCCCATCAGCGAGCGAGCAGGCTTTCACGCTCGCCGGGCCGACGCGCCTCGAACGTGGGGTGACGACCGTGCCTATTAGCGTTCCGCCGACTGCCCGCGAGACGCTATCCGCCGAGGCTATGCTGGCGACCAAGGGCCACTTCTATGTCGTCATCGAAGGTGTCAAATACGACGCGGGGCCCGGAGCGCTCTACAATGTCTATCTGAAGGGTGATGGGGAGCGTCGCGAGCAGATCGGGGTCATCAATTTCTTTAACTTCACGGCACCGCATAGTGGTGATCATGCGGCTCCCGACAGCGGCGTCGGTCGTTTTGCCTTCGACGCTACGGATGCGATGCGGGAGCTCGGGATCGGAGCTGCTGCGAAGCCGTTGCTCGTCTTCGAGCCGACCACCGGCCTCACTGATTCGTCACCCGAAGCTGCCGCCAAGTTGATCAGCCCGCAGGCGAATGTCAGATTTGATAGTGCGCGGATCGTCATCGCGCCCTAGCGGCTCGCGGGGAGACGTAGCGGTTGTCCAGGGAGGCGAACATGCTGAAATGCAGGTCAACTATTTCGAAGCTCCTGCTCGTAATCGGCACCTCATTCGCTTTGGCGACCACTGCCAGCGTCGAGAGGGCGCAGGCGCAATGGGGCGGCTGGGAATCGCTCGGCGGGGTCATCCTCGAAGAGCCCAACTGTGTCTCTTGGGGAGCGAACCGCATCGATTGCTTCGCCCGCGGCACCGACCGGGCGATGTGGCATCGCTGGTGGAATGGCAGCGCCTGGGGCGGCTGGGAATCGCTTGGCGGGGTCATCCTCGAAGAGCCCAACTGTGTCTCTTGGGGAGCGAACCGCATTGATTGCTTCGCCCGCGGCACCGACCGGGCGATGTGGCATCGCTGGTGGAATGGCAGCGCCTGGGGCGGCTGGGAATCGCTCGGCGGGATCATCCTTGAACAGCCCAACTGCGTTTCCTGGGGAGCGAACCGCATCGATTGCTTCGCCCGCGGCACCGACCGGGCGATGTGGCATCGCTGGTGGAATGGCAGCGCCTGGGGCGGCTGGGAATCGCTCGGCGGGATCATCCTTGAACAGCCCAACTGCGTTTCCTGGGGAGCGAACCGCATCGATTGCTTCGCCCGCGGCACCGACCGGGCGATGTGGCATCGCTGGTGGAATGGCAGCGCCTGGGGCGGCTGGGAATCGCTCGGCGGGATCATCCTTGAACAGCCCGACTGCGTTTCCTGGGGAGCGAACCGCATCGATTGCTTCGCCCGCGGCACCGACCGGGCGATGTGGCATCGCTGGTGGAATGGCAGCGCCTGGGGCGGCTGGGAGTCGCTTGGCGGGGTCATCCTTGAACAGCCCAACTGCGTCTCCTGGGGAGCGAACCGCATCGATTGCTTCGCCCGCGGCACCGACGCTGCGATGTGGCATCGCTGGTGGAATGGCAGCGCCTGGGGCGGCTGGGAATCGCTCGGCGGTGTCATCCTTGAACAGCCCAACTGCGTCTCCTGGGGAGCGGACCGCATCGATTGCTTCGCCCGCGGCACCGACCGGGCGATGTGGCATCGCTGGTGGCCGTGTCCGAGCTGCGGGCTGGTAAGTCACAATCTGCAGGTCAGCCGCTTCACCACAGCGGCAATGACCGACCCCGATGTTGACCGGATCTTTGCCGACGCGTCGACCATTCTCCAGGTCAATGATGGACCGGGCGACGTGGCCTGTCCTGTCGGCTTCACCCGCAGCGGCACCGTGACCACGTTCTCCACCGGCGACGGAAGCATAGACAGCGCCACCGAGTTCAATTCCGTCATTGGCTTGCCGGGCTGGGTCAAGGTCGTAAACCAGATCAACTGGTGCGGTAGCCTTGCCCCGAATATTATAGGCTGCTCGCCAGTTCCCGGCAATTCGCTGTCCGTGGTTCCCTTCACGCCCGCGCTCGAGGGCGCTCTGTTTGTCCATGAGTTCGGGCACGACAAAGGCCTCAATCACCGCAATGATGATGCAAATGCCGTCATGAACGGCGTGATCGGTCCGACGCGCCGACGCATCAACGCCGCGGAGTGCACCGCCTATCAGAACACGGTCGGCGGTGTTGTCGCCGCGGTCGGAGTGATGCCCGCCGACAGCGACTCAGGAGCCGAGGTGATGATTGCCAACTCGGGGACGATGCCCGAAGGAGGCGCCGGCACGGCGTCGGGAGGCACGAGTGAAGCGATGCCGCAGGGAGGCGAAATGACCGGGCAGGCTCGCGGAGGAACGATGCCTGGCAGCAACAATGCGACGATGCCCGAAGAAGGCGCCGGCACGGTGTCGGGAGGCACGAGTGAAGCGATGCCGCAGGGAGGCGAGATAACCGGGCAGGCCCGCGGAGAAACGATGCCTGGCAGCAACAACGCGACGATGCCCGAAGGAGGCGCCGGCACGGCGTCGGGAGGCACCAATGGAGCGATGCCGCAGGGAGGCGAAATAACCGGGCAGGCCCGCGGAGGAACGATGTCTGGAAGCAAGAACGCGACGATGCCCGAGGATAGTGACAACGCCATGCCCGACGCAGGCGATCCAGGTGCGCCGGCGGCAGACATCCGTGACTTCGTGCGGCAGATCTTCGTTGAAGGCGTGCCGTACGAGGAAGCCGTGAAGTTCGACGCATCAAACGTGCCGACCCTTGTCGAGATGCTCCGCAATCCCGAGGAGAAGTCATACTGGGCAAATATCGTCGTGGTCCTCGGCATGATCGGCGGTGAACAGGGTATCAACCCTCTCATCAACTTCATCGAGGATGATTCGATCACGATGACCCGCGACACCTACGCCGCCAAGACGAGCGCGATCATGTCGCTCGGCTATGTCCTCAACCAAACGGGAAGCCAGCGCGTGCTGGATTATCTGGTCAATGGCCTGCGGCCGACGAACTGGACGGAGCGAAACGCCGAGGGCATCGCCCCATTCCAGGCCAGTATTGCCGAGCGCAACGTAGATTTCGGCAAGCACGCCATCCTAGGGCTTGCCCTGTCGGGAAGGCCCGAAGCGGCCGCAGCCTTGCAGTCACTGCAGCGGCCTAGCGCCGCGGCATCACCTGAGGAGCGCACCTTTCAGGCGCAGGTTTCCGATCTCATCTCGGACTCGCTTGCAGAGAATTCGTAAGATCGCCGAACAGGGACTCGTCAAGTACTATCAAGCCAAGCCTCATTGAGGCGCGGCCATACTTGCCCCTGTGTTGGACTCGACTGAAAAGGGAGGTTGGTCGAACTTTGGCTCATCGGCTCAAAGTTCCGTTATCTTAAGTTGATGAAGCCAAATCAGGAGGAGAAATGCGCGTCCCTGTGCTCGTGGTGTTGCCGGGTCAAGATGTCTTGAGGGCCTCGGCAAGGGCAGCTATTGAAGGCTCGCGCCCAGTAGCTTTGACTAAGGTGAAAAAGCCTTCGAAGCTGCGAATTGACACGCGCTTTACTGCCGTACCCCTGGGGAGCGGTCGACGCAAGGCGGATGCCTCGCTCGAGTTGATGGCACCCGAAACCTCCGAAACGTTTGCCGTTCGCGCGTTTGTCGAGGCGAAGACCGCACAAGACATTCCCGAGCAGAGCGAGGGTCATGCGATCTTCTCAGACCCTCATATCGCAAACTTCCTCACCTGTATCGGCAGCGGTCCCGTCGGAAACCACAGCGCTGTTGCAAACAAACTCGACGTGGCGAAGCTTGCGAGCAAAAATCTTGATGGGTCCGACGTGGCGCTGGCAATCCTGGATACCGGCATTAATCTCGAGCATCTGACGAGCAAACTCGGCTGGACTCCAAAGCTCGATGCCACAAACTCTTGGACACCAGCTGGCATAACCACAAAGCCTGGAGCGCATCCCGTCGACCATGGCAGCATGTGCGCTTTCGATGCATTGATCGCGGCGCCCAATGCGACGCTTCTCGATTTTCCGATTCTTTCCGGCAATGCCCCAGGCGGAGCGATGGTCGGACGGACTCTCAGTGTCGCTCTGATGGGTTTTGCCCAGCTCCTAGCATTCTGGGCCGTCGCATTTGCGCCGGGCTCAAACTACCGGGCGCTCGTTTGCAGCAACAGCTGGGGAATTTTCCACCCGAGTTGGGATTTTCCGCAAGGTCACCCAGGCCGCTTTATCGATAACCCCAAGCATCCATTTAACATCATCGTTGCAACTTTGGCTGCTTCAGGCGTCGATATCGTTTTCGCTGCAGGCAACTGTGGGGCCCAGTGCCCGGACAGCCGTTGTCAAAATCGGACGACACAAGCCATTATGGGTACGAGCGCTCATGACGACGTTCTTACTCTCGCGGGCTGCGACATCAATGATCAGCGAGTAGGTTATTCATCACAAGGACCTTCAATTCCGGGCATGAATCAGCAAAAGCCGGACCTAACCACCTATACGCATTTCTTAGGTTCAGAAGCCTTCGGTGTGAACACACCGGATAGCGGTACTTCCGCTGCATGCCCTGTGGCAGCTGGTTGTGTGGCAGCCCTGCGAAGCAGAGTTTCGCCGAGGACCACCCCTTCCGCCGCGATGATTGAGAAGTTTTAAAACAACGACTCGCAAGGTCGGCGGGTCAACGCCATGGAATGGAGATTATGGATTTGGCATTTTGGATCCAGTGGCGGCCGGCAAGCAGCTTGGCGTCATCTAACGTCGATCATTGCAGCCCTTTCACTTGGCCCGGTTAAGCCCCATCTCATGATGATGATGACGCTCATGACCGTGACAAGCCCAGATGGGCCTCCTAGCCTAGCCGATGCGGCTAAGCAGCTCGGCGTTCGTATCGAAGATTTGGACAAGAGTTTTGGGGTGGTTCCGATCGATTCCGCGAGAGGCCTTTATGGCGTTCAAGTGGAGGCCGACCGCTTACCCTCGGGGCGCCCACCTGGCGAGTATCGAGGCCCATTTTCCAACCCCCCAATCGCACCCTTTGGTCCGCCGCGAGGTTCGGGCTCCGATGAGCGCTGATCATTTGCGGCGGCGAATTGTGAGCTTCCCGTTTTTGGTTTCTAGAACGCTCGCCATTGCTGGTTTGTCCTGACATTCACAACTGACAAACCGCGCAGATGGTCATCCAGTTATCACCCTCAGAGGAGCATAGATTTCAGAGCTAGTTCTCCATGTCCGGCATTGGCCACTTAGCGGACCCGATAAACGTCAGCCACTGACCCAAAGCCGAGTGACATACGCCTGTTGCCATGTCGCGCTCTATCGTCTAAAAGCCAAGACGTGTTTCGTCTTACGAGACCTTTTGTGGTCAACCGAGATTGCTTAGGGCCCAGACTACGCGCGCTCATTCATGCCAGGATACCTTGAGGAGAGGGCGCTCTCGCTTGTGGCTCAGCCAAGGCAGGCAAGCCCCATCCACACAGAGTCGATGACCTGATTGATCCGAGGGCTGCCGTCGCATCTGACGTTGTTCGAGACCCAAGGTGAGAGGGAAGCAGGTCAAGCGGGCAGGGAGGCGAGGCAAATCAACCTAAGCGGAGCCCAAACCTGCGCCCCTTTGCAACGAACTCATCGCTGCGGTTTGGGAATCCGACCCTGGACATGGCCGACAGCTAGTCGAGTGTGCAGTCGTGGAGGAAATCAAGGGTCGGCGCCAAACGCATTCCTGGTCGCTTGTTCGTCGGCGCGGTAGACGACGTTGGTACCAAAGCGCTCGACGAGGCCGTCGATTGCTACCTCCAACTGGCGTTGCCGAGCAAAGGCGCTAAAAAGGTCGAGCTGTATGAGATTGTTGATATCGACGAGGTCGTAGGCGACGAGACCGACCAAGCGGAACGGACCTCGGTGATCAACGTGGTTGAGAAGCTCGACGCCGACTGAATAGAGTCTCTCGGCAACGTCGGTCGGCTCACTGAGCCGGTGCTGACGGCTTAATATCTGAAACTCCGTGGTCTTGAGCTTTATCCCGACACCGAACGCCACGTAGCTCTTTTTTCTGAGGCGCCTGCCGATCGTGTCGGCTGATCGACGTAAATGAAGTAGACCTACCGACGCCGTCAGCCCACCCGTGGCTTCACGAATAGCCGATTTCAGGCGACGTCCGATGGATTGAGGGTCGCCAAAGAGCTGCTCGGAGCCGGTCATATCGAGGAATGCCTCGTCGAGGCTTAGCGCCTCAACGTCAGGTGAAAAATCAGAGAACACCTTCATGATCGTCGCGGAAACGTCCTGATACCGATCGAAACGGGGCGGGACAACCACCGCGTTTGGGCACATGCGTCGCGCCTTAGCCATCGGCATCGCACTGCCGACACCATACGGACGGGCTTCGTAGCTCGCCGTCAGCACGACCCCGCGGGCAGCCGGAGGCCCGACAAGTAAGGGCCGGCCCCGCAACGAAGGAGCATCGAGCTGCTCAACCGCTGCGTAGAACGCATCCATATCGGCGTGAGCGACAATCCTCGGCCAAACCATCTCTGAGCGCGTCGGTCTCTTTCCTCCTCTTATCTGGCTCTACCGCGCAAGCGAAACCACAAAGGCCCGCGCCCGCTCCCATGCGCCGTGGTCAAACAGATCATCGTGGCCACCTTCGGGAAAGAGTTCGATGCGCTTCGGCTCGTTGGCTGCGCGGTAGACCCGCCAACCCATTTCCACCGGGATCACGCCATCCTTCTCGCCGTGCAGGATTAGAACCGGGGCCGTGACGGAGGCTATGTTGCGTTCGTTGTTGTATTTGTCGGTGATCAGCAAACCAAGCGGCAGCCAAAAATAGGTTCTCCGTGCCACATCGACCGTTGAGGTGAGGGGGGCTTCCAGAACGACCGCGGCGACCGGCCTTGCCGCCGCCAGCCGCACCGCCTGGCCTGAACCGAGCGACTCGCCGTAAGCGAAGATCCTGGCTGCAGGCACTCCAAGCCCAATTAGGTAATCGTAGGCCGCGATTGCGTCGGCGACATTGTCTTTTTCTGTCGGCCTTCCGCCGGAGCCGCCATAGCCACGGTTGTTCAGGTAGAGAACGCCGAAGCCATTCTCGCGCATCGCTTCGATTTTGGGGGCGCGGTTGGCGGCATTCGCCGCGTTGCCGTGGAAATAAAGCATGGTCGGGTTGTCGTCACAGGCTGGCGCGTGCCAAGCAATCAGTCTGACGCCATCGGCGACCGCGATCTCAATCTCGCTGACAGCATCGAGGCCAGCAGCCGCCGGCGCGACGCGGGTCGGATTTGGCAAATACATGAACCAGCGATTGCCAAAATAGGCTGCCCCGCAAATTGCAGCACAGATCGCGACGAGCCAGGAAATGAGCGTCACAGCTTCATGCTTCATTCACTTCGACAGCATGGTCAGAATGCTTCCGCCGTCCTATCTTTGAACTGTCGCCAAGGCGGGTTGCTTTAGTCGATTGATTCAAGAAAATAGATGGTTGGCGTATCTAGAACACCAGCCTCTGTCATTGCATCTTTGAGATCGGCCGATGCAGCGAACTCCTTAGCCTTCTTCGTGTCCTCAGTATCGAAGACGACAACAATCTCGCTCTTGTTGCTGTCGGCAGAATGGTAGACCCGTGCATTGATAAGGCCCGCCGCCCTCTGCATTTCGGCGTGGCGATCAAAGATCGGACGCCATTCGCCGTAATCCCTCACTTTGTGCCGGATAATCATCATTCCCATGGGGTCCTCCCTCCTGCCTATCATCTCATACCTAAAACAAGAGTGGTGGCAAGGCGAGGACGCCGTTGACGTTGGTTTCGAGGACTATCATGGAGAGTAAGGATGCCTAGACCGAAGAACTATCCGCGACGTAACCCCAATCTTTGTCCTACTCACCCCGGCGCAGTGCTATGGGACATCGTGTTTCCCGAGCCAAGGGTAAGCAAGATCGCCATCGCCGAGGCGATGAAGATATCGCGCAACCAGCTCTATCTCATCCTCGGTGAGAGGCAGCCGGTGGAATTGCGCAAGCCACTTACTGTTGGGGATTGTAGTTGTAGCCGATGCTGCCAAATGCCAATGGCTTTGGCCCTCTTTCCTCCTGCCCCTCGGCCTTAGCCTTCAATTCAGTTGTGCTTGATTGTGCCTCTTCAGCTATCCGCCTTTTGGGCTTTCTCGTGGGCACTGGAACTAAATGAGGTTGTTTAGTGGCTTGCGCTTGCGCCACGGGAGTTGAACTCACGGCTAAATTCTTCGAAGCTGCTGGACGCGTCGCAGAGGCTGTAGCAAAACCGTCCGTTGGCCGGATATTGCTAACGCTAAACACTCCTGTGATGTCACTTTCGGGATTGGACACTAAGGGCTCGGAGGTTTGAACGGGCCTTAGAGCACCTGGAGAAGTGGACGTCTGAAGCGCCTTTTGCGAATTAGCCGCCACAGCGATTAGATGGTCCTGAATTTTCCCAGATGCGACTTTTTCTGTCTGAGGCTCAGGGCCTATTGCGGAATAGGCCCGCATGGCAATGTCAATCGACCCTACGAAAATTACCGCTATCAGCAATCCACTTATGGCGCCCTGACGATGTGTGAGGTGAGCCTTTTCTACGCGCCTTAAGTGGCGAACGGGTTTGGAACTAACTCCAACCATGCTGATCAACCCCCAAAAGTAATAACACTCCCATCTTCGGGAGGTTGCCTCTGATCGAGAGGGCTCAAAATTTTCGGGGCGGCGGTGCCCAAAGATCACACTATGAGTGGCGCTGGCGAGTGGATCGACCAAAAGCTCATTGAGATCGTACAATCACGGTCAGGGGTTTGAGGAATGAGCACACGCATGAGAGAGCCCTGGGCGACTCTCCGCCTCGACGTGGTGGACGATGAGATAATTGTGACCTTGCCGGGGACGAGCTACAGCGTCACCTACTTTAAACGGCCCAATTCCCCAACCCTTATTGCAAAGCGCATCGCAAGTGCAGACGATCCACACGTGCCGATGAAGGTGTCGGAGTTCCTATCTCGTGCCTGGCGAGTAGCCAATGACAAGGCCCGCGAGCTGGGATGGATTGAGTGAGCTCAGTCCTGCGACGCCCGAGCCTCGGGGACTGGTGTCAAACCTCGCTGGCGCCGAATAAGAGAGGATTTTGAGGTCCTCCGCGTGTTCCGCCTTGGTTGTCGCCATATAGGTGCGCACCAGAGCATTGGCCAGCGCGGCTTGAAGACACAAATTTAATTAAATCATCAAAAGTGTGACACGCATCACGTCTCATCTAGAGATCAAGTGGTAGGGATGGGCCAGAAGGGCGCAAAGATCGCAAGCTTCTTCGCCGGAGTGCGTACCAGGGGAGTCCCAGCGGAGGCTTGCCTAGAGATCAAACCCCTTGGCCTTGCCCGGCGGCAAATCCGGGGGAGAGTTTGTGCTTGTGGAGTGAGAACAAATGACTAGTACCCCCGTTGTAGTGACTTATCCGCGCGCTCTCGTCAGAGACGCACTCCATCGCATCTTAGGCAAGTCGCAGTCGTCCAAGATCCAACCTAATAACGAGGGGGGTGCGTCTGCGGTGAATCCTTTGGTGGCGACCTCCACTACCGGAAGTCGCCGTCGTGTTGAAGAAGCGTACCCCAATCTTTCCCACAACCTATCCATGAATGAACCCCGAACCAAAAAAGATGGGATCGTCGTCGCGATTGACGATGATGGCTCATGCCGAGCAGGCCTAAAGGAGCTCTTCGAGTCCGTTGGACTAGAAGTCAACCTCTACGCGTCGGTCAATGCGTTCCTGGAGGATAGGATTCCAGACGCCACAACCTGCTTGGTGTTAGATGTGAAATTGCCCGAAACCAGTGGCCTCGAAATTCAAGAGCAACTGGCGAGAGCTGGCATTCACATGCCGATCGTCTTCCTCACTGGCCACGGCGACATCCCCATGGCCGTGCGGGCGATGAAAGCAGGAGCGGTCGACTTCCTGACCAAGCCTTTCCGTAGCCAGGACCTACTTGATGCGGTTTTCACGGCCTTGGAACAAGATAGGGCCCGACGCACAGAGCAACAATTACACTCAACTTTGCGGAAGAACTTTGAGTTGCTAAGTGCCCGCGAGCGAGAAGTGATCGCAAGGGTGGCAGTCGGAGACCTCAATAAGCAAATAGCTGCCAAGCTGGGATTGAGCGAGGTCACGGTGAAGGTACATCGTGCCCATGCCATGCGAAAAATGGGCGCAAAGTCGTTGGCAGAGCTGGTGAGAATGATTGAGCACTGCAACAGGGGCCCCCGGGGGGGCCGTCATATTCAATTCGCCGTGGCGGGCACCTGCGCTAACTTGGCAATCTCAGTCGCCGGGTCATGTCCTGTCAGACGCACCAAATCAGCATAGGCGGAATCAGCTTGCTCGCTTGGCGCATCGGCATACGCGCTTAGGAAGCGATGCAGTCCAAACTTTACCACTAGCCCGTGCAGCCCCTCGGCTGGTGTCGCGGCGATGCACGACTTGATCTCGGTGAGGTCGAGCAGCGTCAGTGTTTCTTCGTCCCCTGTTGCGGCTTGTGTCTTTTCGAACGTGGTGAGCCATTGCCGAAACAGATTAGCGAGCACCTGGTCCTTCATGTCTTTTCTTTTCGGTTGCGTCGAAAACTATTCCCTCACGCGGCCGGGCGTATGCATGCACCTTTGCGCAATTGGCGCTCGTCGATGGCGCAAAGAGGTTCGCACCAATCCAAACGTGACATGCGGGTCAAAGTTCCGAGCCGGGAGCTTGCGATGCCGCCACGTTAGCGCCGGACCGAGTTGCCAGTTGCGCCTTGGTAGCGCTCATTATGGGCGCGAAGCCCTTTCCGTGATTTCGCAATACGGTGTCCTTTGGAGTGTCAAGAGTTCATCCCGGCCGCTGATGAGAAGGGCCCCGGGCTAGCGCGGGAGCACTACTTTTTTCCAAGGCCATGTACCCCTTCGGTGACACCCTCGGAAACTTCTGTTTGCTATAAGCATTGCTATGCGAGGTGGCTGCTTTAACCCAGCAGTGACCACGGTAACTCGCAGAATGCCCCGGTCGCACCTCAAGCGCCGGGGCTTCTTTTTTGCATCGCTCGTGTTATGCGCCGTCCATCCAGTCCGCGACTTGCCGTCATAGGCACGAACATTCTTCTGGGTGCTATTGCTGTAGCAAACGTGCCGGGGGAGCCGGGAGGAGTTAGCGGCGACGCCGAAAGCGGCATCAAAACTTGCTGGCTTCGCCAGCTTTAAGCGGGGATATAGATGCGGCTCTTCCAAGGCATTGATCGCCCAGCGCCAGAAGTCGGTTTCGAGCTTCTCGACGCGACGTCATAACCATACCTCCACGATATGCGGTTCATCGTCGTCGAGGCGCTTCAACTGGATCAAGCCGCAGTACAGGCTCCGCAAGACGTTTCGCACGTCCCTCAGCGATCTTGAGCTAATCGACTCGTTGCTGGGCCCGTAAAAATCTTCCGTGATGACGAACTTCCTCGCCACGTATTCGCCAGGATAGTCTTTCGGGTGCTTGTACACCCTCCACATGACCAGGGGCGTCACCGGTTCCCCCTGAGATGCAGGTGTAAGAACGGCGCGTCGATCTCGCTGTCGGGCCGGCCTCTCCATCTGCGGTAGAAGACCAGGGGCGGAGGAGGCGGCGCGCCGCAAGGGACGGTCGGCGCTTTTACGCGCCTGCGGCTTGCGGGGCTTACGCGGGCTCTCGCGCCCTTTTGCGCTTGCCGCAAGCCTTGGCTTCTGCCGCGATAGCATGGATGCTTTGGCTCCGATGACTGCCCGGTGATCGCGGGCGGCGACACCCACGAACCCTGACACTCAAAGGCTAGGGGTTCCGGATTAACCCAGGGTTAACCCTAAAAAGGGGGTCGGGCTCGATGGCGGCTTTTAAGTGTGGACTCCGAGCTCCGACGATGACCGGCTAGCAGGTGGAGAAGGCCCTGACGGAGGCCATGACTATCGCCAAGACCCGAGGAGCGGCAATTCCGAGGCCGTGCGGCTGCCCAAGGAGGCCGCCTTCGGGGAAGGCGTTGGGCTCGTCGTCGTTCGGTCCGGCGATGTGGTGACGCTTTACCCTGCTGCGACCTTCATCCCTGAGATGATTGCACCGCTGGATGCGTTGCCACGTCCGACGTCATTCGAAGAGCGTGACGAGGAAGAGCTTCCCGAACGTGCAGGCCTCTGACGGTGGCCTTCCTGCTCGACACCAATGTCGCGATCCATTTGCACTTATGGGGCCATTGTCGCAGGCGCCGGCTACTCACGGCGGGAGCGGCTCGACCGGATGATCGGAGCTCAAGCTCTGGTCCACCGAGCAACTTTGGTCACCTTCAACCCGGATGACTTCTCCGATATCCCTGGTCTCTCGTCGCTGGTGTGGCCATCGAAGCAGGATCGCTTGGCGATCGAGCTTCGGCGGTTGCGGAACCCAATAGGCTCCGGGGATCCTCTCTTTGGAGACGACTACGAGGCCGGGGAGCTTGCTCTGGCTGAGGCGGTAAAGTCTGGCTTCTCGAGTTTGACGAGACCCTCGCCGCACCCATGTCCTGAAGCGCGAGTACTCGCGTCCGCCCCCAGTGCCCTCGCGCCAGGAAGAAGAGCCAGCGATATCGCCAGAATAAGGATTGCGCTCGGCATATCGCCTCAAGCCTCGCTCGCACTTTGCGAGCTTCTCTGATGTCTAACTAGGAGAGCGGCAAGCTGGAAGAGCCAGGTTCGAACTCCCTTCTCCCGGTCGTTAGCGGCTAATCCGAGGAGGTGCGAGGGGCCCCGGTTATGACCAAAAGGGAATTAACCCTCAGTCTTTCGTATCAGGACAGGCGTGGCCACGGCGCGCTCCAGAGGCACCTCCACGCGCGTAGTACTGAGACTCTCCCCGGGACTCTTGCGACTCGAGGAGCGAAGGGAGCGTAACCCGGGGTCTCGCGCCTATCTGTCAGTGAGAGGATGGAGCAGGAGCGTTGTCGGGCTTCATTTCCAGCGCCATGAGACCGTTTGATCCCCTGCCATAACGCACTATATGCAGGAGAAGGTCGGGAAGGTTCTCATCCGGAACGATAAACCCATATCCCTTTGACGGATCGAACCACTTGACCGATCCAGATGCCTGGAAGACATCGGGTCCGGTCTCCGTGCCGCGTTGGGCAAAGCTCTCCAGATGCGGCAGTTCTTTCGCCCCCATGATGACTTACGCCCCCGCACCTTCGACCCAGCCGATGACGCCAACACGACTCCGCTCGCGTTACGTCTGTGCTGATCCCCACTACCAAAGAGGACACCACGCGCAACTACGCAAGACGTGCCCAACGATTTTTTGGCACTGTGGTGATTTCGCCACCAAAGACGGATCACGTTGTGATCAGGTTGCCATCGAGTGCCTATCAGCATGGTAAGGGACAATCCGACTAGAGTGGGGGGACTGAGTGATGCGTACCGCCGTCTCTAACGCGGCATCGCTGCGTCGTTTGCGCTGGCACGCTGCATTTGCCAAGGCGTATCGAACATCATCGCCGATCTTTTGGCAGCATGTGTTCGTGTCTGACACGCCCATGACGAATTGGTCTGGCGGCTCCAGCTTGCTTTTGAATTGGGCTGCCGAAAGAAGGCCCTCCCGGAAGACGAAGGCGGCGCACATCCTGAGCTATCGCCTCTAGCCTGTTGTAGCTGTCCACCACTTTTATATCGGAGCAGGGGCTCGCATCGGGGGGAAGTTGCCCCTCGCGGTCCTTTCGTGTTTTTAGGTGCGGCTTGGAGTAGTACGACGAAAAGCTTGCCCGAAGAGCCTTCCCTTTCAAAAAAGGCCTTCCCCACTGGAACTGCCGGGACGGCATTTCGCCTCATTTCCGCCTATTATCGCCAAGCCCCCCCAACAGGGGTCGGGAAGTTTCCTCCCGGGAGGCCGTCCTCCCGTTAACGTACTGCGTAAAGGAGGACGGTCTCCAAACTGGCCGACGTTCGACAAGCCAAAAGCCGCAGCAATTGACGGCCCGCATTCTTAATAGTGGTCCTACTGCCCATAGCGGTGGGCCGAGCTGACTATTTCTGGGCCAAACGTCTCGGTTCTGGCCGAGCGGGCAACCCTGTCGAGGGCTCCCTCACTTTTACTGGTACCTCAAGCACCACAGCTTAGTAGCGGTAACTTCCGGTAACAGCTTGGCAATTAGCGAGTCACGGCTACTGCGGCTCCCCCAGTGCCACAAGAGGTTGGGCAAGCTTTGCGCGTCAGTACATCACGAATGATTTATCTTGAAGCAATCGGTTGTTCCAACACGGAGCGCAGCGTCGAAAGCGCCGTTCTGCGGCCGGCGGCGCGGCGACGTTCGATGCCTTCGCGCGAAAAATCACGAAAGCCATATTCGTCGGAGGAGTCCCCGTCGGGCAGCAAGGCAATCTCAATCGTCTCCACTAGCTTATATGCACTTGCAGCATCAACTTTGTTGCGGACCGCCTCGGGAAGTTCGCCCGGAACCAGCGCTGCGAGTGCGCCAATCGTCGCAATCAAATCGTTTATTCTATCGGCCATCTTGCTGTCTTGGTGCAAACGATTACCAAAGCGAAGTTGGTCGATACGCTCGGTTACCTCGAGGAGAGAACTCGGCAGTCGGGTCTTGGTCGGAAACAGGTTCATGACAACAAGCAATCGCCGAACGCTCTTGTCGGTGCTGAAAGCGTCAATGGCATCGCCGAGTGGCGTGTTGTCGACGATGCCTCCGTCCCAATAGTGCCGCACGTCCGTGCCCTCGGTGATGTCGGTCCACGCAAATTGCGGCGGCAGGCTGCCGCTAGCCAGCACATGACGCGGCTCGATCGTGGTAGGTTCGGTCTTGCCGACTTTTCGGTTGGCAAAGCGCTTGAGCACGCCGCCTTCCACATCCACAGCGGTAATTACCAAGGCAATTTCACTGGCATTGAGCGCGGCAAAATCGATGCGGTCAGCGAGCGTCTGGAGCAAAGGATGCGTGTCGTAGACATAAGTCCAGCTCGGGAATGTCAATAGGTCGGGGCGCATCGCATAGAAATGCGGTAGTCCATAAAGTGACAAATCCAGCTTCGCCTGCGGTAGCCAAAATAGGGGAGCGTCAAGAGCAAACTCGTTCCACAGGGCCGCGAGGCGCCGCCGGGCATCGACCCGATTGCCGGCGCCTACCACGCAGGCGGCATTGATCGCGCCTATGGAAACGCCGGTGACGACCTTGAGCTTGACGGCATGGCCCTTGCCCACTGCTTCGTCGATTAGCTCAAGCAGGGCTGTTATCGCGCCATATTCATATGCTCCGAGCGCTCCCCCGCCCTGAAGCACGAGACCGATCTCGGTCATCTTGTTCGATGTCATGGCCATCGCGGAGCTACCTTACCACCTCGCTGTAGAAGTCGTCGGGTTGGTACGCTGAGCATTTAGCTAGAGGAGGACCTGTGTCTCGACTTCCTTTAGCGCTCCTTAAGGCGAGTGCCGCCGACCCGCTGTTGTCAATTTGTAGGTCGGACTTTGATTGAACGGCCTTCAAAGGAGGCGCCTCTCTCGATGGCAAGTGATTGATGATGAATATCGCCGACGACATTTGCCTGCGACTTGAGAAGAACATCTCCCCCCTGGATCGGACCTTCGACTTTCCCATCCACAACCACACGCTCGGCTGCGACGGTTCCGTTAACATGGGCGCCGCGGGCGATCACGAGCGACGTGCAGTGGATCTCGCCCTCAATCTGACCGTTGACTTCCACTAAGCCCTCCGCGGTAACGCTGCCCACAATCTTTAATCCCTTAGCGATCACCGTTCCTCGGCGCGTCGACGCAAACATGGTTACCTCCAATGCATGAGAACCTATCTACGCACCCTGCCGCTCTGGTATTGATCTGAGGAAGCGTCGTGTCTGCTGTTTTGCGGCGTCGGGAGGGCCGTCGTCGTTCATGTGCGCTTCTATCCTAGGACCTTTAAGGTTGGCCAAAAGGGGATTCTTTGAGGGGCATGACGCGCCTTCGAAATGTGTGCCTTGCTCGATGGCAAGACTCTTGTGAAACACGTTACCTTCGACGCTAGAGGTGGATTGCAGCAGTACTCTTAGCCCACGGACCGAGCGAATGAGGCGACCGCGAACCATTACGTCCTCCGCAACTACGTTGCCCTCGAGCTGCGCGTTCTCGCCGAGAACAAGGGCAGCGCAGTGGAGGTCGCCTTGAATTCGACCGTCGAGATGGATCTCACCTTTCGACGTCACGTTGCCGGTGATCGTTAGGTCTTCGCTTATTGTGGAGACAATCAATGGCGTGGCATCCGGCGCGCGTTCCAATGAGGTGTCCATTCCCTTTATCATCCAACCAAGGTTCGTACGCCAATCGCCTGGGAAGGCTTAAGGTCCATTCCGAAACCTGGGCGCTTTAGCGAGTTTCATGAAAGCAAGTGATCAGAGGGTATTCCGCTTGCTGACTCCCACGATCCGCGGGCATGCCGTTCGCAGCAAGAGCGAACATGCGAGCGTCAAGGCTGCCTCCAGGCGTGGTGCGCGTCGTTTTACAAAACGAACCCAATTGCAGCGACAACGGGGGCGTCAAATCACCAATAGCTGGCGCTCGGCCACGCGTCGGAAGCCGGTCGCAAAATAGAAAGAGCCGGTCGATCCCGGCCCTTCCCAAGACTAGTCTATGCGCGACGAAAGGACCTAGGCGGCCTCAAGCTTTTGTGCGCCACCGCCCAGTCTGAAAATAATCTCCTGTATGGCTTTGACGACGCGCTCCAGAAGCGCAACGAGGATAGGATGCGGTTGAGGGCGCTGCATTATGCCGCCCGACACGGCTTGAAGTTCTAAACTGGTGAGCTCACGCATGAGGTTTCTCCATACGGGCCAATCGCCCGGTGACCCAGCGTAGCGCTTCGTTGTTGCGAACCTCGCGCAATTTCAGGGAACAAGCTAACCAGTGCTTTACAAAATCGCTCCGGACTTAAACTGATTTGAGTTGCCTTGTAGCGATCAGCGGCACCACACCACATCGCCAACCGCTAGCTGCAGCAATTTCCCAAGTGCTAATGCGTGTTCGACCGAGGGCCCTGACCGCCTGATAAGCCCCTCCCTCCCAATGGTTGCACTATAGGGCAAGAGGGTGCGGCACCTCCTCCGCACCGCAGGTAGGGTAGAGAGCAATTTCCGCGAGTGCTGTGGCGTTTCCGCCACCAATTCCGGGTCATGATGTGGTTGCATTATAAGGCTGACGCCTTGCCGGATTATAGACCTCGGCTAAGGCCTCAAAACTAGTCCCCGTGGCCGCAAAGCCGAGGAATGCCACCGGTAAGGCCCTGCCTGAGCCGTTCGGACCAGTCCTCCGAACGGCTCTTCTCTTTGAAGGCTGCCGAGGGACGAAGTCTGGTTCTGCCTTTTCTGTTAGCGAGTGCAACCGGGCAACATTGGCCAAACGCGCCGTCGTGCTATTCGGGTGGGGCTGGCTCGTGTTGAGCCAGCGTTCGGATACTCATTTCTTTTCCCAACCCTAGCCCCGAGCTTGACCGCGAGGGGCTTCTTTTTGGCTGGAACCTAAAGCCAGCAAAGGACGTTCTCGCAACGGACCTGGGGGCTTTCCCCATGCGGCCGTTCGGAACTCCGGTCCTGCATAGTTTAAAGTTTTGCGTAGAGGCCCCGGACGACCCTGCCCGGGGCTTTTTCCTTTTCGAGAGTGGTGGGCGGCTTCGGTCGGCGCACGTTTCGCGTCGTCCAGTGGCTGCCGTGCCACATTAGAGAGGGCGCATTGTGCTACTCGTATAGACCCTCGAAACCGGGCATTGCTGGCGTGAAAGCGGGGGTCGGAACTGCCCTTCGGGCGCCGTCCCGATGAGTATTCATAAGCGCCCAAGTTGGGGAGGAGATTCCAACCCGCCATAGGGTCGGGTGACATTCATGCGCATAGTTCTTCTGGCGACTGCCTGCCTGATGCTCCTCGCCACAGCGCCTGCCCTGGCGCAAGATTGCGCCGCCATCCGCAGTGCTTGCTCAGATCAGTGCCAAAGCAGTGCGGGTGGGCCGGCGCGGGTGCAGGCCTGCACCAACCGATGTTCCATTGCGCCCTGCCAAGAGACCCCGCTTTCGGCGCGTCTTTGCAATGCAACCGCTCAGAGTATCTGCAGCAATGGATTTCGGGCCTGTTCTGATGCGTGCACACCATCGAGTGCGACCCAGGCTCTGGTCGAAACTCAGGCCTCCTGTACGAACTTTTGTTGCACTCACTTCAAGGAATGTTTGATGCAGCGCCAGTGTGACCTAAGGACCATCATTGCCTTCACTTGCGAGGAATAGGGAAAGTCGACTTTGGCGAATGGAGGCCAACTGGCCCACCAGAAATCAGGGTACGGGTTAGGCGATTTTCCCCGTCCTCCGCAACGCATGGAGTGCGGCCGGCGCCTTTTAGCCCGGTGGTGCCTTGGCGCTACAGTGTGGCAGGACGGTTTTTGCTAATTTGTTTCCGATGGTTCGCACCATCAAACCGTGGAAAGCGCAGAACTCGAAGCCTCGGCCACCCTAGCCGGCGACTTCGGCTCCAGACTAACCCTTCCCGGAGGTCCGCACGCGGTGCAAGTCTTGCGGCAAAAATCTGATCACCTTACCGCTGCGATCCATCTTGCAGCTAACGTGACGGATGCTTGTGCGAACCACGGTCCCTTTCGGGGGCGGGGATCCCCAAAAGTCGTAGTAGAGCAATAGTTCCACCCGATCACCGCGCTTGAAAGCCTCTGGTTTTCTGTTTGATGCCCGCGCATCCGCCAATTAGCCGATTATGACACGGCGTTTCGCCCACAGCCCTGCGCAATTTGCGCACAGCAACTCTTCGGTGATCGCAGTTGCCACCTCCAAGAAAAGGGCTCCAAAGAGAGGGCCCTTAACTGCGTCAAGACCTAAAGGTCCAGGGCTTAGCCGGGATGCTTCTTCGAGTAGTAGGTCTGCGCCTTGGCGAGGTTCTGCGTGGGATTCTTCATGAACTCAGCCATGGCCTCTTTACTGCCGAAGCAATATGTCCTGCCTTGAAGCTGCGCATTGATCGAGCAGTCCGTATTGATGTCCTTGCCGAGAGAGAGGCCCTCTGTGCACATGTTACCGAACTCGCCGTTTACAGCCCAAGCAGCCGTAGTCAGACCGAGCAACAGGGCGCCTACAAAGGCGGACGTGATGTACGCTTTTACCATCGTCTTATCTCCTAGGGGGGTTTGGGGAGCTACCCCCTTTTGTCTTACACCCTGGGAGGGGAGTGACGTGATCACTTAGAGGTGAGTAAGACTGAGCCAATATGTTTAAAGCTAGCGGTGAGGGTCAGCGCAATTTTACCTCTCCCCGAGCTGTGTTCATCCTGGGCCCTTGCAGCGAAAGTTTTGAGCCGCTGGCCAGAGGCTCGAGCTAGATCGCACGCCATGCGAACCCTCGAGCAACTTCAAGGTTCATGGTCGATGGTTGCGCCGGTCGACACGCTCGCCAAGCCACACCACCGCCAGCGGCAGGATGAACAGCAGGAACAGGTAACACCACAGCATGAAACCAGTCCAAGAGCGCCTCCGTTTGTGCAACATGCTGCAACATGGTCTTGGGCACCCTAATGCTGCCAATGGCTCACAGGACGTGGTCGGATAGCACATCCGCTAGTCGTCGCAGCTAAAGAAAAGACCCCCAAAGCGGGGCCTTTACTGCGTCAAGACCTAGAGTGTGGTGGGTTTGCAATTTGGTTTGCAAATTTCTCATCGCAAAATGTCCGCTTACCTCGGCAAAGCGGACCTTCATAAGGCTCGACCTTAGGTCGGCTTTTGACCCCCTCGCAGACATCCCCACCAAGTCGGTCGGCGCAGGCCGTCTTTGGTCGGGCTTGTAGAGGATCAGGCGGTAGCAATCGAGGTTGCGAGCGAAACTCGGCGGAACTTTCGATACTCAAAATCGCCAAACATCCGCGTCGCATAATCCTTGTTGGCCTCAAGGTTCTTTGCCCACTGTCTAAAACGTTGATCGTTACGAACTTCCAGCACCTCAAGCTTGGTCCTAACGAGTTTCCGGTCAGCGCACGGAGGTGTATCCTCCCCGGATGCCGCTGGGCGAGAGGACGAATTGGCCGGCGCTGATATGGCGGCAACGGAACGCGGCGGCGTTCTGCAACAGATAATATTCCCACATCCGGCAGAACCGTTCCCCATGCTTGCGAGCCATCTCGGCGCGGTGCGACTGGAACTGTTCGTTCCAGGCCGAAAGCGTGTTGTCGTAATACGCTCCGAAATTGTGCACGTCTTCGACGACGAACAAGCCTTCTACCGCACTGGTAATTTCTCCCACGGACGGCAGATCCGCGTTGGGGAAAATATATTTGTCCTGCCAGGCGTCGATGGCAGGGTAGCGTTCATTTTCCCAAATCGAATGGAGGACAAACAGTCCATCGTCCTTGATATGCCGGCGCGCGCACTCGAAATACGCACGGTGGTTCTTGGCACCGACATGCTCGAACATTCCGACCGAGACGATGTAATCGACTCTCGGTCCGTCGTAGTTCCGATAGTCTCGTACCAACGCCTCAACCGGCAATTTGGCGTAACGGGCCATTATATATTCAACTTGCGGCGACGACACGGTAATGCCGACGCAATGCGCACCGTAGCGTTCGGCGGCGAAGCCGATGTAAGACCCCCAGCCGCAACCGATATCCAAGAGGGTGTCGCCTTCTTTGAGACCGATTTTGCGGCAGATCAGGTCGAGCTTGGCTTCCTGTGCATCGTCGAGAGTTGCTGCGTCCTTCCAATAGCCGCAGCTCGCGGTAAGCCTCCGGTCGTAGGTCGCTTCGAAGATGTCCGTCGGCAAATCGTAATGGGTGTGTGCAACCTGCGTCGCGCGACGTATGTTCTGACGGTTGCGGATTCGCGCAGTGGCGACAAGTACCAGGCGCGGCACGGTCAAACTCAAGCCCTCACCAAGATGCGCGGAAATTGCGCGGTCGAAAAACTGATCGAGCGCCGCGCAATCCCAATCGCCGTCCATGTAGGACTCGCCCATACCCAGCGTGCCCTTGCCGATAGTTCGCGTGAAGAACCGCTCGTCGCGTATCTGGGGGTCCCAGGGGTTGGGACCGTCGACCGTGATGCCGGCCTTCGCGAACAGCTCGGACAGATATTTTCGTCCGGTGAACAGGCGGGAGAGCAGATTTCTCGATGCCGCAAGGGACGAGCGGACGGCGAGCGGTCCCCTTTCCTCGAACGCCGGTGTTTTAACGTGCGTTTCCGGCATCGGAATCCTCTGAACTCGGTGGCTTGAGGTACGCCGATGCAGCACACGACCGAGTTGCGCCTGCATTGGAGCGGCCTGTCCCATTTTTCGCTAAGCTATTGATCTACCTTAATTTTCGTACTCCCACGTGGTCGCCACACCTAATATATCAGTTATATCAATGTGATAAAGGCAAAGGCGTGAACCACCAATGGTTCGAGCAAGATGGCACTCTCGACTGAGTTGAGCGAGTGAGCGTGCGTCAATCCTATATTGATCTGCGTTGCCCATCTTTGGTCACCAGGACTGCCTCACCGATGTGATCCTGGATATCATCTTTCGGCTTGTAGAGGATTAGCCGATAGCAGTCGAGGTTGCGGGCGAGGAACTCGTAGGCCGCTCCCCATAGGTACAGCCGGAACTTGCGGTACTCGAAATCGCCGAACGTCCGCTGCACATAATCCTTGTTGGTCTCAAGGTTCCTCGCCCACTGTCTGAAGGTGAGGTGATAGCTCCAGCGGTCGTTATGAACCTCCATGACTTCGAGCTTCGTCCGAGCGAGCTTGTTTAAAAAATCATCAAGGATGAGGAAGGAATGGTTTCCGGGAAAGATGTGTCGGACCATGAACGTGGAGATCTCGTATTTCTTTAGCGCCGCGCTCTCATCCAGGAACACACAACCCCCAGGCTTGAGCAGTTGACAAAATTTCCGCAGAACGCGCTCGTATTGGGGAAGGTGCCCCATGACGCCCATTATGACGATGGCGTCGAATTGCTCGCCAGGCTGAAACTTGAGAATGTCGGCCAGCAGGATCTTGAACCGGCCACCGAAATTGTCGAACTTCGATCTGAGGTACGACTGCTGTACTTCTGAAATAGTGATACCAGTGAAGGTAACCCCTGCCTGTAATGCGTGAGCTGCAAATGCACCCCAGCCAGGCCCGATCTCGAGCACCGTCTTGCCCGGCCCAAGTTTGCATTTGGTTATGGCAAACTCGAATTTTCGCTCGATCGCCTTGGCAAGGGGCTCATCGTCATAAGCGTAGATCCCCTGGGTGTAGGCCGGCATCACAGGGTCGAGGAAGCTTAAGAACAGCTTCGGATCAAGGTCGTAATGCGAAGAGATCGCACGCTTGTTGGTATAGATCTGTCCGAACAGGAGGGGTTGGATAAAGCGCCACGCCGTAACCAGGAGATGACGGTCGTCAAGCTCAGCGCGTAGCGCGAAGGGCTTGAGCATGTCGCCGTCAAGATCAATGTCGCCTTGAAGATAGGCCTCCGCGATTTCTGCTTCATCGAGTGTGCCCACTGCTCTGAGAGCCCGCTCATTGCGCAGACTGACGTGAAACTCGGGCGGGCCACTGCCGACGTTACGTTTTTCGCCGTCCGGCAATTCGATCGAGAAGGCGGTAGCGACCCCTCCGACTCGGCCAATGAAGGCGTCAAGCATGGTTGCGGCTGATGACATATCTCTCCCTCAGCTTCGGCAGCCACTGCGAGGCTTATCCGTCATTCCGTTGCGTAATCTGCGGCGATTGTGCCCTGGAATGGAGCTAAATGAAACGGCCACGGTCACGTCTCGATCTTCCAAGGTCAGCAATCTTACTCGGCGTTTCCTCGGTCCCGGGGCTGATCTTCGCCTTTTGATTCTCTGCAAAGCTTTTTGATGTCGGCTTCGGCCTGCTCCGGTGTTTCGTAGACGTCATTCCCAACCTTGTCCCCTGAGGTCGAAACTCTTCTGCGCGGCCTGCTTGCACCCGCAGCTGCAGCCAAGGCTGAACGGAGTGGAACGACGAAGCGGAAGCGTCCTCGCCGTCCGGTATCCCCTAATGCACCATCGTTGCACTAGCGCCAGAGACGATGGTGAGGAAATTCGGGACACCTTTCGCCAGCATAACCTTTTGAAGCTCCAAGTTTTGGGGAGAATGCACCCATGTTTGACGAAGAGACCGGAGATTCTTTAGCGCTAGCCAACACCGTGATCCTCATGCGGCTTATTGAAGAGCTTATCCAACGCGGCGTTATCTCTAAACCAAGCGCCAATGCTTTATTGCGGAACGCTGTGAGTGATCTAGAAAACTGTCCTGAATCCGGCTCACGCGTCGAAGACGCAATTCGAATCATCCGCAAGGAACTGACGCCGAGAATTGGGGCCACAGCGCCAGTGGGTTAGAGCGAGCACTACGTTCTTTGTGGCAACACCTTGTGGCAGCGGGCATCAATGTCCGTTCGTGGCTGCCGATTCAACCGATCGCCGCAACACACTCTGCGAACTTCTCCGCTGGTGAGTGATACTGCAACGTCTTTCTTGGTCGCTCATTAAGCTCGCGCGCCACGGCGTTCAGTTTGGCCTGGCTGTGCACGGACAGGTCGGTGCCCTTCGGGAAGTACTGGCGCAGAAGACGGTTAGTGTTCTCGTTAGTGCCGCGCTGCCAGGGACTGTGGGGGTCGCAGAAGTACACCTCAAGGTCGGTGGCCAGCGTCAGGCGCTTGTGGTCGGCGAGCTCCTTGCCCCGGTCCCAGGTCAGCGACCTGCGCAGTTCCCGCGGCAGATGCTGCACTTGTCTCACGAGCGCGGCCACGACGCTGGCGGTGTCCTTGTTCGCAACCTTGGCGAGGAGTACGTAGCGGGACCGGCGCTCGACCAGGGTTGCGACATAGCTGTTCCGGGAGCCTGCGATCAGGTCGCCTTCCCAGTGGCCGGGGATGGCGCGGTCCTCCACAGCAGCGGGCCGTTCCCGGATTGAGATCGCGTCCTTGATCTGGCCGAGCCCGTCGCACTTAAAGCTGGCGTGCCGGGAGCGGCGGATCGCGCGGGTCGCCCTCAGATGGGCCAGCAGTTCTTTCTTCAGCACGCCGCGCGTCTGGATGAACAGGCTTCGATAGATAGTCTCATGGGACACGCGGCGGTGCTCGTCGTCGGGATGTTCGCGCTTCAGCCAGCCTGCGATTTGCTGCGGCGACCACTTGAGCTCAAGCTTAACCGATACTGTCCGGCAGAGCGCCGGGCGACAAGCGAACTTGCACGGCTTGGGGCGACGTGTGCGATCCCAAGCCGCCCGATCCGATCGCGCAGCCCGATAGCCTGTGCGGCCTCCGTTGTCCCGCACCTCGCGGCTGATCGTCGATGGCGCACGTCGCAACTGACGGGCGATCGTTCGAAGAGACAGCTGCGCCCTCAGCCCTCGGGAGATCTCCTCGCGCTCGGACAGCCTCAACGCCAAACGCGACCGCTTCCGCTCCGGCGGTCGGATCCCGCCGGTCCGGGACAGAAGTGGATAGATCGACGACGAATTGCGATCGAACATCCGCCCGATCGAACTCATCGACTCCCCGCCCTGCCAGCGATCCCAGATCTCCGCCTTCTGCTTCTCCGTGAAATAGATCCGTCCGCGATAGCCCATCCTGAACACTCCATCTTTTCTCAAAGATTGAAGTGTTGCGGCCACCCTTTGAACCCGCCGCACTAAGCGGACATTCAAATTCGCTGAACTCGCGTCAGCTTTTGACCCGTAGCGGACTGGCCCAGCGCGATCTGATCTCGAACGTCATTTGTTTTTGAGTTCGTCACGAAATGCAATGGCTTCGAGTTCGACGCGCACGGCGTCCATCACCGGAACGACAGGACGCGCCTCGAATACGAAGGCAGGCAACATCGAGCAGAATTTGTGAACGGCCAGGGGGTCGTCACAGTCGAGCATCATGTAACCACCCCAATCTCCAACCCGAATGACAAACAGCTCGATCTTAAAATTGCTGGGTGCCTTCCATTGGGTAAACACCTCAAGTATGCGCTTCTGCGCAGTCTCATATTCGATCGGTGAGCCCTGCGGCCGTTCGTTCCAGGTCAGCATGTATTTCATCTGAAGATCACCTTAGCCGATTGAATCCAGGCCCGAAGGCAGATCAATCTACCACACGCTCTCCGGTCGCAGGAATGACCGCGCTTGGCACGTTGCTAACATTGCCGACATGTTGTCGATTGCTAGCTCTCCCGCACGCCCGCTTGCACGAGATCGAGGGAGCAGCGCTCGAGAATTTGCAAGATCTCGGAAGGAATATCCCGACAGCCAGGCCTGCAACGAAATCCCGGGATTGATCCTCATCATTTTCTCCACCCGACGTCCCTGGTCTCTCGTCGCTGGTATGGTCCGCCGAAGTCGCCGAAGACGTGCCCGTAACCGGTGTCGGTCGCGCAGCCGCTCCGCACGTCAGGCAGCATCAGCGAGGCATAAGCGGGGGGTTCATTCCGGAGGAGGCGGAGAGGGGCCCTCGCGTCAGTTTTGAGCAGCGCAGATCGCTATAGCTCGAGGCCGATGACCGAAAGCCGCTTCCCGGCTCAACTCATCGCGTTCTTGTGCGCGAGTTTGGTACTTAGCCGTGGCCTTAACTCGTAGAAGCTCGGGCCTTCGACCACAACGCTGGGAGCACCGCCGTCATCCTCAAAGCGAGCGAAATCGATCGCGAGCTGAGTTTCTCGATCGCGTGCAACGGTGCGCCACTTCGAAGCCAGATTAGCAAAGATGTCGCGTTCTTCAGCTGAAGGGGCACTTTTCGAGAGAGCGGCACAGACACGAGCTATTTCTCGGATTTTTGTCGGATCTATCGTCATAACTCACTCCCTTGCCAGGCGTAAGTTTTGACGCTCGCGATCACCGATGCCTGGTCAATTCCCTCAACGGTGATTGGCCAGTGTGAGGTTTTGCTCTCTGAGGTCCAAGTCCCTCTTTGGTGGTAGGCGTGCCTTGCATTCTAGCTCTCTTTTGGCCTTCTTCCCGAGCCGTGGGCTGCAGCACAATGGGGTGCATTTGGTAACGTGGTCCCTCAAGCCAAGTGTTGGCCCATCCCCCCCCTGGGCCCAAGTGTTGGCCCGTCCCCCATGGGCCAAAAAAGCCCCGGCTCAGTAAAGTCGGGGCTTTTCTTTCACCGTATGGAAGGGTGTATTACCAGCTGTCGATGCGAGCCGCTTGTCTAAGGAGCTCCATAACGAGCTTACCTTCAACGTCGTCATCAGCCGCGTAGAGCTCTTCGAGCTCATCGATCATTTGATTAATTTCCGCTTGGGCAGCTCCTTCTGAACGCATTCTCGCTATTTCGAGTTTGAAGCTTGCCAGCATCGGTTGGATGATCTGCAGCAGATGATCTCGCTCCATTTGGGTTCCCCCTTCGAATCGCATCAAGATCAACGCGTTCCGCAGAGAGAGCATTGTGAGCAAAGGGGTTACCTATACGAAGAGGGCTGGTGAGGGAGCTCGGTAGCTCTAGTGCCACCTTGGATTGAAGCATGCGGCGTCAGAGCTGGATGTGCCGGCGCATTTGATTGGACAGCGGCACGATCCGAAGGGCGCGCTTGGGTGCGCTCTTTGTGCTGATGGTTGGCACCCGGTGTACGTGGTCTCTCCTCGCTAGTGTGGACATCGAAGTAGCCGAGGAATGTGCTTGGTACACTCAGCCGTCGGCAGTGTAGCCGCTCCGCAGCTCGAGCAGCATCAATGGGGCATAAGCGGGCGTTCATTCCGGAGGAGGCGGGCAGGGGCCCCGGCATCCAGCTTATGCGGGCGCGTGAGAGCAAGGCGCCGTCCCCCGGGCGCAAGTTGATGAGGTGCGCGGAGATAGCTTCTTGCTACTGTAATTGCGGCAGCTGTTTTTTGAGAGGTTCGCCCCAAATGCAGGGAACCCACGTGGAGCCGGGGATTTCACAATTTCGACGGCTCTGCGCAACGAGGGCCGCAAGAACGGTGAGCACTAAAATTATCGCCCCCGATTTTAGCCGCTCGCGCTTGTTCATGATCGCGGGCCCAATGGTCGCCGCAGGTTTGCTCTTGGATTCTCCGGCGTTAGGTCAACTCCTTGCGCTGGTCGGAATTGCCTTGATCTGGACCATCGTGCGCAGAAAATAGCACGGGCGCCTTTGGTCGGCGCCCGGCTGTGTAAGGCGCATGCCTAATGCGCTGCCTTATTTTCGCGCCAAGGATACCAACCCGGGCAAGGGGCGCAGTGGCAGCCTCTTTTGTGGAAGCGGTCGCATACCTTCTGCTGCCCGAGCTCGCATTCGCTCGGTAGGCCTGGGAGCCAGCAGCCTGCTTTTTCTGCCAAGGAACCGTTCTTCGGGTGAGCGATTGCCGCGCTGGTCAGCGTCGTAGCCTCGGCATTCCAGGCTAGAACTCCTGCCAGCAAGAGTACGACCGCTCCTGTGATCCCAATAGCTAACTTGCGCATATCTACCCTCGTCTATCGTGAAGTCGTCTAAGGCCGCAATCCTATTAAATCACTGAGGCGGCAATTAGGAGTTGGCGATCGGGAGCCGGCGCAGGCGCCATTTCGCGGTGCGCGGCTTGGGGGCCATGTTGAGCGCTATTCCGCCGTTGGCGTTTTATTGATCCGACGAGGACACAGGAGAAGGCGGGTAGGTGGCCCTCCTTCCTACTCAAAGCGGAAACCGAACGTCTGTTTCCGGTGGATGGGCGGCCGTCCCGAGTCCGACCGCTCTTGTCACACTCGCGCTCATGTCCGCCCTTGTGCTCGTTAATCCTCCGAGCAGCGTCGGCGGAGAAACTGGCGCCAAGCATCAGTCCCCCACCACGAAACTGAAATCGAAATCGCCTAAAGGAACACCTTGCGACTGCAGCAATTGCAGCGCCCAGCACTGCCAAGCGGAGCCCATCCCTAGCTTTATGCAGAATTTTAGAAAGGCAAAATAGTAGACGCGGGGTTGGGTCAACCCCTGCTTCCGCTGTTGACCCGTAAAAGCCGACGGG
The DNA here is from genome assembly GCA_963757555.1 of uncultured Alphaproteobacteria bacterium. Taxonomy (GTDB): domain Bacteria; phylum Pseudomonadota; class Alphaproteobacteria; order Rhizobiales; family Methyloligellaceae; genus Methyloceanibacter. The sequence goes on from CAVWRU010000005.1 coordinate 60,177, forward strand.
ATCTTATTCGGCGTTTCCTGGCTCGCCCGAAGGCTGATCTCCGGATTGAGGTTCTTTGCAGAGGCGCTTCACGTCTGCTTCGGCCTGATCCGGTGTTTGATAGGAGTTTTTGCCGACCTTGGTGACGGTGTTGTCCGTTCCCGTCGGCTCTATGTCGACGACGAGGCACTTCCCGTCGGATGCGCGAACAATCCACCAACTTGCGAGAGCCGGATTGGCAATGGCGGTGAAAAGAACGGCTATCAATAAAACCCTCCGTGACATGCGTCCGAGACTAAGAGCCATCAGGTTGATAATCGCCATCCTCGGCGCCGGCGGGTGGATAGTCTCCATCTGCTGGCGGATAGGCGCCGTAGTCGCCTTCCGCGGATGGGTAGTTTCCGCTGTCGCCAGGCGGAGGCGCCTGATTGCCATAGACGGGGGGAAAATAGGCGGACGTAGGCGGAGGCGGTTGGTAGCCATAAACTGCTGGCGGATAGGCGTACGCAGCGGGAGGCGGATAGTAGCCGTAGGCCGGCGGGTAGTAGGCGTAGGGTGCAGGGTAGCCATAACGCCGGTACTGGCGCTGCCAGTAGCCGACTTTCTCAATGAGCGTTGCGGTGATCTTGGGGCCATTGAGGTCGGGCAGACTTAATGGGGTCGCCGCAGCGGGCGCGACGGCAACCCAGCCAGCACCGACGATGACGGCACTAAACAGCAGATGACGCATGACTCACCTTCCGAAGAGGATTTGGGGCGCCCAGGAATTCTAGTCTAAACCACGAGTGATGAGATAGGTTGCCCGCATTCACGGCATGGTGAGAGTAACGTCAGCGCCGCCAAGGATCTCGTCGAGCCCCGGCTTGGCAAAGCACGCCCCCCCACCAGACGAAGGCTGGCCGCAAACTCTATTGGCGCTGATGTCGCGTCGTTAGGCCTTATCCGCCCGCCCGAGAAGAGGCGAGAAGCCCCGAACGGCGCTGCAGCCAGGGCCACTGTTCTTGCGCCTCCCTGACGACCGGCTTCGGCATCGACTTCACAAAGCTAGGCGCGGGTGCAGGTGAGCGGCGCTTTAGCCAGGGCCACTGCTCCTGCGCCTCGCTGGCGTCAGGCTTCGGCTTTGGCTTGGCAAAATTAGGTACTGCGGATTGAGCTTCGGCCTCAGTCCGACGAGAGGCGAGGTGCACCGAACGGCGCTGTAGCGAGGGCGACTGCTCTTCGGCGGTCGTCGTCTCGGTCAGAGAAGGCGCGGCGGTAGCCGTCACTGGCGACGGCCTTGTCATCGCGATCATGCTCGAAACGTTGCCACCGGAGAGTGGCAGCGGCTCCCAACGCACCGGGGTGACGAAGGTAAAGCCTGGCGCCGATGGTGGTTCGCGCTCACGGAAGGCTTCAACCGCTGGGGTCTTAGGTTTCGGCACGGAGGTTGGCTCGGCCTTATCGGTTGAGCCCAGCTCAACAATTGCCTTGACTTCTATTGGCGTCTCCGCACCGGCCGGGATGGGCGGAAGGTGCGATCTGGTCCACGTCTTCTCGCCACAGAGGAGCCACGTTTTGCATCCTCTGAGCACGATTTGCTGTCGCGAGACGAGCGTCACCTTGACGTCCGTATAGATGTGACCCTCCACGGGATTGTAGACATTTCCCACCCAAGTGTTGGGCTCGCTCAGACGCATGTTGCTAAAAAGCGGAAGGCCTATGATCGGCCGGTCGCGCAGGGAGGGGTTTTCGTTCCTGGCGTCATGGAGGGGCTTGCCTTGTGCGTCCTTTGGGTTCCTCAGCCAGACGACCTCGCTGCAGAGTCCACGGCCGCACTTCTTGATTTCGACCCTCGCCGACCCATCATCCTTAGCCCAAATGCCTGAAGGGTCGGCCGCAGAAGCCTTAGAGGAGCTGCACGTAGCAAACAGAGCGGCAGCAAGAACGCCGAGTGCCGAGGCAAATGAGCGGTTCTTCATAGCACGTAACGGGTTGCGCCGATGCCGCTAAGAGCCCAGGCATTTAACCATGTGGCCGAGGTCCCTAATTGGACCTTAATGCGACCTTTGTTTGGCTTGGAGAGAGGGCTTCGTCCGCGAGTTCTTCATTTGTGAGTGGGCCATAGACCTCAGCAGTGTCGAAGAAGCTTCGTATCTCTGCGGCGTCTCATCGATGCCTTGGCGACCCAAATGAACTTGGGGCGATCGCGGCCTGCGTCTTACGGGCTAGCCGGCTTCCCTGGTCGGTGCTCTTTTTTCTTAGTTGCGCCTCCGCCGCCGCCCCCGTCGTCGCCACCAGTTAGTGCCACCGCGGCAACCGCCCCCCCTACGATAGCTGCACCCACGATGTATTTGCCGACGCCGAACCTTCCCGTGGTTTCCGGCGCCACCGGCACTTTGCAAGGGGAGGTCTCTTGCACAGAGACGACGGCGGTTTTCGCGTTCACCTCAACCCTGCAGCCGTCGGAGTAGACGATGATGGCGACACCGGTTCCAAGAGCCATCACGGCGTCGCCAGTCTGCGCCTCGGTGACGCCAACTATGGGGGCGAAGCCCTTTCCGTGACTTAGCAACACCGTGTTCTTTGGAGTGCCAGCCACAGGAATGACTGACACCATCGCCGCAAGTGCTGCCGGCGCAAATAAGACGCAGCCCGCCAGGATAATCGAACCAAGCCCACGCATCGGAAAATTGCCCCAAGCCCCGATGCATTTAAATCAAATTAGAAGGGTGCGGCAACAACCACTGATGTCACAATCAAAAAGCTCGTGAGCTGTAACTTCAAAGCCACGCTTTATTGCATTTGTGTGACACGGCATCTGCCCTAATGAGCCGATTTAACGGGCAGTGACAGTGGGTTGGGCGACGTGATTTGGGTCAAGCTTCCAGGATCTCAACTCAAGGTGGCTCCCGTCCTCCTGGAATCCAAACCGCGCCGGAGGCAAGCACCACAATAGTCTTACCTTCTCATTCTTGCGCGGCTAAGAGCTTCCCTCGCTCGATGGATACGGCGTCTGTTGATGAGCAGATGCGATCTCAGCGATCCTCTCGTCACATCTAACGCATAGGCATCTCGGTCCCACGCAAGCGCCCGAGACAGGACGCCAAGCTTCTCAATACCGTTGCCGACCGACGGCCAGCGGCGCTGATGAGCGCAACGCCAAGAGTGTATTTTGCCAAGGGAACCCGAGAAGGGCCGCGGCAAAGGGCTGCCTAGAAGGCGATGAGAAACTTGCACCGCGCCGGACAGCTGGCGAAAGATGCGGCGAGCACGCGCCTCGTCCTCCATGCGGCTCCAATTGGCTTCCGCATCGTGGCTAACTAAAAGTCGCGCCAAATCGAGGGTGTCGCGCAAATTCACCGCGCCGCCGACAAAATCGCCGTTTTCAATTTGAGCGTGAACAACGTTGTGCATAATTCGGTGGTGCCTGCTCGGCAACAGCAAGCCTGGAGCAACGTCCACCGCCGACGCGATGACCTCTGAAGCTGGCAGGAGATTGATCCTATGCGCGAGGTCACGATGGATCTCAACGCTGGCCTCGCCTTCTTGAGGCAAAAGCGGCGCGTAGTGAAAGTGCCCAACTTCCATCTGGCGTTCGCTCGTGTCTTTGTAGCCACCAGCGATAAGCGACCTTACCGCAGTATCGAACTTGTCGGCGTCCACCAGGAGATCAATATCTCGCATCATCCGGTCCGACGCTGGATCCAAGCTGCCGTCGAACAGCCACGCGGTGCCCTTGAGGAGCACAGCCTGGATCCCCGCATCCTCGAGAATTGCTCCTATTTCAAGGCATTGCTTGCGGATCCGCGCGTTGCGATCGGCGTTGCGCGTGTGCAGCAGTGAGAGGTAATCGCGGACGTCCCCTGGAAGCTGGTGACGCAATGGGTGGCGGCCCAATGTTGTCCAAAGCGCCGGAGCCACGAGATGCCGGTTAGCCAAAGAAACTACCGCGAGCCAGTCAGTCCGATCATCCCAAATTGCTTCGCGGCAAACGTCGAGCTTGGCGGTCGAAGACGCAACCGCCAAGCAGCGATCAACGACACCCAAAGCTGCGTAGAAGCTCATTGGCTAGCCAATTGCTAAGGATCGGACTGTCTCCCACTAGCTTACAGATCTGACTTCGTTGTCGCTACGTTCTCGGGCTGGAGTGGGATGTGTTAAGCGGCGTAAATTGAAAAGCGACGCTTCCGTCCTACGGAACCCTTGACCCCTGTTATCGGCTTAGGAACACTGTCCGCCACCCCATCGGAGTGAGGCGTTCATGGACGTGCAGGTTAAGCTCTGGTTGCAAGGCGGACACGTCTGGGAATTCTGCTGCGACGAAGATGACCCGATCGTCTTTGGGCTGGTGTCGGCGTTGCCGGGCGCAGACTTGGGCGGCAACTTACCGCAAGACGGCCTAATCCAAATCGAAACGCGAACCGGTGAGCGCGTCTTCCTCGCGCGGTCGTCCCTCGTCTCGGTTGACGTTGTGCCGATTGTTGATGAGTTGCAGTTCTTGGGCGCCAAACGTTTGGCTGCTCCGCTGACGACCCCAACTCAAGGCGTATCGACCCCGTCGCCGTTCGCCATGACTTCCCACGTGCTGCCAAGTGAGATCCATCGAGCGTTGCTGGGGCACGCACTCGCCGAGGGCGCCTTGCAGGCGGAACCCACAGAAAACGGATCGCTCGAGCTGAAGCTCGGCCCACTTGAGGAGCCGATTATGACGGAGTTGCGCCCTCATGTTTACCAAAGCTGCGCCGCGCTCGGCGTCCCTCAGCTGCTTGATTTGCGATTGGGGCTGTTTGCTATCGGCGACGGCGACGCCATTTCCTGGGAGGCGCAGCCCGAGACCAGCCTAATCGTGGTCTATCATTGCTACAAACAGCCGAAGGCATTTTCTGGAGGGGGAATTAGGCTGTTCGACTGCAGGATCGAGAATAGTGCGAAGCGGGCGGCGGGCTTCCGAGATATCGAAATTGAGGACAACAGCGCCCTGATCTTTCCGAGCGACGTCGTGAGTGCGGGACTCCCTGTCCACCGGGAAACGAGCGCCTCCGGCGACGGGCTCTTCGTCTTGCTCTGTATGGCGCAAGCAAGGAGATCTGCGTGAGGGACGGCGCCGGCGAAATTGCTTCTATCGACGATGCAGCCTCGCTTCACCCGGTGGCGGGTGGAGGTGTCATATTCAACGCTCGCGAAGGCCGGCTTTACGCCCTTAGCCCGGTCGCCGGTCTGACGTGGCTCTGCCTGAAAGATGGTCTCTCTCCAGCTAAATGCGTCGTCGCTATATCGAAGGCATTTGATGTCCAGCCCTCGGTGGCCGCAGAGTGGTTTTCCAAGGGCGTGGAGATGTTCAAAAATGTCGGCTTGCTTGGGAGCACCAAGCTCGCGCAAAGCGAGGACACCCGTCGCGAGAAGAAAGTGGTTGAGGGCGCGCGACCTCAATTATCTCGCCGGGGGTCAGGGGTCCTCTACCAGCTGCTCGAAAAAGAATTCTCCATCGCGGCCCCCTCGGAGCTTCACTCAGTCATCGACAGCTTGCTGACAAACTTGCGCATCGAGCCTACCGCACGTGGCGGGCCGCAATTTTTGCACATCGACGTCGCTCCTCGCGACGGAAGCTGGGACATCTCCGTAGGCGGACGCACCGAGATAAGTTGCTCGACGGGGTCGGTTGCCGCGGAAATCGAGCGGCTTCTGGTCAAGGCGGTTGTGGCGGCGACGCCGCATCTGCTGACATTTCACGCGGCAGCTGCGCAGCGCGGCGGCAGATCGTTTCTTTTGGCCGGCGAGTCAGGAACCGGCAAAACAACTCTCAGTCTCGCCCTTGAGCGAGCGGGATGGGACTACGGATCAGACGAAATCGTTCTGCTGAGCCGCGACTTGCGGCTGAGGCCGCTTCCGCTTCCGCCTTGCATAAAGTCGAATATTTTTTCAACCATTGCGACTTGGTACCCTCAGCTTCGTTGGGTGCCCGAGCACGACAGATACGGAAAGAGGATCAAATACCTGCCGGTTAGATCCGCTCGATTTGATGCGACTTCCGGTTTCGTGGTGTTCCCCCATTATGATCGCGACGGAGGAAACGAGCTCCAGCCTTTGGAGAGCTTCGTTGGCTTACAGAAGCTGCTGGCGCAATGCGTTTTTGCGCCCCCTGGATTCCAGAACAACGACGTAAGACTGTTGCTCGAATGGCACAGCCGGCAGCGATATTTTGAAGTTCGATACAGTCACTGCGATTTCGCGGTCGCTTTTCTGAGAAATATTGAGGGGAAAAAGTAAACGCCGATTGATCGGGGTCTCCACCCAGTGTAAAGAAGCTTAGATTTGGGGGGCTAACAATGAGCGCCAACGACGAAAAGGCGAAAGCTGATCGGCGTGCATTCCTACTTCAATGCGGCCGGTTTGCGATCGTCACGCCACCGGTGGTCAGCTTGATGCTGTCGGTCCGCGACAAGGCTAACGCCGACGATCTCGAAACCTCCGGCGTCGAAAAGAAAACCACCAAGCCAACGACCACCACCAGAACCACTAGAACTACCACCACTCGCACGACGTCGACCAAAACGACCACCACTACTCCAACAACGAAAACGACGACCACCACTCCGACCACCGGCACGACGTTTACCACATTCACTACGCCAACAACAATTACTACGACCGTGACGCTCACCTCTCAGACACTTGGAATGTTACTGAGACGCTCGGACCCGGCGCGGCTATCATAAAGCGAGAGACGTTGGCACGTGGCTTCCAGCTCAAGTGAGCTGGGATCTATACTCTTTCTCCTCTGTGAAGCCCGATTTCATTGATAGGTTGATCTGCTTCTTAATTCGCGCCCGCTCATCATTGAAGGCGTAAATTTTGCGAGCAAGCTCGATAAAGCTCGCATCGAAGCATCGCCTGGCCTCACAATCCCTGACGGCATCTTCGAGATCCCAAAGCGCCTCGTTGGTCGCCCGCAGAGATGCGCGTTCCCTGTCGATATCGGCCGGCAGCGGAGCAAACTCCGCAAGTACGGACCTGAGATGCTCCAATTCCCGTTTCACGTTAGCCACCGAGACGGCTTGTCTCATGCGTTCGGATTTTATCTCGAGGATGGAGATTTTATCGAACAGCTCGCCCCACGACACCTCCACCGGCGGCAATTTGGAATTCTTGAGCATTTCAAAAGTCGAGACGTTCGCCCCTTTGTTGAGCAGGCGCCCCAGCGCCTCGGCCATATCTAAAAATACTCTGTCCCAATCGCCTTTTGCCCGCTGCCGAAATAATCTGGCGGTCGGATACCAAATGCTGTCGCCTCGTTGTCGCTGCCATCGCCACTCAGGAGCCTCATTGAGGGCTATCCACGCCGGTCGACCGAGCGCTCCCGCCAAATGTGCCATCGATGTGTCACAGGTGACGATCAGATCGACGACCTCCATGGCGGCAGCAGAATCGAGGAAGCCATCTTCGCCGATGTCGAAATCCGGAAGAGTCTCGACGTGCATTTCGCTCGGAAGGCTGCGCAGCTGCTCCGTGCCTTCTTTGATCTGAAGACTGATCAAACGTACGCCGGGGATCTTGGCGAGCGGTCGAAGCGCGTCCAGGCGGTATGAGCGGACGTCGTCTCCGTGGTAGTTGTTGCCCTGCCAAACAATGCCGACACGGAAACCTCGATCGCCGATGTGATTTCGCCAGCGCGCGACGCGTTCTGGCTCTGCTGCGAGATATGGTGTCGCGGTTGGTATCGGGTATCCCAACCGATTGAAGAGACCCGGGAGGTGCATCAGCGGACACTGGAAATCGAAGCGACTGCTTTCTGGCATCTCCGAAAGCAAATTGATTGAGCCCCGAAGAGTGCGAAAGAGCCGATGAAGCCTGGTTGGCGCGAGATAGGAGACGGAGGCACCCAGATCGCCAAGCTTGGCCAAATAGCGGCAGAATTGAAGGTGGTCTCCGTTCCCCTGCTCACCAAGAATTAGTATCGACTTGCCCTGCAGCGGCTCGCCAGTCCAGGGAGCGGCGTGGGCATCCTCGCGCAGCCACTTATCGGTGCCGAGCGCGAACCGGTAGTCATACGCCTCCCACCCCTCGCGAAAGTTTCCGAGTGCCAACAGCATGCACCCCAAGTTGAAGGTCGCCACCGCCGACCCCGGTTCAATGAAGATTGCCTTGCGGCAGGCATCGATGCTTTCCTCGATCCGGCCGAGATCCATAAGGGCAAGCGACATGTTGCAGTAGCCCACAGCCGAGCCTGGCTGAAGTGCAATCGCCCGCCTAAAGGCGGCTACCAACTCGGCGTGCCGCTTGGCCCCGAGCAGAGCGGCGCCGAGACTGAGCCAGCCGTCGCAATGGTTTGGGTCGAGGGACACGACCTGTTCAAAGGTCGCCGCCGCCTCCTGAAATCGCCTCACATCCTGCAGAAGTCCCCCAAGGGTCAACAGCGTCTCGACGCAACTGGGCTTTAGCGAGATTGCCCGGCGATACGCCTGGATCGCCTCTTCATTCCGCTTTAACGCCTGCAACACCCTACCGACTTCTCGTGCACTCTCAGGGTGGCTCGGCCACAACTCAAGAGCTCTACGAAACCACGTCAGCGCCTCCTCGAGCCGCTGCAGTGATTTCAAAGTCTCGCCGAGATTGAAGCAAGCCACGGCATCGTCAGGGTTCGATGCAACCGCCTCCCGTAGACTGGAAACCGACTCCTCAAGTCGGCCCATGTGGCGCAGAGCGACGCCGGCGTTAGTTTTGGCGGCAGTGAAATCAGGTCGGATCTCGAGTGTCCGCCGGAACCATTGCAAGCCTTCCTCGAAGCGGCCGGCATGGGTGCAGGCACTTCCAAGCTCGTTCATCGCCTCGGCGTCTTTGGGGTTTTTGTGAAGCAACTGCCGCCAAAGTTGAGCCGCTTCGTCAAATTGTTTGTTCTTTTGCAGTCGGCGGGCGCGGGCTCTCCCGTCCTCATTGGCGTGAGAGGGCAGCGTGTCCGCCCCGATTTGAGCAGGCTCACCCCGAACGTTGCCAAATGCTCCTAGCATTTGTCCCCCCACACATGGCATCTCGATGGTGTGTGCGCTCCGCCTCACCCACCGACCTTCTGCGCGTCGCCGAGTTTACATGTTTGATCGAAATGCGTCGATGTGGGCCGTTGGCCGCGGACTTCGATGCAGAAATAAAAAAGTGGCCCAATACCAACGATAAAGCGAACCAGAATGGACCAATTTGCTGCCCCGCACCGACCGTATTGCCCCGCTGGGGTCAAGGAACGAGCCACGAACCCGTCGATGCGTTTCGGCCGTGGATGTTGTAAATGAAGTTGCTGACGGGCCTTACGCTCATCTTCATCCCGGCGATCTTGGCGAGGTGGCGACGCCACAAGACGTCCTCCCACCCGCCACTGTCGTGGACCTCAAGCATCGCACGGATTGCCTTGCGGGAAAGCGCCAAGGTAGGCGGCATTATTTCAGGAATGCCGAGTTCTCGATCCTCATCAGCCAAACCAAGGCACTGCAGGCAATCGGCGACAACGCGGTGGCCATTGAGGTGGACTTCCGATGAGGAGCCCGAATAATCCCACCTCCTCAATTCGAAATCGCTCACCACGTCCGCGACGTAGTTTCGGAAGTATATGTCGTCGTCGTCGATCTTGAGAAAGAGATCGTAATCCTCGATGCAAATCTGTTCGATTGTGGCCATGTAGTTTCCGTGCGGGGATTTCGTCGGGCCGTAGCTGATCCTAACTCTCGGCTCATCTAGGTCGCCCAAAATTTTCTCGTAGGCATGTGACGCAGAGTGGTCAGGCCACTCAGGTGAATTTATGTAGATCGAGTGATCAATTGGATAGGTTTGGTGTCGCATCTGCATGATGCAGTGCCGCAACATGAGGGGCCGCTCGCGGCTGCAACTCAAGGCAATAACTCTTGTGTTATGGCGTTCAATCATGAGCGAACCATTCAGCCCTCGGTCACGCAAGCGCTGTGAGTTGCCCTCTCGCTTTGGATGCGCCTACAAATGAGGTAGGTGGTTCCCCCGTGGGCCAAGCTAGTGAGCTCCGCTATACCAAAACCAGCAACGCGGGTCACTCGTGCTTAGTCGCGCCCGGAATCCGCCGGCAGGAGTAACCCGTCCCTTCCATTGGTTGACAAAGCAACGGCGCATGGCGGAGCTAAAAGCGTCCCGCCTTCCGTCCGCGATCCCCGGCGTGGTAAAAATTTGGACACAGAGCTCAAATTGGGGGGCGCATGGGGACGTCGAAGCTAGCTTGGGTTCGATCTTCCGCAAGGGCAGCGATATGCGCAGTAAGCCGAAATCCATTTGCTGCAACCTACGCGCTGATAGGCCTCATAACATTCCTTTTTCAGGCTCGGGTTCGGCTCCCCCAGTGCGGTGCATTCGCTAACTGCAGCGTAAGTCTCCTTAAGGGTGTGACCTGGTCCGAGATCTGGCCGGTCTATTGGCCTCTCTATCTCACCTCATCCACCCGTGTTTCCGGTGACGTGATGTGGTTTGGAAGTCTTGCTGAGGGCGGGATTTGGCTTGCGGTCACACAAGTCGTAAAGGGCGGGATTTGGCTCGGCGTGTGGCTGCTTTATTGTGCCAGCTCTCTCGGCGCAAACATTGGTAGCTCGCCCGCTGGGCTCGCCGTGGACGTCACGACCCAGCGGTATGATAACGCACGCACCGGCGCCAACCTCTTCGAGAAGCTCTTAAAGACATCAAACGTCAGCCCCGCCCATTTTGAAAAACTCTTCACGCGGGCAGTCGACGACGACGTCTATGCCCAGCCGCTTTATCTTCGCGACGTTATCTTGCCGAACTCCCTCGTTGCGGTAGGGTGGTTGCCCGCAAAATTTAAGCAATATGTGAACGAGGAGCTCTACGCGCGTCATTTAGGGCGCGTGGCAAATGTCCTTTACGTCGCCACCGTCAGCAACAGCGTTTATGCCTTCGACGCCGACGACCCTGGTGCGGCGACGCCACTCTGGCACGTTAATCTCACCGATGCAGCGAATGGCGCGCGGCCGGTGAGAACCTCAGACGTGGGGCAAGACTGCGGTACTTATCGCGATTTCAGGCGACGAATCGGCATCGTCGGGACGCCGGTGATTGATGCGAAGACCAACACTCTTTACGTGGTGGCTCGAACCAAGGAAGACGATGAATTTATACAGCGTCTTCATGCGCTCGACATCGCTACCGGCGCCGAGCGAGCCAGTAGTCCCGTCGTCGTAGGAGCGCAGGTCAAAGGAACTGGTTCCGGCTCATCGGACGGCGTAATTGCGTTCGACCCCAGAATTGAGAACCAGAGGGCGGCGCTCTTATTGGCGAATGGCATTGTCTACATCGCCTGGGGCGCGCACTGCGACACGGGGCCCTATCACGGATGGCTGATGGGCTACGACGCCAAGACGCTCACTCAAGTCTTCGCCAAGAACGTCACGCCTGACGGAGAGAAGGGCGGTATCTGGCAGTCCAATGCGGGACCGTCAGCCGATGTCGCCGGCAACATCTACCTCACTGTCGGCAACGGCACGGTCAGCGCGCCGGTTGGCGGCAACGATTACGGCAACGGAATTTTGAAATTCGGCAAGGCGGGTGAGGTACTGGATTGGTTTATCCCGTGGAACTACGCGACGCTCAATCAGAGCGACGGGGACCTTGGCACCACCGGAGTGCTGCTCATCCCAGGCACCGACCTGCTCGCAACCGGCAGCAAGGAAGGGAAACTCTACGTACTCAACCGCAACGACTTGGGACATTTCCAGGCGGGAGCCGATAGACAGATCGTCCAAGATTTGTGGGCCGGACCTGGATGGCTGCTGGGCACACCCACCTACTGGGAGGGGCCAAATGGAGCAAATGTCTACGTTTGGTGCAGCGCAAGTCCCGCGCGAGCGTTTCGCCTCGCTCCACAATCTCAGTCAGGCATCACGAAGCCAGAAAGGGGAGCGAGGATGACCCCCCTTGCTATTGCGACCTCGGCCGAACCCGACGATCAACAAGCGTCTCCCGATCAGATACTGACGGAGTTTTCGAGGACAAGTATTTTGGGCAACAGCATTCCAGGAGGGATGCTCTCCGTCTCCGCCAACGGAGCGAGCTTGGGCTCGGGTATCCTGTGGGCCTCGCTCGGGCTCGACTTAACTTATATGGGCGCGATTGTACAGGGCGTCTTACGCGCTTTCGACGCTAACGACCTGTCGCGCGAGCTTTGGAATTCTCAACAGAATGGAAGCCGCGACCAATTTGGCAATTTCGCGAAGTTCAACACTCCGGTGGTCGCTAACGGCAAAGTCTATCTCGCCACATTTTCTAAGCAGGTTGCGGTCTATGGATTGCGGGATCCCGCCAACGCGCCTCCCAGCGTCAGCGCAGGCTTTGATCTGACGCCTGACGGCATGGCAAAACTTTTCGCCAGCGTCGACGACGATGGCCTTCCGAGGTCGCCCGGGACTTTGACGAAAACCTGGGTTCAGGTTTCTGGCCCTGCCCAAGCCGTCATCGAGAACCCCCACGACCTAACCACCACCGCGAGTTTTCCGGCTCCCGGACGCTACCTTTTGAGGTTTACAGCAAGCGACGGGGAACTCGGCACGGACACCGACATCACCGTGAACGTGCCGCCGTCCAAAGCGGGGCTCGTTGGACATTGGACTTTCCAGGAGAGCATGGGGGTTAAGATCAAGGACTTCTCAGGAAACGGCAACGACGGGGTTCTTGTGCCAGCTAACCCACCGGAGCCTCACTGGGGCACGGGTGAGTTCAGCGGTTCGGTTTCGCTAAGCGCTGGCGAGCACGTCCGCATTCCCGCGTCGGTCTCTCTCAACCGCCTGAAGAGACACATTACCGTGGTGGCGCATGTTTATCCAAGAGAGCTCCCGACGCAGTATATCGCGGTCGTCCAGCGGCAATGGCGAGAAGCGATCCATCCCGATCTCTTTTACCTCGGCTACGGGCCGGCAAACGGTGTACTTAACTATAAGTGGCATTCTCGGGTTGGCGGATTTAGAGGTTGACCTGTTTAGGCTGCCCGATGGTCAGGGCCCACCAAAAGTGGGCGAGTGGGTGGACCTGGCCGGCACCTATGATGCCGATGCTGGAAGGGCCGCGCTTTATGTCGACGGTGAGCTCATTGGCACCCAAACAGCGCGCGGGGAAATCCGCCTCGATCCTGAAAGTTTGAACCGCCCGCTGATGATTGGTGCCGAAATCAACGGTCCCGACATCAACGAGTTCAGCACGATGTTCGACGGCTTTGTTGATGACGTCCGCATCTATGATCGCGCACTTTCGGATGAGGAGATCAAAGCCTTGGCCGAGGAGGCGAGACTTGCGACTGAATAAGGCGAGACGTAAATGCTGATGGCGTCCAAGGGGAAGATCACCTCAGGGACCAATACTTGGGTCATAGGGACGCGTGTGGCGGCGTGAGCAATGCGATTACCGACGTAACGCGGGCGCGTGCACCAATAATACAACTTAAGATCGTAGTGGCTTGTCGTGTTTCACAAAACGAACCCAATTGCTGCTCCGCAGCAAAGAGAACCAACCCCCGCAGTGCTCAGCCGCTGAAGTCATTGGCCTCTGCAGACACCCCCGGAGTTGCGGCGAAGCAGAGAATAGTGACCGCAATCAGCTTGCGCATGGTGGTTCCCCTCGGAACCTTCTAAATCACACCACCGAATGTCCGAATTTGGACAGGCCGGCCTCAATTGGATGTGCACCCACTGGGCCAGGAGATGCTAACCATTCATATCAATGATGACATTTGATTCCGCTGCGGGCCGGGCGCGACAGGTGGAGCGCGCTCGCTTCCCTCGGCTTTTGCCGATTCCCGAAGCTTCCTTCTCTTGGACGCCGGCACATTCCTTAGGAACTAGCCCTCAGATCCCTGGCCCGCCAGGCAATCTTCGCCACCCTTCGGTTCGGGTTGACTGCATACCGATAAGTCACGCTTATCCACCCTATAAGGAAAAACGACTTGAAATTATCATGCCTATCATCAAGCTGAACGGGTGTTGACCGGCCGGGTTATGCCTCGAGGCTTTTGGCCTAACTAACACCTGCCTTTGACCCTGCGTAGGCATCCTTCCATCATGCCGACAAGGAAGCGAAAAATGAACGACCCGGGGGTAATCCCAGAACACCGCAAGCAGATCCTGAATATTCTTGAGCCGATGATGGTGGACTTCAAACGGGCAATAAACGAAATGCGTGCCGAAGGCGCTGGTCAGAACGAGATCGAGGCTATGCTAGACGAGCTTGACGCCCGCTGTAGCGATAATGCCGAAGGGAAGCTCGTATTGGCCGTTTTGAGGGAGGCGTCGCGTTCGCCCTATCAATCCCTGCAGGCGGGCCTTGCTAGGGTCGCGAAGTTTCGACTTAAGCAACTAAACGTTATCGCCAGTCGCGTCTTGGAGGCGTATCACTAGGGTTCGTTTCCTTGGCAAGAATTGCGGAGACCTCGTCGCGCGGCCTAACGGGCTGTCGTAAACTTCACGGTCTGATATGCTATGGTGCTGAGAGCGTGGTGAGGCCTTAACCTCGAACAAGGCCCGTTGCCAAGGTCGTTTGCTCGTCACACACGTATGGAGACATCAAGAACCGTAGGTTATTGTGATGCAGTTATCCGTCTGTGGCACATGGTCCGGACTACCCAACGAGATAGCGTCTGAGCTGTTTGCTAGCGCGACGCTCCATCAACTTAAGACCGGCGACACGCTCTTTCAGACCGGCGATGAAGGCGACGGCTGCTACCGGCTTGATGCGGGCTTGCTCAAGGTCAGTCTAATATCGCCGCAAGTCAGAGAACGCATAATTGCCATCATAACTCCCGGTGCAGTCGTCGGCGATCTCGCTGTGATCGACGGGTTGCCGAGATCCGCATCGGTCCATGCCTTGACCAACTGCGAGCTTCGCTTCCTCAGCCGATCGGCCTTCGAGCGCCTCGCTCAGGAGCATCCAGAAATCCATCAATACCTCGTGAGGCTGTTGGCTGCTCGGCTACGACAAGCCGACGATATCATCGCATCCTTGGCTTTCTTGCCGGTGAAAGCCCGCGTCGCCCACGCGCTGCTTGCGCTTGCCGAACATCTCGGGGAGGAAACGGACTCAGGTGGAGTTCTAATCCCCCGCATAATCAACCAAGCAGACATCGCCGCGATGGCTGGGGTCGCTCGCGAGAATACCAGTCGGATCTTGAGCGAATGGGAGCGGGAGAAGCTGGTAACTAAATTGTCGGGCTCTTATCGCATTGACAATAAAGCGAAGCTCAAAGCGATTGCTAGTGGATGTATTCGATCATGTTAGGAAGGGGAATACGCTCAGCAAGACAGGCATGCGTGCCAACTGTCTGAAGCCTGCCGGTCTTCGCCGCAAGGTTGGCGACAAACCTCAATAACGTCAAGTACTTAGAGGGTCGTCCGCGTGGTCGCTACTAGCGACTTTAGATTGGCACGGCTTGTTGGCGCAGATTTTAATTAAATCCGCAAAGGTGTGACACCCATCACATCTCATCTAGAGATTGCGTGGTAGGAGTGGGTGATCAGGGTCCGCATCGCTGAGGTTTTCGTCGAACGGGAAGGCATGGGTTTCAGCGGACGCGTACCTAGTCGTCCTGGCCACCAAACCCGGGTGGCAGATTGCGCTTGCGGAGTAACAAAATGAGTAGTGCCCTTCTTGTAGTGACCCATCCGTGCGCTCTTGTCAGAGAGACACTCCATGGCATCTTGACCAAGTCGCAGTTTCGGCTGGCGCATATCCTACCCGAACTAGACGGAACCGCGGAAAACTACCTGAACTCAGCAGGCACCTGTATTTGGCTTGTTGGAGTTAGGGAATGCGGCTCAACCACAATCGACGTCGTGCGAGGGATGATTGCGGCAAATCCCTCGGTTAGACCTGTCATCCTTGCAGCACTTCACACGACAAATGATGTCTTGCTCGCATTGGAGGCAGGCGCCTTTGGCTTCCTGTGGCAGAACATACCGAGCGAGCAGCTCATCAAGTCCCTGGAATTGGTCGCGCTCGGGCAAACGGTCATCCACACTCAAACTCAGCTGATGGGCTTCGCTCAGATGGTTGGTCAGTCGCGTCCGATCCAACCCCCTGTCGCTCTCTTAGCCTCGCCCTCGGCCGAGATGCCCTCAAACTCGACTGCGGGTCCATCTGGCGAGGTCCTGAGGGGCTTGTCGCGCCGCGAGTTGGTGATCCTGCGAACGCTGACGGAGGGCGCGTCAAACAAAATGATTGCGCTCAAGCTGGTGATTACCGAGTCGACGGTGAAGGTGCATATGAAGTCCATTTTGCGGAAACTTAGATTGCAGAACCGCACCCAGGCTGCGATCTGGGCGCGCACGCATCTCGGTGAGTTGGCCTCGTCTTATGCGGCAGTGACTTCGGGCGCTGCAGTCTGAGTTCGTTACTCCCTGCGAGCCACGAGGTTCTTCGCGCGAGGCAGAGCATCGCTCTGCTGCCGGTAAGATTGCCGCTTAAACGATCGGAGGCTACGAGGTTAGCGAGCTCCGCCAGTCTCCAGCGTCCGCGGACTTGGACAGCTATAAGCCAGGCTAGCTTAGATCGAGACGAATAGTCCTTGTTTCGGTTTACGGCTTCTTGGCGGAAGTCTCTTTGGCTTGATGGGTGTCGCCTGGGATCTTCTTGAAACAGGCCAAGAGATGTGCTCAACCCCAGAAGCAAGAAGAGCGCTGTGGCTTTCGAGCAGGAAAATTACTTGAGCGGCCAACAACGACGGCTGCTCTTGCTCTTGTCTTCATGGGGCCGCGAGAAGGGCGCCCTGAAGACCGCGCATCGACTTGAGGTCAATCAAGCCTGCGAAATATAGAAAGCTCACAACGGTGGCCGCCGCAAGGCCGCCCGCAATTTTAAGGCGGCGGCGCCACCCGGGATACTCGATGACGACAGTGGACAGCGCCAGCTGCGCTCTAACAAGCGTCAACATAGCTGCCTTAAACATTAGGAGGAGAGAGCCGTAGCACAGCCAAATAAGAGCCACGGGCAGGCCGATCCCAAGAAGAATTTTCAGGACAAGAAATTCTTGCTCGCGAGCGAAGAGCAACAGGCTGCCAGCCACGATGGCTAGCCAGTAGGCGCATCTTGCGACCTTCCAACCCATGCCTGTCCCCCCTGCATGAGAAAAGAAGCAAAATCTGATGTGTGACGCCGTTCGCTAAAGTCCCAAGCCAGGCGACAACGGGCCCCTTCTTAATTCCCTCGAGCCTCTTGAGTTGGAGCATCGCTGGAAATCTAGGTCGAAAAAAGGAGAATTTATCGATCCCGGGCCGCAAGTTTGAAATCGATGACCTTCAAACCAAGATAGAGAGCTGGACAGGGGAGGGGACGGGTCATGAAGGTTGTGCTGTTCTTGTTGGGCGTCGGGGCAGCAATCTACGCTCTCCTCATTCTTTCCAATGATGCCCTGACCGAAGGCAACGCCGATCGCTACGCCGGTCAAATGCAACCCAATGACCCAGTCGCCACACGTCTGAACTCGTGGGGCTCCTATCTTTCGGACGCGTCCCCCAGCCGGTCGCAACCGGGTGCCTCTCGTCAAGTCGCCTCCTCAGCACCTCAGCAAAGGCGAAACACCAACCAAAATCTGGATGGAAACCCCGGCGACGCCTATCGGCTTGCTCTGTCTGAGGAGAGGGCGAAGGCGGCCGGGAAAGATGACGCGAAGCCAGCTGCAGTTGAATGGGTCAAGGTAGCGCTTGATGCTGACGCCCATAGCGAGGCGTCTCTTTCTTCGCCCTCAGTCAGGTTCTATCCGTCGGGCGCCAAATTGCAGGTTCTGAAACGAGAAGGCGCCTGGTCCGAGGTCTCCGATCCATCAACGCAGCAACGCAGCTGGATCCTGGAGAAATATCTATCATCGAATGTTAGTCCTGGCGCCGCCCAAATTGCCGCGGAAACGCCAAGCCAGCCGCTCGCCGAGCCGGCAAGACGAAGGTCAGCTATACGCAGTCGATCCGCCAAATCAGTCTCTCGGGTGTCCGCCGTGAGTGCCGATCCTTGGAGTAGACGATGGGCTCGGCGCGATCGCCGCAGGTTTGGGTTATTTATGTTTTCATCCCCTTAGGAAGGTTTGCCGGGCAAGCTCTTTAACGCGATCTAAATCGGGCCGGCGTAGACAACAAAAAAGATCTGGGCGTTGAGACTTAGCACTGTCGCTTATCGTGGCCCCAGCCTCTCAGATACCGCGTGCAGGCACTATCGCTAATCAACGAGTGGACACAGGGGTCAATGCGAAAAGCATTCGTTTAGATTGCCTGCGCACGCGGGCGATGCTCCTCGTTGCCGTCACATCCATCACACCGCCGATTAGGCGGGCTTCGTGAGTGAGATCGAGCGCAGATGAAAGCCTAAAAGGCGCGGGTCGGGCGACTCACTGACCTCGGCCGGCGAGCAAGGTGAATTCGATGACGAATTTGAACATCAGGACATCGCAATGGGCTACCCACGCGGCAGGAATTACGGTCCGCGCCGGCATTGGGCTGTCGCTGCCTGCTCGAAATTGCCAACGCGCCAGTTGCCTTTCATTCACCCATACTTGAACCGATTGCGCGGCCGCGTTCGTAGGCAGGAAGGCGTGTCCGTCGATGCAAAGCTTAAGCTCGCCATCGTATCCGCTGACCGACCAAGCAATGGTCGCTTCGTGCCCGAGCGTCCAGCACCCTGTGGGCTCTAGATGGGACCAGCCCGCGATTAGAGGCGTCTCGTTGACATTAGGACCAACGAGGTTGAGTTCGTCGCCGACCCGCGGCAGCCGATCCAGCGCCGGTATCACCCGATAGCGATCACGGCCAAGTGTTCGTTGCAGCCAGGTTGGCTTCGCAAGAATCCCATCCACCCTATCGAGGACTGCAGCTCTGGTGAGGGAGATTGAGCGCAGATGAAGGCCTAGAGCGCGCGGGTCAGACAACTCACCGGCCGCGGCGGGGGAGCAAGGAGACTCGATGGCGAATGTGAGCATGAGGACATCGCGATTGCCCACCCACCCAGCGGGGATTGCGATCCGCGCCGGCAGCAGGCTGTCGCCGCCTGCTCGAAATCGCCAATGTGCCGCTTGCCTGTCGTTCACCCATAGTTGGACCGATTGCGCCGGCGCGTTCTTGTGCAGGAACGCGTGTCCGTCGACCCGAAGCTCAAGCTCACCCTCGTGTCCGCTGACTGACCAGGCGATGGTCGCCTCGCGCCCGAGCGTCCAACACCCTGTGAACTCTAGGACGGACCATCCGGAAACTAGCGGCGATTCGTCGATCGAGAAGCCTGCCAACTTCAACTCATCGCCAACTTTGGGCAGACGACCAGGATCGGGAACCCTCCGATGGCGATCTCGACCAAGGAGGCGTCTCAGCCAGCCCGGATTTCCGAGGCTCGTCTGAATGCCTCCGACGACGCTCGCACCTGATCCCGGCGACGCCCATCCGCCGTGACAGGGGTTGTGGCTACCGCGCCGGAAATCTTGAAGTTCGAGAAGCATCCGAGCTGGAGCGGAAAGACTTGGATACGGCCGACCGGCAAGCCGCATTTCAGCCCGCTCGCTCCAGGTTGCGGCTCGGCGCAGACTCGCGATGGCGCTGCGCGGAACCGACAGATCGAATTCGTCTACAAGTAAGCACAAGGCGTCTGCCATGATCGCCGAAATTCGATGTCGAGCTGCGCCGGCGACCAGTCGTTCGAATGAAAGATCGGGACTTCCCCTGATGACGAGTGCCATATCGGCCGGCCACGTGTGCATTGCTTCGGCGCCCCCCCGTTGAGCCGCATGTGCACAGACGTGAAGCAATTGGTCGGCGGGGTTGAATACTCGGAACGCTGTCCCGTCCAAAGTGGCCTCGCGGGTAGCCCGCCAGAATTCGTCATCGGCTTGAGGTCTGAGGTCAAAATGCAGCGCCTTCCAGTGGAGGTCTATGCTTCTTTCATGATCACCGAAGGCCCATCCAGGAACGAACGATCGCAATCGGTCGCTCGTGACAA
The DNA here is from genome assembly GCA_963757555.1 of uncultured Alphaproteobacteria bacterium. Lineage (GTDB taxonomy): Bacteria > Pseudomonadota > Alphaproteobacteria > Rhizobiales > Methyloligellaceae > Methyloceanibacter. Next base: position 80,100 of record CAVWRU010000005.1, read on the forward strand.
CGTACCCAAGGGGTAACCCCTGCGGAAGGAGCTGCTTCTCCGCAAGCACCGCTGCCGCATCAGCCAAACGTTCCTCGGTGACGAGAATGTCCACGTCATACATCGGGCGCAGACTGGGGTCCTCAAGATAGCATGCGGCGAGTGCTGCGCCCTTGATAACGATAAAAGGCACTTCCGCCCGATTGAGTGCCTCGAAGACTTCGCGCGCAAATTTCATTCTCTTTCGATTGGTCACCCAATAGAAGCGGCGAACACCCCTGAAACGATTGCTCAAAGAGTCTGAAACGCCGAGACGCCTAAGATTGCGGTGCAAGAGCGGCAGGAGACGCTGCTCGCCTATCGAGATCGCATCGAAATCAAGCGTTGCGCGCCATGCCGCGTATGCGGCAAGCGCAGAATCGCCATCTAGAAGTGCGGCCTTTAGGAGCAAGACGTTTGTGTGCCTCATTCTGCCGGCAAAGCCGCCAGCCTGGACTTTCGCCGTCGCGCGAACAGTCGTGCGCAAGTCATACATGGAGCTAAGATAGTGGACTTCGAGCGATTGGGCGGAAAAAACGGACAGGCTTTTTCGTCTGTGGGATTATGTTGGCCTCAGGCAGGCGCGATTATAATCTAGACTGAACTCCAGTCAGATCGGGCTCACGAAGAGGGGAGCAGCAGATGGTCGGCTTCTGTATTTGCATCGGGGAACGTGCATAGCCAAAAATTCGAGGACGAGGTCGTTGTCCTCGACACTAAGTCCGGGCTCTATTTTAGCCTGGGGCTCAGCTCGCGGAAGCCAAGACCATGGCGAACTGCTCGACTTGACTTATTCTCACAAATCGAGCCAACGGCGCGCCATAGAACTGCGGCGGCGCCAAAGTAAGGTTATGTGGCGTAAGGCGCCTGAAGCAGGATTGCCGCTTTCTCCTTAGCGAAGGGCAAGCGTCTTGGGAGCAAAGGCAAAGCGCAATTTGTCGGCTAGGAAGAGCGCCTGCCTCATCCCCTGGGATCTGCGCGCGTTTCTAAAGGTAGCGTCCGCGTGGTTGCGTCCCGTTTCCGAGGTCAACAGCTCTTGCGGAGCATCAAGCCCGAACAGCCGATGTGCCTGAATACACCAGCTCGACAACATAGCGAGGATGCGGCGCTGCTCGGCATGTGCGATGACAACCCGCCATCTTGGCGGAGAAATCTCGCCGCCGACGCTTGCGAATTCCCATAGGCCCTTCAGCGCCAGCATACGCCTCGCATATCCGTGATTGGCAAGCTGATGATGCAACAGCCCGTGCACCAGATGCCATTCTGGCGACAGTGCTCGGAAAGTCGTACCGGCGAAACTCCGGGTTTCCGTGCGGCTCCACACCTCGTCCGTTGAAAGCGCGTGACGCGCATTAAACGAAAGCGCTTCAGTATGGATTTCGATGGTTCCGGCGCGCCCAGGGAGCCGAAGCTCTGGCAGATGGCGGCCGAGTGATGGCGGATCATGATCGGGCCGATAGCCCAGCGCCGACAATATTCGGTCGGCCTTGTTCGCCTCCGACGCGCGCACGAGGATGTCGAGATCGCGCATACCCCGCGCTTGATGCCGCTTTGACTGCAACGCGGTGAGATGGACGGCACCCTTTAGCAGCGCTGGAACGATGCCTTCGCCGTTTAGCGCGCCCAGTGCGGTCGTGAGCTGAGAGCGAAGGTCTGCTTGACGTTCCAGGTGCTCAACGTAAGCGACCTCGAGCCTGCTTGTTACGTGGGCGGTGTGTGCTTGTGGGCCAAGCGTCGTGGGTACCGGCGGCAGCAGGAAGCGCTCCTTCAAGGCAAAGATGAGAGGAGGGAGGATCTCGTGAGCGACGGCTAGATCCACGAGAGCCTGCCAGGAAAAGTTGGGTCGAAAAAACCGTGAGCGAAGTTCGCTCGTCAATTGAGACGTAGCATTAATCGCAAGGACCCTGCCAAGCAGGACGAGCAGCTCATCATTGACAATGGTCGGAGCTAGGCGATCCAAAGCATGGCCTCTCCAAATATTTGGTAGGGGCCCTTCCCATCCTATGACCGCACGTAACGAAAAACATCCGCTCTTGGCCCTGCGCCGTCGCCTATCACTGACGCCCTCGACTGGCGCCGTTGCGTTGCATAATCTCTCATGCTCCCGCTCCTTATGCTGCTTCTCTTTCCTCTCAAAGCCGTCCACGATCCCGTGAGCCGCGCGATCTATAGCTTCGTCAGACGGGAGCCACTCCATGGTGACCGGCTTTCGGAACGGCCATGGCATCGCAAGTCTTTTGTCCGAGCCGGACTCTTCGAGAATGGCATTGATAAGCTCCAAGAAGCGTGCGCGGTCCCTGCCTAAACGCTCCAGGATTCGTTTGTGAATGTATGAGCGCGGAATCCCTTTAGCCTTCAGGGCGGCGACCGCTTCCGCAACTGATCTGGGATCGGGCGGCACGGTCCAGCAATATTCCGCATCGTAGTAGACGTGCCGCCCTCCCGTGCTTGGCGTGCTTACGACCGGAAGGCCGGAAAGAAGATATTCGGTACTGGCGAACATCGCACCCTCACGTTCGGACAGGCACAGGCCGACGCCGGCGCGATTGAGGTGCCTGTTCACTTCCGACAAGGGCAATCGGATCGGCATCCCGACTTCGTCGAAGGCATTGAGGAACACGTGCCCCGGAGGGGTGGCGGCGTGCCGAGCCATGATCGCGGCCTCGGATGGTGCCGCGTCGAGTAGGAGTGAATCTCGATAGGTCAGGAAGGCACAGCTCTCGATTTCAAGGGTCAACTCATGCCGCTTCCAGGGACGGAGTTGCGCGTTATAGATAGCGTCGAAGTCTACGGCGGCCCGTTCAAGTGGTCTGAAAATCCTCTCCGAACTGTTGGCTGTTTTATTATAAAAGTACGCGGCTTCGCCGAATTTCTGCAGGAGAAGAACCTCCTCTGGCGTGTTGCAGACGAATATCAACCTGTGATGAGGGATGCGGGCGCGGTGCAGAATCGCAGCCTCGCGGATTCCTTGAGCGACATCCTCTGCTTCTATCGACCATGTTGGCGAAATCATGAACCATGCAGGGTGGCCGCGGAGGCGTTCTGCGCCGAAATTCGCCAGGCCCAGTGGTGCCTCACGGAGAAGCCCCGAATAGGAGATAAGTGGCTCGGCGTTCAGCACCGCGGCAGGAACCAAAACGTCCGGCCAGGGGTCGGTCACCGTAGGCCGGAAGTGGTGTGTGAATTCCCCACGCGCATGCGCGGCGAGTATTCGCGCTTCCTCGGCGGGACGCGGCGCACGAAATCCCAAGTTCTTCATTAGCATCGACAATCACCGGTGGTCCGGGTGGCGCCGCAGCAAGCTTCGGGACGCCGCTATGCTATCAGCCCTCGCCCAGTCCGAGGCCCCCAATCCCACGCCCTTGCCCCGGTTGCGGAATTCCCTAGCACATTGCATTATAGCGGCAGGCTGGGACCGAGCTAAGCCGCGTTGGGTATCGACGCTGAGCAGTCTCGCTATGGTCGAGAGTTACGTGTTGGGGGGTTAAGCCTCTCGTCGGGCGGATATATCTTCGGAAGCAGAGGCTTGTGGGTTCAATGAACGCATCCAGCAGGTATGCAATCAACGCCCCTGATGTTGTTGCGGAGAATTTGAGTGGCGAGATCGTAATACTCAACCTGGCCAACGGTCATTATTTCAGCCTCGGCGGCATTGCGTGCCCGATTTGGTCATTGCTGTTGGCCGGGCACACGCCTCATTCGATCTTCACGAGCATCGAAGTCAGGCGACCTGAGTTGGTAGAAGGGTCGTCCGAATTCGTCAAGCGTCTCCTCGAGCTTAGCCTCATAAGCCCACGGGGTAACGCCGACATTGTTTCCGCCGAGCCGATTGACGAACTCTGGTCGGGCGATGGTCCGACGATCGAGGTCTACGATGACCTTGCGGAGCTGATTTTCGCTGATCCGATCCACGATGTCGACGAGCAAGCGGGATGGCCCACGCCCCGGCAGACAGGGTGATCCGGCAGGACGCCAGCGGGCGGCCGCCAGCCCGAGTATGTTACGAAAATCTCCAAGCCTATGCGAGAGACCGGATCGGCGCCGCGGTCGCATATCCTAAAGAACGCCTTATCCGGCGTGACTTCCGGCTGGTAAGGCTCGACTTGACGATGTGGTTTTCGAGCGAGACGCTCGCCGACCTGTGCGAACGAACACTGGTCCGCCGCAAGCATGACGATCCGTCGGCGGCCGGTATCGAGGTCTACGCGATTGACGCCGGATTGGGCGGATGGGAGCCGCCGGCGCTGTGGCGCGAGGATGCGGGATTCGCATCGCGCGATTTCGATCGGATTCTCGACGCCGGCAATCTGCGCGGCTTCTATCATCATGATGCTCCGTCCTGGCAGTTCTACGATCGGGCCACCGCCACCGGCGTGGTGACGCTTCCTGGCGCGATGGACATCCCGCCCTGGGAATCCGGTTCTCCATTTCGCCTGTTCCTGCATTGGGCTTATGCGGCGGCTAACATGCGCCTCACCCATGCTGCGACGCTCGGGCTTGGTGGGTACGGTGCTTTGATCGCCGGCGCGAGCGGTTCGGGAAAATCTAGCACCGCGCTCGCCGGTCTCTTGAACGGGCTCGACAGTGTCGGTGATGATTACGTGCTGGTCGAACCGGGCGCCCGCGTGGTCGCCCATTCGGTGTTCACCGTGTTCAAGCAGGATCGGGAGGGACTTCGTCGCGCCGGCATCGCGCAGAGCGACATCGACGCCGCCGAGCTCAATTGGCATGGCAAGGTCGAATTCGAGGCGGCGAAGTTATCCCCGAAGGGGCTGGCCGACCGGATGGAGATCGGTGCTCTGCTGATACCGGAGGTCGCGCGGCTGCGGCGCACCGCAATAGAGCCCGCCACAGCCCGCCAAGCGGTCCTGTCCTTGGCGCCGTCGGGCGTTTTCCAGCTTCCGGGCGACACCACCGAGGGCTTTGGCTTTCTTGCCGGCCTCGTCCGCCGACTCCCGGCCTTCCGCGTGAGGCTTTCGGAAGACCCGGCGGAGATCGCCGATGCGATCGGATCATTCCTGGCGAGGGAGCAACGAAATGCCGGTTAGCGTCATCATGCCCGCCCTCAATGCTGGCCGCTTCATCGATGCGGCGATCCGTTCGCTGCTCCGCGAGCGCCAGACCGTCGATCTGGACATCATCGTGATCGACGACGGGTCGACCGACGAGACCAGGACGATCGTGGCAGCCATAGCCGCCGATTTCACTGAGGTGCGCCTCCTCCAGAACCCGCGCAAGGGCATCGCCGCAGCCCGCAACACCGGACTGGACAACATCCGTACCGGTTGCCAATTCGTGACGTTCCTCGACGCCGACGACATTTCCTATCCCGGACGGATCAAACGGCAGCGATCCTTGCTGGTCAAGGACCCTACGATCGACGTGCTGTACGGGGTCATCCAGATGTTCAACGCGCTCGACAGCGCGACCTTGGGGCCAGCTGCCGGGAGCGCAATAAAGATTATCCGAGGCCCCTATCTCCAGTCAGCAATGTATCGTCCCGCGGTGATAGCCAAGGTTGGCCGTTTCGACGAGAGCTTCCGCCAGGGAGACGACACGGATTTCATACTCCGAGTCATCGACCTTCAGTTCAAGATCCTGCTCGACGACGGGATCGCGGCCTACTATCGCCGACACGACGCAAATGTGACGCTCAACGTCGAAGAGGTGCAGCGCGAATTCATGATGGCCAGCCTCAAATTTGCCGTCCGCCGTCGCAAGAGCGGCAAGGGCGCGATTCCCCCGATTTTTTCCGAGCTGTTCTTGAGTCGCGACCAGATCGAGAAGGACTTTGGCGAATGACTTTCTCCTACTCGGTGGTTATTCCTGCCTACAACTGCCGCGGCGACCATCGGTCAGGCGGTCCAATCAATCCTCGATCAGACGGTTCGCCCGCGTGGAGATCATCGTGGTCGATGACGGCTCGACCGACAGTACCGCCGCGGCCGTCGCCGGAATGGGAAATGAGATCACCGTGATCAGCCAGGACAACCGGGGTCCCGGCGCCGCGACCACGGCCGGCTTCCGCCGCGTCGCGACGTCTTTCGTCGCAACGCTCGACGCGGACGATCTGTGGCTTCCCCACAAGATCGAGCGTCAGGCGGCGCTGTTCCGTAGCGATCCTGGCGTTGCCGGGGTGTTCAGCTTGGCGCGCCTGTTCGCCGACGGCGCGGTTCCCGATCCGAACGGCGAGGGCGCGATCCGGCGCCTGTGGACGCGCACCACCTTGCTGTTTCGCACCGAGGCGGCGCGCGCCGTGGGCGATTTCGTCGACCTGCCGGGCCAGCTCGGCGAGGTGATCGACTGGCTTGCCCGCAGCCGCGATCTCGGCCAGCGCCATGCCCTGGTGGAAGAGATCCTGGCGCTCCGCCGTATCCGGCCCGGCAGCTTTCTTACCGTCACGACGCCGAGCGCAGCCGAGGCTATCTTGCGGCGGTCCGGGCTGCGCTCGAACGGAAACGGCAGCGCGCGTGACCAATCAGCACCTGCGCACCTTGGTTGGAGGAACAATCGCCTCAATTATCACTCCATCGCTCTTGTCGTTCCGGTTGCGCAGAAAGAAAGACAGCACTCTCTTCCGTCTTTAAAAATTCATTCATTAAAGAAGTTTCGTAGCGCGAAAGCTTGGCAAGTATCTCTTGAAGCCAATCGTCCTCGATCAGCACGTGCCCGATGGCTGGAACGAGTGAGCCCCTACCGCATTTATAGCGGCGGCCTCAAAGACCGGAATACGACGCAGGCGCCATAAAATAATGGCTAAGCGTTCGACCAGTTCCCTCTCCAGCGCCGAACGAGGATCCCACTCCCTCTCGAGAGTTCGAGCGCAATTTTTTAAATTGCTTGCACCCTTGTCGCAGTGTACGCCGAGCCACATGTCAACCAAGCGCGTTGCAGAGGCGAGAGAACGCAGAGTCCCGAAGCGCGTCGAGTAACGCGCGAAACTCAGGGCGAAGGCCGCTTGCTTTCCAGGACAGATATTCGGCGTAGGCGTCGTCATCCTGAGCGAGAGCGTTAAGGCGAGCAGCGAGCGCCGCGGGTCCTGCGAATTCGGTTACTTCAATGAAGCAGCGATCTCCTGGTGCAAAATCCGTGACGTTAGGCGCGCCGAGGTAGACTGGTACCGAGCCGGCGATCAAGGGATCGAAAAATTTCTCTGTGACGTAGTCGGGTGCGATCGAGTTCTCAAAGGCGAGGGTAAATTTGTAGCGGGCAAGTGTGGCAAGTCTGCTCTCTTGGCCGCAGTCGTCACGAAGCTCACGGCTCCTTAGCATCCGGCCGTAGGAGTCCACTTTCACATATTTCATGAGCTCGAAAGCGTAGCGACGCCTTCCGCTGAGGTCGAATGGGCTCGACCCGAAATAGACGACTGGTGACGGCTCGGTCTTCGGCTCCGTCGCTTGCAACATCTTCTCGGCGAGATCTCGGCTGAAATAGGGGCACCATACCGTCGCGTCTCGCTCATAAGTCATTGTGAGTTCAAACCGGCCCATGAAATCGCGATCGCCGAGGATTGGGTAGTTGGCGCGACTTTCCATCGACCAAGCCACCCATTTTTGTCCTTCGAGCTTCGGAGGGAAGTTGATGGCGCCTAATGTCGGCACATGGAACACGACGGCGGCAGCCTCAGACAAGAGGCTAAGGTCGGTGGTGAGTATGTGGCCGTCGATGCATTCCTTCATGCCATCGAGCATCCCGGGGTAGGGGGAGTTGTAGAAAAGGACAATCCGACGAATTTGCGCCTCCGTCGTTGGGGGGAGGGATGTAACCTCGGCAACTTTTCCCTGCAATTCCTCGCTTCCCAAGGGATCAGTCGAGTGCGCAGTCTTAGCTTTCGATCGCCACGCTCGGTCGCTATGCTCGCCACGAGAGGGAAAACTCACCTCAGTCGTTTAAGCCTTCCGCTTAAGTCACCCTCAGTCTCGATGCAACGGTTGAACTGCGTAGTTTTCGAAATTCATCGGTGATGCGACACATCCTTGCCGATCAAACAGAAGGCGATGCCGCCGCGGATGACATCCCGGTGGCGTGGGATGCAAATCTTGATCTCGACGCTCTGTTGCAACCATTCCGCCAACAGTCGTTTCCGGTGCGATCAGTTGTTACCGCTGGGATCCCTCCATCGGGAGGCACGAACCCGACACTGCTTCGGCTAGCCTCCACGGAGCACGGGGTGTCGGTGATTTCGGGGCATCGCCTTCGTGCCTTGGACCCCCGACGTGACGACACGCTCATGGCGCTTGCGCGGGATGCTGAGGCCCTCTGTGGAGCCGGGCCTGGTCAAGACTTACTTCTGACCACTCCGGACCTCTTGTCTGCAATGTTGTCGTCCGCCCACTCCGAAATAGGCTTTCGAGCTGTCGCGTTGCTGTCCAGCCAAGTGGAGTTCGGGGCGCCTGACGCCGAGGCCTGGAGACTGCAGCGAAAGCTGTTCGATGGCGGCTTGGTAGCCATCGGCTTAACTCGCTTTCAAGGCGCAGGCGCAAGCTGCTTCCTCGCTAGCGACACTGTGACCTCGTTCGATCTACTTGGTGCGGCGACGCGCGGATCCGTCACCATGACCAGCCTCGGGCAAAACGGCCGCTTCGCAAATCAACTGTTTCAGTACGCCTTCGTGAAACTCTATGCCCTGAGGCATGGCCTCAGCCTCTCGCTACCAGATTGGCAGGGCAGAAGGCTGTTCGGTCTTAACGATGATTTTTGCTCAATTGACGCTTTGCCAAGGCTGAGCTTTAACGGATTCACCGACCACGATCGCCTCCTCTGGGAAGCCCACGATCCGCCGATTGACATCGACATGTGGGGCTACTTCCAAGAAGTGCCGGACTGCTGGCGGCGCCACAGATCTTTTTTGCGGCATATGTTTCAACTTCCCGTCGAGCACCGAAACGCTGTCGCCGCGTGGCGTGAAGATCTAACCCGTGGCGACGAGCGCACTCTCGTTGCCGTGCATGTGCGGCGGGGAGATTACCGCGAGCTAAATTTGCCGTGGTTTCACCTCGTGCCTGAGGACTACTACATCGATTGGCTGCGGGCTATATGGCCTACGCTCCGTGATCCCTTGCTGTTCGTTGCGGCCGACGAGCCCGATGCGATCGTGCCGTGCTTTCAAGAGTTTGCGCCGATCGCAAAATCGGCCGCACTCGATGGCCTTCCAGGATATGTGTCGGATTTCGAGATCCTGCGGCAGGCGCACTACCTCGCCATCTGCAACAGCAGCTTTTCCCGCATGGCCGCCATTCTCGCCTCTCCGATCCAGTCATGTTTCCTTCCTTCCTTCGAAACCAAAGGCTTTAATACCTACGAACCGTGGACTGATCGCGGCTTATGGGCGCGATTTGCCAAGCGGCGGGGTGCCCCCCCATCAAAGAGGCAAGCGATTTTGCGAAAACACGAGGATCATATGCAGGGAACGGAATCGACCATCAATTTTGATGTTTCCGATCTCCTTCTCTACATCGCCGACCATCGGACCCTTTCCGGGATCCAAAGAGTTCAGTGTGAAATTATTAGGCAACTGATTGAGCATCCGCAGGCGGACCCGGTTCGCTTCGTAATTTTGCGGGACGGGTATGACCTCGCCGCTATTCAGAGCTCAGCTTTACTGAGTTCCATCGATCTCTTTAGCTCTGGCGCATTCTCAAAGGAACAAATTCGGTCCAGCGTCCGCGACCTCACCAATCGCTCCCTGCCGTGCGCCCTACGTGCTGGCGATGTATTTCTCACAGTCGGTGCATTTTGGGCGGTTCGCGGCATAGGGAGGTTGCTGCAGCACCTAAAGAATACTGGGGTCATCATCGGCCTCTTTATCCATGACGTCATTCCGATCACCCACCCTGAGTATTTTCAGGCGCGAGACGTCAAAGTCTTCGTAAAGGCGATGGTGGAGGCGCTGACCTTCGCCGATTTTATACTTACGAGCTCGGCATACAACAAGGTTGCGATCGACCGTCACTGCGCATCCGGCGGCTTCGCGCCGCGTCCGATTCATGTGGTGCCTTTGGCGCACGAACTCGCATCTCTTTCGACCTCCGTTTCAGAGATCTCAGACGAGGTCGCCGAGATCGCCGATAGAGAATTTGTTCTATGTGTGGGAACGATAGAGGTTCGCAAGAACCCAACATATCTTTTCAATGTCTGGAAGCTGATGACGCAGTCGGATCGGAGGGAAATCCCGACGCTGGTGTTTGCCGGTCGAATTGGCTGGCTGGTGCGAGATTTCATCGAGCAGCTCGAAATCTGCGATTACCTCGCGGGCAAAATCGCAATTTTGAATAGCGTAAACGACGTCGAGCTCGATCTGCTCTATCGGCGGTGCCTGCTGACGATGTTTCCGAGTTTCGCCGAAGGCTGGGGTCTGCCGGTAGGCGAAGCCCTCGCCCGCGGCAAGGTAAGCATATGCGCGGCCGAGGGCGGGATCCCGGAAGTCGGCAGAGCCCTTGCGGATTACGTCGACCCTTACAACGTGCGCAGCGGCCTCGAGCAGCTTTTGGGTTACCTGGATAGCTGCGAGCTTCGCCGCCGTCGCGAGGAGCAGATCGCCGATCAATTCAAGCCGCGATCGTGGCGCCAGGTAGTCGAAGAGCTGACAAGCTTCATTCGATCGATGGCCAGTGAAACTCCGGAACTGAAACTCGCCGCGATCACGCTCCCGGCCAACAAGTTTGTTCCTATCAGCAGCAACGCCGCGGTAATTCCGTTGAATGGAGAAGATGGCTCGCTGTCAGCTGAGGTCGCTTGCATAACGGGATGGAGAGCGCCGCAAGGCTGGGGCGTGTGGGCCGATCAATTCGAGGCGACGCTCCGATTTCGCGCCACGTGCTCGCCAGGCTCGAAGATCCACCTGATACTTCGGCTGGCTGGGGTGGAGGGGGCAAACTATCGCCTTCGCGTTTCGTCAGCTTCCGGCGCCGAGACCATCATATCCCTCGATGGCGAGGTGGACAAAATAGCGACCCTACGCTGCGAGGTCGACCGCGATGGTTTGGTCGCGGCGTCGCTCGCTTTGTTAGACACGGCGGAGGCACCGAACAAGGAGGGTCCTTATTGGTGCCTCAAAGGGCTTCTCTACCTCGAGCCAAAGGGGATCGCGGCGGCGTTACCAGAAATTCAGGGGCGCAAAGTTCGATCGCCCGAGGCCGCGGTGCCGCCACGTGAAGCCGCCCACTTTAGCCGTATCAAGCTTTCGCCGGTTGAGGCAAAGAGTGAAATTGGCTCGGTCGAAACACGCGGTAAGTTTCTCAAATCAAGAGATTGTTTTTGGATGGCCTCACCGCTTGTCACCCATCACGAGCCCCCGATCTTTGCCGATCGCGCCGACGAGGCCATTTTCTTCTCGCGATATCGAAACGCAGAGAGACCTCCACTAGGGGAGGTCGAAAAGAGCATGACGGTCCTACGTCGCGGCGAGCAATATGTGTCGATGTCGAGGCGTTCCGAAGGCGTAGTCTTTGATTGCTCCGGCGTGCGGCGAGGATTTGGATTTCTCGAGAGCGCTCCGTTGTCGCACACACCTTGGCTCCTCAAAGATGTAAGCGGCGTCTCTGTTACGAAGAATTCCCTCGTTAAGTCTCCGCTCCACGAGAACTCTTTTCTCATTTTCTACAACGGCAACCTGCACAACTACTACCACTGGCTGGCTGAGGCTCTGCTGCCGCTCGACGTGTTATCGACTGTCATGGCCAAACACCATAAATTGCACGTCGTTCTCCCTAAGTCGATCGACGTCGCCGCGCTTTTCGATCACCGAGCCATGCTCCACGCGCTCGGTTTCGATCACATTGAGATCACGGAGGTCGGAGATAACCTCGTCAAAGTGGCAGAGGCAATCTGGGTTGGAAGCGATCTCATCGAGCAAATGCCGGCGACGTATCTCAAGAGCTTCCAGCGGAGGATAGCCCCGAGATATAGGTCCGGTCCACGAAACAGACGACTGCTAATCGAGCGAAAGGGTCCCACGCGCCGGATCCAAAATTTTGATGAGGTGCAATCACTTCTTGCCCAGGAGGGCTTCGAGACGGTTTTCCTTGAACGCATGGCGATTGAAGACCAAATCTCGCTATTCCGCGACGCCGAGTTCGTGATCGGCGCTCACGGCGCTGGTCTCACCAATCTACTGTTCTGCGAGCCGGGCACCAAAGTTCTTGAGTTCATGCCCGCGGTCGAGATGCGACCGTTTTTCTGGCTAATCTCAGTGGGATTAGACTTGAGGCACGCGGTTCAATTCTGCCCACCCATCAATAGCGATACGTTTCAGGCCGCGCTCGCGGTAGATATCGCCAAGCTCAAGGCCCTCTATAAAAGGCTCGACGCCGATCACGTGGCAGTCAGCGGACATGGGGTGTTCGATTGAACCGGCCGACGACGCAAGACCTCACGCTGAGCGGGCGGCCTTGTCATGCGGCCAACGGCGAACGACCGGCGGCACTCTTCATCGCGCCGATCATGCCAAGCGATCGTGGCAACGGCTTGGCGATGCGTGCTGGATTTCTGCTCCGAGCGTATGCCGAACGGTTCGCAGTGGATTTAGCGGTGATACCAGCCGCGGAACGACCGAGCCATTTAGGTTCTTTCCCGATGCAGAATATTCGTCGCGCGATCGTCCTGCCGATTACCAATATCGACACGCAATTTCTGCTCGTTAGCGCACTTAAGGATGCCAAGTTACGCCTCGCAGCCTTTCGCGACTACGGACGGCCCTCGATGGTAGCGGGTCTAACCCCTGATGTCCGATCCCGTCTCCATGCCTTCGCTGGTGACACGCCATACGCTCTCGTACACGTCTCGCGGATTTATCTCGCGAGCCTCGCTCGCGCCTGGACCCATCCAACAGACGGCAACAGGCCCAAGCTGGTGCTCGATTGCGACGAGGACGACGCCAACGCTTATCGCCGCTTGGCGGAGATTCACCGAAAGTGGGGGCGTGGCGAGAAAGCGGAGTGGGCTTGTGCCGAGGGCGAGGCGTTTGCCAGGCTTGCTGCCGAATGGCTGCCTCGCTTCGATCTGGTACTCGCCTCATCGGCGGGAGAAGCGAGCGTGCTCGCGCGCCGCGGTTTAGCCGATGGGATAACGACTGTGCCCAACGTCGTCCCAAAAAAGGTCAGCAGCGGACGCTTCCGACAAAGACAAGGGTGCCGCAATATTTTATTTGTCGGCAACATGAGTTATCTTCCTAATATCGACGCGGCGAAATGGTTTGCCCTGCGCATTTTGCCTAGACTTCGCCGTGCGCTACCCTTTCAGCTGAGATTTGTCATCGCCGGAGACCATCCCTCGCGCCAAGTCGCCGCTTTGGCACGACGCAGCGACGTCGTCGTGGTGGGCAAGTTCGACGACGCCGCTTCGCTCTATCAGCGTGCGTCGCTCGCTGTTATCCCGGTACGGGCGGGTGGTGGCACCAGGATTAAGCTCCTCGAGGCTGCCACATATGGAGTTCCGGTGGTGGCCACGCACTTTGGCGCCGGCGGAAGCGGCTTCAGGTCTGGCTTGGAGCTTCTTTTGGCAGATAGCGAAAGCGATTTCGCTGCCTCTTGCGTGAGACTGTTGCGCGACTTCCAGTTAGCATCGCGCCTCGTGGCGAGAGCAAGCCGACGGGTTAGTTGTGAGTTCGATGTTAGGTCCTGTGCTCGGCGATTCCTCGACAAGATCGACGCGCTACCGAAACCCGGAGTAGTTTGATGGCGGGAGTAGTTTGATGGCGGGAGTATTGACGAGGGCCCCCGGGCTCGACGTAAACGAGGTGCCAGACGGCTACATTATCTATCAGGTGGCCGCCGATCGAGTTCACTATTTGAATAACACGGCAGCGATTGTCTTTGAGCTGTGTGACGGCGTCAGAGACAGTGACGACATCGTCTCGCGCATGAAGAAAATCTTCGAGGGCGCAGCCGACGACGAGGTTGAGGCCTGCATCGAGTTGCTGCTCAAGGAGGGGCTGGTCCAACGTTTCGCGTAGTCGCCCGCACCTGGTCGAGCCGCGCGACGCTGTGCTCTGACAACCCGGAGATTTTTTCGGTCCTGCGGTATCTGGAATGCGATCCCGAGATCGACGGGCCCGTCCAAGACATCACCATCAACATCGACGCGTGCGATTGTGGCTATCTGATTAAGCAGGACGGCCAGCTTACCGGCGAGCAGCCCTCGCCGCATGACGTCGCAGGCGCACTGCACGAGCAACTAGTGATGTTGTCGCTTGCCGACTTTCCAAGATCTCCTCTCATTCACGCCGCATCGCTGACGCGGCTCGGCCGTCGCCTGCTGCTGGTTGGTCCGAAGGGCGGCGGAAAGACCACACTTACTCTTAAGCTCATTCATCAAGGCTATGAGGTAGAAGGTGACGAGAACGTGTTCGTAACCGGTGAAGCTGTAGCGGCTCGGCCACGGGCGCTGCGTGTTAAGCAGTCGACTAGCATATTATATCCGGCGATCGGGCAGGCACTGAGCGAGGCCGCCTATTACGAGAACGAAAATAGTCTACGGATCTACAATGTAGACCCTCGAAAGGTAGGTGCCGGTCGTTGGCGAATTGAGATGGGCAGAGTAGATACCGTGGTCCTTCTGCGACCTAATCACAACCGCAACTCCTCGTTGAGGGTTATTTCACCCCTTCTCCTTGTACGCGAAGTGATCTCGGAGACGGCGTTTCGTGAGGGACACCGCGCCGAAGCTGTGGCTAACATCGCCAAAATTGTTAGCGGGGCGAAGGGATTTGAGCTTTCGCTCGGCGACCTCGATGGAGCAGTCTCCTGCCTGGACGCCGTTTTCATCTGATGGCAAAGTAGTGGCTAGAATATCACATCGGGCGGGAAAACTTCCAGGCTACGCAAAGCTGACTTGAACGGAATCATGCGCCGAGGCCACATTGGGGCACGGTGGGAATGAAGGGGGCATCATGGGCGAGAAAAATAAAATCGAAGAAGCTCTTACCGGAATTGACGAGAGCAAGCGGCGAACGCTTGTTCGGCTCGGAATTGGTGCCGCCTTCGTCGCGCCGCTCGTCGCGTCATTTTCAATGGAAGGGCTCACGATCTCAAAGGTGCACGCGGCTGCGCGTGACGGATCAGGCTTCACTGAGTTCTCCAATTCGACGAAGGAAGACTAGCTGCTAGCCTCGAGTTTGCCCGGTTTGCGATGCGTGTCTCGGCGGCTCTCATCGTTCGCGACGAATCAGCCTTCATCGAAGGTTGTCTTGAGTTGATTTGTGGCATCGTCGACGAAGTCGTCTTGGTTGATACCGGCTCAATCGACGACACAATCGAACTTGCTCAGCATTTTCCCATCAAGCTTTGTAGCTTCGAATGGCAACACGACTTTTCGGCGGCCCGCAATTTCGCCATTGCGCAGTCAAGTGGCGACTGGATTCTCTATATCGACGCCGACGAACGGCTAGAAGTCCCAAATCGCGAAGTATGGCGTAACGCTGTTGCCGACATCGGCAAAGCCGGGTGGAGGTTGCGGTTCTCGCCCCGCTTAGATTGGACCCCTTATTTGGAGCTTCGTCTTTTCCGCAACGATCCTCGTATCCGATTCCGCGGCGTCATCCATGAGCGCATCCACGACGGGATAGAAGAGGTGTGCTCGAGTGACGGTATGGAGGTTGGCTGTTGCGACATAGAGCTGAAACACATCGGCTACGAGGGCGGAGTTCGCCACAAAATCGCGCGCAACGTGGCGCTCCTTCGAAATTACCTCGCGAAGGATCCGAGCCGGGTCTACTGCTGGTGGCATCTGGGTCAGATGCTTCTCCTCGATGGCGACGACGACGGTGCAGCTGACGCTTGGAAAAGAGGCATAGAGGCGGCACGCGCCATCGGCGCGAGAGGTCCAGTTAGCAATGGAATGCCGTTCTTTTCACTACTTCTCCTTGAGCACAGCGGAGGGGCACCGATTGATGAGTTGCTATCTGAGGCAGCGCAGCTGTTCCCGGACCACTTGGCGCTGCGATGGCTTGCTTGCAGACGGGCGCTCGAATGTGGCGAGGGAGAGGGGGTAAGGACACAGCTGGAGGAGATCGCCGCAATCGACCCGGAGCAGTTCAGTGATCCGGAGCTCTCTTACAATAAGAGGTTGTTTTCCCATGCTGCGCCGGAATGCTTGGCCCTCGTGCACTTCCGTGCCGGCCGGTTTCGCGAGGCGGCAGAGTGGTACAAGCGCGCCACGCCGACAGCGCCAGATCGTGAGGCCTGCGAGCTTAGGGCTCGTCTTGCCGAGAGGTTGGCTGCGCGGACTAGCGATCAAGCCACCGCCTAGCCATCGGTCGACGGCGCCGCCAAAGGAACACGACGTGACGCAGAGCCGAAGCGGCGGCTGCGCCATTCTTGTAGCGTTGCGCGAGTGTCGCGGGGGCAAAAGCAAAGCGGAGCTTGTCAGAAAGGAAAAGCACCTGCCTCACGGTTTGGGACCTGCGGGAGCGAACGAAGGTTGCTTCTGCGTGCCTAATGCCTGGCTCTGATGTCATCAAGGCGTGCGGCACGCTGAGCCCAAACAGACGATGTGCCTGGATTGCCCAGCTCGATAACAACGGAGATACACGACGCTGCTCGCTGTGCGCGATAATCTTGCCCCAACCGGTTGATGAGACACCGGCGGCGACGTTGGCGAATTCCCACAGCCCTTTCAGGGCAAGCATACGCCGCGCGTGGCCGCGATCCGAAAGTTGATGATGAAGAAGTCCGTGCAGCAAATGCCACTCCGTTGGCAAAGCGAAGAAACTCGCACCGGAAAAGTTGCCGCTCCCGGCATGCCTCCAAACTTCTTCAGTCGACAGGGCATGTCGGGCATCAAAGGAAAGCGCCTCAGTGTGAATCTCGATCGTACCGGCGCGGCCGGGAACCCGCAACTCCGGCAAGTGGCGGTCGAGTGGCGGCGGGTCGTGGTCCGATCGATAGCCGAGTGACAATAAAGTTTGATTGGCCCTTTTCGCTTCCGATGGGCGAACAAGTATGTCGAGATCGCGCATCGCCCTTGCTTCATGCCATTGAGACTTGGGTAAAGTGAGATGCAGTGCACCCTTCAATAGCACCGGAACGATACTCTCAGCGTTTAGCGCGCACAGGACGGTAATCAGCTGACTTCTAAGATTTTCCTGGCGTTCGAGGTGCTCCCGATATGCTGCCTCGAGGCGGCCTGTTACCTGGCGAGCCAGTATTTCCGGTGCGAGTGTCGAGGGTGCCGGCGGCAGGAGGCAGCGCCGCTTCAAGCTAAAGACGAGAGGAGGCAAGAGCTCATGTGCGACGGCGAGATCAACCAGAGCCTGCCAGGAAAAATCACGGTGGAACATGGTTAAGCGAATTTCGCGCGTGGATTGCGATGATGGCTCGGCCTCAAGCACGCGAGCCAGCAGAGCGAGCAAATTATCGTCAACGATGGTGGGCGGAAGGCTATCCACAACGCAGGCCCCTCTAACGCGGTGCCGGACTCCGGCTCCGCTTTCCTCGCGCACTGGTCTTGCACCAGCAAACGCTCTGAGCCTATCCAGGCGAGAGGCGGGTGACTAGTCCGGCGCGACATTGCCCTCTCCGTCGGAAGGCCAATTTTGACAGCCAGGTACGAAGGCCCGATCAACTCAAGTGGAGTGGGGATTTTGTCCGTTGACGAGTTGCTGCTCATGCCTCTGGCTTGGTTCAAAAAAAACGACCGACGAACGCTCTTCGCCTTTGGCGCGGTACATCGCAAGGTCAGCGTGGTGAATGATCTCCTCCGCCTTCTCGCCGTCATCGGGTATCAACACCGCGCCGATCGATGCTCCAATCTTGTACGAATTTCCTCCCGCGCTTATTTCGCTTCCGAGACTATTGATCAGACGATGCGCGGTGGCCACCGCAGTATCTCGATCAACGTTATAGCAAAGCAGCGCAAACTCATCCCCGCCGATCCGGGCCAGGAGATCGTTTGGGCGAGTGACCGCTTGGAAGCGCTGGGCGATGATTTGCAAGACGCGATCGCCAAGCGTGTGGCCATGGAGGTCGTTGACCCGCTTGAATTCATCGAGATCGATGAGGAAGAAAGCGTGGGTGTGGCCAGCTGGCGGCGTCGAAGAGGTGGTCCGCTGCAGCGCCTCCAGCATCGATCGCCGGTTTGCGAGATCTGTCAGCGGGTCCCGCGACGCCCGGCGCCTGAACTGCCGCAGCCGAAACTTGGTGCCGGCTTGACGCGCTACGTCGCGGCGACTTTCCCATAATCTACGCAAGACAAAGGCGACAATACACAACGCCAAAAGGCCGGTGAGAAAGACCGCCTCTGCGAGTGATATTTCACGCTGCGGGTCAGACAGCTCAGGCACAAAGCGGAAGAGATTGTACTGCAACGCAAACAGTGTTGCCACCAGCATGGTCATCGCCACCAGGAGTGCGTCCTGCAGACTTGCCCAAGGATGTTTCGCGGATCGCTTGAGCTAGCGCTTTGAGGCGAATAAAGGCCATGAGCTACTCCTTGTACTCGATCGCTCAGGCTTAACTGAAATTAATCAAAGAGCCCCAAATTCTCTCCGCCAAATGCCTTCGGTTGGGGAAGGATTTCATTCATTTTGGGGCAGAGGCGAGGGCACTAGACGAGAGCCAACTTGTGATTACCGACCACGGCTTGGATACGGCTCACATGATGGGCCATTGACTGCTCGGGTAGATCGACCATGGCGTGGGCGCCCGAGGTTGCGAATCAAAGAGGATAGTGGGCGCCTTTTCGACGTTGCCATGAGCGATCGTACCACCCCCACCGACAGAATCACCAGCACTGCGCCGCAAATTGCGCCAGCGCTTGCCGCAAGAGGAGCCATAAAATCAGGGGAGCGATCAGGTGTCAGACCCTGTAGGGCCTCTAGAACTGCCGCGAGCGCCGCTAGGGAAGTCGCTACGATGTACGGTCTCTGCGAGGCAACACACAAAATCACCGCCATGATGAAGTAAGCGGAGAAGTGGTCAAATTTGAAGCCAAGACCAGTGCGCGGTACCCAGTTGCTCGGCATCAGCGCGGCTATTGCTAATGCCCCCGCAACGGCCGCGCCCAGTAGGCAAATCAATTTCGCTCTGGAGACTGCCAAAGTCATACACCCTTATTACAACATCACCCCCATTACGCGTGTTGCCTTTGGGCAACCACAACGCATGAATTGGCTGCAGTGGCGACAGATGTGAAAGCCGATTGTTTAATTGGCACCTCTGCCGCCGACGATTTTTCTTACGCAAGTCTCCGCGCAGTGTTTATCGTCCGCTCGGGTCGGGTGTGCGGTCTTTAGTTCGCGCTTGCAGAGCCCTCACGCGCAATAACAAAGTCGCAAGGATAGCCCCGACCAATACCCCTCCGATGCTACTGAGTGCGGCGAAAATATTGGGACTGTGAGTTGGGCTCAAGCATTGGAGGACTTCCAGGAGCGCGGCGCTAGGGATAAGGGCCGTGGCCACAAGGAATGGTCGAGGCCAGGCGAGACATACGATCGGGACGGCGGCGAAATAGGCAAGGAAATGCTCGACCGCCCAATGCCCGCTGCGCAGCTGCTCCAATTGGGGCGGCAGCAACAGCGAAGCAATGACGAGAGTAGCGAGCACCAGAACGGCGCAGAAGCGCCGGCCAAGATGCGAATTTGAGGTCCGTGCAGGCAAGATCAGTTCCTCAACAGCGGCTTCGTCGATCGCTCGGCTGGCCTAATTCTTAAACGAAATCCGCTACTTCGCAAGACGCGCGAGTTGCCGCAACTCCATGCTCTAGCTTTATGCGGGGGCCTTACGGTTGGTGAGAAGAAGAAAATGCTGATCATTGGATGCGAGCATCGGTGGAACCATGTCAGGATCGAGCCAAATCCCGTTCCCGCGATCAGGGAGCGAAGCGCAAGTATCAGCTGAATAGAGAAAAACAATGCCTCCGCGCCCCGGTGTCCCCTCGATGGCAACGAGTGTCGGGGTCAGTCTTCGCTCAAACAGCTCCTCTAGCCATTCCTCAACTTGAGTAGGGACCGCTCTCCAGCCATCAAGTTCCTTGATTGGAAGGCGGAGGTCCGCCGACGGCGAAGTCAAGGCGAGAACTCGACCGTCTTGCCTGCGCACAACAACAACCGCCCTTCCGATCGTGGCTCGCTGGACGCGGAGAAAGGCGCGCCACAATTTGATCGTGGGGCGGCGAACGCGCGGAAATCGTGAAAGCAATCCTGGCAATTGGCTAAACATCGCTCAACTTCCCGAGTTTCCGAGAGGCTTTAGCGTTATCACAGCCATCCCAACAATAAGCGAAGTCGTTTGCGATCCTGAGCAGATCGGGCATTGTCCCCGAGCGTTACCTCGAAAGTCGGTCTCGCAGGGAGCACCACGTACAGATTAAATGTCGATAATTGTCCAACTTCTTATCCTCCTCACGGTGGCCAATGGTACGCCAGTTCTCGCCGCAAAAATCTTCGGCGACAATTTCGCTTTGCCGCTCGACGGCAACGTGACGCTCGCTGATGGCCAGCCACTGTTTGGCCCTTCGAAGACGCTGCGAGGCCTGCTTCTATCGATTTTGGTTACTTCGTTGTTTGGTCCCCTGGTCGGATTGTCGTTGATGATCGGGGCGTTGGTGGCCTCGGCCGCCATGATCGGCGATCTGCTTTCGAGTTTCCTGAAGCGCAGATTGGGATTGTTCGCAAGCAGCCGCTCTGTCGGCCTCGATCAGATCCCTGAATTGCTTCTGCCCTTGCTCGCCTCTAAGCTAATCTTGCCTCTAACTCTCCTTGATATAATGCTGGCCACCGGCATCTTTCTCATCGGCGCTCTTGCGCTTTCTCGCGTCCTATTCAAGATGAACATCCGCGACCGGCCATACTGATCAGCCAATCTAAAATGATTGAAAGTGATGCAGGGTGATTTCTGGCGGGCAATTGAAGCGAACCGGCACCACCGAAGACCCAGCGCCTACCGAGGTGTAACCAAGCATGCTGTTATAATTCCAGGCACCAGAACCCATGCGCCTTGGAAGTTTGGAATTAAGGGTTAGCGGGATCCCTCCCGGAAGGCAGATTTGTCCGCCATGGGTGTGCCCGCAAATTAACAAATCGAAACCCACGCGCGCGGCCCGCTTATAGATCTCGGGAGTGTGCGACATCAGAATTGAAAAGCCGCCACGTGGAATTCCTGATGCCGCCTTCTCGACGTTGTCGAGCTGATAGAAATGCGCATCATCGATCCCGGCAAGATGGATGCGCTTGTCGCCACGCTCAATCGCTTCCCATTCGTTGAGCAGCACGCGGATGCCCAATTGCTCCAAACCTGGCACCATGGCAATCGAATCGTGGTTACCGAGGACGCCATAGAGCGGGCCGTTTAGCGCGTCCCGAATGCGGGCCAACTGGGCAAGTGACGGCTCGAACGGACCAAACGTCTCTCCTCTGAAGTCCCCGGTAAAGACGCATAGGTCATATCGCTGCGTCCTCACCAACTTAATCACCTGCTCCATCGCCTCTTTGTTGATGTCGGCATGAAGGTCGCTGAGATGCAGCACAGTAAACCCATCAAAAGCTGCAGGCAGTCTCCTCGACTTAATGAGGTTGTGCCTCACCTCGACCCGCTTGGCGTTGGCGAGGCCTCGGCGGTAGAGGCCGGTCAGAGTGAGGACCGCGCGTATCAGAAATCGCGACGAGGTCATGTTCTCGATTTGGAAAAAATTGAGACCCTGACCAAATATTTGCGCTTCATGCTCGCGCTCGATTTGCAAGCGATCTCTCGTATGCGACATTACGGGGCGCGGTTCGGCGGTCTCATTCTTCGATAGTGTCGCGCAGGGTACGCGGTGAAGCCTTTCGGCTGTTTCACCGATCACGCCTTCGCGGTTGTCAAAAAATGACAGCATGTGTTCCCCCCGCAAATTCTGCGTCCTCAAGACATCGGCGCCACCAAGATTTGCGGCAACGCCACCCGCACTGTTCCACCTAAGATTTCAAGTAGTACCCTGACGCGGCCGTTGTCATCGAGGCGCTCCAGTCGGCCGACAAGGTCAGCGAACGGGCCCGCCGTCACCTTCACGCTCTGTCCTTCTCTGAGGTCAAAGTCGAACCGAATATTTCCCTCTTGATCGGCAACGCGGATCAGATTTTCTACTACGCCCAGAGGCACCGGCTGCGGCTCTCCCCCATACATCAGCAGCCGATCCACGCCCAAGGTGCCGTTGATGCTTCGCCAGCGGTCGCGAGTGCGATCCACCACGACAAAAATGTAGCGCGGGAAAAGAGGCGCCAACACCGTCTCCACTTTGCGCGCATGCCGTCGGTTCTTCCAAAACCGCGGAACAAAGGTGCGGAAGCCTTGATTGTCTAGCTGGCGTGAGGCATGCAGCTCTCGCTGTGGAAGCGTGCGCGCGACGTACCAGCGCTCGTCCTCGAGAAGGCGAAAGTTTGGCGCAGAGCCACATCCCCTTGTCATTGGCAACCCCGACGCACAACCAATACGCTCATGAGGCTAGTAGTGAACCCTGGCAAAAACAAGTCGGCACAAGGAGGTGCAAGGGAAGGGTACTACCCAAACAAAGGGTTTGCGGACACAAAAGAAGAAGCCCCGCGAAATGCGGGACAAACGACCGAGGCCCGACCCCTCAGGAGTTCATTAGAGAAGTCGAACGCAACTGGCTTAGGATGATATGGGCGCTTCGGCCGGCTAATTCTCGCTCGCCCGCGCGTCTCAATTTCGATGGTAGATGTCTTCAAATCTAGTGATGTCATCCTCATCAAGATAGGCACCCGACTGCACCTCGATAAGAAAGGCGGGAATTTTTCCTGGATTGGCGAGGCGGTGCCTTTCGCCAATGGGGATGTAGGTCGATTGGTTCTCGCTGAGAAGGCTGGTTTCGCTGCCCTTGGTGACTTCAAGGGTTCCCTTGACCACCACCCAATGCTCCGAGCGGTGGTGATGGCTCTGCAGCGATAGCGTCCCCCCAGGCTTCACCATGATGCACTTGACTTGGTAGCGATCGCCCCGGTTAAGCCCTTGGTACCAGCCCCACGGTCGATAGACGCGGGCGTGCTGGACGGCAATGTCCTGTCCGTTGCTCTTGAGACGATCGACCAGGGACTTGACTGACGCGGCGTGTTCTCGTGAGGCGATCAACACGGCGTCACCCATGGCCACTACCACGAGGTCGTCAACGCCAATGAGCGCCACGCAGGCGTGATCACTATAGGCGTAATTTCCCCGTGCGTTTTCAATGAGGACGGTACCTTCACCCTTAGCGACGTTGCCAACTTCGTCCTTCTCCAAGAAATTCCACAACTCGGACCAAGATCCGACGTCACTCCAGGATGTTGAGAGCGGCACGCACACGATGTTGCTCGCCTTTTCCATGATGGCGTAATCAAGAGAGATCGAGGGCGCCCGCTCATAGCTCTTGCCCAACTGACGGAAGCCTAAGTCCTTGGTCGCCTCGTTCAACGCCTGGCGGCAGGCGCTAAGGATTTCTGGCGCGTAGGCTTGGAATTGCTCAAGCAGGGTCGCGGCCTTGAACAAAAAAATGCCCGCGTTCCAATAAAAGCTGCCGCTATCGAGGTAGCTCTGCGCCACTTCACGGGTGGGCTTTTCCACAAAGCGCTTGACCGCAAGAACCCCACCTTCTCCGCCTTCGGTCTCAATGTAGCCATAGCCCGTATGCGGACAATCTGGTTGCACGCCGAAAGTAACCAGCGAGCCTTGCCTCGCCGCGGCGATGCCGTGGCTCACGGTTTCGGCAAAGCCCGCATCGTCTTCAATTGCGTGATCGGAGGGCGCGAGCAATACGAGAGCCTCAGGATCAGCCCTGCCGGCTATCAACGCGGCGACGCAGGCGGCTGCAGCCGTGTTTCTGCTTGTCGGCTCGAGCACGATATTGGTGACGTTGCTGCCGATTTCCTGCAGCTGCTCCTGAATGAGAAAGCGGTGCTGATAATTGCTCAAAATCGAAAGCTCTGCGAAGAGATCGCCACTCAAGCGCAGGCAGGTCTGTTGGAAAAGAGATAGAGGCCCCGTCAATCTATGGAATTGCTTGGGGAAAGCCTCCCGCGAAAGCGGCCAAAGTCGGGTGCCGGCGCCGCCGCAGAGAATGAAGGGCAAGATGTTGTGCACGAAGGAGGCGCCCGTAGTTTATGGACTGAGAAGGGGACAATAACCCGATTAAGCCGATTTCCTCCAGGCGCTGTTGGCCTAATCATAAGGGGGTGCGAGGCTACTCATTGGCAAAGACCTCAATGCGGCAGGGCCGCCCCGTCTAATTCAGGGCCACGCGCCCCTCAGGCGCCTAATTCCTCGAATTAGCTGAGTGAAGCAAGGAGGCGAGGCGGAATCCATTACATCGCTGTTGCCTACCGGCAACGCTCGGCGTCATCGTCTGTGATACTCTGGCCACTTGAAACCATGAAGGCCGGGGTATCGGGGAGGCCATGCTAGTTGGAACAGCTAGATCCTTCATTCAAAGGCAAAATCTTTCCGATTTTGGGGACGCAATCTAAGCCAACGACCGCGATCGATTGCGAGGTGATTGAGAAAGCCGCCGAGGCATTGTTCGATTTTGTTTTCTCTGGTTGCGATCGTCTTGACGGCCAGCACCGCTGGGCGGCGACATGCCAGCCGTTGAGAGACGGATCGGCCAGGTTGCGCTCAATCGCAGCGCGAATCCTAAAAAGAGCAAGAGCTTTCGCTGAAGAAGCCTGAGGTATTGCCCCTGTGTCTAGCGACAAGGATAACGCCGCGAGCTCTAAGAATTGGCTTCTGACAATCTCATCTATAGCTGGATCGAAGCCTTCGGTCTGGGAGGAAAGCGCCTCGAGGAAGCACGACGTGAGCCCATTTACGCCGACATGAGGTTTAAGCGCGCGCGAGATCAGGCCTTTGGTGTTCCCCACGCGCGCATCAAGCTCCCTTCTCGGCAGCATGACGATGAGAAACTTCGTCTCTGAAGAAAACCGAGCCGAGAAAGGGACTTTTGGATCGATAAGCACCATATCGCCCGGCTGCAGCACAGCTTCCCGACCCTCCTGTTCCGAGATGAGGGTACCGCGCGACTGTCGGCACAGAAACAGGTGCGAATGCTCCTGACTGGCAATATGGCGCTTGCCACGGGACACGCTCATTGCTGAGTTTTGGTGGGCAACAAGCGTTAAGCCTGCGATCACGCCTCCTTCAATTTCGCCGGTGAAATCGACTTTAGATTTGGGGCGCAGATCGTGGGGCACGATCTTTTCACTTGCGACCGGGAACTAGTAGTCGAAGCGATCTCTGACGTGAACGTCGTTCGTAGAAAAGAGCTTTTTCAGGTTTGTGCCCGCTTCCTATCCGGCCGATTGAATGTGCCAACCTAGCCGATCATAATCGACGCTTCCTCTATATTTAATCGCGAAGCCTAACAAAAGAAGCCACGAAACAGTCTGCGGTGGGTTGAAGCATCTTGGCAAAATTCAAGGGTAAAAGTCTTACAGTATACGAATAATCAATCGTGCAACCACGCTGGGGATCTTCTACAAAAAATGGCAAAATCAGCCTTAGAGCAACTTCTGGCTTTAGAGGACGAGAAATCTAAGCTCGTCGAAGCCGCTCGAACGGAGCTCGTGGAAAAAATCGACCATAACCTCAGCCTACTCAAGGGCCTAAGCTTTCATTATAAGCTGGTGGAGAGCCGCGACGGCAAGTCGCCCTGCCGCATCTGCGGCTTCAAGACCGATAAGCCGCATAACGCACGGGCCCACCGCTGGCAGGAGCCAAAGGCTCCGTTTACGCCAGAAGAACTAGCTCGGCGAGGACTGAGGCGCATCTAGCGAGCAGTCTCAAAAGCCAACGATCTGCCGATCCTTGTGGAGCATGTGGTGAAATATGGGCTAGGCATCAGACTAGCTGAGGGCCGGCGCACCGGCGCTCTAGCCGAATGAAAGTTTTCACGGGGCGGAGTGTTCGCCATCCTCATAGCCCCTTAAGCAGCTTCTTAGCCTCGAGCATGAGCGCGCGCAGCGCCGCGCGCCGCTCGATCCACTCTTTGGTGAATGCACCGTGCTTGAGCGCATTATGATTGCCCAGGGGTGCACCTGAACCTTTGGCACCCCCGCCGGCGCCCGGCAGTTTCCGCCTTTGCGGGTTTTTGCTCCACAGCGAGGGCTCTCGAGCATTGGCCGCCAATTGCGTGGATGCGCGCCGGGCATTTTTTGCCTTATTCCTTCTTGGGTTCAATGGTTCCCACGATCGCCTGGCCACCAGATTCGACGTTGACGCTGCCGACCGTGAACTTATCCGGCTTTTCGCTCCGCATATCATTCAGCGCCTTGAGAAGTTCGGCGGCTACTTTTGCACCCTTCAGGCCTTGCCGAAGATTGACGTCCCGGAATGCAAGCTCTCCGGCGGGCGATCGTGCAGCTGGGCGAGACAATCGAGGCTCGCATTCGAAACGCTCACGATAAGCATGGCCGCGATCTTCTCTGCGCCGGTGCGCGGCTTCAGCTCCTTGTAGAGGTCATAAGAAGCACCTTGCATCTTGCCGGCCAGCTTTTTGTCTTCAAGGAAGCGCCCCGGTGCCGCCAACAAGAGATTGGTCGCGATGAAATTGCTTCGACCGCGATGATGAAAATCCACAGGGCGCTAGGGCAAGGTCGTTTTGATATTCGCCATGGGGATCGCCAGCCCACCGCGGCGCCGTTGCGGGTGCCGAGGGCGACCTGGAGGCCGATAACCACCGGCGTTCCGTCCTCGATGGTGAGAAGTGGCGCGCCTGAGATCCCGCGTGAGACCTTGCAATTATGCACGAGAACATCGCCGGACGCCGCGGCACCGATCAGCTTGCAGTCTTCATCCCCGGTCATGACATGAAGACGGCGCTGACCGTAACCCGCGATCATCAACGCCGTGCCGGCTGCGGGGACCTGGTCGACAGCGCGAAGCGGTTTCATGTCCGCCGGCAGCGGTTGGCTCAGAGTCAGTACTGCCCAATCCGAAGCGAGGGTTTCCTTCTCTCTTGCCGGATCGTAGCCCGGGCCGAGCAGGTAACGATCGACCAGAGCATGCACTTTGTAAATTCCGCGCGTGTAGCCGAATAGAACGTGGAGGGCGCTCGACGGAAGGAATTTGCCCGTGCGCCGGTTGAAGATGCAATGGGCCGCGGTCAGCACCTCGTCTTGGGCGATCGCGGCTCCGGTGCAGGACCCGCCGACACTGTTGTTGAGCTTGCCGATCGCCGACCAGGGATAGGCCGACACATCAACCTGTTGCAGCGATGGGCCCGAAGGCGTCTGTGCGACACCGTGCGCTGCCAAAGTGGAGCCGAGGGACAAGGCAAAGAAGAGGCGCCTCCATGTGCTCATCGCCGCGCCGAGCTCAAACCTCTTGTGCGGGCACGATCACGCGCAGGGCGCTAGGCCGGGAACGATATTGAAGCGGTGGATGCATGATCTCGACTTCGCCATCGAGCGCCACGGGCAAGCGGCTTGTCTTGGAGCGAACCTGCACGTCCTTCAAGCGGAAGGTTTCGATGTCTCGTGCCTGGCTGACCTTACCGAAACACATGCGGCAGATCATCCAGAAAAAGCCGAAGGGCCGGCGCTGCTTGACCACATAGACCGAGAGCTCGCCTCTATCCAGATGATGCACGCCGGCCGAGCGTGAAGAACTCCATGCCGTATTGATTGTTGCCGATGAGGAGGCACGGCGTGCGGTAGGGGCGCGTCCAGCCTTCGGCCGAGAGCGCCAGCTGGCGGCGCGGAAAATGTCTCAGCACACGAAAGATCGCCGGCACCATGGCCATCCATTTGGCGAGCTTGTGATGGGCTCTGCGCCGCTCGCGGTCGAGCACGATGTAGGGGTAGATGCCGATCGAGGAGTTGTTAATGAAGGTCGCGCCATTGACCTCGGCAAGATCGACGGCGCGGGTGTTCCCCTGAGCGATCACCTGAGCCGCCTCGTCGAGATGCAGGGGAATGCCGAGGTCCTTGGCAAAGTGATTCAAGGTTCCAAGCGGAAGGATGCCGAGCGGGACGTCGGTGCCGGACAGCACGCCGGCCACCGTGCGGATGCTGCCGTCGCCGCCGCCAACCACCACGGCGTCGATCTCGCCCGTTTTTGCCCGCGCCAAGGCGCCTTCCGCCAAACGCTTCAGGTCCGCGCCTGAGCAGAATGCGAGTTCTGCCGCCACGTTCATCGCGCCGAGCGCTTGCGCCAAATCCGTTCGCAGATGTTCGGCGCCTCTGTGCCCGGCCGTGCCGGCACCGACATTCAGCAGGACGATCAGCTTCAATTTTGCGCTTGAAAGCGGCTCTAACACTAAATCGGACTTCCTCAGAAGCGGTGTGGCCTTGCTGTGGCCGTGACGCCCAACAAGCCTCTCAAGAGGGCTCGGTCAAGGCCAATAGAGTTCGCGCAAAATTCGGTGGTCGTTCGGCACCCGAATTAGGGGCTGCTCACAGCGGCCTCATTTGTTAGGAGGAAGTCTCACCGGGAGGTAGATTTAAGAATGCTGAAAATGGGTTGGCGCATTTCCATCGTCGCGGCGGGCATCGCGATCTCTATTGCAGGAGGGCAGCTCTGGCTAGGCCGCGGCATGGCCTATGCCGAGCCGCCGGAATCGCCAGCGGTGGCCAACCCCGCGCCCGCCAGGCAGGAGCCGGCTGAGGAGCAGACTGACATCCGGCAGGACAAGGAGGCGGCGGACTTCACCGCCGCGCTCGAAGCCTGGAGGGCCCAGATCAAGCAGCTTGAAGAGACCGTAGGCGGCAAGGGGGCGCCGGACGAGGAATTGCGGCAAGTGCCGAGCTTGCTTGAATCGCTGAGACGCGAGATCGTCGATAGAAAAAACCTGCTCAGGCCGAAGCTCGATGAGGCGCATGACCGGTTAGACAAGCTTGGGCCCCGCTCCCGATCAGAGCGCGCCCAAGGAGAGCGTCGAGATGACTCGCCAGCGCCAAAGGCTTGGCGCCGAGGTCGCGGCAATCGACGGTCTCATGAAGCGGGCCGACGTGTTGATCGTGCGCGCAAACCAACTCATCGACGCAGCCAATGCCGAGCGCCGCGAGCGCTTTGCCGAGTCGCTGCTTCGCCCGGTTGCGGGCTACTATGTTTATGTCCTGCCGGCTGGGCTTGAGCGCGTTCCATCTCAGCTGGAGTCGATGCTTGTTGCGGCCGGACGGTGGCTCGTCCTTGCTTACCGCAAAGGCCCGCTCCTGCTGCTGCTTTTGGTCGTCGCCCCAATTGGCGGATTTCTCGCCACGAGGCGCTTGCTGGACCGCATCCTCTCACGACGGGCGGCGAAGCGCGCTCCGAGTGAACCTGAAGAACTCACGCTCCAGCAGCGCGGCACCGCGGCCGTCCTCAATGCCCTCAGGGATTGCGCCCCATTGTGGGGCGCCTTGGCGGCGTTCTGTCTTATCGCGGCCGCTGCCGAGCTTCCCGGCTCAGCCGGAGACGGCGTTCTCGTCAGGGCGAGCCTTGCCGTCGTTTGGGCGAGCCTGCTGATCTCAGTCGTGGGTTATTCGCTCGCGCCCGGGGACGCCTCTCGCCGTCTCATTGCCGTCGAAGATGGCGCAGCTTGGCGTCTTGCGCTGGTGTTGCAGAGCCTGGCGGGAGTTTGGCTGCTCGATCAGCTTTGGGGGCTCTCGGAGTTTGTGGTGTTTACGCCCTATCAGATGACCGTCCTGCGCGCGAGCGTGCTCACTCTTCTCTATAGCGGCCTCCTCATTGCGCCGCTGCTGCCGATCAGACGTGCAGGGTTCATTCCGTCGACCTCAGGCAAGTGGCCGGGATGGCTGTTCTGGTCGGTCGCACTGGTTGCAGGCTTCCTCCTGATGGCCTTGCTGCTAGGTTATCCGGGGCTTTCCCGGTTTGTCGGATCGCATTTCGTCTCCACCGCGGGCGTCCTGTGGCTCGTGTACCTGTTGCACCTGGTGGTGGAGCTCGTCTCCAGCGTCAGCGTCATCTCAGGCAAGCAGATCGATGACGAGGCTCCGGTCGAGGAAGAGCTAGGTGCGCCGTCCTTGCTCACCATCCGCATCATCGGCGGCCTGCTCATGGACATTGTGATCGTCCTCGTCGGCATCACCATTCTGCTTTTGCTCTGGCGCTTCGATTGGGTGGAGGTGAGGAGCTGGATCGAAGCCGCATTTTTCGGCGTCCAGCTCGGGAATCTCAGGATCTCTCTGCAATCGGTTCTGATGGCCCTCGGCGTGTTCGCCATCGGCCTCCTGCTCACGCGCTTCGTGCAGCGTTGGTTCATCAGCCGCGCCTTTTCTGGCCGGCACAGGGACAGCGGGCTACAGGAATCCACCAGAATCGGGATTGGCTATCTCGGCTTCGTCCTCGCCGCGCTCGCCGGATTGTCCTATCTCGGCTTGGACTTCTCCAATCTCGCCATCGTGGCGGGCGCGCTCTCGGTCGGCATCGGCTTCGGCCTGCAGAGCATCTTCAACAATTTCGCCTCAGGCATCATTCTCCTGGTCGAGCGACCTATCAAGATCGGCGACTGGATTGCCGTCGGCGATCATGAGGGCATGGTCAAGAGGATCAGCGTGCGGTCGACCGAGATCGAGACCACCTATCGTCAGTCGGTGATCATTCCGAACGCCAATCTCATCACCAATCCTGTTACCAATTGGATGCATGGCGACAAGAGCTGCCGCCTCGATGTCCCGATCGGGGTGGCCTACGGCACCGATGTGAGGCTCTTGCGAACGGTTCTGCTTGACGTCGGGGCGTCGCATGGAGCCGTGCTCAAATATCCCGCGCCGGTCGTGCACTTTGCTGGATTTGGCGACAGCTCGCTCGATTTCGAGCTGCGCGTGTTTTTGCGCGATGCCCGCCAGAGGGTCACCGTGGCAAGCGATTTGCGCTTTGCCATTTTGGCGGCGTTGAACAATGCGTCGATCAGCATTCCATTTCCGCAACGTGACATCCACCTCAAGGGTAGTGAGTCGCCTGATGAGGACGAAGCGGAAGAGAAGGCGAGCGGGTCGCGACAGACGGCCAAAATCGGCGAGCGGGCCTGATCGCCACCAGGCTTGCTGCGCGGGCCTATTCTTTGCTTGCTTCCTCGATGTAGATGCGGCGGAACTCTTGCGCGACGGGGCCTGGGCGCCCGTCGCCGATCGGCCTGCCGTCGATCTCCACCACCGGCAGCACGAAGGCCGAAGCTGCGGTCAGAAAAGCCTCTCGCGCTTGCATTGCCTCCGCCACCGTGAAGGGGCGCACCTCGATGTTAAGGCCTTCTCCCGCGGCAAGCCGCAGCACGGCGCGCCTCGTCACGCCCGGCAGGATGTGGTGGCCGAGCGGCTGGGTGCGGATCGACCCGTTCACGTCGAGGATGAAGGCGGTGGAGGAGGTCCCCTCGGTGACGAAGCCGTCCTCGACCATCCAGGCCTCGTAGGCGCCGCGGCGCTTCGCCTCCTGCTTGCCCATGGTCTGGGCGAGCAATGCTGTTGACTTGATGTCCCGCCGCTTCCAGCGGAGATCGGGGAGGGTGATCACCTTCACGCCGGTGGCAGCATACGGGCTATCGAGCAGCGGCCGGCTCTGGGTGAAGGCGACCACGGTAGGAGACAGGCCCTCAGGATAGAGAAAGTCGCGATCAGCTACGCCGCGGGTGATCTCCAGGTACACAACGCCTTCCTCGAGCTTGTTCAGCGCGATCAGCTCCGCATGCAAGGCGCAAAGCTGCTCGTGAGTCAGGGGATGGGTGATCTCCATCTCCCGAAGCGACCGGTCGAGCCGCGCGAGATGGGCGCCAAGGTCGACGGGCCGGCCGCCGAGCACGGCGGTGACCTCATAGACGCCTTCGGCGAACAGGAAGGCGCGGTCGAACACCGAGACCTTGGCATTGGCCTCCGGCACGAAGCTGCCATTCACATAGACGGTGCGGGACATTGGCGGGGAGAAGACTAGGGGTGCAGCAGGGGTTTGGGTAGCGCCGACCGGGCAGAAGTGCAAGACGAGGCTCGCTGGTGGCTGGCGCTTTTGGCATACTCCGGCCTCGGCGGTGCCGAATCGCCTTGTTCGGCCGATTGCTCAAGGCAAAGGGGGGAACCAATGACGTCCGCAAGTCTGCTGATTGTCTTGCTCGTAGGTACAATTGTCGGCGCCCTGACCGGGCTCGCCCTTGGCGGTTCGATCGGCATGGTGCCGCTCACCATCCTTGCCGGCCTGTTGGGCACCATCATTGCCGCCGTCGCCCGCAATACCATCATGGTCCGCGGGCCCGGAGTGGGGCCGGACGACTCGCGCACGCCGCTGCCGGTGATTGTCTTCTCCGCTGTAGCGTCGCTTGCCGGAAGCCTGGGAGCGATTGAGGTGGCAACTTTGAGCCAGGTCTCCACGCCGGCCTGGCTCGGCACGCTCGGCGGTCTGTTCTCGTCGATCCTGCTCGCGATGCTGATGATCACCTACCACACCAAGCCCGGAGAGGCGCCGAAGCTGCGCAGCCGGAGATAGCGGCAGGCCGCCTAGGCCCCTTCCACGCTGAGTTCAGCCTCCGTGATCAGGGCGAGGTCGTCGTCCACGTCGTTATTGGCGGTGGTCAGCAGTTTGTCGCCGTAGAAGATCGAGTTGGCGCCGGCGAGGAAGCAGAGCACCTGCGCCTCGCGGGAGAGCGAGCGGCGACCCGCCGAGAGCCGCACGCGCGAGGCCGGCATCAGCACCCGCGCCGCCGCGACCATGCGCACGAGGTCCAGCGGGTCGATGGGCGGCCGGTCCTCCAGCGGCGTGCCAGGCACGGCGACCAGCGCGTTGATCGGCACGCTTTCCGGATGCGGATCGAGATTGGCGAGCGTCTGCAGCAGCCCGGCGCGATCGTCCACGCTCTCGCCCATGCCGATGATGCCGCCGCAGCAGACGTGCACCCCGGCACGCCGCACGCGCTCGAGCGTGTCCAGCCGATCCTCATAGCAGCGCGTGGTGATGATCTCGCCGTAGAACTCAGGCGAGGTATCGAGGTTGTGGTTGTAGGCGGTGAGCCCGGCCTCGGCCAGGCGACCGGCCTGGGCCTGGGTGAGCATGCCGAGCGTGACGCAAGCCTCCATGCCGAGCGCACGCACACCGCGCACCATGTCGAGCACGCTGTCGAAGGCCTCGCCGTCCTTCACCTCGCGCCAGGCTGCGCCCATGCAGAAGCGCGTGGCCCCGGCTTCCTTGGCGATCGCCGCCTTGGCCAGCACGTCGTGGACATCGAGAACCTCCTCGCGCTTCAGCCCAGTGCTTTTGGCGTAATGCGCCGATTGCGGGCAATATTTGCAGTCCTCGGGGCAAGCGCCGGTCTTGATCGACAGCAGGCTCGCAAGCTGGACCGTGCCCTCGGCGTGATGGCGCAGATGGACCTGGCGGGCCTGATCAACCAGGTCGAGCAAGGGCTGACTTAAGAGGGCCACGACTTCTTGCTTCTGCCAATCGTGACGGAAGGATCGAGTTGGCAAAGCCGGTTCACCGGCCGTCTTCGCCGGATTCTCGTTGCCATTGATAGGATTCGTGAAAGTGGATAGCTCGTTCACGTTGGCGCGATGCGATTGCTTTCGGGTCTAGCTTCGCTAATACAGGATTAGCGAAGAATGCCAGGTTTCTCTTCTACTTCAAGCACTTAGTGTTTACAGAAACTGACAATGTTTACAGTTTTTGCTCGGATGTTCACTGCCCCGGTTCGCGGAGCGTTCGCCCTTCTAGTCGGCGAGCTGCTGCTCTGGCAAGCTTCTTCTGGTCAGCGAAGCGGCTGTAGCGCGTGATCATCTCTGGCGACATGCCGGTGATGCTCTCGATTTCCCGGTCGCCACAACCCGCCTCACGGAGCTTCTCGCAGCTCGACGCGCGCAGTCCAT
Source organism: uncultured Alphaproteobacteria bacterium (assembly GCA_963757555.1). Lineage (GTDB taxonomy): Bacteria > Pseudomonadota > Alphaproteobacteria > Rhizobiales > Methyloligellaceae > Methyloceanibacter. The sequence goes on from CAVWRU010000005.1 coordinate 113,857, forward strand.
GGAAGACGTAACCCTCCTCCCTGATCCTGCCTGCAGGCGTCCCGGCCATGAAGTCGGCCCAGGCCGATCTGAAGCGGTCTGAGGTGTAACCCTCCCCCCTCCGGTTCACGACATAAGGGGAGCTATCCCAGCCCTCCAGCGCACCCCTCAAATTGGGGTGGAGAGGCACCCACAGCTCCTTGCCGGTCTTCTGCTGCACGACGACGATCCCGCCGTCCTCGAAGTCGCCCGGCCCCATGCGTAACACGTCAGCCTGTCTCTGGCCGGTGTAGCGCGCCAGCAGCACCGCGCGCTGCATATCCTCCCTCCCACACTCCTCCATCAACTTATAAGCCCAGGCAGGCCATGGTCTGGCTCCCTCTGGACGCGTCTCCAGCCTGGGGACGTGGATGCATGGATTGCTGTCGTTGAACTCGCGTGGGATGCCCCAGCCGATCAGCAATCGAAGCACGCCCACGAGCATGTTCGCTTTGACCGGCGTGTCGACCCACTTGTCGCGCAGATGGATGACGTGTTTTGGCCTGCAGCTCGCCACCAGGAGCGAGCCCCACGCTTTCGAGATAATGTCGAGGTAGCGCGTGTAGTCGCGCCTCGTTGCTTCGGCGCGCTTTAGGAACTCAGGCGAGACCCTATAGACGCTGATCAGATCGTCGAATGTCTTGCCTGTGGGCGGCTCGCTGCCGAGGGCGTTCTGGTATGCCGTCCAGAACTCTGGCGTGTGCGGTCCTTTCGGAAGTCGGATGCGTGGCTCCGGTGAGCTACTGCCGCGTCCGCGCTGAAAGTAGAAGTATTCCTGTCCCGAGCCATTGGTCACACGATGCACATATGTCGGCAGCTCAAGGGTGGGCTTCTTTCGCACTATCAGCTCCTTGCTCAAAGGCGTCTCGCGCCATTGTAACGACTGATGTCGCCCCACCATCAAGGACGGCGACGATCTCTGACCACTTCCAGCGCGTGAGCTTCCCACGACGCTTGGGGGAGGGGAGAATACCCTCCCTGACATATTTGTCGAAAGTATCGTCCGACATGCACAGCTCCGTCGCTGCCCGCTTCCTCGTGACGTACTCTGGAACGCGATGCCCCATTCCTGAGCCCCCAGCCCTTGATCCGTTTTCAGACGTGACCGACCGTCGACTTCCTAGGAGGTCGCCTTCGTCGCCTCTCGAAGATGCTCATCGGTCCTGAAGATGCTCACATCTTTGAGGTGAGCATCTTCGATGGTGTTGAGCGCCTTCGGCAGCGCACAGAACCATCCACCCTTCATCCCATCCTTGTAAGAGGTGATGCCGAGGCTGGCCTTAGCTCGACGCAGGGTTGCCCTTGCAACTCCAGCTTCCTGAGCTTCTGCGTCGACCTGCTTCGAGGGAACCGGCCCATCTGCAAGGAGTGCCCGCAAGAAGCACTCGGCTTCGATGAGAGCCAGATTGCTCTTGCGATCACCTGCGAGCGCTTCGTCGGCTGTCGTGGTGATGGGCTCAGGCTCCCAGTCAATACACGAGGTGACAATGCCCTCTCCCACAATCACTTGTTCCAACCGGAACGCGAGCCCCTGGGGCGGCTCAGCGAGGTTATTCTTGGCGTGCAGGAACAGGCGGCGATCCTTGTCGTTGGGGTCCTCAAGGACGGCAAAGGCTGCGCGCGCTGCGGCAACGAAGGCAATCGAGCCGATGAACTTATGATAAGCCTTGGTTGCCGTGCCAACGTTGGGCTTCCTGAAGTGCGTCACCGTCCAGACGGCCACGCGCGTCCGTTCCGCCATCTCTGCGACGGGCTCAAGGACCCCACGCACATCAGCATTCTTGTGGCTATCGGTCTTGCCCATGTATGAGCTGATCGGATCAATAACGACCAGCACCACGTCCCCGATTTCAGCAATCTTGTTCTCCAGCTCGTCGAGGTCAGCCTTCAAGTCGAAGCCCCTGCGGCCTTTGTCATTCCTCACCGCGCTCACGATGTTGGCCACGCCTGCCGAGCTTGTCCCCCGATGCATTTGCCTCTCCACGGTTGTTGATCAATTCCCTAACAGGATCGGCGAGGCGCGTAGACAACACCAGCTCAACAAGCCGCTTCGAGTTTTAGCGAACGCACTGAAGATGAAGGGAAAAATGGATGGACGCTGACAACGCTAATTATTGTCTGACAATGTTGTCAGCATTGCCAGTTTTTCGCGATCAAGTCAGGCCATCCAGCCCCAACCGGCGCATCGGCCCATAACGCCCACTGAGAATTTTTCTGAGCGCGCTCTCAGAGAAACGCTGGTTCTTTTGTTGCTCTTTGATTTTCTTAGCTATCTCAGTTTGTGAGGTTCCCGCCGGGAACCGCTGCTTTCGCGCGTATGTGAGAACGGCCTCGATACGTCTTTTCAGGTCGGTATTCTCTCTCTTGGCATTGGCCAACTCAGCTTCAGGTTCTTTTACCGAAGAGGTGCGCGCGTCAAACTCTTGCAGCGCGGCGCTACGAACGACGAGAAGGCTGTCTTTGGGAAAAAAACTTACAAAGGGCAGCTCAGGAAGTAGGGCGTAAGCCAAATCTCCTTGTTCATTAGGGTCCTTAACAGCAGGAACTTCTCCAAGGCATTTCACCACCTTGGGATGAATGGAGCGGAGCGTCTTTCCGATGCTCAAGCCATAAACATAATTGCGCTCCCCTCCGCGCATGGTGAGGTCCCAAACATCTGCAATCTCCACCGCAGACTTGACCTCCAACACCTGTTTGCGAGTACCATCTACGATCAACGTATCTTTACTGCTTACCCATTCGTTGTAGAGGTTGCGCCTTCTTGCCTGGATGTTGAGATCGTGGTCATACCAAGGGTCTCCTTCTTCGACCGCGGTATAACTGTCAGGGGGAAAGTGCTCGGACATGTCGTCAACATTGACAAGATTTCCAAACAGTGCCCAGGCAGGGCTCGGAAGAAAAACGGAGAGTTTGAGGCGTCCGAACAAGGCGAACGATAGGACATCAGCCTTGCTGACCTCCTCCTTCAAGCGCTTTGTCAGGAACCGGGCCGCGTCATGGCAGGTAACCCATTCCTGCAAATTCAGCAGCTTGCTCAAGTCCGGGCACCTCTCGAAGACAAGTTAGGGTGCTAAACTCGTGCATGATCTGGCACACCGTCAAATCGAAACGGATATGGCTCGGAGTTGAAATGGGTGCAGACGTTGGCGGAGAGGTTTGCTAATGCGCGGGCCGCCGTTTTCTTTTGGTCCTCCTCAATCCTGTTTAGTCAGGTTTTCTCTGGCTTTTCTGGCCGGTCGTGGCAGGCCAATTTCACTTGCTCCCGCCTTGTCCCGATATCCGGTGCCAATTCGGGTGCCAATAGCGCCTGAGAAGCTGTACCGTCGGCGGTTGCTGAGGGCTGCCTGCAGCTAAGCAGGCAACGCCAAGACTGCACTTCTATGGGGGGCATAGATGGCGGGACGGACCGAAAAAACCCAGAACCTTGCATCGTTTGTCTGGTCGATTGCCGAAATCCTTCGCGGCGATTTCAAGCAGTCCGAATACGGCAAGGTGATCCTGCCCTTCGTCGTGATGCGTCGTCTCGATTGCATCCTCGAAGGCTCGAAAGAAGCCGTCCTCGCCGCCGAGCAAAAACCTGCCCGAAGGCGTGGACGACGCAACCCGCGACATGATCCTGTTCGGCGCGGTCGGCGGCAACGTGAAGGTCTACAATCTCTCGCGCTTCACCTTTGAGACCTTAAAGGGCCAGGACCCCGGCCAGCTCCACGCAGAACCTGATCGACTACATCACAAAGTTTTCCGGCAACGTCCGCGACATCTTTCTCGACAAGTTTCTGTTCACCGACCAGCTCAAGCGCCTCAAGGAGGGCGGCATCCTCTGGCAGGTCTTCGAGCGCTTCTGCGAGATCGACCTACACCCGGACACGGTCTCCAACATCGAGATGGGCTACCTGTTCGAGGAGCTGATCCGCCGGTTCTCGGAAATCTCGAACGAGACCGCCGGTGAGCATTTCACGCCGCGCGAGGTGATCCGCCTGATTGTCGATCTGCTGATCGCCAACGACGACGCCAAGCTGACCGGGCAAGCGGCATCATCCGGCAGGTCTATGACCCCGCCTGCGGCACCGGCGGCATGCTGGCGCTTACCGAAGAGGCGCTGAAGGATTTCAACCCGTCGATCCGCGTCGAGCTGTTCGGCCAGGAGCTGAACGGGAAGTCGTTCGGCATCTGCAAGTCCGACATGCTCGTGACCGGCCACGATCCCGAGCAGATCGCCTTCGGCAACACGCTTACCCAGGACGCCCACAAGGGCAAACACTTCCACTACATGCTTTCCAATCCGCCCTACGGCGTGGACTGGAAGAAGTACCAGGACCCGATCAAGGAAGAGGCCGAGACGCTGGGCTTGGAGGGCCGCTTCGGCGCCGGGACTGCCGCGCATCTCCGACGGCCAGCTGCTGTTCCTGCAGCACATGATCTCGAAGATGCGCGACGACGAGACCGGCTCGCGCATCGGCATCGTCATGAACGGCTCGCCGCTGTTCACCGGCGGCGCGGGCTCCGGCGAAAGCGAAATCCGCCGCTGGATGCTGGAGAACGATTGGGTCGAGGCGATCGTCGCCCTGCCGACCGATCTCTTCTACAACACCGGCATCCAGACCTATGTCTGGCTCCTGACCAACCGCAAGCCCGCCGCGCGGCGCGGCAAGGTGCAGCTGATCGACGCCTCCGGCGAGCGGTTCTGGAAGTCCATGCGCAAGACGCTCGGCTCCAAGCGCCGGGAAATCCCCGAGGAGGCGCGCGCGCGAGATCGTCCGCATCTATGCCGGACTTCCTGAACGGCGAGGGCGGGCAGAGTCGAAGTCTCGAAGATCTTCGATACCGCCGATTTCGGCTATCGCGAAATCCGTGTCGAGCGCCCGCTTGCGCCTGAATTTCCAGGCGAGCGAGGAGCGGATTGCCCGCCTGCACGACGAAAAGGCGTTTCTAGAAGCTCGACGACGCGACGAGCGCGAGGAAATCGACGGCCGTGCTGCTCGCGCATGCCGACGACGCTGTTCACCAACCGCGACGCGTTCGAAAAGGCCCTGTCCAAGGCGCTGAAGGGCCGGAGGCGTGAAGATCGGCGCGCCGGTCAAGAAGGCGATCCTGTCCGCGCTCTCCGAGCGCGACGAGGACGCCGACATCTGCACCGACAAGGATGGCAAGCCCGAGCCGGATACCGAGCTGCGCGACCATGAGCTGGTGCCGCTGAAGGAGGACTGGCGGGACTATGTCGAGCGCGAGGTCACGCCCTTCGTGCCCGATGCCTGGGTGGATGAAAGCTACCGCGACGCCCGCGACGGCGAGGTCGGCCGCGTCGGCTACGAGATCAACTTCAACCGCTATTTCTACCAGTACGTCCCGCCGCGTCCGCTCGAAGAGATCGATGCCGAGCTGAAGGCGCTTGAGGCCGAGATCGCCGGGCTTCTGAAGGAGGTGGCGGCGTGACCATTTCTCAAGAAGCACAAGCAGCTCGCCTTCGGCTTATTAAGGACAACGAGGTTCCCCCGCTTCCCGATGATTGGTTAGTGGAACGGTTTCGGTTTTTATTTCGGGAAAGCAAGGAACGGAACGGCGATCAACCGGTCGGCGATATGCTATCCGTATCCGAATACCGGGGCGTGGTCCGGAGAGAGTATGAGCACGAAGAGCAGCGTCGTAACGACGAAGAGCTTCAGAATTATCGGGTCGTCCGTCCGGGGCAGCTCGCCGTAAATACGATGTGGCTCAATCACTTGGGATTGGGTGTATCCGCGTACCTTGGTCACGTTAGTCCTGCCTACGCGGTCTATGACATCTCGGATCGGCTTGATACCCGCTTCGCGCACCATCTTTTGAGGTCACAGTACTACCTGAAAATTTATCTGCGTTACTTATACGGTATTCGACCAAACTCGTTCCAGATCAAGTCGGACGACTGGAATTCGATACCTGTCATTGTTCCGCCCCTTAGAACTCAAAGGGCCATCGCGGATTTTCTCGACCGTGAGACCGCCCGCATCGATCAGCTGATCGAAAAGAAGGCCGCTCAGAAGGAACTCTTCGTTGAGCGCTGGAGGTCTGAGATTGATGCCGAGATTGAGAGCGGTCGCGCAACCAGCGGAGCCTCTCGACTGACAAAGCTGGCTAGGCTAATCAACCCTCATCGTCCAATCACTTATGGCATTGTACAACCGGGACCTCCCGATCCTGAGGGCATTCCGATGGTCCGCGGTCAGGACTACTCTTTTGGGTGGGTAAAACGTGAAGATGTATTCCACGTCTCTCCTGAAATCGAAAAACCCTACGCAAGGGCGCGCCTTCGCACTAACGATGTCGTTCTGACGATTGTGGGTGCTGGCGTCGGTAATACCGCAGTGGTGCCGCCAGAGTTCGAGGGTGCCAATATCACTCAAACTACCGCTCGTCTCGCGCCACACCCCCAGAATACAAATCCGAATTTCTTACATTTTTTGCTGTCTTCCTCTGTTGGAAGGCGAAATGTCGAGGCTGCCAAAAAGGGGCGCAGCGCAGCCAGGCCTCATGTTGAAAGACGTCGCGAGGTTTCCTGTCCCGTCGATAAACAGGAACTTTCAAGATCAGATCGGGCTCCATTTGCTTAGTCGGCAAAAAATTTTCGAGAATTTGTTTGGTGATGTAACTGTATCAATCGACCGTCTCCGCGAACTGCGCTCCGCACTCGTGACCGCCGCCGTCACCGGCCAGGTCGACGTGGCAAACTGGCGCAAGGAGGGGCAGACCGACCGCCGCCTCGACCGGGTAGCGGAGGCATTAGGCGCATGACCCTCCACGCCTCGCATAGCGTCCACAAGGAGACAGGTGCTTCAGGATCACCTGATCGACCAGCTCGTCGCCGGCGAGGGCTATGAGCGGCGCGATCCGAAGGCCGACTACGACCGGGCGCTCGCGATGGACAGGGCGCTCGTGCTGCGCTTCGTGCAAGGACACGCAGCCTGAGGAATGGGACAAACTCGCCGCGCACTACACGGCGTCAGCCGAAGAGACCTTTCTTCGCGCAGCTTGCCAAGGCGCTGAAGGATCGCGGTCTGCTCGACGTGCTGCGCCAGGGGATCAAGATCGTCCCCGGCATCAAGTTTTCGCTGTGCTATTTCCGGCCGGCAAGTGCCCTGGAGCCCAAGCGTATCGCCGAGTACCAGGCCAACATCCTCAGCGTGATGAAGGAGGTCGAGTACAGCCAGAAGCACGGCGGGCGGCTCGATGTCGTTCTCTTCGTGAACGGCCTGCCGGTAGCGACGATGGAGGCCAAGAACCTACTGACCGGCTCGACCTTCAGGCACGCCGAGAAGCAGTACCGGCACGACCGCTCTCCGGCAGGCGAGCCGCTGCTGACGTTCAAGCGCGGCGCGCTCGTCCATTTCGCGCTCGATGAAGACAACGTGTCGATGACTACGCGCCTTGCGAACGGCAGGACGCGATTTCTGCCGTTCAACCGGGGCCGCGAGGGCGGGGCCGGAAACGACGACATCGAAGGCGAGTTCCGCGTCGCCTACCTTTACCGCCCCGGCGCATGGGGCAAGGCGATCTTCTCGCGTGACGTGCTGCTCGACATGATCGGGCGGTTCATGCACCTGGAGACAGTCGGGAAGAACGCAGGTGATGATCTTCCCGCGCTTCCAGCAGCTCGATGCCGTACGCAAGCATGATCGCGCATGCGCGGGCGCACGGCTCTGGACAGAACTATCTGATCCAGCACTCGGCGGGCTCGGGCAAATCGAACACGATAGGCTGGCTCGCCCATCATGCGATCAATCTGCATGACGATGACGACCAGCCGATTTTCAATACCGCGATCATCGTCACCGACCGTGTCGTCCTCGACCGCCAGCTCCAAAACACCGTCTCGCAGTTCGAGCAGACGACCGGGGTGGTCAAGAAGATCGACGGCACCTCGCGGCAGCTCAAGGAGGCCATCGCCAAGGGTGCGCGGATCATCGTCACGACGATCCAGAAATTCTCAACCGATCACCTGAAGGAGATTTCGGGGCAGGGACAGCGCACTTTCGCCGTGATCGTGGACGAGGCGCATAGCAGCCAGTCGGGAAAGTCGGCGCAGGCGATGACCGATGCGCTCACCCGCGAGGCGACTTCGAGCGACGACATCGAGGACCTGATCGCGGCCTATCAGAAGAGCCGGGGACCGCAGGCAAATATCAGCTTCTTCGCCTTCACCGCGACGCCGCGCAATGTCACGCTGGAGCGCTTCGGCACTAGGGGACCGGACGGCCTTCCGCATCCCTTCCACCTCTACTCAATGCGCCAGGCGATCGAGGAAGGCTTCATTCTGGACGTGCTCCAGAACTACATGACCTACAAGGCCTACTATCAGCTCGAAAAGGCCATCGAGGACGACCCCGAGCTTGAGCGGACGGCGCGGGCAACGCAAGGTCGCGCGCTATGCCTCGCTGCATCCGACCGCCATCGGCCAGAAGGTGGAGATCATCATCGAGCATTTCCGCCGCCACGTGATGAAGGACCTCAACGGCCAGGCGAAGGCGATGATTGTCACGAGCAGCCGCGAGCATGCGCTGCGCTATTATTTCGGGGTGCGGGATTACATCAGGGCGGAAGGGTACGACGACCTGAGAGCGCTTGTCGCCTTCTCCGGCGACCTTCCGTTTGAAGGGCGAGACCTACACCGAGGCCGATCTGAACGGATTTTCCGAGACCGAGCTTCCGGGCCGCTTCGATGGGTTCAAGCCGGACGGCTCACCCTATCCCGACCAGTACCAAATCCTGATCGTCGCCGAGAAATACCAGACCGGTTTCGATCAGCCCAAACTCTGCGCCATGTATGTTGACCGCAAGCTTGCAGGCTTGCAGGCGGTGCAGACGCTCTCGCGCCTTAACCGCACCATGCACGGCAAAGACGCAGACCTACATTCTCGACTTCCAGAACACGATTGAGGACATCCAGAACGCCTTCCGGCCTTACTACGAGGTCACGGCGCTGGAGGCGAACTCCGATCCCAACCAGGTTTATGATCTCGAAGGACGCCTGCTCAAATTCGGCTATCTCGACAAGGACGAGATCGAGCGCTTCGCCGAGACTTTCTACAAGGGGCTGCTCGATGGCGGCGACCGTGCTCGGCTGGAAGGGCTTGTGCGCCAGGCGGTCGCCCGCTTCGAGGCCGACGACGACGAAGGCCGTCAGGAGGAATTTCGTCAGCTCCTGAAGAGCTACATGCGCTTCTACAGCTTCATCGCCCAGGTAATCCGGCTTGAAGATACGGGGCTTGAGAAGATTCTATTCGTATGCGGTCTGGCTTTCGCGGCTGTTGCCGAGTCGGGACGTGCCGCCGGAGATCGAGATCACCGAGGACATGCTCCGGCTACAAGCCTTCAAGGTCGAACAGAAGGAACAGGGCAACGCCTCTCTCTCACCGGGAGATCGGGCGACGCTGAAGGCGATCAGCGAATTCGGCGCAAAGCCCTACACCGAGGACGAAAAGAAAGAACTCTCGGAGATCGTCAAGGCGTTCAATGACCGCCACGGAACGGACTTCACCGAGAACGACATGGTCCGCTTCGAGCAGGTCAATCGCGAAATCGTCGACGATGATATGGCCGAGATGCTGCGCAACAATCCTCCCGATGTTGTCTACACGGCCTTCGCCCAGGCGTTCTTTCAGGGTGCAATACGCATGTTCCAGAGAGACAACGAGATGCGGAACATCGTGCTGACAGACGCAGAAGCGAGGGAGAAGGCCACCCGACACTTCTTCAACAGGGCGCTGCGAGATGTTCGAGCCAATCAGACCGGTCGATGACTGGAGGGGATCAACGCCTGCCGAGCTGTGAGAGCCAGGAATGGTTACGGACTTTCCCCAAGAAGTCGGCTTCCTCACCAGGGAGCTGGCCGCATTCCATGAGGCTGCCCACATCTTCGCGGCGATAAGAACAGGCGCAAGAGTGCACAAAGCTGAGCTAATTGATAAACCCCATCCTCATGGGCGTAGTCGCATTGAGCGTGACAATCCTTTTCAAGCGATATGCATCGCTTGCGCTGGATTTGCCGCCGAATATCAGCTGCTGGAAAAAGGTTTCATGATAGACGCCGAAGGGCATAAGGCGACTTTTGAAAAGGCCTTAACAGAGGCGATGCAGAATGCGGCGGAAGACTTCAAAAACTTTAGCCTCGCGCACGAGCAGTTGGATAACGTATGTGACGTTTCAATGCATGACTTCATTGGAACAGCCTTGACACAAGTCAAGCCTTGGATCGACTTCCGGGAAGTGAAAGCGGTTGCCGAGAGATTGCTCCTCCAGGGAGAGCTCGACGCAAAACAAATCGAGGAGCTGATCCCTTACCCCGCTGAGGACGAGGCCCAGGAAGCGCTGTCCAAAATATTCCCGAAAAATTGCTAGCGTTGTTGTTGATAATCAATTGTGCTGCCTTTGGCAGAGTAGCCGCTTCGCCTCACCGCGAGCCTGCCCTGTAGGTGAGACATGCCGATAGAGGGTGGATCGAGTAATGCTCAATTCGCGGCACAGATCACCGACATTTGTCTCTGGCTTCCCCATCGCAGCCATGGCGAGCCGTAGCTTTGCAGGCGTCATTTTAGGTCTGCGACCTCCTTTTCGTCCGCGAGCACGCGCTGAGGCAAGACCCGCACGAGTGCGCTCAGAGATGAGATCGCGCTCGAACTCTGCCAATGATGCGAAGATGCCGAAGACCAACTTGCCTGCAGGTGTGGTGGTATCGATTGCGGCACCGTGACCGGCCAACACCTTCAAGCCGATGCCTTGGTCCGTAAGATCGTGCACGACGTTCACGAGATGCCGTAAGCTGCGGCCTAGGCGATCAAGCTTCCAGACAACGAGCGTGTCGCCCTTCCTAAGCGCCCGTAGGCATGCTGCCAATCCAGGACGGTCGTCCTTATTGCCAGAGGCGGTATCGCTGTAGAGGTGCCGCTTGGTTACGCCTACAGCAAGCAATGCATCCCTCTGCAGGTCGAGCACTTGCGAGCCATCGGCCTTCGACACTCGCATGTAGCCAATTAGGGGCAAGAGCGGGTTGTCCCGCAAACGACCGTTTGTACGACGGCCCTGTTTCGGAGCTTTTCGGGGCTTAGCCATGTGCCGAAATCTATATCTTTTTCTATGTGCTGCAAAGGCACAATTTTTTGTGGGACATTGAGTGTCATCTCCAGCCGCAGAAGTCTCATCAATGAGGCGCTGTAATCTCCCGCTGCGAGCTATCTAGCTTCACTTTTATGCTAAGCTCGGACCACGAACGACGCGTTGCCGCCGTGCGAACCCAGCAATTGAGGATGGCTCGGATGAACCTGCTTCGATCAATCTGCTGTCTCTTTGCTGGCCGATGCGCCGAGGAGGAACCTAAGCCGAGGAAAGAGACTGTGAGAGGTGACCTTGGCCAAACGGAAGCCGAATTGGAGAAGGCAGGCAAAGAGCGGATGGATCATATGGAAGGAGAAAAGCGCAAGTAAACAGCTGCAATCCTTTGCCGTTGATGCGCAATAATCTCCTGGCCCTTCCTGATATGGGAGACCTCCACAGCGCGTCGAAACCGGAACGGCTACCTGATAGACTGCGTTCGCCTCTCATGAAGACTGCGTTGGTAATTGTTGGCCTTCTAGCGCTACTCGGCGTCACAGTCGGTTGGGCAATATGGGGATGGCAGCAAACCGCTGGCACCGCCATGGGTTTCCATGGCTGGCTGGCAATGATCCTCGGCGTCGTGTTCACGGTAGTTGTCGGATGCGGACTGATGGGTCTGATGTTCTACAGCAGCCGTTACGGCTACGACGAACGGGCAATCGATCTGAGCGATAAGGATAAGAAGTAGCCCAACTCAGTACCTGCGGAGTAGCCTCCTACCGCTTTCTGAAGCGAAAGCGGCTCTTAAACTCGTCCGTCGTGGCATCAGCAATAAGGATGGTATCAATTTCGTTTGGTAGTTGGCTTTCCGGAACAATGTCGAAGCCATCAAATTCTGCCAAGAACGACTGATCGGGCACGCCGACATAATAATTGCTTAACGCTGGTTTTGAGACCTCGGTGCTCACCATGATGAACTGTGAATACATAGACGGATTTGCAAGCATTAGCCTATCGAGATGCTCCATGTATGGAGCGTACTCTGCAAACCGAAATTGTCGTTTCGCCCAAATCATCTCTTTTTCAAACACTTCCGCATTTTAGCCGTTACTCTGCCTTAATGTGAACCCAGGCTCCTAACGCGCTGATGTGGAACCCTAATGGGGCCAGCGCTGGACAAGGCGGTTCTCCTATTCGCCCGTCTGCAAGCCGCCTTGTCCCCATATCCGGGAGAAAGGCCATGCTCACTTCAAAAATATGCCGTGAGCACGCATCTAAGTGCAACCGCGTGGCAGAGACAATTCCACGGAGCGCGCAACGCGAAATGTTTTTGGATATGGCTAAGCGGTGGATCGACCTAGCGATCAACATTGAGAGCGCTGAAGCTCTTATCAATCCTACATCGCCTGCAAACGATCCACGCGAGCCTTATCGCTTCGGCTCAGGAATTGTGAAGGCCCCAATCAGCTAAGACCCAGGGGGGTCTCAGCGCCCCTCGATGCGGTCGGCGCCTGTGTGTATGCGTAGAGGGGTGTCCGATGCCCAGAAAATCGCATCTCACCACGAAGGGTGATGTTGAGTTGCTGAGATGGTGGCGGGAGTGGCTAGACGCTCTCCACACCGAAATGGCAGCGGCTGACCAACGGGACGAAGAGCGCCGGCACAAGCGGGTGGAAATGCTCCAGCATACAATTGCAAACACACCGTCGGATGGACTTGTAGGTATCGGGGTCAAGCTGGCGCTCGCCAATTTCGTTGACAGTTTCGCTGACGGTGCTGACGGAGAGCCGGCAAGGTCTGCACATCTCGACACGGTTAGATTGCTAGGCCGCGATTTCTCAGCGGAAGCCGAAGCGGTCGTTGAACGATCAAGAGAGCGGGAAGTCGCGCTCTCCGGCGACCGCCGCTTGCAGAGAAGGAAACGGAAGAAGGCGCCGACTGAAGGGGCCTCTAAAGTCAATCTCGTCCATTCTTGAGAAGCCCAGCACTCTCAAGCTCAGCGGCAAATCTAAACCCACAACTTTTCGAGACCCGGCTGACATTGCTTCAAAGCCTGCAACACGCGCATGAGGCATCTCCTCCAAGCTGAGCGCTCTTACGCTCTGCCATCAGACTTCAGGGGAGCCCATACGTCGAACGGGTCGCCAGTGCGATCTAATAGTGAGGGATCATCATTCTCCGGCTTATTCACTCGTGTGGAAATGGGCCACATCGTCATCGGCTCAGAGGGATACGTGATGAGAAGATCGTGCGGATCAGTTTCGAGACCTAGCCAGCGCTCGTAGCTTCCGGGTTCGAGGATTACGGGCATGCGATTGTGGATTTGGCCCACCAGTTCATTGGAAGACACCGTGATGATAGCGAAGGTTCGTTCCCATTCTCCTGTATTCGGATTGCGCCAATTCTCCCACAGGCCCGCAAGACCGAAGGGTGATCCATCCTTCATGGCGATGGCGTAGGGCTGCTTTACCCGCGCGCCCTTGACGGCGCGCCACTCAAAGAAGCCATCGACCGGCACGATGCAGCGTCGCTGAGCATAAGCGTCCCCGAACGTGAGGAGCCTTGAGACGCTCTCGGCCTTGGCGTTTATGGGCTTCCTTCCGCCCCTCGGGTCCTGGCACCAATAGGGGATCAGGCCCCACTTAATTAGATCGAGCGAACGCTCGCCCGTCTTGTGGTTCTCGCGAATGACAAGCAGCTCCTGGCTAGGCGCAGCATTGTAGCGCGGCGAAATGTTGCCCATGCGGCTGTCGCTGGCATCAAGGCCTTCGACAATGGCTAGGCGGAGAGGTCCAGATTTTTGAATGACACGACCGCACATAACAGGCTCTACACTGCCCATGCCGAATATCTCCGCGGCTCGGGCCTGCGGTTTCGTTCTTTGCGTCTTTCACTACACGCTAAGGTTAGGAGGAAGGCGTCGGCCAAGTCAGGTGAGCGCATTCCGCGCTTCTTCATGTCGGCCTTGCTTTCCACCACCATCTTGCCGGTTGACGTGAAGCTGTAGGTGGGGGCCGTCAGTTCGGCAATCAGGGCGTCGTCCGGCGGCATTGAGCACGCCCGATCCTGGAACCACTCCCGGCCCTTGAACCACAACTCGTCTCTCAGTCGCGCGCAGTTGTCTCGCGACGCTGCTGCCTCGCCGACGTTGATGCCGCGTACCGGGAGGCCAAGCTCCTTGCAACGGTCAAAGACGCCAGCCCCGAGCCCAATGATGTCGATCAGGATCTCCCTGGGCCTAAGATCGTATGGTGTCGCGTCGTACTCAGCTTTGATCTTTCCAACCGTGGCCATGAGATCCACGTCGTTCCAGCTTTTCACGGGCTCCAGCAGCTTGTTCTTCTGTCGCTTGGCAAGCGCCGTTCGGTCGTCTCCGAAGCGCGCAACGTCTACGCCCCAAACTGGATAGTAGTCGAGAGATGCTACATTCCGTCCGACCGCACCCAGAACCAACTCCAGTGGGATAACGGTCTCGTCATCAGACGTGGGGAACTCTCCGAGCACGCGGACGCGATAAGCATTGCTGCTTTCGCCATACTTGGCCTTGATGTCTTCGATGTGCCCCTGAGCACGTGGTACGTCGAGACAATTGACGTGCATCGTGTGCCAGCGGTGCCTCAGGCTGTGATGGGTATCGTAGAAGAAGCCTGAGGTCCTCGTCGGGTTTCCAGCCATCACGACCTTCGCACCCGGTGTAGACAATGCACCCATGCCAACCTCAAACACGATGTCGGAGATGCCCGAAGCTTCGTCGATTAGGAACAACAGGTGCTCGGCGTGAAAGCCCTGAAGAGCCTCGGGGTTGTCCTTAGACGCCGTGCGCCTGACGGCGAATGCGCCCTCTGGATCTTGCACAACAACGACGCGCTCGGTTTGCACGTCGATCATGGCCTTGAGCGCATCAGGCAGTTGCCGGTGCCACTTTGAGATCTCAGGCCAGATGGTATCACGTAGCTGGTCTTGAGAGTTTGCAGCTACTGGGATCTTGCAGTTCTCGCGGGTAAGTAGGAACCAGAGGATGAGCCAGCTCTCGAATGTGGTCTTTCCGACGCCGTGGCCAGACCTGATCGACACCCGGTCATGCCTGCCCACGGCTTCGAGGGCTGCCGCCTGCCACGGCTCAGGTGTTGCGCTGAGAACCTCCCTGACGAAGATCAGCGGGTTATGTTTGCTCTTAAGCCAAGAGCGCTCCCACTCCGCGGCCATTAGTGCATCACCACAGGCGGCTTGTCATCGAGGCGGTCAGCGATCTCATCTCCGAGACCGTCGCTGATCTTCCTCCACAGCTCGACGAATGCTTCGCCAGCCTCGACGTTGATGTTCGCCTCCTTGGGAAGCAGGCCGGCCACAACGCGAATGTAGATGTCAGGCTTACGCTCCCTCACCAGGACAATCGCCTGAGGTCCGAATTGACTGAAGTCGGCTTCCAGGGCCTCAAGAAATTCCGTGCCCAGGCGATTACGCGAGCCCTTAGGACGCCCTTTCGGATTGCCGCTCTGCCCCGGCTTGAATGGCCTGAGATTTCTCAGTTTTTTCTGTGTAGCATCAGTGACGCGCTTCTGTCTTGACTTGCTCATAGTCGGTCCCCCTTGGCAGATGTTCCTATTTTGTTCCAATATAGTCTTATGTTCGCTCAAAATCAACTTCTGCCCTTGCGCAGAGATGCGGGATCACCACGACGACACCACCGAGGAGCTGATCGCAAAATCACCATCCTTCGGCAGAGCGAGCGCTGGAGGACAGCCGAGGGGGAAGCTCACAGCAACTTCCGAAGATGCTCAGCTCCACCGAAGATGCTCAGCTCCACCGAAGATGCTCACATAGACAGCATGAGCACCTTCGGGACCGATGAGCATCTTCAGGGTGTCGGCCGACCCTGAGCAACGAAAATCGGCTAGGTAGAACGACCACAATATTCGCTCATGTCCGCTATCCGGCATTTCGGCTCTCCGCGAGCGTCGTGTATGTCGCAGTCCCGAAGCGACGTTTAAGGCCGCGATGCAGCTAAGGGAGATAGCAGCTTGCCAATTCGCCCTTGCTCGAATGGACGTGCAGTGTCCAGCCGGGCTCCATCGGTTCGCCGATTTTTCTCATACCACGGACGGCGCGGACGAACTCGTCGCAAAGGCTTACGGCGGCGGCTTGCGTGGTGATCCTTGGATCGACAACCACAATAGCGGGAAGGTGCTCAAGTTCCCTGAAGATGCTCACACAAAAAGCATGAGCACCTTCGAGACGGTTGAGCATCTTCGGAACAACGCCGCTCACCGAGGCTCGAAATGGGGTAGCACTGTTGAAGAAAGCGTCTCTTCCGCCGCTCTACCGCACGCGGGCGGTAAAATCACGAGCAAATCAAGGAGGAGAGGCAACCTGCCCGCAACATGTTTCCCGCGAAGGTGCTCAACTACACCGAAGATGCTCATAGAAAAAGCATGAGCATGTTCGAGATCGATGGGCAGCTTCAGGTGCTGGCGCTCGCGTCACCTCTATGCACAACGCTAGGCCAGTGGCCCAGGCGCTGCTAGGTCCGCCGGTTTGGTCGGTTGGTTGTGCAGTGTACTCTGATAGGCTCCACGCATGGCCGAAAGCGGCATCACCAAACTAGAGGCAGCCGGTCGGCAGCTCGGCTCCGCGCTAAGGCTCCGACGCGACGGAGGAGACAGCCTAGCGGTCCACACCCTGGCCTGGGCTGCTTACTGCCTTCTGCGCGACCTATTGGGCAAGAGCCAGACGAGGGATGTACTGCGCCAGTTCGAGAAGTCGCAGCAGCTCGGCAAGGTCCCCAACTACCTGAAGCACGCCGACAAGCGACCCCAAGCCATTCTCAAAAAGCACTCTGAGACGCATACCTACATCACGCTGGCTCTAGCGATCCGGCTATGGGGGGAGCGTGGCCAACCAGAGACTTCCGAGATGCGAGCCTTCTCCGCATTGCCTGATCCTTTCAAGCCCGGCTACAGAGCCGGAGCAGCTCTCAAGTTCGCGAAGGAGGGTCCAATCTCAGAGCCACAGGCGGCGCGGACGGAAATTCAAGGAATAACAACTCTTGGCTCTACGGGCGGCGCGGTCATCACGGAGAAGAAGGATTAAGCGCACGGCACGGGCCCGGCTATTAGGTCCGCCGGTCCATGTCGGATTGAAAACTAGCACTGACCTTCCCACATCACTCCCACAAAGCGGTCTACGGACGCTAGTATCTCTCGTAACGTGTAACTGAGTTGTCGCCCAGGCCGTGTTCTTGCTGCTAAGGCAAAGGGCCCCGTTGGCCAGGGGCCCTTTGTGTTGCCGTCCGCCGAGCTGACCAGTCCGCTGTGAGCTTAGTCGGTGGCCTGGAGATCAACCTGTAAGGCCGGGTCCTCAACCTCTTCGGCCAGCAGCGGTAGACCCGCGGAGGCTAACAGCTTCATCGCCTCCATCAACTTCTCGTAGGCTGCTGCCCGCATCTCCTTCCTCGTCATCTCTCTGCTCCTTCTCTTCGTTTGGAGCCGCTGAGCAGCGTGCCCTCGCTGCTGTGAAGGTGGAGTTAAGACGACTTTGCCCTGCCCAAGATCGCGAGCGGGTTAATGAGTAGGTTCAAGAAGCAGGAAGCCTACAAAGCTCACTGCAGGCACCCGCTTGTAGACTGTGGGCTGGCGGCATATCTGCGTTCCAGCTTCTTTTCGCCAGAGGTTTATGGTCATGCCTACGACCGTTCAGCACTTCGAGGAGCAGGAGCGAACGGTGCGCCGGGATTTCTGGACTGCGCTCAAGCAGTTCGCCGGGCGATTTCCGTTCGTGGAGGACTTGGTAGCGGCTTACTACTGCGCCCTCGATCCAGCGACCCCTATGCGAGTACGCGGTATCCTGCTCGCAGCGCTTGCCTACTTCATCGTTCGATGGCGCTATCGACCCTTCACCTGGCTTTGGCGCGGCCTTGCATTTACCGATGACGCAGCTGTGCTCACCGCCCTATTCGGGCTCACCTCACACATCAAGCCTGTCCATCGTGCGGCCGCAGCGAGAGCGCTCGGTAGGGACCTAACAAAGACCGGAGAATACACAGTCTCTGGCTAAGGCTTGGAGCTATCTCTTCTCGCGCCTGCTCGCTCTGCCGGTGGACTTTGCAGCGCCTTTGGAGCCAACCTTCGTCTTGCCCCTTCCGGCTTCGAGCGCTGCCCGCCGCGTTTCCGCTTTGAGTGTTAGCGCCGCCAGCCGTGCCTTATGTGCCGCTCTGCGCTGGCTTACTCTACGCTTCATCTCTTTAGCTTTGTGCGCACCCAGCATAGGGTCCTCCATTAGAGCATCGGCGCTATAGGCGAGAGCATCTTCTCTACTGCACCCTTGACGCCGGGTCATCCGCTTCTCGGGTCAGAAGCGCCTTGCAGAGGCTGCGGAGCGGCGGAAGGCGATCTCATCTTGAGCCTCTGGAGGGAGCTGCCGAACCCTCTCCAGATGACTGAGCACGCCAGTCGCGAGTGGAAGTGATTGGTAAGCCACTGCCTTTCACGATCCTGAATAAAATATGTCGAGAAGCCAAAGATGACACAAAAAAGCGCGCTTCCCGTCTATCGTGACGCCCATAGCGTGGGCACGCGGGATGCATCGGGGGTATCTAGCAGCTCTCCTTCTGTTCGCTTGCCAAGCATTCGCTTGGGCCGGACCCTTACGTCCCATTGCTGAGAACGCTGCCTCTGCCGCATTGATGGCCAAGCCTGCCAGCGAGCGTGGAGCACCAGCAACTATTGATCGCATTCGCTCGAAGCTGAGAGATCCCAACCTGCGCAGCAAGGCTGACCCTGCAGATCTCGCTGCGGTTCAAGCCTTTTATCTAGATAGCAGTGCAACGCCTCTGTGGATTACCGACATGGGGCTGTCGGCCAGGGGGCAAAGTGCCCTATTCGAGATCGAGAAAGCGGATGATTGGGGGCTTGATGCGGCTGCTTTCGAGCTTCCGCCCGCAGGCAATCTACCTTCAGGTCCAGACGATGAAGCGGCCACAGAAATCACGCTCGATCTCGCCATACTAAAATATGCGCGCTTTGCTCGTGGCGAACGCCTAAACCCCCGTGAACTCAGCGCCGTATTCGACCAAGCCCCTCCTTTGCGCGATCCGACGACGGTCTTGATGGAAATCGCCGCGGCGAGGGCACCCGATATCTATCTGCAGTCACTGCATCCCAAGCACGAGCAGTTCGTGCGCCTTCGCGAGGCTCTTCTGAGGATGCGTGGCGAAGGATCCAATGCCGTTAAAACAGGCCACCAGGCAGACATCAGAAGGCGCATCATTATGAACATGGAGCGCTGGCGGTGGATGCCTGCGGACCTGGGTCCGCTGTATGTCTGGAGCAACACGCCCGAGTTCATGCTTTACGTGGTCAAGGACGGAAGAGCGATTTTTGCGGACAAGACGCAAGTCGGCACTGCTACCGATCCCACGCCAGTCTTCTCAGCCGACATGACCACGATTGTCTTCAATCCCGAGTGGACCGCCCCTGCCTCGGTGTTGGTAAAGTCCCTCCTTCCGCGATTGCGCAAGGGAAACTACTCGATCCTCGATAAGTATGCGTTCTCGGTGAGCTATCAGGGCAACCCAGTGAACCCGACCAAGATCGATTGGAGCCGCGTCAATATCCGCGACTTCACTTTCACCCAGAAGTCTGGGCCAAAGAGCAATCTCGGAAAGGTAAAGTTCCTTTTGCCCAATCATCATGATGTGCTGTTGCACGATACATTCGACGCTCGCCGCAAAGTGTTTCAGCAGCCCATGCGCGCGGTCGGCTATGGCTGCGTTCGCATGGAAAACCCACAGCAGTTCGCCGAAGTGCTCCTTGCCGAAGATAAGGGCTGGTCAGCAAGTGAGGTCAATGACCTTTGGGAGCATAGCGTCAACAGCCCCGTCTCGCTCGAACGCAAAGTTCCTGTTCATCTGACCTATTTCACGACCGTGGTGGATGACACGGGAAACGTCACCAGCTTTGCGGACATCTATGGGCTCGACAAGAAACTCGCGATGGCCTTGTTCGGCAACACAACAGCGCCTGCTCAATCTGGACCCGAAATGAAGAAACCGCGACAAGAGGCAAATGCATCAGCATTGCCTTCACTCAATCCTGGCAAGGCAGAGATCGTGGCAGCTACTTGGTACGGCGACGAATTTCGAGGAAGCCGTACCGCATCTGGGGAAGTTTTCAACCCAGAGGGGCTCACTGCCGCCCACAGGTCTTTGCCTTTCGGCACCTGTCTTGTGGTTGGAAATCCGCAAACCGGAAAATCCACCGTTGTGCGGGTGAATGATCGTGGACCATTCACAGAAGGCATGAGCCTGGACCTTTCTGCCGGAGCTGCCCGCGCGATTGGCATGCGCTCTACACAAAAAGTGTCGATGAAACGCTGCTAGCGCTCTCTCTGAGACCGAGTTGGATAGCAGCGGACCGCTTCTTCGGGAGAGCTTGAGGCTGCGTGTCTCAGTCGCAGCATGAAACAAAAGATCGCCACTTTGATCGTCTACCGTAACATTCAGACGGGGGTACCGTTGTAGCTCAGAGAGTGGAGTACCTTCGATGTGTGACTACAGTCTAGAGCTTGTGGCGTCCCGACCCGCGAAAGTCGGTGACAAGCTGGTATCGACGAGCTTCCCTCACACCATAACGCGCGGCTTTGTATCGGTGGATGACCCTAACGTGGCCGTTTGCGTGCTTCCGGGCACCGAGCTTGCCTTCGAGAAGGAGGTCCGATGCGAGACAGGCATACTCTTCGCCTGGAGGCTCGGGCACAAAATGGCAAGGTTCCGACAGGTCAACAAAGGCCGGTCAAACGCCCACCATGACGCCCTTGAGTTCCCTGACGGGAGGATCGTGCTACTAACGCAGTTGTGCAAAGGTCAGCATGCCACCGTGCTGCAATTGCCAGTAACTTCCGCTGTGACCGCAAACGAAGCGCAGGGGCACGGTTCGCTGGTGGCGTAGCCGGTCAGGTTCGTGGTACGGGCGGTCTTGACCATCGTGTCGCGACGCCGATTTTCAGGTGAGCTTTGCATCTCAACTGATGGTTTCTGGGAACCGTCGGCGCTTGGGCCTCTACGACCGGAGTGGTCAGTCACGCGCGGTCACGCCTCTTAAAGTATGCCAGTAAAGCTCCTCAGCCCTAGCCCTCGTATTTGAAGGAGACCTTGACCTTGGTGCGGTAGAACTCGACCTTGCCGTCGTGGATAACCATGTCCTTGTCCACGACTTCCGCTACGCGCAGCTCGTGCAAATGTTCTCCGGCCTGTTCGATCACCTTCCTGGCGGCGTCTTCCCAGCTCTCGGTGCTGGTGCCGATGAGTTCGATAACGTCATAAAGGCTCTGGGGATCGCTAACCTTGTCAGTACTCTCGGGCATAAGGAATTTCTCCTTGAACACGCTACAACGTCGTTACTCTAGAGAAAGGCCATGTGCGCGTAAGATAACACTTTGTACAATCATGCGCTTTCGGTTTCCATGTTACGGCGACGCGGCCACAAGAGGCTTGTTGACCGTAAACCGGGCCCTTCATGTGTGCGAGATTGTATTGGTAGGCGCGCTCTCCTTGTAGCTCTACCTGTTCCGGCTCTCGCGGATTGGTGGATCGTCCGCTCTTCCGATAAGAAGTGCCTTGTCGTGGACATAGAGCCAACGGGTCAGGACAAAGGCGTCACCAAGATTGGTAAGAATGTTTACCCAACGCGAGAGGAGGCCGAAGCCGACGTTAAGCGGCTCTGTAAATAGTGAAGCGACCTCGTGCTCAACTCCCACCGAAGATGCTCACATAAAAGGCATGAGCACCTTCGGAAGGCCACTCCCCAATTCTTGTCTAGGAATTGCCTTTGTTCGGCCAAGGACCAGAGCTAATTCGCTTGGCAGATGTCCTGTCTTTTGGCCCTGTGGCGCCGCTGACACTGGCGACCGGGGCCTTCTTTTATGGCTCAGACAATCCACCCCAGCTCGCGGGCCTTCTCATTGGCAGTATCTAGGGCGCGAGCTAAAAACTCTGCCCGCGTGATTGGGCCCTTTTGCTGATCTTGAAAATAGTCGAGCCTCGGCATGAGCTGCGAACCGCGGTGTGGCTTTCGATACACCACCCTTAAGGTGGTGCCTGGCATTGTGACGACGATGTCTTGAACCCGTACTTCTATGTGGAGGTCCTGCATCCTTACACGATCCACCCCAATACTCGCGCTTTGTGGCTTGCCGCCTTCCAGGCGCGGGCATGAAACTCGGCTTGTGTCATCGGGGCACCTTCACTTTCTCGGCCTGAGTGGGATTTGGTGAGAAGCTGCTGAGGGAAAGCGGCTGCCCTGTAATACGTCACCACATAGCTCGTGCCGGGTAGGGTGACGACGATGTCGTCTCCCTGCACTTCGACGCTCAGACAAACATTTGCGGCCATTCCACGCAGCTACGGCTGCTGCGGCTGCGAAGGTGTCTGCTGCTGCGAAGGTGCCGGCTGTGGCGGCTGTGAAGTCGCTTGCTGACCGCCTCTACGGATGACAGCCCAACCGATGATGGCGACAATGATGACGAGCGCGGCAACAACAGCGATTATTTGGTTTTGGGACATGTGCCTACCTCACACTGTCGTCGCTCAGTTTAGGCCCTCGATCGGCAAAGGAAAAGGCTGGCGCTAGGCCGGCCCCTTTGTCGACGATGCGGCAGGCACAGGCGAATGCGAACACACACGCTACGTGACCGGTCGTAGTACCCGAGCGAGTGTCCGAAGGTGCTCAACTATACCGAAGATGCTCACACAAAAAGCATGAGCACCTTCGAGGTCGATGAGCACCTTCGAGCTTTGACGATGGCGCGTTAGCCCCACTACGAGGTGTATCGTTCGCGCTGCCGACATATATTCAACCCGCAATAGGATCGGGGCGTTCCTGCCGTCGGAAGGCGCCGCCCCTTATGTTATCCACCCCAACTCGCGCGCCTTCGCATTTGCTGCCTGCCATGCTTGAGCGAGCAATTCAGGGTCATCGGTGTCGGTGCAACGCCTTACTTTTAGTTGAGGAAAATTGGGGCGCTTGCAGTACGCAGCACGAAAGCCCGTCTCGCTTGTTACGACGATTTCGTCGCCGTGCACCACCACGAAAAGGCGCATGCGAGCTCCCCAATCATCGGATCATCACTCCCTCTTTTTGCCGCCACCTTCGTTGATGCCGAAATTAGGTCCGTTCGCCTATTTCAGAGGCTTACTCACAGGCGGCGGCAAGGGCTCGGCGTAAACGGCCTGATTGTGGTGGAAGCAGCCGCCGAGGCAAGCGCCACACCGACCAGCAACGCGCCTGCGATGAGCTTACGTGCGTAATACATGATGTGAAATCCCCCGTATTTGAACTCGGCGATTGAGCAATACCGGCCGGGATCACAGTCTGATAGCCGACAATCAAAACGGCAGAGACCACCGAACGGTTCCCGTCAGAAACGCGGGGCGTCAGCGAGTTGGCAGTTGGGCACAATCAAGCAGGCATCCAAGGTGCTCAACTCCTCCGAAGATGCTCACAAAAAAAGCATGAGCACCTTCGAGACCAATGAGCATCTTCGTGGGTGAAGGGCCGCCTGCACCCTGGTATGCCGAATGTCGCCGGGTGAAAAGTCCGCGACCCGACTTCAACCTTAACAGCTTGGAAAGAAGTTCGGCTCGACACTGCGCCCCTGGTGTAGGGGGCGGTAATGAGGTTCCTCATTGCGGCCATTGCGCTTCTCATTCTCGGTGTTCTCGGCTGGTACAGTGGGTACGCCAAGGAAGCGCAAGGCGCGCTGCGCTGCGAAGGGGCGGGGGCTGTTGTCATCAATGTTGATGGCAAGGATTATGCGGTCAACGGCATGGCGGGTGGGCGCTACCCTCCAATTGAGCGCATCTGGAACAGCGCCGCTCACCCAGAAGCAGACATCGGCCGCATTCTCAGCCGTGGCTTGACCCTATGCGATTGGTAGGACCTGCAGGGCGAAGGGTGATCTCAAATGTGTAAAGCTTTTAGAATTACTGTTACGGCGGTGGCGATGGGCATTGCTGCGCTTTCGCTCACTGCTCCTGCGTATGCGGGAACTTCTGATGTTGGTGCAGGGCTAGTAGGATTTGGTATCGGCGCTATCATAGGAGGCGCACTCACACCTCAAGCGGTGTATGTCGCGCCATCCCCGCCGCCTGTCTACTATGTGCCGCCACCGCCGCCAGTTTATTACGGGGCAGTGATCTATGGACCTCCATATCGGTATGGCTATTACAGGTACCATCACCGCTAACCCGCTTGGCGCTTGCTTCAGTCCGCTTGGCGCTTGCTTCAGTCCGCTTTTGTATTGAGCAATGGCAATTAAAGCTGCGCGCGGAACCGAAGAGAGCGCATCGCAATTTAACACCTGGGCTCACATGCCTGTTGGCATGGCGAGCTAGCTACTCTCAAGAATAGAGGAATGCAGAGGGAAGTTATGAGTGATCCGGTCCTTTTTTGGACACTGTGTGCGGTAATCGCCGTCAACGTCATCGTGGTAGTCCTCGCCGCTAGAAACGCCAATCGAGAAGCGAGGACGACCGGCAGGTTTCACACAGGGTGAGGCCCAGCTCCGAGTTGATCTGGATTTGAGCTGATCAAAGGTGCCTCCGGTGCAGTCACGCGAGGGAGTGGCCGAGCACCTAATGTTGCCTGTCCAATAACGACCGAAGACGCTCAACCTTACCGAACATGCTCACATAAAAAGCATGAGCACCTTCGCAGCCGATGACCGTCTTCTGTAATCGCGTATTCCAATCTTTGAAGTAGCGGCTCGCTGGTGGGACACTCGCGCCGCACGGCGTCCACACGACCCTCGGCTAAATGCGGCTCGATAGGGACACAAAACCGCCAGCTCGTCGTGCGATTATGCTCTAATGATAGAGAAGCTCGACCGACTGCTCACGCAAGTTAGTTGCCGCATCACGAACGTCGCTCGCTTGAGGCAAGCGGGAGCGATTTCAGAACGCAACGCGGAGCGGCAGCTCAAACAGGCTGTTGAGTATCGCGCCGAGCTCATGCGGCAGATCGATGGTCAAGAATTTGCCTTTGACGCCTAGGACACGACTTGGCCCCGCGCGCTCAGAGAGCGATCGTGCGACCTAAGACTTAAACAAAAGATCGCCGCTTTGATCGGCTACCATAACTATAAGACGGGGGTACCGTAGCTCAGAGATTGGAGTACCTTCGATGTGTGACTACAGCTTAGAGCTTGTCGCGTCCCGACCCGCTAAGGTGGGCGACAAACTAGTATCAGCGGGCTTCGCGCACACGCTTACGCGCGGCTTTGTCTCTGTGGATGACCCTAATGTCGCTGTTTGTGTGCTTCCTGGCACCGAGCTTGCCTTCGAGAAGGAGGTGCGATGCGAGACTGGCAGGCTTGTCGCTTGGAGATGGCTCGGGCAAAAGGTGGCAAGGTTCCGACAGGTCAACACGGACCGGTCAAACGTCCATCACGACGCCCTTGAATTCCCTGATGGCAGGATCGTGCTACTGACGCAGTTGTGCAAAGGTCAGCACGCTACCGTTCTACAATTGCCGGTCACTTCTCCTGTGACCGCAAATGAAGCTCAGTGGCACGGTTCGCTGGTGGAGTAGCCGGTCCCTAAAGGTTCGTGGTGCGGTGGTCTTGACCATCGTGTCGCACGACGCCGATATTCACGTTACCGCGTGCGACGTGATAAATTACCAGTGCGGCTGCATCGCACATCGGTAGTGCCCCCCGTCTAGCCGAAGATGTGGCCGCTTTCGTGCCGGTTTTCCCTCCCGGCACACGCGCGAAATGCGCTTTCGGCGTCCAATCAGTCCCCACTGATTGGACGCCTTTTGCCGCTGAGTTTATCCATTCTTCAAGATTGAAGGCTCGCAAGGGAGAAACGAAATGATCAGGTTGATCGCTGTTGCTTTTGCTTTGGCCGTCGCCACATCGGCGCAGGCCATGCCGATCGCGCCGCTCCATCAGTCGGATGGCATGATCACGCAAGTCCGCGAAGCATGTGGCGCGGGTAGGGTACGGATTAATGGTGTCTGCGTGGCGAGAACCACCAGACGCCATGTCCGTCGAGAAGTCCGCAGGTGTGCGAGATGGAATGGAGGCGCTTGCGTTCGGTGGTACTGAGACGCCATCCAACCCGGGGAGGACCACAGCGGTGTGGAAGCTGCTCTTAACCTCCCCGGCAGATTTTTGCAGCGAGCGAAATTCCGGGAGGCAGCGCCTCGTACACAATCCGCCCCAGTTAGCTCGACGGTTGGCTGAAGTCCTGATCCTGCATCCTGCGCTACGGGATCTGGTCCCACATTGAAGCACGGCCAACCTGTCCCAGCGTTCGAGGTTTTGGTTCCAACGGGCCATAAACCGAGCATGGGCGGGGGATGCAATGGCCCTTCGCTTCAACCTCAGAAAAGAAGAGCCGTTCGAGAACTGATCCGAACGGCTAAGGCAGGGATTAAAGGTGATAATCCTCGGCTTGCGGCCACGGGGACTAGGCTTGAGGCCCAAGTCGAGTTCACTCTTAGGGGATGATCGTGCTGCCTGCGCTCGACCTTGCGGGGGTTGTACGCTGTACCAGACTAATCACCCACTCCGACGGTCACTTGCCGTACCGGCAAGGCGTCAGTCATAAAATGCAATCACATTGCGGGTCGGTATTGGTGGCGGAACTGTCACAGCACTCGCGGAAATTGGTATAGGCGTCGCACCTGGAATTAGGAGCCGCAGACTGTCGGAGCTGTTACCCGCTAAGAAAAAGCCCCGGGGGGCACTGAGCTTCCCTCGAGGCTTGTGACTAGAAGTGCGGGTTACCGTGGTCTCCGCCGTTCACCGAAGCGAACTAGAGCGGCCACCCCGCATCACTTTAGATAGCACTGCTCGGCACGTATGGCTGTGCTCCTGGCGCCACTTCTTCGATCAAAGATGCGCCGACCAAAGCCGACCCTTGAAGGGGAGCCCCGGGCGCTCGGAACGCTGGGCTTGCCCGACCTAACCCTTGCGATGGTACGGAGGTGCCTCTTGTGCCGGACAGTAGAGTGCGTCAAAAGTGCCCGGCTGGGCAATGCAGTGTCCATGATGCATTACCTGCGGACTGTAAATGCCCGTGGCATACAGCCAGGGCACGGCCATGAGCATTAAGATAAAGGACATCCGAGCCTCCCCATTCGGCGTGGCATACGCCCCAGCAAGAGTACGCTCGCGTCCAGGCTTATTCTATGCTTCCACTGAAAATGCTTCGAGTGTTGCCCGTTGGGCACAAGGTCGGCGCGGCTGCGCCAGCGACCCCGCCGCCCAAAAGAAAAAGCCCCGGCGCGGTGGAGTGTCGGGGCTTTCAGGAAGTACGCCAACGGAACGGGTAGCGGAATTTGCTACCAGAAACACCCCTATAGAAGGCCCCCCAGCGGCAGACAATGTGGTGTCGTGCCACTGATCGGTACATGATGCGGGGGCTGGAACTGCATCCTCCCGGAGGATGAGATGAAACGCACGATATGCGAGGCCTTTAACAGGTGGAAAAGCGCACTGCTTGATCAAGACAAACAAATGACCAAGGCAGCGCGCCACCGTGCTCACGCCCGCGTCACGAGCATGGAAGACCTAATTGCCGAAACACCCGCCGACGACATCGAGAGTGTCGGTATCAAGCTGGCTCTGTACGTCTACATGAGCGGTGTCGATCCCGAGACGGCTGACAGCGCCGTCGAACAAGTCTTGTCAGCCTACAAGGATTGCGTTCGCGTTCTCGGTCGCGACCTCCTCGCGGAAGTCAAGAGCTTGATGCCAGCAACTCAGCAGGGCGTGTGAAAGACCTCTCGTTGCACGCCTCCTTTGTTATTGTAGAGGCTGTGACCGCTAACACCGAGGAGAGGAATAATGCCACGCTTTGCACCGTGGTATCGACGCGACGACTACGCGCTTGTCCGGGAAATCATGGAAGACCGGGAGACGTTCCCTCTGGATTTCGATGAGGGAGAAGAACGCTGAGAGCGAACGGGCGTCGGCAAGGCGCGACGGCGTGAACATAATACCCGTGTTCCTCGATCCCGATGAGTTCTTCACGTTTTGCAAAGAAAAGAAAACTCGGGGGCTATTATCCCGCCTTGGGAAGGTTCGCTCACTGCGGCCAGCTTTCATGGTTCAATTTCGTCCTGCCATGTCGGCGTCGATGTCATTCTCCACAGCGATGCGGATAGCATCATTCACATCTCGACGACGCGTTAGGCCGTGCTCAACCGAGAGCAAGATTTTGACGTCACCACTCCGACGCTTCATGACAACACTTTTGTCTGAAGTATTGTTGAGGCGTTTGCCCCTAATTAGCACCGTATATTCGAAGTCATGGTTCGTTGGTCTGGCGGCTTTGTACATCACCACGCCGTTAAGAATTTCCTTGCTCCATGCGAACCTGACGGACTTGAAATTGCGCATTTGCAAACCCTCTCTTCATCGCCTCCTTCTAGAGGAGGTTGCTCACCGGTGGGTCTGCGGCATTGCGGTGTTGAATTGGGAAAGCGTGATTTTATTGGAACCATTTGATCGGGAATGTGGAGAAGGGACGTGGCGGCCTACCAGTATCGTTGTAACGAATGCGGCAAGCCATTTGAGCGCACCGAAACCATCACAGAGCACGAGGCAGCGAAGGTAAGGTGCCCGAAATGTAACAGCAAAAAGGTAACCCAAGTACCGGGTCGCGTTCACGTTGTGACATCCAAAAAAGCTAGGGTCGTTGATCCCTTCTGAGATTTGGGCAGACCGAGGAAAATTGGCTCGGCGGCGCTTCTTCGACTGGCTCCACAAGCGGCTCGAACGTCGTGCTCGGTGTTTACAGAATGCTCGGTTGTTCTGGTCTCTTTCTGGCTTTGTACCAGGGTCGCTGTAAACACCAAGTACCTGAGAATGCTGCAAATTCTGTCGATTTAGGGTAATACAGGATCATGCCAGGAAGCGAAAGCCGCTACGAAGCCTATCTCGAGGGGCGCGAGCGCGACGGCTTGCGGCGGGAGCTGGCGGCGATTGAGGCGCGCGACGCGCGCACCGTTCGCATCGCAGGCGAGGCCTGCGTCAATCTCGCCAGCAACGACTATCTCGGCTTGCGCTTCCATCCGGCCCTCATCGAGCGGGCGCGAGGTTTCGCGGTACGCTATGGCGTTGGCTCGGGCGCCTCGCGCCTTGTCACTGGCAACCTCGATTTGTTCGCCGGCATCGAGGCCAAAATCGCCAAGCTCAAGGGGAAGCCCGCCGCGCTGATTATGGCCTCGGGCTTCCAGGCCAATGCCTCGGTGCTGCAGGCGCTGCTCGACCGGGGCGTGCTTGGGCTAGAGCCGCTTGTGTTCTCGGACCGGCTCAATCATGCGAGCATCCATTTCGGCTGCGCCGCCGCTGGCGCGCGCGAGATCCGTTATCGCCACCGTGACGCGACCCATCTCACGGCACTTCTGAAATCAATATCAGGGAGATGAGCGGCCGAAATTCATCCTGACCGAGAGCGTGTTCTCAATGGACGGAGATGTGGCGCAGCTCGCCGAGATCGGGCTGCTCGCGCGCGAGCACGATGCTGCGCTCATCGTCGACGACGCCCATGCCACCGGAATTCTGGGCTATGGGGGCCGTGGGCTTTCCGTCGAGGCCGATCTAGTCATCGGCACCTTCTCCAAGGCCCTTGGCGGCTTCGGCGCCTATGTCGCGTGCTCTCCAATCTTGCGCGACTTCCTGGTCAATCGCTGCAGCGGGCTGATCTATTCGACCGCGCTCCCGCCGCCGGTACTGGGCGCGATCGAAGCCGCGCTCGATCTTGTGCCGGCGCTCGATGCCGAGCGCGCCCATGTCGCGAACCTCGCCGAGCGCTTCCGTCGGGGCGCGCGGACGCTCGGCTTCGACACCGGCGCCTCGACCACCCAGATCGTGCCGCTGATCGCCGGCAGCAATCATGCCGCTCTGAGCCTGAGCAAGAAGCTGCGTGAGGCCGGCTACTTCGCCACGGCGATCAGGCCGCCCACCGTCCCGCCCGGAACGGCGCGGCTCAGGCTCGCCTTCACTGCGGCTCATACCGCTGAGGACATCGATGGTTTGCTCAGCGTGCTTGACGACCGCGCCTTGCCACGCAGCGCGACCGCCTGAAGGTGCCCGCAGCGCGCATGCATTTTGTCTTCGTCCATGGCTGGGGCTTCAATGCCGGGATTTGGCGCGATTTATGCGGATACATGCGGAATTCCGAGGCGAGCCTGGTCGATCTCGGCTTCATCGCCGGTGGACCGCCGGGGGTGAGCAAGTGGCCAGGCGATTCCATCGCCGTCGGCCACTCCCTCGGGGTCCTCTGGCTGCTGCACCGGGTAGGGGAGGAGGGCAGGCCGCCATTCCGCGGCCTCGTCACCATCCAGGGCTTCGACCGTTTCTGCCCGCCCATTCCGCGCTCTGAGGTCGTCGCCATTCGGCGTGGGCTTCGCCGCGACGCCTACCGGACGCTCGAAGCCTTCTGGCGCGCTTGCAAGACCGCACCGTTTGCCCCGCCCGCGGCGCTCAACGTCGTGCGGCTCGATGAGGGGCTCGGCTGGCTGTTGGATTGGGACGCGAGCGACGCGAGGGCCCAGCTTGTCTGCCCCACTCTTGCCCTTGCCGCCCGCGACGATGCCGTCGTGCCGGAGGCGATGAGCGAAGCCATGTGGGGAGGCGAGAATATCCATTGGTCTGAAACCGGCGGCCATGTGCTACCTCTGAAACATCCAGAATGGTGCGCCAACCATGTCCTCGATTTTGCGCATGCTCTCCAGCCGAAGCGCCGCCGTCGCCCGCAGTTTCGACGCGCACGCGGCGTCCTATGAGGAGCATGCCGATCTGCAGCGCGCCGTCGCCGAGCGGCTGGCGGGCCTACTGCCGGCGATCGCCTCTCCGCGCGTGCTCGAGCTTGGCTGCGGCACCGGGCTGTTGAGCCGGCATTTGCTCGGGCGTTATTCCGGCGGAGCCTTCGTCTTCACCGATCTCGCGCCGTCGATGGTCGAGCAATGCCGTCGT
The DNA here is from genome assembly GCA_963757555.1 of uncultured Alphaproteobacteria bacterium. Lineage (GTDB taxonomy): Bacteria > Pseudomonadota > Alphaproteobacteria > Rhizobiales > Methyloligellaceae > Methyloceanibacter. The sequence goes on from CAVWRU010000005.1 coordinate 144,922, forward strand.
AACCTCAAGGTCACGAGAAAGAACCATGTCAGCTTCGAGGTGATGGACGCCGCTCGCCCGACGCTTCCCGGCCCCTTCGACCTCATTGCCATGAGCATGTTGCTGCACTGGCTTGCGGACCCGGCCGCCGCGCTACACACGCTCCGGCAACGTCTCGCGCCAAACGGAGTGCTGGTCTACGCCACGATCAGCGGCAAGAGCTTCCCGGAATGGCGCGACGTGCTCGACGAGCAAGGCCTGACGATCGGCGTGCTCGACATCCCAGAGCTTCCCGGAATTGTCGACGAGGAAGGTCTGGTTGCCGATCGCGACACGCTCGGCTTCCTGCGCCGCATGAAGGCAGTCGGCGGCTTGACCCCGCGCGAGGGCTACGCGCCACTTGCCCCCGGCGCGCTGCGTCGCGCCATCCGCGCCGCCGACGAGAAGCATGGCGGCCGCATCACCTGGCGCATCGTCTATGGGCGGTTGGCGGCGAGCCAGTCGAGCCCTTCGATCAACCCGGCATAGGCGCGGGTCAGCTCCGCATCGGTGATGCAGTAAGGCGGCAGCAGATAGACGGTCGAGCCGAGCGGCCTGATGTTCAGGCCATGGCTCAGGAACCAGCCCTTGAGCGCCTGGCTTTGCGCCGATTGGTAAGCAGCATCGCCCTTCAAATCGAAGGCGAGGATCGAGCCCAGCACTCGAGGCCGCACCACATCTTCGCGGCGGCGCAGCTCCTCCAGCATGTCGCGATGGCGCTCCCCAATCCGCGCGATGTGCCCGAGCGTGTCCTCCTCGGCGAACAGCATCAAGGAGCGGAGCGCCACCGCGCAGGCGAGCGGGTTGGCGGTGAACGAGTGGCCATGCGGCAGCGCCTTGTCGAATCTTTCCCCGACGAATCCCTCGAACACCTTGTCGCGCGCGACCGTCACCGCCATGGGCATATAGCCGGAGGTCAGGCCCTTGGACAGGCAGACCAGATCGGGCACCACGCCGGCCTGCTGCATGGCGAACAGCGTGCCCGTGCGTCCAAAGCCGGTCGCCACCTCGTCGAAGATCACGAGAATGCCGGCGGACTTGCGCCATCTCCACCAGCCGCCCAAGAATTCCGGGCGGCACATGCGCATGCCGCCGGCGCCTTGCAGCATCGGCTCGATGATCAGCGCGGCGATGTCATGCGTCCCGTTCCACGGCCTGTCCTCGAGCGCGGTCAGCGCGCCCGTCTCGCGATCCTCTGCCGCTGTGTCGCCTTCGAAGGTGTACGGGAAGGGCAGCACCGCCACTTGGCACATCATGCCGCGAAACAGATTGAAGAAACCCGAACCGCTGCCGACCGACATGGCGCCGAGCGTGTCGCCGTGATAGCCGCCGTCGAAGGAGATGAATACGCGCCGGCGCGTCTCGCCGCGATTGGCCCAATATTGGAAGGCGATCTTGAGCGCGACCTCGACCGAGGTCGAGCCGTCGTCGGAGAAGAATACGCGCGCGAGATCGCCGGGCAGAAGCTGGGCGAGCGCCGTGGCGAGATCGACGGCGGGCTGGTGGGTGAAGCCCGCGAACATCACATGCTCGAAGCGCGCGGCCTGTTGGGCCAGCGCCTCGTTGAGCTTCGGGTGAGAATGGCCGTGGGTGCAGGTCCACCACGACGAAATCAGATCGAGGATCTCCCGCCCCTCGGCGTCGTAGAGCGAGGCGCCGCGCGCGGCTGCGATCAACAGCGGCTCGGCTTCGGTGCCATGCTGAGTGAAGGGGTGCCATACGTGCCGCCGGTCGCGCGCAAGGATGTCGCGGGCGAGCGCCGCCTGCGCCACGCGATCGGCGTCCTGCTCCTCCCTGTCGGCGTGATCGTTCACGGCATCGCCCGCGCAAGCTTCTGTAGGTCGAGTTCCGGCTCTACGGCCAGCAAAGTCGCGCGTGTCAGCTCAGGAAGCCAAGGGATCTCGGCGATCACATTCACTTCGCCATAGCGCTCGATGGCGGCCCGGTTGTGCGGCGTCTCGGGTCCGTTCATGACGACGCCGGCAAGCGGCAATCCGCGTCGGCGCAAGGCCTCGATCGAGAGCAGGGTGTGGTTGATCGTGCCGAGCGTGGAGCGGGCGACCAGGATCAGGGGAAGATGCAGTTCCGCCGCGAGGTCGACCATATAGGCGGTGTCGGTGAGGGGCACGAGCATGCCGCCTGCGCCTTCGACCACGAGCAGCCGGTCCGTCGCCGGAGGGGCCGTAAGCTTCGCCATGTCGATGACGACGCCGGCGCGCCGGGCGGCTTCATGCGGCGCAATGGCGTCAGGCAGCACATAGGCCTCCGGCAGGATGCGATCGCCGGAGAGTTCGGCAAGCCGGCGTACGGTCGCGGAGTCGGTGGCGGGCTCCGTGCCGGCCTGCACCGGCTTCCAATAAGCGGCGTCGAGATGGGCGAGCAGCCAGGCCGAAACTACGGTCTTGCCGACATCGGTATCGGTGCCTGTGACGAAAAAGCCTTGCAAAGCAGTTGATCCAGGGTAGGCGTGCGGGGTTGAACGGTGGACCTAATAGCACAAGGCAAGATCATCCCCATGCTTCGACGTCTCTTGCTGTTGGCCGCGGGCCTTGCGGTGGGCATCTCGCTGGCGCTGGGCGCCTCGCTCGTCACCGCCGACGCCAAGACGCTGCGCATGGCCTATGACGCCGATCCAACCTCGCTCGATCCGCACGAGCAGCTCGCCAGCGCCACCCTTCAGCTCTCCCACCTCAGCTTCGATCCCTTGCTGCGATTTCGCCAAGACTTGACGCTCGAGCCGCGGCTCGCCACGAGCTGGGAGAAGATCGACGAACGAACCACGCGCTTTCACTTGAGGCCAGGCGTGCGCTTCCACTCCGGGCGCACGCTCTCGGCTCAAGACGTGGTCTGGACGTTCAATCGGCTGAAGAAAGTCCTGACTTCAAGGCTCTGTTCGAGCCCTTCAGCGAGGCGAAGGCAGTCAACGATCTCACCGTCGACCTGATCACCAAGGGCCCTTATCCGCTAGTGCTCAACCTCGCCACCTACATCTTTCCCATGGACCGCGAGTTCTACACGGGCAACGACGAGCGCGGACGGCCGAAGGACGAGATCGTCAAGCAGGGCGCCTCCTTCGCTTCGGCCCATGTCTCCGGCACCGGCCCGTTCATCGTCACCGAGCGTGAGGAAGGAGTGAAGCTCGAGTTCAAACGCTTCGCCGATTATTGGGACAAAGCCTCGCCCGGCAATGTCGACCACATCGTGTTCACGCCGATCAAGGAGCCGGCCACGCGCGTGGCGGCGCTTCTCGCCGGCGACGTTGACTTCATCGCGCCCGTGCCCCCGACCGACTTCGACCGGATCAAGAGCGATCCTTGCTGCAACCTGATCACCAAGCTCAGCACGCGCATCCTCACCTTCGAGCTGAACCAGAACCGCGTCGCCGCCTTCAAGGATCCGCGTGTGCGGCTTGCCATCAACTACGCGATCAACCGCCAAGGCATCGTCGACAAGATCATGCGTGGCTTCGGCACGCCGGCCGGCGAGCTCAGCCCGCCGGGCTATGCCGGCTATGACCCCGCGCTCGCGCCGCGTTTCGAACTGGACAAGGCCAAGGCGCTGATGGCCGAAGCTGGTTACCCCGGCGGCTTCTCGGTAACCATGATGGCGCCGAACAACCGCTACGTTGAGGATCAGCGCATTGCTCAGGCCGTCGCTGCCATGCTCGCCAAGATCAATATCAAGGTTGATCTACAGACCATGCCCAAGGCGCAATATTGGCAACGCTTCGACGAGCGCGCTGCCGACATCATGATGATCGGCTGGCAGTCCGATACGGAGGACTCGGCGAACTTCTATGAGTTCCTGGCGATGACGCCAGACGCCAAGACCGGCTACGGCCAATACAACGCCGGCAATTATTCAAACCCGGAAGTGGACCGGCTGACGCTTCAGACCCAGACTATGACCGATCCCGAGGCAAGGGGCGAAGTCCTGAGGAAGATCGAGCGCATTCTCTACGACGACGCGGCGCTCGTGCCGCTGCATTGGCAGCACTGTCCTGGGCTGCGGCTAAGGCCGTGCATATCGATCCTGTGCTTAACGTTATCGACATGCCCTATCTCGGCGATCTGGTCATGGAGTAAACGGAAGCGTTTTCAATAGCATAGGCGTGCCGAGGGAACATCCTCGGTTCCTGCCGCATTTAGCAATTGGCGACAAGCCGCGTAGTGGAGTTGGAGGGTCTGTCGCGGTATCCTCTGCGTCCTGGGGGCACGCAATGAGTTCCCGCTTATTTGCACATTGACGCGCGGCCGACGCTGCCGTCCCGCGGCCGCGCCATGGCGGTGATGGCCGTGCTCGGGGCAGTCACCGGGCTCATCTCGAGTCTGCCGTCGCCTTTGCCCGATATTCGCTTGAGCGATCCCGACATTCTGATCAATGCCCGGGCAGTTCCGCTCCACGCCGGCATCGCCTTCGGCGCGATGGTCGCGGGCGTCATATGGCTTTGGGTCAATCGCGACCCGTTCAAATGCCTTCTCGCCATGATGCTGACGCTCGCCGGCTGGCTTGCCGCCGTGAACACGGCGAACGACGTGATCAACACCATCCAAGGCTCTTCGCTGTTCGGCACCATCAACGGCGCCAAGGTCTATCGCGAGATGCTCGGATGGCTGATCGGGGGATTGCTCTCAGGCGCCGTAGGCGCCGGACTGACCGCCTTCGGCACCGGCATCGCCGCCACCGCCATCAGGCGGCATGAGGCGTGGATGCTGATCGTCGTCGCCGGCGCGATTGCCGGGCTCTTGCTCTATCCGGCCGCCTTGCTCGACGCCATCATCCTGCTGTTCGTGCCCTGGCAGGCCGCGGTCGCCGCGGCGATCGCCTTTGCCCTCACGTGGCAGACCGGATTCAGGAGTTGACCACGGCAGCGCCGTGAGAACCGGTTGCCTGATCCGAGGGGACCTCGTCGGTGAAGACCTTGAATTCTGCCAGCACGTGGGCACCGTATGAGGTGGTGATCGCCACATCGGTCGCGTCACGTCCTCGCGCGATCAGGATGCGGCCGATGCGCGGGATGTTGTGGCGGGCGTCGAAGGTGTACCAGCGGCCGCCGAGATAGACCTCGAACCAGGCGCTGAAATCCATCGGTGCGGGATCGGGCGGAATGCCGATGTCGCCGAGATAGCCGGTGCAGTAGCGCGCCGGCATGTTCATGCAGCGGCAGAAGCGTGATCGCCAGATGCGCAAAGTCGCGGCATACGCCTTGCCGCTCCTTGAAGGCCTCGTAGGCGGTCTTGGTGGGACTGGCGTGCTGATAGCCGAAGCTGATGTGGTCGTGGACGAAGTCGCAGATCGCCTGAACGAGGCCAGCCCTTGGGCGCCTTGCCGAAGAGTGCCCAGGCAAACTCGGACAGCCGGTCGGTCTCGCAGTAGCGGCTGCCGAGCAGGTAGACGAGCGTCTCGACCGGCAGCGTCTCGAGCGAGCTTTGCGCCGCGGTGGGCGCCACATCGTCAAGGTTGCCGCTATCCTGCACAAGAAAATCTGATGAAATCGTCAGCCGGCCAGCGGGTGCCCGGATCACGTGGCAAATATTCCCAAAGCCGTCGCAATATTCCTTGGTTTGAACGAGAGGCTGTGAGCTGCATCCGATCCGGTGTGATGAGGTCACGTCGCCGGCTCGGATGGACGCACAATGTCAGGATCATTGGCGTTGGTTGCGGGCAGTCGTAGGAAATTGCGTAGCCGGTACGGATTGTTATCGTCATCTTGTCTAATCTTTATCGGAACCGTCCTTGAAAATACATCGGCTGGGAACTCCGGCCAGGGTTTGCTTCCAATTCAAGGTGCAACGGTCATGCCAAGATGAGGCCGTTCAAAGGCTTGGCAGGCCTTGGGACAACGATGCCGGCACGGTTTAGGTTCAAACCGCCCTAGCGCGGCGGCGCAAACGACTGATCGCTGAACGGGGAAGTGGTCGGCACCTGTATGACGATGAAGCCCCGACCAATCGCCTGATGGCAGGCGTTGCAGGCGGCGGTGAGATCGCTATAGGCCTTGGCGAACGCCGCGCCGTCCTTTGCCTGAACGGCATCAGCGATCGCCAGGATCGGATCGGCTGTGTTGGTGATGAGCTCCGCCGGAATGCCCCGATAAAGATCTGCAGCGTTCTCCAGGCTGGCCTTGATCTCTCCTACTTCGTAGGTCGCGAGGTCCCAGTTCCCGAGCTTTCCCGCGAACCACAACTTGATATGTCTCAGCTGGATCGCGCCCATGATGTCGCCAAGCGGAGGCCTGTAGGTGTCTTGCTGGGCGACGGCGAGGGGTGCCAAGATGAGGCCGATGAAGAGAGCACCGATCAAGGCGAGATATTTCATTTCCGCACTCCCTTTCACCAAAGTCTCGTCCGGCGCACGCGGCCCGACCTCAGTCTAGCGCGAATGATGGGGCTCGGCATCGATCCAGGATCCTCCCTGTCGTGACGCAAGATCGAACTCGGCGTCCAAACCAAACGATGCAAGCTCTTGGCGCACCGCTGGCCTTCATCGCCAAGCGCGCCGGCCAAGCCTTTCTCGTCATGCTCGCGATCGCGGTGATCGCCTTTGCCGTGAAGGGAGCGCTCGGCGATCCTTTGCGCGAGATCATGGGCGAGGCGGTGCCGGAAGCGGAGCGTGCCGTGCTGAGGCATGAGCTCGGTCTCGATGCGCCGTGGCCGACGCAGCTTGCCCGCTACCTCGGCCACGCGGCGCAAGGCGATCTCGGCCAGTCCTATATCTACAAGCGATCGACCCTTGAGGTGGTGCTCGCCAAATTTCCGGCGAGCTTCGAGCTTGTGCTCGCGGCGAGCCTCATCGTTCTGCTGGTCTCGCTGCCCGCCGGCATCTATTGCGCGGTGAAGCCGCGATCCCCCGGCGCGAGACTGATCTTGGGTCTGAGCGTGCTCGGCATCTCGGTGCCGGTGTTTCTCACCGGCATCATTCTCATCTCCATCTTCTCGGTGTGGCTTGGCTGGCTGCCGGCGTTCGGGCGCGGCCAGACGGTGCGCATCGGTTTCTGGGAGACCGGGCTGCTCACTCTCGATGGACTTAAGCACATCATTCTGCCGGCGATCACCCTCTCCTCGATCATGCTGCCGCTGTTCATCAGGCTGGTGCGCGGCGCCATGCTCGAGCAACTCGGCACCGACTACGTGCGCACGGCGCGCGCCAAGGGCGCCTCGCGTTTGCGGGTGTGGCTGCATCATGCGCTGCGCAACGCTCTGCTTCCGCTCGTGGCGCTCGGCGGCCTGCAGATCGGCAACATGCTCGCCTTCACCCTCCTCACCGAGACTGTGTTCCAATGGCCCGGCATGGGCTTCCTCTTTCTCGAGGCGGTGACGCGTGCCGACGTGCCGCTGATCACCACCTATCTCGTCGCCGTCGGCTTCCTGTTCGTGGTTACCAACACCCTTGCCGATGTGGTGAGCCTTTGGCTCGACCCGCGCATCAGCCTCGAGGGGCGGCGATGAGCGGGGAGGGCGCGCGCGTCACGCTTGTCTCGGTCCGCGCCTTTGCGCTCGACAGGCCCGGCAGCACGGTGGCGGCCATCCTGCTCGCCACGATCGCGCTTGCCGCGCTTGCCGCGCCCTTCATCGCCCCGCAGAATCCGTTCGATCTTGCGAGCTTCGACGTGCTCGATGCCAATCTGCCGCCGATCTGGCTTGCCGGCAGCGACCCGCGCTTCCTTCTCGGCACCGATTCGCAAGGCCGCGATCTCCTGAGCGCCATTCTTTACGGCACGCGCATCTCCTTGACCGTCGGTGTTCTCGCCGTCGCCATCCAGGCGGCAATCGGCGTGCCGCTTGGCCTCATGGCGGGCTATGTGGGTGGGAGGGTGGACAGTGTCATTGCCAGGGTCGCCGACGTCCAGCTGTCGCTCTCCACCCTCATCCTTGCCATCATCGCGCTCGCCCTGGTGCGCGCGAGCCTCGGCGGCGAGACGCTGGGGCAATTGGCGGTGCCGCTGCTGGTGCTGGTCATCGGGCTTGCCGAATGGCCGACTTTCGCCCGCACGGCGCGCGCTGCCACCCTGGTCGAAGCGGCGAAGGATCATGTGCGCGCCGCACGCGCGCTCGGGGCAGGCGACGTGAGCGTCGTCCGGCGGCATATCCTGCCCAATATCCAGTCCCCGCTGATCGTGGTGGCCACCACCCAGATCGCAGGCGCCATCATGGCCGAAGCCGCTCTCTCCTTCCTCGGCCTCGGCCTGCCGGTGACCCAGCCTTCGCTCGGCACGTTGATCCGCTCCGGCTACGATCTCATCTTCGCCGGCGTCTGGTGGGTGACCGTGCTCCCCGGCCTGACCCTGGTCGGCGTGCTGGTGGCGGTTAACGTGCTCGGCGACACGCTGCGCGATGCCCTCGACCCGCGCCTCACCACTCGCTGGGCGGTGGAGGGCAGGCCAATCCCAGTAGACAAGAGCGCCGATCGGCCCCATGACAGTTTGACATGACGCCCGGGCTTCTTCCGACCCGGGATCCCTTGGTTTCAGGGCAGTCCGCCCATGACATATAGCGGCCACGACCTTTGCGACGACCTCATCCAGTCCCCCCGGCGTCGAGCTCTGAGCTCGTCGCGGGAAAGGTCCCTCTCGGAGGCGCCATGATCACCTCGAGCGCCGCCGGTCCCGAACTCATCTATTCGCTCCGCCGGGTCAGCGAGAGCGCCGCCCTTGCTGCCTTCGACTGGATCGGGCGCGGCGACGGCATGGACGGCGGCCGCGCCGCCCTCGATGCCATGCTCTCGGCGCTCGCCGAGGTCGACATCGACGCCGTGGTGGTGATCGGCGAGGCCGGCAAGGGTGAGGCGCCGCAGCCAGCCCGGGGCGAGCGCCTCGGGCGCCCAAGCTCCCTCTTCAAGGCCGACATCGCCGTCGACCCGGTGGAGGGCACGAGCTATCTCGCCAGGGGCCAGACCAACGCGCTCGCCGTGCTCGCGGTCGCCCCGCGCGGCGCCATGATGAACCCGGCGCCGGCCTTCTACATGGAGAAGTTCGTGGCGCCGCCCGCCGCCCGCGGCAAGATCGATCCGCACTGGACCACCGGCCGCAAGCTCAGGGTCCTTGCCGAGGCGCTCCACAAGGACGTCTCGCATCTCACCATCTATGTGCTGGAAAAGCCGCGCCATCGCGAGCTGATCGAGGACATCATCAGGGCCGGCGCCCGGGTCGCCCTCTATCCTGCCGGCGACGTCGCCGGCGCTCTGCTCGCCGCCATCCCTGGCTCAGGCATCGACGCCTTGATGGGAACCGGGGGCACGCCGGAAGGCATTATGTCGGCCTGCGCCGTGCGCGGCCTTGGTGGAGAGTTCCTCGCCCGCATCGATCCCCAGCTTCACACCGAGGCAAAGGCCGTGCGCGAGGCCGGACTCGAGCACCTCGCGCTGGTACGCCCGGGATGAGCTGATAGCCTCCGATGATGTGTTCTTCTGCGCCACCGGCATCACAACCGGCCTGATGGTGGAAGGGGTGGAGCGCACCCGCGCCCACTACAAGGTCCAGACCATGATGGTCATCGGAGCGACGGGCGAGCGGCAGATCATCACCAGTTATCTGCCGCGCGAGCAAAAAGGACGGGCACAAAGTGCCGCGCGCGACGTTGCGTAAAGTGTTACCTAAATAAAAAAACGTTACCGGGAGTAGGAAATGCCGAAGCGGGTTGAGCACCCGATCATACTGGGAATTGTCGGCGACTCGGCGTCGGGCAAGACCACGCTATCGGCGGGCGTCGCTCAGATTCTGGGCGAGGACCGCTGCACCGTGCTTTGCACCGACGACTACCACCGCTACGACCGCCGCGAGCGCGCCGAGAAAGGTCTGTCGGCGATCGACCCGCGCGCCAACTATCTCGACGTGCTGGAGCAGGCGCTCCGCCATCTGCGTGAGGGCGACCCGATCCTGAAGCCCATTTACGATCACCGGAACGGCACCTTCGGGCGCCCGAAATATGTAAAGCCGAAGGAGTTCGTCATCGCCGAAGGCCTGCTCGGCTACACCACGCGGGCCATGCGCGACTGCTATGACGTGAAGATCTATCTCGATCCCGACGAGGACCTCCGCGTCAAATGGAAGATGCATCGGGATACGACCAGGCGCGGCTATAAGCGGGAAGAGGTACTCGCGTCACTGGAGAAGCGGCGGGAAGACGCCCCGAAATACATGCACCCGCAGCGCACCTTCGCCGACATCGTCATCCACTTCCAGAAGCCGCAAGGCGCCAACGGCGCCTCCGACACCCAGCTCGACGTGCGCCACATCCTGCGCCCGACCTTGCCGCACCCCGATTTCGGGCCGCTGTTCGACGGCTCGAGCAATGCCGGCATTGCGCCTAGAGCTCGCCCGCGACCGCGACGGCAAGCCGGTCGACGTGCTTGAAATCAATGGCAATATCTCCGATCAACACGCCGAGCGCATCGAAGATCTGCTATGGAACCTGATCCCGGAGGCGGGGCACTTGCGCGACCAGGTCGGGCGCATCGACGTCGCCAATGGCTCTCCCAGGAGCCACCCGCTTGCACTCACGCAGCTTCTCGTCGGCTATCACGCCGTCAAGGCGGCGATGGGCGTCCGGGCCTATTAGCACTCTTGGAGCCGAGACATCGAGATGGCTGAAGCTTTGCAGCAGGGTGAAGCATTACCCGAGGCGACCCACCAGGACATGGCGAATGGCATCCGCGCGCTTGCCATGGACGCGGTGCAGAAAGCCAACTCCGGGCATCCCGGTATGCCCATGGGCATGGCCGATGTGGCCACGGTTCTGTTCACCCGCTTTCTGAAATTCGATGCCGCCCACCCGGAATGGCCCGATCGCGACCGCTTCGTGCTTTCGGCCGGCCACGGCTCGATGCTGCTTTATGCGCTGCTCTACCTCACCGGTGTCCCGGGCATGGATGTGGAGCAGCTCAAGCGCTTCCGCCAGCTTGGATCGCGCACGCCGGGCCATCCCGAATATGGCCACGCGCCGGGTATCGAGACCACCACCGGGCCGTTGGGGCAGGGGCTCGGCAATGCCGTCGGTATGGCGCTGGCCGAGCGGCTGCTCAACAGCCGTTACGGCGGCGAGATCGTCGACCACCATACCTACGTGATTGCCGGCGACGGCTGCCTCATGGAGGGCATCAGCCAGGAGGCGATCTCGCTTGCCGGTCATCTCAAGCTCGGCCGCCTGATCGTGCTGTTCGACGACAATCAGATTTCCATTGACGGCCCCACCGATCTCTCCGTGTCGGACGACCAGCTCGAGCGGTTCGGGGCTTCCGGCTGGCACACGGCGAAAGTCGACGGCCACGATCCGCAGGCGATCGCGCTCGCCATCGAGAATGCCCGCGCCGCCACCGACCGGCCGTCGCTCATCGCCTGCCGCACCATCATCGGTTATGGCGCGCCGAAGAAGCAGGGCACCGCCGCAACGCATGGCTCCCCGCTCGGAGAGGATGAGGTCAAAGCCGCCCGCGAGAAACTCGGCTGGCGTCATGCGCCGTTCGAGGTGCCGAAACCGATCCTGGCGAGCTGGCGCGCGGCCGGAGCGCGTAGCGCGGCCACCTATGAGCGCTGGCAAGAAGCGGCGAAGCGCCTCGACGCGAGCGCACGCGAGCATCTCACCGATCCGATCGATGTCGCGGTGCACGAGAAGATCGCCGCCGCGGTGAACGCACTCAAATCGGATTTCGGCCGCGAGACGGCCAAGCTCGCCACCCGCCAGTCCTCGCAGAAGGTGCTGGAGAAGCTCGTGCCCATCGTCCCGGGGTTGATCGGCGGATCGGCCGACCTCACCGGCTCGAACGGCACGCTCACCAAGCTGCACACCATCGTCAAGCCCGGGGACTTCTCAGGAAATTACATGCATTACGGGGTGCGTGAGCACGGCATGGCGGCGGCCATGAATGGACTTTCGCTGCATGGCGGCATCGTGCCGTACGGCGGCACCTTCCTCGTCTTCTCCGATTATTGCCGGCCGTCGATTAGGCTGTCGGCGCTCATGGGCAAGCGCGTGATCTATGTGATGACGCATGAACTCGATCGGCCTTGGCGAGGACGGCCCGACCCACCAGCCGGTCGAGCAATTGGCGGCCTTGCGCGCGATGCCCAACCTCAACGTCTTGCGCCCTGCCGATTCGGTCGAATGCGCCGAATGCTGGGAGATCGCGCTTGGCACCGAGGCGACGCCGTCGATCCTCGCGCTCACCCGTCAGGGGCTGCCTTTGCTCAGGACCGCCCATACCGATGAGAACCTGTCGGCCAAGGGCGCCTACGTGCTGGTCGAGCCCAAGGAATGCCGCGACGTCACCCTGATCGCCACTGGCTCGGAAGTGGCCCTCGCCGCCGCAGCGGCCAAGGCCCTGCAAGGGGAGGGGATTGCCGCCGCCGTGGTGTCGATGCCGTGCTGGGAACTGTTCGATGCCCAAGATCAAGGCTATCAAGACGCCGTTCTGGGAAGCGCCCCCCGCGTCGGCGTGGAGGCTGCGGCCGGTTTTGGATGGCAGAAATGGCTTGGACCCCAAGGCATTTTCGTAGGAATGCATGGATTTGGCGCTTCTGCTCCGGGCGAGGAGCTTTATAAGCACTTCGGAATCACGGCGGTGGCAGTCGAGGCCGCGGCCCACCACCTAATTGGCCTAACTGGCAAATCCAAGAAGTGAGGAGAAATGTCGAATAAGCGCGTCGCCATCAACGGATTCGGCAGGATCGGCAGGCTGACGCTTCGGGCTTTCCTCGAAGCGCGCCGCAAGGACCTCGATTTCGTGGCGATCAACGATCTCGGCTCTGCCGAGATGAACGCCCATTTGCTCGAATTCGACACCGTGCATGGGCGTTTTCCCGGCAAGGTCAGCGCCGCCAACGGTCATCTGAAGGCCGACGGTCACGACCTTGCCGTGCTTGCTGAAGCAAATCCCGAGAAGCTCCCTTGGCGCGATCTCGGCATCGACATCGTCATGGAATGCACCGGCAGGTTTGCCGACCGCGATAGCGCGTCCAAGCATCTGACCGCAGGGGCCAAGCGCGTGCTGGTTTCAGCGCCGTGCACGAACGCCGATTTGACCGTGGTCTATGGCGTCAATGACGAGAAGCTCACGCAAGGGCATCACGTCGTGTCGAACGCCTCTTGCACCACCAACTGCCTCGCCCCGGTGGCGAGCGTGCTCAACAAGGCAATCGGCATCGAGCACGGCTACATGACCACGGTGCACGCCTATACCGGCGATCAGCGTACGGTGGACACGCTGCACAAGGATCCCTACCGGGCCCGCGCCGCCGCTGCCAATCTGATCCCGACCTCGACCGGCGCCGCCAAGGCGGTCGGCCTGGTGCTGCCCGAGCTCAAGGGCAAGCTCGACGGCGCCTCGATCAGGGTGCCGGTGCCGAACGTGAGCATGATCGACTTGACCTTCACCTCCTCGCGCCCGACCAGCAAGGAGGAGATCAACAAAGCGATGGTCGAGGCCGCCGAGGGCCCGCTGAAAGGCGTGCTCGGCGTGAATTTGAAGCCCCTGGTGTCGTCTGATTTTAATCACGACCCGTTAAGCTCGATCTTCGATCTTGAATCGACTCACGTCGTAGACGGCACCTTCTGCCGGGTTGTGTCCTGGTACGACAATGAGTGGGGCTTCTCGAATCGCATGAGTGATACCGCAGTTGTTATGAGCAGGTTGATATGAACGACATTGATGTCTCTACCTTTGCCCGCGCCGCTAATATGAACGGCGGGGGCAAACCGGATTTTTCAGCCATCCGCACCATCAACGGGCTCGACCTCCGCGGCAAGCGCGTGCTGCTCCGCGTGGACTTCAACGTGCCCATGCAGGATGGCGCGGTGACCGACACGACGCGCATCACCCGCGTGCTGCCGACCGTCAAGCAGCTGCTGAGCGGCGGCGCCAAGGTGATCGTGCTGAGCCATCTCGGGCGCCCCAAGGGGCAGCGAAGCGAAGACACCTCGCTTGCGCCGGTCGCTGCCAAACTTCGTGGGCTGTTGGGCGGAACGCCGGTGCATTTCGTCAAGGATTGCGTCGGCGACGAGGCATGGCACGCCGTTGACGCATTGAAGCCTGGCGAGGTCGCCCTGCTGGAGAACCTCCGCTACCACATGGGCGAAGAGAAGAACGAGATCGGCTTCGCGAGGCAGCTTGCCCGACTCGGCGACCTCTATGTCGACGATGCCTTCTCCTCGTCGCACCGCGCGCACGCCTCGGTCGAAGCCATCACCCATCTTCTGCCGTCTTATGCCGGGCTCCTGATGATGGCCGAGATCAGAGCGCTCGACCGGGCGCTCGAGCATCCGGCGAGGCCCGTCATGGCCATTGCCGGCGGCGCCAAGGTCTCCACCAAGATTCAGGTCCTGACCAATCTGACCGAGCGCATGGATCAGCTCGTGCTCGCCGGCGGCATGGCCAGCACCTTCCTTTACGCGCAAGGCGTGGAGATCGGAAAGTCGTTGTGCCAGCCAGACGCGGTTCCGGTGGTCAAGGAGATCATGGCGCGCGCCCGCGAGCATAATTGCGAGATCGTGCTGCCCAGTGACTTCGTAGTAGCGAAGGAGATCAAGGCCGGCGCCGCGTGGCAGGTCTGCGAGGCCGGGAAGATCCCGCATGACCAGATGATCCTCGACATGGGGCCGAAATCGGTCGCCGACCTCAAGCGGCGCTTCGCCGAGATGAAGACGCTCCTGTGGAACGGGCCGGTCGGCGCCTTCGAGTTCGAGCCCTTCGGCAACGGGACCTATGAGCTGATGCGCGAGGCGGCGCGGCTCGCGCGCGAGGGCAAGCTGCTCAGCCATCGCCGGCGGCGGCGACACCGTGGCGGCGCTCAACGCCGTCGGTGTCAGTCAGGACTTCAGCTACGTCTCCACGGCCGGGGGCGCCTTCCTCGAATGGCTCGAAGGCAAGACCTTGCCCGGCGTCGCCGCGCTCGCGGAGAGCAGAGCTTAAACGCGATTGGCGCTACAACAGCCTTGTCAAACCAGGATGGGCGGGCCAAACCTGCCCAATCATGAACGAGGCCCTCATGGCGGACCGCTTGGCGCCAGGCGACATCATCATTGCCCCCTCCATCCTCTCGGCCGATTTCGCGCGGCTCGGCGAGGAGGTGCGGGCCATCGATGAAGCCGGATGCGACTGGATCCATGTCGACGTGATGGACGGGCATTTCGTCCCGAATATCACCATCGGGCCCGATGTGGTGCAGGCGTTGCGGCCGCATTCCAACAAGGTGTTCGACGTGCATCTGATGATCGCGCCCTGCGATTCCTTCATCGAGGCCTTCGCCAAGGCGGGCTCGGACATCATCACCGTTCATGCCGAGGCCGGACCGCATCTCGACCGCTCGCTTCAGCTCATCAAAGGGCTTGGCAAGAAGGCCGGTGTGAGTATCACGCCATCCACCCACGAGTTGACGCTTGCTCACGTCCTCGACAAACTCGACCTGATCCTGGTGATGACGGTGAACCCCGGCTTCGGCGGCCAGGCCTTCATCCCGGCGCAACTCGACAAGATCAGGAGCATCCGCAAGATGATCGGCGCGCGGCCGATCCACCTCGAGGTCGACGGCGGCATCAATGCCGATACGGTGGCGCTAGTCGCCGAGGCCGGCGCCAATGTCATCGTCGCCGGGTCCGGCGTGTTCAAGGGTGGTGCTTACGCCGACAAAATCGCGGCAATTCGGCGCAATGCAGAGCGCGCCCGCGCCGCTGCCGCCTAAGCTTTGACGCTAAAGTGATGGTCGGGGGCTTGCAGCACCATCGCTCAATATGGCCTTTAGCCCTGTGCCGGCCATCGCCTGGCGTGAAGGCAGATGCATGAACGTCACCTATTTCGGAGCGTTGGTCGCGGGGCTGCTGAGCTTCCTTTCGCCCTGCGTGCTGCCGCTCGTCCCGCCCTATCTCTGCTTCCTCGGGGGCACGACCTTCGATCAGCTCACCGGCGAGGACGAAACACCGTCGCACGTCTACGCCACCGTGGTGCTGTCGTCCTTCGCCTTCGTGCTCGGCTTCACCACCGTGTTCGTGATCCTCGGCGCCACGGCGACCTTCGCCGGCCAGCTGCTCGTGGAAAATCTCGGGCTGCTCAGCAAGATTGCCGGCGTGGTGATCATCGTCGCCGGATTGCATTTTCTCGGGCTGATCCACATTCCCATTTTGCATCGCGAGGCGCGCTACCACGCCGATGCCCGTCCCGTCGGGCTGGTCGGCGCCTATGTCATCGGGCTCGCCTTCGCCTTCGGCTGGACGCCATGCATCGGCCCGGTGCTCGCCGCCATCCTGCTCGTGGCCGCAGGCGAAGACACCGTGCGCCAGGGCATTCTCCTGCTGCTCGTCTATTCGCTCGGCCTCGGCATCCCCTTCATCGCCGCCGCCCTTGCCGTGCGTCCCTTCATGAACGCGCTGCAGCGCTTCCGCCCGCATCTCGCCACCATGGAGAAGGTGCTCGGCGGATTCCTCGTGCTCACCGGCATCCTGTTCCTCACCAACTCGATGACTCTGGTCTCCGGCTGGATGCTCGAAATGTTTCCCGGGCTTGCGAAAATCGGCTAAGCCGCCGCTCATGACGGCGATCGCGTTGACCATTGCTGGCTCGGATTCGTGCGGCGGCGCTGGCATCCAGGCAGATCTCAAGACCTTCTCGGCGCTTGAAGTCTATGGCGCGAGCGTGATCACGGCGCTCACCGCGCAGAACACCCAGCGCGTGGAGGGCGTGCACGTCGTGCCACCGGACTTCGTGCTTCAACAAATGCGCGCGGTGGCGTCGGACCTTGATGTCGACGCCATCAAGATCGGCATGCTCGCCACCGGTCCGGTCATCGAGGCGGTCGCCGAAGGCCTCAAAGACTTTGCGGGAGTTCCGGTGGTGCTCGATCCGGTGATGATCGCGGCAAGCGGCGATCCGCTGCTCGATCCCGAGGCCGTGGACGCGCTCCGTTCCGTCCTTATCCCGCTTGCCACCCTGATTACGCCTAATCTCGCCGAGGCCGCGGCGCTGCTCGCCTGCTCTCCGGCCCGCAACGAATATGAGATGGGCATGCAAGCCTGGCGGCTGAAGGAGTTGGGACCCAAAGCGGTCCTGGTCAAAGGTGGGCACGGCGCAGGACCGAGCTCCACCGATTTTCTGTTCGATGGAACCGAGCCCGTGAGCTTCGAGGCGCCGCGCGCCGACACCCGCAACACCCACGGCACCGGCTGCACGCTGTCTGCCGCCATTGCTGCCGAGCTAGCCAAGGGCGCGGCGCTCACCGAGGCCGTTGCGGCGGCCAAGGCCTACGTCACGGCGGCGATCTTTGCCGCTGATAGCCTCGACGTGGGGTCCGGCAAGGGAAGGGGCCCCGTGCACCACTTCCACGATTGGTGGGAGAACGACGGCGGTCGCTAGGTTTCAGCCACCATCGTATGGCGCTGCTCGCCGAGTCCCTCGACGCTGAGCGTTAGCTGATCCCCTTCCTTGAGGAACAGGCGCGGATTCCGTGCCATGCCGACGCCAGGAGGCGTGCCGGTGGTGACCACGTCGCCGGGCATCAACCTCATGAACCGGCTGATATAGCTCACGAGATGAGCGACGCTGAAGATCATGGTCGAAGTATTGCCAGTCTGCATGCGCTCGCCGTTGAGGTCGAGCGCGAGCGCGAGCGACTGCGGGTCGGGAACTTCATCCTTGGTGACAAGCCACGGTCCCAACGGGCCGAAGCTGTCATAGCTTTTCGCCTTGATCCACTCTCCGGCGCCGCCCTTCTGCAAGCTCCGCTCCGACACGTCGTCGGCGATCATGTATCCGGCGACGTAGCTGAGGGCGTCTGCCCCCCCCACGTTCTTGGCCACGCTCCCGATCACGAAGGCGAGCTCGACCTCGAAGTCCATGCGCTGCCATCCCTTCGGCATCAGGATGGGGTCGTTGGGGCCCGAGATGCAGGACGTCGCCTTGGCAAAGACGATGGGCGCCTCAGGAAGGGGCATGCCGGTTTCTTCGGCATGATCCCGGTAGTTCAAGCCAATACCGAGGAATTTCGGCACCGTGGCAACGGGGGGTCCGAGGCGCGGACTCCCCGTAACAGCTGGCAGCCGGTCAAGATCGAGCTCCTTGAGGCGGCTCAAGCTCTTCGGTCCGAGGACGTCGCCCCCGATATCCTTCACCACCGCAGAAAGGTCGCGAATTATGCCGTCAGGGTCCAGAATTCCTGGCTTTTCCGTGCCCTGCTCGCCGTAACGCAACAGTTTCATTGATCTTTCCCCCGCCATGGTTTTTTTGCATGATGCACGCGGTCGCGAGGGGCGGCAACAACGCGTCACCGCAAAGCCTGTTGGCTAGGCCAAACAGAGGGGACACCCATGGGACATCGCTGGTTTTCGTTGCCAATCATTGGAGCCATGCCGCTCGCAGCGCTCATTCTCGCCACGACCTTCACCATGTCGGCCCCGGCAGCGGGCGATCCTTTCGAGCCGCTGAACGGTGACTGGAAGGGCGGGGGCACAGTCACGCCGGCGAACGGCGAGCCCAAGAAGGTCGCCTGCAAGGCGACCTACAAAGTTGCCGGCGGCGGCATGACCCAGAACCTGCGTTGCGCCGGTGCCGATTACAATATCGACACCCACGTCAAGCTGACCAACAAGGGCGGCAAAATCAAAGGCTCTTGGAACGAGACGACCTACGACGCGAATGGCGGCGTGACCGGCACGGCAAAGGACAACATCATCCATGCCAAGATCACCGGCGACAAGTTCTCGGGTCGCATGAGCATCAACGTTTCCGACTCCGGCCACGAGATCAACATCGTGCAGTTCAACGACAACTCCGGCACCTATCGCCCGGTCGCGAGCGTGTCGCTGCACCGCTAATCGCATCGCCCGTTGCCCGCATCGGGTGCGGTCGCCGGTCGGGCCACTACTGGACAAGAGAATCAGCTAAAGTGCCTCTACGGCGCCGCAACCGGCTCCGTTGCGCATGCGCCACAGAAGGCTGCAATGATTTTGCCACAATCGGACAATTGTGACAGCCGGTTGCCGCCTTCGCGAGCCGTGAATTGACATGCCCAAAGCAGCACCACGGCCTCTTAAATCATTGATCACACTAGATAAAAATAACCAGTCTCTACACCGTAGAGGCTTGAGGCTGGGCCTCTTTGCATTTCGGCAACAGTGGCCTCTCGTTTTCCGTCAGCAACCTTGTCCAATGTTGAATGAGCGGCAATGGCTAGGCTAGCTTTTCATCACGACCACGGCGGGGCCGGGGGGCCAATCGCCAGAAGCGTAAGAAAGACTGAAGCGCGCGAGATCTTGAGGGAACCTGATCTTCGACACTAGCGGCTTAGGAACAAAATGGGGGGGCGAGCCAGAGCCCATCTAAAAGGCAATGCCTTTGGAGTTCGGCTCGTTTCGCAGGGAAGACCGGCCCGGGTATCCCGGGCCGGTTCTTTTTTGAATCTAGAGGCCAATCTGCGCCAGCGTTCGCTCGATCGGCGGCAGATAGGCCGAGCCGAACAGCCGCACATGCACGAGCGTCGGGTAGAGCCTGTAGAGCGCCGACCGAAGCTCGTGGAAGCCGGGCTCCAGAGGCTGAAGCGCCTCATAGACGTCGAAGAAGGCTCGGCCAAACGTCCCGAACATGGTGGTGAAGGCGAGCTCGATCTCCGGGTGTCCGCAATAGATGGCTGGATCGACAAAGCCGGCAATTCTGCCGCCGCGCACGAGCACGTTCCCTGTCCACAAATCACCATGCAGTAGACTGGGGTGCCGTGGCTCGACGAGATAGTCGGAAAGCCGCTCAGCCAGGCGTTCGAGCCTGACGAGGAGTTTGGCCGGCAGTCTTCCTTCAGCTTCAGCCGTCCTCGCCATGGCAAGTAGTCGGTGGTCGCGGAAGAACGGGATCCATCGATCCGTCTCGGGGTTTGGCTGGGGCAGAGGGCCAATCAGAGTGTCGCGCTCATAGCCGAAGGCAAGCCGGGGCGTTGCATGCAAGGCCGCGATCAGCTCAGCCGCGTGGCGCTCGACGGAAGCGGTGATGCCGCCGTCGTCCGTCTCGATGAAATCCATGACCAGCAGATCGGCATCGGCGTATCGGACGGCAGGAACCGGCAGATCCGAGCGGCGTGCGAGCTCGCCGAGCATATAGGCCTCGATCGTGAGATCGGCACGCGCCGATCCCTGCCGCGCTTTGACGGCAAGCCTCCGTCCGTCGGCAAGATCGACTTTGTATCCTGCGAGGCCAAAGCCGACCGGCATTGGGCCAAGCGCCTCAACCCTCGCCCCAAGTGCCGCTTCCAGCCGGTCTTTCATGACGAGGGGCGTCCTTTGTCACAAGCCTGAAACAAAATCACCTTAGGTCCGGATTCATCGGATGAGAACGGACACTCACGACGTGCAGCATGCGGGGGCGAAACACTACCGGACTCTTTTCGTCTCGGACCTGCATTTAGGCACCAAGGCCTGCCAGGCCGAAGCCTTCCTCGATTTTCTTCGCGACACCGAAGCCGAGCGGATTTATCTCGTCGGCGACATCGTGGATTTCTGGCGCATCAAGCGCGGCGCCTACTGGCCGCAAGCCCATAATGACGTGCTTCAGAAGCTGCTCCGTCGCGTGCGCAAGGGCAACGACCTGATCTTCATTCCCGGCAATCACGACGAGGCCATGCGCGACTATTGCGGCGCGCGGTTCGGCGGCATCTCCATTGAGCGCAACGCCATTCACGTCGGTGCCGACGGCAGGCGTTATCTCGTCATGCATGGCGATGAGTTCGACGTGGTGGTGCGCTACGCCAAATGGCTCGCCCTGTTCGGGGACTGGAGCTACGAGGTGGCACTCTGGGCGAACACCCATTTCAACGCCGTCCGCCGCTGGTTCGGCATGCCCTATTGGTCGCTGTCGGCCTACCTCAAACACAAGGTCAAGCGGGCTGTGAATTATATCGGCGAGTTCGAGGCGGCGCTTGCCGCCGAGGCGCGGCGGCATGGGGCGCAGGGCGTGATCTGCGGCCACATCCATCATGCCGCCATGCGCCAGGTCGGCGACGTGCTCTATATCAATACCGGCGATTGGGTCGAAAGCTGCACCGCAGTTGGCGAGACCGAGGATGGGCTGTTCGAGATCATCCGCTGGTCACCCCATTCTATCAGCGCGAATAGGGTCGAAAGCCCCGTCGAGGAGCTCGAGGCTGCCGCTTGATGCGCGTGCTCGTCGCCACCGACGCCTGGCATCCCCAGGTGAATGGCGTGGTCCGCACGTACGAGCGGCTTGCCCTGGAGGCGGCCAAGCTCGGTTTCGAGATCGTGTTCCTCGCGCCAAGCGATTTTCGCACGCTGCCCTGTCCCACCTATCCGGAAATTCGCCTGTCGCTCGCCGGGCCCCGCGCGATCGCCAGGCATATCCAGAGCGCAAAGCCTGATTTCATCCATATCGCCACGGAGGGGCCGATCGGTCTGATGACGAGGCGCTACTGCCGCAAGACCAAATGGCCGTTCACCACGAGCTATCACACGCGATTTCCTGAATACGTCTCGGCGCGGCTGCCGGTGCCGGAGTCCTGGTGCTACGCGCTGCAACGGCGCTTCCACAACGGCGCCGCCGGCACCTTCGTCGCCACGATGTCGGTGGAGAAGGAGCTTGAAGCCCGCGGCTTCGAGCGGCTGATGCGGTGGTCGCGCGGCGTGGACACCGAACTGTTCCGGCCGCGCCGGGTACGCCAATTCGGCAAGCCGCCCGTCTTTCTTTATGTCGGCCGTATCGCCGTGGAGAAGAACATCAAGGCCTTTCTCGATCTCGATCTTCCTGGGCGCAAGGTGCTCGTCGGCAGCGGACCGCAAGCCGCCGAGCTTGAGAAGCGATATCCAGAGGCCCTGTTCGCGGGCCCGATGGAGGGCGAGAACCTGGCCCGCGCCTATGCGTCGGCCGACGTCTTCGTGTTTCCAAGCCTGACCGACACGTTCGGCCTCGTCCTGCTCGAGGCTCTAGCGAGTGGCGTGCCCGTCGCGGCTTTCCCGGCGAGCGGGCCTAAGGACGTGCTGACCGACCCATGCATCGGCGCTCTCGCTTGGGATCTGAAGGCTGCCGCGCTTGCCGCGCTGCAACTCGATCGCCGCGCCGCCAGGGCGCATGCGCTTCGGTATAGCTGGGAAAATTCGGCGCAGCAGTTCATCGACAACGTGCTCATCGCCCATCACCGCAAGCTGCCAGAGCAGCGGCGCTGGCGGCGCAACCGGCAAAAGAAAACGGCCCGGTTGGGGGGAAACCGGGCCGCTTCACTCTCATGCGTCAGTTTGGGGGACGCTTGGGGGATCTCGCGTCCTCCCAGAAATGGTTAGCGGACCCCTAAACTTCAAGAACCCCCCCACCAAATTCGGGGTCCAAAAAGCTAAGTCTCGGAAAGATTTTGCGAAAAAAATTTGAAGCAAGCGGCGGCCTCCAGGGGTTTCTGGGGGCTTTCTGCGGCATGGTGGCGAAGGCGGCGAGACTCGGATAAGGGCACAGCCTGAAGGGGCGACCTTTAGAGAGAACTGCTGGCCGTTCATGCCCAGTCTGGCGCGCTTTGGGGTCACGCCGCTTGCCTGGCGCCTCGCCTTTCTCTACGCGGCGCTGTTCCTCGTGGTCGGCTGCTACCTGCCCTACATGCCGGTGTGGCTGCATTGGCGCGACCTCGACGCGAACGCGATTGCCGTGCTGCTCGCGGCGCCGCTCTTCGCCCGCATCCTGTTCACGCCGGCGATCAGCTTTGCCGCCGATTGGTCCGGCGCCCGGCGGACCGTGCTCATCTTTCTCGCCTGGGGAACGCTTCTCTCGTTCCTGCTGCTATGGGCCTCAGGCGGCTTCTGGCAGATGCTGCTTGCCACGCTGCTTCTCGCCTTCAACTGGACCACCATCATGCCGCTGATCGAGGCCGTTGCGGTGAGCGGCGTGCGCAGCGCCGGCCTCGACTATGGGCGGGTGCGGCTCTGGGGCTCGGGCAGCTTCATCCTGGCAAGCTTAGGCTTCGGGCTGATCATCGGTCGGTTTGGCGCAGCGTCCGTGCTTCCGCTGCTGGTGACCGCTTCGACGCTGATGATCATCGGCGTCCACCTCTTGCCGCGCGACGTCGCAAGCCAAGTCTCGCCAAGCCCGCCGGCGCTTCGCCGCATCAGCGTTGCCGACGTCATCAAGCTCGCCCACTCGCCATCGTTCCTGTTGTTCCTGCTCGCGGCGAGCATGATTCAAGCGAGCCACGCGCTCTATTATGCCTTCGGCACGCTTCATTGGCTGGCGCAAGGTTTCGCCGACGGCACCATCGGCGCGCTTTGGGCCCTCGGCGTCGTTGTCGAGATCGGCTTGTTCGCCGCCTCAGGGCCCATCCTTGCCAAATGGGGTGCAGCCAGGCTGCTGCTTGCCGCCGGGGTCGCCGCGGCGCTTCGCTGGGGACTGATGGCCTTCGATCCGCCGCTCTGGGCGACGGCGATATTGCAATGCCTGCACGCCATGAGCTTTGGCGCCGCGCATCTCGCCGCGATCTATTTCTTGAGCCGGGCGGTGCCTGAGGACCGCGGCGCGACCGCCCAGGGCCTTTATGCCGCGGTGGTCGCGGGGCTCGTTCTGGGGCTCGCGACCGTCGCCTGCGGGCCTCTCTACCGGAGCCTTGCGGGCGAAGCCTATGCTGTCATGGGGGGTGATGGCGCTGATCGGGGCGGCAAGCGCTGCCCTGCTGATGCGGCGCTGGCGTGGCGAGCGCGTGGTCGGGCCGATCCAGGTTCAACCCCATAGCGCTGCCGGCGCCGGCATGACCGTGCCGGAACTGTAGGCGAGGCCAGGCACGCGGTCGCGCGCGAGCAGAAGCGGGCCGTCGAGATCGACAAAGTCGGCGCCTTGCGCGAGCAGCAGGGCAGGGGCCATGGCGAGTGACGTCGCCACCATGCACCCGACCATGAGCTTGAGGCCGAGCTTCCGTGCCTCAGCCGCGGTGGCGAGCGCCTCGGTAAGGCCCCCGGCCTTGTCGAGCTTGATGTTCACCGCATCGTATCGCGTGGCGACCTCCGGCAGCGACGCGCGGTCATGCACGGACTCGTCGGCGCACACCGGAATCACGCGGGGAATATGCTGCAGCATGGCATCATCGCCGGCAGGGAGGGGCTGCTCGATGAGCTCGATCCCGGCGCTCTTCGCCGCCGCCAGCAGACGCTCGAGGTCTGGCGCGCGCCAAGCCTCGTTGGCATCGGCGATCAGCCGCGCGTGCGGTACTGCGCGGCGGACCGCGGCAAGCCTCTCCTCGTCGCCAGCCCCGCCAAGCTTGAGCTTGAGCAGAGGATAGCTTGCGGCCTCTAGCGCCCGCGCCGCCATCTCCTCAGGTGGAGCGAGCGAGATGGTGAAGGCCGTCTCGACCGCGCGCAGCGGCGCGAGACCCGCAAGCTCCGCCGCGCTCCGTCCCGACCTCTTCGCTTCGAGGTCCCACAGTGCGCAGTCGAGCGCGTTGCGAGCCGCGCCGGGCCGCATCAGGGACTGGAGCCCGGCGCGATCCAGCCCTTTTGCGATCGCGCGGCCGCAGTCTTCGATAGCCTGCACGACACCCTCCACGCTCTCGCCATAGCGGCCATAGGGAACGCATTCGCCTCTGCCCTGATGCCCGCCCTCGGCGATCGTTGCGGCGACAACGACTGCCTCACGCTTCGTGCCGCGGGAGATGGTAAATCGCCCACGGATGGGCCAGCGCTCGACGCTTACGCTCAACTCTCCAGCCGGCTTCATGCGCGTCTCCTGGGGGCAGCATAACGCCTTTCTTTCTCCGGGTTTTTCGGTCAAAACAAGCGGCTCTCCGAAGAACCGCGTCAATTCGGGCCAGGCTTCATGCTGAAACGTGACCATACGCTCAGCCTCTCCACGCAGGCGCGCGCGCCGGGGTTCCGCGTCGAGCTCAGGGGCACGACGTTTCGGCTGATCGCTAGCGGCGCCTGGACCGTCGCCGAGGCGACCAAGCTCGATGCCGCGCTGAAGCGTTTGCGCGTGCCGATCCCGCCCACGCCGGATTTCACCGGCGAGATGGACATTGCGGGCATCGCCGAGATCGACACCGCAGGCGCCTGGCTCTTGCAGCGAACCGCTGCCGCCTGGGAGGCGGGGGGTTTGCAGACCCGCTACGCCGGTGCCACCGAAAGCTTCCGCATCCTCATCGACGAGGTGCAGCGCCGCGGCAGCTCGGAGCGGCCATTGGTGAAGCAGACGGGCCCTGTGCAGCAGCTTACAGAGGACGTGACCAGGGCGCTGACCGGCGCGTGGAGCGACGTCATCCAGCTCACGAGCTTCCTGGGTGAAGTAACGGCGGCGTTCGGCCGCATGATCGTCCAGCCTTGGCGCTTCCGTCCCAAATCCTTCGTCCATCATCTCGACCATGCCGGCCTGCGCGCCGTGCCGATCATCGCACTGATCTGCTTCCTGATCGGCGCCGTGGTGATGCAGCAGGGCGTGGTGCAGCTGAAGCCGTTCGGCGCCGAGCCCTTTGCCGTCAACATGGTCGCCATCCTGGCGCTCAGGGAGGTTGGCATCCTGCTCACCGCCA
Organism: uncultured Alphaproteobacteria bacterium; assembly: GCA_963757555.1. Lineage (GTDB taxonomy): Bacteria > Pseudomonadota > Alphaproteobacteria > Rhizobiales > Methyloligellaceae > Methyloceanibacter. Next base: position 170,402 of record CAVWRU010000005.1, read on the forward strand.
TCATGGTCGCCGGCCGCTCGGGCTCCGCCTTCACCGCCGAGATCGGCTCGATGAAGATGCGCGAAGAGATCGATGCCATGCGCACGCTCGGCATCGACCCGATGGATACCCTCGTGCTGCCGCGCGTGCTCGCGCTCGTGGTGGCGCTCCCGCTTCTGACCTTCCTCGGCGACATCACCGGGCTGATCGGCGGCGGTGTGATGGCCATGGCGGTGCTCGGCCTCGACGCCTCAAACTATATCGACAAGCTCCACGAGGCGGTGGACATGCAGCATTTCATGGCCGGCATGATCAAGGCGCCCTTCGCCGCGATGATCATCGGCCTGGTCGGCTGCCTCGAGGGACTGAAGGTCGAGGGGAGCGCCGAGTCGCTCGGCAAGCATGTGACCAGCGCCGTGGTCAAGGCGATCTTCCTGGTGATAATCCTTGACGCCGTATTCGCCATGTTTCTGTCAGCGATCGGGATGTGACCTTGCAAAACGGTCGAGAGGTTTTGATCAGCGTGCGCGGTCTCGCCAAGAGCTTCGGCGGCTATCAGATTTGGGACGGCCTCAATCTCGATGTCTATCGTGGCGAGATCCTCGCCATTGTCGGTGGCTCAGGCCAGGGCAAATCGGTGCTGCTTCGCGTCATCACCGGGCTGGTCAAGCCCGACTTGGGCGAGGTCGAGCTGTTTGGCCACAACGCCGAAACGCTGTCCAAAGAGGATCGTCTCAGCATCGAAAGCCGCTGGGGGATCTTGTTTCAGGACGGCGCCCTGTTCTCCTCGCTCACCGTGCTGCAGAACATCCAGGTGCCGATGCTCGAGCATCTTGAGCTGCCGCAGGCAATGATGGACGACCTCGCCTTTCTCAAGCTCACCATGGTGGGGCTGCCGCCCGAAGCCGCTCACAAATACCCGTCCGAGCTGTCGGGCGGCATGCGCAAGCGGGCGGGGCTGGCGAGGGCGCTTGCGCTCGATCCTGAGATCGTTTTCCTCGATGAGCCTACCGCCGGGCTCGACCCGATCGGCGCCGCTGATTTCGACCACCTGATTCACAAGCTGCAACAGACACTTGGCCTAACGGTCTATATGGTGACCCACGACCTTGATACCATCTTCACGGTGTGCGAGAGGGTTGCCGTGCTGGCCGACAAACGGATCGTGCGGACGGGCTCGCCGATCGAGCTGCAGCGCCACCCCGATCACCCCTGGATAAAGGAATATTTCTGTGGGGAGCGGGCGCGCGCGGCGCAATCTGGCGAGCCGCCAAGGCGGCTCGTGGTCTAGAGGACCGGTCTCATGGAAACCAAAGCCAACTATCTGATGATCGGCGGCTTCGTCCTCGGAGTCCTCGCGCTCGCCTTCATCTTCGTGTTCTGGATGACCAACCTCGCTGGCGGCGGCAAGCGATTTTTCATCGTGTTCGACGGCTCGGTCGCGGGGCTCACCACCGGTTCGAGCGTCGGCTTCAACGGCATCAAGGTCGGCGAGGTTCAGTCCCTCCAGCTCGATCCTGCCGACGCCCGGAAAGTGCAGGTCCTGATCAGCGTCCATGCCGATACGCCGGTGCGCGAGAACTCCCATGCCAGCATGCAGTCGCTGGGGCTGACCGGGGGCACCGGCATTCAGATCTCCGCCGGCACGCCTGATTCGCCTTTCCTGGTGGCGACGGCTGAAAATCCGATTCCCGTCATTGCTGCCGACCGGGGCGGCGGACAGGGCCTGTTCGACGCCGCTCCTGCGGTGATGAACAATGCCAATGCGTTGCTGCAGAGACTCAATGATCTCGTCGCCGAGAACCAAGAATTGATCCACAAAACGCTGACCAATGTTGAAAACGTCACCACCATGCTGGATCAGCGCAAAGAGGAGATCGCTCAGACGATTACCGATGTCCATGCGGCTGCCGAATTGTTCAAAGACTTATCTGGCAAGCTCCAAGTATCGCTGGGAGATAATCTTGACAGCCTGACGCGTACTGCCAAGGACAGCCTTCAGGAATTCGGGAATTTCATGCGGGAAGGGCGTCGCGCCGCGGCAACACTCAACAGCGTTCTTGAGAAATTCGAGGCTAATCCCAAGAGCTTTTTGCTTGGTGGAAGCCAAGTCCCGGAATACAATCCGCGAGGCAATTGACACACCCCGAGGGTTCAACAACGAGGGTGTGCAATCTAACAGGATAGGGGGCGATCGGACATGTCTCGGTCGGCACCAGTGTTTGCAACAGGCTTGATTTGCCTGGGGCTCGCCGGTTGCGCATTGGCGCTCGGCGGCAACACTGCCCCCACAACCTATGACCTCATCGCGCCGCGCTCCTTCGCCGCCAGCCTCCAAGCCGGCGCGGATATCAGCTCGTGGTCAACGAGCCGACAAGCGTGCATGCGCTCGACACCGACCGCATCATGGTGCGGCCGCGCGCCGACCAGATTTCCTATTACAAGGGTGCCGCGTGGAGCGATCGCCTGCCGCATCTCGTGCAGGTGCGCACCATCGAGACGTTGCAGAACTCGGGCGCGGTCAAGGCCGTGACCAGCAGCAACGATCGCGTCGATGGCGATTATTCGCTCTCCATGGAGATCAGGTCGTTCCAGATCGATACCACCAACGGCAGGCCCGCCGCCGACGTCGATATCTTCGCCAAGCTGATCGACAACAATTCCTCAAAGGTGGTGGCCTCCAAGGGCTTCAGCGCCCGTGTGGCATCGGCAAGCGATACGCCGTCGGCTGGCGTTGCCTCACTGAACCAGGCGCTCACCGAGGTCCTGCAAGACACCTCGACCTGGGTGTCAGTCCGCCACTAGCTCCACAAGCATTCTACGACGGTCATGGCTGGGCTTGTCCCGGCCATCCACGTTTTTAGGTCATTGTGCAAAGACCTGGATGCGCGGGTCTTCGCCCGCGCATGACGAGGGTTGCAGAGGGGTGCAGCCTAGCGCAGGCGGCCGCTGGCATGCGCCAGCAGGAGGTAGACGCGGCCCGTCTCCGAGGTCATGTAGTTCTGGATCACCCGGCCTTCGGGGTCGTTCTGCTCGGCCTCGCGCAACAGCCGCTCGAAATCCCCGATATAGCGATCGACCGTGGCGCGGAATTCGCCGTCGCGGTCGTAGCGCTGGCTGATCTCGTCGAAGGTCGCCTGCCCGTCGAGGCTATAGAGGTGACGGCCGAGCACCCCGCGCTCGCCGGCGCGGAAACGCTGCCAGACCTCAGCCGCGGTGCGGCGATCGATGGCGCGGGCGATCTCGTCGAGGCGGAGGCCTTCGCTCATACCCCCGGATTGCGGACGCTGCGCCCGGGGCGCAAAGGGATCGGGCCGTTGCGGCGGATAGCCCGGAGCATCGGCATTGGTCAGGAGATCGCCGACCGACCATCCTTCGCGGCGACGCTCAGGCTGGCGAAACTCGCCCTGCCCTTGTTGCGGATAGCCGCGCGGCGCCTCATTGCCGGTCGGTGCGCGTCGGTCGGCTTGCGCCGCCTGCGACATCTGTTGTGAGAGGCTTCCGGCCACCGCGCCGAGATCGAGGGGAACTTCCGGATCGTCGATGGCTTGACGCCCTGGGGCATCGAATCGGGGTGGCTGAGGAGCATCGAATTCGGGTGCGCGGCCCTCATCGCCAAGGAAAGCATCCCGCCGCGGCGGCAATTGCGCCTGCCGGTAGGGGTCTTGACGGCCGCTTCCAATTTGCGGCCGTGTCAGCACTGGCGTGATCGCCTCGATTTCCTTGAGCTGATCGGAGAGCGCCTTGCGGATCGCTGCCGTGGCTTGCGCCGTCTGTTGCGGCAGGCCTTCCATGCGCCGCTGCATCTCCTGGCGCAGGGAGTTGAGGTCGGTCGCGGTCTTTTGCGCGGCGTCGCGCATGCCGCGCGAGGCGTTGTCGAACTGTCCGCGCATCTGCTCGAGCTGGCGGCCGATCTGGGTGATGACTGTCTCGAAGCTCGATTTGAGGTCGCCGACCGCGCGCGCGGTGTGGGCTTGCGCCTCTTCGCGCAAACGCTCGATCTGCGACAGCGCCTGCTGCGCCTGGCCCGCCGTGTCGCGAGCGAGCGCCGATCCGACCTGCTTGGCGCGTGTCTCGGCGTTGGTCAGCGCGCTCTCCACCATGCCGGCGTAGGACCGCATCACGTTGTCGAGATCCGCGCCCTTGGTGTTGACCGCATGCAGGAGCCCGATGATGGCCTGATGCCTGTTCTCCAGGATCGAGTTGATCTTGGTGTTCGATGAATTCGAGCGCCTTGGCAGCTGAGAGGATCGCCTGCCCTTGGTTCTCGAAGCGCTGGGTCAGATTGTGGATCTGCTCGAGCAAGCCGCTCGACACATCACGCAACGCCTGGGTCTGCGCCGTGAGCACGCCGATCGCTTCCGTGGATTGCGCTCCCACCTGGTCGGCGGTCTGCTTGATCATGATCGAGTTGTTGGCAAGCAGCTCGTTAAGGTGAGACGCCTGCCGGCCGAAGGTCACCTCGACGGCGCGGGCATGCTCGGCGAGCACGCGATTGATCTCGCCGGCGCGTTGGCCGAAGGCATTGTCGATGGACTGCAGGCGTTCGGTGAGCGAGGTGGTGACCTCGTGCGTGCGGTCGGCAAGCTGCTTGTCCATGGCCGCGGTATGGTGACCGATGGCCAGCTCGACCGCCTTGCTGCGCTGGGCAAGCGAATTGGTGAAGGCTTCCGAACGGTCGGCCAGTGTGCGGTCGAGAGAGATGGCTCCCTGATTGATCGCCGAGGCAAAGGCTTCGGTGCGGTCTTGCAGCGACTGGCCGAGCAGCGTCGCCTGATGGGTGAGGGCGGCATTGAACGCCTCGCTGTGGCCTTGCAGCGTGCGGTCGAGAGCCTCGGTGCCTAGGCCGATAGAGGTCGCCAATTGTTGGATGCGCTCCTTCAGCGACCGGTCGATGGCCCCGGCGCCGACCCCGAGCGTGGTTGCCAGCGTCTCGGTGCGCTCTTTCAGCGTCTTGTCGAGTATGGCCGAGCCTTGGCCTACCAAGTTGGTGATCTGCTCGCTGCGATCCTGCAGTGACTTGTCCAGGGCCGTGGCCTGCTCGCCGACCGTGGCGGCAAAGGCTTCGGTCCGGTCCTTGAGCAACCTGTCAAGTCCGAGGGCTCCATGGCCGACCGTGGTAACGAAGGTCTCGGTGCGCTCTTTCAGCGTCTTGTCGAGCGCCGCTGACTCCTCGGTGATCGAGGCGGCAAGAAGCTTGGTGCGCTCCTTCATCACGGTGTCAAGGCCGATGGCGCCCTGACCGACCAGCGTGGCGAAAGCCTCGGTGCGGTGTTTCAGGGTCTTGTCGAGGCCCGCTGCCTCCTCGGTGATCGAGGTGGCAAGAAGCTTGGTGCTCTCCTTCATCACGGTGTCAAGGCCGATGGCGCCCTGACCGACCAGCGTGGCGAAAGCCTCGGTGCGGTGTTTCAGGGTCTTGTCGAGGCCCGCTGCCTCCTCGGTGATCGAGGCGGCAAGAAGCTTGGTGCGCTCCTTCATCACGGTGTCAAGGCCGATGGCGCCCTGACCGACCAGCGTGGCGAAAGCCTCGGTGCGGTGTTTCAGGATCTTGTCGAGGCCCGCTGCCTCCTCGTTGATCGACGTGGCGAGAAGTCTGGTGCGCTCTTTCAACATGCCGTCGAGCCCCATGGTCTCCTGGCCGATGGAAGCGGCGAAGGCGTCGGTGCGGTCCTTCAGCGTCTTATCGAGAATGAGGGCGCCGTGCGCCACCGTCGTCTCCAGCGCATTGATCCGTGAGGCGAGCGTCGTGGTCAAAGCCTCGGTGCGTTCTTTCAGGGTGTTGTTGAGCGAACTTGTCCGTTGGCCGACCGCGACTTCGAGCGCCGACAGGTTTCGTGCCGCGCCCTCGATGACCTGGCCGAGCCTTTCCTGCTCTTGACCGAGCCGCTCGAGCAGAATCGGCATGTTTTCCTGCACCTTGCTTTGCGCCCGCTCCACCTGTTCGGCGGCTTCGTTGCTGCGAGCGACGAGGAGCTCGGTCAGCTGGAATCCGCGCTCGGCGAGCCTCTGATCGATGCTGCTGCTCGCGGCGGAAAGATTACGGGCGATCTCTTGGCCCACGCCGCGCAGGGACTCGCCGACCCGCTGGCTGTTGTTGGACAGCGCCTCGCGCTCGCTGGCGAGCTCGCTGATCAGGCCGCGAACCCGGAGCTCATTGTCGCTGTAGGAGCGCTCGAGCGCGGCGACCTCGTTGTGCACGAGAGCCTCGAGCTCGCCGGCGCGCCCGATGGCGCGCGAAATGGCGTCGTTCATCGCCGCGACCTGCCGCCTGATTGTCTGTCCGAGAGAGGCGACCGACTGCTCGGCAAGCTTATCCGGCTCGGCCAGTCGCACCGCGACCTCGGTCATGGCCGAGGCCATCAGCCGCAATTCCTGGGCGCGCCAGACGAGCAGCGCGAGGAACCAGAAGATCGCGATCGGCGCGAGGATGGTGAGGGCGGCAGTGAGGGCTGAGGGGTTGGTGAGAAGATCGGAGAGGCCTGCTGGAGCTGAAAGCTGCGTGGAGATCAGGCCGTAGGCGAAAAAGCCTCCGACAACGAACCAGAGCAGCGAGCCGAACAGCGCAACGAGGAACGGTGATTTGGACGGTTTCTGTTGCAGGGCGAAGATCAGGCCGCCGATCGATGGCAGATCGTCATTGGCGGCGGCGGCGGCCATGCGGCGAGGCGGAGGGCCCGCCGGGCGGCGGCGTCCTGCTGCCCTGGCGGCCGATGTGCCGCCAGCGTCACCAAGATCGGCGGTCTTGGTCTCATCCGTCTTGGGCTCCGGCGACTTTCGCTGCTGCTCGGCCCTGAGCCGCTCGGCAAGAGAAAGCTTCCTCTGGCCTTCGCCACTTGACGTTTGGTCAAGCGTCGAGAGCGAGGCATCGTCTCCTAAGTCGCCTGCCGATGTCCCTTTGATGTCAAATGGAGCGTCGCCTGCACCCCCAGCTGCTGACCCCGCAGGCGGAGATTTCGCTTGTTCTTGCGCCATCACGCGTCCCTCGCACAGACTAACCTTGAGAAAACTTGCGCCGTGCACTCGAACGTCGCTGCCATGGCGCGGGCGTCGTTACGGGGAGCGCATGCTTTCGGATTGAATTTACACCGAAAGTGGCCCCAAGACGCATTTTCCCCCGCTCGTCTATCGTTAACGAATTTTTCGGGCTAAAAAAAGTTTAATCGGCAGTTATGCTTTACGCGTGACAACCCGTTATTATTATTGATTAATTTGGCTCACCTTGGCTCTGGCGCAGGGCACTTTTGGCGCCTTTGGTTGCAAAAACGCGACAGTAAACCCCGAGCCTAAAAACGGCTGAAGACGTCGATTGCCGAGAATTGGCGGAAGACGATCTCAAAATAGACTTGGGGGAGGGGATGAGAGGGGACGAACCGAAGCAAGAGGTGAGGGCGCGCCGCCGTCCCGAAGGCTGCGATCGAGCGCCGGCAACATCGCAAATTCTTGCTCTGCCGGTGCGGTCCGAAGGCGCTGGAGTCTCAGTTTCAATTGCCCTATAGAGACCCGCCACGTGCGGGGGACCGTCCCGTCCGCGCCGGAAACCTACGGGCGCGGGGGCTGTCTGCCGTCGTTCGTCTCCCAAGACTGAAGAGAATCAAGTCGTGCCAATGCCATGGCCAGGATTACGTATATTTTGCATGACGGAACCGAGCGCGTCGTCGAAGCCGAGCCGGGGATGACGGTGATGGAGGCGGCGGTTAAGAACTCGGTGCCCGGCATCGCCGCCGAATGCGGCGGGGCTTGCGCCTGCGCCACCTGCCACGTCTATGTGGACGAAGCCTGGCGCGAGGCAACCGGAAGCCCGGAGCAAATGGAGGAGGACATGCTCGACTTCGCCTTCGATGTGCGGAGCGAAAGCCGTTTGAGCTGTCAGATCAAGGTCACCGATGCGCTCGACGGCCTCGTGGTCCGCATTCCCGAGAAGCAGATCTAGCGAGCCATGACCGAGCCTGTCATCAAGACCGATGCCATCATCATTGGAGCCGGACCGGTAGGCCTGTTCGCGGTGTTCGAGCTCGGCCTCGTCGACATCAAGGCTCATGTCATCGACATTCTCGACCGCCCCGGCGGGCAATGCACCGAGCTCTATCCGGAGAAGCCGATCTACGACATCCCCGGGCTCGCCATCGTCACCGGCCAGGAGCTCACCGACAAGCTCATGGATCAGATCAAGCCCTTCGGCGCCGAGTACCACTTCAATCAGCGGGTGGAGACGCTGGAGCGGCTCAATGGCGGGTTCCGCGTCACCACCGACGCCGGCACCGTCATCGAAGCCAAGGTGGTGGTGATCGCCGCCGGCGGCGGCTCCTTCACGCCGAAGCGCCCGCCGCTTCCCGGCATCGAGCAATACGAGGGCAAGTCGGTGTTCTACTCGGTGCGCAAGATGGAGAATTTCCGCGGCCGCGACGTGCTTATCGTCGGCGGCGGCAATTCAGCTCTCGACTGGACCCTGAATCTGCAGCCGGTGGCAAAGTCGCTGACGCTCATCCACCGCCGGTCCGAATTCAGGGCGGCGCCGGCCTCGGTGCAGAAGATGCTCGCGCTTGTGGAGAGCGGCGACGTCAGTTTCAAGCTGGGTCAGGTAACCGCGCTGCACGGCGAGAATGGCCAGCTCAGCTCGGTGACAGTAAAGAGCGCCGACGGTGCCACCTTCGAGCAGCCGACCGAGATCTTAATGCCGTTCTTCGGCCTCACCATGAAGCTCGGCCCGGTCGCCGATTGGGGCCTTGAGCTGCACGAGAACCTCGTCCCGGTCGATACCGAGAAGTTCGAGACGAGCGAGAAGGGCATCTTCGCCATCGGCGACATCAACACCTATCCGGGAAAGCTCAAGCTCATCCTGTCAGGCTTTCATGAGGCCGCGCTGATGGCTCAGCAGGCCCACAAATACGTCTATCCCGACAAGAAGCTGATCTTCCAGTACACGACGTCGTCGTCGAGCCTACAGAAGAAGCTCGGCGTCAAGTAACGCGCCGCTCGCCAAGTTCATGGTTCGAGACCGGGCTTCGCCCGCTCCTCACCGGGAGCTCTTTTCCTGATTACGAGGAGACGCCCTAATCCTGAGGAGCGCCGAAGGCGCGTCTCAAAGGATGAGCTTGCGCCGCGATCAAGCGAGCGAGCGGAAGACGGCGATCGTGTAGGGACTCATGGTCTGCGCCAGCATGCGCTCGGCCGGCGGCAGCTTCACCTCCTGGAACACGCCGGTCTTGTGCATGATTTCGCCCGCGTCCATGTCGATCAGGATCACGTAGAGGCGCCGCGGCCGCGCGTGATACGAGGCGACGATCCCCTTCAGTACTTCAACGAAGATCTCAGGTCCGAACGGATTGAAGAAATAGTGGACCGCCTCGCCGTCGACCGGGGTGATATTGACCACGTCATCAAGCACGCATTCCACGTTGCGGCACTTCATGCGGCTCCGCGGAAACTGCGCGATGTTCATCGTTGCGTTGTCGTGCAGCTCCTCTGCGAACTCGATGCCGCCGACTGCGGTAAAGGGATGTTGCGACGCGAGCAGCATGACGCGTCCCTTGCCCGCGCCATAGTCGACAAAGCTCATCCGGCCGATGTCCTCTTCGGCCACCGCGCCGAGCGTCCACTTGAAGATGGACGAGGGCGTGGGTTTGTAGTCGTGGCCGCTTGCCCGGTTGTTGCCACGCACGTTGAGGCCCGCGAGCGGCACCTGCCCCTTGGTCGGAACGAAGAATAGGCGCTCGATGGCGCTGTCGAGCACGTTGGCATGCAGCCAGAGCAGAAATTCTCGATAGTCCTTGGCAAGTCTCTCGGGCTTGGTGCGCTCGCGCACCTTGGCGCCAGTGCGGCCGATCTCGGGGATCACGGTCTCGCGGCTGATCTTCGCCGCCTTGGCGATGCCGACCTTGCTCGCCGCGAGCGCCGATGCGGTGGCTTGCTTGGTGAGACCCGCCGTCTTGTCGGCGAGACCGGCGATGCGTTCGGCGACCTGGCTCCGCACCGCCTCAAGATCGGGGGCGTTCGCGGTCGCGTCCTTGCTCGGTGGCTGCGCGCCTAGGTCCGGATTCGGCGGGTAGAATCTGGGGTGGCCGGTATCCTGAACGCTCGGCGAGCCTTGAGCATTCTCTTCGGGTCCCGACTCCGGTTGGTTCGCATCGTGGGGCACGACCGACATGCGCAAGTCTTGCTCCTACCTTGCGCAAACAATAGGCAGCCACATGCTCGACGCAAGCGCTTTTTGCCCAAACCTTAACGCTGCGGGCCGGCAAATCGCCGATGTGGTATCCTTCTGATTCGCGTGAGGAGAGGCACCTTCGCGCGAAGTCGCCAGCACTCACCCAAACGGCGGGGAATCAGGCGTGCAGGCAAGCATGCATCGCCAATCAGTGCGGCATGAGCTCATCGCCATGCTGCCAAGGCTCAAGCGCTTTGCCGACGTGCTCGTCGGCGAGAAGCGTGAGGGCAAGGCCCTGCTGCGCCGCGCGCTTCTGCGCATGCTGACCGATCATCACCGTTACCAACTTGGCAGCCCCTTCGATCGCTGGGCCTTTACCGAGATCTATCGGCTGTGGCTTGGCGAGCTGCGCGATCACGCCGAGCCGTTGCGTCAGACGAAAGCGAGCGAGGAAGCCTTCGACGGGCTGTTTCCGGAGGATCGGGGCGACGATTTCGATACGTTCACCGCGACGTTTCTTGCGCATTTGCCGCCGCAGCAGAGGAGCACGCTGCTGCTCTGCTATGGCGAAGGCTTCGGCTACGAGGACGTCGCCCGCGTCCTCGACACCGATGCCGACACGATCCAGGCGCGGCTGATCCGGGCGAGCGCAAGCCTCGCCGATCGCCTGAGCCGAGAATCGCAAGGGAAGGCCCGGACGAGCGCCATCATCGAGACACTCCATCCCAAGAGACCACAGGACGACCATGACCGAGCTCAGTGACGAACTGCTCGTGGCCTATGTCGACGGCCAACTCGTGCGCGAGCAGACGCGCGCCGTCGACAAGGTGCTCGAGCATGACGATGTAGTTGCCCACCGCGTCGAGGCGTTGAAGGAGGCGCATGGCAAATTCGAGTCAGCCTTCGAGGCGATCCTTGCCGGCGAATTGATCGAGGTCCTGGCGGCGCCCATGCTGCCTCGACGGGTCAAACGAAAGCGCGTCAGCGGCCTCGCCAAGATGGGGCTTGCTGTCGCCGGCGTCGGCATTGCGATTGCCGCCCTCATCGGCGGCTATGGCTCGTCTCTTCTCACCAGAGCCTGCGCCATCGGCATGGCTGGATCTGTTCCCGCCACGCAGATCGATGCACCGGCGCCGCACCCGCGTTAGCGCGCAAGACGCGCCGCCGGCGTGTAGTCACCGGCGAGGTAGCGCCTCAAGTCGGCGCGGATCGCATCGGTGCGCTCCTTGGTGCAATAATTGGGATCGTCCTTGATCGTGTCATCGACCAACTCGACCGTGTAATCGTAGGCTTTGGAGATCTTCTGGAGCTGATAGGGATCGGTAGTCCTGCGGCTCTCGTCCCGCATATAGTCGTCCTTGAGCTTCGCCGGATCGAACATGAACCCGCAATAGCTCGCCCTGGCCGAGGTCCAGGCGACCTGAATCGGCCGCGCCATGGGATCTTCCGGCTGCACATAGCGCGCCGCCTGGTCGCTCGTAGCCCCTGGCTTGCTCGTCCCCGTGACACGTTCGACCGTAGAGCAGCCGAGAAGGATGCTCGCAAGGGCCGCAATGACCAAAAGAAACCCGGCGCCGGAACGGCCCAACACTACCCCCTTGCATAAGCTGACAGGATCGCGGCGGCGCCATCTTAGCGGACTGGGGGGCGCGCGCTAAGAGGACGAAATCGCTCGGAAAGGGGTGCGCAGAAAAAGGAAAGGCGGAGCCGAAGCCCCGCCTCCCTGTGCGATGTCGAGCCTCACGCCCGTTCGGGACGATCATCTCGGCGCCGCGGGACCTTTCGGTCCCTGGATCACGCGCTCATCTTTATGGTCGCCCATAAAGAGGCAGCGGACCCCGGCCTAGGCCCGTTATTTAACGTCGCGTGGCTGCGACGCGATCCCAATCTTGGCCAGATTGGAACCGGGTTTCAGCGGTTGAGCGTGCGGCGCAAAGAGCCCTATCAACTCCACCTCACGGCATTGCGGCAAAGCCAACAGGCCGTGGCACCTTGCGCTTGCTAACCCCTCCGCCTTTAGCCGTTCATGGCAATGAACGACTTAGGGCTTGCCTCGCCCGAGTGAGTTTTCAGATTATCTCCGGCGTCGTCGGTTTCCTCCTCAGGACGCCCTTGGATTGCTCCTCCGGCGCCTTCGGATGACTCCTTCAGCGCCTTCGACAACCCGTCCGCTCACGATTGTCATCCTACATGACGCCGCGGCTGGGGCGAGGGGAGCAAATTGATTATCCCCATTATCCACTGGGCCTGTGCCTTCTGCGCAACGCTCAATTCGGGCGTTAGCGAAGTCCGGCAACCTCAGCCACAAGCTCGCGAAAGCGCGGCCGCTGCACCTCGATATAGGGCAGAGGGCGGCACACATCGATGGCCGCAAGCCCGATGCGCGTGGTGAGCGCGCCATTGAACAGCCCCTCGCCGAGACGCGCCGAGAGCTTTGCCGTGAGCCCGTGTCCGACGAGCTGCTGGATCACGTCGTCGCCGAGCGCGATGCCGCCGGTGAGCACGATATGGCTGACGACCATGCGGGCAAGCTTGAGGAGCGAAAGCGTGCCGGGGCGGGCGCCGTACAGCGTCGCGAGCCGGCGCAGCATGCGCAGGTTCTCGGCGGCCACGAACAGCATGTCGACAAGCGCGCCGGGGCTCACCGCCGTGACTACCGACACGCGCTTGGCCGAGGCCGCCACGATGCTCCGTGCAATGGGATCGAGCGGCGCCACCAGCGTCCGCTCGGACAGCCGCAACAGCTCGGCGGCATCCATGATGTCGCCCTCATGCTCGGCGAGCCGCGCGAGCCCCCAGGCAAGGTCCTTGCGCCCGCGATAGAGGCGCTTCAGCCGGCTCACCACGTCGAGCGCGAGCGCCTTGTCTCCTTCGAGCGCGGCGGCGTCGGCTTCGTGGCGGAGCCGGCCGAGCCGCCCGAGGCGGGCAAAACCTGCGGCCTCGCGCAGGATGATCATCAGAAGCGCAAGCACGGCGAGACCGAGCAGGCCGATGGTGGTCCAGCCGATCCAGTCCTGCCGCGCCATCATCTCGCGCACGAGATCGTGCAGCCATACCACCGACGCGAGCCCGACGAGACCACCGACGGCGGCAAAAAGGATGCTGCCCCAGCGCCAGCTTCGGTCGAGCCCTGGCAACGCGCGGACGGTCGCCGGCAATTGGGCCGCGTCGGTGGCGATCGCCAGCGGCGGGAGCGGGGTGTCGACGACTTCGATCTCTTCGAGACGGAAGGATGCCGGCTTGCGAGGCTTGGTCATTTAAGTCGGTCTCCGATCAGCGCCTGTAGCGCGCGGTCGAGGCGGATATTGGGAAAAGGAGCAAAGCCTCCGGCCGGAAGCGGCACTGGATCCGGCGGGCGGAAGCGCACGAAGCGCACATCGTCAGGTTGCGCGTGCGGGTGACGAAGCGCCGTCTCCGGATTGGCGGGAAGATCGCCGGGGAAAATGGCAAAAGCTTCGTTGCCGTCGAAGTGCCGCCGCCCGATGGTCTCACCGGGGAGGGGATAGCCGACGATGCAGGGAAGCGACTGGCCGTCCCGCTTCGCCATGCCTTCCTTCGTCGCGCGAATGGACGCAAGCGCGAGTGCCTTCACTTCGGCGCCGGCATATTTCGCCCGCGCCATGGCGTCTTCGGTGAGCAAGGCGAGGATCGCTTCGAGCCGGTCGTGGCTCGTGTGATGCAGATGGTCTGCTTTGGTGGCGGCGAACACGATGCGATCGATGCGGGGTGCGAACAGGCTCGACCAGATGCTGTTCGATCCGGTCCTGAAGCATTTCAGAATCTCGGTCATGGCGCGTTCGAGGTCAGCGACCGCAGGCTTGCCGCCGTTCAGCGCGGCGAGCACGTCGATGAGCACGATCTGACGGTCGAGCCTGGCGAAATGATCGCGGAAGAAGGGCATTACCACGTAAGTCTTGTAGGCCTCGTAGCGCCGTTCCATCATGGCGAACAGCGAGCCGCGCGGAAAGCTCTCGTGCCCTTGCGGGTCGAGCGGCGCGAAAGTGAGAGCCGGCGAGCCTTCGAGATCTCCGGGCATGAGGAAGCGGCCCGGCGGCAAGGTCGAAAGGGCTTCGTTGTCGGCGCGCGTCTCGCGCAAATAGGCCTTGAACAGATCGGCAAGCCTCTGCGCCACCGCCTCGTCGGCGGGCGCCGCGGGATCGATCTCGGCGAGCGCCGACTTGGCGATCGCTCTCCGGCTCGCCGCGCGGCTTTGCTCCAGCGCCTGGTGCGACCACTGCCTGTAGTCGAGCCGCAACAGCGGCAGATCGAGCAGCCACTCGCCGGGATAGTCGACGATGTCGATGTTGAGCCGGTTATAGCCAAGCCGCCGCTTCCAGAAGCCCTGCGGCTCGTATTCGATGGCAAGTCTGAGCTGGCTGATGCGGCGGGTGCTTTCAGGCCAACGCGGCGGGCTCGCGGTGAGATCGGCCATATGGCGCTCATAGTCGAAGCGCGGCACCTGATCGTCAGGCTGCGGCTCGAGATAAACGCGGAGCACGCGGCCTTGGGCCACGGCATCGAAGAACGACATGCGGGCCTGGGCCATGAGATTCTGCACGAGCGCGGTGATGAACACGGTTTTCCCTGAGCGCGCGAGACCCGTGACCCCCAGCCGCACGGTCGGCTCGACCAGGTCTGATGCGAAGTCGCCGATATTGCGGAAAGCGTCGACGGTGCCATGGGTGAGGGAAGAGATCGGCACGCTTCTCGATGTCCTTTAGCGCTTGGGAGTGCCTTGGGCGGGATGACGAAGACTTGGGGTGCGCAAGCTCCGGACCCAACCCCACGCGCCGGTGATTCTCATGTCAGCACCCTGTCATTCGCCTGTAATCACGCTCTGACTCTATCCCGCCGAGGTGAATCGGCTGGCTCCGCAGAAGGATGTTTGTCAAGGGCTTCTGCTCACTTGACTTGATGCCCCGCTTCCGTAAATACGGTGCCGACCGGCGGGGGCCGCGAATGCGCTCGACCGGCCAGGGGACACAGGGCCTTAGGCCCCAAGGAAGACAGACCATGCGGTTGGCAGAGGCTTTCATGCGGCCGAAGCGTAAAATCCCCGAGGACTATCGGCCCTCCGACGACGAGCCGTTCATGAATGAGCGCCAGCGCACCTATTTCCGGCGCAAGTTGCTCGCGTGGCGCGAGGAGATCATGCGTTCGACCAAGGAGACGCTCCAGCATCTGCAGGACGAATCGGCGCAGCATGCCGATATCGCCGACCGGGCGAGCACCGAGACCGAGCGGGCGCTCGAGCTTCGTGCCCGCGACCGCCAGCGCAAGCTGATTGCCAAGATCGACGCCGCCCTTGGCCGCCTCGATGAAGGCACTTACGGCTATTGCGAGGAAACCGGCGAGCCGATCAGCCTGAAGCGCCTCGATGCGCGGCCGATCGCCACCCTGAGCGTCGAAGCCCAGGAGCGCCACGAGCGGCGCGAGCGCGTCTATCGCGACGAATAGTCCAAGCAACGAAAGCTCCCTGGTCATGGCCGGCCCTATGCCGGGCCTCCATGTTCTTATGGCCCGGATCCTCGCGGCAGAATCGGGAAATCGAACACCGTGTCGGGATAGGGCTCGTTCTCGAGCGTGTAGTGCCACCATTCCTTGTCGTAGTTCTTGAAGCCGTGTCGGTCCATGGCCTCGACCAGCGACTTGCGGTTCTCCTGCTCCTCAGGCGTGAGGCCTGCAGTCTCGGTATTTGCCTTTACGTCGAAGCAATCGAAGCCTGTTCCCATGTCGATGCTGTTATCGGCCTCGCGGTCGTCCGGCGGCGCCGAGCAAGCGCCAAGCGCTTGTTCGCGGGGCGCAGGCGAGGTTGGATGTGCGTCCAGCGGAACGAGGGTGAGGTCCATGGTGGCGCCGTGGGAATGACCAGAGACCGCGGCGATATAGCCTTGCGGAAACAGCTCGGTCTTGGCGAGGTCCGGATAATGCACCGCCTTTGAGTCGGGATCGTCCGGCGCCTTGGCCCAGGCCACGAAGGCGGCCACCGCTTGGGCTGGGCGATAGCAGTCATAGACCTTGAGCCTTAGCCCCTTCGCCTTGACGTCAGCCTGCACCGCCTTGAGCGCTTCCGCTGCTTGGCGCACGAGCACGCATTCAGGCGCGTCATAGCCGGGCACCGGCTGGCCGGTGAAGTTGTCGGCGCCCGCATAGCGCATGTCCTGCTCGATGGTGGGATCGATGTCGCTGAGATAGACGAAGTCCTTCGGCATCTCCATGGCGCCCGCCGGCATTGGCGCGAGAATGGCGCCGATCAGAAGGACAAGACGCAGCATCAGGCCGCCTCCATTGCTCTATGGAAGCAACGCTAGCGCGACGAGACAAAATGGGCACAAAAAAACTCCCCGCTTGAGGCGGGGAGTGGAGTGTTTGGGGGACTGACATGACCGGCCAAAGCCAGTCAGTGTCGGACCATTAGCAGGGAACTGCCGGCGTCCTTACAGCGTGAGCGGATGAATATACCGGCGTAGCCCCATCCACGTGCCACAAATACGCATGGCGGCCGTAAGTTCGAATGTCTTGTCTAGCGCAACTTGGCGCTGGCGACAAGCAAACCACCGTTGCAAGAGTATCACGGTCAAGTACAAATTTTGCCGACTGATAGGGTCGAATCGGCCGTTTTCCGCGCACTCAGGTCTTGCTGAAGTCAGGGACGGGACGCGTGTCAGTGCGCGCGATGACGACATCTTCGAGCGGCGGCTCGAGCGGCTTGCGGCCTTCGATTCCGGTCTCGATCAGCACGTCGACCGGCCCGCCGGTCATGATCAGATGCTCCAC
This sequence comes from uncultured Alphaproteobacteria bacterium, assembly GCA_963757555.1. Lineage (GTDB taxonomy): Bacteria > Pseudomonadota > Alphaproteobacteria > Rhizobiales > Methyloligellaceae > Methyloceanibacter. The sequence goes on from CAVWRU010000005.1 coordinate 187,302, forward strand.
CGCGTCGCGGCGGATGAGAATGAGCTTGCGGTGAGAATCCGACCGACGCCGTTTCCACCACGCCGAGCCGGCGGTCCCGACCGCGCAGCAAGCCCGGTCCGCTCCGGCCGGTGAGCACGAAGGTCTTGAACGCCCAGGCGGTGAGCGCAATAAGCGCAAACGCGAACAAGAAGGCCGCGACGCCGAGGATGATGCTGTCGGTGTCCGTCATTGAGGGCATTTCGGCTTCCTCGGCTCCGCGCTGGCGACCCGGTCGGCCCGGCCGCCAAGACTTGTTGGGCGCCTCCTAATAAACCGTTAACCAAGGTACCAATATGACGCGAGAAGGGTGCGACAGGCTGCAAGCGCGGCAGTTCCCGACTCGCCCCGAGGCAGCATGGAAATGATCGGCTCCGTCATGGATTTGCGCCGATCTGCTGCAACGGTGCGCCACCTCACAATGTGCGGCGCGCACCGAAATCGAATCGGATAGTTTGGAGCCATGACCGACATCGACGCGCCTTCGCGTTACGCCGAGCCGGCCGCCGACCAGCCCGGCCGCGGCGGCAATGTCGCGCTCGTGGTCGCGCTCGCCCTCGGCCTTGCCGTGGCGGCAGTCAGCCTCGCCATGACCTCACGCGAAATGGCCGAGCCGTTCGTCCTCGCCATTCTTGGCGGGCTTGCCGTGGTCGGTGTGTTCTGCCTGTTCGCCGGCGCCGTCGGCATTCTGCATTTCGGCCAGACGCAAGGGCGCAACGACGTCACCAAGGCCTTTGTCGACAACCTTCCGCAAGGCGCGCTGGTTGCCGACCAGAGCGGGCGCGTGCTCTACGCCAACGAAGCCTATCGCAATCTGCTCGGGCTTGAGCCCGACATGGTGGTGCAGGCGCCAGATCGCGCCTTCGCGGGCAATAGCTTTCTCGCCGAGCAGATCTTCCGGCTGTCGCGTGCCGCCCAGCAGGGAAGGGCGCTAAAAGAGGAATTTCGCCTGCCGCCGCTTGGCGAGGTCGAGGAGGACCCGGCCGTCCGCCCGCGCTGGTTCCGCATCTCGGTGCAGCCCATGCCGGCGGAACCCGAGTCTGGCCGCAAAGGCGGGCTCGTGGTCTGGCAGGTTGACGAGGTGACGTCTGACCGCGAGCGGCAGGAGGCGAGTTTTGAGAAGGTGCAGCAGGCCATCGCCTATCTCGACAATGCGCCCGCCGGTTTCTTCACCGCCGACGGCGAGGGCACCATCGATTATCTCAATGCCACGCTCGCCCAATGGCTCGGCCTCGACCTTGCCGACGCCGCGGGGGGTCACCTCAAGCTCGATAAGATCATGTCGGAAGACGGGGCGGCGCTCATCGCCAGGGCCGGCCGCGGCGCTGCGCAAGGGACCACGCGGCGTTTCGACATCGACCTCGTCAAGGCCGACGGCACCACGCTTCCGGTGCGCATCCTGCATTGCCTGCCGCGCTATGGCGGCAACGGCGGTCTTGCCCATGCGCTGGTGCTCAACCGCGCCCCCGGCGAGCCCGAGGAGGCCGCCGCCGCCGAGCTTCGCTTTGCCCGCCTGTTCAACTCTGCGCCCATCGCCATCGCCACCGTCGATCGCGAGGGGACCATCAGCACAACCAACGCCGCCTTCGTGCGCCTGTTCGGCCGTACGGTCGACGGCGTGCCTGCGCGCAAGGTGACGCTCGCAAGCCTCGCCGACGCCGATGGCGCCGAAGCGCTGCGCAAGGCGCTCGAGGCTGCCATCGCCGGGCAAGGCGTGATCGAGCCCGTCGACATCGCCTTTGAGGGCGACAAGGAAAGGAGCGGCCGCCTCTACCTGAGCCCCGTGGAGCGGGCGGAAGGTGAAGGCGAGGCAGCAATCGCCTACGCCATCGACACCACCCAGCAACGCGCCCTCGAGATGCAGATCGCCCAGAGCCAGAAGATGCAGGCCATCGGCCAGCTCGCGGGCGGCATCGCGCACGACTTCAACAACATGCTCACCGCGATCATCGGCTTCTCCGACTTCCTGCTGATGAACCACCGCCCGACCGATCCCGCCTTCCAGGACATCATGAACATCAAGCAGAACGCGAACCGGGCCGCAGGCCTCGTGCGACAGCTGCTTGCCTTCTCGCGCCAGCAGACTTTGCGCCCCGAGCGGCTGCAGCTTGGCGACGTGCTGTCGGAGCTGTCGATCCTGCTCGGCCGCCTGCTCGGCGAGAACATCGAGCTCAAGCTCGAAAGCGGGAGCGACATCTGGCCGGTCAAGGCCGATCTGCATCAGTTCGAGCAGGTGATCATCAATCTCGCGGTCAACGCGCGCGATGCCATGCCCAATGGCGGCAAGCTCGCGATCCACACCGCCAATGTCAGCGAGCGGGAATCGCGCGCGCTCGGCGAGCACCGGGTGCAGCCGGGCGAATATGTGCTGATCGAGGTGAGCGATACCGGTACCGGCATGGCGCCTGAGGTGATGCAGAAGATGTTCGAGCCGTTCTTCTCCACCAAGGAAGTCGGGCGCGGCACGGGCCTCGGGCTCTCCACCGTCTACGGCATCGTCAAGCAGACCGGCGGTTACATCTTCGCCGAGAGCGAGCTAGGGCACGGTACGGTGATGCGCGTCTATCTGCCCCGCTATGTCGAGGTCGCTGGCGCGGCTGAGCCCGCGCGGGCGCCGACGCGCCGCGAGCCGCCGAAGGACTTGACCGGACGCGGCACGGTGCTGCTCGTCGAGGACGAGGACGCGGTGCGCAGTTTCGCCGCGCGCGCGCTCGGCCAGCGCGGTTATCACGTCCTCGAGGCGACCACCGGCACCGAGGCGCTCGAGGTGTTCGCAAGCTATAACGGCGATGTCGACCTCGTGGTCAGCGACGTGGTGATGCCGGAGATGGACGGTCCCACCCTGATGAAGCATCTGCGGAGTGCACGCCCCGACGTGAAGATCATCTTCATCTCGGGCTACGCCGAGGACGCCTTCCGCCGCAACCTGTCCGAGCAGGAGGACTTTATGTTCTTGCAGAAGCCCTTCGACCTCAAGGAACTGGCGGCGGCGGTGAAGGCGGCGCTTCAGGGCTGACCGCGCCGCGCGCGAGCAGCGCCACCATCAGCAAATGTCTTCCTTTCGTCGCGGATCGCGGCTAACACCCGTGGCCAGTATTGTACTGGCCGCTTGGGGATAGGAACCGCGTGCCTGATTACGAAAAACCGCCCTCCGAGGAGCATGCGGGATTCCGGCGAAGAGCCCGGGCGAAGCCTCGCATGCCGGCGCTCACCATCCACCGCTATGGCGGCCGCCTGATTTATTTCTGGTTCGGCATGCGCTTTCGCGCGCTGATGAAGCTGTTCAGGCGCGGGCGCTACAGCTTCACCCTGAATTGCATTCCTGACGTGCTTGCGCTCTTTCTCTGGGTGCCGTGGAATTCCGTGCTCTATCGGATCAGCGAAGCGAAATATCGCAAACGTGCCGAGGCGCTTCCGCTCGACCATCCGCCGGTCTTCGTCATCGGGCATTGGCGGACCGGCACCACCTTCCTGCACGATCTATTCTCGGTCGATCCCAACCTCGCTTATCCGACCACCTATGAGTGCTTCTTCCCGCATCACTTCCTGCTGACCGAGGACACCTTGCCCAAGGTCATGAAGGTGCTCCTGCCTAAGAGGCGCCCGCAGGACGACGTCCCGGTGGGCTTCGACCGACCGCAGGAGGAAGAGTTCGGCATGCTGATGCTGGGGCAGGGAACGCCCTACCTCACCCATGCCTGGCCGCGCTTCGGCCCCGCCGACACCGAGTATCTCGACTTCAAGGGCGTTTCCGAAGCTGACCAGAAGCGATGGGCCGATGCCTATATGTGGTTCTATCGCCGGCTCGCGCTCAGGCATGGCAACAAGCCGCTGGTGATGAAGACGCCGGCCAACGCCGCACGGCTCAAGCTCCTGACCAAGCTATTTCCCGATGCACGCTTCATCTACCTCTCGCGCAACCCGCTCGCCGTGTTCCCTTCAACGGTCAAGCTGTGGCGCGCGCTCTATTCGACGCAAGGGCTGCACAATCCTCCTTACCTCGATCGTTGGCTCGACGATTACGTGCTCGACATGTTCGCGCGGCTGACCGAGGACTTCGAGGTGGACCGCCGTGTCGTTCCTGAAGGGCGCCTGATCGAGCTTCGCTACGAGGATCTCATCAAGGACCCGATCGCTACTATGCGCGATATCTATGCGCGTCTCGACATTGGCGATTTCGCTGCTGCCGAAGAGCCGATGCAAGCTTATCTCGACGAGCAAAAGGAGCACCTGGGTCTCGGAATACGAGATGCCGCCTGCGCTCAAGCGAAAGGTCATCGAGCGCCTCGGTCCCTATATTGACCGCTTCGGCTATCGCGAGGCGGTGACGCGGGAGCTCAACAAGGACAAGCCCACGAGACCTGTACGGGAACCGCAAACCTCCTGACAGGAAGCGGTGCGGCGCGCCCGCAAGGCTGATATTGTTACCCCACCAAGGGCGTGGGCGGGTTTGGCGATGATGGCACTTCGCAGCGCGATTCCGGCAGTGATCGGCGCGTCTATCGCCATACTCGTGTTCTCCGCCGCCATGGCGGAAAGTCCGGCGCCTTGGCGGCTTCACGGCACCCTGGAAGGCGATGCTCGACCGCTGCTGTGCAAGGATCCCGACAGCGTCAATCTGATTGTCGACGTCCTCGGCCGTGCCATTCAATCGCGCGCCGAAGGCGATGCCGACAAGGCCAAGCAACTGTTCGAGATCGCGGCGAAGCTCGAAGGTGAAATCTGTCTTCGCCCCGCATCGGATGACATCGTCATCTAGCGCTGCAAGCTTGGCGACAAGACCTTTGGCGACACCAAAATCTCGCTCACCAAGATCAGCGCGCTGTTGAAGTCGAACAGCTCGGCCGGCGAGCACCCCTCTACGCCTGGACTTATGCCGGCATCGAGCCGGCCCAAGACGCCGGCAATGCGCGGGAGGCCGATAAGCGATGGTGCACCGGCGAGACCGCCTCAGATGCGCCGCTCGAGCCGACGCCCGACCTGGTGCAGCGCGTGCAGCAGCGCTTCTTCGATTTCGGCTTCAACATGCCTCAGATCGACGGCCGCTTGAATCAGGAGACCGTGCAAGGGCTGGTGGCCTTCCAGAGATGGGCAGGGCTGCCCGAGACCGGGCAGCTAACCAAAGTCACGATGCAGAAGATCGATCGCCGGTGCCACGAGACGTGCCGTGGAAGGCGACGCCATAAACCTGTTTCGCAAGAGATGGCGCGGCGATTAGAGCGTAGCTTCGGTGCCGAAGGGGGGCGGCACGTGCCAGGTGCGCGACGCGATTTGCGCTGCCGGCGGCTCGGCGCCGCCTCCGCGCTACGACCGCGAAAACGTCCCCGTCAACGCCCCAGCGCCCGGGGCCAACAACAAGCCGTCGCGCTACGACACGGAAAATTTCCCTGCCAATTCCATGGCGCCTGACAATGGGCGGTTCAGTCCGCTCAATGAACCGATCAACGCGCAGGCGCCCGGCATGAGCAGCAGCACTGAAGAAGACGACGACAAGTCGCCGGTCCCGCCGGAGCCGGACAAGCCTCCGGAGCAGGTGTCGGCGCCGCCCGAAAAAGCTCCCAGCCAATAACGAGGCCGTCACCTCGGCAGCGGCGCGTTGACCGGGATGAACTCAGGATCCCAACGCCTGGTCGGCACCATGCCTCCGGGCGTCGGGGCAAAGGGCAGTGCCTGCACCTCCCGCACTGCGCCCCATACCTCAGGCCCGAACACCCCGTCGAGCTTGCCATGGAACACGCCTGCCTGCTTGAGAAGCCGCTGCAGCTCGACGCGAAACTGCCTGGTCCAGCCTTCGGCCGAGCCGCTCATCTGCTTGATCGAGTAGTCATGACCGAGCCTCAGCGCCGCATAGATCCAGGCCGCAGCCTGGGCCGGATTGAAGGGCAGACCCTCTCCCGTGTCGTAGGCCATCGCCACGTTGAACATGCCGAACAGGTCGCCCTGCTGGGCGGCGAGCAGATAGAGCTTCACCGCGCCCTGCTGGTTCCGTCTCACACCTTGGCCGCTATTGAGCAGCCAGCCGTAGTTGACGAGCGCGGCGAAATAGCCGTGCTCGACCAGCTTGCCGTAGAGTTCCGCAGCCTCGTCGTAAGCGCCGGCTTTTTGCAGCGAGCGCGCGAGCTGAAACTCAAACCGCGCCGTGTTCGGATATTTGGCAATCGCGGCGCGGCACGCCTTGATGCCCGCCGCACCGTCGAGCGCGCCGATGGTGACGCCCTCGGTTACCCGCTCGGGGTCGGTGGCGCTTGCGGCGATCCGGTCGCAAGCAGTGATCGGCGGCTTGCCGGTCAACACCGGAGTGTCGTTCTCAGCGCCGTTCTCAGCGCCGTCCTCAGACCGCATGTCCGGCGGCAGGACGTGCGAGAGGTCGGGCTCGTCGTAGGGGGCCTCATGTGGCGGGGCGTGATCGCTACCGCCGCCATTGGTCTTATCCTTGCCGCCATCGGTGCTGGTGTCGGCCGTTTTCGTATCGGTGTCCTCGCCGTTCTTCTCGTCCTTGGCGATCCTGTCCCCCTCCTTGGGCGGCTCGGCCTTTGTCCGGTTGAAGAAGAAATCATGGAGCAGCGAGGAATTGTCCCAAGGCACCTGCTCATTTTTGGTCCGCTCCACCACGTCGCTACGGACGTCCTGCATCATCGACATCGCGGTGACATTGGGCGTGGCGATATGCTTCACCAGCGCCTCGGTGAATGGGTTGTCGGGGCCCTCGCCGTCGAGCGCCACATTACCCGGCTGGGTCGAGAAGGAGATCAGCGTGCCGGCGGCGGTCGAGATGGTGGCGAGGCCCTGGCCCACGGCGTTCGCCCGCTCGCCGAGCGCCTTGGCGAGCTTCTCGCTTAACGGATTGTTCCGGCAGGCGTCGAGAATGACGATATTGGTTATGCGCTGCGTGGCGAGGCGCTGGAGCGCGATATCGAGCGCGACGAGCTGGAAGGGAAGATCGGCCTCGTTGGCCACGTCGGCGTCGACCGGCACCATGTAGTTCCGCCCGTCGACCTGCAGACCATGCCCGCCCTGTCGACATCGAGCGCGAGCGTCACCTCGAATCCAAGATCGCGAAGCTGCTGCGCCACCGCTTTGGCGTCGTTGCTCGGATTGTCGAGCGCCGGCACCGAGACGTAAGCCGAATTGCCGATGCGAGCGCGACCCTTCGGCCATCGGCTTGTGCATGTGAAGCTGCCGCGATAACGGCGAGCAGCACCAGCGAGCGGAGAATGGCGGCAAGCATCGGCGACAGCCCCGAGCCCAAACTCGAGCGATGATAGTTGAAGCCAGGCTGCACTCAAAGCAGACCAATGCGCCATGACGCTGGTGGAAGTGAGCCACGCAATTTGCAAGTCCAGCGCGCGAAAAAGACGCAAGAAACTATGCCGCGGGGTCCGGCCATTTTGTCCCACGGTGACGCCGAGTACGCCCGGCTAGTCTTGTCGCGAGCTACCATGAGGTAGCGTCAATGCAAGGAGAACCCCCCAATGAAAACGCTTGTCTCCGTCCTCACCCTCGGTCTCGCCGTTGCCTTCGCCGCACCTGCCTTTGCCGCGGACAAGGCCCCCACGAGCAAGTCGGCCTGTGAAAAGTCGCACATGACGTGGGATGCGACTGCCAAGAAGTGCAAGTAAGCGGTCTTCTTGGGACCGGAAGCGGCGGGCTTCGGCCCGCCGCTCGCATTTCTGGTCAAAGCTCGCTCGCATTGAGCTGGTCTTGCTCAATGCGCAGACAAAAAATAAGGGGCTGGGCAACGCTCGGAGCTTCGCAGGGACGAAACAGCTCTCGATGCTTGCCCAGCCCCAAACCCCAAGGGACCATTCGGGGGGAAATGGGTCTTCATGGGGGGGGGTTATTGAACAAACAACGGCGTTGCCCCCCATGAATCGTTCGTTCGTCGTCGCTCCGAAGCGAGCAGGCAACTCAACGTCTGGCACGCCGACGTCTTCATGACGCCCGACCGTCGATCGACCTCAACGCGGCAAAGAACGGCACCGCGTTCCTCGAGCAGATCGACCAACAATGCGTCGTCGGTCAGCGAACGGAACGAGCCGACTTCGACCGATCGCAAGCCGTACCAACCCAATCGGCATCTCAGCAGGTGACGAAGTCTTGATGCCTCGTAACGCTCAATCTCTTCTCCGTCTTCAGACCAAGCCTGAGGTCGTCGACAGGCGTGTTCGGGGTAGAGATTTAACATCGCTGTTGTCGCTGCATGGGCTGTATGGTTTGTCGCAAATCCGGCGTTCGTAGCTTTCAACATGGACAATCTCCTGCACGCATCTCCGAGAATGACGCCTCGACTTCCGACGGTCTGATGATCGTCACTTGCCTGGCGGTCCGTTCGAAGGCCGATCCAGCACGTTGTTTGTGTCGGCTCAGGGACGCGGAGGTTATCGATTTTTATACTGCCGGAGATGACGCCCATTCGGGCACACGGTTGCCCCGAATTGAGCTGACCGCACCCCCGTAAACCGCATCGCGAGATGTCGCGCGGTCAGATGAGCCGCAGCGCGTGATGTCGCGACGGCTGTCGCGGTTGGGCCTTGTCGTTTGAGGAAAGCTGAAAGTTCGACGGTCTGCCACTAGCCGTCGGCCGGCGCTCGTATTGGTGCGGCGAGGATACAAATTCGTATATTTGCGAACAATTCTCAGCCCGATTTTTCCGCCAAATGACCCCTCGTGGGGCCGACGGGGTAATCGGAGAATCGGTCCCAGATCCAATGGTGACCGCAAATCATGTTCGCTTCTCTTGGATTGAGCCGCTCACATACGAGCAACGCGCCATCGCGCGACCAGGACCCCCGCTATTCAAGCAAGACCCTGACGGATAGGAGCCGGCAGCTGATCGCGGCGCTATTTGAGCTTCCAAGCATCTCCGGCTCGGGAGCAAGTCGGGTTTTGAAGGTGGCGCCGGCGAAGCGCTCAATCGCCAGCCCGCGAAAAATCATCTGGGTTCGGCCGCAAGACATCGCTTTCAAGGTTTGCGACGACCAGGACCTCCGCGCCAATGACATCTTAACCGAAGATTGGGACCTGGACAGAGCGCTGGTGGTCGATACCAAGAAATATCTATCCATCTGCCAGCATTTCCAGGAGGGACGTCGCTGGGAGGATACCATTCTGTTTGAGGCCTATGCCAAGCGGCTGCGGTCTGGCGAATTGGTACGCGGGCTGGACAGTTTGCCAAAGTTGGTGAGGTTCTACGAAACCAAGGTCGATGCCCTCTTCAACGACCTCAGCACCAACGGCTTTCGGATCGAACGGGGCCTGTTGGGTCAGCCGATCAACCTTCCGCACGTTCACATCGGGCGCGGCGGAGAGGTCATGTACGGCAACAGAGGGAATCACCGGCTGGCGATGGTAAAGATGCTGTCGATCGACGTGATGCCCTGTCACGTGCGCACCCGGCACGCCGAATGGCAGAAGATCCGTGACGCGATCCGGGCCGATGCAATCCTGGCCGAAGCGGGCGGCGAGCCGTTCAACACCTATCGCCAATTCGTGGGCCATCCAGATCTGGCCGATCTCTTTTATCCAAACCGATAGATCGGGGATGATGTCGGGGAACGTCCAAAACGCAAGGTCATGGCTGGGCCAGCTTTTCCACGCTGGCGCAGGCTCGCTCGCCTATCGGACCAATCGCAAGGCAATCTGGAAGGGGGATATTCCCGAGAAATATGCCCGCCTGGTCGGTCTTGTGCCGGGGCAGCGCATCTTGGAGCTCGGCTCCGCCGAAGGCGTCCTGTCCCTGCTCTTGGCGCAGAACAAGGAAAGCGTGATCGCGTTGGAGATGAAGCCGGACCGGCACGCGGAAGCTTTGCGCCTCAAATCGTTTTGGGAAGAGCAGGGACGTAAAGTCGGCCGCTGCGAGATGGTGCTCGGCAACATCAAGAATCAGCTGCATCTGCTGCGATGCGTCGATACTGTCCTTGCCGTTCGCTCGATCTACTACCTGCGCGACGATCTCAAAGACGTGTTCGATGCCGTCGGCCGGCATGTTCCGAACGTCGTCTTGTGCGGCAACAAGAACCGGGCCCGCCAATACCACGAGAGCCAGGGCGATCCAGACGATCGCTTGGGAAAATTAAACTACTTTGCGACCCTTGAGGGCATGACCTCGCTGCTGCAAGGGTGCGGCTACACCATCGTCAACACCGTCGCCGGTGGAGACCCCATCGTGGTTGGCGCCAAGAAGATCGCTCCCTCCAACTGAGACGCCGCCGCATCGAAGCGCGTTGCTCTACAACGCCGGTTCTTCGGCCCGCTCGTGGGTTGTTTGTTCGCCCGCCGCGCGCTTGTCGTAGAGTTCAATGGCTCGCAAACCCGGCGCGCGCGGTCGCCTTGTGTTCGCCACGCCATGATCGAACGTCAGTGTCATGCGAAGGCCGGGCATATTATCGGTGGCGGAGAGTTTCATGCCGTGCAACTCTGCTACCGCCGCCACGAGGGAGAGTCCGAGCCCGGTTCCAGCCGTCCTGATGCTGCGGTCCAACCGGTAGAACCGGCGAAAGATCCGCTCCTGTTCGGATGATGGAACGCCGGGGCCGTCGTCAGCCACGCTCGCCACCAATTGCGAGCCATGGTTCACGAGCGAAACGTCGATATGAGCTCCTCGAGGCGTATGCCGTATGGCGTTGTCAAGAAGGTTCGCCAGCATCTCAGAAAGCAAATCTCCATCGCCCCAAAACCTGATCGATGGGGCAATCCTTGCGTTAAGCGTCTTGCCTTCATCTTCTGCCACGGCGGAGAACGCCTCCGACACCGACTCGAAGAGCTTGCTGATATCGATCTCGCGAAATCCCGCCGTGCGGGTTCCCGACTCGATCTGGGCGATGCGCAACAGCGCCGAGAACGTGTCCAAGATATTGTCGGTCTCATCGAGCGCCGCATCGATCGTCTTTGCGCATTTGGAATTTACGCCAGACGTGGCACGCGCCACTTCGAGCTTTTGCCGTAAGCGTCCGAGCGGAGTGCGGAGCGCATGGGCAATGTCGTTCGAGACTTGGCTCAAGCTCTCCATCAAGAGCTGAATTTGGTTGAGCATCCGGTTCAGCGTGGCGGAAAGGCGGTCGAAATTGTCATTCGTTCCGCGCAAAGGCACGCGCGAACCAAGATCGCCATTGATGATCGCCTCGGCCGTTCGACCGATGGCGTCGACCCGAACTCAAGAACGCGCTGCTCAGCAAAGCTCCGGCGGTCAACGTCAGAATCAGGAAGGACAGCAGCGCCCAGCCCAAGGCACCGAGAAATGCCCCACGGATATCCTCTTTTGCCGCGAGATCGTCCCCGACGACAAGTCGGTAGCCGTTGTCCAAATGGATTGCCTCGACTCGGAAATATTTCGAACTCCTTTCCGTGCTGCGGGTCCGGGATCGCCAGGTCGCTCCAGCCGTCAGTCGTGGGCGGGTTGGGCAAATTTCCGGCCAGCCTTTTCCCCTGCGCATCCGCCAGGAAATATTCCAGTGCACCGAAATAGTTGATGCGGTTTTCGACCTCCCTGGTCAGCTCGGCAGAACCCTCCGATCGAAGCTCGCCCCTTAGGAACGCAATTTCCGCATCGATGCGAGCGCCCATCTGCCGGTCTATCGACGCCTGGACCGACCAGTAGACGATGAAGCCCAAAATTACCGCAGAAGCGGCGAGGAGCGTTGCATAGAGGAGGGCAAGACCGAAGCTTGCCGTGCGCACTACTCTAAGAGGGAGGCCGAATGACATACCCAACTCCCCGAATTGTGTGAATGAGCTGTTGTTGATCGCCGGTGGCGACCTTGGCGCGGAGCCGGCTAATGTGGGTTTCGACAATTTTGGTCTTGGGGTCGAAATGAAATTCCCAGACCCGCTCCAACAACATTGTCCTCGTCGCCACCCGCCCCGCGTTGCGCATCAGATATTCGAGCAGCTTGAACTCTCGCGGCTGCAGGTCGACCTCAGCGCCGTCACGCTTCACGCGATGGGCAATAAGATCCATCTCCAGGTCGGCGACGCGCAATACGGTCTCGATCGGCGCAAGCGGCGGCCTGCGGGCCAACGCGTTGAGCCTTGCCAATAGCTCGGAGAACGCAAAGGGCTTGGTGAGATAGTCGTCGCCGCCGGCTTCAAGCCCTTCGACCCGATCATCGATGCCGCCGCGGGCGGTGAGGAACAAAACCGCCGACCTGAGGCCGGCGCCGCGGATCATCTTCACGATGGTCAGACCGTCGACCCCCGGCAGCATGCGGTCGACGACAATCACGTCGTAGTCGCCGCCGGCCGCGGTCATCAGGCCATCGCGGCCGTCCGACACTTGATCGGCAACGTGCCCGCTTCTCCGCAACCCATCCACGACATAGGCGGCGGTCTCGGCATCATCTTCGATGATCAGAACACGCATGCTCTCTTTGCTCGCAAAGCGGGCGGCAAACGCGGCTCGAATGACTGTCACTCTCGCGATCGGCAATTGTCTCGACGTTGCTTTGGACGAGAGACTCCCTGGCAACTCTCTTGCTGAAAACCGGGCCGTTGTTGGGCAGAACGAGAGGTGACAAAATCGTATAGTTTCGGAAAACCAGCGCCACATGTTGCTGCCTATCGTCGCGTGCGCGACGCTGTCACGCCGGATGGGTCGAAAACGAAACGGTGTGCATTGCCGGCCATGCGATGCAGGCGGACGGCCCTCCCGCTGCAAGGGGAGAAGCATCACCACCTGGCTCCGCGGGCATGACAATGGCGGGGGCAATGGCTATGTTTCCAAGCGGAAGGTGTGAATTGCGATCCCACTACACTGTCGGTCTCCGCGCCAAGGGCAAAGCCGACCGCGTCGCCGTCGATGCGGAAGACGCGCTGATTGCCGCGCTGAAGGTGAAGGCCGAGCACCCAGACGCCACCATCACCTATGTGCGCCGGCAGAACCGCCGCGGCGACGCACGTCATCCGGCCCACAGCCTCATGCCCAATCGCCGCTGAGTCTGACTACCGCGCCTCCGTGCCGAAGTTGCCCCCGCGGCAAATTGGTTAAAATTGAAACTGATGCTTGCCTGGGGCGGGCCATTCCCATAGCCTTCGCGCGGTGCCGGAGCACGTTGCGCTTACCCCATGGAAAAGCGGACGATTCCGGCCATCCTCAAAGAGATGATGCTCCGGGCGCTCAGACTTCTGGTATGGCTGCGGCTGTGCCTCTTGTGGCTCGCCCATGTCGGTCGTGACGCCAACAAGGACAGGCGGGACTTTCCCTGGGTCTCTGATACCGCCCTGTGCATAAAAAAGAACGGATTGCGAACGGAGAACAAAACGTGTACATTTTGCGCTCGCTCTCATGAGAGGCGCGGCGTTGGGGCGATTGGCCCCAGAGATCATGCTTACCGGCGTTTGCCAGCATCGCCGGGCCTATGAAATAAGGGAGAATCGGCCATGTTGAATGTCGCACTCCGTCTCGTCGAAGGAGGTGAAATGGACAGGGAGAAGGCGCTCGAGGCTGCGATCTCGCAGATCGAGCGGAATTGCGGCAAGGGCTCCATCATGCGGCTCGGCCAGAACGAGAAGGCTGTGGAGGTCGAGGCCATCTCCACGGGCTCGCTCGGCCTCGACATTGCGCTCGGCATCGGCGGGCTCCCGCGCGGCCGCGTCGTCGAGATCTACGGGCCAGAATCGTCCGGCAAGACCACGCTCGCGCTGCATGTCGTGGCCGAGGCGCAGAAACGCGGCGGCATTTGCGGCTTCATCGACGCCGAGCACGCGCTGGATACGGTCTATGCCCGCAAGCTCGGGGTTGATCTTGAGAACCTGCTGATCTCCCAGCCTGACACCGGCGAGCAGGCGCTTGAGATCACCGACACTCTGGTGCGCTCCGGCGCCATCGACGTGCTCGTGATCAACTCCGTCGCGGCGCTGACGCCGAAGGCCGAACTCGAAGGCGAGATGGGTGACCAGCTCCCTGGCTCGCAGGCGCGGCTGATGAGCCAGGCCTTGCGCAAGCTCACGGCCTCCATCTCTAAATCCCGCTGCATGGTGATCTTTATCAACCAAATCCGCATGAAGATCGGCGTGATGTTCGGCAGCCCTGAGACCACGAGCGGCGGCAACGCATTGAAATTCTATGCCTCGGTCCGCCTCGACATCAGGCGCATCGGCGCCATCAAGGAGCGCGACGAGGTGGTCGGCAACCAGACCCGCGTCAAGGTGGTTAAGAACAAGGTGGCGCCGCCCTTCAAGCAGATCGAGTTCGACATCATGTATGGCGAGGGCATCTCCAAGACCGGCGAGCTGGTCGATCTCGGGGTCAAGGCCGGCATCGTAGAAAAGTCGGGCTCCTGGTTCTCCTTCGATAGCGAACGCATTGGTCAGGGCCGTGAGAACGCCAAGCAATATCTGAAAGAGCATCCGCAAATGGCCGAGAAGATCGAGCGCGCCATCCGCCAGAACGCCGGCCTGATCGCCGGCCAGATCCTGGAAGGGGTGGCCGAAGTGAGCGCCGAAGGCGTCGAGGGCGAAGACGGCGCCACGGGCTTTGCCGAGGACGGCAGCGTATCGCCGATCGCCAGCGGAGCCGCCGCGCGGCGCGGCCGCCGCTAGGTCGGCGCGAATAAAGTCAAGTAAGTCGAGTTGCGTTCGTCATGGCCGGGCTAGTCCCGGCCATTCACGTTTGGTCTTCATCCCTTCCTTTGATGCGGAAGGGCGGCTCGGGCCGGAGCATCCGGGCCGAGCCGGGTGGGCGATGTGCTCTAATGCGCGCTACCCCTTCGCTACTTGAGCGTTGGCCCCACTCCGGCGCCGGCAGAAGGCGCCGTCGGACCTCCCCGCAAGGGGGAGGGAGGTATGACTGCGCCTGGATTTTTGGTTGGTCCTGCCCGCTGGACAGCCTTGTTCCTCCGAACTATGTCTCAAGCGGATCCCTGAAGCCCGCGCCACCTCAAGGGGAGCGGCTTCGCCAGGCCAGAATTGGCTAGGATTCGTTTGCGATCTTCGCGTAGCCTCGCTCGCGATCGTCGCGCGCGACAAAGGCCTCCCAGCACCGCTGCCATGAGCTCAAGCCGCAAGCCGAGCGTCAAGCAACCGAAGGCCGCCGCCGCGGCCAAAGGCACCAAGAAAGCCGGCCAGAAACGCATGAACGACAAGACTGCCACTCACCGATCCGCCAAGGGCGCGGACCCGAACCCGGTAACTCCTCACGCGAGCGACAGGAGCGTTAACGCCACGAGCGTCAACGCCATCCGCGCGGGCTTCCTCGACTATTTCGCCCGCAACGATCATCAGGTGCTGCCCTCGAGCCCGCTCGTTCCGCGGCATGATCCGACGCTGATGTTCACCAATGCCGGCATGGTGCAGTTCAAGAACGTGCTCACCGGCGCCGAGCGCCCGGCTTTCCCGCGCGTGGCCACGGCGCAAAAATGCGTGCGCGCCGGCGGCAAGCATAACGACCTCGACAATGTCGGCTACACGGCGCGCCACCACACCTTCTTCGAGATGCTGGGCAACTTCTCCTTCGGCGATTATTTCAAAGAGCGCGCGATCCTGCTCGCCTGGGAGCTGCTGACCAAGGAATACGCGCTCGACAAGAAGCGGCTCCTGATCACCGTCTATGCCGACGATGATGAGGCGGCGGGGCTGTGGCGCAAGATCTCAGGCTTCCCCGACGAGAAGATCATCCGCATCGCCGGCAGCGACAATTTCTGGTCGATGGGCGAGGTTGGCCCGTGCGGACCCTCCTCGGAGATTTTCTACGACCATGGCCCGAGCGTGCGCGGCGGGCCGCCTGGCAGGGCCGACGCCGAAGGCGACCGTTTCGTCGAGATCTGGAATCTCGTCTTCATGCAATATGAGCAGCTCGTGGTCGGCGGGCGCGTGGACCTGCCGCAACCCTCGATCGACACCGGCATGGGGCTTGAGCGCATTGCTGCCGTGCTGCAAGGCAGGCACGACAATTACGAGATCGACCTGTTCAAGGCTCTGATCGCGGCCTCGGTCTCGCTCACGGGAGTGCCGGCCAAGGGCGAGGCCAAGCCCAGCCACCGCGTCATCGCCGATCATTTGCGCGCGTCTTCCTTCCTCATCGCCGACGGCGTGCTGCCCTCCAACGAGGGGCGCGGCTATGTGCTTCGCCGCATCATGCGCCGTGCCATGCGTCACGCCCATCTGCTGGGCGCCGAGCAGCCTCTTCTGTGGCGGCTGGTGCCGACGCTCGTCACCGAGATGGGCCACGCTTATCCCGAGCTCAAGCGCGGGCAGAGTCTCATCGTCGAGACCCTGAAGCTGGAAGAGACCCGCTTCCGCGACACGCTTGAGCGCGGGCTTCATCTTCTCGACGAGGCGACCAGGGGATTGAAGCGCGGCGACATGATTCCCGGCGAGACCGCCTTCAAGCTCTACGACACTTTTGGCTTCCCCTTCGACTTGACCGAGGACGCGCTTAAAGCCCGCGGCATCGGCGTCGATACCAAGGGCTTCGCCGCCGCCATGGAGCGCCAGCGCGCCGAAGCGCGGAAGTCCTGGGCTGGCTCGGGCGAGGCTGCGACCGAGACGCTGTGGTTCGAGCTGAAGGAGGAGGTTGGCACCACCGAGTTCCTTGGCTACGGCGCCGAGGCCTCATCGGGCGAGATCGTGGCGCTGGTCAAGGACGGCAAGCGTGTGGCCGAGCTCAAGGCCGGCGAGCGCGGCGCCGTCATCGTCAATCAGACACCATTCTACGGCGAGTCCGGTGGCCAGGTCGGAGATCGCGGGGTGATCAGAAGCCCCTCGGGCGCGCGCTTTCAGGTCGAGGACACCCAGAAGAAGCTGCATGGGCTTTTCCTCCATTCCGGCGCGCTTGAAGCCGGCACGCTGAAGGTCGGCGAGGTGGTCGATCTCGAGGTCGATCATGCGCGCCGCACGGCAACGAGAGCCAATCATTCCGCCACCCACCTGCTGCACGAGGCGCTGCGCGAGGTGCTGGGCGCCCATGTGGCGCAGAAAGGCTCGCTGGTCGAGCCTTCCAGGCTCAGGTTCGATTTCTCTCACCCGCGCCCCATGACCGCTGACGAGATCAAGGCGGTGGAGGATCTCGCCAACACCATGGTGCTGCAAAACTCCGCAGTCGAGACCCATCTGATGCGCCCCGACGAAGCCATCGCCAAGGGCGCGCTTGCGCTGTTCGGCGAGAAATATGGCGAAGAGGTTCGCGTCGTCAGCATGGGCAAGACCGCGCAAAGCGAGAAGGCCGATCACGCCTACTCCATCGAGCTTTGCGGCGGCACCCATGTGCGCCGCGCCGGCGATATCGGCCTGTTCAAGATCACCGGCGAAAGCGCGGTTGCTTCCGGCGTCCGCCGCATCGAGGCGCTGACCGGCGAGGGCGCGCGCTCCTATCTCGCCACTCAGGATCAGCGCGTGCGCGAGGCGGCGGAGCTGCTCAAGGTCGGCCCCGACGAAATGATTGAGCGGCTTGCCGCCATCCTCGATGAGCGGCGCAAGCTCGAGAAGCAGCTCGCCGACGTCAAGCGTGAGCTTGCGCTCGGCGGCGGCGGCGCGAGCGACACGGCCTCCGCGATCCGCGACCTTGGGCCGGTCAAGCTGTTCGCCCGCACGCTTCATGAGGTTGCGCCCAAGGATCTGCGCGACCTGGTCGATGATGCCAAGCGGCAGCTTGGCTCCGGCGTCGTCGCCATCATCGGCGTGTCCGAGGAAGGCAAGGCGGGCCTCGTGGTCGGCGTGACCGATGATCTCACCGGCACCTACAATGCGGTCGAGCTTGCTCGCGCCGGCGCCGAAGCCCTTGGCGGCAAGGGCGGGGGAGGGCGCCCCGATCTCGCTCAGGCTGGGGGGCCCGACGGCGCCAACGCCGCTGCTGCGCTCGATGCCATCGCGGCGCGGATCACCGGCGGCGCCGCTGCCGACGCCGGCGCGCGCCGAGCGGGGAACGCCTGACGATGAGCTTCAAGACCGTCTGGCGAGACTGGCGGGTCAAGGTTCACGACATCTTGGAGGTCGGCGGCGAAGACCAGCCGATCGGCCGCGTCGTCAACGTCTTTCTCATCACCCTGATTATCGCCAACGGCGTTGCCTTCGCCGCCGAGACGGTCCCGTCACTCTATGCTCGCTATGGACCTGAGTTCGAGGCCTTCAACACCTTCTCGGTGATGATGTTCACCGTCGAGTACGTGCTGCGCGTGTGGAGCTCGGTCGAAATTCCGCTGCTGCATAGCCTGCCGCATTGGCGTGCGCGTCTGAAGTTCATGGCCAGGCCGATGATGATCATCGACCTGCTGGCCTTCCTGCCTTGGTACCTGTACCTCTTCGTGCCCTTCGACCTGAGGGCCTTGCGCGTCTTGCGCCTGTTCCGCCTGTTTCGGCTGCTCAAATTGCTGCGCTACTCGCCGGCGCTGCAAACCCTGCAACGCGTTCTGGCCAACGAATACCGCGCGCTGCTCGGGGCTCTGCTCGTGATGATGATGCTGCTCTTGTTCGCGTCCTCGATCGTCTATTTCCTCGAGCGCGATGCCCAGCCCGACAAGTTCGGCTCGATCCCGGCGGCAGCGTGGTGGGGGCTCGCCACTCTCACCACTATCGGCTATGGCGACATCGTTCCGATCACGCCCTTGGGAAGAATCTTGGGGGGGTGGTGATGCTGTTCGGCCTCGGCATGTTCGCCCTTCCCATCGCCATTCTGTCGGCCGGTTTCAGCCAGGAATTGGCGCGTCACGAATTCGTGGTGACCTGGAGCATGGTGGCGCGCGTGCCGCTGTTCAACACGCTCGATGCCGCCGAGGTGGCCGAGGTCACCAAGCTTCTCTATACGCGCCTGTTCCAGCCCGGCGCCACGATCGTGCCGGCCGGCGATCCCGGCGGGGCGATGTATTTCATCGGCAGCGGCGAGGCTACGGTGTGCGTGGTGCCGGGGCATCCCATAAAGCTAAAGGAAGGCGATTTCTTCGGCGAGATGGCGCTGCTCGAACATCGCCGCCACAAGCATGCCGTGGTCGCCGACACGCTGTGCCGCGTCTATGTGCTCGATAGCGAGGGGCTCGCGCGCTTGAGCCGGCGGCACCCGGAAATCAGCGCGCACATCAAGGACGTCGCCGAGCAACGTGAAAGAGAGAACAGGGCGGTGCGCCTCCGCCCAAGCGGCCCTCGCGCTCGCGCAAGCGCCCGCAAGAAAGTCGGCGGCAGCGAAGCCTGAGCGGTCGGGAGAAAACTTAAGCTGCGGCGCGGTCGGCCATGACCTGCTGCAGCCGCTCGTCGATCTTGTCGAGAAAGCCTGTGGTGGAGAGCCAAGCTTGATCGGCACCGACCAGCAGCGCCAGGTCCTTGGTCATGAAGCCGGCCTCGATGGTGCCGACCACGACCTTCTCCAGCGTCTCGGCGAAATTGGCAAGCTCGGCATTGTCATCGAGCTTGGCGCGGTGCTTGAGGCCTCCGGTCCAGGCAAAGATCGATGCCGTGGCATTGGTGGAGGTCGCCCGCCCTTGCTGATGCTGGCGGTAATGGCGGGTGACAGTCCCGTGCGCGGCTTCCGCGAGCACCGTCTTGCCGTCAGGCGTCATCAGCACGCTGGTCATCAGCCCGAGCGAGCCGAAGCCTTGCGCCACCGTGTCTGACTGCACGTCGCCGTCATAGTTCTTGCACGCCCACACATAGCCGCCCGCCCATTTCAGCGAGGAGGCCACCATGTCGTCGATCAGGCGGTGCTCGTAGGTGAGCCCGCGGCGCTCGAACTCTTCGCGGAATTCCGCGTCATACACCTCGGCGAAGATATCCTTGAAGCGCCCGTCATAGGCCTTGAGGATGGTGTTCTTGGTGGAGAGATAGACCGGATAGTTGCGAATCAGCCCGTAGTTCAGGCTGGCGCGCGCGAAATCGCGGATTGAGTTGTCGACGTTGTACATGGCGAGCGCGACGCCTGGCCCCTTGAACTCATGCACCTCGTGCTCGATGTGTGCGCCGTCCTCGCCCACGAAGCTGATGGTGAGCTTGCCTTTGCCAGGCACCCGGAAATCAGTGGCGCGGTAGACGTCGCCATACGCATGCCGGCCGATGACGATGGGTTTGGTCCAGCCCGGCACGAGGCGCGGGACGTTGCGGCAGATGATCGGTTCGCGGAAGATGACGCCGCCAAGGATGTTGCGGATGGTGCCGTTCGGCGACTTCCACATCTTCTTCAGCCCGAACTCCTTCACCCGTGCTTCGTCGGGGGTGATGGTCGCGCATTTGACGCCGACGCCGCAGTCCTTGATGGCGTAGGCCGCGTCGACGGTGACCTGATTGTCGGTGGCGTCGCGGTTCTCGATGGAAAGGTCGAAGGTGCGGATCTCGAGATCGAGATACGGCCTGATCAGCTTGTCCTTGATCAACTGCCAGATGACCCGCGTCATCTCGTCCCCGTCCAGATCGACGACGGGATTCGCCACCTTGATCTTGTTCACTAAAGGTCTCCGGCGGGATGTTTGAAGTCGTCTCGCTCTCGAAATTGGCTCGCCATTGCAGCTTACGCGCCCCTATAGCATCGTGTTCCGATGATGAAAGCAAGACCCGAGCCAAGCGGCCGAGCCAAGACGCGCGGGCGGGCAAAGCCCAAATCGCGGGCAAATGCCAGCCTCCGCGCCGTGATCCTGATCGCCCCGCAGCTCGGCGAGAATATTGGGTTTGCTGCGAGGGCCATGGCCAATTTCGGCCTCACCGAGCTTCGCCTGGTGAGCCCACGCGACGGCTGGCCGAGCGATAAGGCGCGTGCTGCGGCGGCAGGTGCCGACCGCATCATCGACGATGCGAAGGTCTATACGAGTGTCGCTTCGGCGGTCGGCGATCTCACCTTCGTGCTCGCTACCACGGCGCGGCCCCGTGGCATGGTAAAGCCGGTACTGACCGTTCAAGGCGCTGCCCGAGACCTCGCCGCGCGGGGTGGCAAAGGCGGGCGGACCGCGGTGCTGTTCGGGCCCGAGCGGAGCGGCCTCAACAACGACGTCATCTCTCTTGCCGACGCCATCGTGACCGCGCCGGTCGATCCCTCCTTCGCTTCCTTGAGTCTGCCTCAAGCCGTGCTGCTCGTCGCCTACGAATGGCGGCAGGCACAAGAGCAAAAGCCGTCGCTCGGCCGAGCCACCAAATGCGACGGGCCGGCCGCGGAAGGACTCGATCTTGGCGGCATGCGGACAGCAACTTGCGCCGAGCTGCTGGCCCTTTTCGAGCACCTGGAGAGTGAGCTCGACAAAAGCGGCTTTCTGCGGCCCCCGGAGAAACGCCCCACCATGATCCGCGCCATCCGCAACATGTTTCACCGCATGGGGACGACCGAGCAGGATGTCCGCACGTGGCGCGGGATCGTGGCCTCGCTCAGCGGTAGCAACAGACGCAGGCGCAAGGTAGAGGGGTCATAGTTCTGCCCCGTTTCTGCTATTGCGATACGGATGATTAGCTTCCGGGCACCGCAGGGAGAGGGGCAATCAATGCAAGCTGCGTGGTTTGGATGGAGCGGCGCCGCGCTCGCGGCAGTACTGACACTCTCGGCCGGAGGAGCGCTAAAGGCTGCAGACGGCACCGGCGTCCACTACGTCGCCGATGAGCTTGGCAGCCGCACCAAGACCCCCGATGCCGGGAAAACTGCATCGAAGGGACTGAGCGACAGCGCCGTGCGTGTGATGTCGACCTTCGCGCTCTCCATCCTTCCCGATAAGGTGCCGGGCCCGAACGGCCAGATGGTGAAGCTCGATAAATCAGACCCCAACAAATATCTCATCCCGCTCGACGACGCCCGCCGCGTGATCCGCGTTGCCACCCGCTCAGCCTATGCCGAAGTCTGCCAGCTCTTGGAGCTCGAAAAGGACAATTACAACGCCATGATGCGCGCCGAACAGACGCGGCAGACGTGGACGCCCGACCAGATGATGTTCATCCAGGCGCTGCACACTTTCGCCACGTCCTACTTCGCAGGAAACGTCAAGATCACCGAGCAGGCGGACGCCGGCAAGGCGGGGTCGCTGGCCAAAGAGAGTGCGGCGGCTGCCAACAACGCCGCCAACGGCGCCACGACGACCATCACGACGAAGAAGCTCGAATGCGCACCGGGCCAGAAGGAGAAGGTGGCGGCGGCCATCACGAGCTTTGTCCAGTCAGCCCCGCCGCCTACGCTCGCGACCGTGCCTCAGGGAGCACCGATAGCATCCAATCCTGAGGCGGCGCCGGCAAATGTGCCGGGAACGTCAACCTTGATGCCAGAGGCGTCGCCGCCGGCTCCGGTCGCTGGCGGCGCCAATTGACACTTTCCGGACATTCCGTGTAACAGAGCGCGAGCGGCGCTTTCGGGCCAGGGGTTCGGAGCGCTCGAAGGCGAGGCCTTGAACGCAGGCTTTTGCCCTTCATCGCAAATGGTTCAAGGAGCGGCCGCGCGGTCGAGAACGCCCGCGAGCAAGCTCAATTCGGCTTTGGAGCTTAGAGAATGACGAAACGTGTACACGCCAAGCATAAGATCGACCGCCGGCTCGGTGAGAATATTTGGGGCCGGCCGAAGAGCCCATACAACAAGCGTGAATACGGACCTGGCGAGCACGGGCAGCGCCGCCGCGGCAAGCTTTCTGACTATGGCCTGCAGCTCCGCGCCAAGCAGAAGCTCAAAGGCTATTACGGCAATATCACCGAGCGGCAGTTCAAGGCGATCTACAGCGAGGCGGCCCGGCTCAGAGGCGACACATCCGAAAATCTGATCGGGCTGCTCGAGCGCAGGCTCGATGCCATCGTCTATCGCGCCAAATTCGTGCCCACTGTGTTTGCTGCAAGGCAATTCGTGAACCACGGCCATGTTCGGGTCAACGGCCGCCGGGTGAATATTGCGAGCTTCCGCTGCCGTGAAGGCGATGTGGTCGAGGTGCGCGACAAGGCCAAGGATGTCGGCATGGTGCTCGAATCGGCGCAGAGCCCGGAGCGTGACGTGCCGGACTATCTCGAGGTGGATCACTCCAAGATGACGGCCAAGCTGCTCCGCTCGCCGACCCTCACCGACGTGCCCTATCCGGTGATGATGGAGCCGAACCTCGTCATCGAGTTCTACTCGCGCTAATTGTGTTCTCCCTCAGAGTGAGAGGGCAGCGGCCCAAGCTCCGGCGATCAGCATCGCGCCGCCGATCGTCAGCACCGCCGCGACACCGACGCGCAGGCGCTCGCCGAACGTCGCAAGCTTCTCCAGCGCGACGAGAATGGTGAGCGCGGCGATCCAGATCAGGTTCATCACGCCGCCGACGAACAGCAGCAGCATCAAGACCCAGCAGCACCCGGCGCAATAAGCGCCGTGGACGAGGCCCATACGCCAGGCGCCCCAAGCGCCAGGCCGCCAATGCGCGGCGACGAATTGCGCCGGGCTTCGGCAACGCGCGAGGCAGGCGTTCTTGACCGGGGTGAGCTGGTAGAGGCCGGCGGCAATCAGCAGCGCGCCGGCGAGCATCGCGCTGTGCAAAACCATCATGGCGGTCATGGCGCCTGAGCGTTCCAGCGCCCACTGCGCCGCCACGGCCAAGGCGCTGAAAAGAGTCCAAAATGCGAGATAGCCTGCAGCGAAGGCGGCGACCGACAAGGACGCTCCCTTAAGCTGTCCTTTTGCTTCGGCGCTGCGCACCACGCGCCCATAAAGCAGGATGGTCGGCGCAGCACTCGGCAGCATCATCGCCACCATCATCGTCGCCCACATGAAGAAGCTGACCAGCCAATAAGCGAGGTCCCAATCGCCGCTCACGTTGCTCGGGAAGGCGTGCAATGGCGCCGCCCAATCGGTCATGGCGAAGGGGTCCATGCCGGTGCCGGCCCCAGTCAGGACCGCGAGCCAGCAGAACAGCGCGAGCGCACCGAGCGAAAGGATGACGATGAGCCTGTCGCGCTTCAGCAGGCCCTCGAGCGCAAGCGGAGCCGTGCCGCTCAACGCACCATGCCGCTCTGGCAAAGATGGATGGGAGCGAACTGGCCGTAGGTGTCGTCGAGCTCGAAGCGGACCGGGCCCTCGGTCTTCGACCAGCCGCGCCCGATCTCGGCCTTGGCAAATTCGAAACCGTTGGGCTGCTCGATGCGCACGCGATGCTCGGCACCGGTGATCGGGTTGAGGATCGGCGCGCCGCGCGTCTTCAGGACGCCATCGATGCGCGCGCGCGCCGTGCGGCCGTCGATGTCGAGCTCGAAGTCGATGTCGGCGACAATCGGTTCGTGCACCGTGTCGCAGGTCGAGGAGAAGACCTGGAACACTGTCGCTCCAGGCTCGGTGTCCTCGCCCTGGAGAATGCGGGAAAGAGCCTCGCGCTGCTCGGCCGTGGCCCGCTTATCGAGGATATGCACGCCTTCGCCTTTGCCTTCATGAATGGGGCCGGGCCAGCGGAAGATCGCGGCGGCGCGCAAGCCATCGAGACGCGTGGTTCCGTGATAGCCCTCGTCGATCTCGAATACGGCAAGCCCGCGGCAATTGCCGTAGGTCGGCAGCGCGTTGAATTGGCAGGGGCAGCCGTAGGAGCAATTGCAATTGCCGAACTCGCGGCCCTTGATCTCCCATTTGGTCATGGCGATGCCTCGTCGCAAATCTGCGGTATGAAGCCAATGCGGGCTAATTTTGCGGAGGTAACGGTTACGCGGTCAATGTTTGCGCGTTGTGCGTGATCCCCTTGGCAGTGAGAAGCTCCTGCAGCTCTCCTGCCTGGAACATCTCGCGCACGATGTCGCAGCCGCCGATGAACTCGCCCTTGACGTAGAGCTGCGGAATGGTCGGCCAGTTGGAATAGGCCTTGATGCCATCGCGCACGCTCAGGTTCTCAAGTACGTTGATGTCTTTGAAATCGACGCCGAGTTGGTTGAGGATCTGAGCCACCTGCATGGAGAAGCCACATTGCGGCGTCTGCTTCGTGCCCTTCATGAACAGCACGACGTCGTTGTTGGCGACCTGCCTGCCGATCCACTCCTGAATCTCTTGCTCACTCATCGTCTCCGATCTCCTTTAGGACGGCGCCTGGGTCTTGAGCGCAAGCGCGTGCAGCGCTCCGCCCATCTGACCCCTCAGTGCATCATAAACCATATTGTATGCGGCAACCAAGCCTGATAAAACCACGTAAAAGTTGAACCGCAAGTCACCGGTATTCCTAGTCTTGTTAGCCCGATATTAGCCGATTTTGAGTGCCCAGAGTTGTTAGCCGCCTGTTAGCCGGAGGCGAATACATGGCGATCAGACGCAAGACACTTTCAGACAAGGGCGTTGCCGACCTCAAGGCCAGGGCCGCTCGCTATGCTTACCCAGACCCCGAGCTTCGAGGCCACTATATCAGGGTCCAACCCTCGGGCGGCAAGAGCTACGCCGTCGTTGCGAGGGACCCAAACGGAAAGCAGGTCTGGGCAACCATCGGCGATGCCGCCGTCCTCAAAATCGACGATGCCCGGGAGAAAGCTCGAGCGCTCATCCAGGCAATCAAGACCGGCGCCGACCGTGCTGGCCCGCAGAGCTATCAGGCGGTTTCCGATCAGTGGTTCAAGCGCCACGTCGAGAAGAAAGGCCGCGCCCTTCGCTCCGGGCTCAACATCAGGCGTTATCTCGACAAGCACATCCTGCCCGAGTGGGGCGGCCGTGACTTCGCATCTATCCGCCGCACAGATGTCGCCAAGCTGCTCGATAAGGTAGAGGACAACGCTGGCCCGGTGGCCGCTGATCTCGTCCTATCCGTTGTCCGCTCAATCGCGAATTGGTACTGCGCCCGCGACGACAGCTATGTGAGCCCTGTGGTTCGCGGCATGCGGAGGTCAGAGCCCAAAGAGCGCGCCAGGGATCGAATACTTGATGACGACGAAATTCGCGCCGTGTGGCGTGCCGCGGAGACGAACGGGGTGTTCGGGGCAATCGTCAGGCTTGCCCTCCTAAGTGGACAGCGCAAGGAGAAGGTGGCCTCCATGAAGTGGGAGGACATCGATGGCGCCGTCTGGCATATCCCAAGCGAGGAACGCGAGAAGGGGAACGCAGGCGACCTCGAGCTGCCCCAGATTGCCCTCGACATCATCAACGCCCAGCACCGCTTTGGAAGCAACCCATACGTCTTTGCAGGCCGCAAGGGGCACTGGAACAGCTTCAGCGAAGGCAAGAAGGCCTTCGACGCCAAGGTGCCGATAGAGGGCTGGGTCATTCATGACCTGCGCAGGACTGCCCGGTCGCTGATGTCACGCGCCGGTGTCCGGCCAGATATTGCCGAGCGCACGCTCGGTCATGCCATCAAGGGCGTGGAAGGCATCTATGATCGGCACTCATACTGCGACGAAAAGGCCGACGCATTGAAGCGGCTCGCGGGTCTGATTGAGATCATCCTGCGCGGCCCTGTGGACAACGTCATGCCTATGACGAAGGCTGGTTAAATAGCCTATTGCCAAACAAAGGCAAATCAGCACAAAAAGGGAACGTTCGGTTACCTGTGCAGGGCACCCGAATGCGGTCACGAAATTCCCGTCCGCGTCTGGACACATAGGAATTTCGGCGATTGCGCATCTCGGGCCTGCCGAGCAGGCGTGTGACATAATCGCCTAGTCGTCTGCTCTACCCGCGTCTGGCAGCGGGCCGATCCAGCGATCCACTTGATCGGCGAAGCTTTGGCTTCGCGATGGAGCCGGACACATGATTCCTAATTTCCTTCGCTTTAGCGACTTGAAATCGCGCGGGCTCGTCAGAAGCCGAGCGCAATTGAAGGAATCTCCAAGACAATCAGGGTTTCCCGACGGGCCGCTTGCTCGGCGCGAACTCTCGCGTTTGGACAGAGGAGGAAGTCCTATCGTGGCTTGAAAGCCGACCGACGGCGCCGGTCGCGCCGCGATTGGCTCGTCATGCGGCGGCTGCATGAGCGATGTGGTCCTCCATAATGGCCGAAGGGGCCGACTGCCGCGTTAGCGGCATCCACCCCTCCGAGTGTGTTTCGTTTGGCGGCGGAACAGCTCGTCATGCCACTGTTCGCCTTCGCGATCAATATCTCGCGTCGCGGGCTCAACTAAATTCGACGCTCGATCTCCTTGAGCGCGCGATCAACTTGCGCGACCTGCTTCTCTGCGGCCTCGACCTCGAGACCATGCAGGCCGAGGTCGACTCGTTTCGCCGCGCCTGTGCCGCGCACCGCAAGCGGAGGCGCGCATGAGCATCATCGCTGCTTATCCCGCTAGCGAGATAAAACGTCGGCGAGCTAGCAAAGACGAGCTTGAGGAGCGCGCCGCCTTCCTGATCGACTATGCCGAGAAGCACGGCCCGGTCACTGTTCGGCAACTCTATTACCAGGCCGAGGTTCACGGCGTTCCTGGCATCGACAAAACGCAGAGCGGTTACAACAAGGTGCAATGGCAGGTGCTCGAGCTTCGCCGCGCCGGGCGCCTCGCCTACCACCGCATCGCCGATATGATTTGTTGGATGCGCAAGCCGAACACGCATAACGGCGTTGCCCATATTCTCTACTCCGCAGCGGCCACCTACCGCAAAGCCCTGTGGAATGACGCCAACAAATATGTCGAGATTTGGTGCGAGAAAGACGCGCTCGCCGGCGCGATCTATCCGGTGACTGCTGAGTACGACGCGCCGCTGATGGTCTCGCGCGGCTTTGCGTCGGAAACGTTCTGCTATGAAGCTATCTCGCAGCGTGGCGAGGATGACCGCCCTTATCACGTCTACTATCTGGGCGACTTCGACCGCTCAGGCCTAGACGCGGCTCGGGCTCTCAACGAGAAGCTTGCGCGCTTCGCTGAGGAAAAAGGCCTCGATGTCGTTTTCGAGCAGATTGCCGTCAACGCCGACCAAATCACCGAACTTGGCCTTCGGACCCGACCTCCTAAGCGCGAGTCGGCCGCCGATAAGAAGTGGCCACACGCATTCGCCTGCGAGCTGGATGCAATGGCGCCGGTTTATGTCCGCGACCTCGTCGAACTGGCGATCAACAGGCATCTGGATCAACGCGAACTGCACATCCTGAAAGTTGCCGAGGCATCAGAGCGCGAACAGCTCCGCATGTTCTGCAGGGAGACGCGGCCATGACAGAGCGGTTGATTGTTCCGAGCCGTCATTTCGTCGCTCACTATGTCGCGCCGGAATACCTCATAGAGAGAATTTTTCAGCGTCGTCGCGTGTTCTCGCTGACCGGCAACGGGCGATGCAAAGACGGCAATTAAGTTGTTTCTGGCTACATGCTGGCAACAGGTTCGCCGCTAGGAAGCCGCGAGGTCGAGCAATGCCCAGTCCTCTACCTGGCGGGTGAAAACCCCGACGACATCCGAGCCCGATGGCTCGCGATGGCAGACAAACTCGACTTCGATATCGACACCATCCCCGTCTATTTCGTCGAAGGCGTTTTCAGAATTCTCAGAACACGTCGACCGCCTTGTGCAAGAGGTCGGCGAGCTCGGCGGCTTCGGCGCCGTGATGGTCGACACGTCCGCGGCCTTCTTTGAGGGCGCGGAGGAAAACGACAACGTGCAGCTCGGCAACCATGCGCGCCTGCTGCGCCGGTTGCGGTTGACCGAGCTTCCCGGCGAGCCCGGCGTGATTGTCGGATGCCATCCCACAAAGAACGGCGAGCTGCTGCTGCCCCGCGGAGTGGGCTCATTCGTAGCCGAGATGGACGGAAACCTCACAGCAAAAAAGCTGTCAGACCAAGTCGTAGAGCTTCATTGGTGCGGGAAGTACCGCGGCCCCGGCTTTGAGCCGGTGCTGTTCGAGCTCGAGACCATCACGTCGAACCGGGTGAAGGATGCAAAGGGACGGCTCATTCCTAGCGTCATGGTCCGCGTCACCGACAATGCGAAGGCCGACGACATTGATACGACGCCCGGCATGTCCCAAGCCAAGATGGCCGAGGCCCTCGGCTGGGTCAGCAAGTTTGGCCCCGACAAGGCCAAGGTCAACCGCGTGCTGACGAACTTCGTCAGGCACAAGCTCGCCCAGAAAGGCAGGCGTGGGAAATATCTACCGTCGGAACTAGGCAAGAAGGATGCGGCCAAGCTCCGCAAATCTCCATGAATGCCCTCTGTCTCGCCCGAAAAACGCAGATACTGGCGGGGAAAAAAATCTTTAGGTTTTTCCCGCCAAGCGTTTCTCCGTTTCATCGTTTCATCGTTTCATTTTTTAGGGGGTGAAACGTTTGAAACGGTCCGACCTCTGCCCTCACTGCGGCCGACCGCCAGAACGGAAAGTTGACACGTTGGAGACCGAGCTCGAGGAGCTCCGTGCCATCTGCGCACGCCTCGGCCTCGAGGTCGCTTATGCACAAGGCGAGACGGTTCATTGAGATGCGACGCCGAGGTTTCTCCATTCCCTTGGTTGGCGCTTGGCGGCCATCGCTCGACGCAGTGATGGCCGCCGCTCCTTTCGCCATGCAGATTGCCCCGCTGCGCTTCGTGTTCGACATCGAGAGAACCGAAAGCGGACTGCACGCCAAGCACGTCGAGCTGATGAAATGAAGCGGCTATACAGTGCGCCCCGCTGGCGAAGGGAACGCATCACCTTCCCGCGACGCAACCCGCTATGCTTGATGTGCATGAGGAACGCCCGCGTCGCCGTGGCCCGCGTAGTCGATCACATCGAACCACATAGAGGCGACGAGATACTGTTCTTCGACCAAGCCAATTGGCAGGCGCTCTGCTTCAACTGCCACAACAGCCGCAAGCAGAGCACCGAGCGCAGAGGCTATGACACCGCAGTAGACGAGCGAGGATACCCGACCGACCCGCGCCATCCTTGGAACAGATAGCCGGGGGAGGGAAAAAGTTTGCGAGCAAGCCCCTAGGGACCGGTGGGGGCAGTCGATTTCGCTGTGAGGCACAAAAAAGGCTTTAATTTCAATGGGAATTCAATGAGAGCAACAGGCCTGTCACCACATGCAGTCCAGCGCATCAATGACGCCAAGGACAGGCTTGCCAAGACCAAACGCCGACGCCTCCCCTGGAAGAAGCCGGGGCTCAGCCGCGTGCAGAAGGTGATTGCCTTCCTCGAGTATTTGAAGATCACGAAAGGCCCGCTTGCCGGCAAGAAAATGAAGCTGCTCGACGCTCAGCGTGAGTTCATCGAGGCAGTTTACGGTCGCGAGCGAGAGGACGGTCTCCGGCAGGTTCGGCTGGCGCTCATGTCACTGCCGAAAGGAAACGGGAAAACGGGACTGCTCGCTGGCCTTGCCCTCTGTCATCTGCTTGGACCCGAAAGCGAAGCTCGTGGCGAAATTTACAGCGCGGCCATTGATAGGCAGCAGGCCGCAATCCTGTATCAGGAAATGGTCGCGATCATTCTCGCCGAGGACGAATTCTCCTATCGCTGCAACATCGGCGAACACACCAAGAAAATCACCGTTCTTCATGGTGACGGTGCAGGCTCTTGGTATGAGGCGCTCTCTGCTGAGCATGGCCGCTCGCATGGCCTGGCGCCGTCGCTGTTCGTGTATGACGAGCTCGCCCAAGCTGCTCGACGGCCTCATTAACGGCCTCGGCAAACGCAAGGAGGCCCTTGGCGTTATCATCTCGACACAGGCTCCGAAAGACGATCACCCGCTCTCCCAGCTCATTGACGCAGGCTTGAACGGGGGCGATCCGTCCACATACGTGCAACTCCTGTGCGCGCCTCAAGACGCCGACATCTTCGCCGAGGAAACGTGGCTCGCCTGCAATCCTGCACTGGGGCGGTTTCTGAGCCTTCCTGAGATGCGAGAGGCGGCTGGACGCGCGCGCCAACTGCAGGCCTTCGAGCCTGCCTTTCGCAATCTGCGCCTGAACCAGCGCGTCGACACTTACGAGGACCAGCGCCTTGTCAGCAGGCGGATTTGGGAACTTGGGAACGTGCCGGTAGACGAGGAAAAGTTGATCGGCAGAGAGTGTGAGGGCGGCCTCGATCTAGGCGTGCTGCCGACCTGACGGGCCTCGTGCTCAAGTTTCTTGACAAGGATGGCGCGATTGATTTCGTCGTTCGCGCTTGGACGCCGCAGGAGGCGCTCGATGAGCGCACGCCTGCCGAGCGAGACCTGTTCAAGCTGTGGATCAAACAGGGCGAAATGATTGCAGTGCCCGGCCGGGTCATCGACTACGCCTATGTCGCGCGCGAGATCGCGAAGCTTTCCACGAAGTTTAAGATCAAGGTCATCCGGTATGACCGCTGGCATATTGACCTGTTCAAGCAGGCGATGGATGCGATTGGCTGCAAAGTCCCGCTCGAGCCCTTCGGCCAGGGCTTCAAAAGTATGAGCCCGGCGATCGCTCACTTCTGTGAGAAGGCGCTACAGGGCAAAATCCGACATGGCGGGCATCCTGTTCTAACCGCCGCACTTGCCGAGGCCGTGGTGGTTCATGACGATGCGGGAAACCTCAAATTGAGCAAGGGGCGGTCGATCCATGCGGCAAGCATAAGGATTGATCCGCTGGTCGCCGCGGTCATGGCGATGGGGAGCCCACAAGCGGAGCCTCCGCCGCGCACGTTCACGATGATGTTTATCTAGTCCGCTCCTTGCGTCTGCCCGCAAATCACATCAGATTTTCTGCATGACCCCGCAAGCCTTTAGCTATTCCGTTGCGACTATTCCATTTTTTTCTATCTTTATAGCCTCAATAGAATTCACCTGGGGGGCCACGACCAAGTCTGGCCAGGCAAGGTCGCTCCTGCTTGATATTACGCGTATCCGAATCAGATCGGGCAAAAACCACAGGCCTTGCCAATCGTTGTACCAAGCTTTGGGTTTGTTTATGTGAAATCCAAAATAAGCGCACCGGACTTGCGCGACCCCGGATAACAGGACAGTTTGCCTCTTAATCCCAGCTGCGGAAGAGGCTCCCGGTCCGCGAAAAAGTCGCCAGGACATCATGAGGCGCTTGCCGGATTGGCCGGATTGTTCGTCTTCGGCGAGATAAATAGCCACTTCGTAAAATCCTCCAATGCCGAGATGACTGGGCACTGGAGCTACAAAACGCATCGAGTTCTCGATACCGACAAAAAAAACCCCATCTGGCGTGTTTGCTTCATCCTTGACCCTGACAGGGACGGCTTCACTGAGCAGGCGGCGGAGGAGTTGCTGGACGGACAGGACTTCCGAGGTGTCCGTCACGCTCTCCTCCCTCACACCCGAAAATTTTGTGCCTAAATGAATGGCACTGAACAGCAATAGGAAAACCAAGCTGAGTATGGCCAGCGCCACCATCAACTCTATCAATGTGAATCCGGCGTTTCGCGTGAAGCGAGTTCATCCGACGAAGAATTGATTCTCATTAGCCGAGATGGATATTTAAACAAAACACACCTAGATCGGAAATCAATTCGGCTTTCGCCCCGCCTCCATGCCACGCGCGCTCCTCATCGTTACTTACTGTTACGCGCTTGGAAGTGTAACAGTTACACACTACGAAACCCCCAAACCGCGGTCGTATACTTAGCCGCTCGGCCACAATGGCTGCAGCAAAAATTTCAACAATGGGAGGAAATCATGAGCCACTACCGCAAAGCGCTCTGGTGTAGCTCTTGCCTGATTGCAGTCCTGCTCAGCGCGGGGACCGCCTCTGGTGCCCTTGCGGCGCCCAATGGCAACCCGCCGCTCTCGGCCCAGGGAATGTTCTTCTCGGGTGGCCATTATGTCGATAACGGCAACGGCGGTCAGATTATGAAGGGTCAGATGTACGTCTCGTTCCGTATTCCGACAGCGAAGAACCATAAAACCCCGATTATCATGATCCATGGCGGCGGGCAGACTGGGACGAACTTCGAGATGACCCCCGACGGCCGCGAGGGATGGGCAGGCTTCTTTCTGGACCAGGGCTACGCCGTCTACATCGTCGACCAGCCGACGCGAGCGCGATCCGCATATCACCCGGCCACGGACGGACCTCTGACCGGGTCGACCGTTTTCACAGTCGAACACCAGTTCACGGCGCCCGAAACATTCGCTGACACATGGCCCCAAGCGCACCTCCACACCCAATGGCCCGGGACCGGCTTGCAAGGCGATCCGGCCTTTGACCAGTTCTACGCCTCACAAGTTGAGGGCGCGGGCACGGGTGAACAAAATGAGTTGAACATTCGCGACGCCGTGTCGGCTTTGCTGGACAAAATCGGGCCCGCGATTGTCCTCACGCACTCCCAGTCGGGCCCCTACGGCTGGGTAATTGCCGACGACCGGCCTACCAAGGTCAAGGCGATCCTGGCGCTCGAGCCCGGCGGGCCTCCGTTTGAGAACGCCATTCCGCCCTGGTCGAATGGAGCTCCTAATCAGCGTCCGTGGGGCGTAACGTTTAGCCACATGACCTACTCGCCACCAATTTCGAATCCATCACAGCTCAATGTTGTCACAAAACCCCCGGAGGGGCCCGACTTGGTCGCGTGCAAGCGTCAAGCCGATCCGGCCCGCCAGCTTACGCATCTCTTGGGGATTCCGATCCTGATCTTCACAGGCGAAGCGTCGTACCACGCTGGCTATGACTACTGCACCGCGGAATATCTTCAACAGGCCGGCGCGTCGGCTGAATATGTTCGAACTCGCGGACGTCGGTATCCACGGCCAAAACCACATGAATATGTTGGAGAAGAACAACCTGGATACAGCGGCCTTCGTGGCGAAGTGGCTCAAAGGAAAGGGGTTTTAGACATTAATCGGGCGGGCGGGAATTAGGTCATTTTCCTGCCCGCGCCGAACCCCAACGCCGGAAATATGGCCCTGCCCACTCGAGGTGACGCAGGGCCTTTTTCTGTGTCTAGCTCAAATTGGACCCAAACCGTCTAAGCTAGTTCTTTTTCGCTGCGCACGTCGCGCTCTCAGCATCCCAGATGCCGCCAGCCTTTTGGCAATCGGCTTCTGTTTTCGCCGATGACGCATCACCCGCGAAGGCGGGGGCAATGAAAGTAAGTGCGAAGGCCATTGCAAACATCGTCATGAGACTTTTCATGGAAGTTTTCTCCCTTATGCTGGTATTGGTAACCAACCCTGAGAAACGAGGTTTGAGAGTTTTTGTTCCGAAGGAGAAGTGTTGAGCGCAGCCAAGCAAACACGCATCAAGCTGCATCTGAGATTGCAGGATCATGCCATCTGCCGTCAGGACCTGCGGTTAGACCGGCGACATCAGATGGCATCGGCACTGCGGCATT
This sequence comes from uncultured Alphaproteobacteria bacterium, assembly GCA_963757555.1. Taxonomy (GTDB): domain Bacteria; phylum Pseudomonadota; class Alphaproteobacteria; order Rhizobiales; family Methyloligellaceae; genus Methyloceanibacter. The sequence continues at coordinate 221,329 of CAVWRU010000005.1, forward strand.
TGCACTTACACGCTTGGTATCGCTGGCATCAGCCATAGTTAGAACGAGAACTTGAGTTGCAAGAAGGGCCGCGCCTCACAGCGCCCCGCTGACGGCCCGAAGCCCTCCAGGTTATCCTGAACGCCTCCCCCAGCCTGAAACGCCGCTGACGGCTTCCTGCTGGCATTACGTTGTTAGCCTGATGTTAGCCGGGAACCTGAGTTTTGAGCGCTAAAGCATGCAATTTTGCGCCAATCTTGGGACCAAAGGCATCATAAACCATCTTATGCTGCTCCACGCGGGACTTGCCGCGAAAAGCCTCGGAGACGACCGTGGCGGCATAATGGTCGCCGTCGCCAGCGAGGTCGTCGATACTGACCCGCGCGTCGGGGAAGCTCTGCTTGATCAGCTTCTCGATCTCGTGAGCCGCCATGGCCATAAGCGTCGTCTCCTTCGTCGTCGGCTGCGATCTTAGCTGCCGTCCATGAAGTGCGGCAACCACCACTCATGGGCGGCGCGCAAGCTCGTAAGCGAAAGTGGCGCTTCGGCTGGAAGATTCAAGGCGTCCCCGGTCGCCTTGCCGATACGCCGGGCGGGAATGCCTGCCTCTGCCGCCTCGCGCAAGATGCGCTGAGCATCGCCTGCTGCCACCGCGACGACATAGCGCCCCTGATCCTCGCCAAACCACACGGCATGGCCATGGAGCGCCGCGGGCGCAGCGTCGAGCTCTACGCCGCAACAACCGGCAAGAGCCATCTCGGCGACTGCAACCAGAATACCGCCATCGGAGACGTCATGCACGGCTGAGGGCCGGCCCGCGCGGATCAGCCCTCTGACGAAATCGCCGGCTCTGCGCTCGGCCTTGAGATCGACCGGCGGCGGCGCGCCTTCGTATTTTCCGGTCGCCAGCTCCTGATAGAGCGACTGGCCGAGATGGCTTCCCTCACGTCCGATGAGGATCAGCGCGTCGCCGTCCCGCTTCAGCGCGATCGTCGCCATCTCGGCGATGTCTGGGATTAGCCCGATGCCGCCGATTGCGGGGGTGGGAGCAATAGCGACGCCGTTCGTCTCGTTGTAGAGCGACACGTTTCCCGAAACGACGGGGAAGGCGAGCGCGGCGCACGCCTCGGCCATGCCTTGCACCGCTTCCACGAACTCGCCCATGATCTCCGGCCGCTCGGGATTGCCGAAATTCATGCAGTCGGTGATGGCGAGAGGGTCGGCGCCTGTCGCGGTCAGATTTCGCCAGCATTCCGCCACTGCCTGCTTTGCGCCCTCGTGCGGATCGGCGACGCAATAGCGAGGGGTCACGTCGCAAGAAATGGCGAGGCCCTTCTCCGTGCCGTGTACGCGCACCACTGCCGCATCGCCGCCGGGACGTTGCACAGTATCGGCCATGACCATGTGGTCGTATTGCTCCCAGATCCAGCGGCGCGAGGAGAGGTGGGGCGAACCCATCAGGCTCTCCAGAGCGCCGAGCAGGCTGTTTGGCGCAGGCACATCCTCGGCCGCGACCAGCGCCGGCTTCGGCGTCAGCGTCCAGGGGCGCTCATAGACGGGGGCCGCGTGCGCCAGCGCCGACAGCGGGATGTCGGCGTGCACGGCGCCGCCATGACGAACCACGAGCTTTCCGGTGTCGGTGGTGCGCCCGATCACCGCGAAATCGAGCTCCCATTTACGAAACACGCGCTCGGCGATCGGCTCCGCCCCAGGCTTCAGCACCATGAGCATCCGCTCCTGGCTCTCCGACAGCATCATCTCGTACGCGGTCATGCCGGTCTCGCGCGTCGGCACCTGGTCGAGGTCGAGCTCGATGCCGACGCCGCCTTTGTCGGCCATCTCAACCGAGGATGAGGTGAGGCCGGCAGCGCCCATGTCCTGGATGGCGACGATGGCGTCCTCCTGCATCAGCTCGAGGCAGGCCTCAAGCAGGAGCTTCTCGGTGAAGGGATCGCCGACCTGCACCGTCGGACGCTTCTCGGCTGACGCCTCGTCGAACTCGGCCGACGCCATGGTCGCGCCGTGAATGCCGTCGCGCCCGGTCTTCGAGCCGACATAGACCACGGGAAGGCCTACGCCCTTCGCCGCCGACTTGAAGATGCGGTTGGCGTCGACCAGCCCGACGGTCATGGCGTTGACCAGGATGTTGTCGTCATAGCGGGCGTCGAAGTTGGTCTCGCCGCCGACCGTGGGCACGCCCATGCAATTGCTGTAGTCGCCGATGCCCGACACGACGCCGGCGACGAGGTGCCTGGTCTTGGGATGATCGGGGGCGCCGAAGCGGAGCGCATTCATGTTGGCAACCGGCCGCGCCCCCATGGTGAACACGTCGCGCATGATGCCGCCGACGCCGGTCGCGGCACCCTGATAGGGCTCGATATAGGAGGGGTGGTTATGGCTCTCCATCTTGAACACGGCAGCCTGGCCGTCACCGATATCGACAACGCCTGCATTCTCGCCAGGGCCCTGGATCACTTGCGGACCCGTGGTGGGGAGCGTCTTGAGCCACACCCGCGATGACTTGTAGGAGCAGTGCTCGGACCACATCACCGAGAAAATGCCGAGTTCGGTCAGGGACGGCTCCCGGCCAAGGACAGCCGCGAGCAGCCGATATTCGTCCGGGCTCAAGCCGTGCTCGGCGGCCAGGTCCGGCGTGATCTTCGGGGCGGGCTTATTCATGGGGGAGGAGCGAATCGATTGACTGCGGCAGGACCAAAAGCGCGAGCTGAAGCCCTACCGGATTGGATTGCCGGGTCAAGCCCGGCAATGACGAAACCCACTACGCTGCGAGGCTTTCGACCAGACCTTTGAACATCTTGGCGCCGTCGGTGCCGCTTAGCGCGGCGTCCGCAAGACGCTCAGGATGCGGCATGAGGCCAAGGACAGTTCCTGTCTCACTGTAAATGCCGGCGATGTTGTTGCGCGAGCCGTTGGGATTGGCCTCAGGCGTGACGTTGCCCTTCGCATCGCAATAGCGGAAGGCAACGCGGCCCTCGCCTTCGAGGAGGGCAAGCGTCTCCTCATCGGCGAAGTAGCTGCCGTCCTTATGCGCGATGACGAACTTGACCACCTCGCCCTTCTCGTAGCGGCCGGCAAAGCTGGTGTCCGTGCGTTCCACGCAAAGATGCACGTCCTTGCAGATGAATTTCAGCGTTGAGTTGCGCATCAGCACACCGGGAAGCAGCCGCGCCTCGGTCAGAACCTGGAAGCCGTTGCAGATGCCGAGCACCGGGGTGCCGGCCTTGGCGCGGGCAATCACCTCGCGCATCACCGGGGAGTGCGCCGCCATGGCGCCGGACCGCAGATAATCGCCATAGGAGAAGCCGCCAGGCAGCACGATGAGGTCGCTTTTTGGCAGTCCAGCGTCGCCATGCCACACCATGGCAGGCGGCTTTCCCGTCGCAGCTTCGAGCGCGACGGCGGCGTCGCGATCGCAATTGGATCCGGGAAAGACGATGACCGCAGCCTTCATGCTCTCTCAAGCCGCCTCGAGCTCGTAGGCGTAGTTCTCGATGATGGTGTTGGCGAGCAGGTCCTTGCACATGCGCTCGACTTCCGCTCGCGCTCGCGCCGGATCCTTCTCGGCCACCTCGACCTCGATATATTTTCCCTGGCGCACGTTGCCGGCTGAGCTAAAGCCAAGTGCATGCAGCGCGCCTTCGATCGCCTTACCTTGTGGATCGAGCACCCCCGGCTTCAAGGTGATGGTGATGCGCGCCTTCATCGCCCGTCGGCCCTATTTGGAGCGCACCAGCACCGGGCCGGTCTTCACCCGCATCGGATTGTCCACATGCAGCCCGAGCCGGCGCGCGACCTCCTGATAGGCCTCGACCAGCCCGCCCATGTCGCGGCGGAAGCGGTCCTTGTCGAGCTTGTTCTGCGTCTCGACGTCCCACAGCCGGCAGCAATCAGGCGAGATCTCGTCAGCGAGCACGATGCGCATCTGGTCGTTCTCCCACAGACGGCCGAACTCGCATTTGAAGTCGACGAGCCTGATTCCGACGCCGAGAAATAGCCCGGAGAGGAAGTCGTTGATACGGAGCGCAAGCGACATGATGTCGTCGAGCTCCTGCGGATTGGCCCAGCCGAAGGCGGTGATGTGCTCCTCGGTGACCATCGGATCGCCGAGCTTGTCGGACTTGTAATAGAACTCGACGATTGAGCGCGGCAAGGGCGTGCCTTCATCGACCCCGATGCGGGTGGCGAGCGAGCCTGCGGCGACGTTGCGCACCACAACCTCAAGCGGGATGATCTCAACTTCGCGAATGAGTTGCTCGCGCATGTTGAGCCGCTTGATGAAGTGCGTCGGCACTCCGATCTCGCCGAGCTTCACGAAGAGATATTCGGAGATGCGGTTGTTTAGCACCCCCTTGCCTTCGATCTTGTCGTGCTTCTTGTTGTTGAAGGCGGTGGCGTCGTCCTTGAAGTGCTGCACAAGCGTGCCGGGCTCCGGCCCTTCATAAAAATCTTGGCCTTGCCCTCGTAAATGCGCCGGCGCCGGTTCATGTTACGTTCCTCTCATTCCTCGCGGTCCGTCAGAGCTGACAACACCACCGGCGCGCGGCAAGGAAATGCCATACCGCGCTTCGTCGCCGATTGCTGGTTCTGCGGAATCAACCCAGGGTCAAGGCCGACCTTAACGTAAGGGGAGAGGAGTGACAACGTCCGCTCTTCGGGCATCCCCGGCCTTCCGGCAGTGTTGATTTTCGGAATTTGGGGCTGTATCCCTCGCCCAGGGAGTGCGACAAATTTCCTTGATTTCTGGGGTTTGCGCGGCGCCAATGGTGCTCCCCCAAGGGAGATATGCGGCAGATGACCACGTTTGAGGATCGGGAGAAGGGCTTCGAGCGGAAGTTCGCCCACGACGAGGAGCTCAAATTCAGGGCCACGGCGCGGCGCAACCGGCTGATCGGCCTGTGGGCGGCGGGGAAGATGGGGCTCACCGGCGATGCCGCCCAGGAATACGCCCGCGAGGTGATCAAGGCCGACCTTGCCGAGCCCGGCGATGAGGATGTGTTTCGCAAGCTTCGCAACGATTTCGACGCCAAGGGTGTCGACCAGTCCGATCATCAGATCCGCCGGATGATCGGCGACATGATGGTGGAGGCGGTGCGCCAGATCGAAGCCGAAGCCAGGGCCTGACCCGGCCGATGCGCGAGGATCGCTTCCGCAAGGCCGCAAGAGAAGGCCGCATCCTGCTTAACGCCTGGCTGACTCTCAATTCGCCCTTTCTCATCGAGCTGGTCGGGGAGGCAGGCTGGGACTGTCTCACCATCGATCAGCAGCACGGCCTTGGCGGCAACGATGCGCTGCTGCAATGCCTCACCGCGGCGCGGGCCAGCGGTCTTCCGGCGATCGTGCGCGTCGCCGAGAACGATCCCGGCCTCGTCGGCAGGGCGCTCGACGCCGGCGCCCAAGGCATCATGTGCCCGTTGATCGCGACCATCGAGGACGCCGAAGCCTTCGTGCAGGCGGTTAAGTTTCCGCCGCGCGGCAACCGGAGCTGGGGCCCATACCGCGCGCGCCTCGACCACGAAGGCGACTATTTCACCTCTGCCAATGATTGGACCATTGCCTGCCCCCAGATCGAGACGCGCGGCGCACTCGATGCCATCGACGAGATCCTGGCGCTCGATGGCGTCGACATGGTGTGCTTCGGGCCCAACGACCTTTCCGTGGCGCTCACCGGCCGTCTCGACATCCACGCGCCCGAGGTCAAGGAGGCCATGACTTTGGTGTTGAGGAAGTGCCGCGAGATGTCCGTCATGGGGCTCATCTTTGCCAATGACGTCGACTACGCGAAGCCACTCGTGGCCGCCGGCTGGAACGTAGTGGCGGTCGGCACCGACGTTGGCTGGTTCGCCAAGGCCGCTGCCGACATGAAGCGTGAGGCGACGACGGGTTGGCCCTCACCGCCTAAATCGCGTTGATGGCCTGGACAAGCCGGGGCATGACGGCAAAGTGTAGCTGACGGTCGCGCGCGCCTGTGCCATTATGGTGCTTCGCAAAGAGGGGGGCCTCACATGCGCACTTGGATCACGGTGCTGGTCGCTGCTGCCGCCCTAGCGGGGGGCACGAGCGCGGCGCTGTCGGGCTGGCGGTCGGACATTCCGGTCTATCCGCCCTATCCCTATAAGGCAGGCCACTACCCGACCGCCGATTCCTATTACGCCTTGCCGCCCTATGCCGCCCTCAATCCGGGCTTCTACCGCTGGCGCTATTTCATGATGGCGCACGAGCGGAACCGCTACCGCTATATGCCGCACATCTTCCGCGGCGTGAACCCAGGCTACGAATAGCCGCGGGGGTGTTGGGGGGAACCTGCTGTCATCTTGCCTTGTTGATCTGGCGTGATGCTCACGCGCCGGCTAGGCGACAAGCAGTGGGAGATTGATCGATGCCGCGTTCCGTCAAGACCTGGGCAGTTCGGGCACTGGCCGGCGCCTTTCTGGCCGGTGCGCTTGCCTCGCCGGCGCTCGCCGCCACGCCGCTCAGTCACCGCTACTACACCCACCGCGATGTCACCGGCACGCCGGCGCGGCCGCGCTACGCCTCGCGGATCTATCGCTGCAAGGGCGGGCGCTATTACACCTATGGCGGCGGCTGGGGCTGCGATTACTACCTCTATTCGGAAGCTTACGCACCCCGCCGGCGCTAGGCCGGTTGCCCTCTCGATCCTCCCCTCGTCCCGCGATTCGTGTTAGGCAGGGGGAAGCGGCACATTTCGGCGGGGGTTCTCCATGCTCAGGACCGTAGGAATTCTCGCGAGCGTGATCGCCGCCGCAGGCCTTGCTCTCGTTGCCGAGCCGGCTTTTGCCAAGAAGGCGTCTCGTTTCGCCAAGCCGCCGCCGATCGGCTGGTATCGCTTGAGCAGCGAAATTCGCAACGACTGCGTCGATCGCAGCTTCTCGGTCAGCGTCGGCAATCCAGCCTTCCCGGATCGCCTGGCCGTCTGGCCGGGGCCTTGCCGTCGCTGATGACCGGTTAGCGGCTGCGCTTCTTTTTGGTCGCGCCTTTGCCGAACACGCGCTCGAAGATCGTGTCGACGTGTTTGAGGTGATAGTCGAGGTCGAACTGGGCGCGCAGCGTCTTTTCAGGAAGCGCGCGCATAACCTCCTTGTCGGCGAGCAGCGCGTCTTGGAAATTCCCGCCGCTGTCCCACACCTTCATGGCATTGCGCTGCACCAGCCCGTAGGCATCCTCACGCGACACGCCGGCCTCAGTCAGGGCCAAGAGCACCCGCTGGGAGTGGATCAAGCCGCCGAGCCGATCGAGATTGGCGCGCATCCGCTCCGGATAGACCACGAGGTCCTTTATCAGCCCGGTCAAGCGGACAAGCGCGAAATCGAGCGCGATAGTGGCGTCAGGCCCGATCACCCGCTCGACCGCGGAGTGCGAAATGTCACGCTCATGCCAAAGCGCCACGTCCTCGAGCGCCGGCATCGCATAACCGCGGACGAGACGGGCGAGCCCGGTGAGGTTCTCCGAGAGCACCGGGTTCCGCTTATGCGGCATGGCCGAGGAGCCCTTTTGCCCTGCGGAGAAATATTCTTCCGCCTCGAGCAGCTCGGTTCGCTGCAGATGCCTGATTTCGGTGGCCAGCCGCTCGATCGAGCTCGCCACCACGGCGAGCGCGGCGAAATAGGCGGCATGGCGGTCACGCGGGATCACTTGCGTGGAGATCGGCTCTGGGCGAAGCCCGAGCTTCTCGGCCACATAGTCTTCCACCCGCGGGTCGACATGGGCGAAGGTGCCGACCGCGCCGGAGATGGCACAGGTCGCCACCTCATCGCGTGCCACGGCGAGCCTTCTCCGGGCGCGGACGAACTCGGCATAGGCGTAGGCGAGCTTGAGCCCGAAAGTGGTGGGCTCGGCGTGCACCCCGTGGCTGCGGCCGACGGTGAGCGTGTCCTTGTGTTCGAGTGCGCGGGACTTGAGCGCGGTAAGCAGCCCGTCCACACCGGCGATGAGCAGATCGGCGGCCTCGACCAGCTGAACATTGAAGCTGGTGTCGAGCACGTCGGAGGAGGTCATGCCGCGGTGCAGAAAGCGGGCCTCTGGGCCGACCTTCTCGGTGACGCTGGTGAGGAAGGCGATGACGTCGTGCTTGACCTCGGCCTCGATCGTGTCGATGCGGGCGATGTCGAAGCCGCCCCGCTTCCTCACCGCCTCGGCGGCGGCCTTGGGGATCAGCCCGAGCTTGGCCATGGCCTCGGCGGCCAGAGTTTCGATCTTGAGCCAGATGCGGAACGTGGCCTCCGGCTCCCAAAGGCGAGCCATGGCGGGGCGGCTGTAGCGGGGGATCATGCGAGGAGACCCTTTCCTGCGAAGGTGCAGGCAAGCGTTGGTCTAGCAGAGCCGCGCGCCGGGCTCAAATCGCGGGCGAGCCGTCAGGCCCTGATGGTTTTCGGCCCGCGCGGCCCGAAGATGGCAAGGTAAATCGCGGCCGCGAGCATCAGCGCGGCGTAGCCCGGGCGGGGTGGCACCAGCATGAACAGCACGAAGGAGTAGAAGTCGCTGAGCGAAGACCAATAGAGGCCGCTCAAGGACCAATCGAGCTGATTGGGATAGGTGATCATCAGATTGATGACTTGAAGGAGGCCGCCGAAGCTGCAAAATGCCAGCACGAAGATGAACAGCGCAAACAGGAAGCGGACGAGGAAACCGCGGGTCGCGGCAAATTGTTGGACCCACCAGGTGACGAGCGCAGCGAGACCTGCGGCATAGCCGACGATTTGTAGGGTATTCCGGGTGGTGTCGTTGAGCACACTGTTCGGCTGCATGTAGTCGCCGGCGAGCACGGCATTCATGCAAATCGCCATGACGATGGCGAATGCCACGGCAAGCACGAAGCCGACAATGCTGTTGAAGGTCACCTTTTCCATGGCAGCATCCCTCCGCTGACCTCGTCCCGCGATGGACTATGCCGGGGAATTGCCTGGGCGGCAATGAGGGGAGGGGGACCCGACCTGCCCGCGGTGGACGGCGCCTGCCCAACCCGCAAGCTTGCCGCACCGCCCAGTTTGTGGTCCGATCCGCCACCGCAAAGTCCTGGGAGCCCGCGCCGATGGCATTTGACGATTTGAAGGCGGAACTTGCTCTGCTCATCAACCAGATGGAGAACCAGCCCGAGGATCCGCACGAGCTTTATCTGCAGATCCGCGAAAAGCTGAACGAGATGCGCGCCTTCGGCATGCCGTTGCCTGGGGACCTGGTCGAGTTCGAGAAGGAGCTCGAGGCCCAGTTCGCCGCGACCGAGCGCGCCGCCAAGAAGGACTGAGGCGAGAGGCGCCAAAGGAACTTGTCATGCCCGGACTTAATCCGGGCATCCATGCCGTGACCTCAGAGCGCGCTGAGGCGTCGGCGGAATGGAGTGCCGCGTCAAGCCCGGCAATGACAGTGATTATCCAGCCGCCGGCGTGGCAGCCGGATCGATCTGCTCGTAGGTGCCGTTCGACCAACGATAGACCGCATAAGGCGGCAGGTTCGGATCGCCCTTCTCGTTGAACTTGAATTTGCCGATCACCGTGTCGAACTCGGTGTCGTTCAACGCCTTGACGATGTCTTCCATTTCGACCGACTTCGCTTTCTCCGCCGCCTGCGTCCACGCTTGGATCGCGGCGTAGGTGTAGAGCACATAGCCCTCGGGCTCGATGCCCTTGTCCTTGAAGCGCTTCACCACCTCGGCGGCCGCCGGGTTCTTGCGCGGGTCCGGCGAGAAGGTCATCAGCGTACCTTCGCCGGCATCGCCGGTAATCGACCAGAACTCCTGGGTGATAAGCGCATCACCGCCCATGAGGATGGTGTTCAGGCCCTGGTCGCGCATCTGGCGGATGATCAGCCCTGCCTCGGTGTGATAGCCGCCGAAATAAACGACGTCGATGTTGGCCTGCTTGAGCTTGGAGACGAGCGCCGAATAATCCTTTTCGCCGGCGGTGATAGCTTCATACATCGCCTCCTGCTTGCCGGCCTCGTTCATCGCCTTCTTGGTCTCGTCGGCAAGCCCCTTGCCGTAGGCCGTCTTGTCCTGGACGAAGGCGATCTTCTTGTCGCCGAAATGGCTCGCGAGATATTTCCCAGCGACGCCTCCCTGCTGATCGTCGCGGCCGCACACCCGGTAGATATTGGGGCCGGCGCGGTCGTCGGTGAAGGTCGGATTGGTCGACGCCGGCGAAATCTGCACCATGTCGCTTTCGGCATAGACCTTCGATGCCGGGATCGACGATCCGGAACAGTAATGGCCGTCGACGAGCTTGACGCCAGCGCCGGTCATCTGGTTGGCCACGGCCACTGCCTGCTTCGGATCGCAGGCGTCGTCGCCGGTTGAGAGGTCGAGCTTCTTGCCGCGCACGCCGCCGGCGGCGTTGATGTCGGCGACGGCCATTTCGCCGCCATTCTTCATCTGCGCGCCGAAAGAGGCATATTGGCCGGTGATCGGGCCGACGATTGCGATCGGGATGGTGTTGTCGTCATCGCCTCCGCTGCAGCCGGTCATGATGAGACTTGCGGCCAAAGCGATGAGCAGCCCGGCAATTCGTTGCATTGTCACCTCCCTAGTGGATCTGGCGCACATTCTACGGCATCACAGAAAAGCGCAAGGTCTAGGATTGGCCCTCGACGCGGTCGCGCCAGGTCAAGGGGCTGGTGCGCTGGTAGAGCCAGCGATATTGCGTCACCATCTGAGTGGTGCGCATGGCGCGGAAGCCGAGGAGGCAGGCAATCACCAGGATCGCGTAGGTGACGAAGTAGTAATAGAGCGAGGTGAGCGTGCCGTTGAACAGGGCAAAATGGAAGAAGCGCACGGCGACGGCCAGCAGGGCCATGTAGAAGAACAACCGCCAGAACGGCTTCCAGCTTCGCGCAAGACCGCGGCCGGCGAGGAACGCCGCGCCCCCGCCGATCACGCAGGTGAGCACGAGAAAGACCCGAGGTCCGTCGTCGGAAAGATAGATCACGGCCGCGCTCCTTGCGGCTCCTTGCGGCGGCCTCCGTCGAGATAGGCGGTCTGCACTTCTTCGCTGTTCAACAGCTCGGCGCCGCTGCCTGAAAGCGTAATCCTGCCGTTCACCATCACGTAGCCGCGATGGGCGAGCTTCAGCGCGTGATAGGCGTTCTGCTCGACGATGAAAACCGGCAGGCCATGCCGGCTGTTCAGCTCTTTGATCACCTCGAAGATCTGCTTGACGATCAGCGGCGCGAGCCCCAGCGACGGCTCATCCAGGAGCAGCAATTTCGGCCGCCCCATCAAGGCACGGCCGATGGCAAGCATCTGCTGCTCGCCGCCGGAGAGTGTGCCGCCCCGCTGATCGCGCCGCGCCTTCAACACCGGAAACAGCGTGCAGACCCGGTCGAGGTCCTCGTCGAACACCCCGGCGTTATTGGCGATGATCGACCCCATCTGCAGGTTTTCCATCACTGTCATGCGCGGGAAAATGCGACGCCCTTCCGGCGACTGCGCGATGCCAAGTCTGGCGATGGCATGGGTTGGAAGATCGGTGATGTTGCGGCCTTCGAATGCGATGCGGCCTTCGCTGGCGCGGGGACGGCCGAAGACGGTCATCATCAAGGTGGTCTTGCCCGCGCCGTTGGCGCCGATCAGTGCCACGATCTCGCGCGGGTGAATATCTAGGCTGACGTCGTGCAGCACGGGCAGCACGCCGTAGCGGGCGGTCACGTGGCTCACCTGAAGCAGGGGCGCGGTCATAGGCCCACCTTGCGCTCGACCTGCGCAAGCTCTTCGTCGGACACGCCGAGATAAGCTGCGATCACCTTCGGGTCGTTACGCACCTCCTCCGACGTGCCGTCGGCGATCACCTCGCCATAGTCGAGCACGACGATGTGATCGGAGATGCGCATGACCACGCTCATGTCATGCTCGATGAGAAGCAGTGCGATGCCTTCTTTCTCGCGGATCGAGTAGAGGAGCTCGTTCAGTCCCTCGCTCTCGCGCGCGTTGAGACCCGCCGCCGGCTCATCGAGGCAGAGCAGGAGGGGCCGTGTGCACATGGCCCGCGCTATCTCGAGTTTCCTCTGCTCTCCATAGGGAAGCTCCGCCGCCGCGATATCGGCCCTGGGGGTGAGTCCGACGCGGTCGAGCCAGTGCTTGGCATATTCGACGGCGTGTTGCTCCACCCGGTTGAAAGAGCCGAGCCCGAGAATGGCGGCGAGCGGAAAGCGTGAGGCTTGGGTCAACAGCTTGTGCTGCGCCACCATCAGATTTTCCAGCACGGTCATTCCGCCGAACAGCCTGATGTTCTGGAAGGTGCGGGCGACGCGCGCATCGGCATTGATGTCGTGATCGTCAAGGCGTTCGAGCCGGTAGCTGGCCCCGAGCGGCTGGTTGAGCAGCAGCGTTCCCTCGGTCGGCTTGTAGAAGCCGGTGATGCAATTGAACACCGTGGTCTTGCCGGCGCCGTTCGGCCCGATCAGCGCGGTGATATCCTCTCGCCCCACATCGAACGACACGTCGTGGACGGCCGTGAGACCTCCGAAGCGCATGGTGAGGTGCTCGACTTTGAGCAGCGGGTCGGTCAGCCACCGCCTCATGCGCGTCCTTCTTTGACCACGCGGCCGCTCACGGCGCGCCGCTCATTGAGAACGATCGACGGTTCGCGCGAGGCGACGATCCCGCGCGGCCGCCACAGCATGATCCCCACCATGGCGATGCCGAACAACAGCATGCGGTAGAGCGACGGGTCGAAGTCCTGGCCGAAGATGAGCTGGAGCCAATCCGTGTTCCGCAACAGCTCGAAGCCGCCGATCATCACGATGGCCGCGAGCACGACGCCGATCTGACTGCCCATGCCCCCCAGCACCACGATGGCGAGGATGATGGCGGACTCGATGAAGGTAAAGGACTCGGGGCTGATGAAGCCCTGCCGGGTGGCGAAGAACGAGCCTGCGAAGCCGCCGAACATTGCGCCGGTGGCGAAGGCGGTGAGCTTGGCGACGGTGGTGTTGATGCCGAGAGAGCGGCACGCGATCTCGTCCTCGCGCATGGCTTCCCAGGCGCGTCCGATCGGCAGCCGCCGCAGGCGCAAGGTGAAGAGGCTCGTGAGCAGCGCAAGCCCGAGGATCACGTAATAGAGGAAGATGATGGAGTGAAGTGGGTCGTAGCGGAGGCCGAAGAAGCTCGCGAAGGTTTCGCCGCTGCCGGCGCGGAAGGGCAGACCGAAGAAAGTGGGCTTGGGGATATCGGAGATGCCGTTCGGCCCATTGGTCACCTTGGTCCAGTTCAGCAGCACGATGCGGACGATCTCGCCGAAGGCGAGCGTCACGATGGCAAGGTAGTCGCCGCGCAAGCGAAGCACCGGGAAGCCGAGGATGACCCCCCAGAGCGCGGCGAGCAGGCCGGCGAGCGGGAGGCACATCCAAAAGCCAAAGCCGAAATGCTCGGCCAGCAGCGCAAAGGTGTAAGCGCCGACCGCGTAGAAAGCGACATAGCCAAGATCGAGAAGCCCGGCGAGCCCGACCACGATGTTGAGGCCGAAGCCGAGCATCACATAGGTGAGGACGAGGATTGAGAGATCGAGCAGATAGCGAAGCGGCAGCCCGAGGTGGAAGGTCTTGTCCAAGGAATAGGAAATGATGGGGAACAGAACAGCGGCGACCACGAGGAGGAGCGCACCGTTCTCCGCCCCGTAGCGGGTCACGGCGGGGATCGGCCACACTGGGCGCCAGGCCGGCCGTGGCACTTTCCAATTGCCGTTCCACCAGAAGAGGTGAAGCAGGAGCCTGCCGACAAACACGATTCCAACCACGATCGCGAGCAGCACGGGTCGCGACTTGAGCGTGAGCCCGCCGGCGCTGTCGATTGTTCTGAAGCCGAGGGTCAGGCAGAACAGGGCGAAGGCGACATAGGCCGCGATCAGTGCGTCGGTAAGCGCGGCCTGGAGCCGATGGCTCAGCGTTTTGACCGGCCTGCTCAAGGCCTAGACCTTTTCGATCTCTGGCCGGCCGAGCAGCCCCGTGGGGAAGAAGATGAGCACGATGGCGAGCATCGAAAACGCCGCCACATCCTTGTACTCGATGCTGAAATAGGCGGACCAAAACGTCTCGATCAGGCCGATGACGAGGCCGCCGAGCATGGCGCCGGGCAGCGAACCGATGCCGCCGAACACCGCCGCGGTGAACGCCTTGATGCCGGCGACGAAGCCGATGAAGAAATCGATGACGCCGTAATAGAGCAGATAGAGAAGACCGGCGACGGCGGCAAGCGCCGCCCCCATGACGAACGTAAGCGAGATGGTGCGGTCGACATTCACGCCGGAGAGCGCGGCCATGAGCCGGTCCTGCTCGCAGGCGCGCTGCGCCCGGCCAAGCGCGGTATGCGTGATGACGAGCCAGAACACGCCCATGAGCACCACGGTCGTCACCACGATGAGGATCTGGATGTTGGACAGGTTCACGGCGAACCCGCCCTCGCTGAAGATCTGATAGCCGCCGGTGATCACCGGCTGTAGCGGCTTCACTCGCGCGCCCTGCGATACCTGAATGAAGTTTTGCAGGATGATGGACATGCCGATGGCCGTGATCAGAGGCGCCAAGCGGAACAACTCGCGCAACGGTCGGTAGGCGATGCGCTCGACGGTCCAGCCCCATACCGCGGTGAGCAACATGGCGATGACAAGCACGAGCACGAGCGCAAGCGGAACGAGGGTCACACCGAGGCTCATGATCAGGAGAAAGGCGATCAGCGCGATGAAGGCGCCCACCATGAATATGTCGCCATGGGCGAAATTGATCATGCCGATGATGCCATAGACCATGGTGTAGCCGATGGCGATCAGGCCGTAGATCGAGCCGAGCGCGATCCCGTTCACCAACTGTTGCAGGAAATAAGCCATTGACGCCGCTGCCCTCCTTCCCCCCGAACCCGGGGCTAGCGTATCAAGCCCGCGGCCAAGGCCTCCACCGCGGGCATCCCTTCATAGCAATAAGGCCGCTGCAGGTGCAACGCGAAGCGCAGGATCTAGGCATGCCCAATATTACAGCAGCATATGGGAGCCGTCGCAGTAGGGAGGATCGCCGGTGTCCTTGCAGCCGCAAAGAAGCGCAAGCTCGCTCCGCTCCGCGGTAAACATCAGTGGCTCAATGCCGGTCCCTGCATGCGACCCGTCGCAAAAGGGCTGCTTCTGGCTCCGTCCGCAGCGGCACCAAGCGTAGCGTTTGCCCGCTTCGAGCTCCACCTGATAGGGGCTGAGCTGTGGCCGTTCTGGCTCGGTCATGGCGTCTTTCCCGGCTTTTTGGATGCCGTCAGCCGCCTCCTTAGCCAATTCGCTCCCGCCGCACAAGAAACCCGGAGGTTCGACAGAGCTTTTCCGTGCGGTTCTCGGACGGTGGCGATGTGCGTGTTTGCGACTTCAACGACCTTGATTGTAGCCGCGTCGGGAAGGAAGATCGCCGCCCCAAAATAGATACAGGAAGCCGGAGGTGATGCCATGGAGAGTCGAACACTTTCGATTGGAGTTGCGGCCGCTTTATTGGCGTTGACCTTCCTCGGACCATCGCTGGCGGACGCGCAGGAGAAGCGGCCCAACATCGTCATGCTGATGACCGACGACACCGGCTGGAGCGACTTCGGCGCCTACGGCGGAGGAACAAGCCTCGGCCATCCCACGCCCAATGTCGATCAGATCGCCAAGGAGGGGGCGACCTTCGCCAATTGGTATGGCCAGGCGAGCTGCACGGCCGGACGGGCTTCTTTCATCACCGGCCGCATCCCCATACGCTCGGCGCTCTCGATCGTGGTGGCTCCGGGCGACAAAAATTATCTCCGCAAAGAGACACCCACGATCGCGGAATTCTTTCAGAAGAACGGCTACTCGACCTATTTCTCCGGCAAGTGGCACCTCGGTGACATACCGGACTCCTATCCGACCGCGCATGGCTTCGACGAGATGAAGCATTTCGCGGCATACTACGCCGGCGTCTACGCCTATGACGACACGTCGAAATGGTTTCACCCCTGGTTCCCGTCCTACAATCCGGAATTCAAGAACGCGTATGACAGCCTCGTGAATCTCGGCGAGTGGGAGGGCGTGGCCGGTCAGCCCGCCACGAAGGTCGGCACTATCACTTACGATTCGCTGGCGACCTTCGACGTACGGCAGACCAACTCGGCGGTCGACTACATCAAGCAGCACGCACAAGACGCCAAGCCGTTCTTCATGGACGTCAATTTCATCAAGATGCACAACCCGACCAATGCCGCGCCTGAGTTCCGAGGCAAGTCGCATCTCGGCGACTATTCGGATTTGCTCATGGAGCTCGATACCGACATCGGGCAGATTATGGGCGCCATTCGCGCCTAGGCCCCCGACACCATTGTTATCGTGACGGCGGACAACGGCGCCTGGCTCGATGCCTACCCCGACGCCGGAACCACGCCGTTCCGCGGCGAGAAGGGATCGGCCTTCGAAGGCGGCTGGCGCGTGCCGGGCATCATGTGGTGGCCTGGCCATATTGCCGCCGGCGCCCGCTACGACGAGATGATGTCGCATATCGACGCTTGGGCGACACTTGCGGGCATGGTGGTCTGACACCGCCACCGCACGACTGGGTCGGAAACGACGGCAAGCCGATCTATTTCGACTCGATCGACAACAGCGCCTACATCCTCGGAAAGGCGCCGCATTCGGCGAGAACGTCGTGGATCTACATCGATGGCGAGACCTTCAACGGCGCACGCGCCGACATCGGCGGCGATCCGAGCGAACCATGGGTGCACATGGCATGGAAATACATCAGCACCGCAAAGGATTCCTGGCTTGGCCCGGTGACGGACCTCGGGGCGCAGGCGCCCTCTACAACCTGACCATGGATCCGTACGAGAAATACGACATGATTTTCAACGGAGCGGCGCCGATGCGCGTGATGACATCGTCCCCGGGGAGATATGCCGGTGAAGCCAACGGCTGGGTTCTGTCGCTGATCTCGCCGGTCATCGTCGACTTCGACAAGTCGATCATGAAATATACAAGCATCAAGAGGTTCCCGGGCGGCGCGTCTACCGACCTCACGCCTGACCTGCAGCATCCGGAAAACCCGCTCCCCCTGCTTAAGGAGCTGCAAGAGCAACCGCAGCCTGTCGGCGGCGGCGGCGGCTGATCCAGGACGTCAATAGGGGCGTGCACCAGGCACGCCCCTTACTCTCGGTTGCCTTCGGCGCGGGCGGCTTCAACCACTTGCTTGATCGCCTCCACGACCAGTTGCGGCTCCTCGACCTGCACGTAGTGACTGCTCTCGGTGGCAATCCGGTGCGGCGTGTTGGGGAGAAGCTGAGCGAGCTCGTTCTGACCCGTGGTCCAAGCCTGCTCCAGCGTTGCGGGGAGCCAGTCGGGGAGGCCAGGCGGAAGCGCAAAGGGCTTGCCTTTCGAGATCACGATGAACGGCATTGGTGAAAGCGGCGTCGCCGTGGACGCGGCGCGCATCTGATCGAAGCTCTGGTCGAAGTCGATGGTCTCGAGGTCCTTGTAGCCGGCGAGTTCTTTCGGCGGATCGACGAGCAGGAGTTGGTCGTAGACCTTCCACTGCCCAGGCGTCATCGCCGCCTGCACGCCCTCTGGAATCGCGTCTACGAGCACGAGACCGGCGACATCTTTCGGATAGGTGCTGATGTAAAGCCTGCTGATCAGACCTCCGGTCGAATGCCCGACGAGGACGTAAGGTGAAGGGATGTTCGCGGCGTCGAGCAGCGCGTGCAGATCGGCCACGGCATCGGCAGCGGTGCGCGGCTGCGGCGCCGGATCGCTGCGGCTGAACTGATCGGTGCCGAGCGTGGTGCCCGGCCGATCGTAGGCGCAGACTCTCGTGAAGGCGGCGATTTGCGGAAACACCGCTTCGCCGGTTTCGGGCTTCACGCTCCAGATGTCGGCGCGATTGCGCAAGCCGGCCTCGAGAATGACGGTCGGACTGCCGGCTCCTTCGCACCCGAGATAAAGCTTTCTCCCGCCGCCGATATCGACAAGCCGGGCGAGATCAGAACCGAGTGTTTCAGGCTCGGCGGCAAGGGCATTCGGCAACAGCGCGAGCTGCGCGGCGGCAAGAAGAGCCAAGACCCGATAGGACATGAGGATGTGGGTTCTAGGCCCCCAGCGCTGTCCGCTAGTCTCCGAACAGTCCTTGGATGCCTCCCGCCACGTCTTCCTTCTTGGCCTTCGGTTTTGCCGCGGGCGCGGTACTTGAAGTGGTGTCCGCGTCGTCGTCGTCGGCGGCCGGCGCGGCCGAGGCGACCACCCTGTCGACCACGTAAGGAGCAACCTTACTATCGAGCGCGTAGATATCGGCAAAGCTCGTGACCTTGCCCTGATCGTCGACCACGGCGGTGAAATAGGTGGTGTGCACCGGGATCGGGTGGTCCAAATTCACGGCGGTGTTGTAGCCCTTGGCGATGAGGTCCTGGATCTTCTTTTCGTCCCAGCCTTTGTCCTCGGCGAGCAGAATTTGCGCGAGCTTGCTCGGCTTCTCCATGCGGATGCAGTTGTGGCCGATGGCGCGCACCTTCTGATCGAACAGACCCTGTTTGATGGTGTCGTGCATGTAGACGGTGTGCTTGTTCGGATAGACGAATTTGAGCTTGCCGAGGACATTGGTCGGCCCCGGCGCCTGGGTAAAGGCGATATTGGCCATGTTCACGCTGCTCCAGTTGATACTGCCTGGGCTAACGGTGCGGCCGTTATATTTCACCTGCAAACCATGCTCGCTCAGGACCGAGCTGCCGCCGAACCAGCCGCCGCTGCGTAAACTCGGCAGCAGGTTCTCTCTGACGATGGTCGGTGGCACCGTCCATTCCGGATTGAATACGATGGTCTGCATGTCGGCGGAGAAGATCGGCGTGGCATAAGCTCGCTGGCCGACGAGGATCTTGTCGGAAAGGATCGTCTTGCCGTCCTTGACCACATAAAGCATGAACTCCGGAACGTTGTCCTGGACATAGACTGTCCCGAGATCGGCAGGCATCCAGCGCCAGCGCTCCATGTTGATCAGCAGCCGCTGGATGTCGGCGTCGCTTGCCGTTTTCTTCGCGCCGTCTTCGCCGTTGCCGCGAGCCTTGAGCAAGGCCTGGCGCAGGCGCTGGAACTGCTCATGCTGGGGATGCAGCGATTGGAGGTAGCTGTCGGGCGCGGTGGAGGCAGCGATCTCGGTAAGCACGACTTTCGGGTCGCGTAAAGGAGGATCGAGGTCGAGCAGAGGACTGAGGTCGGATGGGTTGACGCGGCCGCCGCGGGCAAAGCGCGCATATTTCAGAATGGCAAGCTGGAGCTTGATCTCCGCGGATGCCTGCTCCTCCGCACTCTTCGGCAAATTGCCGGCGGGCGGGAGCTCGAAGGCCGACGCCGCCAGACCCCAATCGTCGGCCTTGCCGATCTCGTCGATCACGTCCTGCGCTTTGGCCGAGACCCCCATCGGAGTGACCCAAACCGGAGGTTCGCTGCGCTCGGCGTAGAAGCCTTGCAGCGCGGCGAGGTCGGCGGGATTGGCGCCTTTGCGCAAAGCCGCATCGCCGAGCTTGCTGCGAATGCTTGCGATGACCGGATCGGCGTCTTGGACGGCCACCGCCTCGGTTGGCGGTGTGGCGCTGGCGCTGGGCGCAGCCGCGTTCGGTGGAGTCGGCGATGGAGCGGCTGGACTGGGGGCTGGCGTCGTCGCGCCGGTCGGAGTAGCCGGCTGCTCTGCCGCGGCCACGTCCTCGGCGACAGCGGCCACCGGAACAATCACCGCATACGCCAGGGCAAGACCACCAGCGACACTGACGGCGACAAAGGATCGTCCGTTCATGTGCGTTTCCCCCGAACCCTGAAAGGTTAGTCCGAGAGGCGCGCAACCGCCACCATGATCTGCAAGGAGGTCCAAGCGCCAAGGTTGAACTTTTTGTGAAGCCGGAGGGCCTAAGTTTCAGATTCAACGGCCTTTTATATTTTGCACTGATGCAAACCGGCAACAGCGAAAACGCCGATCTTGCTTGGTCGAACTGAGCTGTGGACAAGCTCGCCTTAAGGGGGGCTTGACTGCCGCGCCTCCTAGGGCGAGAGCGGGATCGTGTGCAACGAATGCCATCGGATGACGCGGCAGGAATTCCTGCGCGCCGCGCTCGCTCTCACCGCCGTGCCGCTGCTGAGGAGCATCCCGGTCCATGCCGCGGCACCGGCGCCGGACTCCGTCGAGGCGAGCGAGATCGCGCCGGGCGTGTTCGTGCATCAGGGGCGTTACGAGATGCAATCGCCCGAGAACCAAGGCGACATGGCCAATGCCGGCTTCGTCGTGGGCAGCGACGCGGTCGCCGTGATCGATACCCTGGGCAGCGCCAAAGTGGGGCGGGGCTTGCGCAACGCCGTTCGCGCCGTGACCACCAAGCCGATCCGCTATGTGATCAACACCCACATGCATCCCGACCATGTGTTCGGCAATGCCGCGTTCAAGGAGGACTCGCCCGCCTTCGTCGCCAATCACAAGCTCGCCCGCGGGCTCGCCCCGCGCGCCGAACGCTATCTCACCACCAGCAAGCGCATGTTGGGAGACGACGCCTTTGCCGGCATCGAGGTCATCCTGCCCACCGTTGCCGTCGACAACACGATGTCGCTCGACCTTGGCGGGCGCACGCTCATCCTCGAGACGCAGCGGACCGCGCACACCGACAACGATATGATCATCACCGACTCGGCGACCGGAACCTTGTTCCTTGGCGATCTTCTGTTCTCGGTCCATGTGCCGACGCTCGATGGCTCGATCGTCGGCTGGCTCGCGGTGATCGAGGATTTGAAGAAGCGCAAGGCGCCGCGCGTCGTCCCGGGCCACGGCCCTCATGCCATGGAGCTTCCTGCAGCGTTCGATCCAGAGCAGCTCTATCTCGCCACCATTGCCGCCGACGTCCGCAAATTGATCAAGGAAGGCAAAACCCTGGAGGAGGCGACCAAGACCGCAGGCTTCGAGGACCGCGACGCCTGGAAGCTGTTCGATGACTATCACGTGAGGAACGTCACGGCGGCCTTCGCCGAACTCGAATGGGAGTGATATAAGGGGCTATGTCATCGAGGAGAGATTTATGACCGAGAGGACCCGTGGTGCGAGCCTCGGTTTAGGGATGGCGGCGCTTGCCGCGGTTCTACTGGTCGTGGGCTCGCCTGCTTCGCGCGCCGATGAGGATGTCTGGCCGGCTCTGAAAGCCGCGACCTTCGGCGACCGGGTCATTGCCGCTGAGGACGGCAAGATTATGCTCGATGCCCCGGCCACTGCCGAGGATGCCTCGCTGGTGCCGATCACCATGCGCGTGCCGCCTGAGGTGAAGGGCAACCTCAAATCGCTCACTCTGATCATCGACAAGAACCCGAACCCGGTGGTGGCGAAGTTCAGCTTCGGGCCCGCGGCGGGGTCAGGCGGCGAGCGCTCGATCTCGACCCGCGTCCGGGTCAACGATTTCTCCCATGTGCGCGCCATCCTCGAGACCGAGGACGGCAGCTTGCACATGGCGACCAGGTTCGTGGCCGCGGCCGGCGGCTGCGGCGCCATGCAGGCCAAGGACCCGGACAGCGAGAATGTCGATCTCGGCAAGATGCTGGTGAAGGTCTTCCCGCCGGCGCTGTCCACGGCGCCGCTGTTCGAAGGTCAGGTGTTGCTGAAGCACCCGAACGCGAACGGCATGCAGCTCGACGTCAATACCGGGGGCACTATTCGGGCGCGCTTCATCAAGGAGATGACGGTGAAGCGGGGGCCTGACCTCGTGTTCAGCATGGAGAGCAGCTTCTCGATCTCCACCAGCCCGAACTTCCGCTTCACCTTCGGCCGCGGCGCCGACAACGAGCTCGACGTCTCCATGGTCGACACCGACGGCACGGTGTTCACGGCGAAATCGCCAGCAAGCGGATCGTAATCCCCAACTCAATCTTTGGACGGCCGAGCCTTCACCATTGGGCGCGATGTCGAGGGGACCGCGCGCAGCATGGCGAAGTTCTCCCGCGCCGATGCCGATGCCTGGCGCGGGCTCTATCAATGCTACCTCGCGGCGAAGCTTGAAATCGTGGCCGGCATGATCTCGACGCCACCGCCTTTGGCAAAGGAGTTCGCTGGTCCGGACCCCATCGATCAATTTCGCTTCCAGTTCCAGAGCGCCCGCTCCTGGGTGGACGAGACGTTTCAGTCTCCTGAAATGCGATATTTCTTTGCCTCTTGCGCCTTGCATGCCGCGCTTGCTCCGGACGATGCGCTCGGTGCCAATTTTGCCCGGCTGTTCGCCGCCGCGGTGTAGGACGTCGGCGTGAGCATCGTCAAGGGCGGCATGCACAATGTGTCCCGCGCGCTTGCCGCCGAGCTTGCGGCGCATGGCGGCGAAATGCGCGTCAATGCCGGGGTGAGGAGCATCGCCGTGGAGAAGGGCAGGGCGACCTCGGTCAGGCTTGAGAGCGGCGAGGTGATCGCGCTCGACGGCGTGCTTGCCTCCAATGTCGATCCCCGCCATCTCGTGCTCGATCTCCTCGGCGAAGCCCAGGTCGCGAGACCATCGCCAAGAAGATCAACCGCTACGATTGGGGGCGGTCGTTCTTTGGCATCTATCTGGCGCTCGACGGTCCGGTGCCATATCGCGCCGGTGCGGAAGCCGACAAGGCCGGTTACGTCCATATCGGCGGACCTTCGCTCGACGATCTCGCCGAGACTTTCGCGCAAGCGCGCGCCGGCCTCTTGCCGAATTGTCCGATGATCGGCGCCATCAATGAGGCGGGGCTCGATCCGAGCCGGGCACCGGCCGGCAAAGGCTTGATGAAGTTCGTGGTCCATTTCGTGCCCTATCGCGTAACCGGCGACGCCACGGGACGCATCCGCGGGACCCATTGGGACGACATCAAGAACGCGTACGCCGATGCCATGATCGACATGCTATCCGAGGATTTTTTGCGGGGGTTGCGCGATCGCATCATCGCTCGCTCGGTGCAGTCGCCGCTCGATTACGAACGCCGCATCATAAGCGCTGTGCACGGCACGCATCAGCACGGGGCCTTTCTGCCCTATCAGATAGGCGCCATGCGGCCGATCCCGGAGTTCGGCTCCTACCGCTCGCCAGTTGCAAATCTTTATCTCTGCGGCGCCGGCAGCCACCCCGGTTCAGGCGTCACCATGGCGCCAGGGCGTAACGCCGCGGAGGTTATTTGCGGCGACCTCGGTCTCGCCTTTCCGACCTGAGCATGCGATGAAACCGCTTTAGCGAGGCCGCCGAACTTAATGATATGACTCGATGAAGGGGAGGGGGGATTGCAACAAGCCTACCGCATCCTGGCCGCCACGCTCGGCTGGTTCGCCGTCGTCCTGCAATATGGTCTCATCGTTCGCTACAAGACCGATGGCGATCTGGTCGCCGCCGCCATCCGCTTCCTGAGCTACTTCACCGATCTTTCCAACGTGCTCGTCGCGCTTGCGATGACGCTGCCCTGGCTTGCGCCTGATACAGCGCTGGGGCGCTTCTTCTTGAAGCCCTCGGTGCGCACGGCGATCCGCTGGCCAAGCTGTGGGACCCGCAAGGCTGGGAGCTCGTCGCCGACACTATCGAGCACGTGGTGGCGCCCGTGCTCTACTTCATCGATTGGGTCGTGTTCGTGCCCAAGGGAACGCTGAAATTCAGGTCGGCCTTCGTCTGGCTTCTCTTTCCCTTCGCCTATGCCGCCTATTCCCTGATCCACGGTGCCATCACGGGTTTTTATCCCTATCCCTTCGTCGACGTGAGCAAGCTTGGCTACGACAAGGTGCTCGCCAATATGGGTGCTCTGATCTTCATGTTCGGCGGCCTCGGCCTCTTGCTCATCGGCCTCGACCGTTGGCTCGGGCATCTCAAGACGCGCACGTCGAACTCGGCAACCTAGCGCAGAGGCAAGCGCCGCGACGTTAATCTGCTGGTATGACTTGGCCTGCGAAGAGGGGAGCGGGGTCGAATTGGCCCTTCTCCGGCGCCTCTCGCCAATAAGTCCAGCGCGCTAGAAAAGAGCTTGAGTTGATGACCGAGCCGGACCATAGAAGGCACAAAGCCGAGCGGACCGAATTGAGATCCGTCACAAGAACTATGGCTTTGATGCCGTCGGGTGGGGAGCAAGCAGGGGCAAACGGTTGGTCGGAGAGTCCCATGGCTGAGCTCACCTTCACGCTTTTGACGCTTGCGGCGTTGTTTGCGCTTGCCATGAACCGTGCGCCGCTGTGGGCCTGGGCGGCGGCGGTCGCTCTCTTCACCTTGAGCCTGCAAATGGGGTTGGGCTCCGGCCATCTGCATGCGCCGGCGTTCAATTTTCGGGCGCTTCTCGGCTGGCTCGTCGCTGGCGGCTTGTTCGCGCTCACCTTCCCGCGCATCAAGTGCGGCTATGTGGTGTTGCCGGCCTATCGGGCGCTGAAGGGCGCCATGCCAACGATCTCCGAGACCGAGCGTGAGGCTCTCGAAGCCGGCACCGTCGGCTGGGACGCCGAGCTCTTTTCCGGCACGCCCGACTGGGCGCGGCTCCGCCGGGTGAACCCGATCATGCTCACGGCTGAAGAGCGCGCCTTCCTCGACGGCCCCACGGAGGAGCTGTGCCGCAAGCTCAACGATTGGCGCATCCGCCACGAGCTGCATGACGTGCCGGAGGACATCTGGCGATTCGTTTGCGACAAAGGCTTTCTCGGCATGCTCATCTCGAAGGAGCATGGCGGCCTGGGCTTTTCGGCGCAGGCGCAGTCGCTCGTGCTCGGCAAGATTTCATCGCGGAGCCCGGACGGCGTCACCATCGTCATGGTGCCGAACTCGCTCGGACCTGGCGAGCTGATCGAGAAATACGGCACCGAGCAGCAGAAGGCGCATTATCTTCCGCGCCTTGCCCGCGGCGAGGAGATTCCTTGCTTTGCCCTCACCGGACCGTTCTCGGGCTCAGATGCCGCCTCAATGCGCGACGTCGGCGTGATCACCAAAGGATGGCATGAGGGCAAGGAGATCTTGGCATCAAGCTCACCTGGGACAAGCGCTACATCACGCTTGCGCCGAACGCCACGCTGCTCGGGCTTGCCTTCCGCCTGTTCGATCCCGAGAACTATCTCGGCCGCGGCGAGGATATCGGCATCACGCTTGCGCTCATCCCCACCAATCATCCCGGCGTCGAGATCGGGCGGCGTCATCTTCCGGCCGGCGCTGCCTTCCCCAACGGTCCGACCTTCGGCAAGGACGTGTTCGTGCCGATCGACTGGATCATCGGCGGCAAGGAGCGGGCAGGGCAGGGCTGGCGGATGCTGATGAGCTGCCTCGCCGCCGGCCGCTCGATCTCGCTTCCAGCGACCAGCGCCGCTGCCGCCAAATCTCTGCTCCGCAACACGAGCGCCTATGCCCGCATCCGCAAGCAGTTCAATCTGCCGATCGGCTACATGGAAGGCGTTGAGGAGCCGTTGGCTCGCATGGTCGAGAATGCCTACGGGCTCGAGGCCGCCCGCGCCGTCACCGCCTCCATGGTCTCCGCCGGCGAGAAACCTGCGGTGATCTCGGCGCTGCTCAAATACATGTCGACCGACCGCATGCGGCAAAGCGTGAACGACGCGCTCGACATTCATGGCGGCAGGGGCATTTGCGACGGGCCGTCGAACTACATCCAGGGCGCCTATCAAATGGTGCCGGTTGGCATCACGGTGGAAGGCGCCAATATTCTCACCCGCACCCTGATCACCTTCGCCCAAGGGGCGCTCCGCAGCCATCCCTACCTTTTCACCGAGATCGAGGCGTTGCAGGATCCCGACCAGGATCTCGGCGTGCCGGCCTTCGAGCGCGCCTTCGACGGCCACTTAGCGTTCACTGTGTCGAATATCTTCGGCGCACTGTTCCACAATCTGACGCTTGGCGCCTTTGCCAGCGCCCCGCCCAATGCCGGCGCGACGCGTCGTTGGTGGAAGCAGCTTGCCCGCGCCTCGCGCTCCTTCGCCCTCGTTGCCGACGCGACCGTGGCGCTGCTCGGCGGCGGCCTCAAGATGCGGCAGAAGATCACCGGGCGCATGGCCGACGCTCTCGCCGAGCTTTATTTGCTGTCTTGCATCTTGAAGCGCTACGAGGACGATGGCTGCCCGCGCGCCGACCTGAAGCTCGTCGACTATTGCGCCGAGAATTGCCTCTACCGCTTCGATCGCGCGCTTTCCGGCACGCTCGACAATTTCCCGATCCGCTCCGTTGGCGTCGTCCTGCGCCCCCTGGTCTTTCCCTATGGCTTTGCTCGTAATCCAGCGTCGGACAGCGAGGGCAAGGCGATCGTGAGGGCTGCGCTCCAGCCCGGCGAGTTCCGCGACCGTCTCACCCGCGACGTCTTCATCACCGACGATCCGAGCGACCGGGTCGGGCTGCTCGAGCATACGCTGCTCAAGGTCGTCGCCGCCGAGGAGGCCGACAAGAAACTCGAGCGCGCCATTCGCAAGGGCGACGTGCATCGCTACTACAACAACGACTGGATCGCCGAAGCCGCGAAGAAGGGCGTGCTCAGCGAGGATGAGGCGCGCATGCTTGCCGAGCTTCGTGACCTCACCGCCCGCGTGATTGCCGTCGACCATTTCGATGCGAGCGAAGTCTCGCGCAGGCAGCCGGCGCGAACCGCCGAGCCGACCAGCTTTGCTTCCCCCAAGGACTCCATCGCCGCCGAATAGGATGACCATGCCGACGCCGCTTCCCACACTCCACGACTGGCGCCTCTCCGTCGATTACGAAGGCATTGCCTGGGCGCTCATGGATCGCGAAGGCGAGCGGGTGAACTCGATGGGGCGCCGCCTCACCGAAGAGCTCGGCGAGATCGTCAAATGGGCGGAGACCGCCGCCATCCACGGCGAGATCAAGGGCCTGGTGCTGATGAGCGGCAAGACCACCGGTTTCCTGGTCGGTGCCGACATCCGCGAATTCTCCCGCTTCGCCACCGAGCCGCTGGTCAAGGAGGCGGTCAAGGAGACGCTTTCGCTCTTCGACCGCATCGAGAAGCTTCCGGTGCCGGTGGTGGTCGCCATTCACGGCTTCTGCCTTGGCGGCGGACTCGAGCTTGCGCTCGCCTGCCACTATCGCATCGCCGACCGCGAGGAGGGGACTCGCCTCGGCTTTCCCGAGGTGAAGCTCGGCATCTTCCCCGGCCTCAACGGCACGGTGCGATCGATTCAGGTGGCCGGCCCGATGGACGCCATGACTGCCATGCTGACCGGGCGCATGCTGCGCTCAACCGCGGCAAAGGCCATGGGTCTGATTGACCAGGTCGTGCCGACTTACCACAATCTCCGCTGGGCGGCGCGCAAGGCCGTGCTGCAGAAACGCCGTTCCAAGGGCGCGCCGTGGTGGAAGCAGATGATGCTGAAGCAGCCGGTGCGCTCGCTGCTCGCCAAGCAGATGCGCGCCAAGACGGCCGAGAAGGCGCGCGAGGACCATTACCCGGCGCCGTATCGGCTGATCGATCTGTTCGAACAGTATGGCGACGATCCCGTTCGCATGCGCGCGGCCGAGACCGAGATCTTCGCGCCGCTGATGGCGAGCGACACTTCGCGCAATCTTCGCCGCGTGTTCATGCTCTCCGAGATGCTGAAGGATGAGGCGCCGAAGAACGGCTTCAAACCCAAATTTGTGCATGTCGTCGGCGCCGGCACCATGGGCGGGGACATCGCCGCTTGGTGCGTGGTGTGCGGCATGCAGGCGAGCCTCCAGGACCTCGACGAGGGCCAGCTCAAGAAGGCGCTCGCCCGGGCCAAGGGGCTGTTCAAGAAGCAGCTTCGCGGCAAAACGGCGATCGACGCCGCGGTGTCGCGGCTCATCGCTGACCCCAAGGGCAAATACATCAAGCACGCCGACGTGGTGATCGAGGCCATCGTCGAGAAGCTCGAAGTCAAGCAGAAGCTGTTCCAGGACCTCGAAAAAGAGGCGAAGCCAAACGCTGTGCTCGCGAGCAACACCTCTTCGCTCATGATCGAGGACATCGCCAAGCCGCTTCAGGACCCGGGACGGCTCGTGGGTCTGCACTTCTTCAACCCCGTGGCGCAGCTTCCGCTGGTCGAAGTGGTGCGCGGTGAGCGGACGCGCGAGGACGAGGTGCGCAAGGCGACCGCCTTCGTCGCGGCAATCAAGAAATTGCCGCTGGTCGTGAAGAGCTGCCCCGGCTTCCTCGTCAATCGCGTGCTGACCCCGTACATGATGGAGGCGGTGCGCCGTTACGCGGAAGGAACGCCGCGCGACAAGATCGATCAGGCGGCGCTGAAATTCGGCATGCCCATGGGGCCGCTCGAGCTCATGGACATGGTCGGGCTCGACATCGCCAACAAGGTCGGCGAGCAGCTCGGTTCCGGGTCTCCGCAAGACAATCCTCTGTCGCGCCTGGTTCAGGCCGGCAAGCTCGGCAAGAAGACCGGCGAAGGCTTCTACGTCTGGGAGAACGGCAAGCCCAAGCGTGGGGAGGCGGCGGTGTACGATGACGCCGAGCTCGACCGCCTCGGCCGCGAGCTGATCAAGCCGATGCTCGACGAATGCGAGCGGACGCTTGCCGACAAGATCGTGGCCAACGCCGACCATGTCGATGCCGGCGTCATCTTCGGCACCGGCTTCGCGCCGTTCCGCGGCGGGCCGCTGCATTATCGCCGCTCGCTGGACGCCCCCGTGGCCGAAGCTCCGGCCGCGGCGTGAGCGACGAGGGAGACTCCAACCCATCATGAAGGACCAAGGGATGCGGCGTGTCGCGGTGCTTGGCGGAGTGAGAATCCCCTTTTGCCGCTCGCATACGGCCTATGCCGAACTTTCCAATCTCGACATGCTGACGGCGGCGCTCGCCGGCCTGATCGACCGCTTCTCGCTGCATGGCGCGCATATAGACGAGGTGGTCGGCGGTGCCGTGGTGACCCATGCCAAGGACTGGAACCTCGCGCGCGAGGCGGTGATCGCGAGCGCGCTCGCTCCGACCACGCCGGCCATCACCATGATGCAGGCCTGCGGCACGAGCTTACAAGGCGCGCTCGGCTTGGGCGCCAAGATCGCCACCGGCCAGATCGAGAGCGGCATTGCGCTCGGCTCGGACACCACGAGCGATGCGCCGATCGTGTTCAAGCGGAGCTTCGCCCAACGCTTGATACAGCTGTCGAGAGCGCGGAGCTTCGGCGAGAAGCTTGCTGTGTTCAAAGGATTTACGCCGGCCGAGCTGGCCCCCCAGCCGCCTTCCACCTCGGAGCCGCGAACGGGCTTGAGCATGGGCGAGCATTGCGAGCTGATGGCCAAGGAATGGAGAATCACCCGCGAGGACGAGGACCTGCTCGCCTATCAAAGCCATAAGAACGGAGCCGCGGCCTACGACCAGGGCTTCATGGACGACCTTGTCATCCCTTGCGCCGGCGTGTTTCGAGACAACAATCTGCGGGAAGACATCTCGCTCGAGAAGATGGCCGAGCTGAAGCCGGCCTTCGACCGCGCCGGCGGCACCATCACCGCCGCCAACTCAACGCCGCTCACCGACGGCGCCGCCACGGTTCTGCTTGCCTCGGAGGAGTGGGCGGCGAAGCGCAATCTTCCGGTGCAGGCCTATTTGACGCTCGGCCGTACCGCCGCTGTCGACTATGTGGCCGGCGAAGGCCTTCTCATGGCCCCGACAGTTGCGGTCAGCGATCTCCTCAAGGAGAGCGGCCTGACACTCCAAGACTTTGATTTTTATGAAATTCACGAGGCCTTCGCGGCCCAGGTGCTGGCCACCTTGAAGGCCTGGGAATCGGAGGACTATTGCCGCAACAGGCTGGGGCGCGATCGGGCGCTCGGGCCCATCGACCGGGCAAAACTCAACATCAAGGGCTCGAGCATCGCCTTCGGTCATCCCTTTGCCGCCACGGGCGCCCGCATTCTGGCGGTTCTGGCCAAGCTGTTGCATACTGAAGGCGGCCGGCGCGGACTGATTTCGGTCTGCACCGCAGGGGGCATGGGGGTCGCCGCTATTCTGGAAGGAGCGGGATCGGCCGGGCCGGCCCAGGGGACAACGCCATGAGCTGGGCTAGACCGCGAGCCGCGGAGTCATACAATGGCCTCATAAAGGCCCGATTAGGAACCGGGGGCGTAAGGTTAAATAACGACGGCGACTTTGGCCGTCGGCTCGAAAGTTTTGGAGGAGGTGCTTTTATGAAGCATCGCACAATCGCCCCGACCCTCGGAGCCCTGGCCGCCTTGATTCTGGCAGCCGGTGTGCCCTCTTACGCCTCCGCCGCCGACCCATCCGGCATTTGGGCCAAGGATGACGGCTCGGCGAAGATGGAAGTGAAGAAGTGCGGCCGCAGCATTTGCAGCAAGATCGTTTGGCTAAGGGATCCAAACGATTCGCGCGGGCGGCCCCTGCATGATGCCCGGAACGAGAATGTCTCCATGCGCGACCGGCCGATCATCGGCCTTCCTTTGTTCTCCAACATGGTGCCGACCGAATCAAACGCCTGGATTGGCAACGTCTACAATCCTGAAGAGGGAAAGATCTACACCAGCGTCAAGGTGACCCTGGTCTCCCGCAATCAGATCGTTCTCAAGGGCTGCAAGGCGTGGCTCCTGTGCGGCGAGAAGACCTGGCTGCGGTCGAAGCTTCTGCCGACCGAGACGGCCCCAGGAGAGCCGATCGATGTGAAGGCGCCTGCAGAGTCCGATGAACCTGCCGAACCCGCTGTGCCGGAGAAGCCGATCGAGGTGAAGGCGCCGGCTGCTCAGCCGGAGCCGGAAGCACCCGTCATGGAAGCGGCGCGCGAGCCGATCGCCCAACCGCCGGCGCCCAAGGCGATGACCGCTCCGCTTGCCGTGGGCCCGTCGTCGGAAGCGAGAACCGTGGAAGCCGGAGTTCTCGGTCGCTCCGCCCAAGCAGCCAAGCCTGGCATCGGCCGCATCGTCTCGTCATAACGCTGTCGGCCTCGGTTTGGTGACCACCGCGATCAGCCATCCGGATCCATTGCCGCTGTCCGGCGAGAACGTTTCGAGCATGATGGTGATGACGAGACCCGCGCCCATACCGGACACGCCGGAGTCTCGGGTCGATGAGACGAGAGTCGAGTCCGCCGCCATTGAGGACGATCAGCGGGCGCCCGCTCCCGCCTCGAAGCCGAAGCCAAAGCCGCGCAGCACGCTGTCGGCTGATGCCTCGGAATCCGCCTTCGCCGCCGAAGTGCCGCACGTGGTGAAGCCGAAGCCCGTCGCCAAGCCGAAACCGAAGGAGCCCGAGGAAGTGCTCCCCTGGCTGCGCCCTCGCTAAGCGCCTTCAACTAGGTTGATCGGCTTTTTGCCGCGCGCTCGGTGCGGAGTTCCTTCTTCGAGTGCTTGCCCACCATGGTCTTGGGGAGCTGATCGCGAAACTCGATCTCTGCCGGCAATTCGATCTTTGAGAGTCGAGGCCTCAGGAACTCGAGCAGCTCGGCCTGGGTGGCCCGCTCTCCCTCCTTCAACTTGATGAAGGCTTTGGGCGCCTCACCCCGATAGGTGTCGGGAATGCCGATCACCGTCACCTCCTCGACCGCAGGATGCTCGTAGAGGACGTCCTCGATGCGCCGTGGATAGACCTTGAAACCTGAGGCGTTGATCATGTCCTTGATGCGATCGACGATGAAGATGAAGCCCTCTTCGTCCATGTAGCCGACATCGCCGGTGCGGAAGAACCGCCCGATAAATGCGTTCTCGGTTTCCTCCGGCTTGTTCCAATAGCCGGCCATCACCTGCGGTCCGGCGATGCAGATCTCGCCAGCTTCGCCCCTATCCACTTCGAGACTAGGATCCTCGAGCGAGCGGATGCTGAACTCGGTGGCGGGAAGCGGCAGACCGATCGAGCCTTCCTTGGGGGGTCGATCAGAAGGATTGCAGGCCGCCACCGGTGAGGTTTCGCTCAAGCCGTAGCCTTCCGTCAGCGTGCAGCCCGCCGCCGCCTCGAAGCCGCGTTTCACCTCGATCGGCAGCCCGGCGCCGCCGGAGATGCAGAATTCGAGCGAGGTGAGATCGAAATCGCGGATCCGGGGGTATTGCAACATGGCGTTGAACAGAGTGGGCACGCCCGGCATCATTTTCGGCTTGAGCTTGCTGATCAGCCTCAAGGTCTCTACCAGCTCGAAGCGCGGCAGGAGAATCATCTCCATGCCCTGACCTATGCCGAAATTCATCACTGTGGTCATGGCGAATACATGGAAGAGCGGCAGGACGCCGATAATGCGGTCGCCAGCCCCCACCGTTTGCCCGCGCCACGCCATCACCTGCTTTACGTTGATCGAGAGATTGGCGTGGGTGAGCATGGCGCCCTTGGGCGTGCCCGTGGTGCCGCCGGTATATTGCAGCACGGCGATCGCATCCGTGCCGATGGCGGGCTTGCGGTAATCGCCGTCATTGGCGAGCAAATCCCCCTCGAGCACGATCTTGTCCTTCTGCCGCGAGGCGCCGACCTGGGCGAGCGTCGGCCCACGAAGCTTCATCCCCACGGCCTTGAGCTTCGGCAGCAGCGCCGCGAAGCTCGCCAGTACCGCCTTGTCGAGCGCACCGCTCGCCAACAGCGCTTCGACCTTGTCGAAGGTGACGGCAAGATCGAGCGTCACCATGATCTTGGCGCCGCTGTCGCGGGCCTGCGCTTCAAGCTCCTCCTGGCTGTACAGGGGATTGAAATTGACGACGGTGCCGCCGGCCTTGAGGATGCCGTGATAGAAGACGACGAAGGCCGGGGTGTTGGGCATCAGCAGCCCCACCTTCACGCCTTCGCCGACGCCAAGCGCCTGAAGCCCCTTGGCCGCCTGGTCGGAAAGCTTGCCGATCTCGGCGAAGCTCAGCCGCTTGCCCATGAAATAGGTGCATGACTGCGCGCCGTAGGCCGTGACCGCATCATCGAGCAGGCTCGTGAGCAGCACCGGCTCGAAATCCATGTGCCAGTCGATCGATTGGGGATAGGCCTTGAGCCAAGGCCGCTCGTCGGCCATTGTCTTGCCGCGGGCCGCCGGTGCCGGGGTAAATTGGGTCTTGGCCATGACAGAAATGCCGCGCTTTAGCGTCTTTTTAGCCTCTTTCCGGTTAATTGGCCGGACGCGGCCGGACAAATCGGAGGCAATTGGCCGCAGGGGCTCTTGTTCGTTCACAATTGGCCACTACTATACCACGGCTGGAGACCAAAGTCGGGCGAAGACCCGGGCACGGCGACCTCGGCGGATTATGCTGAAACCGTGGCGGGGTAGGCCAAAAAAGGCCAATTTTGTTGGCGATGAGAGCCCTGAATGGGCGGCTGAATTGAGCGATGACGCCGTAGACTCGTTTAGTTTTTAAGTCTATTCCAATACCTAACTTGCCCTCGGTAACGCTATGAATTAGCGGGAGGGCCTTTGGACACGGACCCCGGAACGGGGCAGGGAGAGTGATATGGACGATGTGGCTACCAAGATCATCGAGATTTTGCGTAAGAACATGAAGGACCCGTCGAAGGCGGTCACGCTCGAAACTCCCCTGAGCGAGCTTGAGATCGAATTGCTTGATCTCGCAGTTATCGTGTTCGATATTGAAGATACTTTTGGGATCGAAATCCCTTATAATGCCAATGAAGAGGTAGAAGCGTTCGCGACGGTGGGATCCGTCGTCGATCGCGTGAAGAGCATTATCGCAGAGACGAAGGCTTCGGGCGCTGCCGCTTGATAGGCCTTTCGCCCGGGCCGTCCCTGGGCATTTGAAATCTCCGGAGTTACGTTAGCACGGCATGACACATTCTAATGGGCGCCGCCGCGTCGTGGTCACTGGCCAGGGCGTGGTTACACCTTTGGGCACTGGCGTGGATCGTTTTTGGGCCGCTCTCAAGAATGGCGAGTGCGGCATTCGCCAAGTCCAGAGCTTCTCCACCGAAGATCTCTACATCACCATCGCCGGTGAGATTCCCGATTTCGATCCCAAGGAGCGGTTGCAGTCAAAGCCGCTCATGCTCGCCGACAAATACTCGCAATATGCGGGCTGCGCGGCGCAGGAAGCCGTCGCTCAATCCAGGCTCGAGCTGCCACTCAAGGACAATGAGAGCTATCGCTCGGCCTGCATCATCGGCTCGGGCGTCGGCGGCCTGACCACGCTCGAATTTTCCTACAAGATGCTGTTCAAGGAGAACAAGCGCGCCACCCATCCGCTGACGCTGCTCAAGGCGATTGGCAGCTCGGCGTCCGCTCATGTCAGCATCGAATACGGCATCAAAGGTCCGACCTTCGGCGTGGTGAGCGCTTGTGCTACGGCGACGCACGCGATCGGGCTGACCTACCGCATGATCCGCGAAGGGCTTGTCGATTTCGGCATTGCCGGCGCCGCCGAAGCTTCGCTGAACTGGGGCGCCACCAGGGCCTGGCAGGCGATGCGCGTGCTGAGCCCCGACGGACTGTTTCCTTTCGCCAAGAGACGCAACGGCACCGTGCTCGCGGAAGGCGCTGGAATTCTGATGCTCGAGGAATATGAGCGCGCCAAAGACCGCGGCGCTCCCATTCTGGCCGAGCTGATGGGTTACGGCATGACGGCGGACGCCGCCGACATGGTCAACCCTTCGATCGACGGGGCGTCCATGGCCATGCAGATGGCGCTTGATGATGCGGCCGTGTCCCCGAGCGATATCGACTATATCAACGCCCATGGCACCGCCACCGCCGTCAACGACATCAACGAGACCCGCGCCATCAATCGCGTCTTCGGCAACGCCGCGAACAAGCTCTCGATCTCCTCCACCAAGTCGATGCACGGCCATTGCCTTGGCGCCGGCGGCGGCATCGAGGCGGTCGCCGCAGTCAAGTCCATACAGGAAAAATTCGTACCGGCGACGGTGGGCCTCGACGAGGTGGATCCCGAATGCGACCTCGACTACACCCCGAATGTGGGGCGGAAGCGCGAGGTCAATTACGCCATGTCCAACTCGTTCGCCTTTGGGGGCCTCAACGCGGTCCTCTTGTTTGGGCCGCCGCCGGCGTAAGCCTGGCTTACCGTCAATCGACTGCGCCGCCGCTTTCAGCCTTGTGTTGGAGAGATTACGGCTTACGCCCGCCACCATCCGCCCGCAATGGATGGGGCATGATCCAATCTTGAGCCAATAGACCGATCGAGGAGGCGTAAAGCCATGCGTATGCTTGGAGGGTTGGTTGCCACCACACTTTGCGCGTTAGCGGCGGCGACGCCGGCGCATGCCCTCGGCGACCTGCAGAACTGCGACGCCATCAAGGATGCGGGACAGAGAATGGCCTGCCTGCAGGCCCATATCGCGCATCTGGAGCAGACCTTGCTCAGTCTGAGCAGCGATCTTGTCGATCTGCAGCATGAGCTCAAAGAAAAGGTCAGCGTCAATGCAGTGTACAGGTTGCAATATGTGGCGAAAAGTGCCTGCCTCGGTTATGGCGACAAGGACAAGCCCCCGATCTTTGTGAGCTGCGATCATCCGGATTCCTGGAAGCTCCTGCGCGGCTCGCAGTCGCCGGCGAGGGGAAGCAGCGCCCCGAAATCGTCTGACACTTCAGCAGATCAGCCCTCCAATAAATCATCCGACCAGTCGCCCGATAAGGGGTCCGGTAAATCGAAGGA
Organism: uncultured Alphaproteobacteria bacterium; assembly: GCA_963757555.1. Taxonomy (GTDB): domain Bacteria; phylum Pseudomonadota; class Alphaproteobacteria; order Rhizobiales; family Methyloligellaceae; genus Methyloceanibacter. The sequence continues at coordinate 256,805 of CAVWRU010000005.1, forward strand.
CAAGTCTTCAGGCAAATCGAATGATCAGCCGAAGGCGGCAGGGGAGCAGAACTAAATCAGTCCGAGCCCGCGGAAGCTCGCGTGCCCCTGCTTGCCGACGATGATGTGGTCATGCACCACGATGCCGAGATTCTTGGCCGCGGACACGATCTGCTTGGTCATCTCAATATCGGCGCGCGAGGGCGTCGGATCGCCTGAGGGGTGATTGTGCACGAGCACCACCGCCGTGGCCGACAGCTCCAGTGCCCGCTTCACTACCTCGCGCACATAGACCGGGGTGTGATCGACGGTGCCCTTCTGCTGCACCTCGTCGGCGATTATCTGGTTGCGCCTGTCGAAACAGAATGCGGAATTGCTCCTTGGCCTCGAAGCCCATGGAAGCACGGCAATAGTCGAGCACCTGGCTCCAGGAGGCGAGCACCGGCCGATCCAGCACCTCGCCGCGCACCAGGCGCAGCGCCGCAGCGCGCACGAGCTTGATCTCGGTGATCGCCGCCTCGCCGAGGCCCGGCACTTCGCGCAAACGCTCCTCAGGCGCGTTCAGCGCTTCGGCGAAGCTGCCGAACTGGGCGAGGATCGCCTTGGCGAGCGGCTTGATGTCGCGGCGCGGCACGGCGCGGAACAGGATCAGCTCGAGCAGCTCGTAATCGGGAATCGCATCGGCCCCGGCATCGCGGAAGCGTCGCCGCAATCTCTCGCGATGGCCGAGATAGTGTGGCTTGCCGGCGTCCTTGAAGCCCATTCAGGCCGCTCTACTGCCGAGTGAGGGGTGGCCGATCCAATCCTTTGGGGGAGAGGGTGAACACTTGGCATCCCGTCTCGGTGACGCCCACCGTATGCTCGAACTGCGCCGAAAGCGAGCGGTCGCGGGTGACCGCGGTCCAGCCGTCGGACAGGATCTTCACTGGCGGCTTGCCGAGATTGATCATCGGTTCGATGGTGAACAGCATGCCGGGCTTGAGCTGCAGACCCTCTCCGGCCTCGCCGTAATGCAGGATGTTCGGCCGGTCGTGGAACACCCGGCCCAGGCCATGGCCGCAGAAATCGCGCACCACGCCGCACCGCTCGGACTCGGCATAAGCCTGAATGGCGGCGCCGATATCTCCGGTGGTGGCGCCGGGGCGCACCGCGGCCACCCCGCGCATCAGGGCATTGTAGGTGACCTCGAGCAGACGCTCGGCGGCGCGGCTGATCTTGCCCACGCCGTACATGCGGCTCGAATCGCCGTGCCAGCCATCGACAATGAAGGTCACGTCGACATTGAGCACGTCGCCTTCCTTCAATACGCGCGGTCCGGGAATGCCGTGGCAGACCACATGGTTCAGCGACGTGCAAATCGATTTCGGGAAGCCGCGATAGTTCAGAGGCGCCGGAACGGCGCCATGGGAAAGCGCAAAGTCGAACACGAACTGGTCGAGCGCCTCGGTGGTCACCCCTGGCCGGACCTCGTCGACGAGAAGGTCCAGCGCCTCGGCCACGAGCTGGCCGGCCTTCTGCATGCCGGCGAAGGCATCCGGCCCGTGCAGTTTGATCTTGGTGTCGCGCGCCTGCGCGCGGGCGAATTCGAGGTTCGACATCGGCACACTGAGACAATGCGTGATTTACTTCACTTAAGGTGAAATGCGCCGATGTGCAACGGGTGCGGTGGATGGCCGGGACAAGTCAGGCCATGGCAGTCAATAATAGGCAAGGGAGGCTCCCCGCCTGAATCATGACGAATTGCGATCCGCCTTCAGACACCGTCACTGCCGCGCTGATCATCATCGGCGAAGAGATCCTGTCCGGCCGCACCAGGGACGAGAACATCTCCCACATCGCCCGCTACCTCACCGCGATCGGCATCGCCTTGCAGGAGGTGAGAGTGGTCCGCGACGTGGAAGCCGAGATCGCCGCTGCCGTGAACGCGCTTCGCTCCCGCTACGACTACCTGTTCACTACCGGGGGCATCGGGCCTACCCACGACGACGTGACCACCGACGCCATCGCCTCCGCCTTCGGCGTCAAGGTCGAGGTCGACCCCCGGGCGGTCGAAGCCATGCGCCAAGGCTATAGCGAGCTCGAGCTTACCCCGGCTCGCCTCCGGATGGCCCGAATCCCATGCGGTGCCGAGCTCGTCGACAACCCCGTCTCGCGGGCGCCAGGCTTCATGCTCGGCAATGTGATCGTGATGGCTGGCATCCCGCGCATCATGCAGGTGATGCTCGACGCCGTGGCGCCGCGCCTGAAGAAGGGGCGGCCGATGCTGTCCCGCTCCATCCGCATCGAAGCGCCGGAGGGCGACGTGGCCCCGGGTCTCGCTGCGATCCAAGCAGCGCACGTCGACGTGCAGATCGGCTCCTATCCGTTTTTCGAAAAGGGGAAACTCGGCACCTACGTGGTGCTGCGCTCGGTGGACTCGAGCGCGCTTGAACGCGTACTCGACGAGCTCTGGAAGCTGGTTGCCAAGGAGCGGTTCAAAGCCTTCGGCGGCGATGCCGAAGTTCATTCCTAAGTTTTTGTGGGAGAACCGATATTTGGGCCTTGCGGCTCGCCCCATCGGCGGGGGATGGGGCGCGGGAGCCGGAGCTCCCGCGCCTTCAAAAGTTATTTCTTGCGAGCGGTCTTGCGACGGGCGGTGCCCGTCTTCTTTGCCGTCGTCTTCTTCGCCGCGGCGGTCTTACGCGCGGGCTTCTTCTTCGCTGGCTTCTTCTTCGCTACTGCCATAGTGCATCCCTCCTATCGGGCTGGCTGGTAGTTCACTCTAGCTACATCCACTCGTCGCTTCGCACGCATCGCTTGAAGACACGTGCATCGCGCACGAAGGAAAAGCTCTGCATTTTTCACGCAACTTCCTTCATAGGTCTTAACGCAGGGCTCTCGATAAGATTGTCGAAACGCGCTCGGTGAGTGATTCGCGATCCGAATTTTTCCTATCGTGACATTTCGCATACTGCATCACGCGACGATGTACAACTATTTCTGCACTTCGCGCGGGAGCGCTCCGGTAACCACAATGAGGGTCCGCGAGCGTGGAATCGACGGGCGAGAGTGCGTGGAGCGAATTTATTTCGTCTTCGTCGTGCGCGCATCGATCATGCATTGCAGCGCGCCGCGAAGGCTCGCGGAAGAGGCATGCGCGACGTTCGATTGCAGTGTCGGCATGCGAAGGCGTAACCAAGAGCATGTCTCCGCCTAGCTGCAGCCGCTCGTCGAACCGCACGTATCGCATTTGAGACAAGTGCCGTTGCGCACCAGCGTAAAGTTCCCGCACTCTTGACACGCTTCGCCTTCATAGCCCTTCACCCGAGCTTCGCTGATCAGGTCTGACTCGCTGCGTTCGGCCAGCGCCTCGACGGCGCGGGCGACAGACTGCGCTACCGCGGACGAAGCGGCGGTCTCGGCAGAGCCGGATTCAGCCTCGAAAACATGGCTGGCGCCGGCCACGCGGGCTGCGGGCAAACGGTTGCGGCTCGCCAATTGCAGCTTGCCCTCGTCGCCAGCGCGCTTGCGCACGAAGCCGCGCGAGACCCTGGTCTCGTTCTCGAGCTGGGAGGCCTCACGGGTCTTAGGCCCTTCGCCTGAGCCAACCCCGGTGTGACCGTTGTCGCTCGGCTCGATATGAGCAAGCTCGAACCGCCCCAAATAGGAGATGGCGAGCTCCCTGAAGATATAGTCGAGGATCGACGTGGCGTTCTTGATGGCGGCGTTTCCGCGCACGAGACCGGCTGGCTCGAAACGCGTAAAGGTAAAGGCCTCGACGAACTCGTCCAGCGGCACGCCATATTGCAGACCCACCGACACGGCGATGGCGAAATTGTTCATGAGCGAGCGGAAGGCCGCGCCCTCCTTGTGCATGTCGAGGAAGATCTCGCCCAAGCGGCCGTCTTTGTATTCGCCGGTGTGCAGGTAGACCTTATGTCCTCCGACCACGGCCTTCTGGATATAGCCGGTACGCCGGTCTGGCAGCTTCTCTCGTCGGCCCCGGCGATCTTCACTTGACTGACGCTCCAGCCTCGCAAGTTGCTCTTCAAGCTCCGCCACGCGTAGCGTGAGACGTTCGGCCAATGCCACGGCGCGCTGGGCCTGAGGCTGGTCGGCGGTGAGCGTGGCGAGAACCTCTTCCTGCTCCTCCTCCTCGTCGGCCAGAAGTTGGGCGTTGAGCGGCTGGGACAGCTTCGAGCCGTCGCGATAAAGGGCGTTGGCCTTGAGCGCGAGTCTCCAGGAGAGCAGATAGGCCTCCTTGCAGTCCTCCACGCTTGCCTCATTCGGCATGTTGATGGTCTTGGAGATCGCCCCTGAGACGAAGGGCTGGGCCGCCGCCATCATGCGGATGTGGCTTTCCACCGACAGGAAGCGCTTGCCCTTGCGGCCGCATGGCGAGGCGCAGTCGAACACCGGCAGATGCTTGGCATCGAGCCCTGGCGCCCCTTCCAGCGTCATGGCACCGCAGGCATATTCGTTGGCGGCCTCGATCTCACGTTTGGCGAAGCCGATCTCGGCCAGAAGGTCGAAATCGGGCTGGTCGAGGCGCTCAGGCGCGAGCCCGAGCGGGCCGGTGAGGAAGGCCTCGCCGAGCGTCCATTTGTTGAAGGCGAACTTGATGTCGAAGGCGGTCGACACCGCCTTTTCCGCCGCAGCGATCTTCTCGGGCGTGAAGCCCTTTGCCGCGAGGCTTTCGTGATTGACGCCGGGTGCGCCCGCGAGCGTGCCGCGGCCGACGGCATAATCGATGATGCGCTTGATCGCGGCCTCGTCATAGCCGAGCGAGGCGAGACCCTCGGGCACCATGCGGTTGATGATCTTGAAATAGCCGCCACCGGCGAGCTTCTTGAACTTGACCAGCGCGAAGTCGGGCTCGATGCCGGTGGTATCGCAATCCATCACCAGACCGATGGTGCCGGTCGGGGCGATCACCGTGGCTTGCGCGTTGCGGTAGCCATGCTTGCGGCCAAGCTCGATGGCGCGCTCCCATGCATGCACCGCGTGCGCGAGCAGCTTGGGATCGGGGCAGGAGGCATGGTCGAGTGGGACAGGCGGCGTGTGCAGTTCCTCGTAGCCCTCCGTCTCGCCTTTTGCCGCGCGGGCATGGTTGCGCATGACGCGCAGCATGTGCTCGCGGTTCTCGGCAAAGCCGGGGAAGGCCCCAAGCTCGCGTGCCATGTCGGCGCTCGTGGCATAGGAGACGCCGGTCATGATGGCGGTGAGCGCCCCGCACAACGCGCGCGCTTGCGGAGAGTCGTATGGAACGCCGGAGGCCATAAGCAGGCCGCCGATATTGGCATAGCCGAGGCCGAGGGTCCGGTACTCGTAGGAGAGCTGGGCGATGCGGCGCGAGGGGAACTGCGCCATGGTGACGGCGATCTCCAGCACCATCGTCCACAGCCTGATGGCGCGCTCATAGGCGTCCACGTCGAAGCTGCCGTCCTCGCTGCGGAAGGCCATCAGATTGAGCGAGGCGAGATTGCAGGCCGTGTCGTCAAGGAACATGTATTCCGAGCAGGGGTTGGATGCCTTGATCGGTCCGGAGGCCGGGCAGGTGTGCCAGTCGTTGATGGTGGTGTGGAACTGGATGCCCGGATCGGCGCAGGCCCAGGCGGCGCTGCCGATCTCCTCCCAAAGCTCCTGCGCCTTGAGCGTCTTGGCCACCTTGCCGTTCTTGCGGAAGGTAAGGTGCCAATCTTCGTCGGCCTGGACCGCGCGCAGGAACTCATCGGTGACTCGCACCGAGTTGTTGGAGTTTTGTCCCGACACGGTGCGATAGGCTTCCGAGTCCCAATCGGTGTCGTAGATCGGAACATGGATCGAGGTATAGCCCTGGCGGGCGAAATGGATCACCCGGCGAATGGCATTGTCCGGGACCTTGGCCTTGCGCGCTGCCTTCACCTCGCGCTTTAGCGCCGGATTGCATTTGGGATCGAAGCAGCCGTCGCCGTCAGCCTCGCAATTCACGCAGGCCTTGAGGATGGCGTTGAGGCGCTCGGACAGGATCTTGGAACCGGTGACGAGTGCCGCCACCTTCTGCTCCTCGATAACCTTCCAATTGATGTAATTCTCGATGTCGGGGTGGTCGATATCTACCACCACCATCTTGGCGGCGCGCCTTGTGGTGCCGCCCGATTTGATGGCGCCGGCGGCGCGGTCGCCGATCTTGAGGAAGCTCATCAGCCCCGAGGATTTGCCGCCGCCGGACAGCGGCTCGTTCTCGCCGCGGAGCTTGGAGAAATTCGAGCCGGTGCCCGAGCCGTATTTGAACAGGCGCGCCTCGCGCACCCAGAGGTCCATGATGCCGCCCTCGTTGACGAGGTCGTCCTCGATCGACTGGATGAAGCAGGCATGCGGCTGCGGGTGCTCATAGGCCGAACTCGGACGCCCTGATCTCGCCCGTGGCGAAGTCGGCGTAGTAGTGTCCCTGGCTCGGGCCGTCGATGCCATAGGCCCAGTAAAGCCCGGTGTTGAACCATTGCGGGCTGTTTGGCGCGCCCATCTGCTTGGCGAGCATGTAGCGCAGCTCGTCGAAGAAGGCGCTGGCGTCGTCCTCGGTAGAGAAATAACCGGCCTTCCAGCCCCAATAGGTCCACGTCCCAGCCAGCCGGTCGAACACCTGGCGGGCGTCGGTTTCGCCGCCGAAGCGGGCCTCCTCCGGCAAAGCGGCAAGGGCGTCATGGTCAGGAACCGACCGCCACAGCCAGGAGGGCAGGGAGGTTTCCTCGACCTTCTTGGCGGCTGCCGGCACGCCGGCTTTGCGGAAGTATTTCTGGGCGAGGATGTCGGCTGCGACCTGGCTCCAGTGCTCCGGCACCATGAAGCGCTCAAGATGAAAGACGACCGAGCCGTCGGGATTCCGGATTTCGCTCGCGCTCTCCCGGAACGGGATGGCGTCGTAGGGCGATTTTCCAGGCTCAGTGAAACGTCTTTCGATCCGCATTCTCTCTTCCCCCCGCGTTCAAACGCCTTATTTTGAACCAGCGAACGTGAGGCGATTCGGTGCCATCATCAACTTTCATATCAATATATAGGAACCATCTGTTTAAATTCCACTAAATCCTGTGAGCGGACTGGGGATGTCCTGTGAACAAACCGGGCGCCAAATTCTGCCTCCGGCCCTGCGGAAGGTAAGCCGTCCGGGCGCAACACCCATGCACATATAAGAAGAGTGGCGAGCTGGAAGCGAGGCCGGGGACTGCCATCTTGAGCACCAAAAACGGGCTCCCGTCTGGACAGAGCCTTGGGCTCCCGCCATAGTCCGGCCGACCTTAAGCGGCGCGATCATCAAGCATGAAATTCCTGACCGAGCTCTTCGCCTGGTGGACCGGCAACACCATCGGCACCCGCCTCTTCACCTGGCGCTACGGCTCTCGCGTCGGCGCCGACAACTTCGGCAACGTCTACTTCCAGACCGAGGACGGGAAGCGCCGGTGGGTGGTCTATAGCCGCCAGTCCGAGGCATCGCTCGTCCCGCCGGAATGGCACGGCTGGCTGCATTACACGGTGAATGTGCCGCCGACCGAGGAAGACTATAAGCCGCGGCCCTGGCAGAGGGCCTATGAGCCCAATCTCACCGGCACGCCGGAGGCCTACCGACCGCCCGGCAGCATCCTCAATCCCGACGCCGGAAAGGCCGTTCAACGTGATTACGAGCCTTGGCAGCCGGGGGCCTCGGAATGAGCACCGTCGAAACGACGCCGCCGAAGCCGGTGCAACGCTGGTCGGCTGACGACTATGCTCAAAAAGGACGTTTTGTCTCCGAGCTGGCCCGTCCCGTCGTCGATCTTCTGGCGCCGAGGGAAGGGGAGCGCATCCTCGATCTTGGCTGTGGCGACGGCGTGTTGACCGAGGAGATCGCAGCGCGCGGCGCCGATGTGCTCGGCGCCGATCTGAGCGAGGAGTTGCTCGCCGCTGCCGCCGCCAAGGGCCTCAAGGTGCAAAGGGTGGATGGCCATGCGATTCCTTTCGAGGCGGAGTTCGACGCGGTGTTCACCAACGCCGCGCTGCATTGGATGCGCCGGCCGGAGCTCGTGATCGCGAGTGTTCATCGGGCGCTTCGCCCGCGCGGCCGCTTCGTCGGGGAGTTTGGCGGTCACGGCAATGTCGCGGCGATTGCTACGGCCCTCCGCGCGGTCGGCGCGCTGCATGGCGGCGATCCGGACAAGGTCGCCCCCTGGTTCTTCCCCTCCGTCGCCGAATATCGCCGTATGCTCGAGCAGGGCGGTTTCGCGGTCAAAGCCATCATGCTCGTTCCGCGCCCGACCCCTCTCGACATCGGCATTCAGGGTTGGCTGGAGACCTTCGGCCGCTCCTTCTTCGAGCAGTTCGAGGAGCCTGAGCGGACGGAAGTCTTCGCCGAGGTCATCGATCTGCTGCGCCCGGGGCTTTGCGATGCGGACGGGGTGTGGACGGCTGACCATATCCGGCTTCGCTTTGCCGCCGAACGAACGACCTGAGGAAAAGCCCGCGTTGTCGATGCCACATCGATGCCAGATTCATAGTTGAGGCCTTGGCTTGCCAGAGGAGCGCTGGCGTGAGACGCCTGATCCGGTTCAGAAGGTGCTGGGCATGATGCAACGGTCTGAAGCGGCTTTCGCCCACTTCGCTCTCCTATTCAGCCTCATGGCCACGACAGCGGTGCTTGGCGCGTCCGAGGCGCTCGCCGAAGCCATCCAAAATCCGATCGCCATTTTTGCCGCGCTCGACAAGGTGACCGGGCGCATCTCGCATCTCGAGATTCCAATCGATCAGACGGTGCAGTTCGGCGCGCTCAAAGTGACGCCGCGGGTGTGCGATACCCGGCCGCCCACCGAGCCGCCGCATACCGATGCCTTCGTCGAGGTGGACGAGATCAAGCTCAACGGCGACGTCGAGCGCATCTTCACTGGGTGGATGTTCGCCGATAGTCCCGGCCTTCATGCCGTGGAGCACCCGGTCTACGACGTCTGGCTCACCAATTGTAAGACGAACGAGCCGGTCGCTCCGGCCGGAAGCGAGCAGAATGCCGCGGCGCCGGCAGCACCTGCCGCCGAAGCGCCTGCCGCCGAGCCGCCCGCGCCAGCAGCAGCCGAAGCGGCGCCGCCGCCTCCGCCAAAACCTGCGCCCGCGACTAGACCAGCCTCGGCTCCCGCACCGGCCCCAACCGCCGCACCGGCGCCGGCGCCGGCAGCGCCTGCCAAGCGGGCGCCACGGCCGAAGCCTCCTCCACCGCCCTCTACGTTCCCGATCTTCGGGCAGTAGAGCGCAGCTTCAAGCAGGCGCTGAAACTCCGCGCGGCCGACTTCGATCGCGCCGAATCGGGCGAGGTGACCGGTGAGGAATTGCGTGTCGAGCAGCTCGAAGCCGCCGAATTTGAGGCGGGCGACGAGATAGATCAGCGCGATCTTGCTCGCATCGCGGGCCTTGGAGAACATGCTCTCGCCGAAAAACGCTCGGCCCAAATGTACGCCGTAAAGGCCTCCGATCAGGTCGCCGTCCTCCCACACCTCGATCGTATGGCAGTGCCGCATGGCGAACAGCTCGGCATAGAGGTTGCGGATCCGCCCGTTGATCCAGGTGCTGCGCCTGCCGGCGCGCGGGGCGGCGCAACCGGCGATGACAGCTTCGAAATCATGATCGACCCTGACCTCGAAGCCGCCCTGCCTGATGGTGCGCGCAAGCCGCCGCGGCACGTGCACGCGGTCTAGAGGCAGGATGCCGCGACGCTCGGGCTCGATCCAATAGAGCGCGTTATCCTCCGCGCTTTCCGCCATGGGAAAGATGCCGCAGGCATAGGCCTTGAGCAGCACCTGCGGCGTGATCTCGATCATGACGTCGTCGATGGAGGTCATGGGCTTTCTCGAGACGGGCCTTACGCCAGATAATTCTCCAGCCAATGGATATCATATTGTCCATCGGCGATGTCCGGCTCGGCAATCAGAGCCTTGAACAGCGGGATCGTCGTGTCGATGCCGTCAACCACGAATTCGCCCAGCGCCCGCTTGAGGCGCATCAGGCACTCGTTGCGGGTACGCGCGTGCACGATCAACTTGCCGATCAGGCTATCGTAGTAGGGCGGGATGGTGTAGCCGGCATAAGCGCCTGAATCGACCCTCACCCCGAGCCCGCCAGGAGGATGGAAATGGGTAATCTTGCCCGGCGAGGGGCGGAAGGTGCGGGGGTCCTCGGCATTGATCCGGCACTCGATGGCATGGCCGTTGAAGCGGATGTCCTCTTGCTTGAGAGTCAACGGCGCTCCGGCAGCGATGCGGATCTGCTCGATGACGAGATCGATGCCGGTGATCATTTCGGTGACCGTATGCTCGACCTGGAGGCGGGTGTTCATCTCGATGAAGTAGAACTCGCCGCCCTCGTAGAGGAACTCGACCGTACCCACCCCGCGATAGCGCAGCTCGCGCATCGAGTGGGCCACGGTCTCGCCGATGCGCGCCCGCTCGTTGTCGTTCAGCGCCGGCGACAACGCCTCCTCCCAAAGCTTCTGATGCCGCCGCTGCAGCGAGCAATCGCGCTCGCCGAGATGGATCGCATTGCCCTCGCCGTCGCCGAGCACCTGAACTTCGATGTGCCGGGGATGCCCGAGATATTTCTCGAGATAGACGGTGTCGTCGCCGAACGCCGTCTTGGCCTCGATGCGGGCCGTGGCCAGCGCCGCGTCGAGCTCCTCCTCGACGTGTGCGACCTTCATGCCGCGCCCGCCGCCGCCAGCCGCTGCCTTGACCAGCACGGGATAGCCGATGCCGCGGGCGACCTTCTTCGCTTGCGCAAGATCGGTGATTGAGCCGTCGGAACCCGGCACCAGGGGCAGGCCAAGCTTCTTTGCCGTCACCTTCGCCTCGATCTTGTTGCCCATTAGCCTGACATGCTCGGCGCTCGGACCGATGAAGGTGATCTCGTGCTCCTCGAGGATCTCGGCAAAGCGTGCATTCTCGGCGAGGAAGCCGTAGCCGGGATGCACCGCATCGGCTCCGGTGATCTCGCAGGCCGAGACGATCTGGGGAATGTTGAGGTAGCTGTCCTTGGCCGGAGGACTGCCGATGCACACGCTCTCATCGGCAAGCCGCACATGCATGGCATCGGCGTCGGCGGTCGAGTGCACGGCGACGGTGGCGATGCCAAGCTCCTTGCAGGCACGTTCGATGCGAAGCGCGATCTCTCCCCGGTTGGCGATCAGGATCTTGTCGAACATGCGTAAGAAGTGCCTAGCCCTTCTCGATGACCGCAAGCGGCTCGGCATATTCGACGGGCTGGCCGTCATCGACCATGACGGCGAGCACGGTGCCGGCATGGGGAGCCGGAATGTGGTTCATGGTCTTCATGGCTTCGATGATGAGGATGGTCTGGCCCGCCGTCACGCGCGTGCCCACCTCGACGAAGGGGGGAGCGCCAGGCTCCGGGGCACGATAAGCGGTGCCGACCATGGGCGAATGCACCGTGCCGGGATGGTGATGCTCCTCCTTGGCGCGCTCGCCCGCTTCGCGCGGCGCCCGGCCGGCATCGAGGGAGAGGGCGCTCGCGCCAATGGTGACAGTCCGGGCCACCCGCACGCGCTTGCCCTCATGCTCGATTTCGATCTCGGTGAGACCGGTTTCGCCGAGCAGCTCGGCGAGCTCGCGGATGAGGTCCTTGTCGAAGGTCCCTTCCTTTTTGGTCACCGCCTTGCGCTCCTCGGCCATCAGCCAGCCTTCTCCGGTTCAATCGACGCGGCCAGGGCCTCGATGGCCAGTTCGTAGCCGAGTGGGCCGAACCCGCAGATCACGCCTTTGGCGCCCTTTGAAATATAGGAATTGTGGCGAAAGCTCTCGCGCTGGAAGATATTTGACAGATGAACCTCAACGCAAGGCAGCTCGCTGGCCAGCAAAGCATCAAGCATGGCGATCGAGCTGTGGGTGAAGGCGCCGGCATTGACGACGAGGCCGGCCGCGTTCTCCTTCGCTTCCTGGATCCAGGCCACCAGCTCGCCCTCGTGATTGCTCTGCCGGAAGTCGAGAGCAAAGCCCAATTTGGCCGCCTTCCGCTCGCAGCGCGCCCGCACATCCTCCAAAGTCTCGCTGCCATAGACTTGCGGCTCGCGCGACCCGAGCAGGTTCAGATTGGGACCGTTCAAGACATAGATCGGTTTGGTCATGGCGTGAGGCAGTGCAGAACCTTGCGGGGCAGGCGGTCGGCCGCCCCTTAATAGCTTCTGGCAGGTCTAGCAAAAAGCCGGAAACGCCCGGTTACCGCTGAAGAGACCGTTAACAGGTGCTTGAACAGCCCTTTTCCCGGACCTCGGCAACGTCTTTCTTGAGCTGGTCGAAAAGGTCATCCGGGGCTCCGGGCAACACGTGGTCCCCGACCAAATAGAGCGGGGTGCCTTGCAAATCGAGCTTCTGGGCAAGGTCCTTGGCCTCGTCCAGCGCCTTCTTGATGTCCGGGTCTTCGGCATCCTTTTGCAGCTGGTTGACATCGAGCCCAAGCTCCTTGGCGACGCGCAACGCCTTCTCCTTGTCGGCCTTGCCGGGCTCGGTGAACAGCTTCTGATGCATCTCGAAATATTTGCCCTGCTTGTTCGAAGCGAGCGCAAGCTTGGCCGCCGCCTCGGAATCGTCACCGAAGATCGGCAGCTCCTTGAGCACCAGGCGGATCTTTCCATCGTCCTTGACGAGCTTGACCACGTCGGGCAGCGCGCGTTTGCAGTAGCCGCAATTGTAGTCGAAGAACTCCACGATGCTCACATCACCGTTCTCATTCCCGGCGACATGCGACTTCGGAGAGCGAAAGATCGCATTGGCGTTGTCGGCGATAGCCTTTTGCTGCTTCGCCGTCTGCTCGGCGGCTTGGCGCTTGTCGAGCTCAGTGGTCATCTCGACCAGGATCTCGGGGTTCTTGGTAAGGTAATCGCGCATGATCTGCTCGACGCGAGCTTGTTCGGGCGAGATCGGCTTGCCACTGAACTGGAAATGGCCCCCCGGCGCGTAGCGCATAACCAGATAGCTCGTGCCCGCCGCCGTCACGGCGGCAACCGCCGCGGCCACGCCTACGCTTAAAAGAATTTTGTTGAGGTTCATGTCTTTGGATCTCCGGGGGGAAATGGCTCAATCGGTCGTGGGCACCTGGAAGGCGAGAATGTCATCTGCCCGGAGCCAGTTTGGCGTGCCGTCGACTAATCCGGCCTTGGCGCGTTTGGCTTGCTCTTTAGCAAGTTTCACCCGCCCTTCATAGAAATAGGCCTCTGCCGACGCAAGCTCGGCTTGCGCCAGAAATTGCTGCCTGGCTCCGGGCGCTTTGGCGGCGTCGCCCTTGCGGGCATAAGCGAGCGCCAGCTGGCGGTAGCCGGTGGACGAACTCGTCTCACGGGCAAGAGCCATGCGCAGATTGGAAATCGCGTCGTCGACATTCTTCATGCCCGGCGAGGCGAGCTGAGCCTGGGCCAGCAAGACGCGGATGAGCGGCTCGTCCGGCGCGAGCGCGACGGCCTGTTGCAAAGGCGCGACGGCTTCGGCGACCTTGCCGCTCTCGAACAGGAACTGCCCCTTGATCTCGTAGAAATAAGGCCAGTCCGGCTTGGCGGCGATCAAGGCATCGATCTGTGGCATGGCGACCTGCGCGCCAGACTGGCGATAGGTGGCGATGGCGCGCGCATAGGCCGCGGGAAGCGACCGGTCGGTCGGTGGATAGCGATTGAACACCGCCTCAGGCTTATCGAGGAAGCCGAACAGCTTGGCCCTCACCAGATCATGCCGGGCTTGGAGCTCGGGCGGATCTTTGACGTCGTAATAAGGGCTCGCCATCACCAGGGTGCGGAGTTGCGCAAGGCGCTGAGGGGGCAAGGGGTGCGATTGGAGGTAGGGATTGATGCCCTGCACTCCGAGCAGCTTCTGATTCATGAACTCGAGGGTTTCAAGCAGGCCACGACCGGACTGCTTGGTGGCATTGAGGAAGGTGACGGCGGCCTGGTCGGCCGAGGATTCTTCGTCCTGCCGGTAGGCAAGCACCATGCGCATCGCGGCGTCGGTGCCGCCATAGGCCGCACCCATCCCGAGCTGCCCTAGGTTACCGGCTCCGACCGCTGCCCCCGCCGCCATCGCTGCCAGCCCGAGAATCTGGAGCATCAGAGCCGCGGATCTCGCTTTGGAGATTTGGCCTCTGAGTCTGGCCAGGTGCCCGCCGGTAATATGGCCGCTCTCATGCGCAATCACGCCGATGATCTGATTTGGCGTTTTTGCATCCATCAGGGCGCCGGCGTGAATGAACATGTTGTGGCCATCGACGACGAAGGCATTGAAGGCGCGATCATTGATGATGTGAATTTCGATCGCCTGTCCGCCGAGGCCTGCGGCATTGAAGATCGGCTTGGCGTAAGCCTTGATCAGTCCTTCCGTCTCGGCATCACGGATCATGCCCTCGGCTTCGGCGGTGGTGGCGCTGATCAGCGAGATGATGAGGGCGCCGACGGCGGCGCGGCGGAGGCTTTGCCAGGAGCTGGTGCGGGGGGCCGGAATGGGCATCATTTCGCTCGATGGTAAGGTCTTGCCGGTCTTGGGCCAAGATGCCGGGTTGTCGCCCTCCAGACGGCGCATTTGTGCCGCGTCCAGCCCCTTGCCGCTCGCGGCGCCAGACGGCGTCTTGAGCCGGCGCAAAGGCCTGTCGCCTCAAGCCACGTCATTGCCGTAAACATCGCCTGCTTGGCGTTTGAATGCGGCGACAACGTGACAGTTTTGCCGCGTCTTCCTCAAGAAAGTGCGAGCCGAACCGGCTCCCACTTTCCTGACTTGCACCGCGTGAAATCAGGCGGGTCGCGGGTCACCGTCCACGGTCTGCACCGCGGCAGCGGTCAAAACCTGGCGCTCAGCGTTGCCACCATCCGCGGCGAGGGGGGGCCGTCTCCGCTTTGTTGTCGCTTTCCACCCTGATGTCGGCAGGGGCCGGGGACAGCTCGGTCGCCGGCGCGCGGGCCGCTTCGCTGTCGCGCGACGGGCGCTCGGCCCGAACCTTGTGCTCATCGCCTTTTGCGCCCTGGCGCCCGTCACCATTTTGCAGGGCTCTTGCGTCTTGCTCGGCGTTTGAAGCCTCGCCCCGCACCCGGCTTTCAGGCTCGGTTTCGCGCGCTTCGCGCGGCATGTCGGTCTCGGAACCCTCTCCCGCTCCAGGAGCGCGTTCAGGCCGCTGGCCTGCGCGTCCGCGCCGTCCACCCCGACGTCCACGGCGGCGGGGCTTGCGGCTCTGGCCCCCGGACTCTGAGGCCTGCGTGTCGCGGGGCGCCATCTCGCGCTCAGGCTCATCATCGGCCTCCGCGCTGTTGGCAGGCGCTGCCACGGTCTCCGCGACTTCGAAATCCTGATCGCCCGGACCGCGGCGCTTGCGGCGGCGGCGGCGGGAGCGGCGGCGGTTTTGCTCCGAATCGGCTTCAGCCGGGGCAGGGGCCGGAGCTTGCTGCTGTTGCTGATGATGATGGGCCCAATCCATCTGCACCACCGCGCTTTCGCCGATGCCGATTTCCGATTCGGCCGAACGCTCGATGACGAATTGCGAGACGTGCAGATTCTCGTCGGCGGTGACCGTGATGGGGATGCGGTAGCGCTGCTCGATGTCCTTCAGATGCGAACGCTTCTGGTTGAGGATGTAGAGGGCGACGTCGACCGCCGTGGTGGCGACGAGCGGCACCACGCCGTCGGTGATGAGACGGTCCTCGAGCGAGCGCAGCACGTCGAGCGCGACCGACTCCACCGAGCGTACGATGCCGGTGCCCTGGCACATGGTGCAGGAGCTGGTCGAGCCTTCGAGCATGCCGGTGCGCAGGCGCTGGCGCGACATCTCCAGGAGGCCGAAATGGCTGATGCGCCCGACCTGGATGCGGGCGCGGTCGTTACGCAAGGATTCCTTCAGGCGGCGCTCCACGAGCCTCGAGTTGCGCCGCTCATCCATGTCGATGAAGTCGATGACGATCAAGCCGGCGAGGTCGCGCAAGCGAAGCTGACGTGCGACCTCCTCGGCGGCCTCGAGATTGGTCTTGAGCGCGGTGTCCTCGATATTGTGCTCTCGCGTGGCCTTGCCGGAGTTGACGTCGATGGCGACCAGCGCCTCGGTCTGATTGATGACGATGTAGCCGCCGGACCTCAGCACCACTTGCGGTGAGAACATGGCGCCAAGCTGGCGCTCCACTTGATAGCGGATAAAGACTGGCTCCGGCTCCTTGTACGGCTTCACGTTCTTGGCGTGGCTCGGCATGAGCATGCGCATGAAGTCCTTGGCCTCGCGATAGGCGTCGTCGCCGGCGACCAGCACCTCGTCGATGTCCTTGTTGTAGAGGTCGCGGATCGATCGCTTGATCAGGCTGCCTTCCTCATAGACGAGGCTCGGCGCCGTCGACTTCAGGGTGAGGTCGCGCACCGTCTCCCACAGTCGGAGGAGATAGTCGTAGTCGCGCTTGATCTCCGTCTTGGTGCGCTGCGCTCCGGCGGTGCGGATGATGAGGCCCATGCCCTCGGGCACCTCGAGCTCGCCGGCGATTTCGCGCAAGCGCTTGCGGTCGGTGGGATTGGTGATCTTGCGCGAGATGCCGCCGCCTCGCGCGGTATTTGGCATGAGCACGGTATAGCGGCCGGCGAGCGAGAGATAAGTGGTGAGCGCCGCACCCTTGGTGCCGCGCTCCTCCTTGACCACCTGAACGAGAATGATCTGCCGTCGGCGGATCACTTCCTGGATCTTGTAGGGACGCCCACGCCGGCGCCGCACGCGCTCGGGCACTTCTTCCAGCGCGTCCTCTGAACCAACCAATTCGACGGTCTCGGCCGCCGGCTCGCCGTTCGCCTCTGTAGCGACGACACGCTGACCGACGATCTCGACGGCGTCGGCTTCATCGTCCTCCTCAACCTCTTCGATCGAGGTGACGGTGTCCGAGACGTCTTCACTCTCGGCCTCGTCTCCGACACCGCGGTCCGCCGGCTCTGAGACTTCATGGACGAGATCGGCTACCTCCATGGCGAGCCCGCTCGCCTCCCCAGTCTCCGGCTCACCTTCGGTGTCCGTTGCGGTTTCGGTTGGGAGTGCCTCGGTGGAGGCGCGGGCCTCACCGCCTCGATCCTTATGCTGTGCCTGATCCGCCCTTCCCCGGCCACGCCGGCCACGGCGTCGGCGGCGGCCCGCCGCGGCTTCATCCTCGGCGGCTTCGGCGTCACGCGCCCGGCTTTCCTCCTCGGCCTCTTCCTCGAGCAGGGCCTGACGGTCGGCGACCGGGATTTGATAGTAGTCCGGATGAATTTCGGTAAAGGCGAGGAAGCCATGGCGATTGCCGCCGTAGTCCACGAAGGCTGCCTGGAGCGACGGCTCCACGCGCGTCACCTTGGCGAGATAGATATTGCCCCGTAGCTGTTTCTTGCTCGCTGATTCGTAATCAAATTCCTCGACGCGGTTGCCCTTCACCACGACGACCCGGGTCTCCTCCGGATGCGCCGCATCGATCAGCATCTTGCTTGGCATGTTGTTTGTTCTCCGCCGCGCAGTCCGGGGAGGATGCGAAAGCCTGCCGCATCGAGAGTAGGCCCGAGCGTTGCGCGCGTTTAAGTTGAATAGACCACGATTCGCCGCGATGACGCAGAGGAGACCTCCTCCCCGGGCCGACCTCGGTCGCCGGGAAGGTGCCAGGCGTGAAGGTAAAATTCCCGCCCTTTGCTATGGTTAGCCCTGTGCCTTGAACTTGCATCGCAAAACCTAACCCGCGATCGCCGCGAGTTCTGAGAAGCTTGGGATGGCGACCGTCTCTCACTTGGCCACCGGCTTTCCGCGTCCTGAGCCGCTTCCCTTTTTGAGGCCCTGACGCGCGAAACAAACGAAGCCCCGGACGAATGGCGCTAGAGAGCGTCCCAAGCGCCCGGGGTCGGTCCGATGGATAGGACCTGTCCCTTATTACGAGGTAGGCGGCAGATTTGGCAAGCCTCCCTGTCAAATCGCCCCCAAAGGGTCACAAGCTTCGCTTAACCAACAGGCTTTAAGATTCTGGTATCCATAAGGGATTTCCGGCTCAAATCGGGTGGGTCCGGGCTCCGTCCCGGGTGTCATGAAAATTACCCAAGCCGCACGGTCCGGCCTGGGCAGGCGAGGGAAAATGCGACCTGAGAGTGCCGCGTGGGGGGCTATTCCCGTCTGCGCCTTTCTGCTTGCGATTCTGGGCGTTGGGCCCGGGATTGCGACCGAGAAGGCTGAGGCGCGCCCGCGTGAGGCCGTAGCCAAGGATGCGAGATTGGCGGGGGACCGGGGCCGCACCCGCTTCATCGCCGATCTGTCGAAGAAGGTCGACATCAACGTCTTTTCGCTCGCCGATCCCTATCGCGTCATCATCGATCTCCCCGAGGTGAACTTCCAGATGCCCCCCGGGCTCGGCACCGAAAGGAGGGGGCTTGTCACCGGCTACCGCTACGGGCTGTTCGCGCCCGGCAAATCGCAAATCGTCATCGATGTGAACGGCCCATTTCTCGTCGACAAGGCGTTTGTGCTCGAGGCGAGGTCGGAACAGCCGTCGCGCCTCGTGGTCGATCTCGTGGCCACCGACCGCACCACCTTTCTCGCCAGGCTGCGCGCCGCGCGATCGCCGGTGGTCGGTTCGATTTCTCAACCGAACCCGCAGGAGCAGACCACCAGGGCCAAGCCCGTGATTGTGCTCGATCCAGGCCATGGTGGTATCGATCCCGGCACCGCGAGCACCGATGGCGTCACCGAGAAGGAGGTCGTGCTCGCTTTTGCCAAGACGCTCAGACAGAAGCTCGAAGCCAATGGCGACTACCAAGTCTATTTGACGCGGGAGGACGACACTTTCCTCGCGCTTCGCCAGCGCGTCGAGTTTGCACAGAGCAAGGGCGCGAATCTCTTTGTGTCGATTTCACGCCGATTCTCTCCCCAAGCACGGCTCGGAAGCGAGCGGCGCCACGATCTACACCCTATCTGAGCAGGCGTCCGACGATGAAGCCAAGGAGCTTGCCGCCAAGGAGAACTTCTCCGACGCCCTGGCCGGCGTGGACCTACCGAGCGACCGGGACGAGGTGGTGGCGAATATCCTCATCGATCTTGCCCAGCGCGAGACGCAGAATTGCTCGATCGTCTTCGCCAAATCCGTGGTGGGCGAGATGAGCGCCTCCGAGCTGCATCGAAAGTCGCTGAAAGCGGCAGGATTTCGCGTGCTGAAGTCGCCTGACGTACCCTCGGTGCTGCTTGAGCTCGGCTACTTGAGCAATCCTGACGACGAGAAGCATCTCACCTCGGAGGACTGGCGCGCGGCGCTGGCCGAGAAGGTCGAAGCGGCGATCGATACCTATTTCGCCAAGCGCGTGGCGCGGATGCCGTTCTGAATTTCGTCGCGCAATTCACCCTCTGCCGATTCGCTACCACCAAAATTCAACATGAATTCCGCCGCCGCCAGCGTTTTGTTGCCATAATGTTGGCTAGGGTTGCCTGGGTTCCCATAGACGACTAAAGATGGGGATGGGACGGGAATAACATGGACATTACGGCTCCTATTCAACCGCCGGAAAAAAGGCGGCGCCGTCGTCGCGGCGGCTTTCTGCTGCGTTTCTTCGGGTTCATGTTCGCCGCAAGCATGATCGTGTTCGTGGCCGTAGCCGGGGCGGCGGCCTTTGTCTTGTGGAAGGTCTCCAAGGACCTGCCGGACTACGAAGTGCTCGCCAAATACGAGCCGCCGGTCATGACCCGTATCCACGCCAATGACGGCAACCTGATCGCCGAGTTCGCCCGCGAACGGCGCATCTATGTGCCATTCAGCGCCATTCCCGACCGCGTCACCGAAGCCTTCATCTCCGCCGAGGACAAAAATTTTTATCAGCATGGCGGCCTCGACATTCAGGGTATCCTGCGCGCTGCCGTCACCAATCTGAGCAGTGCGCAGTCAGGCCGCCGCATGGTCGGCGCCTCGACCATCACTCAGCAGGTGGCCAAGAATTTCCTGTTGTCGAGCGACCAGACGATGGAGCGCAAGCTCAAGGAGGCGATCCTTGCCATCCGCATCGAGCGCGCCTTCACCAAGGAGCAGATCCTCGAACTCTATCTGAACGAGATCTATCTCGGTGCCGGCGCCTACGGCGTCGCTGCCGCGGCGCAGACCTATTGGGACAAGTCCCTGAACGAACTCTCCATCGCCGACTGCGCCTATCTCGCTACCCTTCCCAAGGCGCCGAGCAACTACAACCCGTTCCGCTACCCGGAGCGTGCGGTCGAGCGCCGCAACTGGGTGATCGACCGCATGGTCGAGAACGGCTTTGTCAGCAAGGAGGACGGCGAGAAGGCCAAGGCCGAGCCTCTCGGCGTGCAGCTGCGCCAATCCGGCACACGGCTCGCCGCATCTGAATTCTTCGCCGAGGAAGTACGCCGCGACATCATCGATATTTTTGGCGAGGACAAGCTCTATGGAGGCGGCCTCTCGGTGCGCACCACCCTCGATCCTGGCCTGCAGAAGATAGCCCGCAAGACGCTGGTCGACGGTCTCGTGGCCTACGATCATCGCCACGGCTGGCGCGGCGTGGTGAAGAACGTCAGTCTCGAGGGCGACTGGGGCAAGACGCTCGCTGCCATTAATGTCTGGCCTGACATCGACCCCTGGCGGCTTGCCGTGGTGCTCGAGGCCAGCAAGGATACTGCGAAGATCGGCCTCCGTCCGACGCGCACCTCTACGGGAGCACTCTCTAAGGAGCGTGAGACCGGAACTATTCCGTTCGTCGAGGTGCAATGGGCCCGGCCCAAGCTAAAGAATGGGATGGGCGCGAGCCCGAGAGTCCTGACCGATGTGCTCAAGCCCGGTGACGTAATCTATGTCTCGCCGCGCGACCCGACCGACAAGGAGCCTGACGTCACCGGACAATGGTCGCTCGAGCAGGTCCCGGCGGTCGGCGGGGCGATCGTGGCCATGGATCCGCACACCGGGCGCGTGCTCGCGCTCGTCGGCGGCTTCAGCTTTGCCCAAAGCCAGTTCGATCGCGCCGTGCAGGCGCGCCGCCAGCCTGGCTCGTCCTTCAAGCCGATCATCTACTCGACCGCGCTCGACAACGGCTACACGCCCGCGAGTATCGTCGTCGACGGGCCGCTCTGCATCAGTCAAGGACCGGGCATGCCGCAATGGTGCCCGAAGAACTATGAGGCCGGGTCGGCGGCTGGCCCCTCGACCTTGCGCTTCGGCATCGAGCATTCGCGCAACCTGATGACGGTCCGCCTCGCCAACGACATGGGCATGCCGATCATCTGCGAATATGCCCGGCGCTTCGGCGTCTACGACAATCTGATGCCGGTGCTGTCCATGGCGCTTGGCGCCGGTGAAACCACGCTGCTTCGCATGGTGGGCGCCTACGGCATCATCGCCAATGGCGGCAAGCAGATAAAGCCGACGCTGATCGACCGCATCCAGGACCGTTACGGCCGCACCATTTGGCAGCACGACGACCGCGAGTGCCCCGATTGCGCCGCAAGAGAGTGGTCCGGCCAGCAAGAGCCTCAGCTCGTCGACGACCGCCCGCAGATCATCGATCCGATGACGTCGTACCAAATGATCCACATCATGGAAGGCGTCGTGGAGCGTGGCACCGGGCAGAAGCTCAAAGTCCTGAACCGGCCGATCGCGGGCAAGACCGGTACCACCAATGACGAAAAGGACGGCTGGTTCATCGGCTTCACGCCTGACCTCGTGGTCGGCGCGTATATCGGCTTCGATAATCCCGCGCCCCTCGGCCACGGCGAGACCGGTGGCAACGTCTCAGCCCCCGTGGTCCGAGACTTCTTCAAGATCGCACTTGCCGACCAGCCGCCCATTCCGTTCCGCGCTCCGTCCGGCATCAAGCTCGTGCGCGTCAACCTGAAGACCGGCTTGCCGGCGGCTCCGGGCGATCCCAAGGCGATCATGGAAGCCTTCAAGCCCACTCAAGAGCCATTGGGTGCGGTCGCGACCGATACCGACGGGGGAGAAGGGCTTGCCGCCGAAGAGTACGGCCAGGCCGGACCGCCGGCCATCCCGGGCGTCGCGCCCGGCCCGCAGGCCGGACCCCCGCCGGCGCCGTTCCCCGTCCCCGGCAATGACCGGGCTTTGACATCGGGCACCGGCGGACTCTACTAGAGACTATCGTCTTTTGAACTTGCCGCCGGGACGTGCAAATCCCGTGGCGGGCTCCGCTATTTGCGACTGAGGAAGAAATGCGCGCTGAAACCGAGGCCGTCGTCAACGACATCAAGCAGTCCCTGACCCTGCTCAGGAGGCATCTTTGACCCTGACCGGGCGAAGAGCCGGCTTGCCGATCTCGATGCGCTCGCCGAGGCGCCGAACTTCTGGAGCGACTCGGCGCGAGCGCAAGGCCTTATGCGCGAGCGCCAGCAGCTCGAAGCAGCACTGACGAGCTTCACGCGTCTTGCCCGCGAGCTCGACGAGAATATCGAGCTCGTCTCGCTCGGCGAGGAGGAGGGCGATGAGAGCGTCGTGTTGGAGGCCGAGTTGGCGCTGAAGAAGCTCAGAGCCGAAGCCCACAAGCGCGAGGTCGAAGCGCTGCTCTCCGGCGAGGCCGATGCCAACGACAGCTACGTTGAGATCCACGCGGGCGCCGGCGGAACCGAGAGCCAGGATTGGGCGCAGATGCTCGAGCGGATGTATATCCGCTGGGCCGAGGGGCGCGACTACAAGGTGGAGATCATTGGCGAGCATCCGGGGGAAGAAGCCGGCGTCAAATCGGCGACCATCCTGATCAAGGGCGCCAACGCCTATGGCTGGCTAAAGACCGAATTGGGCGTGCATCGGTTGGTCCGCATCTCGCCCTTCGATTCCAATGCGCGGCGTCACACGAGCTTTGCCTCGGTGTCTGTCTATCCCGCGGTCGACGACACCATCGCCATCGACATCGACGAGAAGGATGTGCGCATCGACACCTACCGCTCGAGCGGCGCCGGCGGCCAGCACGTGAACACGACCGACAGCGCCGTGCGCATCACCCATCTTCCGACAAACATCGTGGTCCAATGTCAGAACGAGCGATCGCAGCATAAGAACCGGGCAACCGCTTGGGCCATGTTGCGCGCGCGGCTCTATGAGGCAGAGTTGAAACGCCGCGAGGAGGAAGCGCAAGCCGCGGCTGCCGCCAAATCAGATATCGGCTTCGGCCATCAGATCAGGTCTTACGTGCTTCAGCCCTACCAGCTGGTGAAGGACCTGCGCACCGGCGTCGAGAGCACCAACCCGTCGGCTGTGCTCGACGGCGATATCGACCAGTTCATCGAGGCGGCTCTGGCCGAGCGCATCCATGCCGAGCAGGCGCCAACGTAAGGTCCTGATTTAGGAGTGGCGTCTTGCTATTCGGCGGCGCGCGGAGCGCCGGCGCTCGGCTCGGTGCGAGGCTTTTCGGCCGCCGCTGTCGGCTTGTCGGCTTTGGTCGACAGCGGATCGTCGGTACGGCGCGACTTGCCTTCGAAATACGCGCCCTGCTCGATGGCGAGGCTCTGGTGAAAGATGTCGCCCTCGACATGGGACTGCGCCTGCAGCGTCACGCGCAAGCCTCGGATCGAGCCGAGCACGCGGCCGCGCACCACGACATCCTCGGCGAGCACGCAGCCCGTGATTTGAGATTTGTCCCCGAGCAGGAGAGAGCCGCATTGCACGTCGCCCTGGATTTCGCCATCGACCTGAATCTCGCCTTTCGATGTCACGTTGCCGGTGATCATCAGATCTTCGCCGATGATGGAGGGGATGAGCTTGCTGGGTCCGGGGCTCTTGACATAAGCCGCCGGGCGCTCGCCGAACGGCGTCGTCTCGCTCACTGGCCGGTCGGACATCTTAGTCAGAGGATCGCCGCCCATCTCTCGCTCCGGTTTCTTGGTGAACATGATGGTACCTCCCCAACAAACGCAACGCTACTCTTGCGCCGAAAGAAGAACGGCGCGTTGCCCCCGCAAAGGAGCAATCGATTTTCCGCAACACGTCGATGAATTTGGCCCGGCAACCGTGGGAAAGCCGGCAAAGACCCTTAACCAAGAATATCGCCTCCTCCGTGCCTTGTCATGGGCCATCTCCCCGTCTCGCGCGGTGACCGCGATCGGTCCCCGAACGTGGCATTCGCTTGGGTCCCCGCCTTCCTTTGGTCGATTTTCACGCCTCTTATGTTATTGACTCTGGGGGGATATCGAAAAAAGGGCCATGAGCGAGCTGAGGCAGCGCTTGTTGCCCATAGCGAGGCAACCGCTTGCGCTTATGGGTATCTTGCGCACGTTCTGCGCGAGCCTGAGCGAGCGCGCGAAGATCTTGGCTGACCAGCCGGCCCTCCGCGGCATCACCACACGACTGAAATTCTACGCCGCCAACCTCCGCCGCACCGTCGAGCGCTGGAAGAGCGAGGCCGGCGTCGGCACCGCGAGCGAGCCGGTCGCCGGCGCTCTGGTCAAGATCTCGGAGGGAAGCAGGGCGCTGATGACTTTGCCCGCGAAGGGCAGGGCGCTGGTCAAGCTCGTGCCGGAGCCGGTGCAGCTCGAGCTCAGGAAGATATCTTCCGGCGGCGCCCATGTGTGCCGCGAGATTTTCGCCGGCATCATCGTCGTCGGGCTGATCGCCATCGTCGGCGGCTATGGCCGGCTTGCCCGCGGTCCGATCTCGCTGCCGAGCCTCGTGCCGCTGATCGAGAATGCGATCAACGGCGAGCTATCCGACCTTCATGTGAAGATCGATGATGCGATTCTGCAGCGTTCGCCCGACGGGCCCGGCGTGTTGTTCCGCTTGCGCAACATTCGTCTTATCGACAGCGATGGTTCGATCGTAGCTCAGGCGCCGCTCGCCGCCATCGGCATGAGCGGGGCAGCGCTGCTCTCCGGCCGCATTGCGCCGGGCAGCGTCGACTTCATCGGCCCGCGGCTGTTGTTCTATGCCTCCGACAACGGCCTTTCGCTGAGCTTCTATCGTCCCACCAGCAGCGACGTGGAGAAGTTCGTCAAGGGCACGGTCTCCCCCGGCGCTCCGGCCGCTCCCGATGCTCAGCCAGACACGCCGGCAAGTGAAAGCGTAATTGCGAAGCACTCCGGGCCAGCGGTGCCATCGGGATCGGGCCGTCAGCTCGATGTCACGCGCACCGTGACCGACGTGTTCGAGCGCGCCCGCCGCGGGAACACGTCTTACCTCACCCGCTTCGGCGTCAAGGACGCGCAGGTGGTGCTTAGCCGCGAGGGGGGGCAGACGCTCTGGCAGGTTCCCGACTTCTCGATCGACCTTCAGCACATGGATGAGCGCAGCATCCTTGTCGGCCAGGCCGACCTTGCGTCCAGCAAAGGCAATTGGCAGCTCGATTTCCGCACCGAGCAACGCCCCCTACGGAAAAGCCTGAGCGTTACGGCTTTGATCCAGGACCTCGTCCCTTCCGGGCTGGCGGAGAATTTCCCTGCAGCCGAGGCCCTGAAGGCCCTCGATCTGCCGATCACCGGCGAGACGAGCGTCGAGCTTTCGACCAGCGGGCACTTTCGCTCCGGCGAAGCTGATCTGCAGCTCAAGACCGGATACATCACGCCGCCCTGGGATCCCAAGAACGCGATGCAGATCGACGAAGGCGATGTGCATGTGCGCTACACCAAAAAGAGCGGCGTATTCGAAATCAAACCGTCCACCCTCAAATGGGGCGAGAGCCAAGCCACCGTCAGCGGCGAGTTCCGCCTCGCCGGCGACGATGACGGCTCGCCAAGCTGGACTTTCAAGCTCCGGGCGCGCGACGCCGTGCTCGCCGCCGTGGAGTTTGGCTTGTCTCCCATGAAAGTCGATGAGTGGTCGGCTGAAGGAAGCGTCACCCCGGATCGCGGCCGGGTCACGCTCTCCCGCTTCGTGATCCGCTCCGGCGGCGCCTCCATCGAGCTTGCCGGCAATGTCGCCGATGCGCCCGGATCTCCCGAAGTGCACCTGACCGGCACCGTCAGTCCAATGCCCATCGATACGCTCAAGCAGTTCTGGCCAAAATTCCTCGCCGGTTCTGCGCGCAAATGGGTCATGGAAAATGTACGCGGCGGCCAGGTGCTCGGCGGCAAGGTCGCCGTGTCGCTCGAGCCGGGCGAGCTAGCGCGCATGGAGGCCGGCGCGGAGCTTGCGCCGGAGGCCGTGAACGTCGAGCTCGGCCTTGCCGATATGAGCCTCACTTATATCGAGAAGCTGCCGCCGATCCTCACTGGCAACGCCAAGATGACGGTATCGGGCATCACCTTCTCGGTCGATATTCCACAGGCCAAGATTGTGCTGCCCTCAGGCCAGGAGATCGCCCTCAGCGAGGGGCGCTATTTCATCCCCGACCTGCGCGTCGATCCGCAACAGGGCCAGATCACATTCAACGCGAGCAGCGCCACGGCTTCCGCGCTCGAGCTGCTCGATCACGAGCCCCTCGGCTACATGCAGGCCGTTGGCATGAAGCCCGACTTTTTTGGCGGCACCGCCACCGGCAACTTTATTCTCAACATGCCGATGCGCGAGGACCTCGAATTCAAGGACGTCAAGCTTCGCGGCGAGGCGCGGCTCGACCAGATGACTGCCCCGAACGTGGTCGGCGATATCGATGTGGAGGGCGGCTCGCTTGACGTGAACGTCACCGAGCAGGCGCTCGACGCGCGCGGTCAGATACTGATCAAGGGCGTGCCCGCCGATCTCGCCTGGCAGCGCATCTTCTACGAGCCGGAAGAGCGGCAGCCGCCGATCAGGATCAGCGCAACGCTCGATGAGAACGCACGCGAGACCCTGGGCCTCAAGATTTCCCATTTGCTGCACGGACCGCTTCCCGTGACCCTGTCCGTCGCGCGTAATGCGCAAGGGGCCCAAGCACTCAGCATGCAGGCCGACCTGACCCAAGCCCAGCTGATCTTCGGCAATATGGGCTGGACCAAACCTGCGGGGCGCCGCGCCAGCATGCAGTTCGAAATCGTTCGGGGCGAAGACGGCTCGACCAATCTTTCCAACCTCAAGATCCTCGGCGACGACATCGCCATAGACGGCTCGATCTCGCTCGACCCCGAGCAGCATCTCAAATCCTTCTACTTCTCCGACTTTTCTTTCGACCAGCTCACCCATGTCGAAATCAACGCCAACGTACGCGACGGCAACGTGCTCGAAGTCGACGCCCATGGCCCGAGCTACGACGGCAAGCAATTCTTCCAGTCGCTGTTCTCTGCCGGCCAGCTTGCGGAGGATTCCGAGGCGCGCGATCCGTTCAGCGTCGACCTGACGGCGCGGCTCGCTACGGTGGCGGGCTTCTATGACACGACAGTCAATGACGTTCAGGTGACGCTGCAAAAGCGCGAGGGGCGTCTCGTAGCGCTCAACGCGAGCGGCAAGCTCAACGGCCGCATGCCGCTCGGCGTGAAGCTTGAGGAGACGAACGGCGCGCGCATCATCCGTGCCGAATTGCGCGACGCCGGCGCCGCTTTCCGCCTCATCGGCTTCTACCCCAAGGTCGAGGGCGGCGAGGCATCGCTTGAGGTCAATCTCGACGCGAGCGAGCCCGGAACGAAGACCGGCACGCTGTGGGCGCGCGACTTCGCGGTGCTTGGCGATTTGGTGGTGAGCGACGTGCTCACCGATCCGCAGTCCATGGCTGCATTGGGCGAACGCAAAAAGGAAGTGCGGCAAAGCCGCATCTCCTTCAGTCAGCTTCGCGCACCGTTCTCCGTGGGCAAGGGACAGTTTCTGCTCAATGACGCCTATGTAAACGGTCCGGCGCTCGGCGCAACCATGCGCGGACGCGTCGACTTCAAAGCGCAGACGGTCAATCTCGGGGGCACTTACGTGCCCCTTTATGGCCTGAACTCGGCTCTCGGGGCGATCCCGATCCTTGGCGGCATCTTCGTCGGACGGCAGGGAGAGGGAGTGGTCGGCATCACCTTCGCCATCCAGGGCCAGCTCGACGACCCGAACGTGCTTGTCAACCCGATGTCGGTGGTGGCGCCGGGCATCTTCCGTCAGATCTTCGAGTTCAGAGGCGAAGGGCAGAACGCCGTCTCGACCACGACACCGACGAAATCACCCTCCACGTTCGGCGACGCCGCGCACTAGCCTCCTAGTCGGCGCTAGACCGGGCGGATCAGCACATGCCGCTTCTTGCCGAGCGAGAGCTTGATCACGCCCTCAGGCGTGAGATCGGCAAGTGTCAATAGCCGCTTCTCGTCGGTGACCGTCTCGTCATTCACCTTGAGGCCGCCGCCCTTGATTTGGCGCCGCGCTTCGCTCGTCGACGGCACGAAGCCTACCCGCACATTGGCGCTGAGCACGCCCAAACCTTGTTCGAGCTCAGCTCGCCGCAGCTCGCAGGTGGGCAGCGTCCCGGAAATCGTGCCTTGCTCGAAGGTCGCGCGCGCAGTGCCTTCCGCCCGATCGGCGGCCTCGCGGCCGTGCAGCAGCGCTGTGGCCTCCGTGGCGAGCACCTTCTTCGCCTCGTTGAGCTCGGCTCCCTTGAGCTTTGCCAGCCTGTCGATCTCGGCCAGAGGCAGCTCGGTGAACAGTTTCAAGAAGCGGCCGACATCGGCGTCCTCGGTGTTCCGCCAATATTGCCAATAGTCGTAAGGAGAGAGCATGTCGGGGTTGAGCCACACCGCGCCCGAGGCGGTCTTGCCCATCTTGGCGCCGGAGGCCGTGGTGAGCAGCGCCGTGGTGAGCCCGAAAAGCTCCACGCCATCGGTGCGGCGGCCAAGCTCGATGCCATTGACGATGTTGCCCCACTGGTCCGAACCGCCCATCTGCAGGCGGCAGCCGAAACGCCGGTAGATCTCCACGAAGTCGTAGGCCTGAAGCACCATATAATTGAACTCGATGAAGGAGAGCGGCTGCTCGCGCTCCAGCCTGAGCTTCACCAAGTCGAAGGAGAGCATCCGGTTGACACTGAAATGCCGGCCATAGTCGCGCAGGAAATCGATGTAGTTGAGCTCGTCGAGCCAGTCGGCGTTATTGACCATGAAGGCGTCGCTGTCGCTCTCGCCCAAGCTAACGAATTTGCCGAAGACCGACTGGATGCCGGCGATGTTGGGGGCGATCTCCGCGTCGGAGAGCAATTTTCGCGCTTCGTCCTTGCCGGAAGGATCGCCGACCTTGGTGGTGCCGCCGCCGATCAACACGATGGGCTTGTGCCCGGCCTGCTGCAACTTGCGCAGCATCATGATCCCGAGCAGATTGCCGACATGCAGACTCGGGGCCGTGCAATCGAAGCCGATATAGCCGGAAATGCGCTCGGATCGCGCGAGCCTGTCGAGGCCGGCCTCGTCGGTCACTTGGTGGATATAGCCCCGCGCCTTAAGCTCGTTCAGGAACTCCGATTTTATGGTGCTCATGAGGGCCGCCCGGGTCTCGATGTCAGCGAGCCTGTATCAGGTTTAGGAAAGAATTGCACGGGAAGGAGAGAGGCTTGAACAGCGTGATGACGGTGATCGGGCTGATGAGTGGCGCCTCGTTGGAGGGCATCGAAGTCGCCCTGGTGGCGACCGACGGCGAACGCCTGCTCGAGCGCCGGCAAAGCCTCACTTTTCCCCTTACCCCCGAGCAGCGGACGAGTCTCGGCGAGGCGATTGGGGCCGGTCGTTCTGCCGAGATCGAGCAAGACCTGGTCGCGTTCTGCGCCGACGCGGTCAAACATTTCCTTGAGAGCTTCGCTCTCGCGCGGGACGCCATCGCGCTTATCGGCCTGGAGAGCGAGACGGCGAACAGAGTTGGATTTGGCGAAGCCTTGGCGCGGGCGACTGGCATCGACGTCGTCTACGACTTTAGCGCGGCCGACATCGAAGCTGGAGGGCAGGGAAGGCCGCTCGATCCCGTCTACCATCGCGCTCTTGCTGAGGCGGCGGGGCTTGCCCGTCCGCTCGCCGTGGTCGAAATCGGGGCTCGCGCCACCTTGATTTATATCGGAGAAGACGGAAGTCTGATCGCCTTCGATGCAGGTCCTCCCGTCACTGCCCAAGCCATCCTCGGCTTGAGCGAGCGGCTTCCCGCCAAGCCTATCCTCTGGCTCCTTGCTGGGGGGCCCGATGCAGTGTTTGAGGCACTGGCCAGCCGGCTTCACGAACCCGTTCAGCGCGCCGAGGAGATGGGATGGTCCAAGGACCATTTCGGGGCAGAGGCGTTCGCTTATCTCGCCGTGCGCTCGATGAGGAAGCTTCCCTTGAGCTTCCCCGGCACGACAGGCGTGAGACAGCCCATCACCGGGGGGCGCCTGGCGCGCGCTCCCCGGCGTTAGGATTTTCAGCGTTTCACTTCTTGTATCCGACGAACTAGGCGCCGATCACGGCGCCCGACGCGTCTTTGATCGGCTCATAGTCGCTCACATAGGGTGTGCCGAGAACCGGCACCTCGCCGGAATAGGCCTCTCCAGCTTTGATCGATTCGAGCGCCGGACCATCAAGAACGGTCCCGATCGCGCGCCCGCTTCCATCGGGGTTCGGCACGGTCGCGACGCGAATGAATGCGCCATCCGACTTCACGAACAGCGTCGCCGCCATCCCTTCTCCGCCTCCCTTGGCGACTTCATCGACCACGGCATCATTGTTGTTCATCTTGGTCGAGCCGAAATACAGGGCAGGGGCATCTTTTCCGCCAACAGCTTCCGTTCCCTCAATCTTTGACGCTCCCAATTTCGCCGTGTCTGCCTTCAGAGCCTCCATGGATTTTACCACTCTTGCGTCCTGTGCGTTGACGCCACTCGGCACCAGCATGGAGGTCGCGAGGAAACCAACAGCAAGAGCGATGATACCAACGATAAGGTTTGATCTGGTGCGCGGCCTTCCTGCCGCGGGCGCCCCGACTATACTCAAGGTTATGGGATGCATGGGTTCCTCCTTGGACTGAGCGGCGGCTTCATGCCTATGCTCTTGTCATGGGAGCCGCCGCACGGCAGTGCGAACGAACGAACCCGCTAGCGCCAAGGTTTATATCACCACCGGCCGGTCGTCGGCTATGACGGCAAGTGCCCGGGTTTCTGCTAGTCCTGGGGCTCGGGCCGCTTTGCAGGCCCTCTTGCCGCTCTTAGCTCGCCTTCCAGGAGCGCTACCTTCTCGCGCAGCTCCTTGCCTTCCAGCTCCGCATAGATCGCGGTGGCGTCGTGAGCGAGGCGGGCGAGCATGGCGCGTTCATTGTGGTCGAGGTCCGTGCCCGAGGCATGCGAGCCGTAGAGTGAGACAGCAAAGCAGCGCGCCGGATTGACCGCCGGCACGGCAAGCACTGGGCGGGCGAAACCTTGCGGAATATCGATTTTGGCAGCGTGCGATCGCTTGATCTTGAACGGTGCGCCCTTTGCCAGAGGCGCAAACATCGGCTCGTCCGGCGGAAGGCTCTGCCCACAATTGTCCCATCCCTTCCCGTTGCCATCGCGCGAGAGGACGGACCCTTTGTGGCGGAAGGAGGCAGCAGAGGTGAGCTTCAGAGCGTGAAATGCGTCGTCGGCAAGGACCCGCTCGATCTCGCTTGGCGTCCGCGCTCCGCGAATGGCTTGGCCAAGCGTTTGCTCGACGCGATCGAGCCAGCGGTTGAAGAGGCCGTCGACAAGGTCGACGGTTTTATCGTGCAACACGGTGATGGCAAACGACACGACCACGGCGATCGCGAGCCACGCCCAGGCGGGAAGGGCGAGGCGCTCCTCGATGCGCTGGACTTCGTGATGCAGAAGAAGGGCGGCTGGCGTGAGGATGAAGGTGAGAATGGTCACGCGGCGCAGCGGAATCCACACGCTGACGACACGCTCGCGGCGCACCGCCTCGAAGACGAAGAGGCAGAGAACGCCGTTCAGCAGATAGAGAAGGCCGATGATATCGTCGGTCGGAGTGAAGCTCTCCCACTGGTCGAAGAATGACGTCTCGGAGGCGAGCTCGGCGATGAGGAAAGAGGGTAGCCCGATGAGGCAACCCCACAGCACCCACCGCAGGCGCTGGTAGTCCTCCGGCTTTTGGCTTTTCTTCCGCACCATCAGAATCGCGATGGCGGCAAGGGCGACGGCGAAGCCGGCGATGATTCCCGCCTGCGTCAGCATCTCGGTCGGGTAGCCGAGCAGGGCGCCATAGGAGGCGATCAGCACCAAGGCAAAGATCAAGGCTACGACCGGCAGGGCCCGCTCCACCGGGCGCCACATCGGCTCGGTCTTGTTGTTCGGGACGCGAATGACGAAAAGCAGCAACCCGGCAAAACCGGCGGCCTGCGCCACGCATCCAGCAATGTCCTGGGTAATCAGGAGAAGAGGCCATTGCTGCAGGATGGCGTAGTAGGCATAGGACTGTCCGGGGTTGAACCAATTCACATAGAGGAAGAAACCCCAGCTCATGGCGGAGGGCCTGGTCCAGACCAGCCAGCCGGCCGCCACGATCACCAGGATCGCGGCAAGCTGATCGAGGATGACCACGGCGCGGACGAGGAAGTTCGACGGCCTCCGCTCGGCGACGAGGGTGGCGCGTCGGGCAGGGCGATCGCCTGTTGCGACCGTGTCGATGGTGAGGGTGCGGCCGGGCAGGACGAATTGCAGGCCGCCAAGCGCATCGAGAAGATTCTCGCAGGAGTCGAGGTCCTTGAAGCTGCAGCGAAGGCGCGAAAGATCGAGCTGGTCGCCGTCGCGCAGGCCAGCCTTCCATGCCGGCGATGTAGCTTCGTCGGCGAACGGCCCGGTGATGTCGTAGATCACGCCGTCATTGTTGGCGTAGAAGCCGAAGGAGCCGAGAGGCCGCGCGACCGTCAGCAGGTCCGGGACCACCATCAATAGGCCCCAAAGCAACAGCGGAATGAGCAAGAGCCGGTCGCGGGTCATGGTCTCGTCACGCACATTCGCGTCGCCGGTCCCCCTGTTCAGCGACCGGGCGATGTTAGCGTAGCGAGCTCTGCGTAAGTCAATCGCCTGCAGATAGGCCTGCGTTCATCCGCCCAGCCAAAGCGGCGTGCGCCTATCTCGCGGCAAGCGCAAAGCAGCCTAGGCCGCCAACTCGCGCTTCTTCCTCTTGCCGAGCCGCTTGTCGAGATAGGCGTCGACCACTTCCATGAGCCCGTCCATGCGGCCCTCGAAGAAATGGTTGGCGTCGGGCACCGTGGCGTGATCGATGACGATGCCCTTCTGGGTCTTGAGCCGGTCGACAAGTCCGCGCACGGACTCGGTCGGCACCACGCGGTCCTTGGCGCCGTTCACCATCAAGCCGGAGGATGGGCAAGGCGCGAGAAAGGTAAAATCGTAGAGATTGGCGGGAGGCGCCACCGAGATGAAGCCTTCGACCTCGGGGCGGCGCATCAGGAGTTGCATGGCGATCCACGCGCCGAACGACACGCCGCAGATCCAGCAGGAACCAGCATCGGCATTATAGGCCTGCATCCAGTCGAGGGCCGTGGCGGCATCGGCTAATTCGCCGGGTCCGTTGTCGAACAGCCCCTCGCTCCGTCCCACCCCGCGGAAGTTGAAGCGCAGCACCGAGAAGCCTCGCCGCTGAAAGGAGTAATACAGGTGATAGACAACCTGGTTATTCATGGTGCCGCCGAACTGCGGATGCGGGTGCAGAATGAGCGCAACCGGCGCGTTCGGCCGAGGGTTGTGATGGTAGCGGGCTTCGATCCTACCGGCCGGACCGTTGATATTCACTTCAGGCATGAAGACTTGACCTCGAACGACGCTGTTTCAACTCTGGGAAGAGGGGCCGGAAGCCCCGGAAACGGCAAAGCGCGCCGCCGCAAACTTGACTCTGCCGCTCAGGAATCCTATACAAACATAAGATTTAGAATTGTTCCAAACAAGGACACTCCGGCCTTGATGGTGACGGAGCGGTCCAAGCCTCAGGCCGCGCTTCATAGCATGCGCGATGGGGGCTCGTGCAAGCGCTAACGGCGGTCCTTTGGCCCGCGAGCTTCTGAGGCATGACTACGCGCTCCTATCTCGATTACAACGCCACCGCCCCGCTCAGGCCGGAGGTACGGGAGGCCATGGTCGCGGCCTTTGACGCTCACGGCAATCCATCCTCGGTTCACGCCGAGGGCAGAGAGGCGAGGGCCCTCGTTAAGTCCGCCCGCGCGAAGGTCGCGAACCTTGCCGGCGCGAAGCCTGAGGATGTGATCTTCACCAGCGGCGGCAGTGAGGCGAACGCGCTCGCCCTTGCCGCGCAGGCCGGAGAGGCCTGGCACTGCTACATGTCCGCGGTTGAGCATCCCTCGGTGCTCGTCGGCGGCAGATTCTACCGTGAGAGCACCACCCGGATTCCCGTGTCGGGGGATGGCGTGGTCGACCTCGGCGCGCTTGAGAAAGAGCTTGCGAAACACCATCTTGGAGGGTGGAGGGCCTTCGTTTCGCTGATGGCGGCCAACAACGAGACCGGCGCGATCCAGCCGGTCGCCGAGGCTGCTGAGATCGTTCATGCGGCGGGTGGCCTTCTGCACACGGATGCGGTGCAGGTCGCTGGCAGGCTGCCGCTCGATCTTGCTGGGCTCGGCGCCGATATGATGACGCTTTCGGCGCATAAGATCGGCGGACCCAAGGGCGTCGGCGCCCTCGTGCTCCGTGACGGTATCGCGGTCGAGCCCCTGATCAAGGGCGGCGGCCAGGAGCGGCGCCGGCGCGCCGGCACCGAGAATGTTGCGGGCATCGTGGGTTTTGGTGTCGCTGCGGACCTCGCCGCGGCGGAATTGAGCAGGGGCGCCGACCTCGCCGCACTCCGCGATGGACTGGAGAGAAGCGCGCTCGAGGTCGAGCCGGACACGGTGGTGGTTTCAGGGAAGGTTGAGCGGCTCCCCAATACGAGCTGCATCGCCGTTCCCGGCACCAAGGCGGAGACGCTGGTCATCGGGCTCGATCTCGCCGGCGTCGCCGTGAGTGCGGGAAGCGCCTGCTCGTCCGGAAAGGTCGAGGCCTCGCATGTGTTGAGCGCCATGGGGCTTTCGCCGGAGCTTGCGCAAGGCGCGATCCGCGTAAGCCTTGGCATCGGTACCGTGAGTGCCGATATCGTGAAATTCATCGGCGCCTGGGGCGAGTTGATCAAGAGGATGCGGCAGCGCCAGGAAGCGGCGTAAGGGCCGCATGAGAAGAAGGATTTTGGAGTAAAGCCATGCCGGCAGTGCAAGAGACAGTCGCCCGCGTCCGCGAGATCGACGTCGACAAGTACAAATACGGCTTCTTCACCGACATCGAATCGGTCAAGGCCCCGAAGGGCCTTTCCGAAGAGGTGGTCCGTTTCATCTCGGCGAAGAAGAAAGAGCCCGAGTGGCTGCTCGACTGGCGGCTCGAGGCCTATCGGCGTTGGGTCACTATGACCGAGCCGACTTGGGCCAATGTGCATCATCCCAAGATCGACTTTCAGGATCTCTATTACTATTCCGCGCCGAAAAGCACGGAAGGCCCGAAGAGCCTCGCCGACGTCGATCCTGAGTTGCTCGCAACCTATGCCAAGCTTGGCATCCCGCTGAAAGAGCAGGCGGTGCTGGCTGGCGTGCAAGGCGCGCCGCGGGTCGCCGTCGACGCCGTGTTCGACAGCGTCTCGGTGGTCACCACCTTCAAGGAGGAGCTGGCCAAGGCCGGTGTCATTTTCTGCTCGATCTCGGAGGCGGTGCAGAACCACCCGGAGCTCGTGCGCAAATATCTGGGCTCCGTGGTCCCGATCACCGACAATTTCTTCGCCACGCTGAATTCCGCGGTCTATTCCGACGGAAGCTTCGTCTATGTGCCGGAAGGCGTCCGCTGCCCGATGGAGCTTTCGACTTATTTCCGCATCAACGCGGAACAGACCGGCCAGTTCGAGCGCACGCTCATCATCGCCGACAAGGGCGCTTACGTGAGCTATCTCGAAGGCTGCACGGCGCCGATGCGCGACGAGAACCAGCTGCACGCCGCCGTGGTCGAGCTGATTGCGCTCGACAATGCCGAGATCAAATATTCGACGGTGCAGAACTGGTACCCCGGCGACAAGGAAGGCAAGGGCGGTATCTACAATTTCGTCACCAAGCGCGGCGACTGCCGGGGCAAGAACTCGAAGATTTCCTGGACGCAGGTGGAGACCGGCTCAGCCATCACCTGGAAGTACCCGTCCTGCATCTTACGCGGCGACGGCTCGCGCGGCGAGTTCTACTCGATCGCCATCTCCAACGGCTATCAGCAGGTCGATAGTGGCACCAAGATGATCCATCTTGGAAAGGACACGTCGAGCCGCATCATCTCCAAGGGCATCGCCGCCGGCCATTCCAACAACACCTATCGCGGCCTCGTCTCGGCGCATCGCCGGGCGACCAATGCGCGCAACTTCACCAATTGCGATTCTCTGCTCATTGGCGACAAATGCGGCGCGCACACCGTGCCCTATATCGAGGCCAAGAATTCCTCGGCCACCTTCGAGCACGAGGCAACCACCTCGAAGATCTCCGATGACCAGCTGTTCTATTGCCTGTCCCGCGGGCTTTCGCCGGAGGAGGCAGTGGCGCTGATCGTCAACGGTTTCGTCCGTGACGTGCTGCAGCACCTGCCGATGGAGTTCATGGCCGAGACGCAGAAGCTGATCGGCATCTCGCTTGAGGGCAGCGTCGGTTAGTCCGGAAAGACGAAACAGAGTCAATCCCAGCAAGTTAGAGAAAAATCGTAATGCTTGAGATCAAGAACCTTCACGTCAATGTCGATGGCCGCGAGATCCTGAAAGGCCTCGACCTCGAGCTGCCCAAGGGCAAGGTGCACGCCATCATGGGCCCGAACGGCTCTGGCAAGTCGACGCTCGCTTATGTGCTTGCCGGCAAAGCGGACTACGAAGTCACTGCCGGTACCGTTACCTGGAACGGCCAGGATCTGCTCGCCATGGATCCGTCCGAGCGCGCCGCCGCCGGCGTGTTCCTCGCCTTCCAGTACCCGATGGAAATTCCGGGTGTCGCCACCATGACCTTCCTGCGCGCCGCCGCCAACGCCGTGCGCAAGGCGCGCGGGCAGCCTGAGTTTTCAACGCCTGATTTCCTGCGCTTCGTGCGTGAGAAGGCGGCCGAGCTGAAGATCGACCCTGAGATGCTGCGCCGGCCTCTCAATGTCGGCTTCTCCGGTGGCGAGAAGAAGCGCAACGAGATCCTGCAGATGTCGCTGCTCGATCCTTCGCTCTGCGTGCTGGACGAGACCGATTCAGGCCTCGACATCGACGCCGTCCGCATCGTGGCCGAGGGCGTGAACGCGTTGCGCGGTCCCGATCGCGCCATGCTGGTAATCACCCACTATCAGCGGCTGCTCAACTACATCGTGCCTGACCGGGTGCATGTGCTGTCCGACGGTCGCGTGGCGCGCTCCGGCGGCTCCGAGCTTGCGCTCGAATTGGAAGAGTCCGGCTACGCCGAGTTTGGCGATGCCGCCGGTCAGGCGGCTTAAGGGGACGGCATGGAGCTTCCGGTCAAGCAGTTCCAGACGCGCGCCGAGCAGGCCTATGTCGATCTGTTCACCGCGGCAGAGCAGGGGCTCCCTGGCGCCGGCAATCCTTGGGTCGCCGATCTGCGCGCCAAGGCGATCGACGCCTATGCCGCGCTCGGCCTGCCGCACCGTCGCGTGGAAGCCTGGAAATACACCGATCTTCGCTCCCGCCTCACCGAGGCTCTACCGCTCGCCCGCGCCACCGGCGTCGCCGTTACCGAGGCTGAGCTTGGCCAGGCGCTCGGCTCCGAGGTCGCAGCCTTGCCGGCCTACCAGCTGGTCATTGTCGAAGGCGAGCTTCGCGCCGACCTGTCCGATCTCTCTGGCCTCAAGGCAGCCGGCGCCGAAATCGTCTCCATCACCGAGGCGTTGCAGAAGCCGCCGCGCTGGCTGAAAGACGCGCTCGGTAAGATCAACCGCCAAGACCGCGATCCGGTCGTGGCCTTGAATGTTGCGCTGATGGGCGGCGGCGTGGGCTTGCGCATCGGCAAGGGCGTGACCCTCGACAAGCCCGTCCACCTCATCCATCTCGATGGTGGCGAGCCGGCAAGCGTGATCACCCGCAGCGTTATCCTGCTCGAAGAGGGGGCCTCGCTTGACCTCATGGAAAGCTATGCGAGCCTCGGCGGCGCGGAACTCCAGCGAAACGCGGTGACCGAGGTCGAGATCGGCACCAAGGCGAGCCTCAACCACATCAAGCTCCAGCGCGAGGACGAGGCGGCCTTCCACCTCGTCACCTGGCTGGTCAAGATCGACGCCGACGCCAACTACAAGGCCTTTCAGTTCTCGACCGGAGCGGCCTTGTCGCGCAGCCAGATCTATGCGGCCTTCGACGGCGAGGGGTCGTCTCTCGACGTGTCGGGAGCGCTTCTCATGCGCGATCATCAGCATTGCGACACGACGCTGCTTGTCGAGCATCGCGTGCCCCGCTGCACCAGCCGCGAGCTGTTCAAGGCAGTGCTCGACGACGAGGCGCGCGGCGTGTTCCAGGGCAAGATCATCGTATCGCCGGGCGCGCAGAAGACCGACGGCAAACAAATGGCGCAGGCGCTGCTGCTGTCCGAGACGGCGGAGTTCGAACTCAAAGCCCGAGCTTGAGATCTTCGCCGACGACGTGGTGTGCGGCCATGGCTCGACATCAGGCCAGATCGACGAGGATTTGTTGTTCTACCTCGAGACTCGCGGCATCCCAGAGCAAGAGGCGCGCGCGCTCCTGATTCAGGCCTTTGTCGGCGAAGCGGTCGAGCGCATCGAGCATGAAGGCCTGCGCGATGCGCTTGCCAGAGCCTCGGCCGAATGGCTCGGCGTCACCTTCGACTGACGGCGGAAACACCATGACGATCTTGCCGAAATCCGCATCGAACGTCAGGGCAAGACCGGTTGCCTATGACGTGGACGTGATCCGCGCCGACTTTCCTATCCTTTCGCGCGAGATCCATGGGAAGCCACTCGTCTATATCGACAACGGCGCCTCGGCACAGAAGCCAAAACTCGTGCTCGACACAATTCAGCGCGCCTATGCCGACGAATACGCAAACGTCCATCGCGGGCTGCATTATCTGAGCAACCTCTCTACCGCCAATTTCGAGAAGGCGCGGGAGACGGTGCGCCGCTTCATCAATGCCCGTGTCGACGTCGAGATCGTCTTCACCCGCAACGCCACCGAAGCCATCAACCTGGTGGCGAGCTCCTATGGCGGTCCGAATATCGGGGAGGGCGACGAGATTGTGCTCTCCATCATGGAGCACCATTCCAACATCGTGCCTTGGTATTTCCTGAAAGAGCGGCAGGGCGCGATCCTCAAATGGGCGCCGATCTCCGACGACGGCGAGTTGCTGCTCGACAAATTCGAGGCGCTGCTCACCCCGCGCACCAAGATGGTCGCCATCACCCACATGTCGAACGTGCTCGGCACCATCGTGCCGATCAAGGAGGTGGTGCGGATGGCGCACGCCCGCGGCATTCCGGTGCTGGTCGACGGCGCGCAAGGCGCGGTGCATTTGCCCGTGGACGTCCAGGACTTGGACTGCGACTTCTATGCCTTCACCGGCCACAAGCTCTATGGCCCGACCGGCATCGGCGTGCTCTACGGCAAGAAGGAGCTGCTCGAGGCCATGCAGCCCTATCAGGGCGGCGGCGAGATGATCGGCACAGTGACCACCGAGCGCATCACTTATGCCGCCCCGCCCCACCGCTTCGAAGCCGGCACGCCCGCCATCGTCCAGGCCATCGGGCTCGGCGCTGCGATCGACTACGTGGAGAGTGTCGGGCGCGAGCGCATCAAGAGCCACGAGGACACGCTGCTCGCTTACGCCATGGAGCGCCTCGGCGAGCTCAATTGGCTGCGCATCTTCGGCCGCGCCAAGGACAAGGGCTCGATCATCTCCTTCGAGATGCAGGGTGCCCATCCGCACGATGTCAGCACGATCCTCGACCGTTACGGCGTGGCCATCAGGGCCGGCACCCATTGCGCCGAGCCGCTCCTCGCACGATATGGTGCCACCTCGACTGCGCGCGCCTCCTTCGCCATGTATAATACCGTGGAGGAGGTCGACCGGCTGGTCGAGGCGCTGCACAAGGCGCATGACATGTTCGCTTGAGGCGAATGACGGAAATGACTGAGAAGATTCAAGAGAACGAGGAGAGGGGAGTGGCCCCTGAGGCGCCGGCGGAGGCCAAGCCGTCCCCGGAGGCGCCCACAGCCGCTCCCGCGGCCGAGCACGACCAGCTCAGAGAAGATCTCGTGTCGGCGCTGAAGACCGTGTTCGATCCCGAGATCCCGGTCGACATCTACGAGCTTGGCCTGATCTATCGCCTCGATGTCGATGCCGAGCGCAATATCGAGGTGGACATGACCTTGACCGCGCCTGGCTGCCCGGTGGCCGGCGACATGCCTGGCTGGGTCGAGAATGCCGTCTCCTCCGTTCCGGGCGTCGGGCAGGTGAAGGTCAACCTCGTCTTCGATCCCCCCTGGGACCCGAGCCGCATGTCCGACGAGGCGCGGCTTGCACTCAACATGTTCTGAGCAAAGGCGACACTTGAACCGGCCCCGGATCTATCCCAATTTGAAGCTATGACCGCACCGAAGCTCATGACCCTGACTGATGCCGCCGCCGAGCACATCCGCGCGCTCATGTCGGCCTCCGGCAAGGAGGCCACTGGCTTGCGCATTGGCGTGAAGAAGGGCGGTTGCGCCGGCATGGAGTACACCATGAGCTATGCCGACACGAAGGCGCCGCATGACGAGGTGGTCGAGGACAAGGGCGTGCTCATCCTGATCGATCCGACCGCGATCATGTTCCTGCTCGGCACCGAGATGGATTACCGTAGCGATCGCATGAGCTCTGGCTTCGTGTTCAACAACCCGAACCAGACCGGCTCTTGCGGCTGCGGCGAATCCGTGTCCCTCACGCCTGTCTCCGCCAAGGCGTCCGAGTAGTTCCCCGAGGTCCAATTCTGTTTGGGGCCGCCGTTGCTCGCCAGGCATTGATGCATGCCTTGACAGGCAACCAAATAGTTGCCTATTGTCTTAACCCATGAGCATGGATGCAGTGTTCAAGGCGCTGGCCGATCCAGTCCGCCGAGCGCTCCTCGACAGCCTCCATGCGCGGAACGGGCAAACCTTGCGCGAGCTTTGCGAGGGTCATGACATGACGCGGCAGGCAGTCACCAAGCACCTTGTGCTGTTGCAGGCAGCTAACCTTGTCGTCACTCGCTGGCAGGGACGCGAGAAGCTGCATTTCCTCAATCCCGTGCCGATCCACGAAATCTCCGACCGCTGGATCGGCAAGTATGAGCGCACGCGTCTCCGTGCTCTGGCTGACCTCAAGAAGAACCTGGAAGGAAAACGCGATGAAAAATGACCGCTTCGTCTACGTGACCTATATCGCCACCACGTCGGAAAAGCTGTGGGAGGCACTGCTAAGCCCCGAATTCACCAAGGCCTATTGGTTCGGGATTACGCTGCAGTCGGAGTGGCAAGAGGGCTCCCCGTGGGAAATGAGATCTGCCGACGGCAAGATCACCGACTCCGGCGAGGTCATCGAGATCGAGAAGCCAAAGCGGCTGGTGCTGAAATGGCGAAACGAATTCCGACCCGAACTCCGCGCGGAAGGTTACTCGCGCTGCACGATAGAGATCGAGCAGGAGGACCAAGCGGTCAAGCTCACGGTGATGCACGAGATCGACAAACCGGACTTCTAAATTGATCGAGGCGGTGTCGGGTGGCTGGCCGAGGATCCTTTCGAACCTGAAAAGCCTGCTGGAGACTGGCAAGGTTGTCTCGGAGACCAAGACCTGGCGAAAGTCAGCCTGAAAAGCGAGGGCGGCGCTAGTCGAGCGGGCGCACCGAGCGCATCATGAAGGCGGGAACATGCTCGCCCATGCCGCGCTCGCCGCCGCGCGACGGCTGCGGAGCCTTCGGAGGTGGCCGGTGATCCTGATGGGCGTGCTGCTTTGCTGCCGGCGCTTGATTTTGATTTGGATGGGAGTGGGTCGGCCTGGGCGGGGCGCTGTGCGTTGGTTTCCCCTGAACGGCCTTAGGCTGCTGATGATGGTCCCGCCTCTGCTTATTTTGCGGCGGGAGGGGCTGATGGGGCTTGGCAGCCTTCTGCCCTTCATGTCCGACCTGTTCCTTGCGCTGAGGCTCGGACCGAGTGTGCGAGGCGCCGAGCGCTCCACCGCCCTTGTGGCGATTTGACCGCGATCCGCGCCGGTGGCGGCCGTTCGAGTAGCCCCGATCCTCTGAGGCCCGGGCCACGTCTTCGGCGCTCGGTTGACCGTCGATCCACGGGATGTCCTGGCGCAGAAGCCTCTCGATCGCCTTGATCGCCTTGATCTCTTTCGGCGTGACCAGCGTGGCGGCGAACCCTTCGCGCCCCGCGCGACCCGTGCGCCCGATGCGGTGGACATAGTCCTCGGGATGGATCGGCACGTCGTAGTTGAAGATGTGACTCAC
Source organism: uncultured Alphaproteobacteria bacterium (assembly GCA_963757555.1). Lineage (GTDB taxonomy): Bacteria > Pseudomonadota > Alphaproteobacteria > Rhizobiales > Methyloligellaceae > Methyloceanibacter. The sequence goes on from CAVWRU010000005.1 coordinate 299,048, forward strand.
GTCCGGAATATCGAGGCCGCGAGCAGCCACGTCGCTCGCCGCAAGGAAGGTGATGCTGCCGTTGCGGAAGGCATCGAGCGTTGCCGTGCGCTGATGCTGGTCCATGTCGCCATGCAGCGCGCCGACGTTGAAGCCGTGGCGCAACAACGAGCGGTGCACGATGCCCACGTCCTTCTTGCGATTGCAGAAGATGATCGCGTTTTTGACGTTGATCTCACGCATCAGCGCTCGGAGCGCCTCGCGTTTGCCCGCGGCGTCGTCCGGCGCCTTCTTGAGCCGCTGCACGATCGTCGTGGCGGCCGGGGCTTGCGGTGCGATCTCGATGCGTTCCGGCCGATGCAGGAAGTTGTCGACGAGGCGCTGGATCTCCGCCGGCATGGTCGCCGAGAAGAACAGCGTTTGGCGGGTGAAGGGGAGAAGCTTGCAGATCCGTTCGACGTCGGGGATGAAGCCCATATCCAGCATGCGGTCCGCCTCGTCGATGACGAGGATCTCGATGCCGTTGAGCAGAAGCTTGCCCCGGGAGAAATGGTCAAGCAGGCGGCCTGGGGTGGCGATCACCACGTCGGCGCCGCGGTCAAGCTTTCGGTCCTGGTCCTCGTAGGACACCCCGCCGATCAGAAGCGCCACGGTAAGATTGTGGTTCTTGCCGAGAATTTCGAAATGCTCGGCGACCTGTGCCGCAAGCTCGCGTGTTGGCGCGAGGATCAGCGAGCGCGGCATGCGGGCTCTCGCCCTGCCTCGCTCGAGCCGCGTCAGCATCGGCAGCACGAAGGACGCCGTCTTGCCGGTGCCGGTTTGCGCAATGCCGAGCACGTCGCGGCCGGCGACGGCATGGGGCACGGCTTGCGCTTGGATGGGAGTGGGAGACTGGAAACCCGCCGCTTGAACAGCGGATAAAACTTTAGGACTTAGGCCAAGTTGTGAAAAGCTCATGAATTAGCAAAACAAGCGCTGGTCCGAAGCCCACGCGCGTCTCTTTCATTTTTAATTGCGCAATTATTTGCTGCAACAATTCGCGCAGCCTGCGCAAGACATCTACCGAAGCAATGAGGCCTTATACCGTGCAATGCTTGCTCCTCAAATAGGGGGCCGCCGCAATCGGCGCAAGGGGCAAATGATCGCGTGGCGGCAGGTTTGGCCGATCCTCGTCGCTAATCGTCCTTCGGAACGTTGGTCGGAGCCGGTGCCGGCGGGGCGCCCGAGCTTTTCGCCGGCGCCTTGGCCATGGTGTATTTGCCAGGCGACGTCCCTTTGACGAACAAGCTGATGTCCTTGTCCGCGTCGAAATCGTAGGAGCTCACGATGATCGTGATTTCGTTGTCCTTGGTCTCTTCTCCCTCGATCTCGATCGCGGCATTGGCAAGCTTCTGATCGTTGACCTCCTTGATCGGCACGGTGGCGACCACCGTAGGCAGCGGGCTGCTTTCCGAGAGCGCCAGCCACTGCAAAAAGACGCGCGCCCCGAAGGACTGCTCGCTACCGGTCATGACCACGATGGCGCGATAGAAGCCGCCTTGCTTTCCTTCCGACCAGGATCCGCCGGTAACGACGTCGGCCACCTCCGGCGGAAGGCTCTCGACGATCTTGGCGTCGTCGTCTGCCGCCGCGGCGGAGGCCGGCGGCAGAAGCGCAAAGGTAAGGAGCGCAGTGGCGCGCAATAAGGACTTGAACATGTGGAACCCCCATGGACTTCGAGGCGACGCGCCGTTGGAAGCGGCCTCGCCAAGCCGACTTATAGAGTATCGCACCTCATTGCGACAGGCTATGACGAGCCCGGGCCCGTCCGAGCGAGCACCGGTGTCGAGGGCTCTGAACACGCCTCGGGATAGCAGCGGCAAGACATGCAGGATTATGCCGACGTGGTGGTGAAACCCCCGATCCTGTTCGCGGGCGCGGTCCTCCTCGGCTGCCTCTTGAGCTGGATCGTTCCGCTCGGGCCCGGACTTGGCTCGGGAAACGTCCGCGCGCTTGCCGCCGGTGGCGCGCTTGCCCTCGTCGGATTTGCGCTTGGCGCACTTTCAGTGCGGGAGTTCCGCCGGGCGGGCACGAGCGTGGTGCCAGGCGAGCCCTCGACCGCGCTGCTCGAGAACGGTCCTTATCGGTTCACGCGGAACCCGATCTATATCGCCTTCGTGATCCTTTATGTCGGTCTCGCCATCATGCTAACCAGCGCCTGGATGCTCGTGCTCCTCATTCCGGTGCTGATCGTCCTGCAACGCGGCGTGGTAGAGCGCGAGGAAGCCTATCTGCAATCGAAGTTCGGCGAGGCCTACCGCAAATATCAGGCGCGCGTTCCGCGGTGGCTGTAGATCAAATATCCAGCTCATCGGCCTTGGCGAACTCGGCACGCTCCTGGATGAATTGGAAGCGCGCCTCCGGCTTGTTGCCCATCAGTTGATCGACCACCTTGCCAGTGAGGTTCTGCTCGCTCTCGACGATCCCGACGCGCAGCAGCGTGCGCACGCTGCGGTCCATGGTGGTCTCTTTGAGCTGCTTGGGAAGCATCTCGCCCAACCCCTTGAAACGACTCACATCGACCTTGCCCCTGCCGTTGAACTCTGATTTCAGCAGCTCTGCCTTATGGGCATCATCGCGTGCGTAAGCCGTCTTGGCGCCCTGGCTGAGGCGATAGAGCGGCGGCACGGCGAGATAGAGATGGCCGTTGTCGATCAGCCCGCGCATCTCCCGATAGAAAAAGGTGATGAGCAGGGACGCGATGTGGGCGCCGTCCACATCGGCGTCGGTCATGATCACGACCTTCTCGTAACGAAGATCTTCGTCCCGATACTGCGTACCGGTGCCGCAACCAAGCGCCTGCACCAGATCGGCGATGAGCTGATTGTCGGCGAGCTTGGTCGAGCTTGCGCTCGCCACGTTGAGGATCTTGCCGCGCAAGGGAAGCACCGCCTGGCTCGCCCGGTCGCGCGCCTGCTTGGCCGAGCCGCCGGCGGAGTCGCCCTCGACGATGAAGATCTCGGTGCCTTCCGCCGCGCTCAGCGCGCAATCGGCGAGCTTGCCTGGCAGCCGCAAGCGCCTGGTCGCGGTCTGCCGCCCGATCTCCTTCTCCTTCTTGCGGCGAAGCCGCTCCTCCGAGCGGTCGACCACCCAGTCGAGCAGGCGATTGGCCTGGGGCGGATTGCCGGTGAGCCAATGGTCGAAGGCGTCGCGCACCGTCGTCTCGACGATGCGGGTCGCTTCCTGGGTGGCGAGCCTGTCCTTGGTCTGCCCCTGGAACTCAGGCTCGCGGATGAACATCGACAGCAAGGCGCCGGCCGTCGACAGCACGTCCTCAGCGGTCAGCTGGGCGCTCCGCTTGTTGCCGATGAGCTCGCCATAGGCCCGCAAGCCCTTGACCAGGGCGGAGCGCAGACCGGCTTCATGGGTGCCCCCGTCCGGCGTGGGCACGGTATTGCAATAGGAGTTGAGAAATCCGTCCTCGCCGGCCACCCAGGCGATCGCCCATTCGACCGCGCCATGGCCCTCGCGCTTGTTGCTCTTGCCGGTGAAGAAATCCTTGGTGACGGTTTCCAGGCCCTCGATGCGGCCCGCAAGAAAATCCTTGAGCCCGCCGGGGAAGTGAAACACTGCGCTTTGCGGCGTCTCCTTGTCGGCGCCAAGCAGCGCCGCGGCGCAAGACCAGCGGATCTCGACGCCGCCGAAGAGATAGGCTTTGGAGCGCGACATGCGGAAGAGCCGCGGCGGCGTGAAGGCCACGCCCTTGCCGAAGATCTTGGGGTCTGGCTTGAAGCGGACTGTGGTGCCGCGGCGGTTCTTGACCGCCCCGAGGCTCTTCAGCGGGACCGTCGGGAGCCCCTCGCGTATAGGTCTGGCGGTAGAGCTTCTGCCCGCGCGCGACCTCCACCTCGAGGTGCTCAGACAGCGCATTCACCACCGAGACGCCGACGCCGTGCAGGCCGCCGCTCGTGTCGTAGACCTTGGAGTTGAACTTCCCGCCCGAATGGAGCGTGGTCATGATCACTTCCAGCGCCGATGTCTTCTTGAACTTCGGATGCGGGTCGACCGGGATGCCGCGGCCATTGTCGGTGACGCTCAGGAAGCCGTCTTCCTCGAAGCTCACCTCGATGCGGTTGGCGTGACCGGCCACCGCCTCGTCCATGGCATTGTCGAGCACCTCGGCGAAGAGGTGGTGCAGAGCCTTCTCGTCGGTGCCGCCGATATACATGCCCGGGCGGCGGCGCACCGGCTCAAGCCCCTCAAGCACCTCGATGTCGGCGGCGGTATAGGCATCGTCTGACGGCGCGCCGTTCCGCTTGCCGCCCTTGGCGGATTTTGCCGACGCGGCCGGCTTCTTCCTCGACTCATCCTCGAGCTTGGCAAAGAGATCGCGTGACGCTGCGGTTTTGCGCATGGCTTCCAGAACAGATCCTCATGCTGAGGAGCGGCCGTGAGGCCGCGTCTCGAAGCATCGCCTCATCCTTCGAGACGCTCGCTTCGCTCGCCCTTAGGATGAGGCAGAATCAGCACAGTGTGGAACTACAGCTAGCTCGCACGCATGCGCGGCTTTTTCAAGAGCGGTGTCCAAGGGAGATAGACGCCCTGTTGCAGAAGGGATCGGCTTTCGCCATATCCGGGGAAAGGTTCATTGCTAGGCCATGGAGGACAACGAGTTTGGCTGAACAACCCCCGATCTGCAATTTTGGCTGGAAGGCGCCGGCCTTCTCGCTTCCCGGCGTGGACGGAAAGACCGTGAGCCTCGCCGATATCAAGGGCAAGGACGGCACGCTGGTGATGTTCATCTGCAATCACTGTCCCTACGTGAAGGCGGTGATCGACCGCGTCCTGCGCGACGCCAAGGAGCTCGAGGCCTACGGCATCAACACGGTCGCCATTTCCTCCAACGACGTCGAGCACTATCCGGAGGACTCCTTCGACAACATGAAGCGCTTCGCGCAAGCGCACCGCTTCACCTTTCCCTATCTCTACGATGAAAGCCAGGAGGTGGCCCGCGCCTATGATGCGGTGTGCACGCCGGACTTCTTCGGCTTCAACGGCAAGCTCGAGCTGCAATATCGCGGTCGTCTCGATGCGAGCCGCAAAGAGGCAGGACCTGAGGACGCGCGTCGCGAGCTGTTCGACGCGATGAAGCAGGTCGCCGAGACGGGCAGGGGGCCGCGCGAGCAGACGCCGTCCATGGGCTGCTCCATCAAATGGAAGGCCGCCTAGCTCGCCGGCCTTCACAGTCAGAGGCGCCTGCCCGCGGCAAAGTGCTTGAGGGCCTGCATATCCAGGATCTGGATCGCTCCGTAGTGCGGCGCGACCCACGCCGAGGCGGCGAAGCGCTGGAGCGCCTTGTTCACGAGCTTGCGCGACGCGTTGGCAAGCGTGCCGAGCTCGGCTTGAGATATGCGAACCCTCCGCTCGTCTTGCGCCCGGCTGAGCGCACCAGCACTGCGGCGATGCGCCGCTCCGGCTTTTGGATCATGAGATCGCCGACGACTCCCAGGGCAAGATCGAGATTGCTCATCGCGATCTGAGCAAAATAGCGAATGGCCGTGGGATCCTTTGCCGCCATACGCTCCATCGCCGGAAGCGGGAGATTCAAAGAGGATGCATTCGGTCGCGGCCTCGAGCCCAACTCGGCGCGGCTCTCCGGTCAAGAAAGAGCCTTCACCGAACCACGTCCCAGCGGTTCCGAGATGGGCAAAGTGCGGACCTCCGTCGCCCGGCGCGATCGAAACGGCCAGCGCGCCGGCCGCGATGCCATAAATGCCGCCCGGCGGATCAGCCAAATGATAGATCGGCGCGCCGCGGTCGCACTGCTGGAGCAGGCACTCATTGAAAACGAGACGCCTGAAGGGCTCCGGCTGGCGGGCGAGCCAACCCCGCCTCGATAAAATCTCCTCGGCAATTCGTCTCATGAGGAAAATTTCTCCCGATTGTTCCTTTGGGGACAATATCGCATCAGGCTTCTGCTAGCATCCAGTTGGATCAGTTGGCGGGGTAGGCGGCCTCCAAGCCATTGTCGAATATCGTGTTTTTTAGAACGAACGTCCGCCGCGTGGGAGGAGTGTCTTGAGCGGCCTGCGTCGGACTGGTCGCGCGCCTGCTCGCGTGAACATGGCTGCGGGCTCCACTGGCGGCCCCGATTGGGGCCGGCGCGCCGTGGCGACCTTCCTGGTTCCCACTGAAGGGTGAGGGACGCCCAGTGATGCGACAGCTGCATGAGAGGAGGACAATCATGAAGAGCTTTCTTGTTGGGATCGCCGCGCTTTTGTCGGCTTCCGTTTTCGTGCAGACCGGCACGGCATGGGCGGAGGATACGGCTAAGCCCAACATCGTCGTGATTTGGGGCGACGACATTGGGTTCTGGAATGTGAGTGCCTACAGCCGCGGCATGATGGGCTACCAGACGCCCAACATCGATCGCATCGCCAATGAGGGCGCGCTCTTTACCGACATGTACGCCCAGCAGTCGTGCACAGCGGGCCGCGCCGCCTTCATCCTTGGCCAGTCTCCGTTCCGCACTGGCCTTCTGACCATCGGCGTACCAGGCTCGTCACAAGGCATTACCAAGGACCAGCCCACCATTGCTGAACTGTTGAAGCCGCTCGGCTACACCAGCGGCCAGTTCGGCAAGAACCATTTGGGTGATCAGGACGAGCATCTGCCGACGAACCACGGCTTCGATGAGTTCTTCGGCAACCTCTATCACTTGAATGCCGAGGAAGAGCCAGAAGGCTACTACTATCCGAAAAATCCGGAGTTTCGGAAGAAGTACGGTCCGCGCGGCGTCATCCACTCATGGGCCAACCCCGATGGGACGCAAAAGATTGAGGACACTGGCCCTCTGACGACTGAGCGAATGCCCACCGTCGATCAAGAGATCTACGACGCCGCAATGAAGTTCGTCGACGGCGCGGTCGAAAAGAAAAAGCCATTCTTCCTTTGGTTCAACACGACGCGCATGCACGTCTGGACCCGCCTTAAGAAGGAGTCGGACGGAAAGACCGGCATTGGCCTCTATCCCGACGGCATGGTCGAGCACGACGCCATGGTCGGCCAAGTGCTCAAGAAGCTCGATGACCTCGGCATCGCGGACAACACCATTGTTATTTACTCAACGGACAATGGCGCAGAGAAGCTGACTTGGCCGGATGGGGGAACGACGCCTTTCTACGGCGAGAAGGGAACAACCTGGGAGGGCGGATTCCGCGTTCCAATGCTCGTCCGCTGGCCCGGCGTGATCAAGCCCGGAACGGTCTACAATAACATCATCTCCCAAGAGGACTGGATGCCGACACTTCTCGCGGCTGCCGGTAACCCGGATGTCGTCAAGCAGGTTGCCGAAGGCACCACGGTCGGGGACAAGACCTTCAAGCAGCACCTCGACGGCTACAACTTCCTACCCTTCTTCCAAGGCAAGGAGGAAAAGAGCCCGCGTCACGAGATCTTCTATTTCGACCAGGCCGGCAACTTGAACTCCGTCCGCTACGACGATTGGAAGGTCAGCTTTGCTTTCAACGAAGGTGCAATCAACACGGCCTACCGGAAGACGCCGGCGTGGCCGCTCATTGTCAATCTTCGCGCAGATCCGTTCGAGTCAGCCCCTCACGATTCGGGGATGTACGTCCGCTGGTACGCCGACTTGTTGTGGATTTTCGTACCAATCCAAGGTGAGGTTGCGAAGTTCGCGGCGAGCCTCAAGGAATATCCGCCCGTCACTGGCGGGTCGCTAAGCGGTGGTCTGAGCTACAGAACTAATCAGATCCAGAAAGCACTAGAGCTGCTGGAGAGCTCCACGACATCACGGAACTAAGCCTGTCAATGACGTATCGGGTTTGACCACTTTTCTGACGGCGATGAAAGGCCTCCGCGGCCTGCGAGCACCGGAGGCCTTCTTGCCGAAGACGAGCAAGGGAGGCTTCAATGGGTAGACGCGTAATCCTGGCAGCGGCAACACTCTTTGCCGCTGTTACTTTCTCCGCCGGGGCCTTTGCACAGGAAGCAGATCGGGCGGTCCTGCCTCAGCCTGATCCGCCGTTCAAAGGCAAGATCGGCCTCACGCCCGCCAACTCGGTGAAGGACTTCCCCAAGGCAGTGACCGCCCCGGAAGGCGCGCCCAACGTCCTCATTATTCTCACGGATGACGTCGGATTCGGCGCCAGTAGCACGTTCGGCGGCCCAATCCCGACGCCGACCATGGACCGGATCGCCAATGCCGGCCTCAGGTTCAACAACTTCCACACCACCGCGCTCTGCTCGCCGACGCGCGCGGCCCTGCTCACCGGACGCAACCACCACAGCGTCGCCACCGGCGTGATCATGGAAGCAGGGGTCGGCTTTCCCGGCTACAACACACTGGTTCCGCAATCGAAACGCGGCCTCGGCGATATCCTCAAGCTCAACGGCTACAACACCGCCTGGTTCGGCAAGAACCACAACGTGCCGGATTGGCAGACGAGCCAAGCCGGGCCGTTCAACCTTTGGCCGGTCGGGCTCGGTTTTGAGTATTTCTACGGCTTCGTCGGCGGCGACACCAATCAGTGGGCGCCGGCGCTCGTCGAGAACACGAAGCCCATCGAGCCGCCGCACGACGATCCCAACTACAACTTCGACGAGGACATGGCGAGCAAAGCCATTGGCTGGATCCGCATGCAGCATGCCATGGCGCCCAACAAGCCTTTCTTCGCCTATTACGCGCCGGGCACCGCGCATGCGCCGCATCACACGCCGAAGGAGTGGATCGAGAAGTTCAAGGGCAAATTCGATTACGGCTGGGACAAGCAGCGCGAGCTGACCATCGCCAAGCAGAAGGAGATGGGCATCATCCCGCAGAACACGAAGCTCACCACGCGTTCGGAGGGCATCGAGGCGTGGGACTCGCTGAACCCCGACGAGAAAAAGGTGTTCGCCCATATGATGGAAGTCTATGCGGCCGCCCTGGCGCACTGCGACTTCGAGATGGGCCGCATCATCGACGCCATCGAGGAGATGGGCCAGCTCGACAACACGCTCATTATCTACATCCAGGGCGATAACGGCGCCTCGGCCGAAGGCAGCCGCCAGGGGCTCCTCAACGAGATGACCTTTTTCAACAACCTCAAGGAGCCTTTCTCAGAAGTGCTGCGCCGCATGGACGAGCTCGGCGGCCCGATGACCTTCAATCACTATCCGATCGGCTGGGCGCATGCCATGGACACGCCGTTCCAATGGACCAAGCAGATCGCCTCGCATTTCGGCGGCACCAAGAACGCGATGGTCATCTCATGGCCGAAGCGCATCAAGGCGCACGGCGAGATGCGCACGCAATTCGCCCATGTCATCGACATCATGCCGACCATCCTCGAGGCGGTTGGCGTTCCGGCGCCGTTCTCGGTTTACGGTATTCAGCAAGACCCGATTGAAGGCACCAGCATGGTCTATACCTTCGACGACGCGGCGGCAGTGTCGCGGCATACGACGCAATATTTCGAAATGTTCGCCAATCGGGCGATCTACGACAATGGTTGGGTTGCCGCCACAACGCCGGTTGCGCCGCCTTGGGCGAGCGTGGTGAAGCCGGTCGATCCGATCGACGGTTATAAATGGGAGCTCTACAACGTCGCCGAGGACTACTCGGAGGCGAACGACTTGGCCGCGTCGAATCCGGAGAAGCTCCGCGAATTGCAGCGGCTGTTCTATATCGAGGCCGTAAAGTACAACGTCCTGCCTCTCGACAACACCAAGGTCGAGCGCCTCGACGTCAATAACCGTCCGAGCAATATCCGCGGACTCAACGAGTTCACCTACTACGACGGCATGGTGCGTATCCCGGAAGGCGGCGCGCCCGACCTCAAGAACAAGTCGTTCGGCCTCAGCGCCGTGGTCGACATCCCCGAAGGCGGGGCCGAGGGCGTGCTCATGACCCAAGGCGGCCGCTTTTGCGGACTCGGGCTTTACCTGCTCGAGGGCCGTCCGGTGTTCCACTACAATCTTGCCGGCGTCGAGCGCTACACGGTGGCCGGCAACGACAAGGTCCCTCCAGGGCGACACGTCATCACCGTCGACTTCAACTATGACGGGGGCGGCGTTGGCAAAGGCGGCCAGGCGACACTCACTGTCGACGGCAATAAGGTGGCGAGCGAGCACCTGCCGCAGACCATCCCCTACCGCATGTCGCTAGATGAGACGCTCGACATCGGCGAGGATACCGGCACGCCGGTCAGCGAGGACTACAAGGTGCCGTTCAAGTTCACCGGCAAGCTCGACAAGGTCACCATCAACATTACGCCGAAGAGCAGCTGGAGAACTACCGCCAGGGCAGGGTGAGGAGCGCCATCGCGCAATGAGTCGTCCGGGCGATCGAAGTCGAGCGGCCCCGCAAGGACGATCCCAGGTAAAGGAGTGAGACGATGTCGAACCGTTTACTGTCATGGCTGCTGCCTTGCGGAGGCGCTGGAGAAATCACTGTCGAAGCTCGAATCCGACGTGCAATGACGGCTCAGTGAACTGAGCAGCCGATTGTGGGAGGCGACTGACGAGAACTCATTGAGCTCGCTCGATGGGAGGCAGCATTCTGTGCCGTCTTGTACTGACCCCTGCGCGGCTCTGCCCGCCTGTTAACCGTTCGTTAGTCCTAACCCTTTCCCGTTTGTTTACCCGGCTCTCCCTAGACTTTTGATCAAATGCAGGAGAGTTCGGCAATGACGGTCATGCGCTACGCCATTCTGGTCACGCTCGCGATCGCTTCGCTGTGCGCCGTGTTGAGCGCGAGCGCCGACAGCGGCCAGAGGTTCCTGGTCGACGCCGGCCAGAGCGCGGCCGCGCCGCAGGATTTCTATCTGTGGGTGCTTGCCGGCATCGCCGTCGTCACCAGCCTATCGCTCTGCCGCTTCGTGGTGTTCGGCATCCCGGCGCTGCTCGGCGGTTGGTATACGAGCAACAAGCAGTGGCTCTACACCCTACTGCTCGGCGCGTTGATCTGGGGCGTGTACTATTTGATGTGAGGACGGAAGTTCAGACGGGGGAGCTTGGCAGGGGGCCTTCGTATCGCTTCATCCCGCGTCCTACAGGGGTTACGCGGGGAGGGCATCGAAGGCCAAGCAAGGCCGGGCGGAAAGTGGGGCGGCCAAGTCTTCGGCCGCCCCATCGCTTTGGTCCCCCCAAGGACCGCGCGTCAAACGCTGTAATACATGTCGAACTCGATCGGGTGCGGCATCATCTCGAACCGCTCCACCTCTTCCATCTTCAGCTCGAGATAGGCATCGATGGCGTCGTCGGAGAACACGTTGCCCTTCTTGAGGAAGGCGCGGTCCTGGTCGAGCGACTCGCAAGCCTCACGCAGCGAGCCGCACACGGTGGGAACCTTCTCGAGCTCCTCCGGCGGCAGATCGTAGAGGTTCTTGTCGATCGGATCGCCGGGATTGAGCTTGTTCTCGATGCCGTCGAGTCCCGCCATCAGCATGGCGGCAAACGCGAGATAGGGGTTGGCGGCAGGATCCGGGAAGCGCACCTCGACGCGCTTGGCCTTTGGCCCTGAGCCGAGCGGAATGCGGCACGACGCCGACCGGTTGCGCGAGGAGTAGGCGAGCAGCACCGGCGCCTCGTAGCCCGGCACCAGCCGCTTATAGGAATTCGTGGTCGGGTTGGTGAAGGCGTTGAGCGCCTTGGCGTGCTTCAGGATGCCCGCGATGTACCACAGCGCGTAGTCCGACAGATCGGCGTATTTGTCGCCGGCGAAGACCGGCGTGGACCCTTTCCAGATCGACTGGTGGGTGTGCATGCCCGAGCCGTTGTCGCCGAAGACCGGCTTCGGCATGAAACATGCGGTCTTGCCGTAGGCCTGCGCCACCATGTGGATCACGTATTTGTAGATCTGCATGGCGTCGGCGGTCTTCACCAGCGGCCCGAACTTGATGCCAAGCTCATGCTGTGCGGCGCCCACCTCGTGGTGATGCTTCTCGGTGACCACGCCCATGTCCGACATCACGGAGAGCATCTCCGAGCGGAGGTCTTGCGCCGAGTCGACCGGAGGCACCGGGAAGTAGCCGCCCTTGGTGCGCGGTCTGTGACCGAGATTGCCCATCTCGTATTCGGTGTAGGTATTGATGGGCAGTTCGGCCGAGTCGATCTTGTAACCGCAATTGAAAGGTTCGATGGCGAAGCGCACGTCGTCGAACACGAAGAATTCCGCCTCTGGTCCGAACACGGCGACGTCGCCGATGCCCATCTGCTGCAGATAAGCCTGGGCTTTGCCCGCGATCGAGCGCGGGTCGCGCTCGTAAGGCTCATTGGTCAAAGGCTCGAGCACGTCACAGAACACGGCAAGCGTGCTTTGCGCGAAGAACGGGTCGATCACCGCCAACTCAGGGTCGGGCATCAGCTTCATGTCCGAACTCGTTGATCACCTTCCATCCGGCGATGGAGGAGCCGTCAAACATGATCCCATCGGTGAACGCTTCTTCGTCCATCAACTTCGAAGTCCATGGTGACGTGCTGCATCTTGCCCCGCGGATCGGTAAAGCGGAGGTCGACGAACTTGATTTCATCGTCTTTGATTTTCTTAACTACGTGCTTAGCGTCTGCCATTTTACTCCCCTGTTCTTCGCGTGTTTGATGCCGCCTTGCGGTCTCCCTGCAAGGCGGCATGATCTCGATCCTGCTTCATCCTAGCGTCTTCGCTGTCCTCGTCAGATAGCGTCGTTCCCGGTTTCTCCGGTGCGGATGCGCACGGCCTCTTCTACATTCGACACGAAAATCTTGCCGTCACCGATGCGACCCGTTTTCGCCGAGGCGATGATGGCTTCGATAGCCTTTTCCACCATGGTGTCGCCGAGCACGAGCTCGAGCTTCACCTTGGGCAAAAAATCGACCACGTATTCGGCGCCGCGATAGAGCTCGGTATGTCCCTTCTGGCGTCCGAACCCCTTGGCTTCGGTGACGGTAATACCCTGCAAACCGATCTCCTGCAGGGCTTCCTTGACCTCGTCCAGCTTGAACGGCTTGATGATCGCCTCGATTTTCTTCATGTTTTTCACCGCACCTCCCCATTGGGCATACAACACCGCTAGGCTGCGCGCCGTCGCCCGTAGCCTGCAGAACTCCTGCCGCCGCCCAAGCACGCCCTATGCCAATCTTGTCAGGCGGCGGGTTCCTTCTGATTCCAAGGTTTTATGGGCAGAGATCGATCACTCTCGGCCAGGCTCATACCTGTATAGCCTAGCAATTAGGCAATATGCCTATGATTTCAGCAATCTGCTTGCGAGCTGCGCCTTTTCGTTTTCGTTGAGGCTTTGCTTTATCGTGAAGCGATGCTCGAGCTGCTGACATCGCAGGAGATGGGCCAAGCCGATCGCCTCGCCATGGAGGGCGGGGTGCTGGGCCTCGAGCTCATGGAGCATGCCGGACGCGCCGTGGCTGACGAGGTCGCCGCGCGATTCCCGAATGCCCGCGTGGTCGCCGTTCTGTGCGGGCCCGGCAGCAACGGCGGCGACGGCTTCGTTGCGGCTCGCCATTTGCTGGACAAAGGCTACACGGTCCGCCTCGGGTTCAACGGGGATCCAAGCCGCCTCCCCAAAGATGCTGCGGCCATGGCCAAGGCTTGGAGCGGCGCCGTCGAGCCACTTGGCACCGAGCTTTTCTCCCGCGCCGACGTCGTGGTCGATGCTTTGCTCGGCGCGGGCCTTACGCGGCCGATCGAGGGCGACTTCGCCTTGGTGATCGAAGCCCTCAATGCGAGCGGGCTGCCCGTGGTCGCGGTGGACGTGCCGAGCGGCGTCGACGGCAGCACCGGTGCCGTCAAGGGCGTTGCCGTCCGCGCCCTCGCCACCGTCACGTTTTTTCGGTTGAAGCCAGGGCACCTGCTGCTGCCGGGGCGGGAGCTGTGCGGGGACACCCTCGTAGCCGACATCGGGATTCCTGCGGGCGTGCTCGAGATCATCAAGCCCCAGACCTTCGCCAATGAGCCAGCCCTTTGGCTTCAGCAATTTCCCTGGCCGAAGCCGCAAAGCCACAAATACGCCCGAGGCCATGCGGTGGTCGTTTCGGGTCCGGTCTTCTCGACCGGCGCGGCGAGGCTCGGGGCCTTGGGCGCGTTGCGGGCAGGGGCTGGCCTCGTCACCGTCTCCTCGCCCAAGGACGCCTTGGCGGTTAATGCCGCGCAATTGACCGCTGTCATGGTGCGGCCGGTCGATGATGCGAAGGAGCTTGTGGGACTTCTTGAGCGATGAGCGCAAGAACGCCGTGCTGATCGGCCCCGGCGTCGGGGTCGGCGAGCACACTCGGGCGATGGTCGAGGTGGCGCTCGCGAGCGCTGCCGCGGTCGTCCTCGATGCCGACGCGCTCACCACCTTTGCCTCCGACGCCGATAGCCTGTTCGCAGGCATACGCTCGCGCAGCGCGCCGGTCGCCCTCACGCCCCATGAGGGCGAATTCTCGCGTCTCTTCAATCCGGTCGGGGAGGGCGCCAAGCTTGAGGCTGCCCGCGCCGCTGCCGCGCGCTCCACCGCCATCGTGCTGTTGAAGGGCTCCGACACCGTGGTCGCCGCGCCGGACGGGAGGGCGTCGATCAACGCAACGTCGAGTTCCTGGCTTGCCACTGCCGGTACCGGCGACGTTCTCGCAGGGATGGTGCTCGGCCTGCTTGCGCAGCACATGCCGGCCTTCGAGGCGGTATCCGCCGCGGTTTGGATGCATGGCCGGGCCGCCCAACTTTTCGGCCCTGGCTTGATCTCCGAGGATCTGCCCAGGACGCTGCCCGCGGTGCTGCGGGAACTGGCAGAAGTGAACAAAAAATGGCGGGAAAACATGGCCGGGGGTTGGAGTGGGGCTGCACGATGACCCTATGTTGACACAGTGCGACCTTATGGGGGACATGAGAGTTGGAGGGGCTCGAAAGGCCTGTTTTCTCGCCATGGGCTCATGACCAGACGGCGCCTGATACTTTGCGGACTTGCTCTCGTCCTCATCGGCTGGGCGAGCCGGGCAAGCGCCGAAGACGTAACGTTGCTCCGCGCGCGAGAGGGGGCGGCGGCGCTGCTGCGCGGCCAGTATGACAAGGCGCTCGCCGCCTATGACGAGGCTCTATCCAATCCCGAAATTGCCGATTTCGTCAAAGCCAGCATCTACAGCGATCGTGGCGTGGCCAAATGGCGGCTGAAACAGACCAAGGAAGCCGTCGACGACTTCAATCAATCGATCCAGATCTCGCCCGAGAGCGCCACTGTCTACAACAATCGAGGCAATGCGCTCATGGACCTGGGTCATCCCGACGAGGCGGTGAAGGACTTCGATCGCGCCATCGCGCTCTCGCCCAATTACGGCGCGGCCTATAACAACCGCGGCAACGCTCACGCCGAACTCGCCCAATACGAGCCGGCCTTCCAGGATTATCGCAAGGCCGTCGAGCTGATGCCGACAAGCGCCGTTGCTCTGAATGGTCGCGGCAAGGCACACGCCTCATTGCAGCGTTACCACGCCGCGCTACGCGACTACACGCGCGCGCTCGGCCTCAACACGAAATATGAGGCCGCCTACGAGAACCGCGGCGAAGCCTATCTCGCGTTGGAAGATTTCCATGAGGCGTCCGACGATTTCACCCAGGCTCTCTCAAGCAAGCCCGACCAGGCCAACATATTGCTCTTGCGGGCCCGCGCCTTTGCCGGCGACAAGAAGTACAATAACGCGGTCGACGATCTCAACAAGGCGATCGAGCTCAAGCCCGACTTCGCCGACGCCTATATCGAGCGCGGCGAGGTGTACACTCAAGTCCGCCGCCTCGATGACGCCATCGCCGATTTGTCCAAAGCGATCGAGCTCGCTCCGCAAAGCGCCAGGGCTTACACCATGCGAGCCGAGGCGAGGATCAAGGCCCAGCCGCCGAAGAAGCCTGAGCCGGTGTCCGTTGTTGCCAAACAGCCTGCCCCCGACGCCGGTGCCAATGCGGACGCCAACGGCGCAGCCGCCCCTGCTGAGGGCAGCACCAACGCGGACGGTGCAGTCGCGCCCGCTGACGCGAGCGCCGACCCCAATGGCGCAAGCGCCGACCCCAACGCCGCACCCGCGCCCGCCGATGCCAACGCCGACACCAATGGCGCCGCCGCGCCAACAGCCGCCGATGCCGAAGCCAACGCCAACGCTGACACCAATAGCGCCGCCGCGCCCGCCGTCGCCGACGCCAACGCCATCGTTGACACCAATGGGGCAGCTGCACTCGCGCCCGCCGATGCCGACACCAATGGCGCCGCCACGCCAGCAGCCGGCGATGCCAATGCCGACGCGAATGGCGACGCCAATGCCGCAAGCGGGACGGAGACGGTCGCCGACGCCACCCAACCTGACGACGTCGCGCTCACCGACGTCCAGCAGGCGTTGACGCTGAATCCCGACGATCCCGTCGCGCTGCGTTTGCGTGGCGACATCTACCAGGCCACGGGCCGGACCGCCGACGCGATCGCCGACTACCAGCGCGCGCTCGAGCTCGATCCATTCCAGAGCGAGAGCCGGGACGCGCTCGAGAAGCTCGGCCAGGACGTGCCGGATGAGCAGGGGCTGCCCCTTGCGCCTCCGGTTTCCGATTGGGTCATCACCGAGCCGTCCCCCGGGCGCTACGTCGCGACCAATCCCAAATACAAGAAGCTTCGGGCCGAGCTTGAGATGTTCGGTTCCGGCAAGCCCAAGATCGTTGAGTGGAGCCAGATGAAGGACTCCCTTTCCGGCATCGGGCTGCTCCGCTACTACGCCGGGGCTTTGGGGGATGGCGCCAACCAGGAGCTTACCTATACGGCGATCGTCGACCTCTGGGCGAACAAGATCGTCTCGATCGAGCCGTACAGCTGGGGTGCAAATGCCGCCAAATGGGATTGGCAGGCTTATTCGGTGGTGGTGACAGACCCCGACGGAATTGCCAACGAGATCAAGCTGAGGAAGCCCAAGGTGAGGCCTGTTGCCCGCGAGGATTCAGGTGGCGGCTTCTTTGGTCCCTGGGGGGGCGGTCAGGCGCCAAGCCAGGCTCCTCCGCGCGGCCGTCGCGGTGGCGGCGGTGGCGGCGGCGGCGGACTTTTCGGCTGGTTCCGATAGTGCGTCCTCTCGCTTAACTTTCGTGATCGCAGCTTCCGGCTCTCCGTAGGACAACATGACCCTCTTCCTTGCCAGCGTGCGCGACGAGGCTGAAGCCGCAACGGCGCTCATCGCCGGCGCCGACATCATCGACCTCAAGGAGCCGCGGCGAGGAGCCCTCGGCGCGCTCGACCGGCAAACCACGCGCGGAATCGTTTCGCTGATCGGAGGCCGCGTGGCGGTGAGCGCCACCATCGGCAACCTTCCCATGCAGCCGGAAATCATCCGGGAAGCAGTGATGGAGAAGGCCGCCGATGGCATCGACTTTGTGAAATTCGGGCTGTTCCCCGATGGCGACGCCAAACGCTGCCTCGATGCGCTTCGTCCAGTTGCGCGAGAGGTGCGTCTCATCCTCGTGCTGTTCGCCGACCGTCTGCCGGACTTCGACGCCGTGGCCGCGGCGGCGGCCTTGGGAGCGAGAGGCGTTATGCTCGACACCGCGGACAAGAGCACGGGCTCGCTTATCGCGCATCTCGATCGCCGCCAAATCGGGCAGTTCGTTGCGCATGCCAAGACCCACGGGCTGATCGCAGGCGTTGCCGGTTCGCTGAACGCCGCCGACGTGGCGGAACTGCTCGCCCTCGCACCCGACCTGATCGGCTTCCGTGGCGCGCTTTGCCTTGGGTCCCGCAACGCATCCCTCGATCCTGCGGCTTGCGCCACCGTCCGCGCCCTAATCCCGCAAATCCGGCCAGCGCCGGAAACCATGCCGGCAAGAATGTCCGAAGCTGCCGCTTAAGCGTTATGCTAGGCAGAGCGGCTGCAATTCCGACGGAGTTCTTTCATGCCGATGGCAGAAGAGCGAGTGACGCGCGCCGGCCGTGTGTCCAGCGGAGGCACCAGCACCGACGCGCCTTACGACCGCGTCTTCGTGCACGACCTCGTGCTCGACGCCGAGATCGGTGTCTATACCCATGAGAAGGGCGTCACCCAACGCGCGCGCTTCTCGGTGGATATCGAGGTCGCACCAAGCGACCAGGCGGTCGAGGATCAGATCGGGCGCGTGCTCGACTACGACATGATCATCGCCACCATCAAGGATATCCTCGCCGAGGGCCACATCAACCTGGTGGAGACCTTGGCCGACGAGATTGCCTCGCGCTGCCTTGCCCATCCGCGCGCCGCCTCCGTCAAGGTGAAGATCGAGAAGCTCGACAAGGAGCCCGGTGCCGTTGGCGTGGAGATCGTGCGACGGCACGCACGGAGCTGACGTCGATGCGCGGGCAAGCTCTGCCAGCGAGTGTCGAGGAGCGTGCCATAGCGCGCGAGACAGGTCCGGTCGTGGTGAAGCTCGGCGGCAGCGTGGTGCGCTCGCCCGAGCTTTCGGCGTGGCTCGATGTCATTGCGGCAAGCCCACGGCCGATCGTCGTCGTGCCCGGTGGAGGGGCTCTCGCCGACGAGGTGCGCGCCGCGCAAGCCCGGCTTGGCTTCGGCGACGGCGCCGCCCATCGCATGGCGCTCCTTGCCATGGACCAGCTCGCTTGGGCGGTGGGGGCCTTACGCCCCGGCTTTGAGGTCGGCGACACTGAAGACGCCATGCGTGCCGCGCTTGCGCAAGGCCGCGTGGCGGTGTGGGCGCCTTACACCCTGATCGCCGACCGGCGCGACATCCAGCAATCCTGGACGGTGACCTCCGACAGCCTCGCTCTGTGGCTCGCCCGCCGCCTCGGGGCGGAATGCTGCATCGTGATCAAATCCATCAAGCGGGAGCGAGGCACATTCAGCGCGACCCAGCTTGCCGCCGACGGGGTCGTCGATGAGGCCTTTCCCGCGATGTTCGAAGGTGCGCCGTTCCCCGTCTTTCTGCTCGGGCGCGGCGACCAGGCGGCTCTGGCAGAGACTCTGTCGGCCCCTGGAATAGTCCCTTGCGGCGCAACCATCGACTAACGCCTAACGAGACCGGCTACAACAAACTCGTCATGGCCGGCTTGTCCCAGCCGTCCACGCGGCAGCTTATTGCGCATGCGGTTCGCGCAGCCGCTCTATTGCTTCTGAGAAACTGACCCGTTTGTCCCTCAGCGACAGCGCCTCAGACCAATCTGCCACCATTTCACAGCACGCCCTTGCATCGCCGCGACAGGCGCGCGCCCGGCGGCAACTCGACTTGCGGCAGAGACGCCACAGCTCAAGCAGCTCCGCCGCGTGTTGCAAGTCCGTCGTCATGCGGCTTCCTGTGGACAACCGGAGCTGACTTGCATTCCGCGCATCACAGACCCCTCCCCCTTGTGGGAGAGGGCTTTCCGCCGCGATCTTGCGGCGAAGCCTGCAAGTCGCATGGCGGAAAGGGTGAGGGTGATTGATTTCTTTGACGCGGCTTCGCGGCTTACCCCTCACCCGCGCGCGCATCGCGCTCAAGTAGCGGAGCGGTAGCGCATCGAGCGAGCGAGCGCGTGCTCTCCCACAAGGGGGGAGCGGGGCACCCTCCTGGATACCAATGGATTTCGCACTTGCTGCAAAGCACGGTAGAAGGGCGGCAAGGCTCGCAAAGCGCGATCCTCCAAAGCGACGACCCTCAATGGCTGAAAGCATCCTCTTCCTCACCGGGCATCTGGCGCGGCCGCGCCTCGAGGCGGTGCTCGAGGGCATGAAGGCGAGCTTCGCCTGGAAGGTGCTCGACATCGGCGTAAAGGTCGCGGCGCTGATGACCGAGGAGATCATCGCCCGGCGCCTGCCAAAGCCGGTGGAGGCCGACAAGATCATGCTGCCGGGGCGCTGCCGCGCCGATCTCGGCCGCTTGAGCGAGCGCTTCGGCGTGCCCTTCGTGCGCGGCCCCGACGAGCTCAAGGACATCCCCGGTTATTTCGGCCGCGCCGCCAAGGCTTCGGACATGACCAAATACGACATCCAGATCTTCGCCGAGATCGTCGATGCCTCGGCGATGACCGTCGGGGCGATCCTCAAGCGCGCCGAGGACTATGTGCGGAAGGGCGCCAACGTCATCGATCTCGGCGGCCTGCCCGACACGCCCTTTCCGCATCTCGAGGACTCGGTAAAGGCTCTGAAGGCGAAGGGTTACAAGGTGAGCGTCAACTCCGCCGACGCCGACGAATTGCTGCGCGGCGGCAAATCCGGCGCCGACTTTCTGCTGAGCCTCAACGAGGACACGCTGCATATCGCCGACAAGGTCAAGTCGACGCCGGTGCTGATCCCCAAGGAGCACGGCGATCTTCCGTCGCTTTATCGGGCCATGGACGCGCTCGATGCCAAGGGCCGCGCGTTTCTCGCCGACCCGGTTCTCGATCCGATCAATTTCGGCTTCATGCAGTCGCTTGAGCGCTACGCGCAAGTGCGCCGCGACCGGCCCAAGGCCGAGTTGCTGCTCGGCACCGGCAACCTCACCGAGCTGACCGACGCCGACACCACCGGCATTACCGCGGTGCTGCTCGGCATTGCTTCGGAGCTCGATATCAAGAATGTGCTGGTGGTGCAGGTGAGCCCGCACACGCGCCGCACCGTTGAGGAGCACGACCTCGCGCGGCGCATCATGTACGCCAGCCGCGCCGATCACGATCTCCCCAAGGACTACGCCTCGGGCCTGCTCGCGCTGCACGCCCGCAAACCCTTCCCGCAGACGCCTGAGGAGATCGCCGAAAGCGCAGCCGGAGTGCGCGACAAGAATTTTCGCATCGAGATCGCCGAGGACGGCA
Organism: uncultured Alphaproteobacteria bacterium; assembly: GCA_963757555.1. Taxonomy (GTDB): domain Bacteria; phylum Pseudomonadota; class Alphaproteobacteria; order Rhizobiales; family Methyloligellaceae; genus Methyloceanibacter. The sequence continues at coordinate 319,753 of CAVWRU010000005.1, forward strand.
TCCACATCTACAATCGCGACGGCCATCACATCACTCAGGATGTCTTCGATCTTTATCCCAAGCTCGACATCGAGAAGGACGGGGGGCATGCCTTCTATCTCGGGGTGGAGCTGGCGCGCGCCGAGATCGCCTGGCGGCTCGCCAAGCGTTATGCCCAGGACGAGCCTCTCGACTGGGGCGTGGCGGCGGATGCGCCGGCCGACGACAAGACCAGGCTGAAAGAGGCGGGCCACACGCTGATCGCCAAGAGAAAGCGCCAAGCCTCTTGAGTTTGCGTGGGGAGCGGAGAACGCGATGCCGATGATCAGGGAGACGATCGTCACCACCCTCAATCAAGAGGGCAAGGTGCACGTGGCGCCGCTCGGCCTCATCGCCGAGGAAGCAGGTTGGATCCTCGCGCCGTTCAAGCCCTCGACCACGCTCGACAATCTGCGCGCCAATCCTTACGCCGTGGCGAACTTCACCGACGATGTCCTCGTCTTCGCGAGCTGCCTGACCGACAAGCGAGCCTGGCCGACGCGTCACGCCACCCATATTCCCGGCGCGATCCTCGACGGCACGCTCGCCCATGCCGAGCTGAAGGTCGACTTCATCGAAGAGGACGAGCAGCGCCCGCGCTTCCACTGCAAGGTGGTGTTCGAGGCCGCACACGCTCCGTTCAAGGGCTTCAACCGCGCGCAAGGAGCGGTGATCGAGGCGGCAATCCTAGCGAGCCGCCTGGATATGCTGCCGCGCGATAAGATCGAGCGCGAGCTCGGCTATCTACAGATCGCGGTGGAGAAGACCGCGGGTCCCCGCGAGCACGAGGCTTGGCGTCTGCTCGTGGAGAAGATCGAGGACCACTTCAAGCACGCGCCTTGAGCGACGGTGAGATCCGCCACTACCGCGGGCCGAGATAGGGCCTGTTGTAACGGGCGTCGACGCAATATTGGCCGTTCCAGTAGTGATATTCGCCGCAGCTTGCCGGACGCGGCGGCAGGACCACGACCGGTTGCTGCACGATCACCGGCTGCTGCTGGACCACCACAGGCGGCGCAACGGGAACCTGCGGGACGACGACGACGGGAGGAGCGGCGTAGGGGCTATAGCCATAGTTGCGACGCCAGCCCACCCGCTCGAAGCTTCCGTGAGACGTAACCAGACCCGCTGCTCCCGGCGCCGGCGAAGCGATGGAAGCTCCCGGCACGCCAAGGCCGAAAACGGCGCCAAGGCAAACCACAGTGAACCCAAGACCAAACCGCATGACACGCTCCCTCTTGTTCCCTGTCCGCATTTTCGGGCCTAAGCATAGGCCGGCGCAAGGACTTCAAGCGTCAAAGCAACCGGCTTTGGTTAACTCATTGACTCTCCACCTTGTCCGGTGGCCGCCCATGTTGCGTGACCTTCCGGATCATGCGCATCGCCAGCCACAAGAAGGCGATGACCAGGAGAAGGGCGACGACCGGTGCCGCAAGCGCGAGAAGCGAAACGAGCAGGGAGCCGCCAAGCTCCGCGGTGGCGATGACCGGATTGCCGATGCCTGCGGTGAGCACGGTGGATTTCGCCCGGAGCAGAGCCGTGATGCCTTGGGTCAGTCCTGCCACGCCGCCGCCGGCAATGATCGCGGTCGTCCATTTCAGCATCGGCGGCAGGTCGGTGATGACCGCGGCCGAAACCAGCGTTCCGGCGACGACCGCGGCGGGCGTGGCGAGAGCGTCGAGCAGATTGTCGACGCCCGGAATGTAGTAGGCGAGGATCTCCACCACTGCCGCGACGCCGAGCATGATCAGCGCCCCCGGCGTTGCCAGCCAGGCGAAGTTTTCGCTCAAAGGAAGGTGCCCGGTATAGGCCGCGGCGCTGACCACCAGCATCGGCAGGAAGACGCGGAGACCTGTGGCCGCCGCCAGCCCGACGCCAAGGGCAATTGAGAGCGCAAGATCGAGGTCGGACATGCGACCCTCCCTATTTCCATCGAACCGGCCAAATAATGCCCAGGTCGGCGGGAATGATGCGGCCTTCGCTGTCGAGTCGCTTACGCCTGAGCACAGGCTAGGTCCAGAGGAGCGCTCATTCACCATGGCCTGTAAAGGGAACCTTGGGGCGTCAGGCTTGCTCCTGATCGTCGTGATCGCGGGATGCCTCGTGGCCGCAGAGGCAGCCGCCGCGGACAGCGCGCCGCAAGGATGCGTCATAGCCCCCAAATCGCCGCTTGTGGTCAACGTTAAGAACAAGGGCGCCAAGGGTGATGGCCGCACCGACGATACCGACGCGATCCAGGCGGCAATCGACCAAGTCGCAGGAACCGGAGGGACCGTGCTCGTCCCGAGCGGCACCTACATGGTCGACGCCGTAGACAAGAAGCAGCGCCTTTCGCTTGGGAGCGACATGACGCTCAAGCTCGCCAACGATGCGACCCTCAAGGCGATCCCCAACAACTCGCGCAAATACACCGTTCTCTCCATTTCCGATGTCTCGAACGTCGCCGTGGTCGGCGGAACGCTCGAAGGCGACCGGGTCGAGCACCAGGGCAACGCCGGCGAGGGAGGCATGGGAATCCGCATCTATCATGGCGCCAAGGACATCACCGTCAGCGGCGTGACCTCGAGACGGATGTGGGGCGATGGCTTCTACGTCGAGGGCGCCAAGGACGTGAAATTCTGTTCGGTCACCGCCGACAACAACCGCCGGCAGGGACTGTCGATTATCGAAGCAGATGGCGTGCTGGTGACGGACTCGGTGTTCCAGAACACGCACGGAACGCGCCCGAGCGCCGGCATTGATCTTGAGCCGGACCAGCCGGAGCAAAAGATCGTCAATATCCGCATTCAGAATTCCAAGTTCCTCAACAATGCCGGCCCGGGGATCGAGATCGCCGGCAAGAAGGGCGCGGTCGCCAAGGTCGAGCTTTCGCACAATCTGTTCAGGGGCAATCGCCCGATCCTGGTCGAGAATGCGCCGGCCGTGCTTGCATCCGCGATCTGCGGCAACCGGCAGGTCGCCTCCGAGAAGGCCCCGTCGGAAGGACTGAACGCTTTCACCGATCCAATCGATGTCGTGATCCACCAGAATGACTGCGAGGATGGCAGCGACATGCGCTTCGAGGTGAACCGGCAAACGCGCAAGAAGAAGTAGAACAACCCCGGTCAAGCCTGTTGATAACTCGTCATGTTCAGCCCTGGGTTCCACGTTTGTCTGCCCGCGAAGGCGGGCATCCAGTAACCCTTGTGTTGGCCAGCAGAGGACAGCGATGACTGGATTGCCCGGTCAAGCCGGGCAACGACAGGTCTTTTTCACGGGCTCGTCGAGGCGAGCAAGGCGACGGCGACGGCCGGCGCGCAACGAGCGGCGATTTCGCGCGCTTCCGGCGCGACGTCGAGCATGGCGGCAAAATCGAGGTAGGAGCGTCCAAGACGCGCTGCGAGTTGCTTGGCCATGAAGCGGCCACAGCCCGCGCCGATCACCGGCGCGTCCACCGAGACCCTGTCGCGCTCGGCGAGCTGGCGCGCCGCATGTTCGATCTCTGCGAGTTGGCAGTCGGCGAAATAGCGCGCGAGCGCTCGCCATTCGGCAAGCCCAACCTCACTCGCATCGCGTCCAAGCATGCGGGCAAGTCGCGCCGCGCTTTCGGCAGGACTCTTTCCCCGCTGATCTACGGCGGGGTAGGGATCGGCGTCGTCCGGCAGTTCGCCCGCGAGCCGCCAGACATCGGCCATGGTGGCGAAGCGCTCTGCCGCGATCCGCTGCACCCGGCCCTTAAACGGCGCGCTGTGCGCCACCGCCATCACCGGGGTCCGCACGACGCCGGTATAGATGAGTTCCCCTTCGGCAAGTCTCTCGGCATCCGTGGCGCCGCGCGCGGCGACGGCTCCTGATTCGATGGGGATGAGGTCGGTTGTCGTGGTCCCGACGTCCACGAGCAGCGCACCGGGGGAGCGCCGGGCGATCAGCGCCGCGGTCGCGTGCCAATTGGCCGAAGCAACATCCATCGGCCGGCGCTCGGCCTCCTCAGCAGCGAGAAAACCGGAACGGCCCGCGTAAATGCGGAGCTCCTGACCTGCCGCGGCCTTCCGCGTCAAGCCGATGAGATAGGAAACACCTTCGGCGCGGTCGTCGAACACGTCGGACAGCTCGCCGGTCATGGTAACGGCATGCACGGCCGGGGAGGGAGCGAGCCGCAGCGCCGCCTCAACCGCCTGATCGAATTTGCTGCGCTTGGTGACGATCGGGCAGGGGATCTGCACCACGTTAACCACACGATTGCCTTCGATGGTGGCGAGCTTCACGTTGGCGCCGCCAAGATCCCAGCCTACGAACCCACGTCATTCGGTCCAAACCTTGCCATTCCCGCGGAAGCTGGAATCCAGTAATCACCGCATCTAGATCATTTCGAGCCGCCGCCCCACTGGATTGCCCGGTCAAGCCGGGCAATGAAATGGGGGGCATTCAAGTAGAGTGCACAACATGACCGATTTCACCATCATTCCGGCACTCGATCTCAAAGGGGGCGCCGTCGTGCACGCCCGCGGCGGGGCGCGTGCCGCTTACCGGCCGATTGAGACGCCGCTCGGCGCCGCCGCCGACCCAATCGCGCTCGCGCGCGCGCTTCTCGCCATCACGGGGTCGCCTGCGCTCTATATCGCCGATCTTGATGCCATCGAGGGCGTCGGCAATCATTTCGAGATTTGCCGCGATCTTGCCAGCGCCCTTCCGCGCCACGAGCTCTGGATAGACGCCGGCTTCTCCAACGTCACCGACTGCGCCTTCTGGCTGCCTCTCGGAGCGACGCTGGTCATCGGCAGCGAAAGCCTGGAGACCGCCGAAGATTGGCAGGAACTGCGGAGCTCCTTCGGCGAGAGCCTCGCGCTGTCGCTCGATTTTGCCGCTAACGGCCCACGCGGACCGTCCGCGCTCTTTACCGAGGCGGCCATCTGGCCCGCGCGCGTCATCGCCATGAGCCTCGACCGCGTGGGGACGGCGAATGGGCCTGACCTTGAGCGGTTGAGCGGTGTGGTGAAAAGAGGCGGGTCGTGCGCCGTCTACGCTTCCGGCGGGCTGCGCAATATCGCGGACCTTGACGCCGTGGCCGAGAGCGGTGCGAGAGGGGCGTTGATCGCCACGGCGTTGCATCAAGGTGCCGTCACCCAAAAAGAGATCGCCGCCTTCGAGCAAAGGCGGCGATCTCAATCAGATCAGATCAGAAACCCAGCTTCTTGAGCCACCGCTAAATCGGGCCCGGTGGTTTGCCGGTGTTCTCCCGACCTGGGGGTTCTCCCCTTCAGCCGGCGGCAAACGGATGATGTGCCGAGTCCTTCTTCGCGGTGACCTCGGAAGATTTCGGCTCGCCCTTCACGGCGCGGGCGATGGCTTCCTTGGTGGCGCGATAGTTGAAGTCCTGGATCTTCTTGTCGTCCTTGGCTTCCCAATGGATGAACACGCCGACGGTGACGTAGACATCGTCAGCCTCGTTGGCGGGGATCACACCCTCGGCCACGGAGTCGGCGACGGCCTTGGCCACGGCGTATTGCGCCGGGCCGAACATCTGCACCGCCTGGCGCGCGTCCTTGATCGTCACCTTGTTGTAGAGGATCGTTGGGGGTTTGCACAAAAGGTTCGGGGCGATCACCGCGAGAAGCGTGGTGAACCCGTCCTTGTTGTTGGTCAAAGCATTGCAAAAAGCGCTCTCCACGGCGCTGCCGCGGGGACCGATGAGCAAATCGACGTGGGCAACTTCGTTACCATCGCCGACGAGCGATTCACCTACACAGACACCACTAATCTTGGCCATTAACCAAGCCCTCCCTAGGTCGTTGAAACAATTTCACATCAGCTTGAACCACCCACGGGGATCGCAGGCGGCACGCAGACGAAAGTGCTTTGGCTGAGCGCGCCTCCGCCCGCAACTCCTAGTCGGAGCTACGCGTGGGGAAGATACGCCGGGGCCAGAAGGATCGGCAAGTCGATTGTTCGCCTCAAAGCATACTTTAGCAGCCCAATTCCTTTAGCAGCCCAATTCTAAGGCTTGCAGTGAAGCAGCGAACAACGTGGCGACGGTGAGATCGGCGCTTGTTCCGGGATTGAGGCCGCGCGCCTTCAACGATCGATCGAAGCCCATGAGGTCGGGCTCAAGGGTCTTCGGGTCGGCAGGATCGCCAAGCCTCGCCGCCAGGGCCTTGGCTTCCCCTTGCACTTCAAGGGCTTGAGCGATCCCGAATTTCCGCTCGATAAGCGTGTCAGGGAGGGCAGCAAGCAAACCGAGATACACCGCCGTGGCAGCTTGAGGCGCGGAGCTCGATTGTGCCACCGCGCGTTGCAGCAGGTTCAGTCCAAGATCGAAAATGTCTGCGAAGCCATGGGTATAGTTCCAAGCGATGCGGTCGCGATCTTGCGCCGCAGCCATCGCCTCGAGCAGGGTGACGTTTGGTTCGTCTCCGACATCATGCGCTCGCACCTGACCCAATCCGCCAGGCTTGGCGTATCGGATCGCTGCATAGGTCTCACGCGCATCCGCGACGCTGAGACCGGCAAGAACCTTGGCGAGCCTGCTTCGGAAATCGCCCGTCGCGCCATCGAGCGCCGCGGCGGCAAGGGGAGCGCACAGCAAAATAATGCCGAGATTGGTGTTGTGGCCGACGGCGTCGATGGTCGCCTCGACGCTCCCGCGGATGCGGGCTCCGACCGAAAACTCCGACGCGGCGAGCGCTGGGGCCGCGATCTGCGCGCTCGCTTCGAAGTCGGCGATGCTCGTGCTGGCGTCCCCGCCGTCGAAGCGATGCACATTGCCCGGCTTCAGCGCGTCGAGCTCGGCGAGGCAGGCGGCATGAAAGGCTCTGGCAACCTGTCCGGGTGTGAGGGGCCGGCTCACGCGCCCTCTTGGCCTCGTGGCTCGCTCGCCTGCTCGGTTCGCCCGAGGCAAGCGTCAAGAAAAGGAGCCACGATGAACTCGGCGATGCGCGTCCGCGTGACCCGCTGCAACCCCTGCCACGCCGGCATGGAATTCACTTCGAGCACGAGAGGCTTCCCTGAGGGGTCCTGAATGATGTCGACCCCGGCATAGTCCGCGCCGACGCAGGCAGCGGCGCGGAGAGCAAGATCGGCAAGCGCCTGCGAGGGGATCGCGGCCTCGGCACGGGCGCCTTTCTTGATATTGGTGATCCAGCTCGAGCCATGCCTGATCATGGCGGCGGCGACGCGGCCGGCGGTGACGAAAATCCGCCAGTCCCGATGGGCGCCGTCCACCGCCGGAATGAACTCCTGCAGATAATAGGCGCCGTTCACCTCTTCCGGCGGGGCGAGATCGTCAGGGTCAGAGATCAGGCGCAAGCCTTCGCCTTGCGCGCCGAACAGCGGCTTCTGCACGAGCTTGACCCCTTGCGCGAGCCTGTCCTGAACAATCTCCAGAACATCATCGCGGTTGGTGCCGGTCCAGGTCCACGGCGTGGGAACGCCGGCTCTCTGCAGGAAGAAGGTGGTGGTGGACTTGTCCACGCAGCGCTCGATGGCGCGCGCATCGTTCCACACCTTGACGCCGAGCTCGCGCAAGCCATGCAGCACGCCAAGATAGGTGGTGACCTGCTCGAAGCTTCCGCCCGGCACGAACAACACGAGCGCGCCCTTGGGCAAATGGTCGCCGAGGCCGGGAATGGCGAGCCCCGTCTTGGCGTCCGTCGAGAATCCACAAGCCGCGAGCGAAACGGTGAGGGGTGTAATCCCCCGCGCCCGGAAGGCGCGCGAGATGCTGCGCCCGTGCCACTTCTTGCGCTCGCAGAACAGGACGACGTCGGCCGCCATCGTAGTCAGGATGAGAAGGAGCGGGAGAGGATCGCCGTGTCGATGTGGCCGGCCTCGAAGCTTTCGCCCAATTCGAGCGCGGTGACGGTGACCTTGGCCGGACTGAACAGCATGCGGTCGATGGCATAGAAATCGCCCTTCACCGCGGCGAAGATGTCGGCGAACGGCCTGCCGTAATCCTTGGAGGTGAGGCTCGGCAATTGATCGGCGAGGCCCTTCGCCGCCTTGGCCGAGCCAGAGACGTAGAGCTGCACGCGCCCGCCATAGATGATGGCGTCGTTGGTGCGGCCCATTGCGGCGACGAAGCCGGGGGCCGGCGGCGGCAGCGGCGCAGTCGCCATGCCGTCGACGATGTGATGCAAGGGAAAGTGGAGCTCGTGCGACTTGTGCAGCGCGACCTCGAGGCAACGGGCGGCGATCTGCACGTTGCCGGCGAGGCTCGATGTCGGTGCGTAGATGATGGTGAGGGCGTCGGTCGAGATCTTACAAGCTTCGGCGACGTGTTTCACCAGCGCTGCGGGCGGGGCTCGATCCGCCTCGAGCACGAGGCAGGCACTGTCGGCGTTGTCCCGGTACCCGAGCTCGTCGAAGAGCTTCTCGGAAGAGCCGAGCGCCCGCGCGGGGCCCGAGCCAAGGACGTGATACTTCTTGCCTTTGTCCTCGACCGAGAGGCTCCAGCCGGCATATTGCGAGCCGAGGCAGGCAAGCACCGGCTGGTCGGTATGGACGGTCACCATGAAAGGCCAGGAGGAAGAGTGATCGGTCGTTTCGAGCGAGACGCGCCCAAGGCCGCCGAGACAGATTTCGCCGATGCGGCGCCCGGCTTCCAACCCGCCGATGGCGCGTACTCCGCAATCGATGAGCGTCTCGCCGAGGGACCCTTGCGACATTTCGACCCGCAAAGCCTGAGCATCGCGGATCAGGCCGTCGACGAAAGGGGCGACCTCTCGATTGACGCTCGGCCATTTGGTTCCGCTCCGTGCCTCCAGGGTTTCCTCGTTCATCACGTCCACTGGGTCCCTCCCTTTTCGGCGCAGGCCGCCAAGATCATTGAAATTCGTTCCTCAACCAGGCGCCGTGCTTCAACTTTAGTCCTAGAACGCGCCCACACAGTGCATATCGGGCGGTTCGTGTCGATGCAATCCCCGCATCTGGGCTGATCCGCGCTCCAGTCCGGCCAATCCAGCTGCGGAATTGTCAGGGACTGAGGTGCGTAGACGATGGCTGCTGCGCGCGCCTCAGGCAGGCTAAGCGGGCCCTGAGGCAGCCGACGCTCCAGCGCGGCGTCAAGGTGGAGGCGAAGCAGCGGTTGTGTTTCACTGTCGAAAATATCCAGGGTGGCGCCCGGACGCGGATTGACCTCAAGCAGCCGCGCCTCACCCCCGTTCACGAGAAAATCGGCGCTGCCGAGCCCCTTCAGCCGAAAAGCCTGGGCCATCAACTCGACCGTTTCGGTCATTCGGCTCTCGAGCTCCGGAGACAGCGTGGCCGGAGCCACCGCTCCGCCATAACGCCATGTCGCGGAAGATGTCGGTGCGGTCCACTGCTCGCTGAAGCCGAGCACTTGGGCACGATCGCCGGCGCCGGCGAACAGGACCGAAACCGGGCAGCCCTCGACTTTCTCTTGGAAATATCGGCGGCCCCTCTTTGCCGGCACGTCGGGACTGTTTGTCACAATGTGACTCCCGCCGGCGCCACCAGCGCGTTTGGCGAGCCAGCCGCTCGCGGCAGCAGCAGGGTCCATCACGGTTCTTGGATGCGGCACGCCGAGCCGGGCAAGCTCGGTGAAGAAGACCTCCGGAGCTTTGACCCGCTCCACCGTGTTCGCGTGATTGCCGATGAGCGGCCAGCGCTCGGCGATCTTGGCAAGGAGCGCAGTGCGATCCTCGAAGCCTGCGCCATAGACCACGCCGAGAGGCGGCGAGGGCGCTTTCCCGGCGAGGGCTTCCAGCGCCGGGGCGAGGTCCTTCCAGCGGAAGCCGTGCTTCAAATCCTCGAACTTGAAGCAAGCTTGCGCGATCCGGCGTGTGTCGGCGTCGGCGAAGAAATCGGCGACCAGCGGAATCAGGCCCGCGCGTCTTGCCGAGGCTGCGAGCGCGCGGCCCGAGACCGCCACCACGAGCAGCGATGCGCCGTCAGCGGACAAGCTTCTGGGCAAGGGCGTAGGCGTCGCGGAAATCGAGATAGATCGGCTTCTCCGATTGGATCATCCGGTCGAAGAGGCCTGCTTCGGTCTTGTATTTGATATTGCCGACGGCGAGCGCCCCGATGCCCACTGCCTTGGTGCCCGGAATGGGCGCGCCGTCGTCCTTGACGCCGACACCCTCGACGCCGGCAGGCGGCACCGCGTTGACATCGGTCGCCACGAGAAGGTGAATGGCCTGCGCCAGCTGATCGGTGGTGAGCAGCCTCTTCCCGGCAGGACCTGCGGAGAAAATCAGCTCGGCGCCGCGTGCAAGCTCGGTCTTTTGCTCCTCGGTCGAGCCGTCGGCGTAACCAAGATTGACCTCGAAGCGGCCATTGGCTTCCTCGGCGAGCTTGCGCACGCGCTCAGGTCCGTCATAGCCGACCAGAACTGCCTCCGCGCCCTCGACGGCAGAGATGACGGCGGAGGCGAAGGCAACGACGCCGGTGCCCCCGAACACGACGACGCGCTTGCCTTTGAGCTCGGTCGAGAACTTGTCCTTCAGCGCCCTCTCGGCGCAGGCGACCATGGCTGCTGCGGTGGTGAAGGACCCAGCCGGATCGGCGAACACCGAAATCTCGAAGGGCGGCACCATCGCCGCCTTGGCCCGCTTCATCATGTCGAGGGCTTCGATGGCGCGCTTTCCGCCGATGAACATGGCGGTGCGCTTCACGCCTTCAGGCCCGCGTGAGAAGATCGTGTCCTGCACGAGCCCGGTCACGTCCTCGACGGTCACCGAAGTGTAGGGAATGGCGGCGTCGTAGCCGGCATCGAGCGCCATGTTCACGTCGAACGGGCTCATATGCTTGAGCGGCGTGATCATATGCAGGATGCGTGGATGCGCCATGGCGTCAGGTCTCCGTCATTTTGGCCGGTTCGATTTACCACAAGGGGCATGACGGCAAAGCGTCACAATAGAGGAGAAGCTTAAGAAGCCGGCCTCAGCGCGTGTCAATGGCGGCCGGCTCGTTGCGCCCGCGCGCGAGCTCGAAGCGAAGCCTGTCGCTTCCTGCGCTTGACTGTGCGGAGGCGAGCAGCGCGTGCCCCTCGGCCTCGGACTGCGCGAAGGCGAAGCCGGTCGGGCCCCAGGAGCTTTGCCCAAGCCCGGTCACGCCGTTTGCCGCGAGGCTCTCGAGCACCGCGGCGACATCGGCGCTGACATAGGGACCGCCCTGCATCGGCGCGAAATAGGCGCCCATCTTTTTCTGCAAATAGCCGACCTGGTCGCAGAACGTCTTGAAATCCTCCTCGGCCAGCGCCGGCAGCGCGCCAAGCACGACCCGCCGGGTGAGGTCGGCGGTTTCGGCCTCGGGGAAATCCGGCAGCGACGCGAAGGCCGCGGTTTCCTCGGTTCCATGCACGCCGGTCTCGGCCGGATCGAGAATGAGCAACACGCGCCAGCCGCGCGGGAAAGGAACCCGAGCGAGAACCGGCGGCAGCGTGCCCGGACCTGGACCGCCGTCGAGCACCGCACCACCCTGTCCGAAGGTGCCGATGCCGATGCCTGATCGCTTGCCGCGGTCGAGCCGCGCGGCGATTTCGTTCAGATCGAGCGGCAAGCCTTCGAGGGTTGCCACGGCCGACCCGATGGCGAGCGCAAGTTGGGTGCCCGATCCAAGCCCGGCATGCGCCGGGATCACCTCATCGAGATGCAGATGATAAGTGAGGCCGATGCCCGCGGCGATCGAGAGAAGATAGGGTTCGGCCCGCTCGCAGTCGACGCCCGTGACCTTGAATTCGCCGCCACGCCGCAGCGTCAATCGCGTCTGCGGCCGGTCGATGGCGAGGCCAAAGCTGCCGAACGGCCGCATGCCCCGTCCGCTCGGATCGAGAAAGCCGAAATGCAGACGCGCACTCGTGCTTACCGAAACGGACTTGCACGGCGCGGCAACCCTGTCGGCGCCGGTGCATGCGGGACGCAAGACCTCTTCCATTGTTGGCTCGAAGCCTCTGGGATATGCTTTGAGGTGCAGGACAGCGCCGCACTGTTTCAAAAGATCGTCCCGATGGCAACTTCTGAGCGAACCTACACAGACGCCGAGGTCGAGGAGCGGCTCAAGAAAGAGCTGCCACACTGGTATCTCGAGGGCGGCTGGATCCGGCGCCGCTACCGCACCAACAGCTGGAAGGGAACGCTGATGGTGATTAACGCCGTCGGCCATCTCGCCGAGGTCGCCTGGCATCATCCCGACATCACCGCCTCCTATGCCTGGGTCGAGGTCAGGCTGATGAACCATGCGGCAAAGGGCATCACCGACAAGGACTTTGCCCTCGCCAAGAAGATCGAGGAGGTGGTGCACTGGCAACCCGCGCTTGAGGGAGGGCCGCTCGAAGGCACGCCTGCCGACGACATGCGCTTCGCCTATATCAAGCATGACAAGCCGAAGACGTAAGGCTTTGCGTTAGGGCGCTTCCTTTATCGCCATTCCAGCGAGGTGAGCCGGCGCGGTATTCGCGCGCTTGCGCGGTCCCCGCCACCTGTTTAATGGTGCGGCCCTATGGCGATGTATCGAAGGGGGAGAGGGTCGACGAGCCAAGCGCGCCCGTGCGCGCGGCCAGACTGCTCGGCCACGCGCAGGTGTCATGGCTAAGTTGAAGATCAAGGGCGTCGAGATCATCGAGACCTTCGCCGAGGCCTTCCCCATGGTCGGCACGCGCGTCATCATCACCGCGCCGACGCAGAAATGGGCGCTGATCGCCGCCCAGACCATGACGGGGTTCGCCACCTCGGTGATCGCCTGCGGCGCAGAGGCCGGCATCGAGCGGCTGGTGCCCGCCGACGAGACCCTCGACGGGCGCCCCGGCGTCGCCGTGCTGCTCTTCACCATGGACGTCAACAAGCTCCAGACTCAGCTGCGCAACCGCGTCGGCCAATGCGTGCTGACCAGCCCCGGCTCGGCCTGCTTCGCCGGGCTCGAAGGCGAGAAGAAACTCAAGCTCGGCGCCTCGCTGCGCTTCTTCGGCGACGGCTGGCAGATGTCGAAGGTGATCGGCGGACGGCGCTTCTGGCGCATCCCGGTCATGGACGGCGAATTCGTGTGCGAGGACAAGACCGGCCTCACCAAGAAGGCCGTCGGCGGCGGCAATCTGCTGGTGCTCGGGAAATCGTATCGCGCCGTGCTTTCGGCATGCGAGCGGGCGGTGAAGGCGATCGGCGAGGTCCCGGACACGATCGCGCCATTCCCCGGCGGGATCGTGCGCTCCGGCTCGAAGGTCGGATCCAAGTACAAGGGACAGATCGCCTCCACCAACGACGCTTACTGTCCGACGCTCAAGGCCGCGGTGAACACGGAGCTGCCGTCCGGCATCAAGGCGGTGATGGAGATCGTCATCGACGGGCTGACCGCTCCCGCTGTCGCCGCGGCGATGCGCGCCGGCATCTTCGCCGTCGCCAAGGGCGGCGCGCGCGAGGGCATCACCCACATCACCGCCGGCAATTACGGTGGCAATCTCGGCCCGCATCATTTCCACCTCAAGGAGATCATCGCGTGAGTGCGTTGACGCTCGAGCTTCGAACCGAGCCCGATCAGCGGCTCGACCTGTCGGCGCTGACGCCCGCTGGGCTCGCCGGCATGAAGCCCAAGGACATCCAAGCCATCGCGATCGGCACCGCGCGCGAGACGGTGACCGTTGGCGACCTGTTCAAGCTCAAGGGCACCGACCCCTCAAAGCTTCGCTTCGTTGCCACCGATGCAAGATGCGACCGCATCGGACAAGGGCTCGCGGATGGCGAGATGATCGTCGACGGCGACGCGGGGGCCTATCTCGGAGCCAAAATGCGCAAGGGCAAGATTACCGTGACCGGTTCGGCAGGAGTCCTTGCCGGCGCCAGCATGCGCGGCGGCTTGCTTGATATTGCCAAGGATGCCGGCGAACGGGCAGGGGGCGTGGCGGTGGGCGAAGCGCACGGCCTTCGCGGCGGCCGCATCGCCATCGGCGGCAAGGCCGGCGCTCTGCTCGGCGAGCGCATGCGCCGCGGGCTCATCGTCGTGCGCGGCGGCGCCGGCGACTATGCCGGAGCCCGCATGATTGCCGGCACCATTCTGTTGAGAGGCCGCGTCGGCCGCTTTGCCGGTTACAACTTGCGCCGCGGCTCGCTGATCCTCGACAAGGCGCCGAAGGATTTGCTGCCCACCTTCGGCGATTGCGGCATTCTCGACTTCACCTGGCTTCGCCTGCTCGACCGGCACCTCAAGGCCACCGACGGCCGCTTCAAGCTCGGCTACCGCGCTCGCAGGCTGATCGGCGACATGGCCGTGCTCGGCAAGGGCGAGATGCTGATCCTGTCGTAAGCCAAAAGCCCTCGATGTTGACCTGATCGGCTCCCATATGGGCTATGCTCGGAGCTTGAGCGGACGCGATTGGCGAAAGCTGAAATGACCGCTACCCCTTTCATTCTCCTCGATGACAGCCTGAGCGCGACCGCGCCTGGTGCGGCCGGTCGGACGGTTTTGTTCGAACGCCCTGAGCGGGTCGTCGCCGCCTATCATCCGAGCGAGGTGGAAGCCGGCCTCGATGCCATCGGCGAGGGGTTGGCGCGTGGCCTCCATGCCGCCGGCTTCTTCGCCTACGAGCTTGGCTATTGCCTCGAGCCGAAGCTCAACCCGCTGCTGCCCCAGGACCGGCAACAGCCGCTCTTTTGGATCGGCCTCTTCCACGAGCCGCGCCGCTTCAACGATGCCGAGACGCGACGCTGGCTCGAAGCCAATGGAGCGCTCGAGCGCTCGACCATCTCCGACCTGCGGCTTTCCTGGACGCGCGATCAATACACCCGCGCCTTCGGCCAGGTGCAGGACTATATCGCCGCCGGCGACGTCTATCAGATAAACCTCACGCTGAAATACCGCTTCGCTTTCGCCGGCCACCCGGTCGCGCTCTACGCCGCACTCCGCCGCAAGCAGCGGGTGGAGTATGGCGCGCTGATCGACTCAGGCGAATTCCAGGTCCTCTCCCTTTCACCCGAGCTCTTTTTCCGCCGCGAAGGCAAGCACGTGGTGAGCCGACCGATGAAGGGCACCGCGCCGCGCGGGCGCACGCCGCGCGAGGACGCCCGCCTCAAGACCTGGCTTACCGTGGACGAGAAGCAGCGGGCCGAGAACCTGATGATCGTCGATCTCCTTCGCAACGATCTCGGCCGCATCGCCAAGATCGGCTCGGTCGAGGTCACCGACCTGTTCACGGTGGAGACCTACCGCACCGTGCATCAGATGACATCAGGCATCACCGCCGAGCTCCGTGGCGATATGGGGCTCAAGGACATGCTGAAAGCCCTGTTCCCCTGTGGCTCGGTTACCGGCGCGCCGAAGGTCCGCGCCATGGAGATCATCCGGGAGCTCGAGGCCTACCCTCGCGGCGTCTACACCGGCGCCATCGGCCATGTCGCCCCCAACGGCGATTGTCAGTTCAACGTCGCCATCCGCACCTTGTTCGTCGATGCCGAGGGGGCGGGCGAAATGGGCATCGGCTCGGGCGTCGTGTCCAATTCAAAGGTCGACGCCGAATTCGAGGAATGCCTGTTGAAGGCACAGTTCCTGACCAAGGCCGACGCGCCCTTCGAGCTGATCGAGACCATCCGCTGGGAGCGGGGCGTGGGCTTCCATCTGCTTGAGCGGCATCTCGTTCGGCTCCACTCGTCCGCCGCCCACTTCGGCTATCCGTTCGAGCGCGGCAAGGTGCTTGCCGCTCTCTCGGACGAGGTGGAGAAGCTCGACGGCAACGTGCATATGGTACGGCTCCTGCTCGCCGAGGACGGCGCCATCACCATTACCTCGAGCAAGATCGAGCTTCCCTCCAAAGACACCGTGTGGCGGTTCGCGATCTCCGATCAGCGCGTGGACGAGAAGGATCCGCTCTTCTTCCACAAGACCACGCGGCGTCAGTTCTACGACCGCGAGATGGAGCGCCAGAAGGCGCTGACCGGCTGCGACGAGGTGGTGTTCCTCAACAAGAAGAGCGAGCTGACCGAGGGCACCCGCACCAATCTATTCCTCGAGCTGGATGGGCGGCTGTTCACCCCGGCGCTGACCTGCGGCCTGCTGCCCGGAACCTTGCGCGAGGAGCTAATCGATTTGCCGCGCGCCGCTGCCAGCGAGGCGATCTTGACGCTTGCCGATCTCGCCCGCGCCGACCGCATCTATCTCGGCAATTCGGTGCGGGGGCTGATCCGCGCCGAACCTATCGGCCTTGAGCGCGAGTCGAAGGCGGCACGGGAGCTGGAACCCGCCAACAACTGACCTTCCAGAAAGGTGGATGGCCGGGACAAGCCCGGCCAACACGCACTTGGTTGGAAATGATCAGTCGCAGTTGTCGTAGCCGTAGCGCGTGTATCCGGCATTGTACCGGCGAACATAGCCGACATAAGCCTTGGGTTTTGGCAGCACCACCACGTGCAGCACTTGGGCGGGAGCCGCTTCGGCGGCAGGGGCCTCGGCCGCAGGCGCCGTGGTCTCGTCCGGCGCATCGGCAGAGGCGGACTGGACGGGCTTCACAGGCTCGGCGGCGGCTTCGGTCTTGGCGATGGCTACTGTTGTTTCGCCGGCCTTGTCCTTTGGCTCCTCGACCACGATCTGGCGCGCGGTGATGGCGGATGAAGCAGTTTCGGCGGCGGGCTTTACGTCTTTAGCCTCGGCGGCCTCGGCCGTCATGGCCATCATCACCAGGATGGCGAGCGTGGCGAAGGCGACGAGAGCCAGGAATGCATTGCGGAGAAAACAGGTCATGGGTGCGACCTCCTCTTGGGCCTTGGTGTCAATCTCACTCAAATTGATGGACACTTTGTTAGGGAAGGGCGCCTGAACCCCGCCTGAGGAGGCCATTCATCCGGCGTTCAGCGCGCAGGAGCGATCTATTCGAGTGGAGGTTCGCGAAGCCAATGCCCCTGCAAGCCTTGAACGGCATCAGCAAAGTGAAGCGCTGGCGGGTGCCCGGCTTTGCCATGCTGCTGCTCTTGATCTTGGGCGTTGCGGCTGATGCAGCCGAAGGGTCTTATCTCGAGCTCGACACCAACGGCCATATGGCCTTGATCCGCAGCATCCTGTTCACGCCTGACGGAAGCGAGCTGATCTCTGCCAGCGACGACAAGACCATCCGCGTCTGGGACGTCGGCACCGGGCGCATCGTGCGCACCATCAGAGGCGAGATCGGCGACGGCGATCCAGGCAAGATCTATGCGCTTGCGCTTTCCCGCGACGGCCGGCTGCTCGCCGCCGGCGGGCGCACCGGCCCGGCAGGGGAGCAACAACCGATCAGGCTCTACGACTTGAACCAGGGCACGCTGGTGGGGCTCCTGCAAAGCCATGACGACGCCGTGCTTTCCCTCGATTTCTCCCCCGACGGCGAGCGCCTGGTCTCGGCAAGCACCGACGACACCGCCATCATCTGGGACGTGGCCAGCCGCAAGGCGCTTCACCGCCTGTCGGGACACAAAGGCGACGTCAACGCCGCCCGCTTCACTTCCGATGGCTCAGGGGTAGTCACCGCGAGCGACGACGATACGCTGAAATTTTGGGATGCGAGCGACGGGACGCTCGTCTCCACGCTCACGGGCCACACCGACAAGGTGATCGCGCTTGCCGTTTCCATGCGAGATGGCCAGGTCGCCTCTGGCGCGCTCGACGGCACCATCAAGTTCTGGGATTTGGCAAACGGGCGCGTGCTGAAGGAGATCGACCAAGGCACCGAGGTGATGAGCCTCTCTTTCAGCCCTGACGGCACCATGCTGCTGTCCGGCGTCGGCCGCGCGCCATACCGGTCCCATGTCTGGGACACCACAACCGGCAAGGAGGTCGCGAGCTACGACGGCCACGACAATATCGTGCTGGCCACGGCGTTTGCCCCAGGCGACGACATCGCCGCCACCGCCGGCGGCAATGACAACGAAATTCACCTCTGGGATCCGGAGAGCGGCAAGCTGATCAGAGCGCTTGAAGGTGTCGGCCGCGCGGTTTGGTCCGTCGGGTTTTCGCCTGACGGCCGCGCCATCGCCTGGGGCATCGAACGGCCTGAGGGCGGCGAGCTCGGATCTCTCGCCTTCACCTTGAAATTGCCTGCGAAGGATAGCCCTCTCGGCGAGCCGAAAGCACTTCGTGCCGGCGCTGCCGAGTTCACCCGCGCGACGACCTCGCATGGGTCATTCAGCCTGCAAACCAGGGCGAGCGGAGAGTTCGGTTATTTGGATCTGCTCGACGTGGTGAAGGACGGCAAGGTCCTCGCCACCATCAAGCGCGGCGAGAACGCCGGCTACGCCCACAATACCTACGCCTTCACGCCCGACGGCAAGACTGTGATCAGCGGCGGCGGCCATGGCTTCCTCACCGCCTATGATCTGTCGGGGCGCCCGCTTGGCGAGTTCGTCGGCCACACGAGCGATGTCTGGGCCGTTGCCGCTTCTCCCGACGGGCGCTTCCTCCTCTCGGGCAGCGACGATCAGACCGTGCGCCTATGGAACTTGGCGACGCGCGAGAACGTGATGTCGCTGTTCTACGGCAAGAACGGCGAATGGGTGGTGTGGACGCCGCAGGGCTATTACGCCGCCTCTCCGTCGGGCGATGCTCATGTCGGCTGGCACGTCAACGAAGGCCAGGGCAGCATCGCGCGCTTCGTGAGTGCTGCCCAGCTTAAGCGGCATTTCTATCGGCCTGACATCGTGACCCGCGCTTTGCTGCTCGGCAGTGCCGACCGCGCGGTGAAGGAGGCGCGAGGTACCAGCTTCGCGCTTGCCGAGCTGTTGCAGCGGAAGCCCCCTGAGTTTTCGGTCCTGTCGCCCGCCACCGGAACGCAAGTGCGGTCCGATGCGATCGACATCGCCGTCGAGGTTCCGCAGGCGGTCGATGCCATCGAAGGCTTCGACCTCACCATCAATGGGCGCCGGGTGGCCTCGCGTGAACCGGGCGTGGCCGGGCCTGGGGGCCAGTCGCCCGAGGTGCGGCATTTCTCGGTGCCGCTCACCGGCGGCGCCAACGACATCGAGATCAAGGGCTATAATGCCATTGGTCAGACGACGGAGAAGTTGACTATCCTGCGCTCCGGAGCAGGCATCCCGGAGAAGCGCGGGCGCCTCTATGTCGTCGCCATCGGCGTCGACGACTATCCGAACTTCAACCAGAACCTGAAATTCGCCGGCGCCGACGCCCGTGCCTTCGACGAGATGCTCGTGGCGAAAGGCGGCCCGCTCCATGCCGAGACCAGGAGCCTGGTGCTCGCCAAGGGGGGCGACGAGGCTCCGACCGCCGCCAATATCAAGGCGGCCTTGGAAGCCTTCCGCAATGCCGGGCCCGACGACACCATCGTGCTGTTCCTTGCCGGCCATGGGGTCAATGACGGGCCTGACTATCTCTTCCTGCCGACCGACGCCAAGGCCGAGCGCGGGCGCTGGGATCGAAGCACCGTGGTCAACTGGGAGGCACTGCAGGCGGCCATCGAGACGAGCAAAGGGCGCCGCGTCATGCTGGTCGATACCTGCCACTCCGGCAACGCCTTCAATGCCCGCCTGCTCAAGGACGCGGCCGACGCAAGCATCGCAGTCTATGCCGCGACCGATGCCGAAACGCTGGCGCAAGAGCGGCCGGCTCTCGGTCATGGCGTATTCACTTATGCGGTGATCGAAGGATTGAAGGGCGGCGCCGATCTCTCGCACGACCGCTTCATCGAAGCGCAGGAACTCTCGACCTATGTCTCGGGCACGGTGCGCAAGCTGACCGACGACGAGCAGCTTCCGACCTTCTCCCAATCGGGCCGCTCGGATTTCGTTATCTCGAAGGTCCGCTGACCCATCATGCGCCCCAGGGAAGGCTGAACCAGCCGACGGCAAGTCCAAGCCCCGCAATGCCGGCCAGTATCAACGAGACGACGAGAACCCAAATCATGGCCCGCGGACGTTTTGTCGCTTGACGGGCTTCCGTGGCATTGAGCTCGGTAACCATGGCGCACGTCCTTTCTATTGGGTGGAGACGGTGGAAGGCGAGCCGCACCTTGTAGATAGAACGCAAGCGCATACGTCGTCGTTCCAGGCGAACGCCGCAGAGCAAGCGCTCCAATCGGAGATTAGTTCACCCGCCGGAGCCGAGCGACTCGAGAGCTTCATGCACGGCGCGCAGCATCTTGCCCGGATTGCGATTGTCTTCCGGAGGCATGCCTTCCTCTGTGGCACGTAGCAGCGCGTCGGCATCGACCTCCCAACGGGTCAGGATCGCCTTCTTGTCCTCGATCGAAAGTTCAGGCGCGGCAAGCACGTCCTTCGGCGCTCGGAACACCGAAGCCGGATCGAGCTTCGCCTTGTTGAGGTCGATGCCGGTCATGGCAGGATCCGCTTCCCAGGCGTCAGGCGCTCTTGGTGATCCCCGGCTCGGGCTCGGTGGTCTCGTCCATGCCGAGCATCTCGCCCAGACGATTGCGCGCGCGATTGACGCGGCTCTTGATCGTGCCGACGGCGCAGCCGGAAATCTCCGCGGCCTCCTCGTAGGAGAAGCCGGCGGCTCCGACCAGGATCAAGGCTTCGCGCTGGTCGTCGGGGAGCTTGGTGAGGGCGGCGCGAAAGTCCTGCATCTCCATATGACCGTGCTGTTCCGGGTGCTGGGCGAGGGTAGCGGCATAGCCGCCATCGGCATCCTCGACCTCGCGACGGCGCTTGCGGCGCTCGGAGAAATAGGTGTTGCGCAGAATGGTGAACAACCATGCCTTGAGATTAGTCCCTTCGCGGAACGAGTCGAGATGGTTCCACGCCTTGAACAGGGTCTCCTGCACAAGATCATCGGCGCGCTCACGGTCGCCGCAGAGCGACACGGCAAACGCGCGAAGATTGGTCATCTCGCCCACGAGAGAGTCGCGTAGGCTCGCCGAGACTCTGCCTCGCAAATCACTTGTCTCCGCTTCGCTCGAGGTCTTTCAGAAGCTGAAGCAAACGATCGGGGATTGGCTCTCGCGCAACCTCATCGAAGACAGCCCGCAAATGGCGGCCGATATGGGCCTGCAGGTTGGGCGACAAACCCTCCTCGGTGGAGAGCGAGATGCCCTGCCGCGATTGGCCACTGGTTGCTTGAGTCATGGTTTTCCCGGCTTTCGTTGGCTTCTGCCGGCGTTCCTTTTTCTCTGCCTGGTCCACAATCGTCCCCTATCCGCCGGGACAACTACCTAAGCGGCGGATACGCTCCATGCCATGGGTTAGAGAGAACACCCTAAACCTCAATTGGTTCCGGCGCCCGGGAAACCTTTTTGGCCTACGCGGCGTTTAAGCACACTGTAACGCGGGTTTCCAGTTGCCAACATTGAACTTAGTGGTGCAATGGGTACCGCTAGGCCCCACCTAGAAAGCCAGGAGCGCATGTCGATATCACAGGCGATTGCGCCTCATCTCCCTTATTTGAGGCGATTTGCCCGGGCACTCGCCGGTACGCAAGCCGCGGGCGACGCCTATGTCGCCGCCACGCTCGAAGTGCTGATCGAGGACCCCTCGCTGTTCGATGCCAGTCTCGATCCGCGGGTTGCCCTGTTCCGGACCTTCACCGGCCTGTGGAACTCGGTTGGCGTCAATCTCAAGCCCGACATCCAGACGAGCGCGCTCACGCCTGCCGACCGCAAGCTCGAATCGATCACGCCTTTGCCGCGCCAGGCCTTTCTGCTCAGCGCGGTGGAAGGATTCTCCGCGCCCGACATCGCGACCATCCTCGATATCGATGAGGACGAGGTGGTGGAGTTGATCGATCAGGCCGGTCGCGAGATCGCGGCCCAGGTCGCCACCGACGTGCTGGTTATTGAGGACGAGCCGATGATCGCCATGGACCTCGAAGGCATCGTCGAGGGCCTCGGTCATAGAGTGATGGCCGTGGCCCGCACCCATGCCGAAGCGCTGAGGGCAATCGCCAATGAAAGGCCGGGCTTGGTGCTCGCCGATATCCAGCTTGCCGACGGCAGCTCGGGCCTCGATGCGGTTAATGAGATGCTGGGCTCATTCCAGGTGCCGGTGATCTTCATCACCGCCTATCCCGACCGGCTCCTGACCGGCGAGAGGCCGGAGCCTGCCTTCCTGATCACCAAGCCCTATCAGCCGGACACCGTAAAGGCGATCGTGAGCCAAGCCTTGTTCTTTGAGCGCCGTGCGCGGCTGCGTGACCGCCCGTCGGCGGCCTAGGGCGCGGCATCAACGACTGACATCACGTTCGGGATTTGGAGGCGGGTGCAACGCACCCGCCTCCTGTGTCTCGCGCTAGATCTTTCCAAGCAGCAAAAGAATAAGAAGGATCACGAGGATCAGTCCGACCACGCCTGAGGGGCCGTAACCCCAGCCGCGGCTATACGGCCAGGATGGGAACGCGCCCACCAGGATGAGGATCAGGATGATGATAAGGATCGTGCTCAGCATGTCGCCCTCCTTGAGACCATATCGGTCGATTGGCAGGGCAGCGGAACGCGCACGATTGACCGTGCCCAGGCATTTTTTTCAGTGGGGAAGATCGCCTCTTGGTCGCCGCAACCTCCTCGCGAAAGGAGGAGGCGCGGCTGACCGAAGCCTGCTTACATGTTCTGGACCCAGCTATCGACCTGCTTCTCGGCTTCGTCCTTGGCGATGCCGTAACGCTCCTGGATCTTGCCGACCAATTCGACGCGGCGGCCCTCGATCGTGGAGAGATCGTCGTCAGTGAGCTTGCCCCACTGCTGCTGAACCTTGCCGCGTAACTGCTTCCAATTGCCTTCGATACGATCCCAATTCATGAGCGTCACTCCTTTTGCTAGGGAAAGCCCCGCCGGGGTTTGCGGGGCCAGGGGGGTAAAACAGATTTTGTGTTGATAAAACGCCGCCTGCGAGGATTGGGTTCCGTGCAGCATGTGCGAGACAAAAGGGACTTGATCAAACTGTCCGCAATTGATGAAACATAGCAGAAGCTTGATGTCCTCGCGATGAACGGACAGGGCGGGAAGCCTCGATGGCGGGCAAACGCATCCTGGTGGTGGAAGACGAGTTTCTCATCGCCCTCGATATCGCGGGGGCGCTCGAGCAGGGCGGCCTTGTGGTGATCGGCCCGTTGGCCTCGGTCCGCGACGCGCTCCGGGCGCTCGAGCACGAAAAGGTGGACGGCGCTTTGCTCGATGCCAACCTGGGCGGAGAGCCCGTCGGCCGCGTCGCCGACGCTCTGCTGGCACGCCGGGTGCCGTTTGCCTTTGTCAGCGGATATGGACGCGAGCAGCTGCCGCGGCAGCATCAGGGAGCGCCTTTGATCGGCAAGCCGTTCACGGGGCAGGATCTGCTCAGCGTGGTGGCGCGCTTCTGGACACGCCCTTGACGGATGCGCAACCTCGCCCTCATCTTGGCTGGAACGGAATCGGAAGACCGCGCGTTCTCGGGGGCGTTGGCGCACGTTGGCATCCCTGAAAGCCGGCTGTTCCAACATGGGGAGTGTGAGATGCTCACTTGGGCGCTTATTTTTGCGGTCATCGCCTTGGTGGCCGGCGTGTTCGGCTTCGGCGGCGTGGCGTCGGCGGCGGCCGGGGTCGCGCGCATCCTGTTCTTCATTTTCATCGTGATCTTCCTCGTCACCCTTATCGCCGCGCTCCTGTAACCCTCCACTTGTCCGGCAGCGGAGGACGCCGCCGATGCATGGGTGTGGCGGGAGGGTGGTGCGTCGTCGAAGGGGCGACGCCCGCAACCGGGGGTCGGCTGCGGGCGTCTGGTTCGATCGCCGCGGGGAGGAGTGGGGCTGGGGGAGTGCTCGAACGGCGAAATAACCTTATCCCCAGCTGAAAAGTTCCCGGCTCAAGGCATTTGCGCGGAATGGGGCGGAAAATCCTTGAAGTTAGAGAACAAAATCAATCCAGCGGTGTTCTAAGCCACACGGAGTGGGTTCCCGCAGCTGGGGCGAAGCCCCCCTTCCGCATTGGCGCCCCGGCGCAGTGGTTTTGGCTTAGACTGGAAAAATGGCGTTCTTATTCACCGGTCTCTTCGCGACAGGGGACCCTGCAACTCAATCCCAAGCCATGACTCCGGGGCTCGATCTGCTGCACGCTTTTGCCGACGGCATCATTGCCGCTTCGCTGTTCCTCATCCCGGCGGCGCTGCTTTATCTCTACTACCGCAGAGAGGATCGCAGCCGGAACGACAAGACGCTTCTCACCCTCTTCATCCTGTTCCTCGCGAGCGCGGGAGTGGCTCACCTCGCCTCATTGCTGCTCGGGCCGATGCACGGCTTGGTAGGAGTGCTGAAGGCCTTGAGCGCACTGTTTGCGCTGACGGCGGCGATCGTCATCTGGAAGCTCACGCCAGAACTCTTGAGGCGTCCCTCCCGCGATCGGCTCCAGTCCGAGATCGGGGCGCATCTGCGCACGCTTGAGGAACTCAAGGAGGCGCGTCAACAACTCGAAGAGCGGGTCGCGGAGCGCACCAAGGAACTCGCCGAAGCCAAGCAGCGCTTCGAGATCGCGCTGCGCGGATCGCCGATCATGGTCTTCACCCAGGATCGAGACAGGCGCTTCACCTGGGTCCACAATCCTCCCTCGGGCATCGACCCGGCACTCTTGCTTGGCAAGACCGATACGGAGATCCTGCCGCCCGAGGCTGCGGCGGCTTTCATGGCAGCAAAAGAGCGCGCCATCGAGACCGGACAGTCGCAATCGATCGAAACCAATTTTGAGCTGTTTGGGCGCAAGCGATCTTACTATCTGCTGACTGAAGCTCTGCACGACGACACGGGCAACGTCGTCGGTACCACCTCGGTCGCCGTCGAGATTACCGAGCGGAAGGAGGCCGAGACCCAGCTTCGCCTGCTCTTGCGCGAGCTCACCCACCGTTCGAAGAATCTCTTGGCGGTCATTCAGGCCATCGCCAGGCAGACCGCCTCGCGCACCAAGACCATCGACGACTTCCTCGATCGCTTCGGGGCGCGGCTTGTGGCCATCGGCTGCTCCCAGGATTTGCTCGTCGCCGACAATTGGCATGGCGCCTCCTTGCGGACGCTGGTCGAGCAGCAGCTCAACATGCATGCCTCGGATCGCCCTGGCAGCCAGATTGTCATCGACGGTGAAGACGTGATGCTGAAGCCCGAGGCCGTGCAAAATCTCGGCCTCGCTTTGCATGAGCTTGCCACCAACGCCCAAAAATACGGTGCGCTCTCGAGCGGCCGCGGTAGCGTGCGCATCCATTGGCAATTCTGCGATGCCGCCAAGCTGAAGCTCACCTGGGAAGAGCAGGGCGGCCCTCCGGTGAGAGCGCCCGAGCGGTCGGGATTTGGTCGCGCCATGATCGAAAGCGTGGTGGGAAAGGCTCTCGAAGGTGAAGTGAATCTCTCCTTCCCGTCCAAGGGCGTCCGTTGCGTCATCATGATTCCGGACACCCAGGTCGCCTCGCGCGGCTAGAGCAACGCGGCCAAGCCCGCTCTCGCGTCAAGCGCATGTGAAAGCCCGTGCGCGCAAGTTGAATTGCCGTTGCGGGGGCGACCTCCTAGCCTTCAAGAGAAGCAAAGCGCGGGGCGAGCCCGCGAACCCGGGCGCCTTTATGCGCCCGGACCATGAGGACTGGATGGCTTTCACACGGCGCGAGATCAATCTTGGCGTCCTCGCTGTCGCCGCGGGCGGCACGGCCGCTCTCGGCTGGCGCCTGATCGGCGGGCGCCACGAGGCTGTCGCCGGCACCTTCGAAGTTACCCACACGCCGGAGGAATGGCGAAAGCTGCTCACGCCCGAGCAATATGCCGTGCTGCGCGAGCAGGACACCGAGCGTGCCTTCACCAGTCCGCTCAACAAAGAGCACCGCCCCGGCATCTTTGCCTGCGCCGGGTGCGACCTGCCGCTCTTCGATTCGAAAACCAAGTTCGACAGCGGTACCGGTTGGCCGAGCTTCTACCAGCCCATCAAGCATGCGGTGGTGACCGACAAGGACTACACTTTCGGCATGGTGCGCGACGAGGTTCATTGCCGCCGCTGTGGCGGTCATCTTGGTCATGTGTTCGATGACGGTCCGCCGCCGACCGGCTTGCGCTACTGCATCAACGGCATTTCGCTGAAATTCATTCCGGCCTAAGGCCTGCGAAGATGCGTCCATTCGTCATGGGACGCAATTCGGCGCGAAGGCTAAACTTCTGTCCTCTAGTCGATGGGGGGAAGACGGGCCATGCGACCAACACTGATCTTGACTGTGATCGCTGCATTGCTGGTGCCGGGCGCGGCGCTTGCTTTCGATGCGAATAGCGCCGGTCCCCAAAATTCCAACGGCACGGCGCAGTTTGCCGATCCGGATGAGGCGCCGGTTCTGCCCGGTCTCCAGGCCTACGGGGTCGACAGCGACAGCGCCCAGTCGAGCGGGGTCTACATTCCGCAGTCTCCGGCCTCCGCGGATCTGCCGCCCTTGCTCTATTCAAGTCCGACCTTCCGCTCCCACTAGACAACGCCTCTTTTCGATCGGCTAGGGCGCCCAAAGGCGGGGGAAATTCGTCCTCTGCTTCTGCCCGTCCTGTGGCAGAGTGCGCGCCGTGAGCCAGCTTGACCCCATCTTGGCCGCGCGCGCCGTTGAGCTTGGCCGTGCCGCGCTGGCGCGCCGCGGCGCGCCATCTGAGTTTCCCTCCCGCCTGCTGGTGATCGATGTCGAGCGGCAGCGCGCCGTCTGGCTTGAGGAAGAGGAGGCCAAATCTGCATGGCCGGTGTCGACCGCGCGCGCCGGAATTGGCGGAGCGGAAGGGTCCTATCGCACACCCCCCGGCTGGCACCGGGTACTCCGGCGGATCGGCGAGGGCGCAGAGCCAGGCTCGGTGTTCGTCTCCCGCGAGCCGACCGGCGAGATCTGGCGCGGCGAGGCGTGCGACGACGATCTCATCCTCACCCGTATTCTCACCCTCGATGGGCTCGAGGAGGGCGTGAACCTTGGTCCCGGACACGGTTCGCTTGAGCGCTACATCTATCTCCACGGCACCAATCACGAGCGGCTGCTCGGCCGTCCCGTCTCGCATGGCTGCGTGCGCTTTTCCAACGCCGACGTCCGCCGTCTGTTTGCCGACATGCGTGAAGGAGACTACGTGCTGATCGCCGAGCCCGAGGCTGTCGCCATTCCCGATCCGAAGGGGCCCGGACGATTCCATTACGCGGGGCTCGGGGGCTCCGGCATGAGCGCGCTTGCACAATTTCAGGTGATGAGTGGCGGCCGGGTCAGCGGCAGTGATCGTGCCTTCGACCACGGCGAGCGCGCCGGGTTCCGCGAGCAGCTGGCGCGCCTCGGCATCGAAATCATGCCTCAGGACGGACGCGGTGTCACCCACGATTGCGCGGCGCTCGTCGTCTCGACTGCGGTCGAGGAGCAAGTTCCCGACTTTGCCGCCGCGCGCGCCAAAGATATTCCCATCGTCCATCGCTCCCAGCTGCTCGCTTATTTCGTGGCGTCCCACCGTACTGTCGCTGTGAGCGGCACAAGCGGCAAGTCCACGGTCACTGCCATGATCTTCGAGGCCCTGGAAGGCGCCGGCCGTGACCCCTCGGTCATCACCGGCGGAGATTTGCGCCTGCTGCAGGCGCGCGGCCTGCCCGGCAACGCGTTCGCCGGCGGCTCTGAACTTCTTGTCGTTGAGGCCGACGAGAGCGACGGGTCGCTAGTGCGCTATGCGCCGGCCGTCGGCATCATCCTCAATCTTCAGCGCGACCACAAGGAAATGGAGGAGGTGGCGGCGATGTTCGCCGTGCTGCGCGCCCGATCCCGCGAGGCGCTGGTCGTGGGAGAGGACGAAAATCTCAATTCCCTCGCCGGCGGCGGCGTCCGCTTCGGGTTCGGACCGCGTGCCGACATCCGCGGGGAGAACGTCGAGCTTTCGCCGTCAGGCAGCCGCTTCGACGTCGACGGCGTTCGCTTCGCGCTGCCGGTGCCAGGCCGACACAACGTCTTGAACGCGCTCGCGTGCATCGCAGCCTGCCGCGTGCTGGACGTGCCGCTTGCCGACATGGTCGGTCCGCTCGCGAGCTTCCAAGGGGTGGGGCGGCGCTTTCAGACCGTGGGCGCCACCCGGGGCGTGACCGTGATCGACGACTTCGCCCACAACGCCGACAAGATCACCGCGGCCCTCGCCACAGCAAAGCTCGACGCCTCCCGTGTGCTCGCCATATACCAGCCGCACGGCTATGGGCCGACGCGCTTCCTGCGCCGGGACTTCGTCGACACCTTCACCCGCGAGCTCCGGCCCGACGATCATCTGTGGATGCTCGAAGTGTTTTATGCCGGCGGCACCGCCAGGCGCGACTTTTCCGCCGCAGACATCGTGCAGGAGATTGCCGATAACGGCGCCGTGGCCGAGTTCGCGCCTTCTCGCGCGTGGCTCGCCGCGCGCATTGCCGAGGAGGCCCGGGCCGGCGACCTGGTTTTGGTCATGGGGGCGCGGGACCCTTCGCTCACCGATTTCGCCCGCGAAATTGTGGCAGCGCTCGACCCATCTGCCTCAAAAGCTTGACAAAATCCATATGATGCCACGCCCAAAAATTGAGCTATGATTGATCTGCACGCGGGGGTGCGAGGAGACCTAGACCGGTTTCCGGCAGCTTCATTTGGGGTTTGTCCCGGTAAGTTTCGAAGCCGCATCCGCTCCTAGCGGAGCAAGTGAACACCATCGGAAGAATGGTCGCTTGCGCGTGCTCGCGAAACCGAGGGTAAAGGGGAGGGGTTCGATGACAACGAAATCTCTTCTGCTAACTGTCCCCTTAGCAGTGTCCGCATTGACGTTTCTGTCGGTTCCGGCGAACGCGGTGTGTTGGTCCTGGAAGCCTTGCGCCGACTATCAGGGGTATGGCTATGGCTATGGGGGCGCCCCGCCGACGGAATCGCAGAGCGTGTTGCCGCCCATGCCGCCCGGGCAAGCACCACCTCCTGGCTCGACGGCAACTGGAACGCAAGGTTGGTCGGCGGCGCCCGGCCCGGCAGGGACGCCGGAAAAACTGACACCGAAGAAGCCTGAAGCGACGGCGAAGGCAGCGCCAGCACCGGCGAAACCGAAAGCGGCTCCGGCTCCGGCGCAAGCTACGGCAGCGCCACCAGCACCAATGCCGGCCCAAGCCAAGGCGGCACAACCGCCTGCACCGGCGCCAATGCCGGCACAGGCCAAAGCGGCGCCACCTCCTGCTGCGGCACCAATGCCGGCACAGGCCAAGGCGGCGCCGGCACCGGCTCAGGCGGCAAAACCCGCACCGGCTCCGGGAGACATGCCGATGGTGCCTGGCACCGCCACGATGCAGGTGATCCCCGAATAGGGGAGACGGAGGGTTTCGGACCGATCTGCTGCGAACGCTTCAGGTGACTGGAGCGAGCCACCCCCGTTTGCGCGGCCTGGCTCCGACGATGCTGCGGTACGGACGGAACGCCTAGCAGCGATGGTACAAGGCTGTGAGTTCCCTGCCGCGCAGAAGAATAAGCCTCTGCGTCAGCCCACCCCGCCGCTTGATCCAGGCGCGCACGCCCGCGGGATAGGATGCGATCACGAGGCGGGTTGCCTCCGACGACCGTGACGAGCGGCCCGTCTGGCGGTCGACCAATCGGGGCGCGTGGAAGCCGAGGACTGCCCTGCGTGTGACGCAGATGCGATTGCTCGGGATCGTGCTCAGCACGAGCGTGCAGGCCGATAGGCACGGCCCATCGATGACCACCCGCTCGCCGGACTGCTTCATGCGCGCAAAGACCTGAAGATAGTCGCCGACATAACCACCGGGGCTCGACAGAATGCGAAAATCGGCGCGCGCCGGCAGGGCGGCGACCAGGGCCAAGACGACGGCGAAAAGGGTGCGCCTCACCTTACGTCTCCACGTCCTCCAACAGGCCGCGGCAACAGGGGATCAAAGCTCGGCGGCAGTTTTGCGGCAACCGGCCGCCGGCAATGATCCCCTTTAAGTTGGGGTAATGGAGGTTCTGCCGCTCAACTCTTGCCGCACTGCTTCATCTTATCCATGGCCTTCTCGGCGTCATGCTTCGAATTGAATGTGCCGAGGATGTTCAAGCTGTCCTTGGGCTTATGGCTGAACATCTCACATCGCTTGCCGTCGTAAGCGACCCAGAATTGCTCGGCGAAAGCCGGCGAAGCGAAGGCCACGACCAAGACCGCTGCAACCACATACTTTGTCATATTTGTCCCTCGATTTGAGTTGGCCTCTGATGAGGCCGGCAAGGGAGCAAAGCTGAACGGCGCTTTTGCGGCAGAGGAATGGCCCGGAGGAAGCCGCCCCCAACCCCGTGCGCCTTCAATTATGCCCGTGTGACAAAACTCACAGCGCCTTCCCGAGGGGCGCCCTACCTATGATGCTCAGTCGCAACCTTGGGGCGGATTCTGTAGGAAATAAGCCCGGAAGGGAGCTTGACCAAGTCAATCGAAGGATGTTCGCTATGACGTACATTCTGGCTACGCGTATGAAGGAAGACACCAGACCCGCGTCCGTTGCGCGCGGCTGGCGTCCCAGGCAGCGGCCGATGGAGCGATCCGAGATCGCGGTACTCCCCTACACGCTTGCGGGAGTCACCATATTTACGGGCCTCGCGCCCAAGGCTCTGCAGGCGATTCATCGGCGCTGCGCATGGCGACGGTATGAGGCCGGCGAGCCGATCGTCGACTATCTCAACTCTTCCGATGACGTGTTTTTCGTGGCGAGCGGAGAGGTCTCGGTGACGATCTATTCGGTCGCCGGTCAAGCGGTCAGCTTTCGCAGTCTGGGAGCCGGCGACATATTCGGCGAATACGCGGCAATCGACGGCGAGCCCCGTTCCGCCAGCGTGGAAGCGCGGTCGAGCTGCCTGATCGCTTCCATGTCCGCCAAGGAATTCCGCAAGCTGTTGAAGACCGAGCCAGCCGTGGCGGATGCTGTGCTGAAGGGATTGGTGCGGAATGTGCGGTCCCTGACGAAGCGCGTGTACGAGTTCAGCACCCTTGCCGTGAACAATCGTATCCAGGCGGAACTGTTGCGCCTTGCGAGCATCGCCCAGCGCGAAGGCAACGCGGCGCGCCTCCACCCGGCGCCCACCCATGCCGAGATCGCAAGCCGCGTCAGCACCCATCGCGAGGCGGTGACGCGCGAGCTCAATCGCCTTGCGCGGATCGGCATCATCGAGCGCAAAAAAGGCACGCTCATTGTGCTGGATCTCAATCGGCTGGCGGTCATGCTGCACGAGCTGACCGGCGAATAGGACATTTGGCCGACAGAGGGACGCCGCTCGCCGGCCCAGAGCGCTCGCGCTCTTGAACGAGATCTAGAATGACGCCTTGAGAGACCCCACAACAAGATTGTGGCATGCGTTCACGCCGGGCGAGCAAGTGAAACCGCTTAGATCGGCAGAATCCCAGTAGCGAATCTCGAGCTCGAGCGGCGGCTTCTCGTTGAAGCCGAGCGTCAAGGCGACACTCCAATAGGTGTAATCGTAGCCGCCCTGGCTCAGGTCGCCCCATTGGTGGCCGACATTGCCGCCGAGTTTCGGCGTGAAACACCAGACCTTGTTGAGGGTCCACTCGTAACTGAATTCGAGCACGTCGTTGTTGCCCGTCTCGCCGAAATATTCTGGCGACCAGTAGTTTTCGAGTTTGAGTTCCAGCTTGTCGTTTAGGAAGTTGCGGGAGACTCCCGTCCAGATCTCGACGTAGTCGTACTCGCCGCCAGGATCGAAAGCGCCAGGATAGGTGTCGTAATAGGCGGCGATATCGAACTTCAACTTGCCTAAGGTCGGCGTGATACCTGCGTAATAATCGATTTCGACGTCGGCGAGGTTCTGCCCATTCGGACCGGCGCCATAATTCACGTTGGAGCCCCAAATGCCGGCGTAGAAAATCTCCTTGTAGGTGAGATCGAACTCGGGCTGCACGGCCGGCTTTTCCGCCGAGTTCGTAAGGCCGCGGTAGACGTACTGCGTCGTCAGAACGGCGTTACCGCTGAGCGTGATATCGCTTTCGGCGTAAGCCGGGAGCGCGGCCGCCGCCAAGAGCGCCGTCCCCCAAATGGCCGACCTCATCACGCGAGCAAAGATCTTCCCCGCGCCCATCCCAGAATTCCACTACTTACGACCGACCCAGCCCCCAACTACAGCACAATTCCGTTTTGATCAGCGACCAAAAAACTCCGTCTCGTCGGGTTGCCTTCAGACTGTGGCATGTTGGCACCTCAACGACCGATTTTGCTCGGATTGGAAGCGCTTATCACCGTCATCTTCAACGGCTTTGAACTCTGCGGCCCGCTTTGTTGCGATTGCTGGCGTGCGGTAGCCGTGGCGCCACTTCGATCCTCGTCCCGGTCATGGAAGATGCTCCAGGCCCGGGAAGCCGACGATGAAATCACGCTCGGTCCACTTGTCGTAGTAATGAGACTTGAGCAGGCTCTTGTAGGCCCGGTCGCCGACATCGAACCGCATTAGCGAGATGGCAGGGTGCGGCGTGCGCCGTGTACACAGCCCCTCGATGTTGAAGTCGTCGTCTGGATGCGTCGAGGTCACCATCAGGTTCATGTCCAACAACGTCGCGTTCAGTTTCGCCACCAGCTCTCTCGCCTCTGTCGCGGTAATCCCATCCACGCGCGGATCGACGCAGATGATCAGATGAAGCTTGGTGTCATCGAACAACGGAGCCAGGGCGAGCACAGCATCGGTCGTCAGCTCAAGCACTTGAAACTGATATTCTCCCTTTAGCCTCGCCTGCTTCGCAAATGGGCAGACAGGCAAACCGCCGAACTTCTCGTGCGGGCGCTCAACGAAGTCGATGTAGTCCTCCCAGCCTTCCATCGTGGTCCCGGCGGGACAAGCCACGCGCGACGTGCGGGGAATGTGGGTCATCAAATCGATACCCGTTCTTGGTTGCAGCGCACGACGTCGGGTTCATCGCCAAGGCCGCCGCTCTTTGGCAGGGCGATCTGCCATGACCAGGCACGATGCTCCGAAAGATCGGGAGCCTCGACCTGCATCTCAAAAATGTCGCCGGCGCGATAGACTTGCGCAGGTGTTCGGTACAGAAGCATCCGCCAGTGCGTCTTGGTTGCCTCGGGACCCGTCGACAGCGAGATGTCGTCATCGAAGATGGCTTTGAAATACATGCAGATACCGTCGGCCTGGCCGGATCGGGTGATCGGCTTGCGCACGGAGAATCGCTTCGGAATTTGGTCGAGCGTCAACGTTGCGAGGTCGAAGGTGAACACCGGCTTAGGGCCGCAGAGCAGAAAGTCGACGTCTCTGCGATCGATGTGTCGGAAGTAGTAGCCGCTCCTTGGCCCGATCGCCCTTCGCGGAAACGTCAAGCCGCGAAGTTGCAACTCCTGAATCATGGGAATTCGCTCTTGTTCCAGCAACTGAACCGGCTCGAGATAAAACTCGAACTTCGCGGGAAGAATGCGCCCGCCAGGCTTTAGGCAGCGGTCGCGCACGTCGAGAATGCTTTCCAGCATTCCCTCCTCGAAAAGTGCGTACCCCATTTGCTCTTGGATGAGCACATCGATCGGTTCTGCCGTGCGAAACTTATAGCTGGACGATGCGACGAAGGTCACGTTGGCAATGCCATTGGCCTTCGCGGCGGACTTGGCATATTTCACCATCTTCTTCGAATGATCGAGCGCGTATATCTTGCGGGGGTTCTTGGCTGCGGCGAAGAATGCCAGAACGCCGGTACCGGTGCCGATGTCCACGACATGATGATGCGAATTCACGTAACGCTCAATCGCCGCTTGGTAGGCGTTCATTCGCACCGAATCCGCGAGCATTTCCTCGTGCACATGGATCTTGTCGAACGAATTCCGATCCTTGACCGCGCGCATGGCCCGAGCCAATGACCGGTTCGAAACGAGCATGCGCTTGCAGCAAATGAATTGGGAGGCGAGAGCTTCGAAAAATTCCATCCGGAGTTTCTTGTTCACGGGGCGCCTCCTAACTGCCACCTGTCAAAGGTGATATCCAAATCTGGAAGGAACTGCCTCGACCCGGTTGCCGGGGTTCGCCGAGGGCGGCGGCGCCTTTCACTTCACGCCGCTAAGCTTCGTCGGGCCTCTATCGTGTCGCGACATTCCGGCCACGTCCGTACCATCAGTTAGCTGCCTGATGTGCATGATCAGGCAGGACAGTTGTGCGCCCGACTTGTAGAATTCGGGCATGCAGAAGACGCGCAAGGTGCGACCGAACCGCGAGCAAATGGTCTCGAGGCGCTCGATCTTGGTTCTCTCCGCTGCATAGGAATGGCTCTCTTTGCCGAGTGCGATATCGGACTCGCACAAAACCTCTCCCGGCAGCAGAAGGCAGCTCGTCATTCCCGCGCGGGCGTGCTCCAGGGAGACGTCGATGATCTCGCAATGTTGCTCGAGCACTCGCACGCAGACCGGGTCGGCAACCGAGGTGCACAGCAGCACTGCCTCTTCAGTGAGGCGAAGGAAGCAACAGTCGAGGTGATAGAGATATCGATCCATAATGCGAAAGGGGACTATTTCCATCTCGAAGCGCTCGGCGGCCCAGGTCAGGGCGTTGCGTGAGGTACGTAGTCCATGGGCGCCGACATAAAGGTTTCCTCTAATGTGCTTGAGATCCGCCTCGCCCTCGAAATAGACGGGCTCATCCCCGAACGTCTCAGGAGGATTCTCTATGGCGAAGTTCATCAACTTGAAGAACTCGGCGCCAATCCTCTCCTCTCCAATGCGCGGCGTGGATCGGAACCGCGAAATGATGACGGTGTCCTGCTCGCAATGAGGCAACACCAGTCCGAGGTTCGATACGTAGGGTTGGTCCTGAAGTCCTGGGGTGCTGGGCAGCAAATAAACTACAGCGCGCTGGGCGACGTGATTGTAAAGCGATAGGAACTGCACAATCGCGCGATCGAGACCGATCTCCCGCTCGTCCGGGCTCATCTCTTCCATGTACGCGTTGTTCGGGACTTGCGCCGACAGCGATAGCGGCAAGTTCATCAGCAAGACGGGGAAATTCAGCTGCCTCAATCTGGCGCCGGTCGGCAATGAGGGCAGGGGCTCTGAATTGATTTGGCGACCCAACTCGACGTCTTGGAGTTGACCCGCTCGCGCCTCTTTTCCCGGTTGAGCCCAGGGGTCTCGCCCCCTGCTTGCACCATCGGCTTGGTCCATGACGTCCCCCACAATATTCAGATCATGCTGACCTACACGTTCCAACCAGTGGGTAGCTCAATCATTCCATGCGAAGTGCCTCATGGCGCCCGCTCCGCCGTCGACCGCCTCTTGCGTCACTCCGGCAGCCCAGCTCGGCGCAGCGCATTCACATATCTGTCGGTCAGCTCCTTCGTTCTATACGGATACCGAGACACCTTTTTTGAAATCGAGAACTCTGGCTCACGCGACAAGATCGTCTTGACGATCTTGCGCGCGTCGTCCATCCGCCCAACCGCGGGGTTGGCGTAGGCGGCCGCCAGAGTAGGCAAATACCAGATCTCTTCCTCATCGGGATTTTGAAGATCGATCGCTTGTTCGAGAATCGCTATGGCCTCCTTGGGCATGCCGGCTTCTTCATAGGCCCATCCCATATACTCAACATACCAGTTGTCGTGGAACGGATTGAGCCGAATTGCCTCCTTCACTTGGCTGACGGCCTGTTTCGGCTGGCCCATGTAGATGAGGAGATTACCCATTTCCGCGAGAAGCTCGGCGTCGTTCGGGTTCAGTTCCCGAGCGCGCAAGTAATGGGCCATCGCGTTCTCGTGTTGCCGATTGTAGAGATATGCCCAACCAAGTGCCCATTGGGCTTGATAGTCATTGGGATCGAGGCGCACCGCCGTGCTGGCGTTCTCAAGCGTGAGCTTCAGGGTCTTGTCGAAATCGTCCGTCCACTCGAAGTCGTAATCGGATGAATAGGTGAAGGCGAGGCCAGCGTAGGCGCGGGCATAGTTCGGGTCGATTTTCCTCGCCTGCTCAAAGAGATCGCGCGCGGCTGCATTGCTTTCGCGGGTGAATTTATAAAACTCGTACCAGCCTCTCATAAGGTAGTCGTAGGCGGTGAAGCTATTCGGGTCCTTTCCGGACACGCGTTCGCCCTCGGCTTGAGCCAATTTGCCGCTCAACCCCCCGAGCACTCCGGCGATGGACTCCGTGATGCCGTCACGAATCGCGAAAATGCTGTTCAGCTCCCGGTCATAGCGGTCGGCCCAGAGCTGGCTTCCCGTACTTGCATCGATCAACTGCGCGGTCACGCGCACGTTCTGATCGGCACGCTGTACGCTGCCCTCGACGACATAACGAACGTTGAGATCCTTTGCCACCTGTCGGCTGTCGGTGGGTTTGCCCTTGTAGGTGAGGGTGGCATTGCGAGAGACGACCACGAGTTCTGGAAACTTGGCCAATCCCGTGGTCAGCTCCTCGGTAATTCCATCGGCAAGATATTGCTGGTCGTGCGTAGGGCTCATGTCGTCGAAGGGCAGAACGGCAATGGCCGCGTGTTCGGAGAGCTTGCCTCCACCGCCGAGGAGTTCGGTCCACAACGCCGCCGGCTGACGCAGGTAGAACGCTCCCGCCGCCACCCAAAAGCAGAACGAGAATGCTGGCGGCAACGCCGGTGCCACGGAGAGCGCCTCTGCGCGAAAACACCCGGCGGAACCATGGCGGAGGCGCGGGAAGGATGCGATAAACCCGTATCGGCTCGGTAATATTCTTCAGACGGCGCTCACCGATATCCTGGAACGGAATCTCGATGATTTTGCGAACCTGATCGTAGACGGTTTGCGAGATGCAAATTCCGCCGGGCTCGGCCAACTGTTCGAGACGAACGGCAACGTTCACGCCTGTGCCGTAAAGGTTATTGTCCTCGGCAATTACGTCCCCCAGGTTCACGCCGATGCGGAACTGCATCTGTGATTTCTCGGGGACCGATGAGTTGCGTTCGGCAATCTCGTTCTGGATCTCGACGGCGCAGCGAATAGCCTCGACGATGCTCGGAAACTCGGCGACCACACCGTCGCCTGCGCTGCTGAAGATGTGACCGCGGTGGGCTGAGATCGACTCCTCGACCACGGCTCGGTACATGCGCAAAGTCGCTGTGGAGGCTTCTTCGTCAACCTCCGTATGGTGGCTATATCCCTCCACATCGGCGGCGAGAATCGCAGCAAGCCGACGCTCCATGGCCAGGATATCCCGTTAAGCAACCCCAAGTGGAGAAGACGCGCCTATGGTATATCCAAGGCGCCGCCCAGAGGCCAGACGAAACAGAGCCGGACGTCTCGTCATAATACTCTGCCCTGTTCAGCCCATGATCGGCATAGCGCGGTAAGACAAGTCAGTTGTGACAATAGCCACACCTTGTCTTGTGGCAAAAGCCACAGCGTTTTTTGCCGGGATGAGCGAGACTCTCCTTCGGCCCAAGATCGCCTTGGGTCTGTGCCTGGAAGGAGATCTACGATGCACACTCTCACTCGAAGCCGGCTCTTGGGGCTCGCCGCGGTGAGTGCATTCATCACTCTCACCGCCGCTAGTCTCCCTGCACGCGCCGGCGACTTTGCCCAGAACCTCGGGCCAGTCGGGCCTAACGAGCCCATACTCACGACGGTGGGCGACAAGCGCGTCATCGCGTTCTACGTGCCCGGTCAGGGCCACTGCGCCGTCAATGTCGTGGTGTGGGACAGCAGCGACGCCAGCGGTAATTCGGCGGCACGCATGCGGGTCAGCTTGAACCCTCGCCAGATGGTTCACATCGACAGCGACGGCAACAAGTCGATAAATCTGCAATGCGGCGACTATGCCGAAAGGCTCGCGCTCGTCGACACCGGCAAGACGATCACTGCCGGGGCCGCTGAATAGACCCGCGTTCAAACGGGACATTGCCCATGTCACTGCCATGGAAAAAGTCCCCTCAGGTTGAGGCCTGAGGGGCGCCTTTTGAAACCGCGGCCGAACCGGCAATGCACAGGGTCAGCCGCCATATCGGACAAAGCGCCATGCACAGCATCACCAAACAAATTCTCATCGGTCTGCTGCTCACCGCAGCGGCTGGGGCCGGTCAAACCTTCGCCGACGCGGCCGTGACGCCGTTGCAGCACGCGACGAGCGCCCCGAGAGGCGAACTGAAAAGCCCTTACCCCGACTTTGCCGGCGTCGCCGAGGAAGGTCACAAGATATTCCTGTCGCATGACTGTGGCAGCTGTCATGGCGGAGGCGGCGGCGGGGGCATGGCGGCGCCTCTCACCAACGAGATTTGGATTTACGGCAAGGACGATGACACGCTGTTCCGGGTGATCGCGCTCGGCACCGGCAGCCTCAGCCCCGGCGATGCGTTTCGGAAAGAAGGCTTCGTCCGCAAGGGCTCCGAGAATGTGGTCGGGCCGATGCCGCCCTTCGGCGAGATATTCAAGACCGACGATGAAATCTGGAAAATCATCGCCTGGATCAGGTCGATGCAGTGTGAGCGGCGGCCGGCGGAATGCTGACGCGAAGCGTCTCAGGATTTCTCGCCGGTCGTGTCGTCGACCTGGACCTTCATCGTTTTCTTCGACGCGAGAATCCTCGCCTCATCCTTTGAATTGACGGCCGTCGCGATCACGCCTTCCGGCGAGACGGTGACGACCAGATACGGCATCCCCGATTTTGGCGGATGGTAGATTGCCGTCTTGGTCTTGTTTT
The DNA here is from genome assembly GCA_963757555.1 of uncultured Alphaproteobacteria bacterium. Lineage (GTDB taxonomy): Bacteria > Pseudomonadota > Alphaproteobacteria > Rhizobiales > Methyloligellaceae > Methyloceanibacter. The sequence goes on from CAVWRU010000005.1 coordinate 358,226, forward strand.
TTCCCATGCTCGGACGCGCTCCCACGTCTCGTTTCTGAAAAGGCTGCCCGGCCGGTCCCCTCCGGACCGGGGCAGCTCGCGTGCGTTCTGAATGCGTACGCCTCGTTTTGGGTACGACACGGTCTTGTCATAATCAATCGGCGCCGGCCGAAATAAAAAACCCTGATGCCCGGGGGGGAGCATCAGGGTTTGACGGGGGAAGAAGGGAAGACCCTGGCCCAGTTGTGAGCCAGTACTGGGAGACTAGTGCTGCCGCGATGTTGCCGATGTGAGTTTTGCCACAAGGCAGGCGCGCGGCGCCGCTTCAACAAATAGTGCAGTTGGAGTCGATTGCCTTCGCCGCTACGCGGTGAAGGGCACGGGATACCCTGTCGCCAAGGCTGCCAGGGCAGCGCTCGCAAGCGAGACGAGATGAAAGGTCAGCGCGCCCGCGAGCACGCCGACGGTGAAGCGGCATTGGCGCTTGCTCTCTCCGACGTGGCGGAGATGCGATAGGTCACAAGACCGCTGGCGGCAAACACGGCGATCATTGAGAGCGCACCGGCCGCCCGGCTGTCACACCAATGGCATTTCAGCTTGGCGTCGGCGTTGAAGACATTGCAGTGATGATAGAGCCCGTCCCACGGCCAGGCGCATCCGCAATTGAACATGGTTCCGCAAAGCGGCGTGATGGCGATCAAGGCGAAGACGGCGACGACCGCGACCGCGGCAAGCGCGGGGCTGCGCACGGAGATCCGCGCCAGCCTGACGACAGCCCAAATCACGGCGAGGACCACTGCGGCCGTGGCGAGATAACTCACAACCGTCATCGGCGCGTGAAGCACCCTTGCACCGCTCGCAGTATTTGCCGGGGGCGAAGCGCGTCAATTGTACTGGTGGCGGAAGGAAGTTGGCTCCCCTTCTTGAACACGTATCGAACTTTTTGCGTGTCACAATCAGGGGAGGGATCGTTAGGAGTACACCCAATGCCCCAGCACTCAGGCTTGGCGAGTATTCAACTTTGGGGGCAATCGATCTCACTCGCCAGGAACCTGAGAAGCCCCGGCCCCTTGTCGGCGCTTTTCTCTTTTGGGCTAAGCATGGAACTTCTAGTTTTGATTCTGACCGTCTCTTTTTTGTTCGTCTATGTCGCCTTTAAAGAGTGGATGAACGTCGCCTACAGGCAATGGCTGACAGAACTGGATCTTTTCAAGCGGCGGCTTGCCGCCTACGACGAACTGCCGTGGCGCCCGTACAGGCTAGCGGCGCAGTTTCTCAAAACGATACCGGCCGATTCGCTCAGGCGATGTCGGACATGCGGTTCCTCTTCGATAAAGACTTGGAGTTATTTGTCGGCGACATCTATGGCGCGCTGCTCAAGAAACATGCGCTGGACTCGCTATTGGAGAAGGCCGCCGCTCAAGCGCAGTCGCCTGCAGACAAAGCTCTTACAGAGAAAGCTCTAAGGAAGAGCCGAGAGCTCTCCGGCCAGATCACCAATGGCATTTATCGTGACATGCCGAAGCGCATGGAGAGGTCATGCATCCCAAGCCGGTCCTCTCGAGGGAATTGCTGCAGGCAGCGTCAGCGTTCAATCTTAGCGAACCACGCCATCCTAGGGGCGCGCCGTAAACGCCACGGAGGCGCCTCCCGCAAGGCAGAGCGATAGCATCATCCAACGCGTCATCACGGGTAGCGTGGAAACCGCCGCCGGTACAAACAACAATCCGGCCTCAAGGCTCGCTATCAGGCATCGAAGCGGTCCACTCGATGCAACAATCCAGCACGCGCGATCGCCGCAAGCACGCTAAGCGTCGCTACCGCGCCTGGGATTTTTTCATCTAGATGGCGGAAGGAAGTTGGCTCCCCGGGCCGGATTCGAACCAGCGACCCAGCGGTTAACAGAGAGTATTTTCGCGATCCCTTGCGAAACGTCGCGACAGACAGCGACAAGAAACCGTTGAAAACCCTGGGCACAACGTCGCCTGTTCTCGCATCACGTTGCACCTAAGCGCTGGCTTGTGTACTCACGGATAGACCCCCGGGGGGAAGCCTTGCCGACAGTGGAATTGACCGACCGCTTTTGCGCCCGCACCGCGCCTAGCAAGGCCCGCGTGGAGTTTTTCGACAGTCTGACGAAGGGGCTATGTCTTCGGATTACTCCTCATGGGGTCAAGACGTTCGCGCTCGTCTATGGCGACCGGGCCAGCCGCGCCAGGCTCACCCTTGGACGCTATCCGCGCCTAACCCTCGCACGAGCCCGCGCGCTTGCAAGAGAGGCCATGACGAAGGCCGACGCCGGCGAGGACCCGCGCCACGGCACCGCCACTACGGTGCGAGATTTGGCGGCTGAGTACCTTGCGAAGAAGGTGCGGCCCGAGCTTAGGAGTGCGAAGGCCGTCGAGCGGCGGCTGACAAAGAATTGCTTGCCGGTCATCGGCGGCGTCGCCCTAGCCGATCTCCACAAGCGCGATCTGCACCGCGTCATGGCCCCGATCATCGCAAGGGGCAAGCAAGTGGAAGCGGCGAGAGTTCTCGAAGACGTACGCGCGATGGTCCGATGGGGGGCCGCCGAGGGTCATCTGGATTTTAACCCTCTCGAAGGCATGCGGAAGCCGGCGGCCCGCCCGCCACGGACCCGAAGTCCTAAAGCCTGCCGAGATCGCGAAGCTATGGAACGGACTGCCCAAGGCTCTACCGAGATCGAAGACGGTCGCGAATATCATCCGGCTTTGCTTGTTGACCGGGCAACGAGTTGGCGAGGTCGCTGGAATCCAGCCGGACGAGATCGGCGCCAAGAAGCGGACGTGGACCGTGCCGGCGTCGAGATCAAAGAACGGGGAGCCGAACACGGTCCCCTTGACTGACGCGGCCTTCGAGATGGCCAAGGCACTCGCGGAGGAACCCAAGAAGCTATCGAGCCACGCGGTCGCGCATACCATCCGCCTCGCGCAGGATCGCTTCGGCCTCGATCAGTGGAGCGCCCATGATCTTCGCCGGACTCTCGCAACGAACATGGGGGAGCTTGGAATCACGCCTATCGTGATCGCCCATGTGCTGAATCATGTGAGGTGTCACGCGGGCCGGCGTTACGCTTGGCGTTTATGCCACCTATGGCTACGAGAAAGAAAAGCGCGAGGCGCTGACGCTATGGGGAGACCGGCTCGCCGGCATTATCGCCGGCGCCGCGAAGGTCGTTAAGCTCGGGCGCCGGCCATGAAGAGGAACGCCGGCGATATAGATATGCAGATGGTCGCCGAGTGGAAGGCGACCGGCAAGCTCCCGCCCAATGAAAAGATCGTCGACGTCCTATTTTTTATCTACGCCTACCACGATGGCGAGGAGGAGGCCCCCATACTGCGGGAGCTTCTTGACCTCATTGCCCACAGACTTGACGGGTCCAGGGCGTGGGCCAGGGCGCGGGCTAGGGCTCGCATCTGGGAAGTCAAGCGCCAGGGCGTATTGCTGCAAGCTAGAGCCGATTCGATATGGGCGAGGAATCCGGCATGGTCGCGGACTGAGGTCGCCCGCCACATCGGCAAAGAAAGCGGCGGCAACATCGATACGATAAGAAAGCGCATCGTCAAAAAATAGTTGGCACTCACGCTCTGCAATGCCAACGCGGACGGGAGACCTTGCAGCATCAACTTGCAGCGAGGTTCCATGCCAAGCGACGACGAGCTTCTCACCATCGAGCAAACGTGCCGCATTTACGGCGGCGACGCAAAGCCAATACATCGTGCGACGCTTTATCGGGGCATCCGGGCGGGAAGGTATCCCGGCCCGTGTCACCCGTCGCCGGGGATCACGCGCTTCTCAAAGCGCAGGGCTATTGAGGCGCGGCAGCGCATAATCGAGCAGGGGGACTAAATGCAAACCGCCCGGACAAATCCGGGCGGCGCAAGCGCAGTAAATGAGGACGGGTCGATCCCCTCTGATACTGCGCTACCCCGCTCGAAGCAAGAATTACTAGCCCAACACAACGCCGCCCGCGCGCGGCTGGACTCGGCCTCGGACTTGATCGACTTGGTGCTGGCCTTGCTGGCGCTCACCAAGATCGGACTCGTTGACCTCGACGAGCTATCGGACGAGGTCGCCGCCTTCAAGCGCGCCGTCGAAGCTCACAAGCGGAGGCGGGCATGACGGAAAAGAAGGTCATTTCCCCCGAGCTACAACGGCGAAAGGACGCCAACGCCTCCTTAGCCGATAAGTATTGCACCAAGGACGGCGGCAAGCCTGATCTCGACGCCTTGGGCGAGCTATCGGCGATCGACTATGCAGCTGTCCGCAAGCCAGTCGCCGAGCGTCTGGAGATCCCCGTCAAATTCCTCGACGAGGAGCTTAAGGAACGCCGAAGCGCGGGCCACGCGGTAGAGCGCTCCTACTGGGAGGTGGAGCCTTCCCTAGATCCGGTGCACGCCGACGAGCTTCTCAAGGCACTGACGAGACGAATTCAAAAGCACGTTGTCATGGATGACGAGCAAGCGCTGACGGTCGCGCTGTGGATCGTCTTTTCGTGGATGCACAGTGCAGCTGTTCATTCCCCGGTTCTACTTGTGAGCAGTCCCGAGGCCGAATGCGGAAAGACAACTCTGCTCGGGCTTGTGTCCCTGCTCACGCCGAAGGGGATGATCTTTGTCGATACGAGCCCCGCCGTTCTCTACCGCATGATCGAGGCGTGGCACCCAACTCTTGTAGTCGATGAAGCCGACGATAGCTTTAGGACTAACCCCGAGCTTCGGTCCGTCATCAATTCGGGATGGACTCGCGGCGCCGGCGTTCCCCGCTGCAATTCCGAAACAAATCAGCCGGAATTTTTTGAGACATTCTGGCCGAAGGCGATCGGGCTTAAGGGGCTGCGCGTTCCCGACACCACGATTAGCCGCTCGATCGTCATTGAGATGCAGCGCAAGCTTCCCTCGGATCGCGTTGCCGACTTTGACCACACGGACGATGCCGGCCTAGCCGAGCTTAGGAGCGGGCTTGCCAGATTCGCTCACGACCATGCCGATAGGCTCGGGAAGCTCAGGCCACCACAGCCCGAAGGCTTCCACAACCGCCTAGCTGCCAATTGGCGCTTAATGCTGGCGATCGCCGATCACTGCGGCGCCGAAGTCGCCGCGCGTGCGGCCGCGATCAAGCTCGCCCGTAGAGCCGATGACGCGAAGTCTTGGCGTCGAATTGCTCCGAGACATACGAGGCGCCTTCCAGCGGCTTCGCCTGGATCGCATCTCTTCTGAGCAGCTTGTCAAAGAATTGGCCAACATGCTCGACCGGCCTTGGGCGGAAATGTCCCGCACTGACAAGCCGATCACACAGCTAGGTCTTGCCGGCCTGCTCAAACCATTCGGCGTGAGACCGAAGCAGGTCCGATTCGATGCCGTCACGCTCAAAGGGTACAGGCTCGACTGGTTCGACCGCGCCTTCCGCTACATACCCGACGCCGAGCTAGGTGAAAATACCCGGAACACCGAAACAACGGCGGAAAACGGCCAAAAAAGCCGAAACATTACCGACGCCGATGTTTCGGCAAAAACGGCGGAAAACGGCCAATGTTTCGGTGTTTCCCCTGATTCCACCCTAGCTGCCACCTCGATACATACGGACCCCTTCGAGAGCCTCAAAGACGCCTCGCTAAGGCTGGGCGCGGACGACTACCCGGAGCTTCCGCCCGAGCTTGATCGCCGAAGGAGGGTGCTGTGACGGGCTACCTCGATCGGGCAAAGCGCCGCATGGAGATCTTCGATCGCCTTCCGGCAGTGGTGCGGCAGGCCGTCAACGATGCCGAGGATGCATGGGTGATCGAATGCTTGCCGAAGATGGTGCGCAAGTACGGGGCGACGGAAGCTGCCCGCATGATCCTCGCCGGCGAAGGGTCAGAGGTCAGATACGAATATAACGGGGCGCCGGATGTTTGACGGCCTCGTCACTCCCTATGACTGCATCGTGGCCGATCCGCCCTGGCGCTTCCGGTCGAACAGGTTGGCGAAGCCTGGGCGGAATGCGTGCCGGCACTATCAGTGCATGGATCTCAACTCGCTCGCGGCTCTGCCGGTCGAAGATCTCGCCGGCGATGACTGCGCCCTGTTCCTATGGGTGCCCGGTCCGCTGTTAGTGATCGGCGCCCATATCCCCATCATGCAGGCTTGGGGGTTCAAGCCGACCGCGATGGCATTCGTGTGGATCAAGACGAATCCAGACTCCTCCCTATTCATGGGCGCCGGCTTCACCACCCGAAAGAACGCCGAATATTGTCTGCTCGGTAAGCGGGGGAGGTCCGTCCGCGCGGACGCCGGCGTTCACGAGGTGATTCTATCTCCCCGCCGACAGCACAGTCGCAAGCCGCCTGAATTCATGCAGCGAGTCCGTAGGTATGTCGGACTCGAGGCTCGCATTGCCGAGCTATTCGCGCGAGAGCGTGTCCCCGGAATCGATGCCTGGGGCGACGAGCCGGACAGATTCACCACCACCACGGAGTCGACCAATGACACTGAACAGCTTGACCTTGAAGCTTACCTCGACGCGCTCCATGCCGATCTATGACGGCGATCTATGCGACTTCCTGGCGGAGCTTGCCTCTTGGGCGCGCTTTCGCGGGGAGCCTCTACGGATCGTCCTAGCCTTCGAGGCCGCATATTCCGAAGCCGACGCGATCATTCGGGAAGCGGACGACCTGGCGTGTGACGCCGCGCGCGCGGAGGAGCGAGTCGAGGAGCTAGAGGCCGAGGTTGCCGCCCTGAAGGAGAAGGCGCCGGCGTGAACTACGACGCGAGGACTGACTACGAAGAGTCTTGCAAGCTGGCGACGAGGGTGCTGCGCGCTCGCCTGCTCATAGTTCAAGCAATAGCAGCAAAATATGAGTGTTTGCTTCGGGAACTGGCCGAACATTGCCGAGAGGCGCTCAAGCTGATCGAGCGGGAGCTATGCGAAGGCAATACGGACCAGCTTCAACAGATAGTCGAAGAACTGCGGGTAACTGGCGACAAGGCCGTGCGAGAAAGCCGCGCCTTCCGTTGTCCGTTCTAGCAGCGAGGATTCGCCGGCTGCGCTGGCGCAATAAGCGGATGGATACACCCGCGCGGCGCCGGCGCCATCGGCCTAGGAAGGCATCATAGGCAATGCGCAAAAAGACCGACACGATCCATCTCAGGCTTAGGATACGTGAGGAGCTTCGTTCTGAGATCGAGGCCAGCATAGTGCGTCGGACGGATTGATAATCAGGACCTCCGCCACAGAGGAGGAGGCGTTAGCCCTGCTCGATAGGTTCACACGGATCGACGCTCGCACCAGCGCACACGATGAAGCCGACGACGTGGCTAACACCACACACGCTCAACCACACAGAGGAGCGAACCATGGGCCGTTCGTCACGGCGAAGTGGGAGGAGAGCAAGTGGTGATCTCGTCGAGCGCACCCCCTGAGGGGCGAGTGATTTCTTGGCAGACCTGTTCGCTGGGATCGGTGCATGCAGGTTTTCGCACCCCGGCCCGTCTCGAAACCAAAAAATCCACGGACTTCCCTAGGAGAAAAATCGCATGAAACAGCCAAACATTGACCTCTCACATCTAAGAGCCGAGACGCGAAACTGGGTTGAGCTCGTCTATGAGCAGTACGTCCTCGAGGCTCATCACGAGCGCTTGCTAATGCTCGCCGCCGAGACATTGGACGAGGTGGAAGCTGCCCGCGAGATCGTCGCGCGCGAAGGGCTGACAGTCATCACGGATCGCGGCGGCAGAAAGGCGCATCCCTGTATGGCCGTTATGCGCGATGGGCGGATCGCGTTCGCCCGATTATTGAAAGCGCTCGATCTCGATCACGAGACCGCTTTGCCGGTGCCGGGACAGCGCAGTCACCACAAGGGGGTCAGCTATGCCGCCTAAACGACGAAAAGTCCCGGCAGCGCTCTCGCCTGAGCGCGAGCTTATCGCTTGGCACGGGGTCTTGGACTGCGGAATTGATTTTTTCCGCGAGCTCGACGAGATCGGCGTCAGTCGCGACCAAAATGTGCAACAGGAGCGCGCTGAGGATGTTTGGCGGCGCCTCGGTTTTTTGTACTTGACGTACTTCCCGCAAACGCGCCCCGACGACGAACCGCCTTGGGCGTGGCGAGAGTTTGGCCCGCCGCCCGGCTGGGAAGGCCCCCTTCTGCTAGTCACTGGCGGCGAACGCCTGGACCTTGCGCGTAAGCTCTATGCGAAATGTGGCATGAGGCTCGGCTGCGACAGGGGATGACGGCAGACGCCAGAGCAGAGTAGCGCAAACGTCAGCAAGGGTAGTGTTTCACGGTCAGGTCGCGTGAATCGCCCAAGTCCAGTGAGGACAGTGTGGACCTCGGCGTCCGAGCCCGAAAGCCAAGCGCGCCTACAAATTTGATAATACCTGTGGTAACCGGGATGAGGGGTGTTGCTTACCGATTCTCCGGACGCATACCTTACATGCAGAATAAGCCGACTTGCCTGTATAGCCATAGGCGGATGCAGGCGAGCTTGACGAAGGCGAGATAGTTGGCGGCGAGCTTGTCATATCGGGTCGCGACACGCCGGCACTGCTTGATCTTGTTAAAGAACCGCTCGACCAAGTTGCGTTCGCGGTAGAGATAGGGCTGAAGCAGATTGGGTCCTTGCGATTGCGCTTGGGTGGGATGTTCGCCCGTGCGCGCCGTTCGGTGACAAATGCCCTGATCCAGTCCGCGTCGTAGCCGCGATCTGCCAGCAACCGCGCGCGCCGCTATTTCCGCAGTTGGTAGGAATGCGGACTAAACGCGGACATGGCTCTTTGGGCCGGTCTTGACCCGAAGCTGACGTGTTGCGTGATTTCTCTCCCTCGCTGCGTCACGCCAAGACTCCGTTCAGAGCAACAACCGTTAAGCACATCATGCGGCCGCCGGCGATAAATCGGCGGCGGTGTGTTGCGCATTACGATGCCCGATAGCGCGATGAGCCCCAGCGTCTCGTTGAAGCCAAACGGCTGCCGGAAAGCGAGCAGGTCGGCACGACTTCGTACGTTGGCTCTTCGTATGTTCATGCAAGGCTAGCGGGCGAGAACTTAAACCATCTCCTCCGACAACAGTGCCATGTTCGGCAGCCGTTGGTGTTGCACTTCCAGTTCCTGCGTCGAGTTGGATGGCTCATGGACGTCATCCGCAGCCGGCTTGATCCGGAACCACGCGGCATAGAGCGCGGGAAGGAAGAGCAGGATCAGCACCGTGCCGACCGCCGTGCCGCCGATCAGCGTATAGGCCATCGATCCCCAGAAGACGGAGTGCGTGAGAGGAATGAAGGCCAGCACGGCGGCAAGTGCGGTCAGGATCACGGGCCTCGCGCGTTGCACGGTGGCCTCGATGACGGCGTGATAATCATCAAGGCCGGCAGCACGGTTCTCCTTGATCTGTTCGGTCAGGATGAGCGTATTGCGCATCAGGATGCCGGCCAGTCCTATCAGGCCCAGAATGGCGTTGAATCCGAAGGGCTGGTTGAAGGTAAGCAACATCGGCACGACGCCGACGAGACCGAGGGGTGCCGTCACTAGGACCATGGCCATCGTCGAGAAGGACCGCACCTGCAGCATGATGACGATCAGCATGGCGGCGATCATGGCCGGGAAGACTTTGCCCAGCGCGGTGTTGGCCTTGGCCGCCTCCTCGATCGATCCACCCATTTCGATGCGATAGCCGGCCGGAAGGGATGCGATCAGCGGCTGAAGGGCCGTCATGATCTGCTTGGAAACCTCTGGAGGCTGGGTCGCCTCATTGATGTCCGAGCGGATCGTGATGACAGGTGTGCGATCGCGGCGCTTCATGACCGGCTCTTCCAGACGGACTTCCGAATGGCCGATCTGGTCGAGCGGAATTTGGCGGCTGCCCCGGCTCATCAGCGAGAAGTCCGCTAGACGCGACGGATCCAGTCGCTCGCCGCCAGCGCTGCGCATCACGATGGGCACATTGCGGATGTCCTCGCGGACCTGCGTGACGGCGATGCCGGTGAGGAGGAACTGGAGCTGCTGGCTCACCTCCGCTGGCGAAAGACCGATGAGATTCAGTCGATCCTGATCCGGGATGAAGCGGAGCACGGGTGCGCGATTGCCCCAATCGCGGTTGGCCTGCCGCACGTCCTGGATGCCACGCATGATATCGAGGGCTTTTTCAGAAATGTCGTTTAATTGCGCGGGATCAGGTCCCATGACCCGAAACTCGACAGGAAACGGCGTGTAGGGTCCGAACACAAGCTGGGTGACACGCACATAGGCCTCAGGGGCAAGCCCCTGCGAGACCGCCTCTCGGAGCCGGAGCTTCAAAGCCTCACGCGCCTCCGCGTCTGGTGTCAGCACGACGATCTTGGCGAAGGCAGGATCAGGCAGTTCCGGCGCCATTGCGAAGAAAAAGCGGGGAGCGCCCTGACCGACATAGCTCGTGACGACCTTCGCCTCGGGCTGGTGGTCCAGCCAGTGTTCGAGCTTTTCGACTGTGGCGGTCGTCGTCTCAATGCTGGTGCCTTCCGGCAGGCGAACCTCCACCAGCACTTCGGGGCGGTCGGATGTCGGGAAGAACTGCTGTTTGAGGGCGCCCATGCCGACGCCGGACAGCGCGAAGGCGATGCCAACGACACCGACAGTCAGGAACTTGTGGCGCACGGCAAAGGTGATGAGCCGTCGCAGACGCCGATAGTTTGGTGTGTCGTAAATCGCGTGGTGACCGCCCTCGATCGGCTTGATCGCGGGCAGCATCTTTACGCCTAGATAGGGCGTGAAGATCACCGCGACGATCCACGACACGATGAGGGCGAACCCGACGACCCAGAAGATGTTGCCGGCGTATTCGCCGGCCGACGAGCGCGCAAAGCCGACCGGCAGGAACCCGGCGACCGTCACGAGTGTTCCCGACAGCATCGGCGCTGCAGTGTGGCTCCAGGCATAGGCAGCCGCCTTGATGCGGTCCATGCCCTCTTCCATTTTCACCACCATCACCTCGATGGCGATGATGGCGTCGTCCACGAGAAGACCAAGCGCCAGGATCAGGGCGCCGAGCGTGATGCGGTCGAAGAACCGACCGGTTTCCAGCATGATGAGGAACACGACGGCAAGCGTCAGAGGGACGGCAGCCGCCACGACGATGCCGACCCGCCAGCCGAGGCTGAGCAGGCTCACCAGCAGCACCACGCCGAGCGCCATCGCGAACTTCATCATAAATTCGTCGACCGCCGAGGTGATGTTGACGGCCTGATCGGTCACCTTGTCGAGCGTCATCCCGAGCGGCAGCGTCTGTGCGATGGCCGCAGCCTTGTCCTTCAGCGCCTTGCCGAGTTGAAGACCGTTCCAGCCCTCCTGCATAACCACACCGAGCATGATGGCGGGCTCACCCTGATTTCGGATGAGGAAGGTGGGAGGATCCTCGTAGCCGCGGCGCACATCGGCGATGTCAGAGAGCTTCAGCGTGCGCCCCGCAGCGACGATCGGCGTGTCGGCGATCGCCTGGACACTGTCATAAGCGCCGTCGACCCGTATAAAAATCTGCGGGCCCTGGGTGTCGATCGAGCCTGCCGGTGTGACGGTGTTCTGCCGCTGCAAGGCCGCAACGATATCCTGTGCCGACACGCCGAGAGTCGTCAGCTTGGCATAGGAGAACTCGACGAATATCTGCTCGGGACGTTCGCCAAGGATGTTGATCTTCTTGACGCCGGGCACGTGCAGAAGGTCCTGGCGGATAGTCTCGGCTTGCCGCACCAGCTCGCGCATCGGCATGCCCTTGGCCTTCAGCGCGTAAAGGGCGAAGCTCACGTCCGAATACTCGTCGTTGACGAAGGGACCGAACACCCCGGGAGGCAGGGTGCGGGTTTCGTCCCCGAGCTTCTTACGGGCCTGATAGAACTCCTCCTGCACGACAGATGGCGGTGTGCTGTCCTTCAGCGTAACCGTCATATACGCATAGCCGGGGCGTGTGGTCGTCTCCACCCGGTCGTACCAGGTCAGCTCCTGAAGCCGTTTCTCCAACGGTTCGGCGACGAGGTCCTGCATCTCGCGTGCCGTCGCGCCCGGCCATACCGTCGTGACCGTCAAGGTCTTGATGGTGAAGGAAGGATCCTCCGCCCGTCCGAGCATGACGAAGGCGTAGGCACCGGCGGCCACCAGCAGGAGGATGAAGAACAGGGTGACGGCCCGTTCGCGAACGGCGATCGCGGAAAGATTG
>CAVWRU010000006.1:0-168690 GCA_963757555.1 uncultured Alphaproteobacteria bacterium
CGTTGCCCTCGCTTTCAGACGCAGTCCTGACACGAGTGCCCTCGCTTTCAGACGCAGTCCTGACACGGGTGCCCTCGTGTAGGAGCTGAGCGCCGAGCGAAACGACCGGATCACCAGAACTCAATCCGGAGATCACGGCGGTTTCGCTGGTCACACGCACAAGCTTGACGGGCCGAAAGTGTACGGTCGAGGTGGCGCTGTCGAAGATCCAAACGCCGGTCTTCCCGCCGTCATCGAGCACGGCTCCCAGCGGCACCTGGATTTCCGGCGGGCTCGCTTGGCGTGTCAGCCAAATGGTTACCGTCGCGCCGAGCGGGGCTGCCGCGGCCGCACCGTCGAGCACATAGCGAGCCTCATAGGTGCGGGTCTGGGCGTCGGCGGAGTCCGATAACTGACGGAGATGTGCCGCATAGCGACGCCGATCGCTTCCATACACGCTAGCCTCGGCCTCCGAGCCGATCGCAGGCCGGATTGCCTCCGGCAGATTTACGGTAGCCTCGCGCGGACCTGTGTGCGCAAGTCGGATTACGATTTGGCCAGCGGCGACCACTTGCCCGGGCTCGCCGAGTGTCTCCACGATCACACCGTCGGCATCGGCCAAAAGGACAGAATAGTCTCCCTCGTTTCTGGCAACCCGAGCATTTGCCTCGGCTGCCGCCAACTGCGCCTCGGCATTGTCGAGTGCCGACTTGGCCTGCTCATAATGCTGACGCGACGCCCACCCATCAGCTAACAGCTTGCGATAGCGAGCTTCGTCGGCACGAACCTGAACCGCCGTCGCCCGGGCAGCTTCGACGGCCTTGTCGCGCGCTGCAATCGCCAGATCGAGATCGGCACGGTCGAGCTTCATCAGCGGCTGGCCAAGCTTCACCGACTGTCCGGTGTCGATGAGGCGCTCGATGATCTTCCCTCCGACGCGAAAGCCGAGATTGCTTTGAATCCGGGCGGAGATGACGCCCGTGAAGGCCCGCTCACTCGAGGCGGCCGGCTGCACCGTGGCAATGCGGACAAGCGGCGGCTCTAGGCGTGGGTCTGCCTCGGTCGGATCGCACGCGCTCAGCCCCACACCCAGGAGCGCGACGGCAATGCCGCCGCTCAAAATTCTGGTGAATTGGTGCATGTCAGGGACCCTCATCTCGTGAGACCGAATTGTGACAGCCACACGGGCGAGGGCAACGGCGATGGGCTTGAGCATCTTTGTCATAGGAATAACTCCTTCCCTTATTACCATGCCTACCTAACGGTAGGTAGTGAAGAAGTCAAGTAGCAAATTATTGAAAAAAAGGACTTGATGTTCGGTGGCGCCTACCTTACGTTAGGCAGCCATGGCTACCAGGGAAAAAATCCTAAATGCGGCGCAGGATCTGATCCAGACGCGCAGCTTTCACGGCTTCAGTTTTCAGGACATGGCCGACAGGGTCGGTATCCGAAAGGCAAGCCTCTATCACTATTTCGACTCCAAGGACGCCGTCGCTTTGGCCGTGCTCGAGCGCGCGGCTGACTGGGTACGCACGCAGTCGGCGAAACTCGATGGCGAGGATCCTGCCGCGCGGCTGGAGCACTATTTCGAAATGTTTCGAGACATTCACGGTAAGGGCGAACGCATGTGCCCCGGTGGATCGTTCGCGTCGGTGTTTGGTGCGGTCTCTTCGTCCGTGCAAAGCGCATTGCACCGTTTCACCAAGCTGCATCTCGATTTGCTTGAGAGCATCGTCCGCGAAGGCGCAGAGCGCGGCCAGTTCCAAATCAAAGACCAGCGCCCGCGCGACGTCGCCATGCAGATCCTCGCCGGCGCTCAGGGCGCGCTGATGATCGGCCGCCTAACTGGAGATGCCCACGTCATCGATGCAGTCACCGCCGAATTCAGGAGCTACTTGGGTTACGTTCCCACCAAGTAGCAACTATGAGCAGCATCGGAGATTCAGAGGCATTGCTTAAATGAGCGAAAAGTACCTACGCCCTCTCGTTGCGATTTGAACGGTTAATCAAAATGATTTGGAGTGTCATCATGTCCGCATTCAGCATTAGCAAAACCGATCGCGGCGTCGCCCTCGTCACGGGGGCATCCACGGGCATTGGACGGGCAACGGCGAAGGCCCTCAAGGACGCGGGCTTTCGGGTGTTCGGAACCAGCCGTCGCGCCGTCTCTGAAAAGCCCGACGGCATTACGATGCTGATCTGCGACGTGACCGATGACGCTTCTGTCGCGAAGCTGGTCGATGATGTGCTCGCCGAAGCCGGTCGAATTGACCTGCTTGTTAATAATGCCGGCATGGGCTTGCTCGGTGGCGCCGAGGAATCCTCGATCGCCCAAGCTCAGGCCCTGTTTGATGTCAACTTCTTCGGCGTCCTCCGTGTGACGAACGCGGTGTTGCCGACGATGCGACGTCAGGCGAGCGGAAGGATCATCAATATGAGCTCGGTGATGGGTTTGATCCCGGCTCCCTACTTAGCTCTGTATTCCTCGACGAAACATGCGCTCGAAGGTTATTCCGAATCGCTAGACCATGAATTGCGCGCATTCGGGATTCGGGTGGTGCTGGTTGAACCCGCCTATACCCGCACTTTATTCGAGGACAATCTCACGACGCCGGATCGGTTGCTTGATGTCTATGATTTGGCCCGCGCCGGGGCGAAAGCGGTCATGCGTGAGGCGATGCAACAAGTAGGCGATGTCCCCGAAGTCGTCGCCGAGACTGTGTTGAAGGCTGCGACTGCCGCAGTCCCGAGGAGGCGCTATGCGGCGGGAAAGAAGGCACGCCAAACCAGTCTCCTGCGGCGTTTCGTGCCCGAAGCTGCGTTCGACAAGAGTTTGCGCAAGCAGATGCGGCTGCCGGACCGAAGAGCGGAATAGGGGCCAGAACCGGCCCTCACGCTCTCGTCTAGCATTTCGACTTCGGCCGGTATTGGCACGCCCCGAAGTGCCGTCCGAGGCATTTGAAGCCGCTTACGGTTCCATAGCGGACTCTAACGAGCCATTCACTGTCGTATTTATGAGTTCACGCCCTAGATCGCGATTGGAGATTCCCGGACGCCCGCCTGTCCTAAGCGCTGCCTCATGCGCGGCTAGCGCGTCAGCCCAAGTGACGCAATAGTGCCTCACTCGTCAGCGAGTTCCTTGAGGGCGCGGTGGTAGGTCTTCGCGGCCCTTCGCCAGCCACGGGGCGACTGTGTTCCCCTGGTGTACCCCGGAAGGATTTTGAGAGAGTAGACAGGGGCAGGAACCCGTTGGTTTGTGTGGCTCCCCGGGCCGGATTCGAACCAGCGACCCAGCGGTTAACAGCCGCTTGCTCTACCTGCTGAGCTACCGGGGAGCAGAGCGCGCTTCGGTCAAGCGCAGTTAGGCCGCGTCATAGCAAATGCCGGCATGGCTTGCCAGAGTTTTACGGGAACCGCTCGCAAAGGCTTGCGTCCAAAGGGCCGGTTGCGGCCCATCCCATCGAAGCATATGTGGGAACGGTCTGCCAAGGATCGATAATGGCCGCCAAGATCCGTTTCGCCAATCGTCAAGTCCATCTCCCGCAATCGAGACCGATCCGGGTCGGGCTCGGCATTTTGCTGGTTGCCTGCGGGCTGCTTGGCTTCCTTCCCGTCCTCGGGTTCTGGATGATCCCGCTCGGGCTCCTCGTGCTGTCGGTGGACATTCCCGCGGTGCGGCGCTGGCGGCGCAAGCTTGCCGTGTGGTGGCATCGCCGCAAGCAGGGCGCCGAGACTTCGAGCGATGACGCCGCGCCGGCGAGCAACTCCGCCAACACGAAGTTCGAGTGATGTGTCGGTCTGAGAGGTGGAGGCCACGCCCGGAATCGAACCGGGGTGCACGGATTTGCAGTCCGCTGCGTCACCACTCCGCCACGTGGCCAGTTTAGGGGGTGCCCGAAACCTGTAACTAGGTGCCTATCGGCATGCGCGTCAATATGCTGTGTAGGCAGCCGACTGGGGGGCGGGCTTACCAAGGGGGAAAGCAATGATCGATTTCGAGGCTGCGCGCGCGACCATGGTCGAGGCGCAGCTCCGCACCGATAAAGTTACCGACCGGCGCATTCTCACCGCTTTTGGCGCGCTGCCACGCGAGCGCTTCGTGCCTGAGGCTAAGCGCCAGCTCGCCTATAGCGATGCGAGCCTCGAGGTATGGCCGTCGATCGACGGCGCCCCGGCGCGATTCCTGCTTCCGCCGGTGATGCTCGCGCGCCTCGTTCAGCTTGCCGCGGTGGAGGCAAAGGACGCAGTCCTCGATGTCGGCTGCGCCACCGGCTACTCGACCGCGCTGCTTGCCAGGCTTGCCCGGGTCGTCGTCGGCGTCGAGCCTGAGCCTGAGCTCGCCGCGGCGGCACGGGAAGGCTTGCAGGAGCTTGGCGCCGGCAATGCGTCGGTCGTCGAGGGCGAGCTTGAGCGCGGCGCGCGGGAATCCGGGCCTTTCGATGTGATCTTGCTCAATGGCAGCGTGACCGAGGTCCCGGAGGCGCTTCTGGCGCAACTCAAGGAGGGCGGCCGGCTCGTCGCCGTGGTTGCGGCCGGGCGTGAAGGGAGACCCCGGCAAGGCAAGGCTTTCCTCTTCGTCAAGGTGGACGGCGAAACGAGCCGGGTGCCGCATTTCGACGCCAACGCCAAGCCGCTGCCCGGTTTTGCGCCGTCTCCCAGCTTTACCTTCTAATTTTCCACGGAAATTTTCGCGGCCTCTGGCCGCACTGTTGCTTCGATCCCACACTCGCTTGAGCATTTCTGTGGAGAGAGGCCTCTCGGGTTACCTCTATCCGTGGGGTGCTCTATGGTCGAAATGCGGTCGGGGGCGGGGACCAATTCCTGACTGCGGAGGCTTTAGAAGGTGACAGGCGTCCTGAGCAGGCATCGAACGTCCTGCGTGGAAGGCTCGTGGCTGCGTGGCGGGGCGGCGGTCATTGCCTGCTTTGCCATCGGCGCCGTTTTCTGCGCGCGTCCGGCTGCGGCCGAAACGCTGGTAGAGGCGTTGTCGAACGCCTATTTGATCAATCCGGTGCTGAACGCCGAGCGCGCCAGGCTGCGCGCTACCGACGAGCAGGTTGCCGTCGCCATCTCCGGCTTGCGCCCCAACATCAGCGCCTCCGGCGACGCGGCTTTCCAGAATCAGGAATCCGACATTGCCGGCGGCACCCAAAAAAATACCCAGAAGTGCGATTCGGCAACCGCGGCGCTCGAGCCGGCCTTCTGCGCGTCGCTCCTCGCCACCCAGTCCAATTTCGGCCAGAACGGCGCCATTTCCAGTGACGGCGTCACCCATCCGCGCGGCTATTCCGTCAATCTCACCCAGCCCGTCTTCGAGGGCTTCCAGAATCTCAATGCCATCCGCCAAGCCAAGTCCACGGTGCAGGCCGGACGCGAAGGCCTGCGCGCCATCGAGGAGACCACGCTGCTCAACGCCGTCACCGCCTATGTCGACGTGGTGCGCGACCAGGCGGTGGTGAAGCTTCGCCAGACCAACGTTGACGTGCTGACCGAGCAGCTCAGGCAAACCAAGGATCGCTTCAATGTCGGCGAGGTGACGCGCACCGACGTGGCCCAAGCCGAAGCGCGGCGGTCAAATTCCATCACGCAGCTTTATGCCGCGCAGGCCAACCTCAAGACGAGCCGCGCCACTTATGAGCAGGTGATCGGCCATCCGCCGTCGAACCTGGTGCATCCGCCATCCATCGTGCATCTGCTGCCGAGTCAGCTCGAGGATGCCATGACGCTTGGCGACGGGCAGAACCCCTTCATCCTTACCGCCGTCTATCAGGAAGAGGCCTCTCTCTATAACGTCAGTCAGATCGAGGGCGAGCTCTTGCCGCAGGTCACGCTCGATGCGCAATACACGCAGCGTTTCGGAGAGAGCAACACGCTGAGGGAGCAACAGGTCTTTACCGTGATGGGCCGCGTGAACGTGCCGCTCTATCAGGGTGGCGGGGTTGCGGCGCGTATACGCCAGGCCAAGGAGACCAACAACGAACTCAAGAAAGAGGTAGAAGACGCGAGGCTCCGAATCCACGCCGAGGTGATCTCCAATTGGGGCCTGCTGCAGTCCACCGCGTCGCAGATCCAATCGGCCCAGGACGCCCTTGAAGCCAACCGGATCGCGCTCGAAGGCGTCCGCGAGGAGGAAAAAGTGGGACAGCGCACCACGCTCGATGTGCTCAATGCCGAGCTCGAATATCTCGGCTCGCAAATCCAGCTGGTCACTGCCAAGCGCGACCGCGTCGTCGCCGAATATTCCATCTATGGCTCGATTGGCCGGCTCGACGCACAAAGTCTAGGTTTATCAGTGCCTTACTACGATCCGCTTGAGCACTACGACATCGTTAAGAACAAGTGGTTTGGGCTCAGGCCGCCGTCTCCGCCCGCCCCCGACGAGTGATCCAGGCTGAGGGTTAAGGTTACAATCACAAACCCTGCCTGAACCAGTCCGAGACTTGTACGTTAACCGTGTGTTAAGCTGCGAGGGCTTGAGGAAGCCACCCAGGTTTGACCGCGGTGTGCAGCGGGGTAATGGCGGCAAGGGATTCCAGCTATGAGCAGCACGGAACGGGCTCCCGAACCGACGATGGAGGAGATTCTGGCCTCTATTCGTCGGATCATCTCTGACGACGAAGCGAGTACGGCACCACAGCGCGCAACAAGTGCAGAGTATGCTGAGCAGGTCCGGGCCGATGATACCGAGGATGGTGCAGCCGACACGCAGATGATCGATGACATCGCGCGTGTGTTGAGCGGCAGTACCCCCACGGCATCGAATGATGACGACATCGAGGACATTCTTGATCTGACCGAGCCGGGAGATCCGGCCCTGGGGGACGTGATGATGGCCGACGAGCCGGTCACGGTCCTCGAGGAGGTGGTCCTCGAAACCGAGATCTATGCCGAGGCGCCTCCCAAACTCGATTTCGCCGCGGCGTTCCCGGCCCGGCCTGAGATCCAGGAGATGCCGGAACCGTCGCCGACAGTGGAGGTGACGACCGACACGTTTGAAGAGGCATCTGCAAGCTACGAAGAGCCTCCTCAACTCTATGAGGAGGCGCCAGCACCGGTCGCCGAGATGCCGGCGAGCGAACCGGTGATGGCGGCCGAGCCGGCGCCTTCACTTGAGGATCCGACCTCGGCATTGGAGCGGGCCATCGCCGCGCTGAAGGCCGGAGATCTTGCGGCCTTCGCTCGCGAGGCACAGTCTGACTATGCCGCGCCCGAACCAACCTACGCCACGCCGGAGCCGGCAGATGAGGCGCCGGCAGCCGAACCGGAGTCACCGAGCTTCGACATCGAGCCGACGCTGGTGGCGATGGAGGAAGACATGACGGTCACTCCGGAGCCGGAGCCAGAGCTGAGCGTTCCGTCTTGGGCGGCCGAGAGATCGTCGTGGTCGCAAGCAAGCGAACCATCCGACCCGGAACCGGAACTTGAACCGGAGTTCGAAGTCAGAGCCGGAGTCGGAACCGTTGCCTTGGCGCAGCGAGGATCAGTCCTGGCGCGGAGCGGCGCCCGCGAACGAGTTCGAGCTCAACCCGATGCGGGCCGTCAATGGCGGCTCCGACCATGAGCCGAACGATTACGCGGGGGCGGTGTCGTCGAAGTCGCTCGAAGACAGCGTCAAGGAGATGCTTCGTCCGATGCTGAGACAATGGCTCGACGAGAATATGCCGCGCGTCCTCACCGCGGCGCTTCGCGAAGAGCTCGAGAATTCGGACGCGCAGCAACGCTAGGCGGCAATTGACAGAGGTGATACCGGCGAAAGCCGGTATCCGGCCATTTACGCCATCCTTGTCCTGAGGCGATTGCGGGTACGCGACCGCCCCAAGGATAAGACCTCATGCTTCGAGGCGCTGCCCTTTGGGCGCCCCTCGGCATGAGGAGCTTCCCGTTGACAGAGCAGAAGCGCAAATCGTAGGACGCGAGGCCCGCCTCCTCATCCGAGCCGAAGCGCCGCATGCTCGACAAGATCTATCAGCCATCTGCCATCGAGGGCCCGACCTACCGCATTTGGGAGGAGGCGGGAGCCTTCGTCGCCGGTCGCCCGGATCGTGCGGGGGCGCGGCCTTTCGCCATCGTCATCCCGCCGCCAAACGTGACCGGCTCGCTGCATATGGGACACGCGCTCAACAATACGCTGCAAGACGCGCTCGTTCGCTTCGAGCGCATGCGCGGGCGCGACGTGCTGTGGCAGCCCGGCACCGACCACGCCGGCATCGCCACGCAGATGGTGGTCGAGCGTCAATTGATGGAGCGTCAGGAGCCAAACCGCCGCGCGCAAGGCCGCGATGAGTTCGTGCGCCGTGTCTGGCAATGGAAGGTCGAGTCGGGCGGGCTGATCATCAATCAGCTGAAGCGGCTCGGCGCGTCCTGCGACTGGTCGCGCGAGCGCTTCACCATGGACGAGGGGCTCTCGCGCGCCGTGCGCAAGGTGTTCGTCGATCTCTATCGCGCCGGGTTGATCTACAAGGACAAGCGTCTGGTCAATTGGGACCCGAAGCTGCTCACCGCCATCTCCGATCTCGAAGTCGAGCAGGTGGAGATGAAGGGTCACCTCTGGCATCTGCGCTATCCGCTGGAAGATCGCGCCTTCGATGCCAACGATCCGTCGACCTACATCGTGGTCGCCACCACGCGGCCCGAGACCATGCTCGGCGACACCGCCGTCGCCGTGTATCCCGACGACGAGCGCTACAAGCCGCTGGTCGGCAAGCACGTGATCCTGCCACTGGTCGGCCGCCGCATTCCGATCATTGCCGACGAATACTCAGACCCGGAGAAGGGCTCTGGCGCAGTGAAGATGACGCCTGCGCACGACTTCAACGATTTCGAGGTCGGCAAGCGTCACGCGCTTCCCATGATCAACGTGCTGAGCCCCGAGGGCGAGCTCTTGCTCGATGCCAATCCGGAATTCATCCAGGATGTTGAGCCGAGTTCGGCAACTGACTCAGACGATTCAGGATTTGCACGGGCAAGATCGCTTCGCCGCGCGCAAGGCCATCGTCGCGCGGCTGGAGGAGCAGGGCCTGGTCGAAAAGATCGAACCTTACGTCTACACGGTCCCCCATGGCGACCGCTCGAACGTCGTCATCGAGCCCTTCCTCACCGACCAATGGTATGTCGACGCCAAGACCCTGGCGAAGCCGGCGATGGATGCCGTGAAACGCGGCCGCACCGTGTTCGTGCCGAAGACCTGGGAGAACACCTACTTTCATTGGATGGAAAACATCCAGCCGTGGTGCATCTCGCGCCAGCTTTGGTGGGGCCATCAGATCCCGGCGTGGTACGGGCCCGACGGCAGGATCTTCGTCGCCGAGGACGAGACTCAAGCAAACGCATTCGCCGCGGCGCATTACGGCAAGACGACCGATCTCACGCGTGACCCAGACGTGCTCGACACCTGGTTCTCCTCGGGGCTCTGGCCGTTCTCGACGCTCGGCTGGCCCGACGAGACGAAAGAGCTTGAACGCTACTATCCGACCGACGTGCTCGTCACCGGCTTCGACATCATCTTCTTCTGGGTCGCCCGCATGATGATGATGGGCTTGCACTTTATGGACGAGGTGCCGTTCCGCAACGTCTACATCCATGCACTGGTCCGCGACGAGAAGGGCCAGAAGATGTCGAAGTCGAAGGGCAACGTCATCGACCCTCTCGAGCTGATCGACGCTTACGGCGCCGATGCGCTGCGCTTCACCCTTGCCGCCATGGCGGCGCAGGGCCGCGACATCAAGCTCAGCACCAGCCGCGTCGAAGGCTACCGCAACTTCGCCACCAAGCTGTGGAACGCTGCGCGGTTCGCCGAGATCAACGCCTGCCTCCCGGTCAAGGGCTTCGATCCGGCCTCCGCCAAGCAGACCATCAATCGCTGGATTGCGGGCGAAAGCGAGCGGGCGCTCTCCCAGGTCACCGAGGCGCTGGAAGCCTATCGCTTCAACGACGCCGCCGGCGCCATTTATTCCTTCATCTGGCACGTGTTCTGCGATTGGTATCTCGAGCTGATCAAGCCGATCCTTGTCGGCAGCGATCAGTCGGCTGCCGCCGAGACCCGCGCCATGACCGCATGGGTGCTCGACCGCGCGCTCAAGCTGCTCCATCCCTTCATGCCCTTCGTCACCGAGGAGCTATGGGCGAAACTGGCTTCGCCGGACGATGCTAGGGAAAGCCTCCTCATCCTCGCTCCCTGGCCGAAGCATCAGGGCCTTGAGAACGCGGCCGCCGACGCCGAGATCGGCTGGGTGATCAGGCTGATCTCCGAGGTGCGCTCGGTGCGCTCGGAGATGAACGTTCCCGCTGGCGCGCGCGTGCCGCTTGTGATCTCGGGCGCGAGCGAGGAGACGACGGCACGGCCGAAGCGCCACGAGGAGACCATCCTG
Organism: uncultured Alphaproteobacteria bacterium; assembly: GCA_963757555.1. Taxonomy (GTDB): domain Bacteria; phylum Pseudomonadota; class Alphaproteobacteria; order Rhizobiales; family Methyloligellaceae; genus Methyloceanibacter. The sequence continues at coordinate 10,347 of CAVWRU010000006.1, forward strand.
CGCCTCGCCCGCATCGAAAGCATGAGCTTCGACAAGGCTCCGCCCGGCGCGGTGCAGATCGTCCTCGACGAGGCGACGCTCGCTTTGCCACTCGCCGGCATCATCGACGTGGCCGCCGAGTCGAAGCGGCTCAAACGCGAAATTGACAAGGTTGGGTCGGAGATTCGCCAGCTTGACGCCAAACTTGCCAATGAGAAGTTCGTGGCCCGCGCGCCTGAGCATGTGGTCGAGGAGCAGCGGGAGCGGAAGGCCGACGCCGAGGCCACCGCGGCGCGCCTGGAACAGGCCTTGAAACGGCTCGAGGCAGCACTTTAATCCACGCCTCGTCCGGCCTTTATCGAAATATTCACCCCTGTAACTCAAATACCACAGACTGCGGCATTTTCGCCTCGTTTGCGCCATAAAACTTTGAGAGATCAGGGTTTGTACGAGGAGCGTCGGCCAGAGTAACGCTGCCAGGCTCGAGCGGTGCGAGAGCCGGCTACGTAGGCCGATTTCAGTGAGTATGAGTAGCAGTGGTGGACGACCACTCGCTTCTCTTGCACCTCATCCGGGCAGTTGAGAATGGACGCCAAGACGTTCGATAAGTCGCGTTTGCCGAGCCGGCATGTCACCGAGGGTCCCGCCCGGGCTCCCCATCGTTCCTATTATTACGCCATGGGTCTGTCGCGCGAGCAGATCCACCAGCCCTTCGTCGGCGTCGCCACCTGCTGGAACGAGGCCGCACCCTGCAACATCTCGCTGATGCGCCAGGCGCAAGCGGTGAAGCAGGGCGTGTCGGCCGCCCGCGGCACGCCGCGCGAATTCTGCACCATTACCGTCACCGACGGCATCGCCATGGGACATGAGGGCATGAAGTCCTCGCTGCCGTCGCGCGAGGTGATCGCCGATTCCGTCGAGCTCACCATGCGCGGCCATTGCTACGACGCGCTGATCGGCATGGCCGGCTGCGACAAGTCGCTTCCCGGCATGATGATGGCCATGTGCCGGTTGAACGTGCCGTCCATCTTCATTTATGGCGGCTCGATCCTTCCCGGCTCGTACCGCGGGCATCCGGTCACCGTGCAGGACCTGTTCGAGGCGGTCGGCCAATTCTCCGTTGGCAAGATGTCGGCCGACGATCTCGAGGAGCTCGAGCAGGTGGCCTGCCCTTCGGCCGGCGCTTGCGGCGCGCAGTTCACCGCCAACACCATGGCCACCGTGTCGGAGGCTATTGGGCTCGCGTTGCCCTATTCGGCGGGTGCGCCTGCGCCATACGAGATCCGCGACCGTTTCTGCATGGCCGCGGGCGAGAAGGTCATGGACCTGATCGCGCTCAACGTCCGCCCGCGTGACATCGTTACCCGCAAGGCCCTTGAGAATGCTGCGGCCGTGGTGGCGGCAACCGGCGGTTCGACCAACGCCGCGCTGCATCTGCCGGCCATCGCGCATGAATGCGGCATCGACTTCGACCTTTTCGCGGTCGCCGAGGTGCTGAAGCGCACGCCCTACATTGCCGATTTGAAGCCGTCTGGCCGTTACGTCGCCAAGGACATGTTCGAGGCCGGCGGCATCCCGCTTCTGATGAAGACCTTGCTCGATCACGGCTATCTGCACGGCGACTGCTTGACCGTGACCGGCCGCACCATGGCCGACAACCTCGCCAAGGTCGCCTGGAACCCCGAGCAGGACGTGGTGCGCCCCGCCGACGCTCCGATTTCATCCACCGGCGGCGTCGTGGGCTTGCGCGGCACGCTCGCGCCCGACGGTGCCATCGTCAAGGTCGCCGGCATGAAGGGGCTCAAATTCCGCGGGCCCGCGCGCTGCTTCGACTGCGAGGAGGATGCCTTCGCCGCGGTGAGCGCGCGCAAGTACCAGGAAGGCGACGTGCTCGTCATTCGTTATGAGGGCCCGAAAGGCGGCCCCGGCATGCGCGAGATGCTTTCAACCACGGCGGCGTTGTATGGCCAGGGCATGGGCGACAAGCTCGCGCTGATCACCGACGGGCGCTTCTCCGGCGCCACGCGCGGCTTTTGTGTTGGCCATGTAGGTCCCGAGGCCGCTGTTGGCGGTCCGATCGCGCTCATTCGCGACGGTGACATGATCGTGCTCGATGCCGAGAAGGGAACGCTCGACGTGGAACTCAGCCAAGCTGAGCTCGATAAGCGGAAAGCGGCATGGAAGCCGCGGCCGAACCCCTTTCAAAACGGCTATCTGTGGAAATATGCGAACGAGGTTGGTCCGGCGCGGACGGGCGCCGTCACCCACCCCGGCGCCAGCGTGGAAGTGGCGTGTTATGCAGATGTATAAGCACAGTCTGATCGCCGTTTTGGCGTTGTTGGCAATGGCGGGCCCGCTTGCGGCCGGAGAGGCCGAGGACGCGGCGCCTTACACCTCGGCCACGGCGGCCTATCGCCAGGGCGTCGCCGAGCTGAAGGCAGGCAACACCGATACGGCACTCCCGGCGCTCGAATACGCAGCCGAGCGCGGCGTACTTGGCGCGCAGCTGAAGCTCGCTCGCATCTATGCCGCCGGCAACGGCGTGCGCCAGAACGACGCCAAGGCCTATTTCTACTATCGGCAGATCGCCAACCAGCGCGCCGACATCTCGCCTTTGAGCCCGGTTTCGAAATATGTCGCCGAGTTGTTCGTCGCGCTTGGCAACTACTATGTCGACGGTATTCCATCCGCCGATGTGCCGCAGGATCCGCTCCGCGCCGCCCATCTCTTCCGCCACGCGGCGAGCTATTTCGGCGATGCCGATGCGCAATACGCGCTTGCCCGCCTCTATCTCGACGGCACCGGCGTCGAGAAGAATATGGGGCTCGCCATCAATTGGCTGGCGACCGCCGCCAAGAAGCAGCATCCGGCGGCGCAGGCCAAGCTCGGCGAGATTCTGTGGCGCGGCGGCGATGAGATCCACCAGCGGCCCGCGCGCGGACTGGCGTTGATCATGCTCGCTCATGCCAACGCCAAGGCAAACGGCAAGGAGCCGAAATGGATCGAGGATCTCTACCTCGAAGCTGCTGGAGCATCGACCGCCGCCATGCGCAAAGAGGCCGTGAGCCTCATGCCCGAGCTTGGCGGCACCGCCGTGAGTGACGAGGCTCCGGCCACGGCAAAGGCCACTCCGGCCGAAGAGCTTTTGGTGCCTGCTTCCGGCGGAGCGTCGCCGGCGGCGGCGACGCCCAGTCCGACCTCGGGCAACGCCATGACCTCTGACGCCACCCCTCCGAGCGCGCCGGCCCCGGCAAACATCGGCGCTCCCATGGGATTCGGCGACATGGGCTCCAGCCCCGCGGGCCTCAAGCGCTAGACGCTGAGCTCAAGCCACACCGGCACGTGATCTGACGGCTTTTCCCAAACCCGCGGCGCCGGATCGATCTCGCATTTGATGAGCCGATCGGCGGCCTGGGGCGACAGCAGCATGTGGTCGATGCGAAGCCCGTGGTTTTTTTGCCAGGCGCCGGCCTGATAGTCCCAGAAAGTGAAGCGATGCGGCTCGTCGTGGCAGGCGCGGTAGGCGTCGGTCAGGCCGAGATTGATCAGCGCCTGGAAATGCGCCCGCGTTTCGGGGCGGAAGAGCGCGTCGTCGACCCAGGCGGCGGGTGCGTAGACATCGCCGGGCGTCGGGATGACGTTGAAGTCGCCGGCGATGATCATCGGCTCTTCGAGCTGGAGCAGGCTCTTGACCCGCTCCCTCAACCTGCTCATCCAGGCAAGCTTATAGGCATATTTTTCGGTTCCGAATGGATTGCCGTTCGGCAGGTAGATATTGACCAGCCGAAGCATGCCTGAGGGGACCGAGACGACGGCCTCGAGATAGCGGGCCTGCACATCGTCGGGGTCTCCGGCAAGCCCCGGTGCCACCTCGTCGAAGGGCAGCTTGGAGAGCAGGGCCACGCCGTTGAAGCCCTTCTGCCCATGCACGGCGATGTTGTAGCCGAGCTCCTCGAATTCGAGCCGCGGGAAGGCGTCGTCGACGCATTTGGTCTCTTGCAGCAGCGCGATGTCGGGCGACGCGGATTTGAACCAGGTTCGCGCCGCGTCGATGCGCGCCTTGATGCCGTTGACGTTCCAGGTGGCGATCTTCATGGCTGATTGGATGGAGCCTGAACTTGACGGTCGTCTGCCCGGACTTGATCCGGGCATCCATGCCGTTACCTCGTGGCGAGCGGAAGCGCCAGTGGAATGGATCGCCGGGTCTAGCCCGGCGATGACGTGAAAGGATTAGCGGGTATATCAGATCGAGAAACTGGTGCCGCAGCCGCAGGACGCGGTGACGTTCGGATTGTTGATCTTGAACTGGGCGCCGATCAGCTCGTCGACAAAGTCGATCTCGGAGCCGCGCACGAAGCCGAGCGAGATGGGATCGACCACCACGCGCGCACCGTCGCGCTCGACGATGATGTCGTCGGGCCCCCGGTCCTGCACCAGGTCGAAGCGGTATTGAAAGCCGGAGCAGCCGCCGCCCTCGACGCTGACGCGCATCAGCGCGGCCTGCTCTGCCCGCAGAATCTCGGCGATGCGCCGCGCGGCGCGCTCACTCAAGGTGATGGACGGTTCACTCATCTCAGGTATAGCTAGCCCCGTGCCGGCCGGCTCGCCGTGAGCCTGCTTCGGCACGTCGGTCATAGCTCAAAGATAGGGTGGCGGCAGGGCTTGTCAATCGACCGCAGCCGCAAAGCCGACAGGCATTTGGCGCCTTATGCCGTGGATGAGCGCCAAAGCCGGGGCCGGCTCGTGCCCGAGGCGGCCAGCCCGACGCGCACGCTTTACGCCCGCGATCGCGACCGTATCCTGCATTCGACTGCCTTCCGCAGGCTCACCCACAAGACGCAAGTCTTCATCTATCACGAGGGCGATCACTACCGCACCAGGCTCACCCATAGCCTCGAAGTGACGCAGGTCGCCCGCTCCATGGCGCGGACGCTTCATGCCGAAGAAGACCTGACCGAGGCTCTGGCGCTTGCTCACGATCTCGGCCATCCGCCGTTCGGCCATGCCGGAGAGCGCGCCTTGGATCGCCTGATGGCGGAGGAGGGCGGTTTCGACCATAATGCCCAGTCCCTGCGCGTGGTGACCGAGCTTGAGCGGAAATATGCGCGCTTCGACGGCCTCAACCTCGCCTGGGAGACCCTTGAGGGTCTGGTGAAGCACAATGGCCCGCTGCTCGCTGACGCGGGCCGGCCGGTGCCGCAACCAATTTTGACGTATTGCGCCGAGCAGGATCTCGACCTCGATACTCATCCTTCGCTCGAAGCGCAGCTTGCGGCGCTTGCCGACGATATTGCCTATAACAATCACGACATCGATGACGGCTACCGCGCCGGCCTGTTCACGTTCGCCGAGCTTGGCGAAGTGCCGCTCGCCGGACGCGCGCTCGCCGAGGTGCAGTCGTCCTATCCTGGGCTAGAGGGCACCCGCGCGCTTTATGAGACCACACGCCGGCTCATCACGGCTTTGATCGATGACGCAACGGCTGAAACGCGGCGGCGGCTCGAGGTCGTTGCCCCGATCAGCGCCGACGACGTTCGCCGCGCAGGCCATCCCGTCGTCGCGTTCTCCATCCCGATGAGCCGGGACCTCGACGCGCTTCGCGCCTTTCTCGCCGCGAGCGTCTACCGCCATGCCCGGATCGCCCGGGTCATGAGCGACGCCGAAAGCGTCGTCAGCGATCTCTTCGGCCTTTACCTCCTGCGTCCCGACGCTCTGCCGCCGGAGTGGCGCGAGCAGGCGCCAAGCCAGGGTTATGGACGCTATGTTTGCGACTTCATCGCCGGCATGACCGACCGCTACGCGCTTGCCGAGCACCGGCACCTGTTTGACGCCACTCCCGAATTGCGTTAGTCGCGCCACACTTGCCGGGAGCAGTCATGGACGTTTTTGCAGGCTTTCACGGCCGGGTTCTCGCCGCGGTCCAGCAGCTCAAGCATGACGGCGTCGTGCCGCACGAAGCGAGCATCGAGGGGATCACGCTCGAGCCGCCGAAGGACTCCTCGCACGGCGATCTTGCCACCAACGCCGCAATGGTGCTGGCCAAGCCTTCCGGCCTCGCTCCGCGGGCGCTCGCCGAGCGCATCGTGCCGCTGCTCGCTTCCGATCCGCATATCGAAAGCGTCGAGATCGCCGGACCCGGCTTCATCAATCTCACGCTCAGCGCAGGCTTCTGGCCGAGCGTGCTGCGCATGGTGCTCGAGCAGGACGAGGGCTACGGCCGGAGCGCCATCGGCAAGGGCAAGGTGGTGAACGTCGAATATGTCTCGGCCAATCCGACCGGGCCGATGCATGTCGGACATGGCCGCGGCGCGGCGTTCGGCGACGTCCTCGCCAATCTGCTTGCCTTCGCCGGCTTCGACGTCACCCGCGAATATTATGTGAATGACGCCGGCGCCCAAGTCGATGCGCTCGCCCGATCAGCCTATCTCCGCTATCGCGAGGCCCTCGGCGAAGATATCGGCGAGATTCCGGAAGGGCTTTATCCCGGCGATTATCTGAAACCGGTCGGCGCGGCGCTGGTTGAACAGCATGGCCGCGATCTGCTCGCCTTGCCTGAAAGCGAATGGCTGCCGATCGTGCGCGACGCTGCGCTGCGCACCATGCTCGCCATGATCGAGAAGGATCTCGGCGAGCTTGGCATCCGCCATGATGTGTTTTTCTCCGAGCGCTCGCTGATCGACGGTCCTCGCGACGAGGTTGCCGAGACCATCGCCGACCTCGAATCGAAGGGCCTCGTCTATATGGGCCGGCTGCCGCCGCCGAAGGGCAAGGTCGATGATGACTGGGAGGACCGCGAGCAGCTTCTGTTCCGCTCTACGGCGTTCGGCGACGACATGGACCGGCCGCTGGTCAAGCCTGACGGCGGCTACACTTATTTTGCCTCGGACATGGCCTACCACCGCGACAAGTTCAGACGCGGCTTCAACATCATGATCGACGTGTGGGGCGCCGACCATGGCGGCCACGTGAGACGCATGCAGGCTGCCCTCGCCGCGCTCACCGGCGGAAAGGCGGAGCTTGATATCAAGCTTTGTCAGCTTGTGCGCTTGTTTCGGGGTGGAGAGCCTGTCAAGATGTCCAAGCGTGCCGGAACGTTCGTCACGCTCCGGGATGTCGTGGACGAGGTGGGCGCTGGCCCGGTTCGCTTCATGATGCTTTACCGGAAGAACGACGCGCCGCTCGATTTCGATTTCGTCAAGGTCACCGAGCAGTCGCGCGACAACCCGGTCTTCTATGTTCAGTACGCCCACGCCCGGGCAAGTTCCGTTTTGCGTAACGTGCGTGAGGTGTTTCCCGATCTAGATTTGGGGGGTGGGGCTTTGGCGCGCAGCGATTTGGGCCGACTTAGCGATGGATCTGAAGTGGCGCTGATCCGCAAGATTGCGCAATTTCCAGGTATCGTCGAAGCATCGGCAAAATCCCATGAACCGCACCGCATAGCCTTTTATCTTTATGATATTGCTGGGGAGTTTCACGGTCTTTGGAATAGAGGCAAAGACTTGCCACAATTACGATTTATTTACGAAACGGATCGAGAGTTGTCACGCGCACGCGTGGCACTCGTTGCTGCGACCAAACAAGTTCTGGCGTCGGGTTTGGGCATTCTCGGCGTCAAGGCAATGCACGAGATGCATTGAACGGGGAAAGTGAACGGGGCCGGGGGGATGGTTCGAGGGAAGTACCATGTCCGTGCACGATGAGGGGTACGGGGACAACGCCCGTCCAACCCTTGAGTTCGAGTCCGATTTCGCCAATCGTTTCAGAAGTGTCGGTGCCGAGGGCGATCAGTCCTGGGGTGCGCCCGCACACACCGCTCAGAGGAGCGAGGAACCCTACATGACGTCGGGACCAAGTAGACCGGGCCAGCCTTCGACGGGGCAGCGCTCGATTTTCGGAGCAGGCCGGGGGCCGGTATTTACGCAAATGCCCGCCTATAGGCCAGTCACGCGAGGACCGGAGCCACAGCCGCAGCATCGGCCGGAGCCTCCGCGACCTGACCACGGCGGCTATTCGAGGCAGGAACCGCAATCGAATCCGGCGCCCGGCTATCGAAGCACCAACGGGGCGTCGTCCTACCAGCCACAGAGCCCCCAGCCGCGCAGCTACACCAGCCCAGATTTTCAGAATCCCTTCCCGCCGCAACCTTACTCGCCTCAGCCGCAGCAGAGCTACCAGCCTCAGCCGCAGCAGGCCTACCAACCTCAGCCGCAACAGGGCTACCAGCCTCAGCCGCAACATCGGCCCCAAGCTCAGCCGAGCCAAGCCTATCCGGGGCAAGGCTACCAGCCGCAGCCGCCTGTTCATCGCCAGGCCCCGCTGCCGGCGAGCGCCCCATCGGTCCAGTCGTATCAACCCGAGCCGAGCCAATCCCGATCCTTCCAGGACGCCGGTTTCCCCGAGCGGATCTTCCCTGGAGAAGCTCATCCTGGCGGCGGCTTTGGCGAGCAAGGCTTCGCCGACGCGAATTATCCTGACGCCAACTTCCCTGACGCTTCCTTCCCGGATGCAAGCTTCCCGGACGCCTCATTCGAGGACGCGAGCTTCCCTGAGGAAAAGGCCGAGTCGAATTTTGACCATTCGCCGCATGAGACGTTCGGCGACCATGAAGCCATGCATCTTGACGATGCTGACGCTCCCTACGGCACTGAATCCGGTGCCAACTCCTATGGCGATGCCTCGGGCCACGATTACCAACCGCTGCCGTCGCATCAGGCCCTGCAGGCCTTCGATGCCGGCTACGACCAGCCGCCGCAGATCCCGCTCGGGCGCACCCCTCAATATGCGCACAACCCTGCGCCGCAGGGCTTCTACGAAGGCGATCAGACCGACGCCGATTTCCTCGACGAAAGCCAGTTCATGTCGCCTGGCGAAGCGGAAGCCAAGCCCGCGCGCAAATTCAGCTTGAGAAGCCGCAGCATCTACATGGTTGGCAGCGCCTTGCTCGGCGCCATTGCGCTCGGCGGCGCTCTTGCCTTCACCTACAAACAAAGCGGCGGGGCCATGGGCGGCGGCGAGCCTCCTGTCGTTCAGGCCGATAGCCGCCCGGTCAAGGAACCGCCGCAGCAGCCCGGTGGCAAAGAATCTCCTCACAAAAACAAGCTCATTTACGAACGTCTGCAGAATGGAGATCAGCCGGAAGCAGAGCGCATTGTGCCACGGCAAGAGGATCTTGCCATGCCGGCGATGCCAGGTACCGCTCCCGGCGCCGCGCCCATGCAGCCGCCCGCCGTGGCGACGGTCGACGATCCGAACGCTGCCGATGGTGGCCCGCGCCGGGTGAAGACCCTCATCGTGCGCCCGGATGGCTCGGTCATGCCGCCGCCGGAGGCGCAGGCCGCGCCGCAACAGGCCGCGCCGCAACAGGCCGCGCCGGCCCCAGTGCCGCAACAGCAGATGGCAGCCGCCGATCCCTCTATGCCCGCGATGCCGATGCCACAGGCCGCCCCAGCGCCGGCCCCAGCGCCGGTGGCTGAAGCCGCTCCGGCTCCGGCTCCCGCAGCTGATCCGCAACCCGTGGCGGCCATTCCGCCAAAACCGAAACCTGCTGCCGAGCCCGCTCCGGCGAAGCCGAGCCAGTACGTCGTGCAGGTGGGGTCGAAGCAGAACCAGACCGACGCACTCGCCACCTTCGCCGACATGCAGCAGAAATATCCGACGCTGCTCGCCTCCTACCGGCCGATGGTGCAGAAGGCGGACCTTGGCGCCAAGGGAGTTTGGTATCGCCTGCGCATTGGGCCTATCGTCGACAAATCGGCCGCGAGCAAGCTCTGCAGCCAGCTCAAATCGCAGGGCCACCCCGATTGCTTGGTGATGGCGGCGCAATAGCCGCGTGAGCCGCGCTTGACCGCGGGTCGCGCGGCAGGCTAGCCCGGCGTGGTGGACTTCAAGGCATTCATCTCAAGCTGCGCCGGCACCACGCTCAGCGATGACGAGCGGGCGCTGTTTGCCGAAGCTCGCCCCTGCGGGCTGATCCTGTTCGCCCGCAATTGCCAGTCCGTCGCTCAGCTGCGGGCTCTTGCCGGCGACTTCCGCGATCTCGTGGAAAGCGATGAGGCGCTCGTGCTGATCGACCAGGAGGGGGGACGCGTGCAGCGCCTGCGCCCGCCGCGTTGGCGCGAGATGCCCCCGGCCCGGGTCTATGGCGACCTTTATCTGTATGACCCCGAAGGCGCGCGGGCCGCGGCGTTCGCCGGGGCGCGGCTGATTGCTGCGGAATTGCGCGAGGCAGGCATTACCGTCAACTGCACCCCCGTGCTCGACGTGCCCGAAGCCGGAGCCCATGACATCATCGGCGACCGCGCCTTCAGCTTCGACCCGGAGATTGTCGGCGATCTCGGCCGCGCCGTGGTGGAAGGCACCCTTGCTGGAGGCGTGCTGCCGGTGATCAAGCACGTGCCGGGGCACGGCCGGGCGAGGGCCGACAGCCACCTCGCACTGCCGACCATCGACGCTTCTCCCGAGCAGCTGCTCGAGGTCGATTTCCGGCCCTTCATGGCGTTGTGTCACGCGCCTCTCGCCATGACCGCCCATGTCCTTTTGCCGGCCTTCGATGAGGAGCGACCGGCGAGCGTGTCGCCCGTTATAATGGGTGAAGTGATTCGTGAGCTGATCGGATTGACGGGCTTGGTCGATGAGCGACGACATCGGCATGAAGGCGCTCGGCGGTTCGATGGCCGAGCGCGCCGCCGCGGTGATCGATGCCGGCTGCGACGTGGCGCTCCACTGTAGCGGCGAGTTCGACGAGATGCGCGTGGTCGCGCGCGTCGTGCCTCCGCTCGACGGCCAAAGCGCCGAACGCTTTGCCGCCGCTATCGCCGAGCTTGGCCAGCCGCACGCCTTCGATGCCGATCAGGCGCTCATGCTCGTCGCCGAAGCTGCGAGCGGGAGCGGAAGCGTCGCCTAGGAATGAACGCGATCGAGGACTCCATGGATGACGCGCCGGAAGAGCGCAGCGACTTCTTCGACTGGGGCGAGGCGGAGGGCGACGGCCACGCGGCCGCCGGCGATAGGCTGGTCGTCGATGTCGAGGGCTTCGAAGGTCCGCTCGATCTGCTGCTCGCGCTCGCCCGCACCCAGAAAGTCGATCTCGCCAGGATCTCGGTGCTGGCGCTGGCCCAGCAATATCTCGACTTCATCTCCGAGGCGCGCAAGCTGCGCCTTGAGATCGTCGCCGACTACCTCGTCATGGCGGCGTGGCTCGCCTTTCTCAAATCGAAACTGCTGCTGCCGGCCGAACACGAGGCTGACGGCGAACCCACCGGCGAAGAGCTTGCCCAGTTGCTCGCCTTCAGGCTGAAGCGCCTCGATGCCATGCGCGAGGCCGCGGCGCAGTTGATGACCCGCAAGCGACTTGGCCGCGACGTGTTTGCCCGCGGCATGCCTGAGCCTTTGCGCATCACGCGCAAGAGCACCTATCAAGCCAATCTCTACGATCTGCTCAAGGCTTATGCTCAACAGCGCCAGCGCACGGCGGTGAAGAGCTGGCAGGTGCGGCCGCGCGCGGTGTGGTCGCTGAAGGAAGCCCGCGACGAGCTTGAGCGCCTGCTCGGTATGTCGTGCGATTGGGCGCCGCTCGATCAGCTGCTTGCCGAGTTCCTGGTGGGGCCCGAGTTGCGCCGGACGGCGTTGGCGAGCGGCTTCACCGCGACGCTGGAAATGACACGGGAGGGAGCGCTTGAAATCAGGCAGGCGAAATTGTTCGCGCCGCTCTTGGTTCGCCGCCGTGCACCTGAAGCCGCTTCGACGCGCTGACGACAACAATGAGGTCATGAATGACTGCGAACAATCTGGAGAGGGCGATGCTGCAGGAGGCCGTCGACAAGGAGCGGGAGGGCCGCCGCGCTCCAATCTTGCCGTTTCCCTCCAAGACCCTGATGGCGCGCCCGTCGACGGATAGGCAGGAGAAGCTGCGCATCCTTGAGGCGCTGTTGTTCGCGGCACCGGAGCCGCTCGACCAGGCCGAGCTTGCCAGGCATTTCGCCGAAGGTGAGGACGTCGCCGCCTTGCTCGCCGAGTTGCAGGCCCTTTATGCCGAGCGCGGCGTCAATCTCGTGCGGGTCGCCGGCAAATGGGCGTTCCGCACTGCCGCCGATCTCGCCTTTCTGCTCGAGCGCGAGGCGGTCGAGCAGCGCCGCCTGTCGCGCGCGGCGCTCGAGACTTTGGCCATCATCGCCTATCACCAGCCGGTCACCCGCGCCGAGATCGAGGAGATCAGGGGAGTGAGCACGTCGAAGGGCACTCTCGACGTCCTGCTCGAAACCGGATGGATCAAGCTCAGGGGCCGGCGCCGCGCGCCCGGACGCCCGGTCACCTACGGCACCACCGAGCAGTTCCTCGGCCATTTCGGCTTCGATTCCATCCAGGACCTGCCTGGCCTTTCCGAGCTGAAAGGCGCAGGCCTTCTCGACTCCACCCTGCCGCCCGGCTTCGCCATGCCCAATCCCGACGACGCCCCTGAGCTGCGCGAGGACGAAGATCCGCTCGAGGACGAGTTAGGCGAGGGCGAGGACGGCGACGAGCCTGAGGGCGACGAGAGCGAGCCGCCGCGCTGACCGCTTGCGGTTGCGCTTGCAGAGTCAACATCGTAGATCAGCTTCGTGCTTGAGTTCCTGAAAGCCGGAAGAAACGGGCGTGCGTCGAAACGCGCGCCTGGCGAGCGGGGCAGGGCAGGCGTCACCTTCGCCGCGCGCCTCACTTTCGAGAATGTCTCCAGACGCTACGGCGAGAAGTCTCGCGCTCGACGAGGTCTCCCTCGACATTTCGCCGGGAGAGGTGCTGTGCCTGCTCGGTCCGTCGGGCTGCGGCAAGACCACCCTGCTCAGGATCGCGGCCGGCGTCGAGCGCCCAAGCTCAGGGCGCGTGCTTCTCGATGGCCAGGAAGTGGCGGGCCCTGAAATTTTCGTTCCGCCGGAGAAGCGCGGCGTCGGGCTGATGTTTCAGGACTTCGCGCTGTTCCCGCATTTGACTCTCCTGCAAAACGTCGCCTTTGGCCTCCGCTCGCTTACCCGCGGCGAGGCGAACGCCGAGGCGCTCGCGGCGCTCGGCCGGGTCGGGCTCGCCCATTACGCCAGCGAGTATCCGCATATTCTCTCCGGTGGCGAGCAGCAGCGCGTGGCGCTCGCCCGCGCCATCGCGCCACGGCCGAGCGTGCTTCTCATGGACGAGCCGTTCTCCGGGCTCGATCCCCGCCTCAGGGAAAAGATCCGCGAGGAGACGCTTGCCATCCTGCATGAAACGCGGGCGACCTGCATCGTTGTTACCCATGACGCCGAGGAAGCCATGCGCATGGGCGACCGCGTGGCGCTGTTGCGCAAGGGCCGCGTGGTGCAGACCGGTCGCGCGCTAGACCTTTACCGGGCGCCGAGAGACATTCTCGCCGCGCGCACCTTCTCCGATTTGAACGAGGTGCCGGCCCGCATCGAGAAGGGCAGCGCGGTGACCGCGCTGGGCAGCTTCCCCGCCGATGGTCTCGGCGACAGCCATGACGCCATCGTCTGCGTTCGCCAGCGCGGCGTACGGCTGCTTCCGTCCGGCGAAGGCATCCCCGCCCGCGTGCTCGACCTGCGCTTTCTCGGCGACGTGGCCCTGGTTGAGATGGCGGTGCAGGGGCTCGACGAACCGCTCTTCGCCCGGGTGCGGGAAAGCGACGCTCCAGCGATCGGGAGCGAAATCGGTATCAGCGTCGATGAAGGTGCGGTACTGGTGTTCGAGGAGAACGGCAAGAGTTCAAATGGCGTGAATTAGACATCCACGCTCAGACCCCCCACGTCTTGCGAGCGCCGGCGCTTTGCTGCCATAGTGCCGCCAAGACCGGCTCGCTGGGGGCAGGGAGATTTTCATGGGTTTTGGCAGCGTTTGGCATTGGCTTCTTGTCATACTCGTGCTCGTGCTCCTGTTCGGCGCGGGCAAGATTTCGGGCCTGATGGGCGACCTCGCTAAAGGCATCAAGAGCTTCAAGAAGGAAATGGCCGAGGGCGATGACAATGCCGCGCCGGCGCCAGAGCCTGAGCCGGCACCCAAGGTGATCGAGCACAAGGCCAAGCCTCCCGCGAAGGCGAAGACCGCTTCCCGGGCCAAGACGCCGCGGACGCCAAAGGCGAGCTGAGCCGCTTTTGCCCTTGCGCCGAGGGCACGCGGGCGATCACGACGATGCGACACCTCAGGCCAAATTAGCGCCCATGTTCGATATCGGTTGGTCTGAACTCCTGGTCATCGGCGTGGTGGCCGTCATCGTGGTCGGCCCCAAAGAGTTGCCGCGGCTGATGCGCACCTTCGGCCACTATGTCGGCAAGCTCCGGCGCATGGCCGCCGACTTTCAGCGCCAATTCGAGGAGGCCGTGCGCGACACCGAAATCGACGAGGTGCGCCAGGCCATGCAGGACTTTCACGCTGAGGTGTCCGACGCGACCCGTAGCGCGCAAGCCGACACGCCGCTGATGGTGCCGAAACCGGCGCAGCCGGCGCCGGCGGCGACGGGAGCTGAAGTGGCCTCCGAGACGAAACCCAAGCCTAAGCCGCGGTCGAGAAAGCCCAAAACCGTTCCGGCCAAGACCGTTCCGCCTAAGACCGCCGCTGCCAAGGCCGTTCCGGCTGAGACGGTTCCAGTCAAGAAGGCTGCCGCAGCGAAGACGAGGACTCTGCCAAGCCGAAAGCCGCCGCAAGGCCGCGCGCCCGCAAGCGCGAGGAGGGCGCGCCGTGAGCCAAGAGGACATCGAGGCCACCAAGGCTCCGCTCATGGAGCATCTCATCGAGCTCCGTCGCCGGCTGATCTGGTCGATGGCCGCGATCCTCGTCGCCTTCGCCATCTGCTTCTATTTCGCGCGGCCCCTCTACAATCTCCTGCTCTGGCCTTACCGCCTCGCCGCCGGCGTCGATACGCCGATCGAGATGATCTACACCGCGCCGCAGGAATTCTTCTTCACCGAAGTGAAGCTTGCGCTGTTCGGCGCCATCTTCATCGCCTTCCCGGTGATCGCCTCGCAGCTCTACATGTTCGTGGCGCCCGGGCTTTATCGCGGCGAGCGCAAGGCCTTTCTGCCATTCCTCGTCGCGACGCCGATCCTGTTCCTACTCGGCGCGGCGCTCGTCTATTTCGTAGTCATGCCGCTTGCCATGACCTTCTTCCTGTCGATGCAGCAGTCCGGCGACAACCAGGTGCACATCCAGCTCACCGCGCGGGTGAGCGAATATCTCTCCCTGATCATGACCCTGATCCTCGCCTTCGGCATTTGCTTTCAGCTGCCGGTGCTGCTGACGCTGCTCGCCCGCGCCGGCCTGATCACCTCGGACCAGCTCAAAGCGAAGCGCCGCATCGCCATCCTCATCGCCTTCATCGTGGCAGCCGTGCTTACCCCGCCAGATCCCTTGAGCCAGATCTCGCTCGCGCTGCCCACCATTGCGCTGTACGAGCTGTCGATCTTCGCGGTGAAGCTCGCCGAGAAGCGCCACGCCGCGTCGGCGGCGGCCAAGCCCGTCGGCAAGCCGGCTTGATGAGCAAAACTCTTTCGACAGGCGACAGGCATCTTCGCACGAGCGTCCTCTTCGCCGTCGCGGTCGAGAGTCTGTTCATCATCTTCCTCACCGTATTTCTGTTCAATCACGCCGACCCCAAGGGCGACGGCATGGAGATGGTGGCGTCGGGCGCCGCCTTCATGCTCATTTTTCTTCCCTTCAATCTTCCCGCCTACCTCCTCGGCAAGAGCGGGCGCTTTTTGATCCTCGCCGCAGTTCTCGCCGGCCTCGCGGCGATCCTCTATTTCCTGTTTTGGCTCGAAATTCTCGACGAGCTTGGCATTCAAGCGGCGCCCTGGTCGGGTTAGAGGCGGCCATGACCGATACGCAAACGCTGCTCTTGATCGCGCTCGTCTGGGCCGTGGGCGCCTATGTGATCGTGCCGAAGATGTGGGCCTATTACTTTCGCCGCCACCCCTTGCTCACCAGAGTTGCGCGCGTGACCGAGACCGGAGACGGGCACCCCGGCGATCCGATCAATATCGGGCTCGTGGGAGATAAAGCCGAGCTCGTGCGGGCCATGGCGGCGGCGGGCTGGTTCCCGGCGAACCCCATCACTGTGGGAAGCAGCGTGCGCATCGCCGCCGACACCGTGCTCCGCCGCCCCGACGACGATGCGCCGGTGAGCAATCTGTTTCTGTTCGGCCGCAGGCAGGACCTTGCCTTCGAGCAGCCCATGCCTGGCGGCCCCGGCAAGCGGCACCATGTTCGCTTCTGGCGCTGGGACCAACTTTATGAGGGTCGCCCTGCCTGGTTCGCGGCCGCGACCTTCGATCAGAGCGTTGGGCTTAGCCACACCACCGGGCAGGTCACCCACCACATCGCCCCCGACGTCGATACCGAGCGCGACCGGCTGGTGGGCGAGCTGCAGCAGGCCGAGGTCGTGCAGTCGGTCCAATGGATGGACGGCTTCCACGACATGCTCGAGGGCAAGAACGGCGGCGGCGACCCCTGGCAAACCGACGGTCGCCTCGCCATCGTAACCCTACGCATCTCCCTCGCGGCCGGTGAATAGAGCGCCTTTCTCCAAGTCGAGGCCGGTCGTGACGATCTGGTAACCCCCTCGGGCGTAGCCTTGCTTGGGCTCAAGAAAGCGGCGCCCACGGGGGATCTGTCGCGTGCGCAAAGTCCTTGGAGTTATCGCCATAACGGCTGTCGGAGTGGCTTTGCTCGCCTGCTCGGCGAGGCGTCAGCCAGTGGCCTACGCACCATCGCCGCCGGCCGACATACCTCCTGCGCCGGTGGTTCATGCGCCCCTGCCGCCGGCAGCGGGCTATGTGCCCCCGGTGCCGCGGCCTGGCTATGCGGCTTACCCGCCTCCCTCCGGCTATGCAGCTGCGCCGCGACCGACGGTCATTTCACCACGGCCTTCGGCGCCCTACGGCAATTCCACCTACGCCCGATCCGAGCCGCAGACGGCAGGCAACCTCGTTTGGCACACGTCCCCGCGTTGGGCCACCATCAAGGGCAAGGAGCGTCCGGCCCCCAAGCCTGATCCGGAGGCCAAGTTCAAGGCCGCCCAGGCGAAGGCAGCGAAAGTCGGCGTCGAAAACCTCTCCAAGGAGGATATCGATGGCCTGACCCTCGCACAGCTCAAGGAGCTCAGGGGTTACTAGCCCCCTGCCGGCCTTTACTTCTCGGCAGTGTCGATTTGCATCGCGTGCCATACACGAGCTTGGCAGGCGCGGCGGTAGATCGCCCGCTTCAGCAGTTGGCATTCACTGAAACTGGATTCGAAAGACCTGACTGGTCCTCGGTTTTGAGTTGCCTCGTCGGCACGGGCGGGGATGCTGGCGGCGGTGAGGGCGACCAGGGCGCCTGCCGCAGCCAAGCCCAAGATACGAGTGAGCGAAGCCATGACGAATCTCCTTTTGCGTCTTAGCGCTCAAGATCGTCTTGAGCTTGAGGGAGATCCTCGTCCGTCGCTCTGATTGACGCTGTGGCAATTGCCACACTTGCAGTCGGATCTAAGCTCGCGACCCCTAGCGAACATCCGGCCTGTCCAGCGTTCAGCCTCCGTTCAGCTTGGAAAGCGCAGGATTCTGGGTATAGTTCGGTGTCGTTTGGAGGGAGAAGTGCGCCACCCGCTTTCGACGGTCCTCATCTTATTGCTGCTTGGCGCGTCGACTTTGCCTTCTCCGGCTGCGGCCAAGCGAATAGCGTTGGTCGTCGGCATCGATCAATACGACAATCTTCCGTCTTCCCAGCAGCTCAAGAAGGCCGTCGGCGACGCTCACGCCGTGGGCGATGCGTTTCGATCGCTCGGCTATGACGTGCAACAGGCAGACAATGTCTCGCGGCTCGATTTTCTGCGGCAATGGCAACGGTTTTTGAATCGGATCGAGCCCGGCAATGAAGCGGCGCTTTTCTTTGCCGGCCATGGCGTGGAGATCAGCGGGCTCAATTACCTTCTTCCTGCTGACGTTCCGCGCGTCAATTCCGACGAAGAGGAGCTGTTGAAGGCTTCAGGCCTCTCGCTGAGCGGTTTTCTGGATGAGGCCAGAAGAGAAAACCGCAGATGATGCTCTACGTCGTGGATGCTTGCCGGGACAATCCCTTCGTCAGTTCGACTGGCAGAAGCATTGGTGGCACGCGCGGCCTCACACTGGTCGAGCCTCCGAGCGGTACGTTCGTGATGTTTTCCGCCGGCGCCGGCGAGACGGCGCTGGACAGGTTGTCGGACGACGATCCCAATCCGAATTCGGTCTACACGCGAGTTTTGCTGCCGAGCTTAAGGCCCCGGGCAAAATCGGCGACATCGCTCGTGACGTGCGCCGCCAAGTGCGCAATCTCGCATCCGAGGTGAACCACGTGCAGACGCCGGCCTATTACGACGAGGTGCTCGGCGACTTTTGTCCGGCGGGTTGCACGGTAGAGGCAAAGGCTGACGCGACCGCCCCGTTCAAGCCGCGACCAATACCGCGAGACCCGGCCTTGGAGGCGTGGAACGCGACCAAGGCTACGGACAGCGTGGACGTGCTGTCGGCCTACATCGCCAAATTCGGCAACTCGTTCTATGCCGAGCTGGCAAAAGCAAGGCTTGAGGAGCTGAAGCGCAAGCAACGGCTCGCCGCGGCCGCGCCGGCGGAACCGCAAGCCTCAGGTCCTGACCCTGCGCTTGCGGCCTGGAATGCGGTCAAGGACAGCGACAATGTCGATGTGCTCGAGACCTTTATCGGAAGCTACCCGCTGAGCTTCTATGCCGAGCTCGCACGAGTGCACCTCAAAGAGTTGAAGCAGAAGCAGCTGGCGGCTCTCGTCGTACCGCTTGCGCCGAAAATATCGCCGCCTCCGCCCGATCCCATTGTGGCGATGTGGAACGCGACCAAGAATACCGACAACGTGAGCCTGCTTGAGGCATTTGCCGGCAAATATCCGGAGTCCTTCTATGCCGAGCTCGCCAAAGCGCGAATTGACGAGCTGAAAAGGAAACAACGCCTCGCGTCATTGGAAGCGTCAGAGCCGCAAACACCGAAGACGGATCCGTCGCTGGAGGCATGGAATGCCGCCAAGGCTTCGGAGAACGTGAGCGTGCTCCAGGCATTGGTCGACAACTATCCACTGTCCTTCTATGCCGAGATCGCCAAAGCAAGGATCGAGGAGCTGAAGCGGAAACAACTCGAAACGGCGCAGCAGGCGATGGTGCAAGAGATACAGCGGGCCCTCAAGGACATCGAGTGCTATGGCGGCGTCGTCGATGGGGTTTGGAGTGGCGGTTCAAAAGAGGCGTTGGATCGCTTCAGTCAATTGGCCAAGCTGAATCCAGCTCCGGAGGAACCGGGACAAGCGACGCTCGATTTCCTCAAGGCCTGGAAGGGTGATCATTGTCCCGCCGCAAAGGTTGCAACGCCGCGTCCCTCAGACAAAATAGCGGCGCCACGCAAGGAAAAGGTGTCTCCTGCGCTGGCGCCGGCCAAGACCACGAAGAGTCCGCGGGGCAAGGTCGCCAAAAACCCAGGGCCAAACAACAACGTCAATTATGACTTACCCGAAAAGCAGCAAGCCGCCAAGAAGGCAGGCCGCACTCTCGAATACGATTATGGTTCGGTCTATTGTGCTCAAGGTTGCGCCGGTGGATTTACGGGCGTCTTGAGCGGTACGGCAACCAACCCCGGCATGAAGAGATAAGGCCCCGCGCTTCCCTCGTCCTGCGCTCAAGCAGCGCCGCGATAGCGCATTAAAGCATGCCTCGCCGGCTTCCCCCGGCGAGAAGTCTTCTGCTGCGTCATGCCCCGGACCTGATCCGGGGATCAAGCCCGGCAATGACGACCAAGAGGGGTAACCGGGGTAGACGCTCCCGGGTCCGGGCCTTATAGGGAAGCCTCGATTTCTAGCTGGCAGGACCTAGCTTTGCTCGACATCAAATGGATTCGCGAGAACCAGGACGCCTTTATCAAGGGGCTGACCGACCGGGGTATCGGCGGCGCTCGCGAAACCTTGAACTCGAATTCTGAAGCTGGACGAGCAACGCCGTACGACGATTCAGCAATTGCAGGACGCGCAGGCCCGCCGCAACGCCGCCTCGAAGGAGATCGGCCAGGCCAAGGCGAGCAAGGACGAGGCTTCAGCCAAGCGGCTGATGGTGGAGGTGGCCGCGCTCAAGAGCACGATCCAAGAGGGCGAGGAGGGCGAGCGGCAACTCGACAAGGAACTGCGCGACCTGCTCGCCGCCGTTCCCAACATGCCGGCGGCCGATGTTCCGTTGGGGCCCGACGACAAGGCCAATGTCGAGCTGCGGAAAGTGGGCACGCCGCCGAAGTTTGACTTCAAGCCGAAGCAGCATTTCGAGCTCGGCGAGGCGCTGGGCCTCATGGATTTCGAGACCGCTGCCAAACTGTCAGGCTCACGCTTCGTGGTGCTGAAAGGACCGTTCGCGCGTCTCGAGCGCGCTCTGACCCAGTTCATGCTCGACCTGCATACGAGCGAGCATGGCTATACCGAAGTGAACCCGCCTCTGCTCGTGCGCGACGACACCATGTTCGGGACGGCACAACTGCCAAAATTTGTGGACGATCAATTTTGCGCAACCCGAACCATCACGCGTACTGAATTGCTACACAATGCGCTGAAGTATGCTGTCGTGGAGGACAAGGAACATTTCAGGCGTGGCGAGATTGATCTTCAGACCCTTTTCGATCGTACCGTCGAACGGGCGCCGTTGAAGGAAGACTTCTGGCTCATCCCCACCGCCGAAGTTCCGCTCACCAATCTCGTGCGCGAGGACATCACCGACGAAGCCAAGCTTCCGATCCGCGTGACCGCCGGCACGCCGTGCTTCCGCGCCGAGGCAGGCGCCGCCGGCAAGGACACCCGCGGCATGATCCGCCAGCATCAATTCTCAAAAGTCGAGTTGGTCTCCATCACCACGCCCGAGCAGTCGGCGAACGAGCATGAGCGCATGACAAAGTGTGCCGAGGAAGTGCTGAAGCGTCTTGGCATTCCCTACCGCGTCGCGGTGCTCTCGACCGGCGACATGGGCTTCGCCGCGCAGAAGACCTACGACCTCGAGGTCTGGCTGCCAGGGCAGGGGATGTATCGCGAGATCTCGTCCTGCTCGAGTTGCGGTGACTTCCAGGCCCGCCGCATGAATGCGCGCTACCGGCCCCAAGGCGCCAAGGACACCCGCTTCGTGCATACGCTGAACGGCTCTGGCGTTGCCGTTGGCCGCGCGCTGATCGCGGTCATGGAGAACTACCAGGAGGCCGACGGCTCGATCCGCATCCCCGACGCGCTTTGGCCTTACATGGGCGGCCTCGCCAAGATCGAAGTTGCGAACTGATGTACGGCGCGACAACTGGCAATGAGCCCTTATCGCCTCCCGCCTTGTGGGGGAGGCCGACTGAGCGTCGCTGGCGAAGGTCAGTCGGGAGGAGGTCACCCCTCACCCTTTCCGCCATGCGACTTGCGCAGAGCTTGGCTCGCGCAAGATCGCGGCAGAAAGCCCTCTCCCACAAGGGGCGAGGGGGTTTGCAGGGCGATGCAGCTTATGCCCCTCTCCCCTCGTGGGAGCGAGGCAAGGTCCAAAGCTAACGATAGATTCAGTAAATTCAGATAGTTGGTAGCCCGCTCAATCAGGCTCATACCTTTAGGCTGCACTTAGGTAGCGGCCACCTATTCCCAGAACGCACTAGATGAGCGCTGCTAAGACGCCTAAGGTTGGTCGCGGGGACCTGCAACCACCGAATTGACCCTACCCCCAATTCCGATCTGAGACGGAGCGGTCTCGAAAACCGTTGTACAGGTAACCGTACCGTGGGTTCGAATCCCACCCTCTCCGCCAACAGACCTTAATTTCCAATGTGTTACCAGTGATTTGTCCATCCTATATACTGTCCTACAGCACCTTGCGTGGCAGTTCCGGGACGACCGATAATTTGCTCACCGATACTCTGACCCGCCCGGGCCACCAAGATCACCAAGGGTTAGCTGTTTTGACGAGCCGCTGGTGCGGCGAGCTGGCTAACGAAGAGAGAGGCAGGCGAGGGCACTCACACGCTACACCGACGAATACCAGCTTATCGACATCGGTCAGATAGAAATTGTCTTTGCCTGCAGGATCGACGGCAACACCCCACTTCGTGCAGACTGAGGGATTGCCGTCTATGGTAGCGCCAATATCCCAGCTATGCATGTTTAGTTCGAATTCCGGGGGCGCGTCGTAGCGTGCAAGGCGGCCGATAAAGCACATGCCTGAACCACCAAACACGGGTCGCTGCTGGTATTGGGACGCGAAAGCATGCGGGGAGATTTCGCGTTTCAGGCGTTCGACTTGTTCGAGCGTCATTCGCCCTGGATGCAGCAGTTCACCAGGTTGACGCGTCATGATGACGTCTCGTCGCTGCGTAACAAAGATCTCTTCCTTCTCCGCCACGAGCGGCAGTGACAAGGTAAAGTAGCCGCCCTGCTCTTGCAGCGTTCCAGCGAGATCGTCGGGGGCGATGCGATGCATGACCAGGATGAACACGTTTTTGGCATTGTCCTCAAATCGCGTGAGGACCGAACTTGATATCCACGATCGGAGTTTTTGTTTTACCAGTTCCGAGCTCCCCTCCTCCGGTTCGATCGGATCGTCGACTATGATTTCGGTGGGACGGAAGCCGGTAATATCGCTGCCGACGGCCGTGGCATAACGATAGCCGCCCTTTGTTGTCGTGAGCCAGCCCTCGGACTTCTTGTCGAGCACCGTTCCAGGAAAGATCGCTTTATATAGCGGCGACTGCATCAGTTTGCGGGTCGATGCCGCATGCTTGTTGGCAAGGTCATCGCCATAACTAATGCAGACGAATTTGAGCGTTGGGTCGACGCCGAGTCGCCAAGCAACGTACATGATCGAGATCAACATCGATTTCATGTAGTCCGGCGGCAGATTGACGATCACACGAGGCTTGCGGCCGGCAGCACAACCTTCCATGACCGCAACCAAGACATCGAGATAGGGTGCATGTACAAGCTTCTTGCCGGGATGCAGGATCGGAAACGCCAGTTCGACGAAAGTTCCGAAATCGCACCGCGCCAAGTCATAGAGATCCGGGATTTGCAGCTCCCGATTGGCCACGGTGGCGACGGCGGCCATAAATCAGTCCTCCCCGACAATTTTGGCGATACGTTTATGTATCCGCCGCAAGGCATCCTTATCAGGCAGTACAGTTTCGCTTACGGCATCCTTGCCGGCGTCCTCGTCAGTGCGCGAATGTAGGATGCAAGTCGCTCACCGCGCCGGTCATTTCGTCACATGCCAGAAGAGGCCCTGAGGCCAACCAAGCTGGCTGTTTCAGTCCTAGGCAGCCTCGGTCGGCGCGCAGCGAGATCTCCTCAATAGCCGATATGCCGATTGCACTGTCCGCTCGCTAGCATCAATCAGACGAACCCGTTCGAACGCTTCGTGTCAACTCCTGACCCTTACCGCACGACCGGCTCGTCAAGAGTGCTGGCCGCTCGGTCCAAGATACTCCGGGGGCTTGCGGTAGAGGAACATTCGTCAAGGGCTAGTCACGCGCATACCAGGTGAGTCCGGCAGAAGCGGCATAAGCTCCTAAGATCATGCCAATGACATTGAGTCCGACGATCTCTGCGCTGCCTCGCATGAGCGCGACGCTCATTTCGGAAATGCCGATACCGAGCATGACGACCGGCGGGACCAACGCCACGGAGATAGCAATTCCAGCCAAAGCCTCGACGATCCCCGGCCAGAAGAAGGCAAACGTGCCCGCCACCCCGGAAAGGAATGCGACAATGAAATAGTAGAAAGGAACCGTGGAGAGGCGATCGACGATCTCCGAGCGCGTTTCGCTTGGGATCGCCGCGTTTAGGAGAATGGAGACCAGCAGTGCGAGGCCGAGGCCCACAGCGAATGACATCATGCTTTGCTTGAATGTGGCCAAATCCCTCCAGAAGATCGAGACACCAACTGCAATGACCGGGTAGAGCAAGGGTGAGATGACCATCGCTCCCACGATGACCGCAGGACTATTCATCTCGAAGCCAAATGAGCAGATGCCTGCCGAGCTCATTGTCAGAACGACGAAGTCAAGATCGACCTGCGTCCGCTCAGCGAGTTGCCGATACGATTTACTCAGGCTTTGAGGTGTAACGCGCTGGCCGGTCATCTCGGTTTGCCGATGCTGGTGCGATCCCAACGGGTTTTGGCAGACAAGGTACCTCTCGACAGTCTTGGTGTCCTGCACCTTGGACGACATCACCTGGACTTGGGGTCTTGGCACACAGCGTTTTGAAGGGCGTCCGCAACTGGCATCTAGCGGACATGCTTAGCGTCGACATCGGTGTCTGCTAAGTGGGCTAAAGCGGACCTCTCAGAACAACTCGCTGATTTCCGCTAATGACCCAAAGCAGACATTCTGACTCGAGCATCGACGCTCGTTCTTGCATGGCTAACATGAGCCGTCTTCGCCTGCATCAGCCGCATAGCGGACGCCCTTCAATGTCATCTACTTGCTGGCAACCTGATCGAAGGAATTTAGTCTCAGGTGACGCGCTTTACGCGCTCAGATCCCGACGGCAACTTTCAGCAAAATCTTTCTGAAGGATCAGGCTGGTGCATCGCGGCCGTGGACCTCGGCCGGGGGCGCAGTCGCCTCCACAGCCGTGAAGGGCTCGATGATTGTGTATTGGTGCATCGCCCCCGCTGGCACTAGCCACGAGTCTCCAGCCTTGAGGTTCAGCGTTTGTCCTTCCAAATCGAGCCTTGCGCTGCCTGAGATTACGTACCCCACGGTCTCGTAGTCCCTCGTGGTGGGGGCCTTGAGTTTGTCCCCTGGCTCTTGGACCCAGAGGCGCATCGAAACGCGCTTGCCGGCGACGAGATACTTCTGGCCCATTTCTCCCCGCGGAGAGGTACCGGCCTCCACCTTCTTGATCGTTGTATCCGGCATGGTCGACCTCCGTATTTGCCGACGCGCCGTAATTAGCGCGTGAGTCGTTCATCTACGATAACGAGTTTCGGTGTCGTGGTAAGGTCCTTTTCACGCACGTTTGTCTAGTTGCCCCAGGGTGCCCTTGCTCCCCACCATAAGACGGCGAAGATAGCCAGCAGCGCCCACCAGAGCGCATTGGTCGCCTGATGCGTGACAATGGCGAATATGATGCTGATTACAATGCAGATCAGCGCCACGATATTTCCTACGCCTAAGGTCATGTCGAGTCCCTCCCTTGCTAGCCTGTGCAGGCTTGGTAAATTGTGCAGGATACAGAAAAAGGCGATGGAGGACACCGCGCCTTTCGGCTCGAGCGTGCCGGCAATCCACGCCCCGCTGCTCACCAGCCTCAGGCCGGGCCTATCGAAAGAGTGATCCAAGCGGCGCCATACCTGGGCGCTTAAATCAGGCTGTGCGGCAGGTCTCCACCCGTGCCCTTCAGGCCCGGAATTCTCTCTTCCGCAGTTCGGCGGTCCGGCACCTAGCATGCCATTAGTTGCTAGTGTGAGCCTCGCTCCATGGCGACCAACCGTCGCTTATTCGAAGCGCATGGGACAACAATTGAATTGAGTGAACTAAGGTCCCCTTGAGCGATGCATCGCAATGGAGATTGGCAATGCCTAGTACCCTAATCACAGGTGCAAATCGAGGACTCGGGTTCGAGTTCGCTCGACAGTATCTGGCTGATGGATGGCAGGTCTACGCAGCTTGTCGTGATCCAGCATCTGCTTCCGAACTTCGCCGTCTCGCCGAGGACAGCGACGGCAAATTAGCGGATACTAGCGATGGATGTCACTGATCTGGCTAGCACCCATGAGGCAGCAACTGAACTCGACGGACAAGCCATCGACCTCCTGCTCAACAATGCTGGCATAATCGGACCGCAGGGCCAGACCATCGGAAACCTTGACTACGAGGCTTGGGCGGAGGTGCTCGCCGTCAACACTATGGGCCCCATGCGGGTGTCAGAGGCGTTTGTCGAGCATGTGGCAAGTAGCGATCGCAAGCTCATCGTTACTCTCACCAGCGGCATGGGATCAATTGCCGACAATACCTCTGGAGGTTCGATCGTCTATCGCAGCTCGAAAGCGGCAGTGAACATGGTCATGCGCAGTCTGGCGATCGATCTCGCGTCCACGCGGCATCACTTGCGTCGTCGTCAATCCCGGCTGGGTTCGGACTAATATGGGTGGGCCGAACGCGACCTAGAACCATCCGAAAGCATGAGCGCGCTGAGGCGTCTAATCGCCAACCTTGGACCCGAGCAGTCCGGCAAGTTCTTCAATCACACTGGTCGCGAATATCCCTGGTAGCATGCTTGCAGGCTCGGCCTGGAAAGCTGGAGCCACAATCTCTCAGGGCAGGAGAAGCAGGAAGTTGTGACGCTCATTCTCTGGCTCGTCGCGGCATATGCCGCAATTTGCGCGGCAGTCTATTTTGGCAACCGCTTGTTCATGTATTTCCCCGATCCAACACAGGTCGAGCCGGTGGAGGTTGGCCTGAATGGCGTCAAGGAAATCGAGATCACGGTTGCCGATGGTATCGCACTGATTGCCTGGTATGCGCCGGCGAAGGACGACAAACCGACCATACTTTATTTCCACGGGAACGGAGCAAACGCCGGCAATCGCGCGCCAAAAATTCAAAAGATTCGGGAGCGAGGCTTCGGCGTTTTCTATCTCAACAATCGAGGCTATGGCGGATCAGGCGGACGGCCTACGGAGAAAGACAATGCCGCCGACGCAATCGCGGCCTACGATCACCTGATTGAACTCGGTATCCCGGCCGGTAAGATTGTGGCTTACGGAGAGTCTGCTAGGCTCTGGCCAGGCGGTGCGGCTGGCGGCGGCAAGACCGGTAGTCGCGGTCGTGCTGGAAGCCCCGCTTACTTCAACGATCGATGTGGCAAGGAGCACCTATTTTTGGCTGCCGCTCGGCTTGCTGATTACTGACAAGTACAACAACGAGCGCGACATTCGCCTGGTCAAGGTGCCGGTTCTCGTTCTGCACGGCGCGCAGGACGCTGTGATCCCGGTGGAAATGGGCTGGCGGGTCTACCGAGCAGCCAACGAGCCAAAGCGGATCGAACTCTTTCCCCAAGGGACCCATGACGATTTGTTTGACCAGGGCGCGTGGGAGAAGACACAAGCCTTTGTGAATTCGTTGAGCGGCGGCGGATAAGAACCGGAAAGTGACCGACGGCCCGCGGACGTTGCTCTAAACTGTTGCAATGATTCGCCCAGAGAGGGTTTGGTCACGAATCGTTGCTCACGCCGATATGGATGCGTTCTACGCGGCGATTGAGCAGCTTGATGATGCTTCGCTGCGAGGTCGGCCGTTGCTGATTGGCCCCCCAAGTGCGCGAGGGGTGGTGCTGACGGCCAGCTACGAAGCCCGCCCGTACGGCGTTGGCAGCGCCATGCCGATGGCTCAGGCCAGGCGGATGTGCCCAGACGCGGTGATTATCCCACCCCGTTTCGATCGATATCAGGAAGTCTCCGCGACGATCATGAGGGTATTTTCTGATTTTTCGCCCGATGTCGAGGCGTTAAGCCTCGACGAGGCCTTCCTCGATATGACTGGCTCCGAGCAGCTCTTTGGCAACCCAGAATCCATCGGACGGCGCCTGAAAGCTGCTATTCGTGAAGCGACTGGTGGTCTGACAGCATCCGTAGGCCTTTCGGCAACCAAATACGTGGCCAAAGTCGCAAGCGCTTGCCAAAAACCGGACGGGTTGACTGTGGTTCGACCGGAAGAAGCCAAAGCCTGGCTCGCTCCACTTCCGGTGTCATGGCTGTGGGGGGCGGGCCCAAAGACCCAAGCACGCCTTCACCAACTCGGTCTGCATACTATCGGGGACGTGGCTCATGCCGATCCGCGATTGCTTTCGGTAAAGCTCGGAAGGGCTGGCGTTCACTTCCACACCCTGGCCCATGCCGAAGATCCACGACCGGTCATCGGAGGGCGAGCATCAAAGAGCATTGGATCAGAACATACGCTCGACGAGGATGTGCGCGAGAAGGCGGATATCAAATTTCACCTGCGTCGATCAGCCGATACGATCGGCCGGCGTCTCAGAAAAAAGAGCTACGTGGCGTTCGGTGTCGGGATAAAGCTCAAGACCACGGAGTTTCAGATATTAAGCCGTCAGCATCGGCTCAGTGAACCAACCGACGTTGCGGAGCGACTTTATTCAGTCGGTGTCGATCTTCTTAGCCACATTGATCATCCTGGTCCGTTTCGCTTGATCGGTTTGGTCGCGTACGACCTGGTGGACATTGACGATGTGGTGCAGCTCGACCTTTTCGGCACCTTTGCTCGGCAACGCAAGTTGGAGGTAGCAATTGACGGCCTCACTGATCGCTTTGGCACAAACGTCGTGCACCGCGCCGATGATCTCAACGAGCCGCCAGGAACGCGCTTGGCGCCGACCCTTGATTTCCTCGACGACCACGCACACGACTAGCTGTTGGCCATGCTGCCTAGGACCGTAAGCGGACTTCACCTAATCCTCCTTAGATCCCTGCACGACCTGCCCCGGGGGCCATGACAACTGCACCGCGGAGTGACACGAGTGATGCAACAATGCCCCTTATCAGCCGTCGGTCCCTGATCAAGCATTTAGGCGTAAGTGGGGGCTTGCTGGCGGCTTCGTGCGGTTCGCGCTTTCGGGGATTCGCCCAAAATCCGCACCCTCGAACGTTCGGTGTTGACGTCTTAGTTTGGGGCGGAGAGATCGATTGGCATCATGTGGTCGCAACGCTCAATCCACAATTCGTGTTTTTGCAGGCCTATCACATGGGTAAGAACGAAGCGTCCTCCTATACAAATCCTAGGTTTACGAATTATCGGCGAGCCTTACAGCGGCTGGGGTTGTCACACGGCGCATATCTCCGTTGTCATCCAAATGCGAACGCAGAGACCTTGATAAAGAAATTTTGGACAGTGTACACGCCGCAAGCCGGTAACCTTCTACCAACTCTCGACATAGAAGAGGATTACGACAACAGGAGCAGAATTTCGGTGCAGAAGCGCATCGATCAAATCGAAAAAATGATTCAGCTCGTCTCAACGAGGATTAGTGGCCACAAGCCGATTATTTATACGAAGGCGCGCGTATGGAGTGAACTTGGAAATCCAGCGCAATTTGCGGATTGTCCCTTGTGGGTCGTCGATTACCACTCAACCGGGAAGCCGACCCTTCCACAGACGTGGTCGACGTTTAGCTTTTGGCAGTATGCAGAAAATCTTCATGGCAATGGCGTTCGGGGGACGTACGACAGCGACTATTTCAATGGCACTGAGACGGATCTGCGAGCATATCTCTTACACAAGTAGATCCTGCGCCCGCAGGCACGTTTCAAGCTATCCGTCGCGCTCGGGCCCGCGCGCGAAGGTTCCGCGGCGAGGGGAATGCCATTGGGGACTTCCAAGCGCCGGCGAGTCGGAGCACGATGAGCGTGGTCTGGACTCGGCATCCGGCAAGTCGGTCATGGCAGCCCCCGCAGCCAGGTGCTCAACCACGGAAGGAAGCGCTTCCGGATATCGCGCTCCTTGCGTTCGTCGATGTGGAAAGTTCGGGGAACCAGGTCCTTGGCGAGGGACCAGAGTGACGGGAGGGACGCCGTCACTAATGGTTAGGCTAATACCTGAGGATTCGATTTCAACCCTGTGGCTTTTGACCAAAAAAGACGGCTCCGGTGATGGCTTCCCCCCTTTCCGGAGCCGAGTAAGGGAGAGCCTACGCAAGGACTTGGAGGCTTCTCCCAAAGCAATCTTTGAACTCAAAAACGGCAAAACGGAGGTTACTCCGGGACCCCGATGGAGAGAGCCAAAATGCGGGCATCGAGTTCGCCAATGGCAAAAGCCGGGGGATGCTTTGCTCTGCTCGCAAGCGAGAAGCCCCGAACGGGGGGATGCGGGGCTTCTCAGGTTCCTTTGGGGGGAACAGTGATGGGGAGAAATGCCCATTACATGATTAGAATACTAATCGTCGCTTACGGGGAGATGACCGCTCTGTAGCTGACGGCGGGCATTTCGTCACATGACCAGCCGAAGCGGGCGAGCGCGCCGCGCTAATCCTTTAGGCTGAGGATATAGGCAACCACATTGCTCATGTCGTTCGGCTCGAGGATAATATTGGGCATGGTCGGGTGCGACCTGAAGCCAAATCGTCAAGGCGGTACCCGTCATGCCAGAGGTATTGGCGATGTCCTTGAAACGGGGCGCTGTATGCTCGGGCGACGTGTCCTCGTCCGCAATCGCGTGACAGTTTGCACAATATCGCTTGGCGTATGCGGCTCCTGCCCGCGGCTCACCAGCCTCTTGCGCTGCCACTGCCACAGGCGCGGCAAATAACAGGATAAAACTCAGAGCCAGCCATTGCATTAGACGCTCCTTGATCAATGCGAGGAGTAAGATTGCGGGGTAAATCGCACGTTGCATCACAGTGTGCCGCAAATTGACTGAGGTCAAAACCGGAATGCCCCGCGCCGAAGAACAGCAATAGGCTGATCAGCACATGACAGCCCCTCGACCCCCGTCGGCGAGGAAAGGAGACATCATGACCAACTGAAAGCTCGCGTACATTGTCAAAGACAAAAAGCCGCTTGTGTTGGCCGCGCACGAGACGGTGCAGTACGCCTGCCGGTGCATGAAGGGGCGTCGCGCCGCAAAATCGTATCGCGGGTGGCTTTGCCATCCGGTAGTCCTTCATATTTTCGGCTGTCATAGGCCCAGTGCAGGAGGGCCTGCCTCTGGCGCTTGCGGCAGGTCTGATCACCGCGTTCGCAATGGCGTTTAAGCTGGGCCACGTGGCGGCGCATGGCGTTCCAGCGCCTGATCTGCCGCGCATCCTCTTCTGGCGTTCGCCGGCCCACATAGTAGCGGCAATACCATTGGAATCCGCGTGGATCGTCGGGATAAATCCACCCCTTCTTGTGCCACACTGACAGCGGCTGACTGGCATCCACGCCAAAATAGTTGAGAGAGCAGTCGCGAGAGTTCGGCGCCAGCTTGGCCCGTTTAAACCACGGGGCGGGGAACTCCTTCCGCGTATCCGTCATGTATTTTCCGCAAAACACTCCAAGCTCCAGCATTTCCTTGGGCGTCAGTTCAGGGCGAAACTCCGGATGGAAATTTCGGCCCAGGGGGGCTATCCGTTCGTACCGGTAGCCTCTCTGCATCAGATCGTTGACGATAACGGTCTGCCTTCGCCTTCCTGTCATCCGGCAAACTCACTCAAATCCCTACCTATTCACACCGGCCAAAGTTTAACGCGCACCGTCTGCGTCTGGCACGTAGCTGATATGTGAAAGAGGGTCGTAAGGTCAGCTTCTGACCCCCATTCGGACATTATCCGACTGAGGCGAGACGCCTTGTATCGGGGGCAAGTTCGCGCCGGCCCGGTCGGGTAGAACATCCCGCTATAGCGAACCCGCTGCGGGAGGTTCTTGCGCCAGCCGTTCGAAGATGGCCCTGATCTCTTGCTTTGATGCTCTGCCAATTGCCCCGTCGGCCACTTCCGACATGGTCCACATCCAGCTCCGCGCCGGGTCGTGCCGCATGGACCACTGGGGAAATCGCCGGGTCTCAATGTCGCCGGACCACCGCTTGACAATCTCAACGTGACGATCGTCACGCAAGATGCGCATGAATACAGCAGACACAACGTCGCGTGGGCCCTCGAGCAATTGCAGAAACAGGTCCTCCCGGCAGATCAGGGCCCCCGTAATTCCGTCACGTGCATTGTTGCGCCGCGCCTGAAACAAAATCCCGGTTAGGGTCAGGTCGTCATAGCCAAAAGGCCGCGAAGCGTAGATCAGCTGCGCCTTTCCCAAAGGGATACCCCTGCCGCCTACTCGTCCATGTTACTGGCTCTTCCGCTTGGCAGGCGTCAGCACCCGCCAATGCCTTCGACCTCAAAGCCCCTAGTGGTTCTCATCGACCGCAACTGCCGCCTCGTTCCGGCGTAGGAAAGGCAGAGTGAAAGGAGCATCATAATAGAGGGTGTAAGGTGCCCCGATCGGTCGCCAGCGCGATGCCGCAAGTTTTGTGACCAATTCGGACTGACAATTCTTGAAATCCTTGCCCGATCCGGAGTACCGCAAGGTCGCGATTGTCTCATCCGGGATCGTGATGAGTTTCACCCGGGCATTCACGGGTTTGGGTGCGTTGTCGGGGCCGTATTTCGCAGGTAAGAAAAACTGCATCCGCACCGCGCCGTTTGTCTCTGCGGTCTGAACCGAAACGGTCATCGCCATCTGTTCCTTATCGCGCACCTCTACCGGCACGGTCATGGCGATCTTGTCATGGCCCGATGCTGAAGTGCGGTTGGCGCCGGCGATATAGGCAAACAGCAGTTGGAACGCTTCGCTACGTCCGGCCTCACCGGCGACTTGCAATTCTACTTCGGCTGCGAGACGAGGCGCGTAACGGCGGATTTCGACGCGATCGGCGATGCGGTCGATCACGTCATAGCGCGGCTCCTCATAAAGTCGGATGCCGAATAAGCCGACCAGCGACTCAAGTGCGAGTACGGCGTAGTAGGAGATTGATTGCCACACGATTCGCAAGACCCGGGACTGCAAAAGGATTGGCGCCGCTGCCATGGGGGAGTGGCAGCGGGGCATGCAGCTTCAGTGAGCCGAACGCCCGCGCAACGCGAACTCTCCTGGCTCCCAAAGGCCGCAAACAGCGGTACCAACTGCCAAATTGCGGACACGCCCACCAGTACATAGACGATACGGGCGAGTGTGGACCCAGCGCCGAAAAGCGCAGCCACCAGATCCCAATTGAAAAGGCCGACCAGCCCCCAGTTGAGACCGCCGACGATGACGAGAATCAGGGTGATCAAGTTCAAAGATTTCATTGCTTTCTCCATGAGGAATGCGCAGGCCACGAATATCTCCAAGGGCTTAATGCCGCGCTGTCTCAAGTAGGCAGCAATGTGGAGCAGGGTCACCGGATTGTGGGCGTAGGTATCGTTCGACATCAACCACAAGCTCTTTGGCGCCAAATGGCAAGTCCGTCTAAACGATGCCGACTATAAGCTTGGGGATGCTCGTGACGCCAGGAAACCCGACGAGGTACGAACTTAGTAGTAGGATATTGACCATGAAGCCTCACCCTCTGAAACTTCTTGACCGGGCTGTTTCAGGCGGGTTGCTCAGTGCCTGCCTGCTGTTCCTGCTTGTAGGAACAACCGCTCATGCCCAAGAAATCACCGGCACGCCAGGCGCGCCGGACGCGACGACGACGATCGACGGCCACGTGCTGCCGCCGCCGCCGCAGAAATTCGGCGGGGAGATCGAACTCAACGCGGCGCAGTCGAAGCCCTACTGGCCGGCGCGCGTGGTGCCGCCGAAGGGCGCGCCGAACATCCTGCTCATCATGACTGACGACGTCGGCTTCGCGGCGCCTTCGACCTTCGGCGGCGTCATTCCAACGCCGGCGCTCGACCGCATTGCGAATAACGGCCTGCGCTACACCAACTTTCATTCCACGTCGCTCTGCTCGCCGACGCGGGCAGCGCTGATCACTGGCCGCAATCACCATTCGGTCGGCTTCGGCGTCGTTTCCGAGACGTCGACCGGCTTTCCCGGCTACAATAGCCTCATCCCCAAGGACACCGCCACGATCGGCCGCATTCTGCGGGAGAACGGCTACCGGACCGCCTGGTTCGGCAAGGACCACAACACGCCGACTTATCAGACGAGCCAGGCCGGGCCGTTCGACCAATGGCCGAACGGCATGGGATTTGACTATTTCTACGGCTTCGTCGGCGGCGATGCGAGCCAGTGGGAGCCGAACCTCTTCCGCAACACGACGGCGATCTATCCGTTCGTTGGGCAGGAGGGGAAATGGAACCTGACGACGGCGATGGCCGACGACGCCATCCATTGGATGGACCAGATGCACGACATCGATCCCTCGATGCCGTGGTTCGTCTATTACGTCCCCGGCGGCACGCATTCGCCGCATCAGCCGACCCCAGAATGGGTCCAGAAGATCAGCGACATGCATCTCTTCGACAAGGGCTGGAATGCGCTGCGCGACCAGATCTTCGCCAACCAGAAGAAGCTCGGCGTGATCCCCCAGGACGCCCAGCTGACGCCCTGGCCGGACAGCCTACTTCAGCGCTGGGACCAGACGACCGATGATGAGAAGAAGCTCTTCATCCGTCAGGCCGATGTCTACGCCGCCTATCTCGCCTACACTGACCACGAGATCGGCCGGGTCATCCAGGCGGTCGAGGATATGGGCGAACTCGACAATACGCTCATTATCTACATCAGTGGCGACAACGGGGCCTCCGCCGAAGGCTCGCCCAAGGGCACGCCGAGCGAGGTCTTGCAGTTCAACGGCATCGAATTGTCGGTCGCCGAGCAGATGAAGTTCTAGATGTCTGGCCGACCCAATACGCCTATAGCCATTTCGCAGTGCCGTGGGCGTGGGCCTTCGACACGCCCTACAAATGGACGAAGCAGATTCCGTCCTTCTTTGGCGGCACGCGTCAGGGCATGGCAATCTCCTGGCCGGGCCACATCACGGACAAGGGCGGCGTCCGCTGGCAGTTCCACCACGTGATCGACGTCGTGCCAACGCTACTGGAAGCGACCGGCATCCCCGCCCCCGACACCGTCGACGGGATTAGTCAGAAGCCGATCGAAGGCGTCAGCATGGCCTACAGCTTCGACAAGGCCAATGCCGATGCGCCTTCACCGCACAAGATCCAGTATTTCGAGATGCTGGGTGTTCAGGGCCTCTACAACGACGGCTGGATGCTGAGCGCGGTGCCGAAGCGGCCGCCGTGGCAGTTGCTCGGTAAGGCGATCGAGGACCCGGCCACCGCCTTCAAGTTCGAGCTGTACGACGTGCGGCACGACTGGACGCAGTACACCGACGTCTCCGCGCAGAACCCGACCAAGATGAAGGAGATGACGGACCTGATGTTCGGCGAGTTCGCCAAATATCAGGTCTTGCCGCTCGATGCATCCGCTGCGACGCGCTTCGTGGTCCCGCGTCCCAGCCTGGTCGCGGGCCGGAAGGTATTCACCTACTCAGGCGACCCGATAAGCGGCATTCCCAACGGCGAGGCGCCAAACCTGCTCAACACGTCCTACACGATCAGCGCCGACATCGACATGCCGCAAGGCGGCGGCGAAGGCGTGATTGTGACGCAGGGCGGACGGTTCGGCGGCTACGGGCTGTATCTACTCAAAGGCAAGCCCACGTTCACCTGGAACCTGCTCGACCTCAAGCGGGTGAAGTGGGAGGGGCCGGATGTGCTCGCGCCCGGCAAGCACACGCTAGCCTACGACTTCAAGTATGATGGCCTCGGCTTCGCGACGCTTGCCTTCAACAACATCAGCGGCCTCGGCCATCCCGGCACGGGCACGCTCTCGGTCGACGGCAAAGTCGTGGCGACGCAAACGATGGAGCGCACCATCCCGCTACTTTTGCCTTGGGACGAAACGTTCGATATCGGCTCCGACACCGGCACCCCGGTCGATGACGCCGACTACCAGGTCCCGTTCGCCTTCACCGGCAAGATCGATAAGCTGACGATTTCGGTCACGCCGCCGATGCTGACCGACCAGGACAAGCATCGGCTGATGGAGGCCGAACACGCGGCGCAGGACGCGAACTGAGTCCGCCCCGAAGAGTGCGATCCCATCCTTTGGGGCGGCGTCGCCCAACGCAGTTGTTTTGCTTTCGACGCAGCGCACAAAGGAGGAATGGAGATGTTGTCAAGCTGGAAGAGGGCTGCAAAGGCGCAGCTGATCGGCTCAGGGGTTGGCCACTGCACTAATGTTGGTGGCAGGGATGGCCGCACCCTCGATGGCGCAGGCGGCCTTCAGCGAGGATTTGGGGATCATCAAGGCGTGCGGCAGCGACGTCTGGAGTTTTTGCTCGGACGTGCTGCCCGATGTCGGACGCGTCAAGAGCTGTGTGCAGAACAAGATGGGCCAGCTTTCCAAAGGTTGCCTCGATAAGCTCCTCGACGCGATGGCCGGCGCGCAATTCAAGATCTGCAAGGATCAGACTTATGCGCTTTGCGCCGCGGCGTGCTGTAATGTGTTTGACGGCGTCGCCTACTGTCAGTGCGACGTCAAGCACGGCGACAGCATCAGCCTGCCGTTCCCGATGGGCAAGGACGAGGACGTCTGCTCGATCAACGCCGCAGGCGCCAACAACAAATACATGGTCAGCACCTACAGCCTGCCTAAGTCGATCGCTTCTCCGCAGGGAGGTGGCGCGGTCTACACCTGCCAGGGCGAGGAGGGCGGCGCCTACGCTCAGTGCGACGGTGGACTGTGCTTCAGAAGCACCGAGGAGACGACGTTCCCGGGCTTCGACAAACCGGTGCCGAAAGGACAGATCATCTGTTCCTGCCCAGTCACCAAGTCCACTGGCGCCAACGCCCAAAGCTATCAAATCCTTGGGCCCTATCCATGCGACAAGTCCTTCTTCAAATATTGCAAAGCCGCCACCGCGAATAGCAAAACGGGTTCAACGATCTATGTCGGCGCTCCCGCAGGCACTGCTGCGGCTCTGGCGGTTCAACTCAACGGCAAGGTCCCGCCCCTCAACGACTGCGGGGCCGAATAGATGGACATGGACGACCTGTTCTATTCCGACGGGGCGGTCTCAAGGACATGAAACATGTGCTGAAGTTCGCCGCGATCGGCGAAGCTGCCACGGGATTGGCGCTGCTGATCGTCCCGTCGCTCGTCGGACAGGTGTTGTTGGGGGAGGACCTCACCGGCGTAGCCGTACCGGTAGCGCGTGTGGCCGGCATCGCCTTGGTCGGGTTAGGGATCGCCTGCTGGCCAGGTCCGCCGCTCGTCGGCATGTTGACCTACAGCGCATTGGTCGCGCTTTATCTTGCTTACCTAGGTTTGGCCGCTGGTTTGACCGGGATTCTTCTGTGGCCGGCGGTGATTTTGCACGTGATCCTGTCAGTCCTTCTTGGACGTCTTTGGCTCGCTGGCGACCAACGGTGAGGTGAAGAATCGTTTTCACGATCTCCTCCGAAAGTTAGTCAATTTTATAAGAGAGCGAGGCCCAAGGCCTACCCGCCAAAGCGGGGAGGTTTTGTGACACGTCAGTTGGACGACCTTGGGAAAGCCTCACTTCTTGGGCTTTACATGATGATTGATCCAACCGATGAGGATATCGGCCACCTGCTGGTTGTTGTTATCCAGCATCATCATGTGTTCGTTGCCGAAAATGGGGCCAGGTGAACCTGGATAAAGGGAATTGGGAGTTAGAGACGGCAGGCGCGCGAAACTCATGTCGCCACCCGCTCCATTGATCTGGTTCATCTCCGTCACGCAACTCGCCGGCGTGTTTGGCGAGGTGTAATCGCCCTCCACGATCAGGATCGGGATATTCTTGAGGACGTTGATGTCATTCTGGGTAAGATTCGCGAAACAACCTGTCTCGATCTGGATGATCCCCTTGATACTGTTAGAGCCCGGCTGAAGCGCGGCCATGGTCGGGTACGCGCTTGAATTCCGAGTGACCCACCAAGATAGCGCCGCCTAACTGGTTCGCGAGCTGCCCCATGGCTATCGGGGAATTAAAAGGAGCGCTAGGCGTAGATGGAATGCAAGGCCCGTCGACGCAATTGATTGACGTAGCCAACGACAGAGTAGCATTCACGTCAGGTATTATCTGGTTGTAGAAACTCAGGTTGGAACCTGCACCCACCCCTACTGTGTTCATTGGGAACCGAATATCTGGATGAGGGGTGTCCGTGACTTCGCATGGCGAAGCCGTACAAGAGTGGGTTCCCCAACGGAACGCGTTCCAGGACCCCTGATCATTGAGGATGAGGATGTTAGGATTTACAGCACCGGATACGCCGTCGCGCACCGCCAAGTATTGTGTAGCATCAAAGCCTGAGCGGGCACGGCCAACTTGGTCGCCCAGGTAGGTGTCGAAGCCCTGACGGACAAAGTACTCATCCCAGCCCATCCGTCCATCTGGAGTCGTCTGCCACGACTTTGAGCTTAAACAGCAGCCGTGCACGAAGACGATCGGCCACTGCTTGTTATTTTGTGCCTGCGGTAACTGGTACTGCACGTACATCTGGTTGATCATCGACAGCCCGGTACCGACTGGGGGTGTCAGGGTGTGTTGAACTCCGTCGATAAAGAAGCTGCCATACCCCTTGAGATGAAGGTTCCCATTCGATTGAAGATCCTTGAACTCTTGTGCCGCCGCAATTAAGGGCGTCAGCGACAGTGCAAGGAGCGCCATGCTTGCCAATGCCGCGTAGCTACCAAATTTTTTCATCTGACTTCCTCCCCAATGTTTTACTCGCGGGAGCCACGCCGAAATAACCAACCTCAATGGCGCAACTTCCGACGGCTCACACTACGCCTTTTCCCCTATACTGGGCTTTTCGAATTGCCGATTTTTAAGAAATCGGGACACTAGGTCGCACTGCCACTACTGAGCGAACACTTTAGCGACCAGGCCTCCCCGCGAGAGCGGGGAGGCTAGGCTCCTCAGAACATCACTCGTTTGATGTACTGACGGTTAGTTACAGACCACGCGAAGAGGCCCAATCGATAATGATTTGGGCGATCTGCTGGTTATTATTATCCAGCATCATCATGTGTTCATTACCGTGAATGGCGCCTGGAGAGCCTCGATAAAGGGAACCAGGTGTTAAGTCCGGCAGCGAGGCGAACTTGATATCACCACCTGCGGCAGTGATTTGTGAAATCTCCGTCGGGCAAGGGGCCGCAGGCTGCGGCAGGGCGGAGTAATCGCCGTACATGTTACCACGAGGCGGGACGCCGTCGACAGCCCGCTGACGAAGGCGGCTCTCGCCACATGGTAAGCCTTCTCGTTTTGGGGTTAGATCAAGGGTCGGACCGCCCCCGGGGGCGCAAAATTTAGGAAGCGGCAAGGCTAATCTATGAGGAGTTCAAAGCGAGGAAGGCATTGCCCTAATCGCCGTGTTATGGACGCTTACGCTGCTCTCCATTATCGCCCTTTCGTTGGCGTTAGATGCCCGCAGCAGCGCCCGCATTGCCCACAACACCGCTGATAACGCGACCGCACGCGCGGCTGCAGATGCGGGCATCCAACGCGCTATTCTCGATTTAATCACCGTACCCGACGTCAAAAAATTTCGCACCGACGGGGCGGTTTATGTGTGGATGTTCGCCAACAGCACGGTTCACATCTCGGTTCAAGACGAGGCTTCTAAGGTTGACCTGAACAAGGCGCCGGAGGCGGCTCTGGCTGCTCTATTTGATTCAGTTGGCGTTGATCCAGTAAAGGCTCAATCGCTGGCGGATGCCATCGCCGATTTTCGCGATCCGGACAATTTTTCGCGTCCGCGCGGTGCCGAAGAGTCGGACTATCGAGCGGCCGGTCTCGCCTGGGGTCCGAAGAATGCACCCTTTCAAGCAATCGAGGAGTTGCAGCAGGTCCTGGGCATGACAGCAGAAATTTATCAGCGAGTGGCTACCAACCTGACAATCTATTCCATCGACGAGGCACAAGATTTATTTGGTTCGCCAAGCAAGGCGTATTCGATCCGTGCGAAAGCCGAAGGACCCAACGGCGCCACCTTTGTGCTCGAAGCCGTCTTACAACTGCGTGCTGGGATTCCGGCTAACCTATTAGTCTGGCGGCAAGGCGCCAGGACAGGCTCCTCACAGCGGCGTTCGTGGTCTGCGTCGGGTCATCTGATTGGCCAATACCGACTAGCCCGTCAACCCACCCGCCGGACGCGCGGGTCATTGACTAGCACTCCTATAGGCGCATTCTGACCACGTACGTCACAACATAACATCACAAAGGGAGGATTCCATGAAAAGGATCCAACGAGTTCCCAAAACACTGCAACCTGTCGTTCTGGCCGGTGCCCTACTTGCTGGCACCCTCCCTGCAACGGCCCAAGATGTTTCAGATCTTCAAACACCTAAGGGGTCGCTAGTGTTGCAGGCCCAAGGCAGCTTCTTCGTCGGCGGCGAGAATGTCCTCCAAACAAACATCGAGGCAGGCGGCCTTTTCGGCCCTGGCCACCTCACGGTCAATCAGATGTATGTGGAGTACATGATACCCCAGGGCGGTGGCCAAAAGGTGCCGGTCGTGATGGTGCATGGTGCAACCCTAAGCGGGAAGTCATGGGAGACCACGCCGGATGGCCGGATGGGCTTTGACGAGTATTTCGTGCGCGAGGGCCACGCCGTCTACCTCGCAGACCAGGTCTCTCGCGCGCGGTCAGGGTTCAACCAGGCGATTTTCAACGACGTTCGTGCCGGGATCACTACCCCACCGAGCGCGCAGCCAAATATGTTTCGGTTCACTGACGAGAGTGCTTGGACCATCTTTCGCTTCGGCCCGACGTTCGGAGTGCCTTGGCCAGACGAACAGTTTCCCGTCGAGGCCGCCGCCGAATTTTCGAAGCAAGGGATTCCGGATGTAAACGCTGTTCTGCCGACGCCTAATCCCACGTATAAAGCGCTGTCCGATCTAGCCATAAAGCTGAAGGGCGCTGTTGTTATGGGTCATTCCGAGTCCGGCCGCTATCCATTTGACGCGGCCCTGACCGACTCGACAGGTATGAAAGGCCTAATCGCAACAGAGCCATTAGGCTGTAATGCCACCGTGTATACGGACCAGGAAATCGCCAAGTTGGCCACGATACCGATACTGGTCTTCTTTGGTGATCATCTTGACGAAAGTGGTTGGCAAGCCCGATTTGACGATTGCCAGGCGTTCATCGCTCGCGTCAATGCTGTGCCAGGAGGCAATGCTCAGATGTTGTGGCCTCCGGCTCTGGGCATCCACGGCAACAGTCACATGTTCATGCTGGACAAGAACAACCTTCAGATTGCCGACCTGATCCTGAAATGGATCGAAGATAACGTTGGCAAGCAAAAGGTCGCTAAGAAGTAGAATGGTGGCAATTCGCCGGATCTTGCCGATATAGCTTGCTCTCGTGACCGAACCGACGTGGTGATACAGATCGAGGACGAAGGTGTCGATGATTTCCTGCGTCACGTGTGCGCCGGCCTCGGCGTCCAGGTCGAGCAACCTGTTTCGCCGGCAGAAGTCGAGTAAGTAGCCATAAGCCCGCAGCAGGCTCGTCCGCGTTGACGGCTTCATGCGGGCGGCAGCGCCACCTGGCCTCAAACGCTGCCCAGTCAGGCAAGCCCGCTCCCACGCATCACGCTCAGCGATCGGCCAGTCAGGCAGAG
This sequence comes from uncultured Alphaproteobacteria bacterium, assembly GCA_963757555.1. Taxonomy (GTDB): domain Bacteria; phylum Pseudomonadota; class Alphaproteobacteria; order Rhizobiales; family Methyloligellaceae; genus Methyloceanibacter. The sequence goes on from CAVWRU010000006.1 coordinate 51,499, forward strand.
GACAGGCTTTGCCTTTCTTAGGCATGGCTCTTTCTCTTGGGATTCAGGTTTGTTGGTTTCTCATCGCGCGCCAAATCGGTGACCATCTCACTGAACAGTCGGGTCGCCTCGAGTGTCTCAAGACCGATATAGAAGTTCCGGGTGGTCGCGATGTTGCTATGGCCGAGAACGCGGCGGACAAGCTCGTAGTTGCCGGGATCCGCCTTGAGCATGATGTAGGCCGCGGCATGGCGAAACTGGTGCGGGGTTATCTCTCGACCGAGTTCTTTCCAGAGCCTTTCCGAGATCTGCTCCGATAGGGTCCTGGTAAGTTTGGGGCCTTGGGCTCCTCCGGCAAAGAGATAGTCGTGGTTGAAGCCCCGCATTAGCTGTGGCCGGAACTGATGAATGTATTCATCAATGGTGGCGGTGGTGGTCTCGTCGAAGGCGAACTCCAAGGGCACCCCATTCTTCACGTCGTAGTCGGGAAAGACGAGCATATAAGACGCTTCCGGGCCGCCCGGTTTAACCAGATTGAGGCCAATCTGGATCGAGGCGAGGTTCTGCATTCGAATAGGGGCGCGGATCAGGATGAGAATGGCAATTGCAAGTTGAGCGGTGACGGCGGCTCTGTAGGGCTTTGTCTTACGATTGGCCCTGGCCTCGGCCATGAGCTTTTGCGGAAGCCGAATGACTTCCCGCCATATGTCGCTCTGGGCGATTTGGCGTATGAGCTTCCGATTTTTCTCGGTAAGACCGGTAGAGCGATACTGCTCGAGAGCAATTCGGATTTCGTCTAACCGTTCGAGCTCGACTTCTGAGAGGGCCTCGCTACGAGCTAGCGCCAGCAACTTCGATGCAAGATCGATGGTGTATAGCGAGGGCTTCTCTCCGTTCTTCTCCCAGTAGTACTCAATAAGGATCTCGACCCGATCGGCGTGCAAAAGATTGGCGAGGGATCTGAGCTCCTCGAGAGGAATGCCGGCCGCGACGGCCGCTCTACCGGCAGCAATCAGTTCGCGCCTGCGCGTCTCTATGGTCGATTGCTTGCACGGTCGGAAATTCTGCCGCTCACAGTTTTGTGGCGTTTGCCGATATGGGCGCAATAGGCCTCAATGTCATCCCGCAGCCCTTGCGGAAAATCCTCCCACACTGGACCGGCGGAGCAATTCACATAGGCCGGTTCCGTCAGCCTGAACTGGGGCCAGCCAGGAATTGTAGCAACGCCGGCATTCCAGTGCCTGACCAGTTGCCTTTGCCGTGAGAAGTCGACCATTTTAGAAGCTCGTTGCCTTGCGATAGGCGAAGAAAGCCTCGACGTGACTGTCGCGGACATCATCAGGCCGAACACCAAAGGCGGAGAGGAAGCGGAAGAAGGCTGACAGCATGTCCCGGGCATGGCGATCCGGCACCTGCTCCAAAAGCGATCGATAGGAAGGGGCCATGGGCGCTTTGCGTCCACACTCAGGCAGCTGCCTGTTAAACCAGAGAAGAGCCATCCTTGCGTTGGCGCGATGATTGGCGAAGGTCTTGGCGTTGACCCCCAATCTTGCAGGATGAAGCTTCTTCACCGCCGGGCCGATCGCCGCAATCCGGGTCGGAACAAGTGAGAGGGGCCGATCCAGGTACCGTCCAAGCTGGCGCAGCGACGTTGACCAGTGGCGCTTCTGGACAGGACTGAGGTCATCAGCCCTCTCGCTCGCGTCGATGGCGTCCGCCCAGGAGGCGTCGCCGATCAGCGCTCTTACGCCGCCTGTGGGCCTGTCGATCACATTCATTGGGACAGCCTCAAGTTTCTTCTCGTTGCATTGGGATGGATGCACTTGGACAATACTTCTATTTAGGAAGACGTTAAAGGAGTATCATCCAGCAATACAGAGAATAGCCTTCCTAAGCCTTGTTATGTTCTGGCATATTCGTAGTACTATATCGCTTCTTGTTGGACGGTGCTTCCACAGCCGTCGGCGCAAGTTCTTCATACTCGCTTGTGGAATCGAAGCTCTGATTGGCTAACCAAGTGTCCAAAGTGGATTTTCTGTACAGCACCTTCCGCTTGCCCAAGCGGAGGAATCGAGGGCCGCCGCCGTATACCCTGAGCTTGTCGAGATAGCTTTTGCTTACGCGAAGGTACAAAGCGGCCTCTTTGGGCGTGAGCAATTCCTGCTCACCAAATGAGGCGCAATCAGCGCGGTGCGCATTTCTATTCATCGTGCATCTCCGTTCAATCCTGAACGGAGAGTGCCTCTGCTCGCTCCTAGAAATTAGGGGGGTATTTCTAGGAGGTGGGCACACCCGGAGGCTGCCTGAGTAGCCTTCGCACTCCCGCCACTGGGCTAGGCTGGCCGAGGATATGATCCCTCAGTTGCTGAAATTGCACATTGCGGGGATCCCTCGGCCTGCGGACTTGATCCCGCCAGTTTCGAATCGTGGTCGATGTAACTGTCTGAGCGGAAAATGCCGGCCATTTTTGAACGGCCGCGGCGACTTGCTGCGCAGCATCTTGCGTCCCAAGTTTCCTCAGCACCTCCGTTGCGACTGCTGCCAACATCTGATGGTGTTTCCGTTGGGATGACCGATCGCGTTCCCTAGGCTTGACGTTCTTGGAAAAAAGGGGAGGGTCCAAACCCCGTTCCAGGTCCGCAAATGACTGCATAATGGTCAGGAACGGCGCGGCGAGCCTAGGGTTTTCATGCCGCACGGCGAGGAAGCGTGCCACGGCACGGCATGCAAGTTTGGCCCCCGCGAGGCCACCGTCACCTTCGTTTTCGAACTCGTGGCATGAATACCAAAGGGTTTCCAGCAGCTCGCGATACGCTGCTTCAAAATCTTTGAACGGAGGTGCTCCTGCGGGCGCTTCGGACATGCGACAGGAGTTATCTGAGTCTCAACGTAGGTGCCATAGGAAGGCTTTCAGCGGTTTGCCTTAGGCCACCAGTCGCTCTGCAGCGCTGAGGAGACTTGCTACGTGCGAACCCCAGCGCTCAAGAGCGTCTTTGCGCTCTGCCAGGAATTCATGCCGCTGGTACACGGCCGCCACGCCGGAGATCGTCCCGCATTGATGGTTGAGCACCTTGTCGGCCACATGTGGAGGGACGCCTAGCCGGGCCATGCCCGAGACAGATGTGCGGCGCAGATCATGCAGCCGCCAATCGACCACTCTCGACATCTGGTCGATTTCACGTTTCCCGCCACTAAAACTTTGAAAGGGCCTTTTACCCGAGACGGAAAAAACAAATCTGCCGAGCCCCGGTCTGCGGCTGACTACAGCAACACTCTCCTTGGAAAGGTGGACGATGTGCGTCTTGCCATTTTTGGTTCTGGACGCCGGTATCGTCCAAGTGGTTTTTGCCAAATCAACCTCGTCCCAGGTCAACTGGGCTGCTTCTTCGCGGCGCTGTCCGGTGAGGGCTAGAAACTCAACGATGTCTCCGTAGGGACCATTAATTTGGCGAGCAGCCTTGATAACTCGGGCCAGCTCATCATCCGTAAGCACCCGGTCCCGTGTTCTCTCCCGCGCAGGTGCTGCCACGCCCTTCGCAGGCGATGCGTCCAAAATGGCTTACCCACACACCAGCTGAAAAACCCCTTTACCACTTTCAGGAGTTTGTTTGCTGCTGCTGCTGGGGTGCCTCTTGCGGCGACACCTGTCACCAGCTGGGTCACCAGCCGCCTATCAACCTCGTTCACGCTGCTACTTCCCCAGCTCGAAACGAGTTCCCGACGCAATAGTCGCGAGATCTCGCGACTAGAGCGGTTTTTGGACACATGGTCGGCAATGTAGAGTTCCACCACGTCATCCACCCGGTCAGCCACAAGGCGTTGACGGGCCTGTTGTTTCTCGGCGGCCGGGTCTCGACCCTCCGTCCTCGCAGCAAATATCTTAAGCGCGGTCGAGCGCGCTTGGTGTAGCGTCACCCGCCCATAGGGTCCTATCGTGAATTTCCGGAGGCGTGATCCTGCCCCTGCGGTCCGGTAAAGAACAATAAAGACCTTGCGTCCCCTTGGGGTGACCTTGACGCCGAACCCTGGACAGCCGGCATCCCAGTACACGATATCCTTAGCCGGTGTCGGGAGCGCATCGATGGTATTCTTAGTCAGCTTCAGCTTCGGCATTGCACAGTCCGACGAGCAAGTGGAAAGTTACCTCAACTCCGCATAGGTAGCGCCGAGAGGGAATCACTGTACATCAGCGTGACTGCCGGTGAGACGAAACTCAAGTTGCTGCAGATGGTTATGAACACTCATCCATCATTCTCCAACTTTGGGAATCTTGCGTCCGAGAACCTCGTGGGAGAGGGTGGCTCGACGCGCCAGCGGCGAGCCGGGTGAGGGGTTCGGGCCCTTTGAACCAAGACCATGAGCGTGCTGATCACCAATGACGACGGCATCGAGGCGCCCGGCCTCGACGTGCTCGAGCACATCGCAGGCGAAGTGAGCAAGGATGTCTGGGTGGTGGCCCCTGAGACCGACCAATCCGGCGCCTCCCATTCGCTCACGCTCGCCGAGCCCCTGCGCATGCGCGAGCTAGGCCGCCGCCATTACGCAGTGAAGGGCACGCCAACGGACTGCGTCATCATGGGGGTGCGCTTCCTGCTCAAGGACAAGCCGCCGGACCTAGTGCTCTCAGGCGTCAACCGCGGGCAGAACCTCGCCGACGACGTGAACTATTCGGGCACCGTCGCCGGCGCCATCGAAGGCGCGCTGCTCGGCGTGCCGTCGATCGCGCTCAGCCTCGCCGTCGGTAACTACGAGACCGGCAAGCCCTTCTGGGACACGCCGATGCGCCATGGCGGCGATCTTCTGCGAAGGCTGCTCAAGGCAGGATGGCCTGAGGGCGTGGTGCTCAACGTCAATTTTCCGGACTGCGAGGCCGACGCCGTCAAGGGCATGGCGGTGACCTGCCAAGGCCAGCGCCACCCGGACCTGCTCCATATCGAGGACAGGCTCGATACCCGCGGCAAGCCCTATTACTGGGTCGGCATCGAGCGCCGCAAAGCCAAGCCGCCGAAGGGCACCGACCTCTGGGCGGTGCAGTCAGGGCGCATCTCGGTGACGCCGCTCCACCTCGACTTCACCGACCAGGAGACGCGCAAGACGCTCGCCGAGACGCTCGGCGAATAGCCCTTCCGCTCTCCGGAAGAGCGGTACACTATCGCGGGATACTCGATTGAATCGTCTCCTGGGAGGGGATCGCTCGCCATGGCGAGTGAGCCAGACCAAATTGGCTTGATCATGCAGCTCAGGCGCCGCGGCCTCAGGGATACGCGGGTGCTACGCGCCATCGAAAAGGTGCCGCGCGAGCTTTTCGTCGACCCGGCCTTCGCCGACCACGCCTATCAGGACATCGCGCTTCCCATCGACTGCGGCCAGACCATCTCGCAGCCCTACGTCGTCGCTTTCATGACCGAGAAGCTCGAGCTCAACGACGGCCACAAGGTGCTCGAGATCGGCACCGGCTCCGGCTACCAGGCGGCGGTGCTGTCGCATCTCTGCCATCACGTCTTCACCGTCGAGCGTTGGCGCGAGCTGCAAAAGGCGGCTGACCGCCGTTTTGCCCAGCTCGGCATCACCAACGTCACCACCATCATCGGCGACGGCTGGATCGGCTGGCCGCCGCAGGCGCCCTATGACCGGATCATTGTCACCGCGGCGGCGGCGGAAGCGCCCCAAGCGCTGGTCGATCAACTGAAGCCGGGCGGCCGCATGATCATCCCGCTCGGGTCGACCCGGGATACCCAATCGCTCGTCGAGATCGACAAGACCGAGGCTGGGGTCAGCACCAAGCCCTTGCTTCCGGTCCGCTTCGTGCCGCTTCTGCACGGGCGGGTGAAGCCCGGTGAGAGGGGCTGACAAGCTGGCCCCCCGCCGGCTGCTTCTTTTTCGCTCACGCCGGGAACATCGTTAAAAGCTTGTTTACCGCTCACGCGCTTAACTCTCTCGGTCTGTATGCGTTTCGAGGGGTACGGGGGTATGCAAGCGCGCGTGTCTTGGTCAGGAATTGGCCGTTGCGCTCTATTGTCCACAGCCGTGTCGGCGTTGACGTTTCTGGGCGGCTGCAGCTCTGGGGTCTCTCGTTTCGACTTTCCGTCCTTCGGCTTGGCGCGCTCTGAGAATGCGCCGCTCGCCGACCCGAACACGACCGCATCGCTTCCTCCCATTCCGCAAGAGTCGGTCTATGCGCAAGCAGGTTCCAGCGGCTACCAAAGCGGGGCCGCTCCCAATGGCTACCAGAGCGGGGCTTATTCCCGCTCCAACCTGCCGCCGGTAGCGCAGCCCTACAACCAGCCGACACCAGCCGCCTATTCGCCAGGCTCTGCCAGCTTGAAGCCCGAGAGCGCCACCTACGCGCCGCCGCCAGCACCGCGATCGAACCTCGCCAAGGTCCGCGCCGCGGCTGAGACCGGCGGGGAGACCTACAAGGTGCAGGCCGGCGATACGCCTCGAGCCATTGCCCAGAAGACCGGCGTGAGCGAGAGGGCGCTTATCGAACGGAACAATATCGACCCGACGCATCTCAGGATCGGCCAGGTGATCTATCTGCCGAAAGGCGGCAAGGCTTCGGCTGCGCCACGGGCAGTGGCGGTGGACGAGAGCAAGCCCACTCCCGCGCAACGCTCGGCGCCTGACGTGCATGTGGTGAAGACCACCCCGATCCAAGCGCCTGGATCTCAGTCCGCTTCTAAAACGCAAGCCAAGCCGGCAGTGGCAGGGTCCGACGAGGTCATCGGCGGACAGAACCCGCAAGTGGCAAGCGTCCAGCAGCTTCCGGCGCGGAGCCATGTCGGGCAACAGCTTCCGCTGGCCGGTGCAGGGCCGCATCATCTCCGAGTTCGGCACTAAGCCGGATGGCGGCCACAACGACGGCATCAACATTGCTGTCCCGATCGGGACCTCGGTGAAGGCGGCGGAGAACGGCGTCGTCGCCTATGCCGGCGACGAGCTGAAAGGCTATGGCAATCTCGTGCTGATCCGGCATTCGAACAATTGGGTCTCGGCCTACGCCAACAATGACGAGCTTCTGGTCAAGCGTGGCGATCAGGTCCGTCGCGGCCAGATCATCGCCAAGGCCGGACGGACGGGCCAGGTGAACCAGCCGCAACTTCACTTCGAGTTGCGCAAGGGCTCGCGCCCGGTCGATCCCGTCAAGTTCATGACCAACGAGCAGGCGAACGCCGACTAGCTCCTAAGAGCCCTCACCCTGAGGAGGCCGCGCACCGCGGCCGTCTCGAAGGGCGGCCTTGGCTCATGCTCCGCGACGCGCCCTATGGGGCGCTCCTCAGCATGAGGAGCTTCAATTGGCGTCGAGCCGCACGCCCAGCCGCCCGGCCAAATCCTGAATGTATTGAAAGGCGACCCGCCCTGACCGCGCGCCGAGGGCAAGGGCCCAGGCAAGCGCCTCGCGTTCGAGCTCAGCGTCGCCGATGCGCAGGCGAAAATGCTCGGCATAGCCGCGCACCATGGAGAGATAGTCGTCCTGGCTGCAATTGTGGAAGCCGATCCACAGTCCGAAGCGGTCGGAGAGCGACACCGTCTCATCGACGCCCTCCGACGGATTGATGGCAGTGGAGCGCTCGTTGTCCAGCATCTCGCGCGGCATGAGGTGGCGGCGGTTCGAGGTCGCGTAGAACAGCACGTCTCCGGGCGCCCTTCGATCCCGCCTTCGAGCACGGCCTTGAGCGATTTGTGCAGGTGTCGGCGCGCCTCGAAGGACAGGTCGTCGCAAAACAGGATGAAGCCTTGCCCTTAGTCTCGCGCAAATGGGCGAGCAGCGCGGCAACGTGCCGATGTCCTCGCGATGAATTTCGATGAGCTTAAGCGTGCCGCCGTCCTTCGCCTCGCGGCCAACGGCCGCATGCACGGCCTTGACCAGTGAGCTCTTCCCCGTGCCGCGCGCGCCCCACAACAACGCATTGTTGGCAGGAAGGCCCGCGTGCGAAGCGCACGGTATTGTCGCTGGAGCACGTCGCGCATGCGGTCGATGCCCTTGAGCAGCGACAGAGGCACCCGATTGACGTCGAGCACCGGCAGGAAGGCCTCAGGCTCGGCCTGCCAGATGAAGGCTTCCGCCTTGTTGAAGTCGGGTTTCCGCGGCGGCTGCGGCGCCAGCCTCTCGAGGGCCCGCGCCACCCGCTCGATCAGGCCCCCAATTGGTTCCTGGAAGTTCATGGCCACCTCGTTTAAGGCTCTTGCCGCCCCGTTGCAAAGCCGAGGCGGGCGGCTATAGTCGCGGCACTTTCGCCACCCAATCCGCTCAAATGGACGGTTAGGGCCTTGAAAGGCCCGAAGGCGGCCAGCTTTAGCCTAGCCGAGGACAGGATCAATGATCGACGCCGTTTACGCTCAAGCAGCCCCAAGCGCATTCGACGCCCTGAATAGCTTGATCGTGCCGACCGTGCTAATCATCGGCATCATGTATTTCCTGATGATCCGGCCGCAGCAGAAGCGGCTGAAAGACCATCAGGCGATGATCGCAGCGATCCGGCGTGGCGATACCGTAGTCACCTCTGGAGGCATCCTCGGCAAGGTGACCAAGGTCGATGACCAGGAGCTGCAGATCGAGATCGCCGACGGGGTACGGGTCAAGGTCGTGCGCAGTACGGTCAATGAGGTTCGGGGCAAGGGAGAGGCGCAAGCAGCGCCTAAGTCGAAGGCGGCGGCGGAAGGTGACAAGTGAGTTTCGCTCGGGTCTGAGCGCTTAAGCCCGCGCAAGCCAATCTGGAGTTCGATAAGCGGCAATGCTGCATTTTCCCCAATGGAAGGTGATCCTGGTGTTCGGCATCGTTCTTGCCGGCATCATCTTTGCCCTTCCCAACGTCTTTCCGCGCTCGACCATGGAGAACATGCCGAGCTGGCTGCCGCACAGGCAGGTCAATCTCGGTCTCGATCTGCAAGGCGGCGCCCATCTCCTCTATCAGCTCGACGAGAACGAGATGATCGAGGATTGGCTCAACAAGCTGCGCGACGAAGTGCGCGAAGCGCTGCGCAAGGATCGCATCTCCTATACCGACCTCACGCAAAACGTGGCGGCGCGCACGGTGTCGGTGAAAATTCGCCAGGCGACCGACTTCGACAAGGCCTACCAGACCCTGCGCAAGCTGTCCCAGCCGGTTAGCGGATCGTTTGGATTGTCGGGCGTGAACAATCTCGACGTCAGTCAGAATGACGACGGCAGCATCTTGCTCAAGGCCACCGAACCAGGCCTCAACCAGCGCATGAATTCGGCCATCCAGGCGTCGATCGAGACCATCCGCCGGCGTGTCGACGCCTTCGGCACGACCGAGCCGAGCATTCAACGTCAAGGCCGCAATCGTGTGCTTGTGCAGGTTCCGGGCATCAGCGACGTCGAGCGACTGAAGAAGCTTATCGGCGAGACCGGCAAGCTCGAATTCAGAATGGTTGATGTGGGCGCTAATGCGCAGCAGGTGGTGGAGAGCAAGCAGGTCCCCATCGACGATGATCTGCTCTTCTCCAAGGACAAGCCGCCCGTTCCCTACGTGATCAAGAAGCAAGTACTGGTCAGCGGCGAGGACCTTGTCGATTCCCAGCCCGGCTTCGATCAGCGCACCAATGAGCCGATCGTGACCTTCCGCTTCGATCCCACCGGGGCCAAGCGCTTCGCCCGGGCGACGCAGGATAATGTGGGCCTGCCCTTCGCCATCATCCTCGACGGCAAGGTGGTTTCGGCGCCGGTCATTCGCGAGCCGATCCTTGGCGGCTCCGGGCAGATCAGCGGCCACTTCACTGTTCCAGAGGCAAGCGACCTCGCCGTGACGCTGCGGTCGGGAGCGCTGCCCGCCAAGCTCACCGTCATCGAGGAGCGTACGGTTGGTGCGAGCCTCGGCGCCGACTCGATCGCCGCCGGCAAGAAGGCCACGCTGCTCGGGCTGCTGCTCGTCGTGATCTTCATGTTCACCGCTTATGGGCTGTTCGGCATGTTCGCCAACATCGCGCTTCTGGTCAATATCGCGCTCATCTTCGGCGTGCTGTCGCTGATCGGCTCGACGCTGACGTTGCCCGGCATTGCCGGCATCGTGCTCACCATCGGTATCGCGGTGGATGCCAATGTGCTCATCAACGAGCGCATCCGCGAGGAGATACGCTCCGGCAAGTCGCCGGTCGCTTCCGTTGAGGCGGGCTATCAGCGGGCGATGACCACGATCGTCAACTCGAACGTCACCACGCTGCTGTCGACCCTCGTGCTGTTTTGGCTGGGCTCGGGTCCGGTGCGCGGATTTGCCGTGACGCTCACCATCGGCATTCTCGCCTCCTTGTTCACTGCCGTGACGCTTACGCGGCTCATGGTGTCCTATTGGCTGCGCTGGACGCGGCCCGCCCTGATTCCGATCTAGGAAAAGTCGCCCCTATGTTCACCGGCATTCATTTCATCCCCGCCGACACCAAGATCGGCTTTGTCCGCCTGCGCACCATCAGTTGGGTGGTCTCGGCCCTGCTCACCGTGCTGCCGCTGCTGCTCGTGTGGAAGGTCGGCCTCAACTTCGGCATCGACTTTCAGGGCGGCACGCTCATCGAGATCAAGACCAAGGAGAGTGTCGCCGATATCGCCGACATTCGCTCCAAGGTGCACGGACTCAATCTCGGCGAGGTCCAGATCCAGGAGTTCGGCGCGCCGAACGACGTGCTGATCCGCATCGCTGCCCAGCCGACCGAAAAAGAGCAGCAGGACTCCATCGCCAAGGTCAAGCAGGCGCTCGGCGACCAGGTCGATTATCGCCGCATCGAGGTGGTTGGGCCCACGGTCTCGAGCGAGCTGATCGCCGGCGGCACGGTCGCCGTGGTCGTCGCCATGATCGCCATTCTGATCTACATCTGGTTCCGCTTCGAATGGCAGTTCGCGGTCGCCGCCGTCGCCTCTCTCGTGCATGACGTGACCGGCACCATCGGGCTTTATTCGGCGCTGCAGCTCGAATTCAACCTGTCGAGCATCGCCGCGCTTCTCACCATCATCGGCTATTCGCTCAACGACAAGGTCGTGATCTTCGACCGGATCCGCGAGAACTTGCGCAAATATAAGAAGATGCCGCTGACCGAGCTGCTGGATCTTTCGATCAACGAGACGCTGTCGCGCACAGTGCTGACCCATGTCACCACCTTCCTTGCCATGATGCCGTTCGTTCTGGTCGGCGGCGAGGCGATCTTCGGCTTCGCGCTCGCCATGGTGTGGGGCATCGTAATCGGCGCCTATTCCTCGATCTATGTGGCGGCGCCCCTGCAACTGATCCTCGGCGTCAAGCGCGACGGCGGCATGGCGAGCGCGAGCGCAAGGCCAAAAGCGCCTGCCCGGGCGCGGGCTTGAGGGGACGTCCGCGATCCTCATCCGGCGCATGATCCATCCGAAAAGCCGGGGGTTCGCAATCAGGCTCTAGGATGGGAAGGACTTGGATGCAAAGGAACGAGAAGCGGCAATCAGGACCATCGCCCGCGATGGCGACCTTGACCGTTACACCAGCGCGCTGTTTGCGCCGGCGCATTCCCGCGGCCACCTGTTTGCCCTCTATGCCTTCAACGTCGAGCTTGCCCGCATCGGCGAGCAGGTAACCGAGCCGCCGCTCGGGGAGATTCGCCTGCAATGGTGGCGCGATGTGCTCGATCGCGCGTGCGCGAATGAGAGCACCGGACAGCCGGTGGCCGATGCGATTGGTTTTGCGGTTCGCGAATGTGATCTGTCGCGCCGGAGCGTCACCGATCTGATCGACGCGAGGCATTTCGACGTGTCGGTGAAGATCATGCCGGACAGCGCAGCCCTTGACGACTATCTTGCCAAGACCGCAGGCGCGCTTTTCAGGGTCGCCTCCGAGGTTGGCATGGCCGGAGCCCAGGCCGAGGAGCCTCGCGCGCTGGAGCAGGCCGTGAGGGCCGCCGGCATCGCCTATGGCTTGACCGGGCTGATGCGCGCGCTGCCGGTTCATGCGAGGCGGGGTCGCGTCGACATTCCGGCAGACGGGCTTCTCCGCCATGGCACGTCGCCGGACCAGGTGCTCGCCGGCGAGCAGGGCAAGGGATTGACCGACTTCTTGGCGGACTTGCGGGAAACGGCGCGCGCGGCGCTGAAATCAGCGAGGCAACACGTGGCAGAACTGCCGCCTGCGGCGCGGTCCGCCTTCCTGCCGCTCGCGCTCGTCGACCCCTATCTCTCGGCGTTGCAAAAAGTCGACCCCCTGCATCAGGTCGCTGAGATCAACCCGCTTTACCGGCTTTGGCGGCTCGGAATTTGGCGTCTTCGCCCGACGGCCTAATCGCTATTCCGCGGCGATCGAGGCGCCGCCTGCGAGCCATCGCTCGAGATCGGCAAGCGCGCGCATGGAGAGCGCCTGCTTCCGCGCCAATGTCTTGCTGCCGCGCTCCCCCTTCACGCGCTTCGGCGCTGGAAGGGGAGGGAACAGGCCGAAATTGACGTTCATCGGCTGGAAGCTGCGCGAGGCGCCGTCGCCGGGGCTACTCAAATGCCCGCCGGTGATGTGATTGAGCAGCGCGCCAAGCGCCGTGGTTGGGGGCGGCAGCGAAACGGCCGCGCCAAGGCGCTCGGCTGCGGCAAAGCGGCCGGCGAGAAGCCCGATACCTGCCGATTCCACATAACCCTCGACGCCGGTGATCTGGCCGGCGAAGCGAAGCCGGGGATCGGCCTTGAGCCTGAACTCCCGTCGAGCAGCACCGGGCTATTCAGGAAAGTGTTGCGGTGCAGCCCGCCGAGCCGCGCGAACTCTGCCTGTTCGAGCCCGGGGATGGTGCGGAAGATGCGCACCTGCTCGGCATGTTTGAGCTTGGTTTGAAAACCCACCATGTTCCACAGGCTGCCGAGCGCATTGTCCTGCCTGAGCTGCACCACCGCATGCGGCCGCACGCCGGGGCGGTGCGGGTTGGTGAGGCCGACCGGCTTCATCGGACCGTATGCCAGGGTTTCGCGCCCGCGCTCCGCCATGACTTCGATCGGCAGGCAGCCTTCGAAATAAGGTGTCGAAGCTTCCCAATCCTTGAAAACGGTCTTTTCGCCCGAGATCAGCGCGTCGATGAAGGCGTCGTACTGAGCCTTGTCGAGAGGGCAGTTGATGTAGTCGGCGGTGCCGCCGCCTGGACCAGGTTTGTCGTAGCGCGACTGCAGCCAGCACACGCTCATATCGATCGTGTCGCGATGCACGATCGGCGCGATGGCGTCGAAGAAAGCGAGCTCGGCCTCGCCGGCGAGCGACTGCACGGCACGCGCCAGCGCCGGCGAGGTGAGGGGGCCCGTCGCCACGATCACGCTCTCCCAGTCGGCGGGCGGCAGCGCAGCGACTTCCTCGCGCACGATGCTGACCAGCGGCTCGTCTTCGAGCCGCCGCGTCACCTCCTCGGCGAAACCCTCGCGGTCGACGGCAAGCGCGCCCCCCGCCGGTAGCTTGTGCATATCGGCGGCGGCCATGATCAGAGAGCCGGCCCGCCGCATTTCCTCATGCAGCAGGCCGACGGCATTGCTGGCCCAATCGTCGGAGCGGAAGGAGTTGGAGCAGACAAGCTCGGCGAAGGCGCCGGTCTGATGCGCTTCGGTTCGCCGCACCGGCCGCATCTCATGCAGCACCACCGGCACCCGCGCCGCCGCAAGCTGCCAAGCCGCCTCGCTGCCGGCAAGGCCGCCGCCCACGACATGCACCAGTTTGACCATGTCGGCTAGCTACCCCCCAATCCGCACGGATTCAAGCAGGGCCCGTTTGGAGGTTTTTGGCGCGGATTACGGTCGGAACCCTCTTTAACTGTTGCCGCAATGCGACAGAGCCCCGAAATGTGCCCAACAAATCGGCCTTCCGCTGCCTCTCCGCTCGGGCAAGTGCTAGAAAAGATCCCCAAAGAATCGAATTTCAGCTGGTATTTCAATGCGACAGGGGCGCGTTCTGGTCAGCCTGGTTTTCGCGGCGGTAAGTCTCGCCGGGTGCACCTATGATCGCGGCATGGGCTCACCGCAAATTCACTATGCCGAGTTCAGAGTAGCGCCGCCCGAGGGCGATGCGGTTGAGGTTTGCCACGCTTACACCTGTCAGATGAAATCCACCTTCTATTTCCACTCCAAGGACATTGCGGAAATTGCGGCGCTGATGAAGAAGACGAAACGCTCTGACACGCCGTTCGAGGAGCGCCGAGCTCTCGCCTATGCCATTGGCCTGATCGAAACGAAGGTCGGCGCCAAGCTTGGCATCAAGGATAGGGCCGGCATGGAATTTGGCGGATCCGGCGACCCCACCCAGGAAGATTGCGTGGACGAAGCCACCAATACGACAAGCTTCCTGCTTGTGCTGCAGGCGCATGGGCTACTCAAGCACCATACCGTGGGTATTCCCATGACCAAGGGGAACCTGTTGAAGGCTACATTGCAGGGGGACCCGGTGAAATATTGGCCGCATTGGACCGCGGTCATCCAGGAGAAGAAGACCGGCCAGAGATATGCCGTGGATTCCTGGAGCGGACCGCAAGGTGAAAATCCAGCCGTCGTGAAGGTCGAGGACTGGTACATCAAGGACATCAATAAACTGCCCAAGCCGACCTACTAGCGGCGTTCGCCGACTTGTCGCGAATTTGGGCAAAAATATGAGATGCTTGTTCAAAGTGTGACGCATTTCGCATATGATTTGTGCGGAAGCCGAATCAGCCTGGCGTAAAAATAGGCTTTCGCTCGATAGAGCCGGTGGACCGCCGGCAAGCGGACATCCACCCGCTCTCCAACCAGCAAAGGGGGGTGAGATGTCCTTGAATACAGCCTTAGCTATTAGCCTTGGCGTACTGGGTGCCGTTGCCACCTGGCTCTTCCTTGGGCCGCTCGGCGGCATGCTTGCAATCTGGGCAGCCTTCATTGCCTGGGGTTGCTACTATCATTCCGGTGGCAAGGAAGCCGGCCTGCAATCCACGATCGTATGCACCGCCGTCGGCGCCATCGTTGGCGGAATCACGCTCAAACTGGCGGCAATGGGCATCGGCCTGCCGGACGTCATGTGGACGGCTATTTGTGTCGGCGCCGGCGTGGCAGCGATGGTGCTCCTCGCCAACGTCCCGCTCTTCGCGAGCATTCCGGCGCAGGTCTATGGCTTTGCCTCAACCGTCGCCTACGCAATGCTTAAGGGCGGCAGCGTGACGGCAGCCTCGATGGAGAATCCCGTCGTCGTCATCATCCTTTCGATGATCCTCGGCGCCATCTTCGGCTACGTGTCGGAGAAGGTTGCCGCCATGTTGATGGGCATGGGTGACCATAGGGCGGCGGCAAAAGTATAAGACGCCGCGAGCCAATCGCTCGCGCGTATCTGCTTGCGAGCGGGTCCGCTGACAGCGGCCCGCCCGCATTTGCGCCTACAACAACGGCGTGACGTCGAAAGAAACGTCACGCCGTTTCTGTTAGTCTGACCGTGGTCAAGCACGAAGGAGTAATTCAGCATGAACGGATCGTACAATTACGGCGCGGAAAGCGTGAAATACGGCGTGAGCTTCGGTACCGCGCTCGCCATCGCCATTTCCTACACCAACAATCATTCGATCCTCTGGGCCATCATCCACGGAATTTTCAGCTGGCTCTACGTGATCTATTTCGCCCTGTTCAGGTGACGAAGCGGGGCGCGCGCTCCCCGGGTCGGAAAAAGCTCCTTCGATTTTCGTCCGCGCGGCGCGGCGTTCTTAACCTCGGCAACAGTCCGTTGTGGTTACTGACGCTGGCCTGAGTCATGTTGGCAACAGACCGTTTGCCACATCAACAAACCTTTACCGGCATGCTCTTGCGCACGACCTGATGCTGGCGCAAGGTCCCGCGACTTCAACCCAAGTGTGTGGAGTGGCGTCTCCCATGTCCTCTGTAGTCGTTGGCTGGACTGGAAGATGTCCCGATCCGAGAGATCGCGCGCGGCTCATTGCGCATCTCGAGCGGCTGGCCGAGGTCAGCGACAGCTATTTGCGCACGAGACTTCCCGAGCCGGTTACGGCGAGAGACCTCGTTGGCGAAGCGCCAATGGGAGGGCGCCGGCGCGCCAATATCGAGCACGTGAGCCGGACCCTCTCGGGTCAGATCGTGATCTCGAGCGGGATCGTGCCCGATCAGAACACCTTTCTTGCCGCCGCAAGTGAGGCGGAGCTCCCCGCCGTCGACCATCCTGAAATCGAACGCGCCTCGATTACTTGGCTCAAAGGGGCGCGGCTCAGCGGCATCGATTTCCGGCTCTACGACCCGAGCCAGCTGCATCCCGGCGCCGACCGCCTAAGCTTCGTGTTCCTGGAGACCAAGGCCGCGCACTTTCTTGACGGCAGGCTCGTTCAGGTCGACCGGGGCAAAGAGCACGACTTGCCGATCCTTCGCGAAGCGAGCTTCTATCTTCGCGGGCCCGACCTGCACGTGCACAGCTATCTGGAGGATTGGATCGATCTCCTGTTCTCGTGGGTGAAGTATTTCTTCGTGGGCGATCTATGGTGGCGCCGGTTCGAGGAAATGCAAGGCTACGAGGATTATCGCGAAGTGTTCTCCGATGTGCAGAGCACAATGGGCACGGAGCGCGCCGAACAGGCGACCTTCGATGCAATCCTCGCCACGTTCACCCAGCATGCCGAACATTGGAGCGACAAGGTCGCCGCCGGCGGCCGCTGGTGATCAGCCCGGCTCGAGACTAAGCGCCGCTATTGCGGGATCACCCAGTTCGACCCATCGGACTGCGCCACTTGCGTGCGGCAGAGCGTGACGTCCTGGCTCTGGGTCTGTCCGTTCTTGCTCACGCTTTGGGTGACCTCGCGGCAAGTGGTACCGTCGGGTTTCTGATACGGCTCGGATTTCGGCACGACCCATCCTGACGCGGTGACGGTATTGGTGGCGGGATCAGTCCGCTTCCATTGCACCCTCTTCGGCGGGGCGCTCTTTACCACCGGCTGCTCCGCCGCAAGTTCGCTCGCGAGCGCAAGTTGGCGGCGCTCTTCATCATCGAGGGACTTGCCGATGGCACTGCCGACGCCGCCGCCTGCCACGGCGCCGATTACCGCACCGCCGACCGGATTGAAGCCCGCGTGCCTGGCGATGAGGCCGCCGGTGATGCCTCCGGCGATCGCGCCAATTCCTGTCCCAGCCTGCTGGCGCGAGCCGGGCGCACCACAGCCAGCCATGACGCTGGCCGTTCCGACCATGAGGATGAGAGCGCCAGTCCAGGATCGTGACGTCATTGGCACCACCCCCTTACGACGACTGGCCTCACTGGAAGATGCCGCGGCGATTGCGCCGCGCTTCATCGGCCGCCTGCCGGTATTGCGGGGTCGCGTCGGCGGCAGGACGCGCCGCGCCGTTGGTCAGCGCGGCGAGCCCAAGATCGACATTGCTCACGAAGCAGACGTAGCGCTCGCTGATCGGTTCGCAACGGATCTGCGAGCCCTGTTCCTCGATGAATTTCGCCAGCTGGTCGCGATAGGGAGAGCCGAGCCCCTTGATGCCGGCAAGCTCGACAGTCTCACCTTGAATTCTTGAGCGTGCCCGTGTCGATCACCTGATCAACCGTGCCGGTCAGGACCGCGGGTTGCGGCTGTGGCGGCAGGGGCATCTGCTGCGGTGCCGTCGAAGCCTCAGGCGACGATTCCGGCGGAATGTCGATCGGCGGCATCGGCCCGGAAACCGGCTTGGGCGCCACCGCAGCCATGGTCACTTGCGGCTCCTTGGCGGGAGCTGGGATGCTCGATACCGTCTCGGTGTCCGAGACGGACGCCTCGCGCATGGGCGGAGCTTGATTTGGTGCCGGGGGGTGATCTGGAACTTCCCAGGTCTTGATCTGGTCGGAAATGTAACCGCCGACCACATTGGCGACGATGTCGGTGAGGAGCACGCCGCCAATGCTGACGACCGAGACAATCCCCGCCCATTTCCAGCGTTGATCAGAGGACATGCAAAATCGGTCGAGTGACCCCCCTCAGCCGATACCGGACTTGGCAAAATCCTACACGAAACTCGGGACACTGAGAACATGGCCGGGAACGTGGCGGGAATTTGGCTAGGCTCGGCAAAAGGTCCCATTCGCGCACCGAAAACCCTGAAAATCGGCGCTTCTGCTTGCGCCGTCTGGCGGCATAGGGCCCGCTCTGGCTGCTTCACGTCACCGCCATCATTCTCGTGCAAAACCAGGGCGACAAAGGCGCCAAAGGAGGACTGGAATGACCAAGCTCACGCTCTATCACGCCTCGCCGTCGCGCTCGTCGATCGTGCGCTGGATGCTCGAGGAAATCGGTGAGCCCCATGACATCCAGCTGCTGCGCCTCATGGAAGGCGACCAGCGCAAGCCCGACTATCTCGCCATCAACCCGATGGGCAAGGTCCCTGCGCTGAAACATGGCGACGTGGTCGTCACCGAGGCCGCCGCCATCTGCACCTATCTCGCCGACGCCTTTCCGCGCGCCGGCTTGAGCGTTCCGATCGGCGATCCGCGCCGCGGCGTCTATCTCAAATGGCTGTTCTTCGGACCGGGCTGCATCGAGCCGGCGATCGCCGACCGCGCCTTCCCGCGCAAGGAGGAGCCGCGCCGCGGCGCGCTCGGCTATGGCGATATCGACACCGTGATGAACGTGCTGGCGAGCGGCGTGGCCAAGGGCCCTTATCTCATGGGCGAGCAGTTCACCGCCGCCGACGTGGTGATCGGCTCGACGCTGCGCTGGGGCATGATGTTCAACCTGCTGCCCAAGCGGCCTGAGTTCCTCGATTACGTAGCCCGCCTCGAGGCGCGTCCGGCGCTCCAGCAGGCGACGGCGCTCGACCAGGAACTCGCCGCCGCCTAGTGCCCAATCGGCAAAGTTTCAGTCTAATCCGCCCCAGCGGCGATACCGATCGGTAACTGCTCTTGATGCTATTGTGGGTCAAGCTCGCCACGAGCCGATGAAGGCGCAGTCCATGGTGTCCAAGAATCCGATCGTCGATTCCAATAAGCTCAGACGCGGGGAGGTTTGGGGCGAGACCGACCCCGCCGTGCATTGGGCCGGCGCCTTCGCCGTCTATGGCGGGCACCACGCGACGGCGTCCTCGACCATTGTCTACGAGATCGAGCCCGGCAGACGGCTCGGCTGGCACACCGACGCGACCGAAGAGACGCAATACATCATCGCCGGAACCGGCCAGCTTTATCTGGAAGACGGAAGCACCTGGCCGGTCGGACCCGGCAGTGTGTTCGTGTTGCCGACACCCCTGCGCCACGATCTGGAAAACACCGGCAAGGAAACGCTGCGCGCCGTCGCCTTCTTCGCTGCTGCGATGTTCACCCAGGATTTCGATCAGGTGATGCTGCCGCCGAAGAGCCACATCCTCGGCACACCAAACCGCGAGGGCTGAGGCCTCTAGTTGCCCGCCTCGCGGTGGAAGAGCTTGCGCAGCTCGTCCTTCGCTTTTTCCAGCCTGCTGCGGTCTGCATCCGAAAGATGCTTGCCGGCGCGATTGATGTAGAAGGTGAGCATCGACATCGCCGAGCGGAAGGGATCTGACTTGCGGCGTTGGCTCAGTTCGGCGGAGCGTTTCAGCGACAGGGCGATTTTCTTCGGATCTTTGAGGTTGAAAACGCCTTTTTCCAGATCGAGCGCGTCGGAGTGCTCGGTGACCTCTTGCGACCAGCGCTTGGCGGATTTCTTTGCCGCTGCGGGCATCGCGGACTAGCTCAAAAAGCGCAGCAGCAGGACCAGGACTACCGCGCAGACCAACCCGCCGACGAAGATCGCACGCTGCCACCGTTCGCGCAAAATGATCTCGCCGCCACGCGCCTTCTCGGCGGGGTAGGGCTTGTCGTTTGTCGGCGTCGGTGCCGGCTGCGGTGGCGCCTCACGGACGGGCATGACTGAAGATCAACACGCAAACCGCGGGCGGAGTTCCTCTGTTGCTAACGTCGCGGCGCGCCTGAGAGTCGCAAGAAGAGCGCCGTGCCCAATCCCCAAGCGCCGTTGAGCACCATGGACACGAGGAAGCGCGGCCAGAGCTCCGGTACAGGCTGAACTCTTGATCGGTGGCACGACGAAGAAGGCGACGAGCGGCAGCGCAATCGCCGCCACGAGGACCCAGCCCGCCCAAAAGGCGCCCCCGCGCAAACGCGAGAGCAAGGGTGCCAGAACCGCGCCCCACACGCCGCCCCAGAAGGCCTTGGAGATTACCGAGGGCACGCCGAGGGGCGGGACAGGATCGAGCGGCCAGGCCGGGCGCTCAGGCGGGATGAGGCCGATGTGATTGAACAGAAACCACAGGCTCTGATGGAAGATCAGCACGGCGAGCGCGCCGCCGACAAAGCCCAGGAACGCAAGTCTCGCGATTGGCGGCATCAACGCCCTCCCTCACATTGACGCCATGATGCAGCCGCTCAATCAAAGCGCAAGGGAACAGGAGGTCAAGTTTCGATGGCCTCTGCGTGACAGGTCATGGGCAAGAACTGGAAAGGGAGAGCAACCGGCTTGACGCGCCGCGAGGCCCTGAGCGGCGCCGCTGCGGCGTTCGGCTTTGGCGTGGCCGCGGGCGAGCGCGTGGCGGCGCAACAGCGCCTTGCCGCCACGCTCCCTGGCGCCGACGTGTGCATGCTCACGCCCGAAGCCGTTGAAGGTCCGTTCTATTTCGATCCGAAGCTCGTGCGCGCCGACATCACCGAAGGGAGGCCCGGCGCGCCCCTCGTGCTCATCCTCCAGGTCGTTTCCGCCGAGGACTGTGCGAGGCTCAGCGGCCTCCGCGTCGATCTCTGGCATGCCGACGGCTTCGGCATGTATTCCGGCTATCGCGGCCAAGGCGACGAAGACATCTCGACCCGCGGACAGACCTTCCTACGCGGCACGCAATTCACCGATGCCGGCGGGCAGGTGCGCTTCGCCACGATCTATCCGGGCTGGTATCCGGGCCGCACGCCGCACATCCACTTCAAGGTCCTGCTCGATGCGACCAACTTGGTCACCGGCCAGCTTTATTTTTCCGATGATCTTTCGGCGCGCATCTATGCGACGCTCGCGCCTTACCACGGCCGCAAGTCCCGGCGCGACATCATCAGGAATGCCGACGACTTCATCTTCAAGGACCAGGGTGGCGCCGATACCCTGTTGAGCGTGAAGGAGGAGGGCGGATCGTATCGCGCTTCGCTTGTGATCGGCGTCGCCCATGCCGGCTGACCCATGCTGACCATCGTCTCAGGCGGGCAGAGCGGGGTTGACCGCGCCGCGCTCGACGTGGCGATCGAGTTGGGCATACTCCATCGCGGTTGGTGCCCGAAGGGTGGCTTGGCCGAGGATTTGCCCAATCCGCCAGGCCTGCTCGCCTTGTATAGCGGTTTGCGTGAGACGCCGGAGGCGGACTTGCGCCAGCGCACCGAATGGAACGTGCGCGACGCCGATCGGCTGATGGTGCTGGTGGATCACGCCGGGATGCCGGCGTCGAAAGGCACCGCCTTTGCGCTCGAATGCGCCAAGAGCCTCGGCAAGCCGCATCTCGTCATCGACCTCGACGCGGATGGCGCCACGGACTTGGCGACCGGCTTTCTTCTCCAAGGGCAGGAGCCCTTGGCCGTCAACATCGGCGGCCCGCGGGAAAGCGAGGCGCCCGGAATTCTACGCGAAGGCCAAGGAGTTTCTGACCCTCCTGCTCGCGCGCGTTTGAGAGTTCTCGGCGGCGGCGCTTTGACCCTTATCGCCGCGGCTCTCGCTCCTCTATGCTCTGCCCAAACCCAGGGAGGATCGCCATGCGCATGATGCTGAAAATCTTGATACCGACCGATGCCGGCAACGACGCAATTAAGGACGGCTCGCTCGCCAAATTGTTCGAGAACGCGATCCGCAGGCTGAATGCCGAGGCGAGTTATTTCGTCGCCCAGGACGGTCTGCGCTGCGCCTTGATCTTTTTCGACATGAAGGACTCTTCCGAGATTCCCGTCATCGCCGAGCCGCTGTTCATGGGAGTCAATGCCGAGATAGAGCTGGTTCCGGCGATGAATGCCGACGATTTAAAGAAAGGCCTCGCCGCTGCGACGTCGGCCTGAGTATTGCGCGAGCTTGGCACGTCCGACGCGTTGGGAACCACCACGGCGAACATGTCGCCGAGCGCGGACAGGCTTGCGTCCTGGAGCGCTTCCGCGGAGACGTCCTTGCCGGTCGCCGGGTTGGGGATCGACCGCGTCGCCGTTGCTCCGGCGACAACGGTATTGCCGTAGCCATGATTGAAGGAGGCGCGCGTGGTCGAGTTCACGCACATATGAGTCATGAATCCGGCATAGATCACGTTCTTCACCCCGAGCTTCTTCAGCTCCGCATCGAGCGCGGTCTTTTCGAACGCGCTCGGATAGTTCTTCACGATCACGGTCTCGCCTTCGATCGGCGCCACGAGATCGGCGATTTGGCCGATCGGCGCGGTAACGTCATAAGGCGTGCCAGGGCCTGCATCGTGCATGATGTGGATCACCGGCCGCCCGGCTGCGCGAAAACGCTCGAGCAATGCCGCGGCTTCCTTCAGCGCCGGCTCGACGCCCACCAGCTGCATGATGCCTTCGCGATAGGTCTGCTGGCAGTCGATCAGCACGAGCGCGCTCTCCGAGATCGGGGAGGAGTTCGGATTCATCCCGGTAAGTTCGCGAAGCGTCGGGCCGGCCATGCGGTTCCTCCTCGGTTGGCTGTTTGCGGCAAGAGTACCGCAAGCGCGGCCGCCGCGGCTCTCCTTCCAAGGGCTAAGACGCGCCGGAATGCCTAAGTGTCGCATGGCGGAACCGGCCTCGGCCCAGCACCGTTTTATAGTTCATGGGGGGCGTCCAAATAGAACGTTCCATGGAGGTCAATCAATGGAAGCGACTTGGAAACCCCACGAGAAGCACGGAGAGCTGACTGAACGAAGCGACCTGCCCGAAAGCGTCTTCGCTTTCCCCAAGCAGCGCAAAGAGCCGATGACCGACGCAAGTCACGTCAGAAACGCAATTGCCCGCTTCGATCAAACGATCGGCGTCTCGGACGAGGACCGCAAATTGGCCTTTGCCAATATCAAGAAGGCCGCCAAGCACTACGGCGTTCACATGTCGGAAACGGATTGGCATGAGCTGGGCAAGCATCCGAGCACCGGCCGTACCGCCGAAGACCGCCGCAAGTTTGCTCAGAAGGGAGCTGAGACTCTGGAAGGAGCACCAGCACCATCAGCACAAATAATCGTTGACCGTTTCTGCCTCATGAGGTGCAGATTGGCCCGTCGCCAATGGAGACATCTCATGCTCAAAACAGTATTGTTTGTTGCATCGCTTGCCGGCCTTATCGCGGTCGGACTGCCGCTTGATCCCGGTTCGGCGCAGGCCGCACCGATGACTTGCCGCGAGGCTGCCAAGGCCAAATTCCCCGGACACTTTCACAGCCGGGTCGCCTATCGAAAGGCGTGCAAGGCGGCGTGGAAGGCGCAAAAGCTCAACCCGCAGCCGCTTCCGCCAAAGGCCTAGGAGACACATAAACCGCTCAGTGAATCACCTTCGCGATCACTGAGCGGTGGCGTCGTCCGGGCGTTTCGATCAGACCACCGGCGTTTCCGTACCGCCGAAGAGCGCCGCGACGGCGGCTCTTTTGCCGCTCGCGAGCTGCTTGATTGTGACAGCACACAGGCGGAGACTAACTTTGTTAGTGGGGGTGCCCTTAAGTATGAGGTTCACCCATATGCAAAATCCTCGACAGACTCAGCGGGAACAGACCCAGCAGACCTTGGGTCATCATTCAGTATAGGAGGCGCATCATGTTAAAGCCACTTTCCACACAGCTTGCCGACTTGTCGGTCCACGCAAAGAACGCCGAAGATGCCGTGGCAGCGGCGCAAAAGGAGGCGCATGACAAGGTCGTGGCGCGAAGGGAGAAGGCCCATGCTGCTGCCACCGCGGCCATCGAGAAGGTGGACCGGGATATCAAATCCGCGGGCGATAGCCTTACCAGTCATTGGGATGCGCTGAAAACGAAAGTCGCCGCCGATATGGACGCCTGGAATGCGAAGATTGCCGAGCTACAGCATGATCGAGGCGTGAGACGCGCCGAAAACCACGCCGAGAGGCTGGAATGGGAGGCATCCTTTGCGGTCAATTGCGCTGTCGCGGCAATCGAGGAGGCAAAGTCCGCGGTCCTCGATGCTCTCGTCGGCCGCATCGAGGCGGAAAAGACTAAGAGGTCCTAACTTCCTCGCCGAGCGCTACAAACGAAGGGAGAGATCAGATGAGTTCGGCAGAACCAACTCTCAGCGATATGCGACACGCCGTGCGGGATACGGTACGCCTTCACTGGCAACTGTTCCTGGCCCAGGGCGTGATCATGGTCATCCTCGGCGTTCTCGCCGTGATCTGGCCCGGGATATCGACCATCGCCGTGGACATCTATGTCGGCTGGCTGTTCCTGCTCAGTGGCATCGTCGGAATTGCCAGCATGTTCCTGGCGCAGAACGTGCAAGCCTTCCTCTGGTCGCTTCTCACCGCGGCGCTCTCGTTGTTTGTCGGCATTGTCCTGCTCTGGCATCCGGTCGAAGGCGCCGTCTCGCTGACTCTGGTGCTCATCGCCTTCTTTATCGTCGAAGGCGTCTTCCAGATCGTTGCATCCCTCAGTTATCGCGACGTGTTTCCCGACTCCTGGGGTTGGATGCTGGCAAGCGGCATCGTCGATCTCATCCTGGCCGGGCTAATCATCAAGGGTTGGCCAAGCACCGCCAACTGGGCGCTGGGGCTGATCGTGGGTATCAACCTGATTACATCGGGCGCGGCCATCGTCATGGTAGCGCTTGCCGGGAAGGCCCTGGTCCAGACGGTGGCGAAGGCCGCTCGCTGATAGTTGCTCAAGCTTCGCAGGAGTGCAGAGCCTGCTTAATGCGACCGGCGTAGAGGAGATTGACCATGCCGCGGCTGCAATCCTCGAAGTCCAGAGTTTGGGTCGCACCGTTACTGCTGATAGTGCTCGTCGTTTGTGGAGGTCAAGCTCCGGTGCCGGAGCCTGTCACCGATCAGGAGACCGAGCTCGGGCAAGAGATGTACAACGAGCTGAGCAGCAAGGGGGAGATCGTCGAAGTCCTCTCCCCTATACGAGACCCTGAAACCGATAACTGACTCGATCTCTCGAGTGGCTCAGTCGCGCTATTCTCATCCCTTCAAGTTTTATCTCGTCCACGAAGCCCAGCCGAACGCCTTCGCTACACCGGGAGGCAACGTCTATGTCGTGGATTCCTTGCTCTATTTCGTAAAGAACACCGAGCAACTGGCCGGAACTCTCTGCCATGAAGTCTCGCACACTATTCACCGGGACAGCATCTCCCTCATGGAGAAGCGCAACGCGATCAAGCGCCACGAGATCGAAGCTGCCATTTTGCTCGGGCCAACACGCGCCCATATTCTGGCCATTGCCCTGCTCGGAGATCTGCATTCGCTTGGATATTCGCGTGAGGCGGAGTCGAATGCCGACATAACCGGGTCGGATATCTGCGCCGAGGCTGGCTACAACCCGTGGGGGCTAGTGTGGCTGTTTGACGAATTTCAAAACGCCGATACCAGGCAAATCCCACAGCTCCTGTCCGATCACCCGGCCAACGGCACCCGGATCGAAACGCTCAAGAAGCACTTTCGCGACAACCCGTCCGTTTTTGCCAAGTTCAATTCGGACCCGAAATCGGCGACACCGTTCAAAGTGCCGAAGGACGCACCTGAGCAGTTCTTGCGTCAGGGGGACAATTAATCGGGTATCGCGGTCCGTCGCTGGTGTCGGAAGGCATGACGAAGGCTTAGCTTAAGTGACTCAGAGCCGAGGACTCTACTCACTTCGAGACTAGGAGGTCAGGTCGTCTGATGGCGAAAAAACGAACGCGCTCTACGCCGCAGCAGCTTAAGTTCAGCGAACCGCCGTTGCGCGGTTTCGTCGTCCATCTTGCCGTCTTCATCGTTGTGATGGTCGTGCTTGCCGCTGTCAATCTGATCAGGAATCCGGCCCATCCTTGGTTTCTTTGGGTGCTTTTGGCCTGGGGCATTGCCCTTGCCGCCCACGATCTTCTGCTGCTCGTGAAGTCTCGACCGAGTCAGATACCGGTCCGGCCAAACACGCCCGACAAGGCCTGAACTGGCTATTGGAAGCTATGAAACGCCAAGTCCACAGCACGGAAAAGGCAGCGATACAGGATCAGACCCATGCAGGGCATCGAACAAGGGAGGATCAAATGAGACTGAGATTTGTGGTTACGAGCGGGTGTCTGGCCATCACGTTAGCTCTCGGAACAGTAACGATAGCTTCGGCCAAAGACGCGAGCACTTGCGAAACGCTGTCTGATTCTCTATCCGGTCCGGAGAAGGACAGCTTCCTCAAGAAATGCGAGGAGACATTTAGAACCGGGCATGTTTGCGTGGCGCTCAATCATTGTTGCAAAGCAGGCTCGCACAACTGCTGTGACACGGCCCGCATTGAGCACTGTAATCCCTAGGATTGGCTGTTGGGCCGCCAGCTCATGTTGAATCCTCTGCACTCTGCCTCGAGGCAGAAAACAGGTCCCAGACGGCGATGAACATCGCCGCGATCACCGGCCCGATGACCAGACCGTCGAGTCCGAAAACCGCGATACCGCCCAGCGTTGAGATCAGAACGAGGTAGTCCGGCATCTCGGTGTCCTTGCCCACGAGATACGGACGCAGCAAGTTGTCGACAAGGCCGATGACGAAAGCGCCGAACAGGATCAGAACCACGCCCTGCCATACGGCACCAGTCGCCAGGAAATAGATGGCGACCGGCAGCCAGACAGCCGCGGCGCCAACCGCCGGAAGCAGAGACATAAAGGCCATCACCACGCCCCATAACACCGAGGAGTGGATCCCAAGGAACCAGAAGATGAGCCCGCCGAGAGTTCCTTGCACGGCGGCCACCAGTAGGTTGCCCTTGAACATGGCGCGGGTGACGATGGTGAACTTGGTGAAAAGCGCGCGCTGCTGCTCGGCGCGGAGCGGGATCGCATCGCGAATGCGCCTCGCCAGCGCGCTCCCATCGCGCAGGAAGAAGAACAGCAGATAAAGCATCAGGAACAGGCTGATCAAAAAGTTGGCCGTGCCCTTGCCGATGTTGAGGGCCTGTGCGGCAAGGTACTTGCTGCCCTGAATGAGCGCGGTGGAAAGCCTCTCATGCATGGAGCTGAGGTCGGTCAGCCCAAGCCGGTTCAAGAGGTCAGTTGCCCAGGAGGGGAGGGCGGCGAGGAACTCCTGAAAGAACCGGCCGAAGTTCAATTCTCCCGACTGGATCGTCTGATACAGGCTGGTCGCTTCCTGCACCAGGGATCCGGCAATTAGCGTCAAAGGCAGGATCACCAGGGTGATGATGATCAGGACTGTCGCGAGCGCAGCAAGGTTACGCTGCCCCATGATGCCTAGCAGCCGGCGATTGAGCGGCGCGAATACGACGGCGAAGACGGTCGCCCACAGGATCGCTTCGTAGAAAGGCCAGAGGATCCAGGCGAACGCGAGCGAGACCGCGGCGAGCAGCAGCAACAGGCTATTGTCTTCAAGGTTGCGCACGCAGTCCGTTCCTCCAGGGCCTGCCTTCAGTCGGATAGGATCATAGTGTCGGCCAACCGCCCTCGCGCGACAAATTTCTGGACTGTTTGCCGAGGCGGAAAACGTGGCATAGTGAATCCGTTGCGGCACGCGTGCCGGCGCCGCCGGCGTCCAATTCCGCGCTCTGTGTCAAGGGGAGTGTGTCATGCCGAACTGCCTGAAGCTGTTGTCGTCTCTGCGCCTGCTCGCTATTGTTCCGATCGCCGCCGGCAGCTGCCTTATGGTTACCGGGCCGGCCCTCGCCGAGCCTCAGGAACTGAAGATGATCGAGCACGCCACCACCGACGCGGTCACCGATACGGGCGAGAAGGGCGACAGCGCCGGCGACATTCTCACTTTTGCCAACGAAGTGTTCGATGCCGACGACAAGAACAAGATCGGCAACGACCAGGGCATTTGCTTCCGCACCGTGGCGGGCAAGGCGTGGGAGTGCTTCTGGACGCTTACACTGGACAAGGGTCAGCTGACTGTCGAGGGGCCGTTCTTCGATAGCGGCAACTCGGTCCTCGCCGTCACCGGCGGTACCGGCGAGTTTGCCGGAGCGACGGGCGACATGGCACTCAGCGCCTACGGCAGCAAGGGCGACGCCTACACGTTCATCTACAAATTGAAGTAGCGGCGCGACACTAGGTGAGGTCCAACGCCTAGCCTTTGCCGAGGAGCGCTTCGCGCTCCTTCAGCAATGCATCCAACTTCGCCTGCTGATCGGCGATACGATCGGCGTTGCGCTCTTCGTCGGCCGCGCCCGAATAGGCCGCGGCCTGCTCGATCAACTCGCGGAGGTTATCTTCGACGATCTGGATGCGTCTTTCGATGTCTGCCAGTGCTGCGGAGTCCACCATGCGACTTGCCTCGATTTGAGCGGATACCGGGAGCGAACGCTCACGGCACCCGCCTCTTTTCAGCAAATATCGGCATGCCGTCAACCGCTTCGGTGGAAGCTTAGGGCAGTTCTATCTTCCCACTGTATCTGCCGCCGGAGAGGGTGTCCGTCAGGCTTTCGTAAAAGTACGTGCCGCCGCCGCTGGCGCCCTGGTACTTGCCGGTGCCACCAGTAATCTTGAACAAGTACTCCTTGAGGTGCGAACCCTCCTCCCAGCTCTCGGATAACTTGTCGCCTCCTTTGAAGGTCAGGTTGCAGGTCCCAGTGCCCTTCCAGCTGCCATCGGGGATGTATTCGTAGTTGCCGATGCAGTCCTCGGAGGCCATCGGAGTGGCGGCGGGTTCGTCGGGTATGTTTACGCATCGGCCGGCATAATCGACCAGCTTGTGGCCCTTCTCAACCTCTTTCTCGTCCCACTTGTCGCTCACGCAGACGATGACGCCCACTTTGTTGATGGTCTGTCCGGCATTTGCCGCTCCATTGCCGAAAAGCAGCAGGGCTGCGGGCATCGCTATGAAGAAGTGCTTGATGCTCATGGCGAGACTTCTTCCTTGAGATTCGATCGGCTTCAAACTCGATGATCCGTAACGTGGGTGAAATCCTTCCCGTCAGAGCAGCCTCACGAGAGTTCCAATCGCCGCTATCAACAGGAGCAGGGCAAACGGTTCCAAGAGCCCTAAAGGCCACGGGTCATCGTTCATCCAATTCTTCATCAGTCGCCACATCGCGGACCTTCTAGCCGAAGCACTGCCGACCGGCCCCTCCAGTTGAGAGACCGGCTGGCGTGCCTTTCGCAACCTACGGCCCACGATGCGTTCCTGATTGCATCTGCCTCGGTGGGCACACGGCCGCCCCGCACCACTTGTCAGGTCCGCCCCCGCCAGCGACGGCGGTACTCGAAATCGGCGCCATGGTTGCGGTGCCGATCGTCAGCGCTACTGCCGTAAACATGATTGCTAGTGACGTTTTCATGACTGCGCTCCTTTCTGATCGTCGATGGCATCGGACGATCATTTCCAGAAGCGTGACAGGCCGTGCCCGCCCGTCCTAGTATGTAACAGTATGAAACTCCCGGATATTGGCGGGTTTGCCTTTCTCGGCACGTTTGGAGTCGGAACGTGGCGGAAATTCAGCTCAAACACTGGAGCGAATCCGACCAGGTGGCCATTCGTCACCAGCTGAACCGCATCCTGCACAGTGCCCCGTTCCACCAATCACAGCGTCGGCAACGGTTCTTGGAATACCTTGTCAATGAAACTCTTGCCGGTCGCGGTGAACGGCTGAAGGGTTACAATGTCGCTTTGGAGGTCTTCGATCGTCCCGAAACGTTCGATCCCATCCTCGATCCCATCGTGCGCATCGAGGCCGCGCGACTGCGTGAGAAGCTTCGCGAATACTACGGGGCCGATGGTCAGGGCGATCCCATTCGTATTGATCTGCCGAAGGGCACTTACACACCACACATCGAGTTTCGCCAGGCGGAAGCGCCTGGTCCTGCGTCAGATCAAGCGGACGGGGTGGCTTCTGATCGACACGTTGGTCTTGTTGTGTCTTGGCCAGCTACTCGCGGGAAACGCCTAGGACTGCTGGCAGCCTCCCTAGTTGCTGTTTTGCTTGCGCTGCTTGCCGGTTACAGCGCGTGGAGAGCTCCATCTAGCCTACTATCTGACAAGGCTTCTATCGCCGTCTTGCCCTTCGAGAACATTGGCAACGATCCCAAGTGGGATCGCCTTGCTGACGGAATGACCGAGGACATCGTCACAGACCTGTCTCACTCCAAAGACTTGTTTGTGGTCGCGCGGAACTCGACGGAAGTCTACCGAGGCAAACCCACCGACGTACGAACGATTGGCCAGGATCTCGGCGTCCGCTATGTGCTTGAGGGCAGCATTCAACCGAGCGGCGATCAGATCCGCGTGACCGCCCAGCTGATTGATGCGGCAACCGGCGGCCACCTTTGGTCTGATCGATACGATCGCCCCGCAACGGATCTGTTCAAGGTGCAGAGCGATGTCACGCAGAAAATTGCCGCCACCCTCACCGGTTACGAGGGAGCAGTCGCGGAGGCCGAGCGTTCACTCATCAGGCGAAAGCCGCCGAATGATTTGACAGCTTATGAGACCTATCTCCTTGGCATGGAGGCGAAACACAAGGTTACCAAGGAAGGTCTGGAGGAAGGAGAACGATGTTCCGCAAGGCGCTCGAGATCGATCCGCAGCTCGCCAGGGCCTATGTGGGGCTGTCGTATGTCTACGAGTATCGGCTGGATCTCGGCCTCGGAACTCCTGCAGATAATCTCGCCAAGCTGATTGACGCCGCACGGAACGCGGTTCGGCTGGATCCGACCGATGGCGAAACCCAGCTCGTTCTTGGACATGCCTTTGCCTATCAGGGAATGGGAGACCAAGCGCTCGAGCAATTTGCCAAGGCCGAGGCACTCGCTCCCAGCAACGCCGACCTCCTCATTCTGATCGCGTGGTTCGTTCCACAGCTGGGCCAGCCTGATCGTGCCGTTGCGCTGGCGGAGAAAGCGCTGCAACTCAATCCCAACTATCCCTACTGGTACAATCAAGCGCTTCGTTTCGTGTATTTCTTTGGCCGCCAGTTCGAAAAATCGGTGAAGTACGCGAAGCTGGTCACGGACCCTTTCGCAACCGACTATGCGTACTTGGCAGCGGCAAGCGCCATGATGGGCGACATGGGGGCAGCGAAGGTCGCCGCGGCGGACGTGGCTCGCCTCGATCCCGATTGGACCGTCGAGCAATACATGAGTGACGGCGGCGGCTATCCGGACGATGCCGCCACGCTGTTCGTAGAGGCAGCCAGGAAAGCCGGAGTCGCTGCGTGTGTGCCGGGAGACAAGCTCGCGTCAATGCCGAACCTCATCCATACCAAGGCATGTGACGAGGAGAGGGGTCATCAAGTCGCCGGCCAGACCCGTGAATAAAGGCAAGTTGCCAGTTCACCAAGCAGCTCGACCTGTTCACGCGCGGATCAGGCTCTGGCACCTATCCCGATCTACGGCCTGCTCAGCCCCGCAGGAACTCGTGCTACACTCCGATTTGTCTTTCAGCCAAGGGGGGAAAACATGCTGACAGCACTCATCATCGCATTGGTCATCGGAGGCATCGCCGGTTGGCTCGCCGGCCTGCTCGTGCAGGGGACCGATTTCGGCTTGGTCGGGGATATCGTCATCGGCATCCTGGGGGCGCTGATCGCGGGCTTCCTGTTTCCCATGCTGGGCATCGCGCTCACGCTAGGGGGCGGCGTGTTTGGCGCGATCATCCTCGCCTTTGTCGGCGCCGTGATCCTTCTCGTCATCGTCAAGGTGATAAAGCAACTCACCGCGTAGCCGTCGTTTCTGCCTTGCCACACGGGCCGCCCCGGTGCGGCCTGTTTCAGCGACAGACAAGGCCGCGGGAGCCAATCCTGCGGCCAATTATCCGTTCGTGCGGGCTTTGGGCCAAAATCAGCTCACGCCAGGCCGGCGCCATAGCGCGGCGCTATCGAGGTCAAAGCAACTCGGCATTTCAGCTCTTCCGCGGACTTGGCCAAACTGAGCCTCGTTGTTCTTGCTCCAAAATGGTTGGCCAAGAGGAGAGCGCCTCATGCGATGCATCGCCCCCATTGTCGGATTGGCACTCGCGCTGATCCTGTCCCCAGCTGCGACGGTCAAAGCGGATGACGACGAAATCGTGCGCATCAAGAGTGCGTATTCCATGCCCGAGACCATCAAACGCATCAAAAAGGACGTGGCCGACAAGGGGATCATGTTCTTCAGCGAGATCGATCAGTCGAAGCTCGCCGCCGACGCCGGTGTCACCTTGCGCCCCTCGACGCTGATCGTATTCGGCAATCCGCCGCTCGGAACGCTGTTCCTGACGTCCAATCCGTCGGCCGGCCTCGATTGGCCGGTGCGCGTCCTGGTCTACCAGGATGAGAAGGGCGACGTCTGGGTCAACTACACCGACTTCACCTGGATAGCGCATCGGCACGGGATCATGGATCGCGACGACGCCTTCAAGAAGGCGTCTGAGGTGATCACCTCCATTACCTCGACCGTTCAATAGCGATTTGGCCCGGCGCAAAGCTGGCGCCCATCGCATCGGGAGTGTCTGTCATGCAAGTCACCCGTCTCTGCTTAGCCGCAATCGTGATCGCGGTTGCAAATCCGGCGCCGGCCGCTGAAGACGTTGGCGCTGGCCAAGAAATCTACCAGGCGCAGTGCTCGGCCTGCCATTCCAACAAGCCCGGCGTGAATGGCATCGGGCCTTCGCTTGCCGGCGTCGCCGGACGCAAAGCGGGGTCGCTGTCAGGATTCCACTATACCCCGGCGATCAGCGGCTCCGGACTGAGCTGGGACGCCAAGACCTTCATCCAATTCCTGGCGGACCCGACCAAGCTCGTGCCGGGTACTGCCATGACGGTGATGGTGCCCGACGAGACCGGCCGCGCCAATCTCTTTGCCTATCTCGCAACGCTCAAGGACACGACAGCAGGGATCAAGGCGAGCGCGGCACCGGTCGCCAAGATCATGGGACCGACCCAAGACGAGCTTAATGATGCCGCCGCGGCGACCGACAGCTGGCTTTATGCCTCGCACGACTATGCCGGCTCCCGCTTTGTCGACCTGAACCAGATCACTCCCGCCAATGCCAAGAGCTTGCGGCCGGTCTGCCTCTACCGCTCCGAGCAGCCTGCTTCGGTGCAGACGAGCCCGCTCGTCTATGGCGGGGTGATGTATCTCACCTTCGGGCGCGCCACGGCCGCGATCGACGCCAAGACCTGCCGCGAGCGCTGGACCTATATCTGGCAGCCCAAGGGGCAGGAGATCTCGCCGGCAAATCGCGGCGCCGCCATCAAGGATGGCACGCTGGTGCGCGGCACCGCCGACGGATATCTGATGGCCCTCAACATGGCCGACGGTTCTCTGCTGTGGAGCCAGCCTATCGCGAGCTTCGCCGGCGGCCAATATCTCTCGATGCCGCCGCTGATCTTCGGCGATGTCATCATCGTTGGGCCCTCCGGCGCGGATTTCGGCGCCAAGAACTGGATCGGCGCCTTCAAGCTCGAGACGGGAGAGCCGGTATGGAAGTTCAATCTCATTCCGGAAGCCGGCGAGCCTGGCGCCGACACGTGGGAAAGCGCGGAATCGCTGAAGCACGGCGGCGGCAGCCTGTGGACGCCCGTCTCGCTCGACGCCAAGGCCGGCATCCTCTATCTGCCGGTCGGCAATCCCGCTCCAGACTTCTATGGCGAGCTCAGGCCTGGCGCAAACCTCTATACCGATTCTCTGGTCGCCCTCGACGCCAAGACTGGCAAGCTCCTCTGGTACCGGCAGTTCATTCCCCACGACGTGCACGATGCCGATCTCAGCCAAGTCAGCCCTCTGTTCGAGACTACGATCGACGGCAAGAAACACGAGGTGATCAGCGTCAGCGGCAAGGACGGGCTGCTCAGGCTGCTCGACCGCAACAGCCACGATCAATTCTACGAGGTGCCGATCACCACGCGCGAGAACGTCGACGCGGTGCCGACCGTGGAGGGCGTGCATCGTTGCCCCGGCCTCCTCGGCGGCATGGAATGGAACGGCCCGGCCTACGATCCCGGCAGCAATACGTTGTTCGTTCCGGCGGTCGATTGGTGCGGCGTCTTCAGCAAGGCGCCGAAGGACCCGCCGATCATGCAGGGCATGCACTATTACGGCGGTGCCGTCGCCTCTGACCCGCGCGAGAAATCGAAGGGCTGGCTGACTGCCTTCGACGCCTCCACCGGCAAAGAGCGCTGGAAATATGCCTCGCCGACGCCGCTCGTCGCCGGCGTCACCGCGACCTCCGGCGGGGTGCTCTTCACCGGTGATCTCAACAACGACTTCCTCGCTTTGGATGCCAAGACCGGCGACGTTCTCTACCGCTTCAACACCGGCGGCAGTATCGGCGGCGGCGTGATCAGCTACGCGCTCGACGGCAAGCAGTATGCGGCGGCAACGTCGGGAACGGTGTCGGCATTCTTTGGCGGATCTGGCCTGCCGGCCGTGATCGTCTTCGCCGAAGGTCCCCGCACCGCGCAGGTCGCATTGAAGCCTCTCGATCCGGACCAGGCGCCGGTCGCGGCGGTCGACCGCTTCAGCGCGAAGGCCGCACATTTGCAGGGGCGTACGCCGGACAACAAAATCCCGGCTCCCAACGAGCCTGTAGATTTCGACGCGGGACCGTTCATCACCCAAGGGCTGGCGCCGGCCACGGGCAAGCCGGTGCGCTATTACAATTTCGATGTGCAGCCCACCATGCCTGCTCCGGTCTACGTGCTCTACCGCGAAGGCGAGGATAAGCCGGTGGAGGGCCAGCTCGACATCATCGACACGTTGCCTGGCGACAAGGGCTACAACGATTTCCGCCAGGTTTGGAAAGTGTCGGTGCCGAAGGACTACGTTGCCAATACCGTCACCGACTCGGGCGCGCTGCTCGACGCCGGCTACAAGACCGAAAAGACCGACACGTTGCGCAACATGCCGGTGGTGCCGGACAAGTCGAAAGCGACCATGCGCCTCGCCGGCGAAAGCACCGAGCTGCAACGCGCCTGGTATCAAGGGAAGGTGGCAAAATTCTTCAGCTTCGGTGAAGCGCCATTGACCGCAGCTGGAGGCAACGTCCCGCTGTCGCCGATCTACGTGACCTTCAACGTCAATCCCGGCGAGCCGAACGGTGGGCCGGGCTCAGGCTTCCGCGCCGAGCCCAATTCTCCGCAGACCCACAACGTCCCGTTCACGCTGCCAGGCGATACCGGCTATTCGCCGCTCTGGCTGGTGTCTGTCTACGACAACGCCGACTTTCCCTCGGTGCATGACCGGGCGAGCGCGGTCAAGGCCAAGATTCTCGGTCCAGGCGTGGCGACGGTCAATTGCCCGATCGTCTTCGTCACGCCCTAGGGAGCATGAAGTAATGCGGCGTTCAACCGTCGACATCGATGGTAACTTTGAAACGTCGGCGAGGAAGCTCCCCGCCAAGCAAGCGAAGATGCCCCTCGCGTTGCTGATGGCCGTGGCATTGGTCGCTCTCGGCGTCTTGGGCGTCAGCGGCGCTCTGTGGAGAGCGCATGCAGCCGAGGGGACGCCCACTCAGTCAGAGACGACGGCGCCAGACCAAGAGAAGGCCGCTACTGATGCCACTTGTTGCAAGGCTGGGGATGACACCCCACCGACCGAGTTGGTCAAGCAAGTGCCCAAGGGGCAATTGCACAGCCCGTATCCGGACTACGCCAAGCTGGCGAAGGACGAGGATCTCGTAAAGCAGTTCCGGCTACCAGGGTGCAACGAGTGTCATGGCGGCACGGGCGGCGGCGGTATCTGCCCGGCTCTGACTTAAGGCGTTTGGTTCTGGGGCAACACCGATGACGTGCTGTTCAGACTCATAACGTTGGGCTCCGTGGATTTGGAAAAGGTGGGATACAAGCGCTTGGGCTATGGAAGCGTGCACGCACCTATGCCGCCTATGGGTGCGACCATCAAGAGCGCGGATCAGCTTTGGAAGATCATCGCCTTCATTCGCTCGATCAACCCTCCCGGCACAAATCCTCCGGAAAAGGTGTTGCCCAAGGAATGAAAGCGCTGCGTTGCACGTGCCCCTGCATCTTGCCAGCGCCATTTCGCCGCGCCTCAACCGACCGGGCGGGCAAACTTTCATCAACGTTTTGCTGTCAGCTCTCTGTCCCGGTGCCTGCACGGCAAAGCTTGGAAGCGGCGCGCACCTTAAGGCCCGCCCTTCTCGACGGTCTGGTTTGTTAAGCGGCGAGGGAGTGATGTTTCGAACTATGGCGAGCTTGTGTGTTTGGGTGGTCACGTTTGCCGTGATCGGTGACCTTGCGCTGCATGCGCATGGCTTCGCGTCGTCGACGCTCCTGGCGGTGGCGGCGGTCTCTGCCGTAGCCGTGCTGGGATAGATCAGGCAATAGCGGACGCTCCAAGTCCGGGCAATTGAACCCGAGCCATGTCCAAGAGCTTGAGGGCTGTGGGGCACCGAGCATCGCTTGCGAGGGGGCTCGGGCGTCCACACGCAAGCGTGACTTGTTCCGGCCGGACGCGATTTGCAAAGTCCGGCCATGATGAAATCCATTGCGTGGCTGGTTTTGCACGCCGTGTTTCTTGGCGCGGTCTGCGTGCCGGCGCACGCCCAATCCGAATATCTCGGCGAGCGCTTTCCCTACGCTGCCTTCGATCGCCTGCCGGCGACACCGATCAAAGTCGGCGGCGGCACGCTCAATGTCGCCTTCGCGCCGGGTGATTTTGCCCTGCCGCGCAGCGCGCTGATGGATTGGCTGAAGACATCGGCGAAGGCGGTGACAGTCTATTTCGGCAAGTTCCCGGTCTCCTCGGCGCGCGTCCTCATAGTCCCAGTTCCGGGCAGTGGCGTGCAAAGAGGCACGACCTTCGGCTATCGCGGCGCCGCCGTCCGCCTTGCTGTCGGGCGCGACGCCACCGAAGCCGATCTTCGCGACGACTGGACGGCCGTGCACGAGATGACGCATCTCGCGCTGCCCGACGTGCATGAGCCGCATCTGTGGCTTGCCGAAGGCATCGCGGTTTATGTCGAGCCGATTGCGCGCGTGCAGGCCGGCGACCTGACGGCGGAGAAGATTTGGGGCGACATGGTACGTGACATGAAGCAGGGCCTGCCCAAGCCAGGCGACCGCGGGCTCGACGGGACGCCGACCTGGGGGCGGACCTATTGGGGCGGCGCCATCTTCTGCCTGCTTGCCGACATCGGCATCCGCAAAGAGACCGGTAACAGGATCGGATTGCAGCAGGCCCTGCGCGGCATCCTCGACGCCGGCGGCGATCACGAGAAGGAATGGCCGGTCGAGCGCATCTTCGCCGTCGCCGACAAGGCAACCGGCACCACCGTTCTTGCCGATCTCTACGCCGAGATGCGCGACAAGCCTGTCGCACCCGATCTCGACGCGCTATGGCGCGAGCTTGGAATTTCCGCTTCCGAAGGCCGGGTGACGTTCGACGACAGCGCGCCGCTGGCAGCGATCCGGCGAGCGATCACCGCCGTCCCGCCGGGGTAGATGCCAGCTCCGCAGCAGACGCCTGCGCGTCGCTCGCAACCACATGCTCGCAGCGAAATCAGGGCTTGCGCATGATCTTTTTCGCGATCCCCTCGGCAACTGTCAGCTCTGCCTGGGGAATGAATGGCTTGTTGCTCCAACCCGGCCGGAACGAGGAGGGTTTTCGCTCGCCAGGTTCGCATCGTGTCACAGGATGGGCGGCGATCTCTTTTTCAAGCCGAGCTGCCTCTTCTTCCCGCGTCTCACCAATCAACACCCGTTTTCCCTTGGGCCCGGCATAAGGTCGCGCTGTTTTATTGAAGCTCATCGAGATATCTCCGAAATGTTTATCAGCCCTATAGCGAAGCCTCGGCCGATTGGGCTCGTGGGCGACCGTTTGCAACATCAACAGAGAGATTGAGGCAGGGGTTTGGCTACGTCACAGCGGGCTGAGCCAGCGAAGACTTAATCGCCGAAAAGCCCAACCAGTCTCTACCAGAAGCGGCCGCTCTCGCCCACGATTATTGTCAGCGTTGACCCACAGAGGCGAGACCAGTTCGAGCGCGGGCCAATTTGGGTCGCCAAGGAGCGGCTGCCAAGAACTCCAAATCATCGGCGGCGGTTTGGCTGAACGGACCTTGATCCGCATCAATCTCTTTCCCGACCAAGCGAGGGAAACTTCATGCCCAGGCCCCTGCGTGTCCGCTAATCTAGCGCGGGCCAGACGGTTCTAGTCTGGGTGGCGTCACCAATGAGAGGGCATAGCCTGTTTGGCGGGCAGACGTTCTGAAGGGACTGCGAGATGACGGCCGCAGAGACGAGGCCAGAAGCCGAAGCCACACACGGGGCGACTTCAGCTCGTTGCGCCGGCCTATCTCATCCGCGAAGTGCCCTTCGATGCGCCCTATAGCTGGCTCGCGGCCGGCTGGCGCGACATGTGGCAGGTGCCGCGCGTCAGCCTCACCTATGGCGCGATCTTCGCCGTCGCAGGCCTTTTGTTGGCGGTCGGACTGATGCAGGTCGGTCTGCAATCGCTGATCCTCGTGCTCGCGGGCGGCTTCATTCTTGTCGGACCCATGCTCGCGGCCGGCCTCTACGAGACAAGCCGACGCCTGGAGAAAGGCGAGCCTGTGAGTTTGGCGAATACGTTTGGTGCCGGTTTCTTGGGGGGAGGGCAGCTCGTCTACTTTGGGCTTCTCTTGATGTTGATCTACCTCGCGTGGGTGGAGATCGCGTTTTTGCTGTTCATGCTGTTCCAAGGGACGGAGCCAATGCAGCCACTGGATGCGTTCGTTCCGAACCTCTTGCTGACGCTGCCGGGGTTGGGTCTCTTGATAATCGGCACTGCGGTCGGGCTGGCGCTGGCGGTGACAGTCTTCGCCCTGTCGGCAGTCGCGGCGCCGCTGCTCATGGTCGAACGGGTCGATGTCGTGACGGCGGCGCTGACGAGCATCGCGGCCTGCCGCAAGAATCCGAAAGACCATGGCGCTGTGGGCGGCGTTGATTGTCGGCGCGATGTTGTGTGGCTTTGTGACGCTTTTCTTCGGCCTTGTGATCGCGTTCCCGTTGATCGGTCACGCAACCTGGCATGCGTTCCGCGATCTGGTCGAGATCGGCGACAGGTCCTAAGCCTCGCGCGGGCGGGTCCATGACCCAAGCGCTTGTTTCTGGATGCGCCATGAAAGGCTGCTGCATCACGCCTTGCCAAACCGCTGGTAGCGATAGGGCGCGGGATCGACGATCGGCAGCTTGCCCATCACCAGGTCCGCCATCAGATGGCCCGCGCCAGGCCCGATGCCGAAACCGTGCCCGGAGAAGCCGCTGGCGATGAAGAAGCCGGGGGGGACGGGACCTCGGAGATGACGGGAACGCCGTCAGTCGTCGCGTCGATGACCCCGGCCCAGCGCTCCGCGACCGTCATGTCCCTGAAGGCCGGAAAGTTGCGCGCGAGATTCCTGCCTCCCTCATCGAGAATGGCCTCGTAGGGTGCCGGGTCCAGCGTGCGCACCGTCTCGAACGGTGTCACCGCATCGAGCGCCCACGCCCGCGGGATCCGCCACTCCTCAAGAAAATGCCGGCCGACGCGCAGGCGCAATTCGTGCCACTGGGTCACCAGTGCCGGAACAAAATCGAAGAACAGCCTGAAGCTGTCCGGAGCGAGCTCGGCGACGTTGGCGTTCCGCCGCGCGATCGTGTAGCCGCCGTCGAGCCGCTTGCGAAACGCGAAGTCGTCGGCGCCGGCGGCGCCATCCGGGGCGCCCGCGACGGGACTGGTCCGCATCACCGAGCCGATGAGTTTCAGCTGCGGCAGCTCCACCCCGAGATTGCCGCAGAAGAGCCGCGACCAGGCGCCGCCAGCGAGCACTACTTGACGGCAGCGGATCGGCCCGCGTTCGGTAATGACGCCGCTCACCGCCCCGGCCGACGTCTCGAGCCCACGCACGGCGCAGCGCTTGAGGATGGCGGCGCCCGCCCGGAAGGCGGCATTGGCGATGGCCGAGGTGGCCTTCTCGGGCTCGGCGCAGCCGTCGCTCGGCGTATAGAGCGCCGCCGGCCAGCTTCGCGATGACCCTGGCAGCAGCCGGCCGATCTCGTCCGGACCGATCATGCGGGAGTTGGTCTGGAAATCCCTGGCGCGCTCGAGCCAGTCCTCGCGTTGCGCCGCCTCCTTCGGCGTCTCGCAGAGATAGACGATGCCGGTCTTGCGAAACCCGGTCTCGGCTTGCGTGCGGGCGTTCATCCCCTCCCACAGCCGCAAGGCCTCGACGGCGAGCGGGATCTCGGCGGGATCGCGCCCGACCCTGCGGCACCAGCCCCAATTGCGGCTCGACTGCTCGCCGGCGATGGCGCCTTTCTCGCAGAGCACGACCGACACGCCCCGCTCGGCGAGGAAGAGCGCGGTGGAGGCGCCAATGATGCCGCCGCCGATGACGACAACATCGGCTTCGGCCGGAAGCTCCGAGGTTGTGTGGACGGGATCGACGCGCGGCGCCATCAGGATCTGCTCATCGGCCCCACACTAGAGCGCCGCGGAGGAGCGAAACAAGCCTGCCATGAGGCTCCCCATCGCCCTTCAAATCTGGGTCGACGGTCCTAAGGGCCCTTGTATTTGCCGTTTCCGGAAATATGTTTAGCGGCGCCGGACACGATCGTTCAGAGGGAGCAAATCCGTGAAATGGCTTTTGATCCTGTTGCTGCCGCTGGCCCTCGCAGGCTGCGTGACAGGCCAGAATTCGGCGCTTCCCATGGCGTTCGGCCCGAGCGACACCGCCGCGCAGGCCTCATGCTTGCGGATCGGCGACGCGCCGACCCTGGACGCGTGCGAGAAGTCCGGCTCCGGCCAGACCAAATAGCCCTCACAGCAAGGCCTGCCGTCAGACCGCGTCCTTCGCGGCCTTCACCGGGCGCACTTTCAGCATCTTGCGGGCCGGCTTTGCCTTGAACACGGCCGGCTCCTTGGTGAACGGGTTGATGCCCGTGCGCTCCTTGGTGGCCGGCTTCTTGACCACCATGAACTTGGCGAAGCCCGGCAGCAGGAACTCGCCCGACTTCTTCATTTCCTGGTAGCCGACGGTCGCCAGCGCCTCGAGCGCGGCCTTCACGTCCTTCTTCGCCAACGAGGTCTCGTCGGCGATCTTCTGGATCAGCTCAGATTTCGACATCATAGGATCAATACCTTCCGAAAGTGAGAGAGCCTCGGCCACCTACGACGCCTTGGCTGCATCCCCGCGGCCATGACGCTTGGCTGATTTGGGCGGAATTGTCTGCAAAAAGCGCATGATGCTGTGGATGCCCGCAAGCCCGGCCATGACGAAGACGGAGGCGCACCGAAGCCTCCCGCAGCGCGTCGGCGCTCGAAGCTTTGCCAAAAATCGTCTCCAACGCGCCACCGCTTCGCTACGTGAGCGCACTCTGCGCTCAAGCAGGCCGAAGGCCGATAGCGCACCAAAAAAGAGGACTGCGGGGCACCGAGCGGCCGCGTCCGTTGCGCATATTAGGCAGCCACGCGGCGCCCCGCTTATGCGGCGATATTTTAATGCCCATGCCACTGCGCCTTACCTCTGTTCCCGCTCGTTCAGCCTCTCGGCTCATGGCGGGGTTGACCTGGGCATCGCAGCCCAGGCGGCAGCGGGTTAGGACCCCTGAGGCTGGTCCGTTAGCCTGCGCGCGGGTCCGAAGGGTGGGGTTTCCGCCTCCGTCTTACGCGCGCACCTCAGGCGCCGCGGCCCCCATCCCGAGAAGCAGACGGTCTGCAGCTCGCGTCCTCATGGACGAGGGATGGAACTAGTCTAGGCGAGGCGCGAGAGGCGGGGATAAATGGTGCGCGGGGTCGGGCGCTGGCTAATGGCGATCCGGGACGGCGGCCACCGAAGAACCCTGGCGGGCCGCCTCGACCACCTCCCGCACGGCATCGATCACCAGATCGGGCTGCATGGTCTGGATGTAGTGCTCGCTCTTGCTGGCGATCACGTGCTTGGCGCCCGGCACGAGCGCCGCCAATTTGTTCTGGCAATTTCGCCAGATCTTCTCCTGATCGGCCGAGAAATTCGCCGGCAGCTTGGCGGTCGCGTCCGGAGGCAGCTCGTATGAAACTCCGCGGGACAGGACGATGAGCGGCATCGGGCGCAACGGTTTGGCGGCCGCTGCCTTGCGCATCTCGGCCGCGCTGGCCTCGACGTCGAGCCTCTCCAAACCGCGGTAGCCGGCGAGCTCGGGTGGCGGCGGCGCCATCATGCCCTTCCACTGCTCCGGCGTCACCAACGCCTCGAGCTTCCCCCAGAAATCCTCCTGCGCCGCGTCAACCAGGACAAGCCCGACGACGTCGTCTGGGGAAAGGGTGCTCGCGAGCAGCCTCACGACGAGACCGCCGAACGAATGGCCGACCAGCACATAAGGCGGGCGCACACCCGCGGCGGCAAGGAGGGCGCCGAGATCGGCAACGACGTCGCCCGCGCTGCGCGGCATCGGCGCCGGGTCGCTCCGGCTGCGCAGGATCATCTCGGAGCCCGAGATCGTTCCCGGGCGGTCGTAGGCACAGACGCGCGTGAACGCGGCGACTCCGTCAAACACCGAAGTCTTGGTCGCGGCCTTGGGATCGATCTCGCTCCAGATGCCGCCGTTGTTGCCGGCGCCGGCCTCGAGGATGACGGCCGGGGTGCCTGACCCCTTGCAGGCGAGATAGAGCTTGCGGCCGCCGATATTCACCAGGCCTGCGAAGTCGCCGCTCGCGGCAACCGGCGTCGTCGTCGTTTCGCCAAAGGTGAGATGCGCCGGGAAAGCGATCAGGAGCGCGAACAGGAGCGGCGATGCGGGAACGCGAAGCGGGTTCGGCATGATCGCCTCCTGAGCGAGGCTATCACCAATTAGCGGCTCGCCGTGTGAAGCGCCGGCAGACATAAAGCCAACATTCGAGCCGAGACACAGACGGTCCGCAGCTCACGTCCTCATGGGCAAAGGATGGGGCAAGTCTAATCGAGGCGGGGAGGGCGGGGATAACTTACGCACCATCGTAACGAAGCGGGTAACAGAGGTTTGCGAACGGCGCCTCCGCGTGATGAAAAACCACTAAATCCTTC
Source organism: uncultured Alphaproteobacteria bacterium (assembly GCA_963757555.1). Classification (GTDB taxonomy): domain Bacteria; phylum Pseudomonadota; class Alphaproteobacteria; order Rhizobiales; family Methyloligellaceae; genus Methyloceanibacter. Next base: position 94,491 of record CAVWRU010000006.1, read on the forward strand.
ATCCCTCGGTAGAAGCGCATATAATCCCCACGACCTTAGGCGCCCGGAGCCGCTCGCCAGGACATTCTTCAAACAGCAGGATTGGTCACTTGCGGGTTCTTCAGGCTGATATTGCTTACTTCAAATTCGATCCGCGCCGAGTTGGGCAGGAAGCGATGATAGGGATTGATGTAGAGCGCGATCTTGAGCGCGCCAGACGGGATGCGCTGGACAATCCAGTCCTCGCCGACGATGCATTTGATCAGGCCTCCATCGGACGCTCCCAAGGGGCGGCCCTCCCAATAGACGGCGCCTACGGCGCGGGCGCGCTCAGGCTTGTCGCATAGCGGCGTGATCTCCCACGGGTCGAGCACGACGTGCCGCTCGTCGGTCAGCTTCCGGTGAATTTCGGAGTTGGTCTGAAGCGAGATGTCCTCGCCGTGCGGGATGAAGATGCGCGGCTCGGGATGCAGGAAGAACGCCGCCTGATCCTCCGCCGTCCCTTTTTTGAACATGACCGTGTCGTGAAACGCATTCATCAAGGCGATGACCTCGCCCTTCGATATCGCCATGACGCACCCCCTCAAGAGTTTCGGCGCTCCAGCAACGCGGGATCGTTGTTGCCCGACCCTATACGACTACTCCGCAGCGGCCGCGCGTTTCGTCTTACCACTGCGGCGGCGGCAGAGCACCTGCTTGAGATACTGCCCGGTTTAGCTGGTAGGGTTCGCGGCCAACTCCAGCGGCGTCGTGCCGCGACGGTCTGTCCGCTCATCACGGCGCCTTGGTCATCCACGAATTCGGGTCGGCGCCGTGGCGCCTGCCCACGTCCGACAGGTTGCGCATGGTCGCTTGATCGAAGCGCTCCCCGTTGAGCGGCTGCCAGGTTTGCGGGATGGCGATCCAGCGCACTTCGACGTCCCCGTCGCCGCGCAATTTGGTCAATTCGGCGATCGCATAGAGATGGCGGAGCGCGATGGCTTCCGCCGAGCGCACCCCCACATAAAAACTGCGCGCGACGATCTCCGGCCAGTTCGGCTGCACCGTGACGGGCCTCGGCTCGATGTATTCATTGATGATCACCCAGAAACGCGTCTTCGGAATCGGCGCGTCCGGGTGTTCGCGCCGCCAGATCGCGCCGAACGTTTCGGCCTCATCCATGGGACCGCCATAGAAGAAATTGCTGGATATGCCGCCGTCGGCATACAGCCTGCCTTGAATCTCAAGCGGCGGGAACGCGCCGGGGATGGCGGCGGAGGAGAGCAGGATATTGCTCAGCAGGTTGGTGTCGCCGGTGGCGACCGCTTCGCGCGCCGCTGCCACCGCATCGAAGGCGCGAGGGATGCCGCCGTCGATGTCGGTGGATTGAATGAGCAGCACGCGCCGTCCGCCGGTGCTGCCGGCTTGCGCGATGCGCTCGGCGAAGCGCAGGTCGACCTGCGAGCGCAGGTCGCGCATGAGGCCCGGCACCTCGGCGAAGCTCGCGTTCCCGGGCAGAAAGAAGAACCACCCGCGCCGCTCGACCCAATCAGGCTTGGGATTGCGGAACAGGCGATCGATCGTCTCGTAATCGGCCTGGGTGCCCAAAAAGGCGAATGGGGCGATGAACGCGCCGGTGCTGACGCCCGACACGCCGTCGAACTGCGGCAGGGCGTTCGCGCCTGGAGCGACGGTCGCCCAACCGAGAAGAAATCCCGTTCCGAACGCGCCGCGGTCGCCGCCGCCCGACAGCAGCAAGAAATCAAGCGACGTTCGGGTCGCGCTGTTGGCGCGCGTACAGTGTCGCCACATGGTGCTCGTTGTCGAAGCGGTTCTCGTCGGCGGCTTGTTTGTTGTCGGCGGCAAGCCTCGCCGCCAATTCGGCTTCGGTTTTTGTCCGGCGTTCCGGGAGCTGACCGCTGGCCTCGAACAGGCGAACGCCGAAATAGGCGGCGACGAGCGCGAGGATGACCGAGAGGGCGCCGCCCAGGAACCAGAGAGCGGGGCGGCGCCATGGGTGTGACGGCGGCATGCTCGATACTATGAGCCTTAATCGGGCTCGAGCACATCAGATTTGGCGTGTCCGCGGGACGTCGAAGGCGGAACCGTGCCTTGGCGCATGGCTCCGCGGCGCGCGGCGCGCTTGGCGGCGCGAGCCTCACCCTCACTGGATCCAGCAGCTCGGTCCCGCGCAAGCTCGCAGTTTCTCCTCGGTGCTGTGCAGCCGTGCAAGGTCGCCGGCGTATTTCGCATCGTGCACCTTGCTCTCGAGCTCATAGGGGTCGGCAGCGAGATCGTAAAGCTGCTCGACGCCGGTATCGTACCTGACGTATTTCTCGCCGGTCGAACGAACGGCGGCATAGCGGCTGGCCGGCAGACCTCGGTCGTTCCCGCCCTCGATGAGGATCGCGCTGCGCCACGGAGCGTTGGCGTCGGCGAAGAGCGGGGCAAGCGTGTGACCGTCGCAGACGAGGCCCGGCTTCGCCCCGGCAAGGTCCTCGATGGTGGCCACGATGTCGAGATTGTTCACGAGCTGGCTGCGCTTTTGATTCTCGGGCAGCCCGGGGCCTCTGATCACGAGCGGAACCCTGATCGACCCCTCGTAAGGGGAGTCCTTTCCCGACAGTCCGTGTTGGCCGAACAGGAATCCGTTGTCGGAGGTGTACACAATGAGGGTGTTGTCGAGCTTGCCGGCATCTCGCAGCGAGGTGACGACCGCCTCGACGAGATCGTCCACCGACTGGAGGGATTGCAACTCCTTCCGATATCCGATTTCGAGGTTGCCTCTCTTGCCGACGAGGACCGGCGTCTGTGTGACCGAAGGCTTCTGGCCGGCGCCGCCGGTCTGGTAGAATGCCGGGTTCATCGGGATCTTCACGTCCAGGAACGCGTTCTCGTATTTCGGCGCTGCGATCGCGGGCCCTTTCGCTCCTTCATCTCCCTCGCCATGCGGCGCCTTGGTCGCAATCAGCATGAAGAAGGGAGCAGTCGATCCGGCTTGATCCTTGATGAAACGCACGGCGCGATCCCTGAGAACGTCGGTCGCGTAATCGCTCGCCTCGTGGCCAAAGTTGATCAGCGTGCCGTTCTCGTTGACCGAATAGTCGTAATAGCGCTCCTTGGACATGGCGTACCAGAGATCCCAGTCCGGCGGCACCCATAGTCGCGGATCCCGACTGCCGACACCGAACCAGCCGCCGACGGCATTCGCCCAATACTGAAAGCCGGCGGCGCGCGGCGGTTTGCCTTTGGCGTAGCCGTTCACATATTTGCCCAACAAAGCGGTCTTGTAGCCCGCCGCCTTCAGCCAATCCGGCAGGACGTTTCCCTCGTCCTTTTTGAAGGCGTTCCAGCCACCGTCATTGCTCGCCTTGTTCGACTTGATGCCGTCGTTGTGAGCCGCCTGACCGGTCAGGAAGGACGATCGGCTCGGCGCGCAAAGCGAAAAGTTCACGAAGCTGTTGGTGAAGGTGATGCCGTGCTCGGCGAGAAGGGAGAGCGTCTTCGGCATGTAGCTCATGGAGCCGGTGTCGTCCTGATCGTCGGTAAGGATGACGACGATATTGGGAGCGGCGGCGGCGAGCGGGTTAGTGCACAGCAAGAGAAGGCAGGCGGCCGCAGCGGCGCGCGCTTTCCATCGGCTCAAAAAAGGTCGCTGATGCATTCGTCAACTATGGCCGGGGGAATTTGATCGGCGCCCCAAAGACGACGGCGGCCCAACGCGAACCGCCGTCGCCTTAGACCTCAACAGCCTACATACCCTTGGAGCACTTCTTGGCAGTCGCATCCCATTGCATGCCCGCCTTCTTGCAGGCCGCTTCGGTCTTGGGCGCACCTGCAAAAGCGGGGGCAGTGAAAGCCACGACAAGGCTCAACGCGAGAATCGAAACTATCGTCTTCATGATCTGTCTCCTCCGGTTCAGTTACATCGGGGAGTAAGCCTGCACAAAACGTCACCATGTGGGTGGTGGTGCGCTACCGAGTGTCGCGACCGGTGTGATGTGTTGCCGCAGTCAGTTTGGGATTTTGTATCCTCTCCGCCCATTAGCGGCCTGAGTCCCGCAATACTTATGCATCCTGCGTCTGACTCCTCCAAAGTAGACGCTCAGTCCTGAAGGGCGGCAGGCTCCCCGGCTTGCCGTCTTTCTTTTTTGCCGCATTTTGTCAGGCCCCATCAAGGGGAGGGATGAATGAGCGGATGCGCCCCGCGGCCCCGCTTCACCTCTTGGGGTACGCCGTGAAGATGTAATCTTTGGCCTTCACGAGCGTATGGCACGCGAACCCGCACTTGGCGTCGCTCCCCTGCGGCGGCTGGTCAGCCAAGGTGGCGGGCGTGAACGCGTCCGACGCGGCGTCGTAGTTGAACGCGCGGCGTATCCCCATCCGCCGCTGTCCGCGAACCGCTTGCTATCCTTCTCGATGAAGTCGACGTTTTCCAGGGTGCCCGGCACCCTCGTCGTCGGATCGGGGGCCTCGGCACTCTTGACCGGCTTCCAATGGATCTTCGCAATCTTGGAGCCGTCGGGGAACGGCTTGCCGTTGTCGGGAGCACCGGCCCGGTAGGCGTCGATCATTGTAGGATTGGCGAGGATCGCAGCGAGCGCGCCATCGGTCTGACTGACGGAAACAGTCTGCCAGTCTTCGTATCCCCTGAACTCGGAGAACGCGAGGCCGCCCGGCACCTGCACGGCGTACTTGTCGTGCGCGGCAAGGGCCATTCCCCCCAAGGCGGCAAGCGACACTGCAACAATCACAATCGGCGAGGATGCACGTCCCGTCATGGCTCACTCCCCCGTCACGTTTGCAAGCTCCGACTGAGCTGAACACAGCATTCGTAGCGTGGACCGTGGGTCGCGGGAAGCAGGCAGGGCATACGATCCCGGCGACAGCGGCGAGACGCTTGACCTGCAATCTCCTGGGTCGGGATCGCCTCACGCGGAGTGTATTGGTAGGCTCGACGCCGTTCCCGCGCGTGTGCGATGGAAGCTGCCGCGATGCGCAGGATCCCGCGACTGCCCGGCTCGTTTCGCTGGCGCTTGGCCATCGGCGCCGTGCTTATCGCCGGCAGCTACCTAGCGTGGTTGATCATTCCTCTCGTGGTGAGCTCAGGCCTGAGCCCGAAAGTGAAGACGGCGCTGACTGCCGTCCTTGGCGCGACGCCGCTCGCGACCAAATTCGTTGCCGTCGCGTTGCTCGGCCGGCCGACGATCGACTACCTGAAGAAGCATCCTCTCAGGCTGTTTCGCCGAAAGTCCGGGCCTGCCGATTGCACGATCCGAATTTTGCCGATTGCTATCTTTGCTAGAAGAAATCAATAATACAACGCTCTATTTGCAAAGGGGAACGCCATGGCCGAACTAATTTGTTGTACGCCGAAGCACCTGCCGAAGAGCCTTTGGATATCTGCGGCGCAGAAGGCAACCGCGATCAATCCTCTCAACCGTCCGCAGGTGCAACATTGGGCGCGGATCGCACCTGGCTTCGCACCGACGCCCGCCAGTATCTCCGTGCTCACCACAAAGTTTTGGCACACCAAGGGCGTCCGGCTCACCGTCAGCTTCCTCGACAGTCCGCCCAAAGACTTGCGGGCGCGCATCCTAGAGCACATGAACGCGTGGGCAAAGCGATGCAACGTCAAGTTCACCGAGACGAAATCCAACGGACAAGTGCGCATCGCGCGCAAGGAACGCGACGGCTACTGGTCCTATCTCGGCACCGACATCCTCTCCATCGCGGCGAATGAGCCGACGATGAATCTGGAATCGTTCACGATGCAGACGCCGGAATCCGAATACCACCGCGTTGTGCGGCATGAAACCGGCCACACGCTCGGCTGCCCGCACGAGCATATGCGGGCGGAGCTGGTGAACAAAATCGATCCAGAAAAGGCGATCGCCTTCTTCGGGCAGACCCAGGGATGGACGCCCGAGGAAGTCCGCCAGCAAGTCTTGACGCCGATCGAAACGGCTTCGGTGCGCGGCACCGAGCACGCCGACCCGAATTCCATCATGTGCTACCAGATCCCCGGCACGATCACCAAAGACGGCAAGCCCATCGTCGGCGGTCTCGACATCGACAAGCAGGATTTCGAATTCATGTCGACCATCTATCCGAAGACGGTTCAGAGTCTTCCACCTAAGAAGTCGACTGGCGGGAAACCTAAGAAACCGACTGGCCGGACGCCTAAGAAATCGACTGGCCGCAAGCCAAAGCGGCGATGACAGCCGAGGGGCTTCGACCCAACGATTGAGGCCCGACCATGATGATTGCGAGCCGCCCTCTCACTCCGCAGCCTGCGCCGCGCGCTTCGCCTGGGCCCCCCGCCGCCGGTCGAAGACCTGCTTGAGATATTGCCCCGTGTAGCTCGCGGGGTTGGCGGCGATTTCCTCAGGCGTGCCGACGGCGACCACATGGCCGCCGGCGTCGCCGCCTTCTGGGCCGAGGTCCACGATCCAGTCGGCGGTCTTGATCACCTCGAGATTGTGCTCGATGACGATCACCGTGTTGCCCTGGTCGACCAGCTCGTGCAGCACGTCGAGCAGCTTCGCCACGTCATGGAAATGCAGGCCGGTGGTCGGCTCATCGAGGATGTAGAGCGTGCGCCCGGTGGCGCGGCGCGACAGCTCTTGCGTCAGCTTCACCCGCTGCGCCTCGCCGCCTGAGAGCGTGGTCGCCTGCTGGCCGACATGGATGTAGCCGAGGCCGACGCGCTTCAGCGTCTCGAGCTTGTCGCGGATCGACGGCACCGCCTTGAACAGATCGGCGGCCTCCTCGACCGTCATGTCGAGCACGTCGGCGATCGACTTGTCCTTGAACTTGATCTCCAGCGTCTCGCGGTCGTAGCGCTTGCCCTTGCACACGTCGCAGGTGACGTAGACGTCGGGCAGAAAGTGCATCTCGATCTTGATCACGCCGTCGCCCTGGCAGGCCTCGCAGCGCCCGCCCTTGACATTGAAGGAGAAGCGGCCGGGCTTGTAGCCGCGCACCTTGGCCTCTGGCAGCTCGGCGAACCATTCGCGGATCGGAGTGAAGGCGCCGGTATAGGTGGCGGGGTTGGAGCGCGGCGTGCGCCCGATCGGCGACTGGTCGATGTCGATGACCTTGTCGAGATGCTCCAGGCCCTCGACCGCGTCATGCTCGCCGGGATGCTCGCGCGAGCCGGTGAGCTTGCGCGCCACGGCGCGGTAGAGCGTCTCGATGAGGAAGGTCGACTTGCCGCCGCCGGAGACGCCGGTGATGGCGGTGAACAGGCCGAGCGGAATGTCGACGGTGATGTTCTTGAGGTTGTTGGCGCGCGCGCCGATGACCGTGAGCCTGCGGCCCGCGGATGGGCTTGCGGCGCTCCTTGGGCATGGGGATCTGCTTGAAGCCGGTGAGATATTGCCCGGTGAGGCTTTCCGGGTTTGCCATCACCTGCTCCGGTGTCCCTTGCGCCACCACCTCGCCGCCATGGATGCCGGCGCCGGGGCCCATGTCCACCACGTGGTCGGCGGTGAGGATCGCCTCCTCGTCATGCTCGACCACGATGACGCTGTTGCCGAGGTCGCGCAGGCGGTCGAGCGTTTCGAGCAGCCGCGCATTGTCCCGCTGATGCAAGCCGATGGAGGGCTCGTCCAGCACATAGAGCACGCCGGTGAGGCCTGATCCGATCTGCGAGGCGAGGCGGATGCGCTGGCTCTCGCCGCCCGAGAGCGAGCCGGAGGCGCGGGAGAGCGTGAGGTAATCGAGGCCGACGTCGTTGAGGAAGTTCAGCCGCTCGCGGATCTCCTTCAGGATGCGCTCGGCGATCTCGTTCTGCTTTGGCGTGAGCTTGGCGGGCAGCGTGTCGAACCAGCGGCAGGCCTCGCGGATCGACATGTCGGACACCTGTCCGATATGCAGGCGATCGATCTTCACCGCGAGCGCCTGCGGCTTGAGACGATAGCCGGCGCAGGCCTCGCAGGGCTGGTCGGACTGGAAGCGCGACAGCTCGTCGCGCACCCAGGCGGATTCGGTCTCGCGCCAGCGCCGCTCGATATTGGTGATCACGCCTTCGAAGGGCTTGGTGGTCGAGTAATGGCGCACGCCGTCGTCATAGGTGAAGGTGATCTCGTCTTCGCCAGAGCCGTAGAGGATGACATTGCGGAAGTCCTCGGGCAGCGACTTCCACGGCTTGGTCATGGGCTGGCGATAGGCGCGGGCGAGCGATTCAAGGGTCTGCTGGTAATAGGGCGAGGTGGCTGACGTGCGGGCCCAGGGGGCGATGGCCCCGCGGTTGAGGCTCAAATTCTCGTCGGGCAGCACCAGGTCAGGCTCGAAGAACAGCTCGGTGCCGAGCCCGTCGCAGGCCGGGCAGGCGCCATAGGGATTGTTGAAGGAGAAGAGGCGCGGCTCGATCTCCTCGATGGTGAAGCCCGAGACCGGGCAGGCGAACTTCGCCGAAAAGATGATCCGCTCCGCATCGCCTCCGCCCATTCCGGTCTTGATCCTGGCATCGAGAGCAACCTGCTCGGCATGAGCCTCGCCGGTTCGCCCGGTGAGGCCAGGCGACGAGGCGTCGGTGGGCGCACGGCGGTCGGCGAATTCGACGACGGCGATGCCGTCGGCAAGCGCAAGCGCCGTCTCGAAGGAGTTGGCGAGCCGCGCGCTTCCGTCCGGGCGCACCACCACGCGATCCACCACCACGTCGATGTCGTGCTTGATGTTCTTGTCGAGGGCAGGGACCTCGGCGATCTCGTGGAAGCGGCCGTCGACCTTGACCCGCTGGAAGCCCTTCTTCTGGAGCTCGGCGAACTCCTTGCGGTATTCGCCTTTCCGGCCTCGGGCGATCGGCGCGAGCAGATAAAGGCGAGTGCCTTCCGGCAGGGCCAGCACCCTATCGACCATCTGGCTCACGGTCTGGCTCTCGATGGGAAGCCCGGTCGCCGGCGAATATGGGACGCCGACGCGCGCCCAAAGCAGCCGCATATAGTCGTAGATCTCGGTGACGGTGCCGACCGTGGAGCGGGGGTTCCTGGAGGTGGTCTTTTGCTCGATGGAGATCGCCGGCGACAGGCCCTCGATATGGTCGACGTCGGGCTTCTGCATCATGTCGAGGAACTGCCGCGCGTAGGCGGCGAGCGACTCGACATAGCGGCGCTGGCCTTCGGCATAGACGGTGTCGAAGGCGAGCGAGGACTTGCCCGAGCCGGAGAGCCCGGTGATCACCACGAGCTTCTCGCGGGGCAGGTCGAGGGAGATGTTCTTGAGGTTGTGCTCCCGCGCGCCGCGGATGGAGATGAATTTTGAGGTCATTCTGTCTGCAATGTCGGGGTGCAAGTGCCTTGCCGCAAGGCTTAGGCCTGTCCCGCTGGGCGGGCAAGGGCCTGAACGTGGCGTGACGGGACCCCGAATTTAGCCTAGATGCGCCCGTGAAGCTCACCCGCACCCAGGTCATCCTTGCCGTCGTCGGCCTCATCGCGCCCCAGGCGGCGATTCTGCTCGCCATGGGCCGCGAACCCATCTGCAAATGCGGCTATATCAAGCTGTGGCACGGCGTGCTGATGTCGAGCGAGAACTCCCAGCACCTCTCCGACTGGTATTCGCCTTCCCACGTCATCCACGGCTTTCTGTTCTATGCCGGGCTGTGGCTCCTGTCGCGCTGGGTGCCGATGTCGTTCGGCACCAGGCTGATCCTGGCGGTTGCCATCGAGGCCTCATGGGAGGTGATCGAGAATACCGACTGGCTGATCAACCGCTATCGCGGCCAGACCGTGGCGCTCGACTATTACGGCGAGCGTCATCAACTCGGTGGCCGACACGCTGTTCATGATCCTCGGCTTCTTCCTGGCGCGCTGGTGGCCGGTATGGCTCACCATCGCCGTGGCGATCGCCCTCGAGCTCTTCGTCGGTTACATGATCCGAGACAATCTCACGCTCAACGTGCTGATGCTGCTCTGGCCGTCGCAGGCCATCCTTGATTGGCAAGCCGGCAGGTGAGGGGAGATGCCTATGCTGAGGAGCGCCCGAAGGGCGCGTCTCGAAGCATGGGCGCGTCCTTCGCGAGGCGCTCGCGCGCCTCCTCAGGATGAGGGCGCCTATGGCCTAGAGCGGGATACGGATGCCGAACACCATGATCAGCACCAGCCAAACGAAGGCTGCCACCGTCGGATAGAAGGTGATGCCGAAGCCGAAGGCGCGCAGATAGGGGTTCCGGTGGTAGCCGATCCAGAACAGGATGCGCCCCATCACGAACAGCATGGTGAGCAGCGGCAGCGAGCGCGCTTCCTCGAGCGGGCAATAGATGGCGAGGCCGGCATTGGCGATGAAATAGGCGATGAACTGCTCGAAGGTGTTGAGGATGAAGCGGGTGTTGATGTCGAGCGCGGAGTTCGGCTTGGCCACGCGCCCGACCCACATGCTTGGATCGAGGCGCTGCGCCGCGACGATGCAGATGCCGATCACGCCCGGCAGCAGCGCGAACACCGCGTCCTTGATGACGAGCGCGAGGCGATCGGCGATGTCCCAGGCGTCGGGCTGCCAGTGCCAGATCTGCTTCATGCCGACGAAGAAGGCGAGCGAGAAAATCCAGTTCGCCACCAGCACCATGATGAAGGGCCGCTGGCGACGCGTTGAACCCGAAGGTGGTCGCGCGCGGGTGGCGCCGGGCGCTGGTGCGGCGTTTCGGGCTGTGGCGCTGTTCGACGCTGCGCTGCATCGGTGTCCCTGGCCTCAGGATAAAGTGTTAGCCCCGTGAGCCTGGCCTAGAGATCGTGAAGATCAGGTTGCCGGCTCGCGCGGCGTCAAGCGCCGTTCTCTCTAAGGCATAGTTCGCACCTGCACAATTCTCAAGGCGCGCTTGTGTACAGGCAGAACAAAACATGTACAAAACCGCCGGTGGACCTTACTGTGGAGTGCCGCCAGCTTTTCTGGCGGGAGCCGCCCGGCAGGCAGTAGAGTTCCGGGACGGTTAACTGTGGAGATCGCCACATGGCAGGATCAGTGAACAAAGTCATCTTGGTGGGCAACCTCGGAGCCGACCCTGAGGTTCGTCACACCCAGGATGGGCGCCCCATCGTGAATTTGCGGGTGGCGACGAGCGAAAGCTGGCGCGACAAGGCAAGCGGCGAGCGGCGCGAGCGCACCGAATGGCACCGCGTCGTCATCTTCAACGAGAACCTGGCAAAAATCGCCGAGCAATATCTGAAGAAGGGTTCGAAGGTTTACCTCGAAGGCCAGCTGCAAACGCGAAAATGGCAGGATCAATCCGGCCAGGATCGCTATTCGACCGAGGTCGTGCTGCAGCAATATCGCGGCGAGATGACCTTGCTTGACGGGAAGCAGAGTGCCGGCGGCGGCGACCGCGAGCCTGCCGGTGCTGCAAGCGGCGACTTTGGGCGATCGAGCGCACTTGGCGGCGGCGGACGCTCCTTCGACAAGGAACTCGACGACGAGATCCCGTTCTGAACACCAACGAAGCCCGGCGACTTTTCAGCCACCGGGCTTCCAACGCACTCGAACTGCCAATCTTTAATAGGTGCGGGTGTTGTCCTCGCGGTCGGTCTTGGCCGAGCCTTCCACCACCGGCTCCTGACCGAGCAGCCTGTAGCTTGGCGCCGAGGTGAGCATGTCCTTGCTCAGGTTCAGCGTGACCTTCACCTTGTCATTCTCGTCGCGGGTCAGCTTCAGGTCCTGGAAGCGCACGGCGACGTCCTTTTCGCCGATGCCAAGGAAACCGCCGACGCCGATCAGGGCAGCGACGATCTTGCCGTCCTTGTCAGCCACGAGATCGTTGACGTCGCCAATGGTCTCGTCCTGATTGTTCACCGCGGGCTTGCCGATGATGGTGCTGGCAAGCACATCGTCGGCCTTCTGCTCCGTCAGAAACTGTGCGGTCTGGTCAGGGCTGTTCGATGGCGTCGTCGTGGCCTCGGACGATTGGTCGGGTGACATCGGCTTCGTCGCTTCGGACGACTGATCAGGTGCCTTCATCGAAGGCTCCGAGGGGATCGCCGAGGGCGGCTGCGGCTGCATCGGCGCCTGCATGTCTGGCGTCGGTGTGCTGGGCGAAGACGGACTCTGCGCGAACGCCGGGGCCGCGCCCAGCGTGAGGGCGAGTGCCGTGGTTGCGAGGAAGCGGTTCATGTTGCTCTCCTTGTGTCATTCTAAAATGAAGCGGACGAGAATCGACTGGATCCTCGCCCCCCTGGTCTCAACAACGCTTCGATATCGCGATCGTTCCCGCTTTTCGCTGCCCAGCTCACGCGTCAAGCACACTGAGCGAAGAACTGCCCTCCGGGAGGGACGCCGAAGAAGCATGCAATGAAAAAGCCCGGTCCCCTTTGGGTCCCGGGCTTGCAATATGCGTGAACGCTGAAGCGCTAGTAGGTGCGGCTCTTGTCCTTGTTGGCGCCTTCCACGATCACCTGTTCATCGAGCAACTGGTAATCAGGCGCCGCTTTCAACGCCTCCTTGTCGATGTCGACCTCGATCTTGATGTCATTGCTCTCGTCGCGGGTGAACTTCAAATTCTCGAAAGGCACTGCCACGTCTTTCTCGCCGATGCCAAGAAAGCCGCCGACGCCAATCACCGCCGCAATGGTCTTGCCGCTTTTGTCGGTGACCAGATCATTGACCTCGCCGATCGTCTCGTTCTCGGCATTCACCGCCGACAGCCCGAGCAAATCGGTGGCGAGCAGCTCGTCAGGCATCTGACGCGAAGAAAGTTATGTTCGGGACGCCTGTCCCCGGCCAACTCGCCGTTCACTGTCGACGACGTCGTCTCTGGACTTTGTGCCTGAGACTGCATCTCGGGCGTCGCTTGCAAGATCTCGTCGGGGGTGGCCTGCGTCCCGGCCAAGGCCGGCGCGAGGCTCATGAGCAGGGCGGCCGCCGTCGTTGCCATGTGACGTTTCACGGTGCTCTCCTTTGTCGTTTCCGAAGCCGTTCGATCAGCTTTTTAGGAGCCAATAATGAGACGCAAACCTCAAACGATGGCGTCCATATTCGCTCCGGATGTTGGCTTTCCCAAGGCCGACAAATGAGCGCCGCAAACCTAGCGTCGCAGGCCATCGAGGGGGCTTGCAAGTGGTTGTAGTATGTACGGAAAATAGGTCGCGGCGGAAGCGCCCAGAAGGTTGCGCGAAGGGCTGAAAATCAGCTATAAAAAAGCGCCTTCTCCGTACAATTCTTTGGTGCTCGGAAGGCCGTGCGCATGCGCAAGCGGCCACGACTGATCCTTTCGCTAACCACACTTCAACGGAACTCTCACGGCCTTGGCCGACAACGATCAACCTCCCGGATCGGGCGCGCCAAGCCCGTCTGACATTCGGCCGATCTCGCTCATCGACGAGATGAAGCGGTCGTATCTCGATTACGCCATGAGCGTGATCGTAGCCCGCGCACTGCCCGACGTGCGCGACGGGCTGAAGCCCGTGCATCGCCGCATCCTCTATTCGATGCACGAGAACAATTACACGCCTGACCGCGCCTACAACAAATCCGCGCGCGTTACCGGCGACACCATGGGTAAGTATCATCCGCACGGCAACCAGGCGATCTACGACGCTTTGGTGCGCATGGCGCAAGAGTTCTCCATGCGCGTGCCGCTGATCGACGGGCAGGGCAATTTCGGCTCGGTGGACGGCGATCCGCCCGCGGCGGAGCGCTATACCGAGGTGCGCCTGGCGCGGCCCGCCATGACGCTGCTCGACGACCTCGAGAATGAGACGGTCGACTTCCAGGCGAACTATGACGGCCGCGAGCAGGAGCCGGTGGTGCTGCCGGCCAAGTTCCCCAACCTTCTGGTCAATGGCGCCGGAGGCATCGCCGTCGGCATGGCGACCAACATCCCGCCGCACAATCTCGGCGAGGTGATCGATGCCTGCATCGCCTATCTCGACAATCCGGCAATCTCGATCGAGGAGCTGATCGAGATCATTCCCGGCCCGGACTTTCCCACCGGCGCCCTTATCCTCGGCAAGGCCGGCATCCGGTCAGCCTATCATAAGGGCCGCGGCTCGATCCTGATGCGCGGCCGCGTGACCACCGAAATCCTGCGCAAGGAGCGCGAGGCGCTGGTCGATCACCGAGATTCCCTATCAGGTGAACAAGGCGACGATGGTGGAGAGGATCGCCGAACTGGTGCGCGAGAAGAAGATCGAAGGCATCTCCGATATTCGCGACAAGTCGAGCCGCGACGGCATGCGCGTGGTCATCGAGCTGAAGCGCGATGCCATGGCCGACGTGGTGCTGAACCAGCTCTACCGCTTCTCGACGCTGCAATCGACCTTCGGCGCCAATATGGTGGCGCTGATCGGCGGCCGCCCCGAGCAGCTCAATCTCAAGGATATGATCCGCGCCTTCACCGATTTTCGCGAGGAGGTGATCGGCCGGCGTACCAAGTTCCTGCTGCGCAAGGCACGCGATCGGGCCCACGTGCTGGTTGGCCTCGCCATTGCCGTCGCCAATATCGACGAGGTCATCGCACTCATCAGGAAAGCACCCGATCCCGCCACGGCGCGCGAGCAATTGATGGCCAAGGATTGGCCGGCCATGGACGTGATCCCCCTGGTCGAGCTCGTCGCCGACCCGCGCCACAAGGTGTCGGCGGAAGGCACATATCGCCTTTCCGAGGACCAGGCCCGCGCCATCCTCGATCTCAGGCTGCAGCGGCTCACCGCGCTCGGACGCGACGAGATCGGCGACGAGTTGGCTAAGCTCGGCGGCGAGATCACCGACTATCTCGCCATCCTCCGTTCGCGCGGCCGCATCATCGCCATCGTCAAGGACGAGCTCAACGCCATCAAGGCACAGTTCGGCACCCCGCGGCGCACCGAGATTCTCGAAATGGATGCCGAGGTCGAGGATGAGGACCTGATCCAGCGCGAGGACATGGTCGTCACCGTCAGCCACAAGGGCTACATCAAGCGCGTGCCGCTTTCGGCCTACCGGGCGCAGCGCCGCGGCGGCAAAGGCCGCGCCGGCATGGCCACGCGCGAAGAGGATTTCGTCACCCGCATCTTCATCGCGAACACCCACACGCCGGTGCTGTTCTTCTCCTCGCGCGGCATGTCCTACAAGATGAAGGTGTGGCGGCTGCCCATCGCGGCGCCGCAGGCGCGCGGCAAGGCGCTCATCAATCTGCTGCCGCTCGCCAAGGACGAGAACATCACCACCATCCTGCCGTTGCCGGAAGACGAAGGAAGCTGGGCCAAGCTCGACGTGATGTTCGCCACCAACGGCGGCACCGTCCGGCGCAACAAGCTCTCCGACTTCATCGAGGTGAGGCAGAACGGCAAGATCGCCATGAAGCTCGACGAGGGCGACCGCATCATCGGCGTCGCGGTCTGCGACGAGAACAAGGACGTGCTTTTGACCACGGCCGAAGGCCAGGCCATCCGCTTCCCCGTCACCGACGTGCGCGTGTTCAAGGGCCGCGAATCCGCCGGCGTGCGCGGCATCAAGCTCGAAGGCAAGGACGAGGTCATCTCCATGGCCATCCTCGCCCATATCGAAGCGCTGCCGGCGGAGCGGCTCACCTATGTGCGCCAGGCCAACATGGTGCGCCGCGGCGGCGCCGATCAGGAGCAGGACGTGGAGAGCGAAGACAACGGCCAGGAGGTGTTGCTGAGCCCCGAGCGTTACGCCGAGCTGAGCGCGCACGAGGAATTCGTGCTCACCGTATCGGAGAACGGCTACGGCAAGCGCACCTCGGCCTACGAGTACCGCATCTCCGGCCGCGGTGGCAAAGGCATCATCGCTATGACCGTCAACCAGCGGAACGGCAAGCT
The DNA here is from genome assembly GCA_963757555.1 of uncultured Alphaproteobacteria bacterium. Lineage (GTDB taxonomy): Bacteria > Pseudomonadota > Alphaproteobacteria > Rhizobiales > Methyloligellaceae > Methyloceanibacter. Next base: position 110,198 of record CAVWRU010000006.1, read on the forward strand.
GATCGGCTCCTTCCCAGTTGAGGAGGGCGACCAGATCATGCTCGTCACCGATCGCGGCCAGCTGATCCGCGTGCCCGTGGAGGGCATAAGCATCGTCGGCCGCTCGACGCAAGGCGTGATCGTGTTCGACACCGCGGAAGATGAGCGCGTGGTCGCGGTCGAGCACATTCCCGACGTCGAGAACGGCAACGGCGATGAAGGGCCTGCAGGCGAGGGTTCCGAGGACGTAGGACCGCAGGATCACGGTGCCGAAGATGACGATCCGCGGGACGAGCCTTTTGAAGACGACGGATCCGGCGACGAGAGTTAACCGCGCTACTTGCTCTTCGCCATCACCGCGGCCCTTGCGGGCGCCATCACTGCGCGGCTAGAAGGTGCCGATGACCCGTACCGGCTTCTATCCCGGCAGCTTCGATCCCGTGACCTTCGGCCATATCGATATCGCCAGGCGGGCGGTGAAGCTTGTCGATCGCCTGATCGTCGCCGTCGGCACCCATCATGACAAGCAGGCTCTGTTCAGTGCCGATGAGCGGGTGGGGCTGGTGGTCGACGCGCTCCGGCCGGTCGCCGACGAGACCGGAGCGGAATTCCACGTGACCACCTTCGATACGCTGACCGTGAGCGCCGCGCGCGAGGCCGGCGCCAATGTGATCATTCGCGGCCTGCGGGATGCCGGCGACTTCGACTACGAAATGCAGATGGCCGGAATGAACGCTGCCATGGTGCCGGATGTTGAGACGGTGTTTCTGGCCTCTTCGCCGGAAACCCGCTACATCGCTGCCAGCTTTGTCCGCCAAATTGCCGCCATGGGCGGCGACGTTACCGCCTTTGTCCCGGCCCCCGTGGCCGCAGCCTTGAAGAGGAAATTTCCCGCATGATGTCCACTCGCGTCTTTGCCGCTGCCGCTGCCGCGGTCCTGGTTGCTGTCGCCTTCGCCATGCCGCGCGCAAGTCTCGCCGCCGACCCGCTCGAGAACGTTGTGCTGCTCGATTTGAAGGACGGCCGTGTCACCATCCTGCTTCGTCCCGACCTCGCACCGAAGCATGTCGAGCGGATAAAGAAACTCACCCGCGAAGGTTTCTACGACGGCATCGTGTTCCATCGCGTCATCCCTGGCTTCATGGCGCAAACCGGCGATCCCACCGGCACCGGCACCGGCGGCTCGAAATATCCCGACCTCCCGGCCGAGTTCAGCAACAAGGCGACCTTCGTGCGCGGCACGGTCGGTGCCGCGCGCTCGAGCGACCCGAACAGCGCCAATAGCCAGTTCTTCATCGACTTTGCCCCGGCGCCGTTCCTCAACGGCCAATATACGATCTGGGGCCAGGTGATCGACGGCATGGACGCGGTCGACAAGATCAAGGCGGGCGAGCCTCCGTCCAATCCCGATAAGATCGTCAAGATGCAGGTCGCCGCCGACGCCGACGCTGCGTCGAAGGCCGCCGCGACCAAGGTGCTCCAGGCGCAGCAATAGGAGGTTCACGATGGCGGCTACGGCAGAGGATACCCTCATCATCGAGACAACTCGCGGACCGGTCACCGTGCAGCTCAGGCCCGACCTCGCGCCGAACCATGTGGCGCGCATCAAGGAGCTGGCGCGGCAGGGCTTCTATAACGGGTTGGTGTTCCACCGCGTCATTGATGGCTTCATGGCCCAGACCGGCGATCCGACCGGCACCGGGCGCGGCGGCTCCGGCCAGAAGCTTCGCGCCGAGTTCAGCCGGGAGCCGCATACCCGCGGCGTCGTATCCATGGCCCGCGCCCAGTCGCCCAACTCCGCCGACAGCCAGTTCTTCATCTGCTTCGACGACGCTACCTTCCTCGACGGCCAGTACACGGTGTGGGGCCGCGTGGTCGACGGCATGGAGAATGTTGATCAGCTGAAGCGCGGCGAGCCGCCGGCCAATCCCGACAAGATGCTCTCGGTCAAGGTCGCGTCCGACGTCTAAGGTTCAACCGGACAGGAGGCTGGCGATGTCGTGGCTCGGTCTGGTTCTCACATCGTGCGCATTTGGCGCCGGCGCCCTGATCTCGTTGCAGGCGCCGATCAATGCCGAGGCCGCCGCCCGTCTCGGTCACCCTCTTGCCGGCGCAACCCTGTCGTTCTGCGTCGGCACCGTGGCTCTGATCCTCATCACCAGCCTGTTCTTGCACCGCGACGTCAACTTGGCCGCCCTGAAAACCATGCCGCTCTATATGCTCATCAGTGGCGGTTTGCTCGGAGCCGGCTACGTTACGGCCAGTCTCATCCTCGCCCCGCGCATCGGCGTCACAGCGATCGTGGCGCTCGGCATCACCGGCCAGCTGGTGGCGGCGCTCTTGCTCGACCGTTATGGTGCGTTCGGCCTGGTCGAGCGGGAATTCAGCATCGGCCGCGTCGGCGGCGCCCTGATGGTGCTCGCCGGAGCGTTGATGGTGCGCTACCTCTGACGCATCCAGTTCATGCGCGTCGACGACTTCGATTATCCATTGCCGGAAGAGCTGATCGCGCTGCGGCCGGTAAGCCCTCGCGACGCCGCGCGTCTCCTCGTGGTCGAGCCAGGCGCCGGTCCGGCTCTCGCCGACAGGACGATCGCCGAGCTGCCTGAGCTGCTCGTCCCCGGCGATGCGCTCGTGTTCAACGACACCAAGGTCATTCCCGCCGAGCTGAAAGGAATCCGCGAGCGCGACGGCACCTCGGCGCAAATCTCGGTCACCCTGACCGGCAGGCTCGACGCGAGCCGGTGGACCGCGCTCGCCCGTCCCGCCAAGCGGCTCAAGCCGGGGGACAGGATCGTGTTCGGCGAAGGGAAGGGCGCGTGCCTGCTTGGAACGCTCGCCGCGATGGTGGAAGACCGGGGGGCTGAAGGCGAGGTGACGCTCGCCTTCGGTTTCAGCGATGTGAGCCTCGATGAGGCGATCGATCATCTGGGCGCAATGCCGCTTCCGCCTTACATTGCCTCACGGCGCCCGCCGGACGCAGAGGATCGCGTCGACTTCCAGACTGTGTTCGCGCGCGAGGAGGGCGCGGTTGCCGCGCCGACCGCGGGACTACATTTCACCAAGGCCCTGATGGATGCGCTCGTGGCCCGCGGGATTTCCCTGCACTTCGTCACGCTGCATGTCGGTCCCGGCACATTCTTGCCGGTGCGCAGCGCCGATACCGGCGGCCATGTCATGCACGAAGAGACCGGGACCGTTTCCGCCGAAACCGCGGCGACGCTGAACGCGGTGAAGGCGAAGGGAGGGGCGATCGTCGCCGTCGGCACCACCTCGCTGCGGCTTCTTGAAAGCGCCACGGACAAGCAAGGGACGCTTGCGCCATTCTTCGGCGCCACCAATCTCTTCATCACGCCTGGCTACCGCTTCCGCTTCGTGGACCGGCTGGTGACCAACTTCCATCTGCCGCGCTCGACCTTGTTCATGCTGGCCGCGGCCTTCTCCGGGCTCGACCTGATGCAGCGCGCTTACGCCCATGCCATCGCCGAGCGTTATCGCTTCTATTCCTACGGCGATGCCTGTCTACTGAGCCCCGATGCAGCGTGATTTGAGACAGAGCTTTTCCTTTGCGCTGAAGGCGCGAGACGGCCGCGCGCGCCTCGGCGAGATCACCACGCCGCGAGGGCGCATCCGCACGCCGGCCTTCATGCCGGTCGGCACCGCCGCCACCGTCAAGGCCATGCTGCCCGAGACCGTGCGCGCTACCGGCGCCGATATCATCCTCGCCAACACCTACCATCTGATGCTGCGGCCGGGCGCCGAGCGCATCGCCAAGCTCGGCGGTCTCCATCGCTTCATGGGCTGGGACGGACCGATCCTCACCGATTCAGGCGGCTATCAGGTCATGTCTCTGTCGAAGCTGCGGCGCATCGAGGAGCACGGCGTCACCTTCCAGTCGCATATTGACGGCGCCACGCACCTGCTCACGCCGGAGCGCGCAATCGAAGTGCAATGCCTGCTCGGCGCCGACGTCCAGATGGTGCTCGACGAATGCACGCCGTTCCCGGCGACGCGGGAGGAGGCCAAATCCTCCATGGAGCTGTCGCTGCGTTGGGCCGAGGGCTCCAAGCAGGCCTTTCAGAGCCTGAGCGCGCCCGGCCAGGCTCTGTTCGGCATCGTGCAGGGCAGCGTCTATCCGGATCTGCGTGAACAAAGCGCTGGAGCGCTGCAGGACATCGGCTTCGACGGCTATGCCATCGGCGGCCTCGCCGTGGGCGAAGGGCAAGCCGCCATGCTCGATACCGTGGCGGTGACGGCGGCCATGCTGCCAGAGGACCGACCGCGCTATCTGATGGGCGTCGGAACGCCGCAGGATATGGTCGAGGCCATCGCCCGCGGCATCGACATGTTCGACTGCGTGATGCCGACTCGCTCGGGGCGCCATAACCAGGCCTTCACCTGGGGCGGGCGGCTCAATCTGCGCAACGCCCGCTATGCCGACGATCCAACTCCGCTCGACGCCGAAAGCGCCTGCCCCGCGGCGCAGTACTCCCGCGCCTATCTGTATCATCTGGTGAAGTCCGGAGAAGTGCTTGGCGCCATGCTGCTGAGCTGGGCCAATGTGCAGCTCTATCAGGAGCTCATGGAGCACGCACGGGACGCGATCAACCGCCGCGCATTCGCCGCCTTCGCCGAAGACGTCAAGCGCCGCTACAGCGCATCGAATGGCGGGGAAGAGGAGTAACGATCCTTGGCTGTCGGTGGCCGCCGTTCCGGGGAGAAGGCGTCGCAAGCGATGCGTGAGCCAACAGATGAAGGCATCTTCCGGCGGCTGTGGGGTGGACGGCTGCCGCTATGGGATGCATTTTGGACCTACTACGTTCTCGGACAGGTCCTTGCTTACTTCATAGGACTCTGCGTCGCGACAGCGAGCAGTCCTCTGTTTGCAGAGGAACACGCGCTGATCCCGACAATCCTTTTCAGCATGATTGCCCCCATTCCCTATCAAGTCTTCGCGGGCGTAGGCGTTTGGCGGAGTGCTTCCGGGCGTGGCGTGCTTGGCATGCTCGCAAGGCTGATCGTCGTTGTTCAACTGATCGCCATGCTCTTTGTCTTTGGCGGACTCTCTAAGCTTGCCGTTCAAGGCCAGCTCTTCGCCGATCAAGCGGGCAGCCCGCTACTGGGTGGCGATGTCGGAGGCGGGGCCGGTGACCTGCGCGCCCAGCACCTTGCGCTCGCGGGCGAAGAGATAGAGGCCTGACAGGATCACCACCATGGCGCCGGCGAGGGTCCACAGCGTCGGCACTTGCCCGAACACGAGGAAACCGGCCGTCGACATCCAGATCAGGCCGAGATAGATGAACGGCGCCAGCGCCGATGCCGGCGCGATGCGGTGGGCGAGGATCAACAGCCAATGGCCGAGCCCGCCCCATAACCCAAGCGACGCGAGCAGCAGCCATACGCTCGCGTCTTGCGGCTGCTGCCAGGCGGCAACGGCCAACGGCATCAGCAGGACGGCGCCGGCAAGCGGCGTATAGGTCTGCGTCACTTCCGGCGGATCGTAAGCGGCAAGGTAGCGCGTCGAAATGTTGTAGAGCGCGTAGCCGATTGTGGCGACGAGCGAAACCAGCATCGCCCAATGCAGCTTGCCGAAGCCCGGATGCATCACGATCAACACGCCGAGGAAACCGGCGATGATCGCCATCATGCGATGCCAGCCGACCCACTCGTGCAGCAGCGGGCCGGCCAGCAGCGCAACCAGGAGCGGGGCAAGAAAGAAGATGGTGATGGTCTGGTCGAGCTGCAGATAGCGCAGCGAGATGAAGTTGAATGCTGTGGTGACGATCATGATGACGGAGCGAAACACCTGGATGACGGGCTTCGCCGAGCGCAGCGACGGCTTGAACGCGAACGGCCAGAGAACGAGGGCGCTGAACACGATGTGGCCGGCAAAGCGTAGCCAGGTGATTTGCATGACCGGCAGGGCCTTCACGGTGACGAGGTACTTTGCCGCGGCATCGAGCAAGGCGAAGCAGACGGTGGCGAGCACCATTAGCCCGATCGCCTTCAGTCTGAGGCGCGGGTCGGCGATGGGGGCTGTGGGCAGGAGGCGCGGCGTCATGGGCTTTTGGCTTGCGTCTATCTGCACGAGTCCTTGCCAAAAGGCCACCTGCCGCTAAGGTCGCCTTCGCATCAAGAGGAGGACAGCATGGCTGACGTTCGCGCCATGTGCGCCATCGGCCAGCGCGGCCAGCTCGGGCTGAACGGCAGGCTGCCATGGGAGGGCAACAAGGGCAGGGATTATGTTGCCGATGTGGCACGCTTCTTCGACATGACGCGCGGCCACGTGATCATCGCCGGCCCGCGCACCGTCGCCTCGATCCCGCCCTTTGCCTATGACGATCGGACCATCTGCGAGATCCGCTCGGTCAATCATCCGGCCGAGGTGCTGGCCTGGTTTCCCGATCGCGTGGTGTTCGTCGGCGGCGGGCCTCCGGTGTGGGAGACCTACGCGCCTTTCATCCGCCACTGGGACATCACGCGGCTTCCTTATGATGGCGACGCCGACCGCTGGTTCGATCCGGCCTGGCTCGTAGCCGCGGAAAGCGCAGTCCAAACGTCCTAGTGCCCCCAGCGCGGCGGAACCTTCTGCCAAGTGTTGCCGGAGCTCGCGAGCCTGAAGCCGAGATCGTAGAGCTTGGTCATATAGACGGGATCGAAGGCTTGCGTGCTGGTGTCGGGGAAATCGGTCGGAATATAGATCAGGTTGTAGTCCATGCCGTTGCGCTTGGCGAAGGCGTAGAGCCCGTAAAAGTCGCCGATGCCCTGGTTCTTGATCAGCGTCGAGATCGAGCGTCCGGCAATCGACAGCGTGCGCGGCTTCACCGCCTTCCACTCCGGTCCGACGCGTCCATTGCGGATGATGTAGGACCGGCGGATGGGATCGGCGCCAAGGGTGTCGGCGCTCTTTGTCATGAATTGGGTCGGCAACAGGAAGACCTCGCGGGTCGCGCCGCCGTCGACATGCATCTCCTCATAGACGCTGCCATTCGCCGCGACCTCGAACAAGCCAGGCGGAAACACCGCGGGGATTGCGGCCGAGGCGAGCAGCACCTTGCGAAACAGCTCGACGGCTTCGGGATGACCGCTCACGGCGATCTTGCCCATGTCCCAGATCACCGGACGCTGCGCGTCGAGATTGGTGGTGCCGATCAGCAGCCTGCGCCCCTTCATATATTCGGCGCCCACTTCCTTGAGGAAGTTGTCGTTGACGTAAAAGGCGACGACCCTCGCCAAGGGTGCGTTGCTGGCAAGCGACTCTCCGCCGAGAAGGCCCCTGATCGGCTGGGCGATGGCGATGTCACTCGTGGTCGAACTCGGTGAACACCTTCTTCAGCGCGTCGTCGTAACGCGGCCCAAGAAACGCGAAGGGCGCGGTGAGGGCGCCGGTGCTTACCCCGTGACCACGTCGAATTCCGGACGAGTGCCGCGCGCCGTCCAGCCAGCCAGCACGCCGGCGCCAAAAGCGCCGTCGCTGCCGCCACCGGACAGAGCCAGGAAATTGACCACCGGGCGCCCGCCGCTCCTCGGCAGCTTACGCCCGGACGCGCGGACCTGCGCCCACTTCTCCCTGACCATGGCATCGGCGTTGGGAGGAAGCTGGTCGCCCCAGAAGCGGATACGCTTGGGCCCCATGCCGACCACGGTGGCCTGGTCTTCAAGTGCGGATGGCACGGGATTGCGCGGAAGCGACGCACAGGCGGCAAGGCTCAACGCCACCGCGCCGTACCAGACAACAACGTAGCCCCCCGACGCGCACCCAGTTCCCTCATCGTTTGGGCACGTAAGACAAGCGGTTAGTCTATCAAGAAATCAGGCGCCATTACGGCGCTCTTGCAATCGCCAAGAGCCTCAACCTCCGGTGGGAAAGAGGAAGGTCGCCACTGCGCGCAGACCCCAATCCGGCCCATCTTCGACCGTGTCCGCGTACCAACGACCGCCCACCCCCAAACTCACTCACTGTTTGCCGAAATTGTAGACATGGCTGACCAAAAGGTTGAGCGGAATGCTCCACTCCTCGGTCCGCCAATAATAGGTGGACTCGGAATTCAAAGTGAGCGTTGTGAAGTCCTTCCAGGTAAGGCGAGGAAGGGCTGGATGAAGGTCTGGTTCACCTCGGGCCGGTCATTGGCCCCGCCGGCATCGGCAAAGGACCAGATGTGATTGGCGAGCACGCCGTAGGTCCAGCCCGACTGCTGCTTCAGGATCACGGCGGTGGGACCGGCGGCCCACTTGCCGCTGTCGATCAGCGGATCGGTGCCGGTTGGCCACTTGCTTGGCGAGAAGAAGAAGCTCTGCAGGGTATCGCTGAGCCCAAACGTATCATCGAGGCCCACCGCGGGAGCTTGGAGATAGTGCACCGGCAGGATGGTGCGAACGATCAGCTTCCAGTCCGGATTGAGCTTGGTCGGGATCACCGGCTGGATGTTGAGCAAATGACGATCCGCATCGAGCGGGCCGAAGCAGCAATCGAAATTGTATTGCAGCGGGACGCTGATCAGGCTGGAGATGGGATTGGCGAGCTTCTTGGCGAGGTCCACATCGCTCGCGGCCTGCGCATGGGCGGCGCTCGGAGCTGCGAGGCCCAAACCCAGCATTAGAATAACAGTGCGGGCCTTGTTCATCGACCTTCCCCGGTGCGCTGTCAGTTCTTTCTGCGCTTCTTTTCAGTACCTTAGATCAGCTCAAGGGCGCGCCATCGACAATCGTCGCGGCTCAGATTCGTTTGACGCGAGCTGTGGCAAATGCATCACGCCAAGACGCGTCGCATCCCTGGCAAAATGGATCTAGCGGCTGAGTGCGTTGAAGCTGGGCACGCTACGGTCGGGCGTTGGCGTCGACCTTCGCCCAAGTCGAATCCGGCGCAAAGGAGTCGATCTTGCGCGCGATCCTCTCCGTGTGCGGACCGAGGTCCTTCTGAAAGACCGTGCCGTCGTGATTGACCATGAACGTCATGACGCCGGAATTGCGGTATTCGGCGGGGTAAGCCAAGAGCGCAAAGCCACCGATCATCTTGCCCTTTACCACATAGTCATAGGCGCCGCCGCTGGCGCTCGCGCCCTGTCGTTTCAAAATGCGATAGAAATAGCCGTGATAGGGGATCGGCTTCTGGCCGACCTTGTAGCCTTCGGCGGACGCTTGCGCGGCAAGGTCGCCCAGTGGGCTCGGCTGCTCGCCTTCCGCGGTCGGCCAGTAGAGTCCATCCTTCTTGCCCGGGCTGCTCACGATACGCTGCGCGTAAGTGTGCGGACCAAGCCCGTCAGGATCGAGCGAAGCATATTCGTTCTGCGCCTGCACATAAGCGAGCATGACCTGGATGGCTGCGAGCTCGTCGCGCCCGATGCGGCGGCGAAGAATCTCGTCGAGACCGGCTCTGGTGTCGAACCGCCACCCGTCATGCATGCGTACGAGCGGAATCGGGAAAGGGAAGTCGTCGTCGCCGATGACCAGCGTTGCCTTGTCGCTGCCGTCCTGGGAGATCGTGTGCTTCGTGTCGTAGGCGGCGACGAATTTGTCGCGCGTCGCGCGATCCGCGACTGGATCGCCGGAGCTGACGATCTGTTGTCCCTTCGGTCCGAGCACCTTCAGGATTTCGCTTCGGTCTTGCGCCTTGGCGGCGTCGACCAGAGCCGTGACAGCGTCTTCGGTGCTGTTGAACCTCTCTTGCGCCGAGGCGGCAATGGACCCGGCGACAAACGCCGCACTGAAAATGAGCAAGCCTAGCCTTTGCATCGTCCGCCTCGCGGTCCTACCGGTCCAGCGCCAACCACTGTTTCCAGGTCATGAATTTCAGCCCTAGCCGATCGTAGTCGACCCTCAAATATCCGTCGGGTCCGGGCCAGACCGCGTTGGGCTCAATTTTCTGCAGGTCCTGCGCCATGACGCCCACATAGAAGGTGCGGTCGTTGCCTTTGTAGCGGAAGCGATAGAGTTCGAGACCGTTGTTGAGCTGCACCAGCGGCACGATGTCTTCCTTGAGGCGGATGTCAGAGCGACGCCCGCCGCCGCCACGTCCGCCGCCGCCTCCACGCCCGCCGCCGCCACGATGACCGCCACCACCGCCCATCTGACGTCCGCCGCCTCCCCCGCCGCCGACGCGAGGACCACCGCCGCCTTTCTTGATCTGCGGTCCGCCGCCCTTGGGCTTGGCGAACTCACGGGGACTGCGATCACCGAGGCTCGCCTGACCGCGCTTTGAATAGTCGCGCGCCTTGGCGCCGTCGCTTGCATCGAAAGCGTTTGGCTTAGGCTTTCCCTTTGCTTGAGGCTTGCCAAGATCAGGCTTCTTGCCTTCCAGGGCACCCTGCTTGCCAGGCGCGCCGCCCGGGCCTTTTCCTAAATCGGGCCTTTTGCCGTCACCGGGACCTTTGCCCAAGTCCGGTCTCTTGTCGCCAGGTCCCTTGCCGAGATCAGGGCGCTCTCCGCCGCCCGGGCCCTTATTGCCGGGCTTGAGGACCTGCTCGCCGCCGCGGCCGCGATAGTCGAGCTTGCGATCCGCCGACTTGACGGCGTCCTTGCCGAACTTGTTCTGCACCTGCTTGTTGTTATAGCTCACGCCCTTGCGGTGTTGAGGGTTGTGCTCCCAGTTCCCCGTCTTCACGTTGTTCCGATTTACGTGCTTGTCGATGTTCACGTTCTTGTTGATGTCGACGTTGATGTTGCCGTGCCGCCAATCGAAATTGTCCCAGATGGCGTTGCCGATGGCGAAACCCGCGCCCCATGCGATCCCGCTCGCGATCGCCCCACCCACGACCCAGCCGGGCGCCGGCGGGAAGTAATAAGGCGGGTAGGCGGGGTAGTCCCAGGCGCCGTAGACCACTGCCGGCTCGTAATAGGGCACGTAGACGGTCTCCGGCGAGGTCGGCTCAATGACGATGGTCTGCTGGTTATCGGCCTCCTTGGTGACGGTGACCTTCTGCTCCTTGGTCGTTTCGAGCTTGCCGTTCGCTTCGGCCTTGGCGCGCAGGCGCTGGATCGCGTCCATCACATCTGGCTGTTGGGCGAGAACGGCATCGCCGAGCTTCTCGGTCCAGTCGAGATCGTCGTTCAACATGGCGAGCACGGTCGGCGTCGCCGCCAGCGCCTTTATGCTTGCATCCCAATCCCGCTTGGCGAGCGCTTCATCGAGCTTGTCGCCCTTGAGCGATTTGTTGGCCTTCGCCCAGCGATCGGCTTGGACCACCTCGAGCGGATAGGTCGAGGCCATGAGCACCTGCGCCAGCAGCGCGTCGGGATAGAGCGCAATCGGCGCCACCAGGGCGTCGAGTTCGCCTTGGCTGAAGGTCTGTTGCTGTGCTGCCGTCGCGTCGGCGCCGGAAAACTCGCTCTCGGCGAGCGCCGGCCAAGAGAGGAGCGCCGCGATGGCTGCGATTGCTAGAGTTGCGCCGTACCGCATTGACGTGGCCCCCACCCACAACCTCCATCCATCAGGTCCGTCATGATTGGTCGAAAAAAGGGCAACAATCGGGTTTGTCAAGCTATTCAAGTCCCTAGTTCGGCGAGAAGGGCGTTTGCAGCCTGAACATCCGGCGTGTCGAATCCTTCGGTGAACTTGGCCAACGCCTCGGAGAGCCGCTCCTGCGCCTCGCTCCCGCGGTTCTGCGCGCGATAGAGGCGCGCAAGACTGGTCGCGCTCCTGAGCTCCCAGGCCTTGCTCTGCTGTGCTTTGGCGATCTCGATCGACCGCCGAAAGTGATCCTCTGCGATTGCCGGACTTTGGCCTTCGCCGAGCGCGAGTTCTCCCTTGAGCCGGTGCAGCTCCGCCTCATGGCAGCGCTCGCGGCTTTTCTCGGCAATGGCGAGCGCCATGTTCAGGGCGTTATCAGCGTCTTTCAGGCGTTTCGAGCCGATCAGGGCGCTCCCGAGAACCCCGAAATAGTAGGGAAGGGCGAGCCCTGCGCCGGTGCCCCGATAGGCGTCGAGACCCTTGATCAGCCCTGGCAGCGCGGCCTTGACTTGTCCCCGCAGCAGCGAGGCGGCTGCCTCGTAGATAATTCCTGTTGCAAGGAACAGCGGAAATCCCTGATCCGCCGCGAAGCGTATCTGTTCGCCGCTCGCCGCAACAGCCTCCGGCGGCAGGCGAAGATATTGATAGAGCCAGCTCGTGTGATGCAGCGCATAGGCGAGGCTGAACGGATGGTCGATCGAGCGCGCCAGCTCCAGCATCTCGCGGTTCACCTTGAGCGCCTCTTCGGCATAGCCGAGGTGCCACAGGGTCAGGGCGAGATAGCAGCGATGCGTCACCCCGGCATGCTCGCCGACCCTGACCGCCCACATCCGAGTCCGCTCCCGATCGTCGTCGTAGCGCGCGAGAGCCGTCTCGTATTGCTGCCGCGCGCCGACAAAATCGCCGCGGTAGTACAAGGTGACGCCCATGAGAAACAGCGCTTCCATCCAGACGCCTGGGTCGTCCAGCTTCTTGGCGTGATCGATCGCCTCGCTTGCGAGCTCCAAAGAGAGGTCCATTTCGCCGCGCACGATGCGCCAGGCGAAATTGCCCCACACCATGGCGAATTGCTGGTGCGGCTCACCGATCTTGTCGCAAAGAGAGCGCGCGCGTTGGAACACCGGTCCAACTTCCGGCGAGGCGTAGCCGCGCACGGCAATGTAGGCGGTTCCAAGCGGGTTGAGGACCTGGAGTTCCAGCTGATCCCTGGCGGGGCCTTCCGGAAACGTCTTGAGAAGCGTGAGCGCGCTCTCGAGATTCTGCACGGCCTGGTGCAGCGCGCCCCGCGCCATCGCCTGCATGCCGGCGAGCCTCAGATATGCGGCGGCTTTTGCCTGATTGGCGCTGCGTGAGTAGTGGTGCGCCAAGTCCGCGACGTGCTCGTCCAACGAGGTTGGATAGAGCGCCTCGATCGCGCGCCCGACTTCCTTATGCAGTTGTTTGCGGCGCTCCAGCAGGATCGAATTGTAGGCCACCTCCTGCGTGAGCGCGTGCTTGAAGATGTATTCAATATCCGAGATCGAGGGCTGCTCGTAAACGAACTCGCCGAGCTGCAAGTTGGCAATCAGGCGTTCGAGCTCATCGTCCGGGCGTCCGGCAACGGCTCTGGCAAGGCTGAGATCGAATTCGCGTCCGAGCACCGCGAACGTTTGCAGGAGGGTCTTCTCGTCGGCGCGCAGCCGGTCGATGCGGGCGGCGAGGATGGTTTGCACGGTTGGCGGGATGCGCAAAGACGCAAGCGGTTTGACCAGCGTGACCGTTCCGTTGGATCGGTTTAATGCGCCTTCGTCGAACAAGGCCTGCACCGTCTCCTCCATGAAGAACGGCGTGCCTTCGGTGGTTTCGATGATGAGCTGCTTCAACGGCAGAAGCTCGATCGAGTCCCCGAGAATTGCCGACAGCATCTCATCGGCGCTGTCCTCCCCGAGCGGCTCGAGGCGCAATTGGTGGCAGTAGGGCTTGGCTCCCCAGCGCAGCGCATATTCGGGACGGTAGTTCAACAGGAGCAAAATTCGCGCTTTGCTCATCGATTCGACCAGGAGGTCGAGAAGCGCCTGGCTCTCGTCGTCCAGCCAATGCAGATCCTCGAAGACCAGAATGAGCGGCTGGCGAGCTGCTTCACTCAGGAGCAGGCGAACGACAGCGTCGAGGGTGCGCGATCGCCTCAGTTGCGGGTCCATGCCGGCGAGGCGCTCTTTGTCGTCCTCGGCCTCGAGCAATGCGTAGAGATAGGGGAGGGCAGGCTCGAGCGATGCATCCAGTTCGGAGATCCGCTTCGCTATCCTGTCGCGCCTTTTGGCCGGATCGTCTCCCTTGACGATTCCGAAATAGCCGTGCAGCAGCTCGATCACCGGCAGGTATGACGACCCCTTGCCGTGGGAGACCGAGGACGCCTCGAGGACCGTCCAATCTCCACCGGCTTCCGCCTTGAACTCAAAGATGAGCCTCGACTTTCCCACGCCCGGTTCGGCCACGACCGCAATCAGCTGCTCGGCCCCGGATTTTGCAAGCTGGGCCGCAAGCCGGAAGATCTCCCGTTCCTTGCTGCGTCCCACGAATTTGGAGAGTCCGCGGCCCGCCGATCGCTCCAACCTGGTCCGCAACGGGCCGAGGCCGGCGACCTCATAAACCCGAACCAATTCATTGATCCCCTTCAGGCGCGTGGGACCCATGGCGCGAAGAGCAAAATAGCCTTCGACCAGGCTGCGCGTGTTGTCGCTGATGACGATGGCGCCGGCGCCGGCAAGCGATTGCATGCGCGAAGCGAGGTTCACGGTGTGACCGACGGGCGTATATTCCGTCTGGCCTTCGCCGGTCTTGATCGGCCGAACCACCACCTCACCGGTGTTGACACCCGCCCTGACTTGGATCGGCGAACGCCCCTGTCCCCGCAGCCGATCGTTCAAGCGCCGAATGTCCTCCTGCAGCCGCAGCGCGGCATAGAGCGAACGCTGCGGATGGTCTTCGTGAGCAACCGGCGCGCCAAACAGGGCGAATATCCCGTCGCCGGTCGATTGGACCACATGGCCGTCGTAACGGCGCACCGAGTCGATCATCAGCCCAAGGGCCGGATCGATGATTGCTCGCGCCTCTTCTGGATCGAGATCCTGCTCCAAGCCGGTCGAATTGATGATGTCGACGAAGAGCGCGGTGACCAGCTTCCGCTCACCCTCCGGAACGAAGCCAGTGTCGACCGCCTGGCCCACGGCAATACCCGGGGGCGGCGTGGCCGGTCTGGCGGCGAGGGCCGTCCCACATTGGTCGCAAAAGCGCGATCCGGGGCGATTGGACTGCCCGCAACTGGTGCACCTGATTGTCAGCGCGGCCCCGCAAGCACTGCAGAACCTTGCCGTTTCCGGGTTGTCGGCTGCGCAGCTCGAGCACTCCATGGGCACCAGGATCACGTTGCTTTACATGTCCTTAGATCATGAATGGCGGCGTTTGTCTTCCGTCCACGGACGATGGCCGGGATGGGCCGTCAAGAAGGCGGGGGCCTTTGCAACGTCGGGATGATGAACCCGCTCTCCTGCTTCGAAGGCGGGTATTTTGTTAGCCTTGTTATGCTTCACTCCTCGCCTCGGATGCCCCCTGGAGTGAGACGACATGAGCACAATGAGACACGCACTTCGCGTGAGCGCGGGCGTGGCGATCGCCGCCATCGCCGCGATGAGCAGCGGCGCCTTCGCCGCCGAAGCGGTGACCAAGGACGAGGCCGTGGCCATGGTGAAGAAGGCCGTCGTCGCCATCAAAGCCGAAGGCGCCGACAAGGCCTATGCCGAGATCGGTGATCCGTCCGGTCCGTTCGTCGACCGCGAGCTTTACATCGCGGTCTATGGGCTCGACGGCATGGTGCTGGCTCACGGCGCCAACAAGTCGCGCGTCGGCACCAACCAGATCGACGACAAGGACGCCGACGGCAAGACCTTCGTTAAGGAGCGCGTGGATCTTGCCAAGCAAAGCCCGAGCTTCTGGCAGGCCTACAAATTCATGAACCCGGTCATCAAAAAGGTCGGCCGAAGCAGATGTATTGCGAACGGCTTGACGAGACGGCAGTCTGCGGCGCCATCTATCAGTAGCATCGCCGGGGAGGAGAAATTGCTACCACGCTTCTTCACGATCTTGGCGGCGACGGCGGCGTTGGCCGGGGGAGGGCTCTTCACTGCATCGGCGCAGGACGATCCCACCAACATCGTCGCCGACCAAATCCGCGCGCAAGGATACAAATGCGACTCGCCGCAAACCGCAAAGCGCGATGCGCAAGCATCAAAGCCTGACGAGGCCGTGTGGGTCCTGCAATGCGAGAGCGGAAGCTATCGGGTACGCCTCGATCCAGACATGGGCGCAAAGGTCGAGAAGATCGACCAGAGCAAGGACGACGGGAAATAGGGCTCGAGCTCAGGCGGCGGCTGCAGACCTGATCACCGCCGCACGCGCAAACGCCTTGGCCAGCGCCTCCAGGCTGCGCCTGGAATCTTCGGGATCCTTGCAGGTCATCGCCTCATGATCGGCTGAAGACCTGGCGAAATTCTGCCTCTTCGGGTGTCTCCCTTATCCCAAAGGATTTCGACCTTATGCCTTGGCACAATGCTGCTTGCTCCGGACGGCGAAGAGCGCGCAACCGACATCGCCCGGGAAGGCCGGAGCCAACCCGCTACACCAGACCGAAGTTCGGATCGGTGTTTAGCTTATTGCGGTGCCGGAGCCGGTGCCGGAGCGGGTTCCGGAGCCGGAGCAGGTTCTGGAGCCGGAGCGGGTGCTTCGGTGCTCGCCGGTGCGGAAGCCGTGCGGCCCATGACGCAGTCGAACCAGCCGGCCTCGCCGAATTTGCAATGGTGCCGGTAGCTTTGGACCACGCCGAACGCGATGACGGCGATCAGCAGAATGAGAATCAGGCGCATGTGCTCGTCCCTCCCTTGGTGGGCCGCAAATTAGCTGAATGTGCGGGAAACAGAAAGGGGCGGCAGACAGTAAACAGGCGCAATTCCCAAGGAACATGGCGCCGCACCGCCGGTTTTCAGGGTTTGTCTCAATGACGGAACGGTGACGAATGCGAACGAGGACGCCAATATTGTGGCTTGGCCTGTTCGCCTTGACCTTGTCTGGGTGCGGCGACGAAGCCACTCTGCCTGAGCAGGCCGGCATGGGGCCAAAGCCGCAGCTGCCCCCGCCAACCCAGACATTCTTCCCGACGATAAGGATTGCCAGGGCCGAAGGGTGGCCCGCCGGTGGCAAGCCCACACCGGGCACGGGTCTCTCGGTCGCGGCCTTCGCCAGCGGCCTCGATCATCCGCGCTGGATCTACGTCCTGCCCGATGGCGACGTGCTTGTTGCCGAGACGAACACGCCGGCCAAGCCCGATACCACGCCGGGCGTCCAAGACATCATCACGGCGTTTGTCCTGAACCTGGTCGGAGCCGGCGGACCGAGCCCCAATCGCATTACGCTGTTGCGCGATGCCGATGGCGACGGCGTCGCCGAAACCAAATCGACGTTCCTGTCGGGACTCAATTCGCCCTTCGGCATGACGCTCGTCGGCGACGATCTCTATGTAGCCGACACCGACGCCCTGCTGCGCTTTCCCTATCGCGGCGGCGAAACAAAGATCGACGCGCGTCCTGAGAAAGTGGCCGATCTTCCGGCCGGCTCGATCAACTATCACTGGACCAAGAACGTGATCGCGAGCCTGGACGGCTCGAAGCTCTATGTCACGGTCGGATCGAACAGCAATGCGGGCGAGAACGGCATGACCAACGAAACGGACCGGGCGGCTATTCTCGAGATCGATCCGGCCACGGGACGTTCGCGCCTCTTCGCCTCGGGCCTGCGCAACCCGAACGGCCTTGCCTGGCAGCCCGCGACTGGGGCGCTGTGGACGGTGGTCAACGAGCGCGACCTGCTCGGCAGCGACCTCGTTCCGGACTACATGACGAGCGTAAAGGATGGCGGCTTCTACGGGTGGCCTTACAGCTATTTCGGCAATCATCTCGATCCGCGCGTCAAGCCGCAGCGTCCCGACCTCGCCGCCAAGGCCATCGTTCCCGACTACGCTCTCGGGGCGCACACCGCCTCTCTCGGTCTTGCCTTCTACACCGGCACGCTTCTTCCCGCCCGCTATGCAGGGGGCGCCTTCATCGGCCAGCACGGCTCGTGGAACCGAAATCCGCTGAGTGGCTACAAGGTGATCTTCGTGCCCTTCGCCGGCGGGCATCCGTCCGGCAGCCCCGAGGACATTCTCACCGGTTTCCTCGATGCGAGCGGCCGTGCGCTTGGGCGTCCCGTCGGCGTCGCCGTCGACCGGGCCGGGGGCCTGCTCGTGGCCGATGACGTCGGCAACACCATTTGGCGGATTACGCCTTCGCCCGCGTTAAGCACGGCGGTGCCCTGATCTGACGCCTCCCTTTGGCCGTAATGGCTGAGCAATGGAAGGCCCATGCGCTGGACCTTCCGCATTGCCGCCATCTTGCTGATTTTGCTCCTGGCTTATGCGATTTGGCCCGTGGTCGGCTTCTTCCGCATGGCCTCCGCCATCGAAGCAAAGGACGCCGCCGCTCTCGGCAAGCTCGTCGACTTCAAGGCGCTGCGCAAGTCGCTGACCAAGCAGATCCTCGCCGCCTATGTGGAGCTCACCGGGAAGGAAAAGCAGCTCGGCCTGCTAGGCAAGACCCTCGCCGTCGGCCTTGGCACGTCATACGCCGAGCCCATTGTGGCGGAGCTGCTCAACGAGCAGACCCTGATCGATCTCCTGAGCAAGGGTGAATATGGCGGCAAGGATGGCGTCGGCGCCAAGCTTCCGCCCGATCTTGCACCCTTCTCCAAATCTGCTCTGCAAAGCGGATGGAACACCTGGTGGGCCTCGGAGTACGGGCTCGGCGATTACTACATCAATCTCCCGCCCGACAAATCTCCCGACAAGCAGTTCAAGGTGAAGCTCAGCCTGAAAGAGTGGCAGTGGAAGCTTGCCGGAATCGATCTGCCTCAACCGATAAGGATTCAGCTGGCGCAAGAGCTGATGAAGCAGCGCACCGGCAAAGACGAATAACACGCCGCTTCAGCCCTAAATTCAGCCTTTGTTAAGCGCTTAGCGCTTCGATTTAAGAGCAGGGTTCGCGCCTTACGCATGAGGCGTGGGCACCGGGCCAACGGGCGGGGGTCCTTGGCTTTTTGCCTCGGACGGGGTGAGGTGGCTTTTACCGAATTCGATTGGGGTGCGGCGTAAGCCTTCGAGCGTCCCAAGGCTGTGTTCCCGGTGAGAGACGGCCGCATCACGCCCGAGAAGCGCGTGGGGTAGCGTTGTGTCTGACCGGCTCGACATCGTCCGTCTCATCGACGCCAAGGTCACCGCCTCGCGGCGGACGGTGATCCGCTCCAAGCAGCTCGCCGAAGTCGCCAAGGACGATCTCAACACCCACGAGGAGTGGCTCGGGCGCCATCGCCGGCAGGCAGAGGAGGAACGCGAGAAATATCAACGCCGGCTCCGTCGCCGGCGCAGGCTTCAGGGCTGCAAGCGCCTTGTCCTGTCCGTGGTTCTGTTCGTGCCGTCCCTCGTCGTCGGACTCTATCGCGGTGTAGCCGGGGGCCTCGGAGCCCTCGACCGCCTGGCCTGGACCGCCTGCGTTTCGATCGGCCGAAGCCTGTACGCGGCCGGCCGCTGGATCCTCCTTTCCATTGCCGGGACCGTCGCCTGGATCGCGAGGCAGCTGTTCACCATGGGATTGTGGATGGCCGCCGCATTTTGGCTGGTCCTATCCTCGCTTGGCGCCGTCACGCGCCACGCCGGGGTCTCGGCCTTCGGCGCCGGCACCAACGGCCTCTCTTGGCTTGCCCCGCGCTCTCGCGACCTTAGCCGGGCGGCCGCCGGTCAATTGTCTTCTGGCTTTTCTCAGGGCGCCATCCTGACACGGAGCTTCGGTCTTTGGATCGAGCGGCACATCAAGGAGCGCGCCGAGCGACGGCAGCAAGACCGGCGACGTCCCACCATAAGGCAAGAGCCGAGCCTCGACGCGCAGCGTTTGCAGGACGCAGCCTACGTTCGCCTGCGCGCCGAGCACGCTCGGCTTCAGGCCCGCATTCACGCCATGGATCGGCATTTTGGCTCGCGCGTCTCCGCCGGGGGGCACCCCGACGGCGCGGAATGGGCAGAACTGCGCCAGCTTGCGGTCAATGCTCGCCGCCTGTTCGAGGTCCAGCAAGCGCACGCGCTTCAGTCGGCCGCGCCGCGCGGAGACCGTGAATTGCGTCCCAGCCAGGAGCATGGGGCGGGGCAGACGAAGCGAGCTCACCCACTGCGGCCCGGGCCGGATGTCCGGGCTCCTGCCGTGGCGGCAAGTACGGGCCAGGTCATCCGACGCCGCCGCCGCCGGCCGCCCCTTCGCCTCCGGCCGAGTTGACCACACAATCGCCGCAGAAGCCCTCTTGGGTTGTCGATGGACGTTGCGCGCCGCGCGGTTGAGCGCAGGCCCCGCAATTTCAATTTAACCGACCCTTGGAACCAAATGCCCACTTGGACCGTTGCAGGTCACGGTGCGGCGGCAGTGGGGGACAAAATGCCGGACTTGTTTCGACCCTCGGTCGATTCTCAAGCTTCGCGAAAAACTGGCGACTCGACGATCGGCGAGGACTTG
The DNA here is from genome assembly GCA_963757555.1 of uncultured Alphaproteobacteria bacterium. GTDB lineage: Bacteria > Pseudomonadota > Alphaproteobacteria > Rhizobiales > Methyloligellaceae > Methyloceanibacter. The sequence goes on from CAVWRU010000006.1 coordinate 130,244, forward strand.
CAGATCACGGGTGACGTTTCCTCGAAAGGAGAGATCCATCTCGACGGCCAGGTCCACGGCAACGTGACCTGCGTCGCTCTCGTTCTCGGCGAAAGCGCCACGCTCGAGGGCAATGTGGTCGCCGAAGACGTGGTGGTCCGCGGGCGGCTCATCGGGTCGATCAAAGCCTTGCGGGTGACCTTGCAATCGATGGCCCATGTCGAGGGGGACGTGTATCATCAAAGTCTCGCGCTCGAGCAGGGTGCCTATTTCGAGGGCAGGTCGCGCCGCTCCGACGATCCCATGGATCTCGGCGGCGATGCATCGGCGAATGGGATTGTCGCCGAGTCGTCGCAGCCCGCCGAGACCGCCGGCAATCGCAAGGACAGGCCAACGCACAAGTTCAACCGCTCGCTTCCAGAGTCACGCAGCGCCTAGAGTTATGTTCAGGAGGTAAGGATGTTTGGGTCGAAGAACCGGGGCACCGTCATCGCCAAAGGACTTAAGATTGTGGGCACCGTCACCGCCGAAGGCCTGGTCGAGGTCAACGGCCAGGTCGACGGTGAATTGCACTGCACCTCGCTCATCATTTCGCGCGGCGCCCACGTCTCCGGCACCATCGCGGCAGGGCGCGTGGTCGTGGATGGAAGGGTTGAGGGCCCGATCCAGGGCGGCGATGTCATTCTGAAATCGCAAGCCCATGTCATCGGCGATATCCATCACCAATCGCTTTCCATCGAGAGCGGCGCCTTCTTCGATGGCCGCTCGGTGCACGCGCGGGCCAATGGTCAGGCGGCCGAACGGATCGAGAAGAAATCGGTTCGGCAAATTGCCGGCAGAGGGGAAGTCGCCGCAGAGGGTGACGACAGTCTGTCTCCCCCGCGGAGAAAGCTTGCTGAGATTTAAGCTAACCGAGAACCACTCAGGTCGACAAAGCTGCGGGGATCAGCGGCGCTTTGCGCTCCGCACCGTCTTTCGCTTCGCCGGTTTCGGTTTTGCGGCCTTCTCCGGCTTGGGGATCGGCACGCACCAGGACTGGGATTGTGTCTCGGCGTGCTCTGCCTTGACCGCGATCCGCGAAGCATTGCAATCGGCTTCGGTCTTGTAGTCGAACTGCACGATCGGCTGCTGACCGGCGATTACGAATACCAGGCACCATCCCCAGATCGTCACCATGGCCGAGACCCCGGCAATGGTGCAAACTGCAAGTCCGGAACAAGCGCGTTGGAGCCGATCGCCATTCCCGCATGAGCCCATTGATCATTGTGCGGAGCGGTTCAGGCCTTTCATCATGCTGTCGGCAAGTTTATTAAAACTTAATCTTCTCGGTTCCGAATCAAACGAAACGCCAAGATGGCTGGGGTGTGATGGAGATTGTCAACGCGCTGCTTTCGGCGGGGTTTCTGATCCTGGTGGCGGTGTCGGCGGCGGTCACCGGATCGATGGTCTTGCTCGGCCTGTTCGACTACGCCTTGCGCAAGAAAAAGCGCTCGGAGCCGAGCCAAGCAAGCCCGGACGAAGAGACGCCGGCAGATGAGGCCGGCGAGGACGAGGACCCGCTGGAAGAGCTTCACGCCACGCAGATGCGCAAGTTCGGCACGCGCTAGGGCCGCTATCGAGGGCAGCAAGCCCGACGCTTATCCCTGGCCCGCACGCCTCCGCTTGGCGAACAAAAAGGCGCGCCCGATCTGGTAGTAGATGTCAGTCTTCTCGTTGCGCAGGGCATCGAGGATGCTCGGGAACATTGCCGACGGCAGATGCATGGTGATGATGCCGTCGGTCTCGGTATCGAGCTCATAGGCATGCCGGGATCCTTGAATCTCACGAAGGCGAGGGTGTTGCCGTCGGCATCGGCGAGCGAGATATGAGCGCGGTTGTTCTGGTAGCCCTGCTCGCCGCTGTAGAACAGGATGCTGTATTTCGACACCTTGGCCATTGGCATCTCCTCCGCGTAATGAGGGCGACCGCGCGTCTTCCGCCCCGTGAGGAAGGATAGCGTGGAACTTCAGTGCGTTTGAGCGGCGTCCCAAGCCGTAGTCGCGTCCTGCAACATCGTGTCGAAAGTGCCGTTGGTCGTCATCTCGGTGATGCCTTGGCTGAAACCTGGAGCCAAGGATCGGCAGGGTGACTTCTTCGAGAAGGCGACGAACATCTCGGCCTCGAGGATGGCCGGGCTCAGCGCCTCGACCTTGTCCTTGACGCCTTCCTTGGCCGCCTCAGCCAGACCGGAATAATAGCCGGCGATCAGATAATCAGCGTTGCCCGCCAACAGCTCCTTGAAGGCCGCGTCGATGCCGTCGGCCCGCGCGACCGTCAGCTTATCCTTGATGAAGGCATCGAAATCGTTGCCGTAGCTCTCACCTTTGTTGGTGACGCCCTTCTTGCCGATCAGATCGTTCTCGTCCTTGTAGGTGAACGACTTGTCCTTGGCGACGAACACGACCACCTCGTCGTACATGAAGGCGGGCTGGACGTAATCGAGATATTGTGCGCGCTCATCGTTGAAGTAGATGCCGAAAATCATGTCGGCCTTGCCGTCGCGCGCCGCGGCCTGGGCCTCCTCCCACGTGCCCATATATTTCAATTTCAAGCGGGACCTTGAGGTTCTTGGCGATGGCTTCGACCAGCATCGGCACGGCGCCGGCGATAGCGTCGCCGTCCTTGTAGGCGATCGCCGGATATTGCGGGTGGCCCGTGGCGATGATCTTGGTGCAAGTATCCTCGGCGAAAGCGGCAGTGCCGGTGAGCGCGAGGGCAGCGAAGAGGCTGAAGCTGAGAATTCGTTTCATGAGCACGGGTTCCTTGTTCCTGGTCGCATAGAGCGCGGATCGGTGAACGGCGCTGCGCGCCGCGGCTTGACCAAGCGTCAGAGCCCTTTCGCTTTTGCCTTCAGTTTATCCACCTCGGCTTGCGAAATCTTCCCGGCTTGGACCAGAGCTTGCACGCAGGCCGGCGACAAGCCGGGGCCCGCCTTGCGCATGCACAGGTTCAGGGCGTTGGATTGCAGTCCGTAGTCGCCGCAGAATTTCTTGTAGTCGTTGGCGCAATAGGTCTGCATGCCTTTGGTGATGGTCCCCGCTTGTGCGAAGGCCGCCGACGGTGCCATGCCGAGGCAACATAGGATCAAGACAAAGGCGACGGGCAGTCTTGCACGAGAGCGCGTCATTCAGGGACCCCCCTTGGTGATTTGCAGAGGGTTCTAGCATGCTTCTCGAGCTTCGCCACCCTGCAAAGGGCAGGGGCTCAGCGACCGGCAAGCTGGGATGGTTAAAGCGTCTTGTGGCCGCAAAGGAGCGAGCGCCAGGCAGGGGCTCATTGTCATCGAGGGGACACGCGGGACTGCCAATGAACGGACCGCCGTCGAAGCCAGCCCTGCAATTAGCTGATGGCTTTGTGGGGCATTAAAGCGCTAACCTTGGTTCGCACGAGCCAAAAAGGGGGGAACCATGCCACTAGAGCTTTCAGCGCCCAAGGTCATCACGTTCATTATCTCCGTTGTGGTAGCCATCATCGCCGTGGTCATTCACTACGCACACATAACGATTCCTCATGTCCACAGCGGATTCGTCGTTCTCTTGGTCGGTTATTTGATACTGGTTGTCGGTAACGTCCTTAGTGGAGTTCTGACGAAGAACACCCGTTCCTAAGCCGACGCTCGGAACGCCGGGACTGAGTTGTGGGTTTAGGCTAACGGCGTCTGTTTCAGTTTCCCTGGTCTGACGCCATCCAGCCCCCCGGAGAGCTGGCAGAAGCCCGGCCGCGTCAGGACAACACCCGGTCGGGCTTCTTTGTTGAAGCATTCACTCCGCCTGTCGGAGGATGCAGTGGAACTCGTTGAGCAGGTGAACCTCCAGTTGTTTGATGACTGAGCAACGAGGCGCGCCAGCGCCAGCGCTAGACCGTTACACGGATGCCACGGCGCGAGAATGAACCGACGCGCCGAGAGGACGCGTAGCGTCTCACCGCGCTCGAATTTGATATTAAATTGCACACGAACTGGCAGGGACTTTCGTGGCGCAATCCGGGCACAGTTTATCAAAGCGCCAAATGTCACGCCAAATAGGAGGGTCGGATGAGCTTTATCTTTATGATCCTGGCCGTGCCATTTTTGTCGGCCACCGGCATTTACAATCCGCAGGTAATGCATCATGGCCACTGCATTGCCGCGCCAGGCACTTTTGACGCGCTTTACTGTCCGGCACCCGCGGCACCTCCTCATCCGCACCGGTAGACGCAGCTCCGGCACGAGAACAACGCCCCGGCCAAGCCGAATTCCCCGCCGTTCGCATTCAATGGTATTCGGCGCGGAACAACACAAAAAGGGCGCCGACCATGGCAGGCAAGCCTGCCGGGAAGCCGGCGCCCTCAGAGGGCAGGCATCATTGGTTGGCCTGGCGCTTAACGTCCTTCTCTTGTTCGTCCAGCAACTTTTCATCGTGCTTGGTGATGTGGCCATCATCGTGGCTCGCGATATCGCGTTCTTCCTTGCGAATCTCGTGGTCATCATGATGCAGCTGATGCTTTTCAGCTTTGGTTATGTCACGTTTGTTTTCCTTTTTCAGACCCTTGCTGACCTCGGCCCGTTTTGAGAGGCCGTGACCTGCCATGGCGCTTACGGAAAAGCCCAATACGAGGACGGCCGCAAAAGCGCCTGCCAAGATCTTGGTTCTGCTGTGCATCGAATGACTCCCTCTTTCGATGATTGTTTGCAGGGAGTGCCAGGAGGCAGCGTCGAAAGGGCGACCTTTTGTCTGCGAGTTTGGCAAAAGGATACGAATTTGTAGGCAGCAGTTAATGTTGCTGTCGATGTTGTCGAATTGCTTTCCAAACCCAAACGCACGACAAGACGAGGCCGCCGTGCATGCGACGACCCCTAGTGCGAGCCTCAGAGGGAATTATGCGGACACTGTGCGGACATTAGAAAAGCTCTGGCCGGGACTAAACCGCGCAGAGCCTGAAATGTGCTGACACAGAAGACCCTCGCCTCGCCACGCGGGAGAGATACTTGCTCCTAAACATCGGCGCGCGATTGGCGCGGCTGAGCGCCATGCAAGAACAGAGTTTGCCTGGCACCTGTAGTGCCGAACTCGACCGCGTGTTTGGTTCATGCGGCGACGACGGCGATCTCGAAGCGCGAGGCGGCCATGTCGGGCGTTAAGGGTAAAGCTTGCCACGGAGAAGCACGCCCATACGCCAAGCTCTCCGACGAAATTGTTCGCTTCACCCGGCGATCAGGCGAGGGGGTCATGGCTTTGGCTGAGCGATTTGATGTCGCCCATTCAACAGTCGTCAGGGCTAGGCGCAACTCGACCTGGAAGCACGTGGAGCCATGAGGATTAGCTTCTTGGGCAATCGCGCCGACCTCATAATGACGCCATGCTATCTTCCGCCATGTCCGACGAAAGTGCCGGCAACTATTGCTTCGAATCCAAACGTCCTCTCGTCGAAATCGACAATCGCCGCCGGCGATCACGGGCTGCATGACCTGCAATATCTGGTGGTCGGCTGAAGGCCAAAGGGTACGGCTTCCTGAGGAGGTTCTTCGGGCGCTGCATGCCTTGCGAAGAAAGTAAAAAGAGCGCCAACCGAGGCCCTATACAAATCTGTAACTCTGCGAACAATCTGCTTCCATTTTTCGGGATCAGTGTTGGACATGCTTTGGCATGTTCCGGCAGCAAAACCTCGCGGTTCTTCACATGTGGACGGCACAACCCTTGTTGATCGTCTGACCGAAGCCGAGAAGCACATTACGCTCTGCAAGAGGCAAATCGACCGTCAATGTCGGATCATCGAGAAGCTCGAAGCCGACGGTCACGACACCACAGCAGCGATCGAACAGCTAAAACAATTTATCGAGGCTCAAGAGCGCGTCGAGCAACATCGAAATCGGCTTGTATCTAGGCTGTGGGCGTCGGGCTAACTCACGGCCTCTGATCGCTGATTAAAACTCTTTCATCAGAGGGGTATAGCCGTGTTTGACGGACAGCCTTTTGCGGAGGATGACACCGATGCGAATGTCACTGATCGTGCTGCTCGTCGCGCTTGCCGTTCCGGAATGGGCAGAGGGCAAAGATATTTTATACGATCACCCCGGTGGCGGAGGATACGTCGATACACACCATAAGGCTCCGAAGGATTATTACGTCGTGCACAAGGGTGAGGAGGACACGGATAAGTGCTCAGTTGTTTCCGCGAATTGGGGTGACCCGCCCGAAGGTGCGCTCGGTGGTGCCCCATACGCCAGTAAAGACTATGCAAAGACCGCGCTTAAGAAATTTCCGGAATGCAAGGGGGGTGACTCGGACGAGGCCACATACGAAAAGAAGAATAAGAAAAAACAGACACAGTAGGGGCCGTCGGCTTTCGCCTTCCAGACAAGAACTGCCGCATTGTGCAACCGGGTTTCTCTCAGCGGATCAGAGCTGATTTCAGCAGCCAATGAAGGGACCCTGGCCGAGTCCCTCGACCTCGGCTGCCGACTTCGATTCAACCCACGACGGGATTGGGTGTTCCTGGAACCTAATTCTCCAAAAACGGGTTTGAGGGTGGGGCTTAGTCCAGCGTAAGGAGAGGAACGCCACGAAAATTCTGAACTCTACACTTGCTGTCGCCTTCGCTCTGGCCTTCAGCCGGGGCCTCAAACAATCCAATCTAGCTCGCGCGCCTTGTTGACAGCAGCCTGAAAGGCACGAGCGCGAAATGCACTCCTGATTGAGCTGGTTGTGGCCGGTATGCGGCTGCGCCTTAGAACAAGACGCGGCTCCTCGACGGACTTTCTGTAGGCGAGCAGGAAGGTCGTTCCGGTCGCGTTCCGGGCTTCGTGACGGCTATTTCGTCGCCCATAACGTCCACGCTGATCTCCCCAGTCGCTACGGTCATGCCGAATACTAACAAAAGAAGAACTCCGCAGGGGGGAATAAAAGTGCAGGGCGCTCAATTTGAGTTGATGGAAAAACAGGGAGGAGCACGCAGATGCACCCAGCGATCGGAATGCTGCTTTGCGCTTGGATTTTGATCGCGCCCATTCTTGGCGAGGGCATCGTGTCGATTATCGCTTCACCAATCTGAACAAAGAAAGGGCGCCCCTCCTTTGCATGAGCTTGCGCTATTTCAGTACGGCAGGCATCTACCGTAAGGGCCAAGATAATAGCCGTACGGACAGACGTCCGGCGTTACAACGACGGGTGGCGCGTACTGTGGCGCAACGACTACCGGCGCCACCGGAGCGACGACCACGGGGCACGCTGTGTAGTTTCGAATGCAACCGCAGGGCGCCCAGTGGAAGCCTAGCCCGCAACGGTCGCGCACCAACGTGATGCCTGGCGCTGTCGGTTGCGGTCGAACCGACGAAAATGGAGAAGCCTGCGCACTCATTGAAAATGACGATGCCAGCACGCCGCAGGTGAGTACCAATGACAGCTTGCCTAACATTGACAAAACTCCTCTTTTTCCTTCGTTGGAAAATCGCGATGCGACTGTTGGAGATGGAGGCATACCCCGATGATCGTCCACAGAGATAGGCCGCTCGCCTGGATTTCTCCGCGAATGGTTGATTTTGTTAGTTCAGCCGAGAAGAAAGCATTTCAGACGAAGCAAGCCACCGCCGTCGATGAGATGAGAGCCAAGCAGCTTGAGCTGCAAGATCGGTTGGAGGAACTTGAAGCCACCCGATCCTCGCCTGGCGCAACTGGCCCGGCACGCGGCTCGGTCGCCCAGCGCGAGGCTGCAGACCACACCAAGGCGTTCCTCGCATGGATGCGCCGGCCGTCTGACTCGACACGCAAGACCGAGTTGGAGAACGTCCAGACCGCCATCGAGAAGAAGGCGACCAGCGTCCTCATCGGCACGCCGTCCGCTGGCGGCTATGTCGTGCCGGAGGAGATACGGCGCGAGATCGAACGGCTGGAGCTCAAGTTCAGCCCGGTCAGATCGCTCGTCAACGTCTGGCCTGGCTTCGTGATCGGCCACAAAGGCGAGCCACCCATCCCCCAGGGCTCGTCGGTTAAAGGAAGGCGGCGGGGTTCTTTGTTGGCATTGAACCTCGCCGCCGACCTGTTGGAGCAACATGGGCGCGCTCGCAATCGATCTGGCCCCTTGCGATTTACACCGCCGGTGGCGCGGTCGCGCTGTTCGCTGGCATCGTCCTCATCCGCCGCCCATGAGAGCCACAGGCAGCCAGCAACTGAGGGCGAGTCACCCAGGCCATGAAAGCCACAAGGGCCATCAAGATACCCGCCAGGCCACAAACCCCGCTCAGTGACTCGGCCTGGCCCGCACCCCCCCCCGGGGGAGCATCACAGCTTACGGCGTCGTGCCCAGGGACCGGCGGGTGCGATTTTCGCAGTGACCCGCGTATCTCTGAGGGGGAGGGGAGGAAATAACGACCATGCCGTTGAGCAACGCTGAACGCCAGGCGAGATGGCGCGGAAAGCACCCCGAGGTGAACGCCGAACGGATCAGGCTGTGGAAAGAGCGTAACGCGCGCAAGGTCGCGCGCAAGACGCCCCGGCAGCAGCGCTCTCTCACCCAAGCGGAATTCGAGGGCCTCGTCATGACCGCCGAGGACTGGTCGAGCCTTTGGCTCAAGTCGAGTTAGTGACCGATGGCTTACCTGTGGCTCCTGTCGACTGGTGGTCGCCTTTTGCTCTGATTCTGTTCGTGCTGGTGGGGTGAGGGGCGCACCCTGCCTAGCGCGGGTGCTACCTCGGTGGCATTAGGTGAACAAAAAAAATCCCACTGCCTGAACTCGTTTGTTCACTGTGTGCCTAACGGAGGTTTTCGCGTTTCGATTACACTGGGAGGTTGCCCAGATAAAAGCAAAGGGCTTAAGAGAGTAAGGAGGATCCCCAATGAAAAGCAAAAAACTAATAAAATACATCGGCTTAGCGAGTGCATTTCTTTTTGGACTTTCATTAACGCCCACGATCGCCGCGGCGCAAGAAGGCCCAAATGAGGTCCAGTCCAACGGAAATCTGCATCTCAGAGGTTACGGCAGCTTCTTTATCGGCGGCAATACACACCCCGTCCCGTCCCCTTTTTCGTACGGGTCAACGCAGCCTGGGAACGTGATGATCAACCAGATGTACGTGCAGTTCATGCTGCCGCAGGCACAAAACGGCAAGAAGAATTATCCCATCGTGTTCACACACGGCTGCTGCTTGAGCGCAAAGTCGTGGCAAACCACACCTGATGGTCGGATGGGATGGGACGAGTACTTTGTCCGGAATGGATTCGATACCTACCTGACCGACCAAGTCGGCCGTGCCCGCTCCGGCTTCAATGGTCTGCAATTCCAAATGGTGAAGTATGGCGCTGCATTACCCTCCACACTTCCAGAAATCCGGCTCCCCACCGACAACTTCGCCTGGAACACTTTCCGTTGGGGGACCTACGCTACACTCACACCTCATTCGGATATTCGGTTCCCAATGAATACCGTGGGAGTTGGTCCGGGGCCAACCTAAGCTTCTACAAGCAGGTAATCCCTGACATGACCGCCACTCTGGATCAGGCTCCTCCCGGCTGCAGCGGTGGAGGGTGTTATCCCACCAATCCTGCTGCCTATTGGCCTACCCCTGTTGCCCTAGGTCAGCTCGCGACGGACTTGGGGAGTGCTATTTTAGTGGGTCACTCCCAATCGAGCGCGTTCCCAACCCAAGCCGTGCTCCAATCAACTTCGGGTTGCTATCCCTGGACATCGGCCTCAGCGTGTAAGGTTAAGGCCATTGTACAATTGGAGACGGGTTGCTTCGGAAATCTCACAACGGCTGAGGTTACTACCCTTTCCCACATCCCAATCTTAATCGTGTACGCCGATTACGCGAACGTCTCGCCGATAACGTCGGCTTGCCAGACGGAGATAAACCAGATTACTGCCGCGCAAGGGGACATTAAGTTTGCTTGGCTGCCGCACCTTGTCGCCAACGACCTTTATCCAGGTTCACCCGGCCCGATTTACGGTAACGAACACATGATGATGCTGGACAACAATAACCTCCAGCTCGCTGACATCGTAATAAATTGGATCCACGCCCACGTGCATTAGTACGATCCTGAATAAGGATTTGCGTTGCGATAACGTGTGAATAAAGGCCTCTCCGCCACTCACGGCGGGGAGGCTTTTGGATCCCCACGACGTTTGGGAGGAATCAATGACACAACATCGAAAACTTTCCACGACATTCATGCTTTTGGCCGCCACTGCTCTCGCTGGCGCAGTGGTCACTTCAGCTCCTGCGTTGGCAGCGCCGGGAGGAATTCCGGGACCTAATCCGGATGCCCCTGGGCAAATCAAAAAGGCAAACGGCCCAACGGTTAACACAACAGACGGCCCCGTTCGCGGATTTGTACAGAACGGGGTGAACCAATTCTTGGGTATCCCCTACGCAGCGCCGCCGACCGGCAATTTGCGCTGGATGCCGCCGCAACCACCCGCGCATCACGACCTGCTCGATGCCACGGAATTTGCCAACACCTGCCCGCAGGTTACTACGCTGGGGCCGTTCGCAGGCCCAACCAGCACCACTGAGGACTGCCTCTATCTCAACGTCTTTACGACAAACGTGAAGGGGTCAAAACCAGTGATAGTCTGGATCCATGGTGGCGCAAATCTCGACGGTGAATCCAACGACTACGACGGCAGCAAGCTCGCCACAGGGGGACCGTACGGCACCCCCACCGTGGTCGTCACCATCAACTACCGATTGGGCCTGTTCGGCATTCTATCGGAAACTCATTTGAACTCCGAAGGCCATTCCTGGGGCGACTATGGCATCCTCGATCAGCAGGCCGTGCTTCGGTGGGTGCAGGCCAATATCTCGGCCTTCGGTGGCGATCCTCATAACGTTACCCTTGGCGGCCAGTCTGCTGGGGCGTATGACACGAGTGCCAACCTGATCTCTCCAGGGGCAGCCGGCCTGTTCCAAAGAGCAATCATCCAAAGCTTTCCGCCTAGCTCTTGGCAAACGGCCACAGCCGCATTGCAGCGCGGAAACGCCTTCGCAACTGCGGCCGGCTGTTCGGACGCCGCGTGTCTGCGCAATTTATCGGCCGAGCGGATCCTCCAGCTGCAAGGGACACCCAATACGAATAACGGGTCTTACCTCGCCAACATTTTTGTGGACGGCAGCATTATCCCGGTGCAGCCGGATGCCGCGTGGGGCTCTGGTGCTTACAACAAGATGCCGATTTTGGGCGGTAGTGTTAAGGATGAAGGGAATTTCAACTTAGCCATTACCGAATATTTCTCATCGCCCCAGGCGGCAACGACGGTAGACCAATATAATAACAACTCCACAGCCGTTAAGAACGAGTATCCTCTCTCCGCTTACGACAATAATCCGCAGCTTGCTCAAAATAGGATCAGCACGGATCGGGGTAAGTGCCAATATCTCAATAGCTTCAAGCTCATGGCAGGCACGAACACCTACGCGCTGTATACGTATGATTTCACTTACCAGAATGCGCCGTACTATTTCCCGCAGATGCCGAACGTATCTAACATAGCTGGTCCTTCACCGGGTCATTTCCTGCCTCTCGCGGCCCACACCATCGACATCCCATTCCTGTTCCCGGGCTATCACGGCGGACAGCTGGGGGTCAATTTGGACCAAGTCAGTGGACAACCACGCGAACTTCAGGGGTCCGAGACCGGCCTGTCTGACCAGTTGGTGGCGGCGTGGACGAACTTCGCTAAGACCGGCAATCCGAACGGAACGGGAGTTCCTGTGTGGCCGGTGTTCACAACGGGCTCGCCGACGTTCCTCCAGCAAGACATCCCCAATGGGACTGAAACCGAAGCGCAATATAGAGCCAATTATCACTGCACCTTCTGGGGATTATAAATCTGACTTCTGGGGATAACCTCCCTAATTCAGTACCAGCGACTGTGTCCCACTGTTGGATGCAGCCGCTGGAGGTTGCAGGGCGGGAGTGACGTCTTTACGGCGTCACTCCTTATCTTTGGTCAAATTTGGATTGGCACGCGAAAAGTCAGCCTTGTTTTGAGAGTATCAAGCGCAAGTAGTCGCTCTGCCTCTCCCAGCCGCGCTGTGCTCGCCGGGCGTGCGGCCGTCGAGCTTGATTTGGCCGCCCTCTCGGCGGGCCTTTCCTTTGTGCCCGATATAATATCCGGACACAGCCCGGACACAGCGAAAGCGCCAAATGGCGACCCTATCGCCATAACCCGAAAACCCTTTATTGCTTTGGTATTTTGGTGAGCCCGGTGGGACTTCAACCCACGACCCCTTGATTAAAAGTCAAGTGCTCTACCGGCTGAGCTACGGGCTCTCCCCGTGGCCGACCATATGGGTGCGTCGCCGTAAAGGTCAACTTAAAGGACCGGCAACCCACTTCTTCCTGGCCTTTGAAAAGCCCAGGCGCCAGCAGAATTAGGGAATTGCCCAACGCTACCGCTTTCAGTAAGCTCGCGCCACGTCAGGCGGGGAGGGAAACGCCATGCAGAACGAGATGCCGACGCGCGGCTGGAAGCGGCGCTATCTGCCGCGCCTGCTTCTCCTCATCCCTTTCGTCGCCATGATCGCGGTCCCGTCCTACAACAGGATCGAGCCGACCCTCGGCGACATCCCATTCTTCTATTGGTATCAGCTCGCCTGGATTTTGATAGGCGCCGTGCTCGTGCTCATCGTCTATTTGTTCGAAAGCGACATCGCGCGTCGCACCTAGCAGAACGATCGGCGGCGCTTTGGGGGAGGTTCGCCTGGTGAATGCGACGGCCACGATCGTGTTTGTCGCGCTGCTCCTCCTCATCACGTGGATTGGCTTCGTCGCCGCCAATTGGCGCAAGGCCGATCTCAATCTGTTGCATGAGTGGGGCCTGGGCGGACGCCGCTTCGGCACCATCGTCACCTGGTTCCTGCTCGGCGGCGATCTCTATACCGCCTACACCTTCATCGCCGTGCCGGCGCTGGTGTTCGGCAAGGGGGCCATCGGCTTCTTCGCGGTGCCTTATACCGTGATGATCTATCCGATCCTCTACGTCGTGTTTCCGCGCCTGTGGCAGGTGGCGCAAACCAAGGCTACGTCACCGCCGCAGATTTCGTGCGCGGCCGCTTCGGCAGCCGCATGCTCGCGCTCGCCGTCGCCGTGACCGGCATCGTGGCGACGATGCCCTATATCGCGCTGCAGCTGGTCGGCATGGAAGTGGTGATCGGCGCGCTCGGCTTCCCGACGCAAGGCTTCGTCGGGCGATCTGCCGCTGATCATCGCCTTTCGTGATCCTTGCGGCCTTCACCTATACCAGCGGGCTTCGCGCGCCGGCGTTGATCGCGGTGGTCAAGGACGTCCTGATCTACATCACGGTGCTGGCAGCGGTGATCGTCATTCCGGCCGAGCTTGGCGGCTATGGCGAGGATCTTCGCCAAGCGTGACCGCGCAGAAGCTGCTGCTGCCCGCGCCGACCGGATCAACTGGGGCGCCTACAGCGGCCTATGTCACGCTGGCGCTCGGCTCGGCGCTTGGCGCTGTTCCTCTATCCGCATGCGGTGACGGGCATGCTCTCGCTCGTCCGAGCGCGCAATGTGATCCGCCGCAACGCCGCGCTGCTTCCGGCCTATTCGCTTCATGCTCGGGCTTGATCGCGCTGCTCGGCTACATGGCGATTGCCGCAGGCGTCGGTCAGGACCCGGCGCTACGCCGCGGGCTTTGCCCGCTACGGCACCGAATTACGCGGTGCCGGCGTTGTTCCTGACCTGTTCCCGTCCTGGTTCGTCGGCGTCGCCTTCGCCGCCATCGCCATCGGCGCACTGGTGCCGGCCGCGATCATGTCGATCGCCTGCGCCAACCTGTTCACCCGGAATATCTACAAGGAGTTCCTCCGCCCCGATTGCAGCGACACGCAAGAGGCCGCCAGTGGCCAAGATCGTGTCGCTGGTGGTAAAGGTCGGGGCGGTGCTTTTCATCCTCGTCCTGCCCACCGATTATGCCATCCAGCTTCAGCTTCTCGGCGGCATCTGGATCATCCAGCTTCTGCCCGCCATCGTCCTCGGCCTCTATACGCGCTCGAGCAAAGCCCCGGCCTTGCTGATCGGCTGGGCCGTGGGCATCGCCATCGGCACCTATATGGCGGCGACGCAAGGTTTTGCGAGCTCGGTCTATCCCTTGTCGGCATTCGGCCTGACCATCCCAGGCTATGCCGCGCTCTATTCGGTGATCGTCAATTTCGCGCTCGCCATCGGGCTCACGCCGCTTTTCAATCGCCGCGGCCAAGTCGCTGACCGATAGGGCGTTCCCTGGCCCGGCGGAACCTGTGCATGGGGCCCGGCGTTCAGTGCCTTGGGGGGCCAACTCTCGACCCAAGGGGGAGAACTCGCTAGGCTCCCGCCTCGTCTGGACCCAACGACTCTCGAGAGGGGAAATTCACCCTATGGCAAACGACAACCAGGGCGGCGGTAGGACATTCCTCGCTATCGTCTTGGGTGGCATCGTGCTTGCGCTCGTCATCGCTGCTTATTTCATGTACGGGCACAAAGCCGAAGCTCCCAAGGTCGAGACGCCGGCTGCGGAAACGCCGGCCCCGGCGCCCGCACCAGAGCCGACGCCTCCTCCGGCACCGGCACCTGAGCCGGCCCCAGCGCCAGAAGCCGCTCCGGCTCCGGCCCCGGCTCCAGAGGCACCTGCGCCAGAAGCAGCGCCACCGGCACCGGCCCCAGAGGCGCCAGCGCCGGAAGCAGCTCCAGAGGCACCAGTGCCTGAGGCGCCAGCGCCAGAAGCGCCGCAACCTGAGCAGACGCCTCCGCCAAATCCATAAGGAAGGCACCCTCTGGGCGATCCGCATTCAAGGATCGCCCAGACCTTCCCTGGAGAGATCCCGCCAGAACCAAGGCGCGTCAGACCTCATACGGCGCGCTTAGCGATGTTTCGTAACGCTCTGCAATAATCGCTGCGGCCAGGGTCTCTTTACCGCCGAATTGATGATAGATTATTCGCCTCGAAGCATAGGCTTCGCGAGCAGGCGCGCTCATGGCTGCACGTCGGTAACCTTGGTTGGACAAGGCTATGGACAGCGGCCCGTCATTTGACCTCCGACGGGACTTTGCCTTCGGCTTGGCGCGTCCCGTTTTTGAGCTGCGCCCGCGTAGATACGAAAGGCTGGGCAGGGGGAGCGCCCTCATGCAAAAGGCAAGCGGCAAGAAAAGCCTTTCGCTTGGCCGGCGGCTGACGATGATTGGCGCGCTCCTCGCCTTCTTGGTTCTTCTCCCGGTATTCTGGGGCCCCGCCGAGCGGGTGATGCAGACCGAGACGGCAGGCCCTGTTCAATTTGCCGAACAGCTGGTCAAGCCCGTCGCCGCCACGCCGGAAAAGGCTCCGGTGAAATCGGTGCCGGTCGAGGCGGCGGCGGTTGCCAAAGGACCGCTCACCGAACGGGTCACCGCCGTGGGCAGCCTGCGCTCCGATGAATTGGTGGTGATCAGCTCCGAGATCGCCGGCCGCATCAACGAGATCCATTTCAAGGAGGGCACGCGGGTCGAAAAGGGCGCGCCGCTCATCACGCTCGACGATTCAGTCTATCAGGCCGAATTGCACCAGGCCGAGGCCAAGCGCCTGCTCGCCGATCAGAGCAATCAGCGGGTAACTGAGCTGTTCTCGCGCAAGATCGCAAGCGGAAGCTCCATGGATGAGGCCGAGAGCAATCTCGCGGTCGCCAACGCCGCCATGGAGCTTGCCAAGGCTCAGATCGAGAAGACCAAACTGGTAGCGCCTTTCGCCGGCATGGTCGGGCTGCGCCAGGTAAGCGCAGGCGAGTACATCATCCCGGGACAGGCGCTGGTCGGCTTGGATGCCATCGATCCGATCAAGGTCGACTTCAAGGTGCCGGAGAAATACCTGCCAACGGTGCATACCGGCCAGCTCATCGAGATCAAGGTGGACGCCTATCCGGGAGAAACCTTCAAGGGCGAGGTCTATGCCATCGACCCGCGCGTCGACGTCGAGGGCCGCTCCGTCTTCATTCGCGCCCGGGTGCCGAACGAGGATCGGAGACTGAGGCCTGGCCAGTTCGCCCGCGTGATCCTGATCCACGAGGTGAAGCCCGACGCCCTGACGGTGCCTGAAGCCGCGATCGTGCCCAAGGGCGAGGATCAATTCGTGTTCAAGGTCGTCGGCGGCAAGGCGCAACTTTCCAGAGTCTCGATCGGCACGCGGCGCGAAGGCCGCGTCGAGCTGGTCGAAGGGGTGGCGGCAGGCGAGCTCGTCGTCACCGCCGGCCAGCTCAAGATCCGCGACGGCACGGCGGTGACCGTGGTTCCGGCGCAGGAGCCGAAGGCGTGAAGCTTTCCGAAGTCTCGATCCATCGCCCGGTCTTCGCCACGGTCATGAGCCTCGTGGTGACGCTGGTCGGCCTCGTCGGCTACAGCCGCTTGAGCGTGCGGGAGTATCCCAATATCGACCCGCCGGTGGTGACCGTCACCACCGACTATCCCGGGGCGAGTTCCGCCATCGTCGAGACCCAGGTGACCAAGGTGCTCGAGGATTCGCTCTCAGGCATCGAAGGCATCGACTACATCACCTCGATCAGCCGCCAGGAAGAAAGCCAGATCACCATCCGCTTCAAGCTCGAGCGCGATCCGGATGACGCCGCTGCCGACGTGCGCGACCGTACGGGGCGGGTGAGGGGACATCTCCCCGACGAGATCGACGAGCCCGTCATCCAGAAGATCGAGGCCGACGCCCAGCCGATCCTTTATATTGCCTTCTCCAGCGACCGCCATTCGGCGCTCGAGATCACCGATTACGCCGAACGCTACGTCAAGGATCAGCTGCAGACGCTGGACGGGGTGGCGGAGGTGCGCCTGTTCGGCGAGCGCGAATATTCCATGCGCATCTGGCTCGATCCCGAGCGGCTCGCGGCCTACAACCTCACCCCGCAGGATGTCGAG
Organism: uncultured Alphaproteobacteria bacterium; assembly: GCA_963757555.1. GTDB lineage: Bacteria > Pseudomonadota > Alphaproteobacteria > Rhizobiales > Methyloligellaceae > Methyloceanibacter. Next base: position 147,118 of record CAVWRU010000006.1, read on the forward strand.
AACGCGCTTCGCCGACAGAATGTCGACGTGCCGGCCGGCCGCATCGAGAGCGTGCAGCGCGAGTTTACCGTGCTCTCGGAGACCGATCTCAAGACGCCGCAGCAATTCGACGATCTCGTGCTCAAGGATGCCAACGGGTATCTCGTAAGGCTTTCCGATGTCGGCCATGCCGAGCTCGGCGCCTTGGACGATCGGCGCATCGTCCGCTTCAACGGTCAGCCCGCCATCGCGCTCGGGGTGGTGAAGCAGGCGACCGCCAATCCGCTCGACGTCTCCAACGAGGTGGCGGCGGCCATGCCAACTATTCTCGCCTCCCTGCCGGAAGGCATGATCGCCAAGGTGGCGCACGACAAATCCATCTTCATCCGCGAGTTGGTGAAGAACGTCTACACCACGATCGGCGAGGCCATCGTGCTTGTGGTGCTGATCATCTTTCTCTTCCTGCGTTCCATCCGCGCCACGCTGATCCCGCTCGTCACCATCCCGGTCTCCCTCATCGGCGCCTTCGCGTTGATGTACATGCTCAATTTCTCCATCAACACGCTCACTCTGCTCGCTCTCGTGCTCGCCATCGGACTGGTGGTCGACGACGCCATCGTCATGCTGGAGAACATCTACCGTCACGTCGAGGACGGCGAGGAGCCGGTCGAGGCGGCGCTGATCGGCAGCAAGGAAATCGGCTTTGCCGTGCTCGCCATGACCCTGACCCTTGCTGCAGTCTACGCCCCAATCGGCTTCATGGCCGGAACCACCGGCAGGCTGTTCACCGAGTTCGCCTGGACGCTCGCCGGAGCGGTCATCGTGTCGGGCTTCGTGGCGCTCACCTTGTCGCCCATGATGTGCTCCAAGCTGCTTCGCCGCGGCGAAAAGCACGGCTGGCTCTACCGCGCCATCGAAAGCATCCTGCGCGGCCTGACCACGGGCTATCGCGCCTTGCTGCGCGGGGCATTGAAGGTCCGGCCGCTGATCCTGCTGATTGGTCTCTGCGTCGCCGGATCGAGCTACTTTCTGTTTTCATCGCTCAAATCGGAGCTGGCGCCGACCGAGGATCAAGGCTTTCTCGTCGGCATCATCCAGGCGCCGGAAGGCGCCACCATCGAATACACCGACACCTACGCCAAGAAGATCGAGGAGATCTTCGCCAAGGTTCCGGAAACCGAGCGCTATTTCGTGGTCTCCGGCAGGCCCACGGTGTCGCAAGGAACAACCTTCCTGAAGCTCAAGCCATGGAGCGAGCGCACGCGCACCCAGCAGCAAATCGCCGCCGACATCGCGCCGCAAATGGTGGCGATCCCGGGCGTGGTCGCCTTTCCGAGCAGCCCGCCGCCGCTCGGACAGGGCGTGCGCGACAAGCCGATCCAGATGGTGATCCAAACCTCGCGGCCTTACGAAGAGCTTCAGGTCATGGTCGACAAGATGCTCGACAAGGCCGCCGACAATCCGGGGCTGGTCAATGTCGATACCGACCTCAAGCTCAACTCGCCGCAGCTCGAGGTGAACATCGACCGCGACAAGGCTGCTGCGGTCGGCGTCGAGGTGGAGACTCTCGGCCGCACGCTCGAGACTTTGCTCGGCGGCCGCCAGGTCACCCGCTTCAAACGGGAAGGTGAGCAATACGACGTGATCGTCAAGGTCGCCGACATCGACCGCCGCAATCCGGAGGATCTGCGCCGCATCTATGTGCGCGGGCGCGGCGACACCATGATCCCGCTGTCGAATTTGATGAGCGTGAAGGAGTCGGTGGCGCCGAAGGAGCTGAACCACTTCAATCAGCTGCGTTCGGCTATGATCACCTCGCATCTCGTTCCCGGATACACCTTGAGCGAGGGCCTCGACTTTCTGGAGAACGCGGCCAAAGAGGTGCTGCCGCAAACCGCGCGCATCGACTATGCCGGGCAGTCGCGCGAGTTCAAGCAGACAAGCTCGAGCGTCTATTTCACCTTCCTGCTTGCGCTCGCCTTCATCTATCTCGTGCTCGCCGCGCAATTCGAGAGCTTCAAGGATCCCTTCATCATCATGCTGACCGTGCCGCTCTCTATCACCGGCGCGCTGCTGGCGCTCTGGTGGAGCGGAGGAACGCTCAACATCTACAGCCAGGTCGGCCTCGTCACCTTGATCGGGCTCATCACCAAGCACGGCATTCTAATCGTCGAATTCTCCAATCAGCTTCGCGCGCAAGGCCACCCGATCAGGGAGGCGGTGATCGAGTTGGCCACGCTGAGGCTCCGCCCGATCCTGATGACCACCGGCGCCATGGTGCTCGGCGCCGTGCCGCTCGCGCTCGCCACCGGCGCCGGCGCCGAGAGCCGGCAAGATATCGGGTGGGTTATTGTCGGCGGCCTGCTCGTAGGCACGCTGTTCACGCTATTCGTGATCCCGGTGGTCTACACCTATCTCGCCAGCCGCCATGTGAAGCGAGCGAGCCGCGCCGAGGAAGAGGCGTTGGCGGCGAGAATTGCCGTGCCGAAGCCCAAGCGCCTGCAGGCCGCCGAATAGATCAGGGCGCGCCGCCGCCGCGGTTGAGGTCACCGTGGATCGCGGCGGAGCTCAATTTATGATTCGACAAACAAAGAGAGTCTCAGCCCTCGCCGCTGCCCAAAAAGAAGAGCCCCGGCGCGGGGATTGCCGAGGCTCGTACGCATTACACAGAACGCACTACCACCCAGACGCAATACAACCGGGCGCGTACAGAATGCCTCGGGCCTATGGCAGTTTTGCGACGCTTTCTTGTCGATCTCGCTTTTAACAACAATAATTTGGTGGGTTCGCCTCACCCCCTATGGTTGATCGTCGGGAGCCCCTTCGCGCGGTCTCAGACCAGCCCTTGCGCTTGTGCCGAAGCCCGTGCCATGCAGAATGTCCGGGTAAGTCCGGCATGTCCGCCTGGAAATGTCGAGGTGGCCGAAAAATGCGGTGGCGCGGCGAAAGAGAAAGCGAAAACGTCGAAGACCGGCGCGATGAAGGCGGCGGCGGTTTCGGCTTCCCGATTCCCGGCGGTGGCGGTGTGCGCTTTCCGGGTGGAGGCGGCGCCAGGGGCGGTGGGATCGGCATTGTCGGAATCCTGATCCTGCTTGGCCTGATGTTCTTCTTCGGGGTCGATCCCCGCGTCATCATGCAAGGGGGCGGGCCGGGCGGCGATGACTTCGGCTTCCCCGATATCCGCTTGCCGCAATCGCGCCCAGACACCACCGGTTTTCCGGTTCCCAGGCAGCCGCAGGGTCCTGATCTCCAACATCCCCGCAGCGCAAGCCAGGACGACCTCAAGGAGTTCGTCTCGGTGGTGCTCGCCGACACCGAGGACGTCTGGAGCAACCTGCTTCCGCAATACGGTAAGGCGTACCGCGATCCGAAGCTCGTGCTGTTCTCTGGCGGCGTCCGCTCGGCCTGCGGCATCGGCATGGCGCAGATGGGCCCGTTCTACTGTCCCCAAGACGAGAAGGTCTATATCGACCTCTCTTTCTACAAGGAGCTGAAAGACCGCTTCAACGCGCCAGGCGACGCCGCACAGGCCTATGTGATTGCCCACGAGGTCGGCCATCACGTTCAGAAGCTGCTCGGCATTATGGATCAGGTCGAGGCGGTGCGGCAGCAGGTGAGCGACCGGCAAGGAAACGCCATCCAAGTCCGTGTCGAATTGCAGGCCGACTGCTTCGCCGGCGTGTGGGCCAACAAGGCGCAGGAGGCCAAGAACATTTTCGAGCCTGGCGATATCGAAAGCGCGCTCAACGCGGCGAGCGCCATTGGCGACGATCGCATCCAGAAGCAGACGCAAGGCTACGTCGTGCCGGATTCATTCACCCACGGTTCTTCGGCCCAGCGCGTGCGCTGGTTCAAGCGCGGTTACCAGACTGGCGATCTGCGCCAATGCGACACGTTCAACGCAGAAGACCTTTAGGGCTGGCGTTCTTGATGAGGTGGTAAATCCGGAAGGTCTAGAACGGATCGCCCGCGAACACGGTCGCCTCGCAAGGCATGTCCGCCTTCTTGAACAAACCGCAGGCCTGCATCGCCTCGGCAGCGCTGGAGAATGGGCCGGCGATCAGTCTCCATTTCTTGTCGGGCGCTATGACGCGCCGCGCCTGGAGACCCGCGACCAAGGCGGCGTGATCGGTCAGGAGACTGCGCCACATCGGCCTGATCTCATCCTGCTTGGCGACGCTGCCAATCTCGATGCCGAAGCGCGTGGTGCCCGGCGGGATCGATGAAGGGGTGAGATTTGCCGTCTCTGTCGATTGAGAGGGTTCCTCGCTGGTCGCCGGACCGGCAGTGTCGTTCGACTCCTGATCAGGCGTTGTGTTGTCCTCGGGCGGGTTCCGTGTTGCCTCGGCGGCAGGCGTCTGCTTCGGCTGGCTGGCCGGCTTGGGTTCGGCCGCAGCAGCCGAGGGAGGAGGTGCCGGTTCCGCCACCGAAGGGTTCACCGGCTCCGGCGATGGCGGCGAGGTGGTGACGGCGGTCGAGCTTGGCAGTGCCGCCACCGGCCCCAACACCTTTTCCAGCGGCTTCAGCCGGTTGCTGAGCTCGGTGACTTGGCCGGACAAATCGCGCACCTCTGCCTTGAGCTGGCCGATCTCCTGGTCCTTGGCTTCATTTGCTTGGACCAAGGTTTGAGCCTGGTCGGTCGGCAGCGATGAGGGCGCAAGTGGCGCCGAGGAGGTCGCAGGCGCGGCGGTGCTGGCCGATGCCGTCTCACGGTTCGCCTGCGGCTCGGTGATGATGCGGAAGAGATAGGCGGCCGAAAAAACGGCGAGCAAGATCCAGAAGGCTGCGAACAGCCCGGGGACCCAGTTGCGTCCTCCGCTCCGACCGGCCATGGATCCGCCTCCTTGCGCCCGAGTCTACGCCGAAAAGTGCCGGCAATGTGGCTCCCGCCGCGTGCCGCCAGCCGGGAGCAGAGATTACTCGCTCTGCTTTCCCGGTCAATTTCCGCGTAATCTTGTCGTGCTATCTCCGCTTATGGCTCTCGCTCCCTCTTTCCGTTAGACAGGCCCCGATCGGTGATCGAAGAGGCATGACCCAGAACTCTGCTCTCGCCATCGTCCTTGCCGCGGGCAAGGGCACCAGGATGAAGTCGGACATCCCCAAGGTGATGCATGCGCTTGCCGGGGCACCGTTGCTCGTCCATGTGCTGGCCGCGGCCAAGGCGGCTTCGGTCGACAAGATCTGCGTGGTTGTGGGTTCCGCCATGGCAGAGGTGGCGCATGTCGCTCGCAGCCTCGATCCCAACCTTCCGGTCTTCGTGCAGCCCGAGCAGCTTGGAACCGCGGATGCGGTCAAGGCGGCGCAAGCGGGTTTTGCCCGTTTCGCCGGCCCGGTGATCGTTCTCTACGGAGATACGCCTCTGCTCCGGCCCGAGACGATCGGGCGTCTCAGGCAGGAGCTCAAGGACGGCGCCGATGTCGTGGTGATCGGCTTCGAGACACGGGACCCCACCGGCTACGGCCGCATGCTGCTCGATGCGCGCGGGAAGCTCCTGGGCATTCGCGAGGACAAGGATGCAAGCGCCGAAGAGCGCGCGCTCACGCTTTGCAACTCGGGCATCATGGGATTCAGCAGCGGCAAGGTCCTGACGGATCTTCTTGCCCGCATCGGCAGTGCCAACGCCAAGGGGGAGTTCTACCTCACCGATGCCGTGGCGCTTGCCCGCGCCGACGGGCTCGACACGCGCATGGTGCGCGGCGATGCCGACGAAGTGCTCGGCGTGAATTCCCGCGCCGAGCTCGCGCAAGCCGAGGCCGCCATGCAACAGAGGCTGCGCGCCAAGGCCATGGCGCAAGGCGCCACGTTCGTCGCGCCAGAGACGGTGTTTCTCAGCCATGACACCAAGATCGGCAGGGACGTGGTCATCGAGCCGAACGTTTTCTTCGGCCCCGGCGTGATCGTCGAGGACGGCGTCACCATTCATGGCTTCTGCCACGTCGTGGCGGCGCAGATCGGAGCGGGCGCGGAAGTGGGTCCCTTTGCCAGGCTGAGGCCAGGCGCCGAACTCGGGCCGAACACCAAGGTCGGCAATTTCGTTGAGATCAAGAAGTCGCAGGTCGGCGAAGGCGCCAAGGTCCCCCATCTCACCTATATCGGCGACACCAGCGTCGGCGCGCGCGCCAATATCGGCGCCGGCACCATCACCTGCAACTATGACGGCATCGCCAAGCATCGCACCGAGATCGGCGCCGGCGCGTTCATCGGCTCAAACAGCTCGCTCGTGGCCCCGGTCAAGATCGGGGAGGGCGCCTATATCGGCTCCGGCAGCGTCATCTCCAAGGATGTTGCGCCGGACGCCCTGGCCCTCACCCGCGCCCCCCAGGAGGAGCGCCCGGGCTGGGCGGCGCGCTTCCGCAAGCGGCTTGGTCGGAAATAAAGGGTTACAGCATATGAATTGCCGCCGCTTTTGCCTTAGGTAGGTAAGCCTGATGGCTGAGAATCGGAGTCAACGACTGATGTGCGGCATCGTTGGCGTCCTCGGCAAAGGGCCGGTCGCCGGCCAGCTTGTGGATGCGTTGAAGCGGCTGGAATATCGCGGCTACGATTCCGCCGGCGTCGCCACGGTGGAGAACGGCACGCTCGGCCGCCGTCGCGCCGAAGGCAAGCTGCGCAATCTCGAAGCACGGCTAAACTCATCACCGCTTCTCGGCGAGACCGGCATCGGCCACACCCGCTGGGCCACGCACGGCAAGCCGACGGAAGCCAACGCCCATCCCCACATGACCGACGACGTCTCGGTCGTGCACAACGGCATCATCGAGAATTACCGCGAGCTGAAGGAGGAGCTCGTCAAGCAAGGTGCGGTCTTCACCAGCGACACCGATACCGAGGTGATCGCTCATCTCATCACCCGCGAGCTACGGGCCGGCAACGATCCGGTGCGCGCCGTCTATCACACCCTGCAGCACCTCGAGGGCGCCTTTGCCCTCGCCATGATCTTCCGCGGCCACAACGATCTCATGATCGTGGCGCGCCAGGGCAGCCCGCTTGCCATCGGCTTCGGCAAGGGCGAGATGTTCGTCGGCTCCGATGCGCTCGCGCTCGCGCCCTTCACCGACGAGGTCTGCTATCTCGAGGACGGTGACTGGGCGGTGCTGACCCGCGAGGGCGTGGCCATCCGCGACCGGAAGGGCAACGCAGTGACACGGCCCATCGCCCGCTCGCTTGCCACCGCGCTTCTGGTCGACAAGGGCAACCACCGCCATTTCATGGCCAAGGAGATCTACGAGCAGCCCGAGGTCGTAGGCCACACCCTGGCGAGCACCGTCGACCTGTCTTCGGCACGCATCGAAGCGCCGGAGCTTCCCTTCGACTTTGCCAAGCTGAACCGGCTCGCCATCTCCGCCTGCGGCACGGCGTTCTATGCCGGGCTTGTCGCCAAATATTGGTTCGAGCGCTGGGCGAGGCTTCCTGTCGACGTCGATATCGCCTCGGAGATGCGCTACCGCCAAGGCGGCTTGGATCCTGGCGGCGCCGCTTTGTTCATCTCGCAGTCGGGCGAGACGGCGGACACGCTCGCCACCTTGCGCCACTGCCGCGAGCAGAGCCAGAGCGTGCTCTCCATCGTCAATGTGCGGGAATCCTCCATCGCGCGCGAATCCGATGCGATCATCCCGACGCTGGCGGGACCTGAGATCGGTGTCGCCTCGACCAAGGCCTTCACCTGCCAGCTCACCGCTCTGGCCTGCCTCGCCATCGTCGCCGGCAAGGCGAGGGGGCATATCGACGAAGCGCTCGAGTCCGAGCTCGTCCAAGCGCTCGCTGAAGTCCCGCGCCACATGGCGACCGTGCTCCGAGACGAGAAGCCCTACGAGACGCTCGCCCATAGCCTGTCGCGGGCCCGCGACGTGCTCTATCTCGGCCGCGGCCAGAGCTATCCGATCGCGCTCGAAGGCGCGCTCAAGCTGAAGGAGATCTCTTACATCCATGCCGAGGGCTACGCCGCAGGCGAGCTGAAGCACGGGCCGATCGCGCTGATCGACGAAAAGATGCCGGTCATCGTCATCGCCCCGCGTGACGATCTCTTCGAGAAGACCGTGTCGAACATGCAGGAAGTCGCCGCGCGCGGCGGGCAGATCGTGCTGGTCAGCGACGCCGATGCGGCAAGCGTCGGCTGCGCGCTCCATACCCACCTCTCGGTGCCGCCGCTGCACCGCTTCGTGACGCCCCTCGTCTATGCCTTGCCGGTCCAGCTCATCGCCTACCACACGGCGGTGTTCATGGGCACCGACGTCGACCAGCCCAGAAACCTGGCAAAATCCGTGACTGTGGAATAGGCTAAGGGCCTCGGATTTGCCCGATTTCTTTGTTTCAGCAAGGAAATGGCGGTGCATCGGAAACGCTCCCTCCTGCGCGGCCCGATGTCAGGCAAGCGCCCCCGCCGGCGCCTGCTCCTGCTGGGAGCGCTGGTGGCTGTTGCGAACCTTGGTTTCCTAACCCCGGCGCAGGCCCAAGAAGGGACCTTGAGCAGCGGCGCCGCCACTTTCGCCGCCGGCAAGTACGACTCGACCGTCCGCCAGATGACCTCGGTCCTGCAAGGCGACAAGGTCGCCCCGAGCGACGCCGCCAAGGCGCTCTATTTCCGCGGCCTCGCTTATCAGAAGCTTGGTCAGCATACCCGCGCCATCGCCGATCTCGGCGCGGCGGTGTGGCTCGGGCTTTCGCCGTCGGAGCGCACCGTGGCCATGGTCAATCGGAGCCTTGCCTACAAGGCCGCAGGCTTGAGCAACGAGGCTGACGCCGAGCTTGCCTCCGCCCGCAAGAGCGGCAGCAGCGGCGAAGTCGACAACCTTGTCGCCAGCAACGGCGGCACGAGCGTCGACGCCGGTTCGATCTCCGCCTTCGCCACCGAGGTGAAGCCGGAAGGCGGACGGACGAGCACGGTCGCCTCGGCCGCTCAGCAAACGCCGCTGCCACCGCCGCCGCGCAACACCGAGGCGGCAAGTCCAAGCTCCTGGACCACCACGCAGGGCGAAGCGTCCGAGAGTCCTCCCTCAAGCGGCAATCGCCTATCCCGTTGGTGGGGCTCGGTCAGAGGCAACTCCAGCGAACCCGCGCCGGCCCCGGCGCCGGCGCCACCGCCACAAGCAACCGCCGCGGCTGCGCCTTCATCCTGGACGACGCAGACCCAAGCTACCGCTACGCCTCCCGAAACCCGCGTGGCGACCGCAAGCCCCAATGCGCCGGTGGCGGCGGCAGGTGGCGGGAACTACCGGTTGCAACTCAGCCCGACGCGCTCGGAAGCCGAGGCGATGGCGCTGTGGAAAACCGTCGCCAAGCAGAATCAGCAAATCGCGGCCCTGGAGCCGAGCATCGAGAAGACCGACATGGGCAATCTCGGCACCTTCTATCGACTGCAGATCGGACCCTTCCCGGACAAGGCGGAAAGCCTTAAGCTCTGCAACGCGCTGAAGCGAAGCGGAGTCGACTGCTTTCTCGTCAACCCCTAGAACCTGAACTCCGCGTGCGCGTTGATCCTGCGTGAGCCTTAAGGCGCGGGCGAGTGTCGCAGTAGCGTAAGCAATATCTCTCAGCGTCGGTCAGCCCTTCGCACGCCGCCACATCTAACGAGACCGCATGAACGCCACCAAGGACCCCGCCCCCGCGCCGAAAAGCGAAGCCTCGGCGGAGGAGGACAGGCTGCGACAGCTCGTTGCCGCCGGTGAGGGGCCGGGCTCCTCGCATGTTGGCGCGCGGCTGCGCGGCTACTTCCTGACCGGCCTCATCGTCGTCGGGCCCGTCGCCATCACCGTCTACGTGGTCTGGTGGTTCATCAATCTCGTCGACACGTGGGTGAAGCCGATCATCCCGCTGGAATATCTGCCCGAGCATTATTTGCCGTTCAACGTGCCTGGCGTCGGGCTTATCGTCGGCATTCTCGGACTGATGGTGGTCGGCGCGCTGACCGCCAATCTGTTCGGGCGAACTATCGTGAGCTACGGCGAGATGATGCTCGACCGCATGCCGGTGGTGCGCGGTGTCTACCGGCTGCTCAAGCAGATCTTCGAAACGGTGTTCTCCAAGACAGGTCACTCATTCAAGCGCGTCGGGCTCATCGAGTTTCCCCGGCGCGGGCTCTATGCACTCGTTTTCGTCTCCAGCGATCCGCCGTCTGAAGTGCGGGAGAAAGTCGGAAACGGCGAGGCGTTGATGACCGTGTTCATGCCGAACGCCCCCAATCCCACCACCGGCTTCGTGGTGTTCATGCCGGCAAAGGACGTCATCCTGCTCGACATGGCCATCGAGGACGGCGCCAAGCTCGTGGTATCCGCCGGGCTGGTGGCCCCGCCGCAGGACGCGCTGCAGAAGCTCGCCGAGGAAGCCAAGGCCAACAAACCTCTGCCCGCGAAAGAGCCCGTTTGAGCTACCCGCTAGACTGAAGCATCCCTTGTTTCGGTCAATCTCCCGGGATGCTCGGCAGGAATTTACCGTAGATGGCACCAAGCTGATCCACGTAGAGGACGCGGCGTCCGACCTTCACCTGCCAGAAGGGGTAGGTTCGAATGTGGCTGATGTCGCCTGGCTGGAACATCAGGGTCGCATCGGCATTCCTCAGCCTTTCGGGCTCCACATGCATCGCGGTGGCAACCGCATCGAGGGCTTCTTCGCGGGTGAGATAGTGGATGGGCCGACCGAACGTCGTGACCTCTTCAAAGGCTCCGCTATAAGCATTGACGAGTAAACGACTACTGCACCAGCGATCCGCCGCGATCAGCCCGTTCGCCAGGAACCCCGAAGGGGACTATGTAATATTGCGGTACCTGCTTCGCGCGCGTTCCTGCGCGCTGATCCCGCACTAGCAACGGTAGGTGGGTCGACACCGTCTCGCTGGCAAGTAGGCTGTATTTCGGCCGCTCGGCGAGCCGCTGCTCTGCGATGGCGAGGCGCGCCGCTGCAACCGCCTGCCTAGGGGTCAGCAATTTCTGCCCTGTCCGCTTCACCATCTTTATGTGAGCTTTTCCATTGACCTTTGGCGGCTCGACTATGGCGACGTATTTGTTGAGCCAACTCCCGCTATAGATTACCGCGCCGTTCCACGGGCCGGCATACCATTGGGCTGCCGTCATCGTCGTGTCGGTACCCACATTATGAGGCTCAGGATCGAAGTAATGGATCTGCTGCAGCGTGGGACTGCTGCCGCTCGTAGGCTGGATGTTGGTTTCCCAGCCGACCACCACTACCCAATGCCCGCCTTCGTTAATGAGCACCGGCGACGGGTAGTGCCTGATGTTCATCCAATACAGCATGAAAAAAAGCGCCGCGTCGCGGCTCGCATTGGCAAACTCGGCCCAATGAACACCTGCGGGGTTGGCGAGGTTTTGCAGGCAGCCGACGAGACCGTGGGGGTCCGTGGCCCAGTTGGTGTCCTGTGGAAGCGTGCTGTTATAGGTCTGGATCGTATTCCAGAGTGAGTTCTGCGTGTAATAGGCGCGGTCAGCCGGATTGGGATAGCCGTTTCGCGACATCTGAGCGCTGGCCGCACCGCACCAGTAGCACATCTCCTGTCCATAGACCGTGACGTTGCCGCTGAGGTCGACGTTATGCATCTGCCATTCCCATCTTTACATCTCTGAAAGTTCCTCCCACCAACCGGGGTGTCTTCACTCTTATTGCTACCCTGCATTGTAGACCGCGATGGCCCTTTCCGCCATACGGTCACCAGGTGGTGAGGCCACCAGGGAAGCAGGTCGGCCTATCCCGCGCGCATCAGCTTGATCGCGTCGTCGCGCTCGAAGAGATAAAGCAGCAGTCGGAGATTTTCCGCGCGCGGATCCTTGAGCTCTGGGTCGCGGGCGAGCACGAGCCGCGCCTCGTCGCGCGCCGCTTGCAGCAGCGCTTCGTCCTCAGGCAAACGCGCCAAGCGAAACTCCGGCAAACCGCTTTGCCGCGTGCCCAACACCTCGCCGCCGCCGCGAAGCTTCAAATCCTCCTCGGCGATGATGAAGCCGTCCTCGGTGTCGCCGCATCACATTGAGCCGCGTCTGCGCCGCCTCCGAGAGAGGCTTGCGGTAGAGCAGGATGCATGAGGACTGCGCCGCGCCGCGGCCGACGCGGCCTCTCAGCTGATGCAGCTGGGCCAGTCCGAAGCGCTCGGCGTGCTCGATGACCATGATGCTGGCATTGGGCACATCGACGCCGACCTCGATCACCGTGGTGGACGACCAGAACGGAAAGATCGCCCGCGGCGAACGCCGCCATGACGCGATCCTTCTCCTTGCCGGAGAGTCGGCCATGCACCAGGCCGACCTTATCGCCGAAGCGCGTCTTGAGCTCGGCATGGCGCTCCTCCGCCGCGGCAATGTCGAGCACCTCGGATTCGGCCACGAGCGGGCACACCCAATAGATTTGCGCGCCCTTGTCGACGGCGCGGGCGAGACCCTCTACCACCTCTTCCTGCCGCTCGCTCGGCGATAGCGCTGGTCTCAATCGGCTTCCGCCCTGGAGGCTTCTCGTCGAGGCGCGACACATCCATGTCGCCGTAGCTGGTGAGGAGCAGCGTGCGCGGGATGGGGGTCGCGGTCATCACCAGGAGCTCGGCGCCGCGCCCCGCTCCCTTCTCTTGCAGCGCCAGCCGCTGATGCACGCCAAATCTGTGCTGCTCGTCGATCACCACGAGCGCGAGATCGCGGAACTCGACAGGTTCCTGAAACAGCGCATGGGTGCCGATCAGGATGTCGATGCGACCTCGAGGAGCGCGGAAAGGATCGCCTCGCGCTCGCGGCCCTTCTCGCGGCCGGTGAGAAGGGCAACGCGAAGCCCGCCGCGGAGAGCGAAGGTCTCAATGGTCTTGAGATGCTGGCGCGCGAGCAGCTCGGTCGGCGCCATCAGCGCGGCTTGCGCTCCTGCCTCGACCGCGGTCGCCATGGCAAGAAGGGCGACGACGGTCTTGCCGCTGCCGACATCGCCTTGCAGAAGGCGCAGCATCCGGTGCGGATCGGCGAGATCGGCGTCGATCTCCGAGAGCGCCCTGTTTTGCGCGCCGGTGAGCTTGAACGGAAGATCGGCGAGGATCGCCTGACGCAATTTACCGGAAGCGGCAAGACTCCGTCCGGCGCTGCGGCGCAAGCGCTGGCGGATCACGGCGAGCGCAAGCTGATTGGCGAGCAGCTCGTCATAGGCAAGCCGCAGTCGCGCCGGCGAGGAGAGCTCGAGATCGGCGCTTGCTTCGGGTGAATGCATGCGGCGAAGCGCATCGGCGAAGCTCGGCCAGGCATTCTGCTCGCGCCATGCCTTGTCGATCCATTCGGGGAGGGAAGGCAGGCGTTCGAGCGCCTGGGCAATGACCTTGCGCAGGCTGGTATTGGTGAGGCCGGCGGTGAGCGGATAAATAGGCTCGAGCACGGGCAGCTTTGCCCGCCGCCGTTCTCAGCATCGACCGCGACGACGTGGTCGGGATGCGGCATCTGCAGCCAGCCGTCATAGGATTCGAGCTTGCCCGAGATCAGCCGCCGGCTTCCTTCCGGCAGCAGGCGCTTGAGATAACCCGGGTCTGCATTGAAATAGACGAGCTCGAGCGCGCCGGAAAATCCTCCACCAGCACCCGGTAAGGGGCGCCGAAGCGCGGCGCCGACCGCCTCCTCGATGCTCGATCACGGTGACTTCGAGCGTCGTGAGCTCGCCCACTCGGGCGTCGGCGATTCCCGGCGTCAGCTGCCGGTCGACTACGCCTTGCGGCAGATGCCAGAGGAGGTCGAGCACTCTGGCATGGGCCGATTGGTGGCGAGGCGCCACGAGCTTGTTCAGCATGCCCTCAATGCGCGGCCCGACGCCTTTGAGGCTGCGCGCCGGGGCGAATAATGGGGCTAACAGGTTGGCCGCATGCGCCGAACATCAAGCAGATGGGGAAGAACGACAAGCCGCAGCTTTCTCGCATTGACCATCCCCCTCACCTTGCTCGCCGCTAAAAAGCGTCGAGCCACGCCTCCCGCGAGGGGAGGGGGGACTGGTGCGGCCAATTGATAGCCCTCTCTCCTCGTGGGAGAGGGCTTTCCGCCGCGATCTTCGCGCGACGCTCTTGAGCGGCGCATGCGCAAGTCGCATGGCGGGAAGGGTGAGGGGTGATCGGCTTCGCAATTTCAACTTTCCGCGCTGCTTGACAGGCGCGCGGCCTGTCCGCTCTGACCCGTCGGCCTTATGCCGAGCGATCTTGCCATGCGCCGCCGCCGCGCCCTCTACCGAGCAACCCATCGCGGCAGCAAGGAGTTGGATTTCCTGCTCGGCCGCTTCGCCGAGCGGAGAATCGCGACCATGACCGCCATCGAAATCAGCGTCATGGAGCGTCTCATTGAATGCCCCGATCCGGACATCGCGTTGAGCCTGTTCGAGGGGAATTCGTTGGGCGCGCCAGACCTCGACTCTCTGATGCGGCATTTGCGCTGCTTTCACGGGATCGTGCTAGGCCGCATCAAAAGCTGCTAACCACTGTCCATGGACGAAACGTCGACATCGCCAAGCCTGCCCGTCGCGCGGCTGCTCGACCGCGGCGCGGCGATCGCCAGCGGCGTGCCTGAGGGGCTCGACGCCGCGGTGCTTGGCACGCTCGCGCGCCATCTCGCGAGCGAGGCGGCCGGTAACGCCGGCAAGCCGATCCTGCATATCGCCCGCGACGGCCAGCGGCTCGCGACGCTGGAAGATGCGCTTGCCTTTTTTGCTCCCGAAGTGAAGCGCTTGAGCTTCCCCGCCTGGGACGGTGTTCCTTATGACCGGGTGGCGCCAAATGCCGAAATCATCGCCAGCCGTGTAGCCACACTCGCCGAGCTTGCCGAACACCGCGGCGGCGACGACGAAACACCTCTGATCGTGCTCACCACGGTCAACGCCGTGTTGCAGCGCGTGCCGAGCCACGAAATCTTTGCCGCTCGATGCAGCCTCTTGCTCCGGGAAACGCGGTCAGCATGGCCGATTTGTCGAGCGGCTGGAGCATGTGGCTATGGCCGCGCCGGCACCGTGATCGAGCCTGGCCAATACGCGGTGAGGGGCGGCATCCTCGACTTCTATCCGCCGGGCGCGAGCCCAGTCCGCCTCGATTTCTTCGGCGACACTCTGGAGTCGATCCGCGCCTTCGATCCGGAGACTCAACGCACGCTCGCCCGCCTCGATGCCATCACGCTGCTCCCCATGAGCGAAGCGCCGTTGACCGAGGCCGCGCGGAACGATTCCGCTCACGCTATGTGGAGCTGTTCGGTCCGGTGCGGGGCGACGACCCGCTATATGAGTCGATCTCGGCCGGCCGCCAACATCAGGGCATGGAACACTGGCTGCCTTTGTTCCATGAGCGCCTTGAGACTCTGTTCGACTATCTGCCGAACGCCGTCGTCGCCTTCGAGCGCTCGACGACGACGCGCGCGCCAAGCGGCTGGAGCAGGTCAGAGGACATTACGCGGCTCGCGAGCAGGCGCTCGAGCGCAAGGCTTTCGGCGCGCCGCCCTACAATCCCGTGCCGCCGGAAAGCCTGTTCCTCACCGAAGAGCGAGTGGCAGACGTCGATGCGCGGGCGGCACACGATCTGCTCGATCCGTTCGAGCATCCCGACGCCGCGCGCGACGCCAATGTGGTGTCCTTCGGCGGGAGACAAGGGCGATCCTTCGCCGCCGAGCGCCAGCGCGAAGGCGGCAACGTGTTCGACGCCGTGGTCGCTCATGCCGGCACGCTCCAAGGCGAAGGCAAGCGCGTGCTCGTCGCCTGCTGGAGCAAAGGCGCCAAGGAGCGCCTCGCCACCCTCCTCGCCGAGCACGGCATCGGCGGACACTTCGTGTCGACACTGGCAAGAAGATCTGGCGGCGCCGCCGACGGCGACGATTCGCCGTGCTGCCGCTCGAGACCGGCTTCGAGGCGCCGGACGTTGCCGTCATCGGCGAGCAGGACATTCTCGGCGACCGGCTGGTGCGGCCGCACGCGGCGCCAAGAGCGGCGCGACGTGCTCACCGAAGTGTCGAGTCTCGCCCGGCGACCTCGTCGTCCACGCCGAGCACGGCATCGGCCGCTTCGCGGCCTCACGCACCTCGAGGCCGCCGGCGCGCCGCACGATTGCCTCGAGGTGAATATCAGGGCGGCGACAAGCTCTACCTGCCGGTCGAGAATATCGAGATGCTGAGCGCGCTACGGCTCGGACGAGTCGGGCGTGCAGCTCGACAGGCTCGGCGGCGTCGGCCTGGCAGTCGCGCAAGGCGCGGCTGAAGAAGCGCATCCGCGAGATCGCCGAGAAGCTGATCAAGGTCGCCGCCGAGCGCGAGCTGCGCCGGCGCCGGTGATCGACCCCGCCCGACGGCCTCTATGACGAATTCTCCGCCCGCTTCCCCTATGAGGAGACCGAGGACCAGGACACGCGCCATCGACGACGTGATCGACGATCTGCCAGCGGCCGGCCGATGGACCGGCTGATCTGCGGCGATGTCGGCTTCGGCAAGACCGAGGTGGCATTGCGCGCGGCCTTCGCGGCGCGATGCCGGGCAAGCAGGTGGCGGTGGTCGTGCCGACCACGCTGCTGGCCCGCCAGCATTTCAACACCTTCACGCGAGCGCTTCGCGGGCTGCCGGTGAAGATCGCGCAAGCTTCGCGCCTCGTCGCCGGCAAGGAGGCCGAGGCGAAGAAGGGCATCGACGAGCGGCGACATCGACATCGTCATCGGCACCCATGCGCTGCTCGCCAAGGCCATCGAGTTCGCGCAATCTCGGGCTGCTGATCGTCGACGAGGAGCAGCATTTCGGCGTGCAGCACAAGGAGCGGCTGAAGCAGCTGCGCGAGCGACGTGCACGTGCTGACGCTGACCGCGACGCCCATCCCGCGCACGCTGCAGCTCGCGCTGTCCGGCGTGCGCGAGATGTCGCTGATCGCCACCCCGCCGGTCGACCGCCTCGCCGTGCGCACCTATCGTGACGCCGTTCGATCCGGTGATCGTGCGCGAGGCGCTGCTGCGCGAGCATTATCGCGGCGGCCAGAGCTTCTATGTCGTGCCGCGCATCGCCGACCTCGCCGAAGCCGCAGCATTCCTGCAGGAGCAGGTGCCGGAGGTGAAGGTGCGTCGTCGCCCACGGCCAGATGGCGCCGCGCGAGCTCGACGACGGTGATGAACGCCTTCTACGACCGCCAATATGACGTGCTGCTCTCGACCACGATCGTCGAATCCGGCCTCGACATCCCCACCGCCAACACGCTGATCGTGCACCGCGCCGACATGTTCGGGCTCGCCCAGCTTTATCAGCTGCGCGGGCGCGTCGGCCGCTCCAAGGTCCGCGCCTACGCCTATCTCACCATCCCCGCCGATGCGCGGCTCACGCCTGCCGCCGAGAAGCGGCTGAAAGTGCTGCAATCGCTCGACACGCTCGGCGCCGGCTTCATGCTGGCGAGCCACGATCTGGACATCCGCGGCGCCGGCAATCTGCTCGGCGAGGAGCAGTCGGGCCATATCCGCGAAGTCGGCTTCGAGCTCTACCAGTCGATGCTGGAAGAGGCGGTGATGGCGCTGAAGGGCGGGCGAGGGGGCCGAGATCGAGGACCAATGGTCGCCGCAGATCAATCTCGGCGCGTCGGTGCTGATCCCCGAAGATTACGTGCCCGATCTGCAGGTGCGGCTTGGCGCTCTATCGGCGGCTCGCGGCTGTCGAAAGCCACGACGACATCGAGGCCTTCGCCGCCGAGCTGATCGACCGCTTCGGGCCGCTGCCGGAAGAGGTGAGGCATCTGCTCGACATCGTCGAGATCAAGGCGCTCTGCCGCCAGGCCGGGGTCGAGCAGATCGATGCCGGGCCAAAGGGCGCGGTCGTCGCCTTCCGCAACAAGAGTTTCGCCAATCCTGAAGGCCTCATTGCCTTCATCCGCGAGGAGGGGACCGGCGTAAAGCTTCAGCCTGACCATCGGCTGATCTACTACGCCGATTGGGAGACGCCGGAGGAGAGGCTTGCCGGCACCCGCGACCTGCTGCGCCGCCTGGTGGAGATCGCCGGACAGGTAAAGAAGGCGGCGTAGGCATTACTGCGGCGCCACCCACCAGGTGTCGAGCTCATAGCCGTAGATCGGCGTGTCGGGCGGACGCCTGAGCTTGTTCCAATGCGCGAGCCATTGCTTCGGCAGATAGAACAAGGGCACGACGTAGTCGCCGGACAATAGGAGACGATCCAGGGCCCGCACCGCCGCCCCGAATCCCTCGCTGTCGTTGGCCTCCAGCAGCGCCTTGATCATGGCGTCGACGCCCGCGCTTTTCACGCCCGCATAATTGTAGGTGCCCTCGGTCGCTGCGGCGTCGCTGCCCCAGCGGAAGGACTGCTCGTTGCCTGGCGAGAGCGACACCGGCCAATCGTATTGGATCATGTCGAAATCAAAGGTCAGCTTGCGCCGCTCATACTGAGCCGAATCCACCTGACGGATCTGAACGTCGATGCCGACCTGCCTCAAGGCGCGGGCATAGGTGAGCAGGAGCCGTTCCTCCGCCCTGGTGGCGGCGAGGATCTCGAAGGTAACAGGCTGGCCCGATTTATCGCGGAGCTTGCCATTCTCCTGTCGGTAGCCGGCCTGCTCGAGCAGCGCGAGTGCCGCGATGCGTCCGGTGCGGTTCTCGCCGGAGCCGTCGCTTACCGGAAAGGAGAAGGTGCCGTCCATGATCGCAGGCTTGACCTCGCTTTCGTAGGGCGCAAGCAGCGCCTTCTCGCGCTCATCGGCCGGACAGCCATGCGAGGATAGCTCGGAGCGCGCGAAATAGCTTTCCGTCCGCGCATACTGGCTGTGATAGAGCGTGCGGTTGATCCATTCGAAGTCGAAAAGCTTGATCAGCGCCTGGCGCACGCGGGCGTCGGCGAAGAGCGGCCGCCGCGTGTTGAACACGAGCGCCGACATGCCGGCAGGCACCCCCAACGGAAATTCCTCCTTGACGATGCCGCCATCGCGCACCGCCGGGATATCGTAGCCCTCCGTCCAGCGCGTGGGATCGTCGTCCGACAGCAGATCGATGGCGCCGGCCTTGAAAGCTTCGAACAGGCTCCCGGCGTCCCGGTAATAGTCGAAGCGGATCTCGTCGAAATTGTAGAGGCCGCGATTGACGGGAAGCTTGGCACCCCAATAGTTCGGATCGCGCTTGAAAGTGATGCTCGCGCCGGGCTTCACCTGATCGACGAGATAAGGACCGCTGCCAATCGGCGGAACGAAGCTTGTCTTCTCGAAGGTCTCAGGATCGATCAGATGGCGCGGCAGCACCGGCATCAAGCCCATGATCAGCGGCATCTCGCGGTCGCCGCTCCCGTCGAAGGTGAACTTCACCTTGCGGTCGCCGGTCTTCTCCACCTTGGACACCTTCTGATAGTAGGAGCGGTGGTTGGGACGCCCGTGATCGCGCAGCAGTGCCTGCGAGAAAATCACGTCGTCCGCCGTGATCGGGGTGCCGTCCGAGAACTTCGCCGCCGGATTCAAGGTGAACTCGACCCAGCTCCGATCCTCCGGCGTCTCGACCTTCTCGGCGATCAGCCCATAAAGCGTGAAGGGCTCGTCATAAGCCCGTGCAAGCAGGCTCTCATAGACATAGTCGCGCACGCCTTCGGCGCTCACGCCTTTGACGATGAGCGGATTGAGGCTGTCGAAAGAGCCGCGCTTGGCAAGCACCAGCCGCCCGCCCTTCGGCGCATCGGGATTGGCGTAGGGAAAATGGGTGAAGCTCGCCGGCTCGGCCGGGTCGCCATGCATGGCGATGCCGGACGCCGGCGCGCAATGGCCGCTGCCCGGAAGCAACAACAGGCAAAAAATGAGGAAGGAAAGGGCTTTCAAAGGCGATGGCGTGTCGCTATAGATGCTTCCGCATTGCAGCATGGTTATCAGGGTAGCATGGCGCGGCAAGGCCGAAAGGTCTGAGGCCGCGAAGGACCTGCGGGAATACAGTGGAAGGAGCGCGCGGCCGCGCCGGTTGGCGTGTCAGGAAACCTCTTCCAAGCGCCGCACCCAGCCACGTCTACGCCTCAATTCGGGTATTGACCCTTGGACAGAGAAGCGGGGACGGCCGAGCTCCAATGCGGCCGAAATCGGGGCCCGCAGTAACGAGGAAAGGTCGGTTATGAACTCGTCGATGGATCGATGGAACGTGTTCCGCCGGTTGGCGGGATCGGCGTTGTTTGCGGCATGTGTCGTGGCGCTCGGCACGACCTTGACTGCGGCGCAGGAAACCACGGCACCGAAGGCAGTCCCTGCGGCGCCGGCTGCCGGTGCTGAGGCTGCAGGCGGTGCTGGTGGACCAGAAGACTCGGCCTGGGTGAAGCTTTGCCTCAAGAATGAGCAGACCGGCGGGAAGCAGGTGTGTCTCGTCAACCATGAGGGGCTTGAGCCCAACACCGGCATGGTGCTGGTCGCCGCCGCGGTGCGCTCGATCGAGGGCGAGGACAAGCAGCATTTGCTGGTCAGGCTGCCGACCGCCTATTCGCTGGTGATGCCCGCCGGCGTGCAAATCAAAATCGACGACGGCGAGCCGATCCAGCTGCAATATGCGGTCTGCTTTCCGACGAGCTGTCAGGTCCAGATGGAGCTGACCAAGGACATGTTCGACAAGATGCGCAAGGGCAAGCAGATGATCGTCGCTGCCATGAACATGCAGCAGAAGGCCATGGCTTTCCCCGTGCCGCTCACCGGCTTCAGCAAGACCTATGACGGCCCTCCGGTGGACAACGCCAAATATGAGGAAGCCCGGCGGCAGATGATGGAGAAATTCCGTCAGCGCCAGCTTGAGCTCGCCAACAAGGCGGCCGAGGCCGAGCAGATGAAGCAGCAAGGCGGCGGCCAGGCGCAAGCCCAGGGGGCAGCCCCGGCGCCGAACGCCACGGTCGCGCCGCCGAAGACTGCGGCACCGCCGCAATAGGGCGGGCGCTGCGAAGCGCTTCGGCTCTTAGCATCAAGGCCGCGCCCTTTCAGCGCGGCCTTTCTTTGTCGCGACATGGATCGGGGCCATCAGGGCTAGACCCGGCGACCAGGCGCTTCTCTGCTCAATGCTCCTGCACGAAGCGGTAGCGGAATACGCCGTCCCTCAGATCTTCGAACAGCTCCGACACTTGCGGGTGGCGCAACGGTTCGTCGGACACGTCCGGAATGAGGTTCTGCTCCGACACATAGGCGATGTACTCGCTGTCGGCGTTCTCGGCGAGCAGATGATAGAACGGCTGGTCCTTGGCCGGCCGCACCTCCTGCGGGATCGAGCGATACCACTCCTCGGTATTTGAGAAGCTCGGGTCGATGTCGAAGATCACACCCCGAAACGGATAGACCCGATGGCGTACCACCTGGCCAATCTGAAATTTGGCGCTACGGACGACTGACATGGTCTTTCCCCCGAAGTCTTTGCCTCGATAAGACTGTGGGGCGCAGGCACTGTCAATGGCAATTAAGTCTTCATGCAGAGCTCAAAACCATCGGCGGTTCGACCACATGAATTGTTCGGGATTTTCCCTGATCCAGGTCTCGAAATGCCGTCTGAATCGCCGCGGTAATGTTGCGGATATCTTCCGCCTGATTGTTCGTGCGCGGGATTCGCAACTCATTAACGTTGACGTCGAAGCAGGCGCGGTTGCCGATGCGCAGGCAGCGTCCGATCCAGATGCGCGCGCCGACCCTGCGAGCGATCATCGCCGC